>JAXLSZ010000006.1:0-483580 GCA_046330315.1 Solirubrobacterales bacterium
TCGGTCGGAAACCCCGATTCGGTGAGCTTCAGCAGGGTCGCGGGCGCCTACTTCGACACCTCCGCCTCGGCGGCTTCCGAGGGCTGTACGGTCGCCACCGACGGCCAGGGCAACGGCACCTCGGTGACCTGCTCCCTGCCGCGAGCGCTGGACGCGATCACCCTTGCCGGGATGGGGGGTGCTGACCGCCTGACGATCTCAGGCTTCCTGGAGACCGCCAGCCCGGTGCTCCTGGGTGGCCAGGGCGGCGAGACCCTGCTCCAAGGCGCCAACAACACCGAGGACCTGCTGGTCGACGGGCCGGGAGTCGCGGGGGACACGCTGAAGACCCTGGCACGCGATGACGCGGCGATCAACAACGAGGGCACCGACGTCCTGGAAGGCGGCTACGGCAACGACCTGCTCGTCTCAGCGGCAGTCTGCAACGGCGACACGATCAACGGAGCCGGTGGCGGGATCACGGACGGTGGCAAGAACAACGCATCGTGGGCGCAACTGAAGGGAAGCGGCGTCGTCGCAGATCTCGAGGCTGGCAAGGCCGGAAATCAGAGCGGATCCCCTCGGTGCAGCTCGGGCTCGGCGGCCAACCTGTTTCACATCGACGACCTGGAGGGCTCCGATCAGGGCGATGGGCTCTTCGGCGACGAGCGGGACAACAACCTGCTCGGCCGTCCCGGGGGAGACACGCTTTCCGGGCGAAATGGCAACGATGACATCACCTCAGAGAACGACAACGGCGCATCAGACGAGGTCTATTGCGGGGGTGGAAACGATGACAATGCCCATGTTGATGGGAACGATGTATGGATGGATCACGTACCGACTGATCGGGGTTGCGAGAAGGTCGACTAGTCGGGTTCACACGCAAGACACTCGTGATCTAGGGACGCGCAAGGACATTGGGGTCGTGGCTCGGCGGGCTGCGTCCTTCTTGCCTCGCTTCTCTCCTCTCCACGGCAGGCGCGGGCTCAACCTCACGGCGGTGCTTGCAGCCACCCTGGTCCTGGCGCTGTCCGGTCTACCGTCGAGGGCACAGGGCAACGCCTATCACGCCGGGCGAAACGCCTACTCGATCTTGATTCGAACCGACGGTCTTCGTGTACGTGAGCTTCAAATGAGCTTCAAGCTCCACTGCTCAGACGGACGGGATCGTCGGGCGGCGATCCATTACGAGCGGTTTCCAGGGCGAACGAACCCCAGGACCGGCAAGTTCTCCCAGAGCTCGGGATAGTCAAGTCGCGTGAAGTGGTGTAACTCCCCGTCGGCTTCTTCACGCGGCTTGTAGTTCCCCGACCACCTCCCTTCCTTCATCGCCCTGGTCCTCGAGGACCAGGGCGAGCGACTCCTCCGAGAGGTAGCGGCGCCCGACCAGCCACTCGTCGTTCTGCTCGATCAGCAATGCGCCGGCGAGCCGGATCGCGGCGGCGTCGTTGGGAAAGATGCCGACGACGTCGGAGCGCCGCCCGATCTCGCGGTTGACCCGCTCCAGCGGGTTGGTGGAGCGCAGCTTCGACCAGTGCGCCTCGGGGAAGCGGTAGAAGGCGAGCAGGTCCTCCTCGGCCTCGGCGAGGAGCTTGGCGACCTTCGGCACCGGCTCGGCGAGGCGCTCGATCACCTCGCCGCAGCGCTGCTTGGCCTGCTCGTAGCCCGAGGCGTTGAAGACCTCGCGCAGCGCCGCGGCGACCATGCCGCGCTGGGCGGGGCGGCAGTGGCGCTGCATGTCGCGGACGAAGTGCACGGTGCAGCGCTGCCAGGGGCAGGCGAGGATGCGGGCGATCGCCGCCTTCAGCCCGAGGTGCTCATCGGAGACGCAGAGGCGCACGCCTTCAAGGCCGCGCTCGCGGAGCGAGCGCAGGAAGCCGACCCAGTAGGCCTCGGTCTCGATCTCGCCGATGTCGAGGCCGATCACCTCGCGCCGGCCCGACTCGTGCACCGAGTAGGCGAGCACCAGCGCCTTCGGGTAGACGTGGCCGCGGTCGCGCACCTTGACCACCTTGGCGTCGAGCCAGAGGTAGGGGTGCTCTCCCTCCAGGGGTCGGTTGCGGAAGGCCTCGACCTGCTCGTCGAGCTCTCGGCAGAGGGCCGAGACCCGGTCCTTTGACATCCCGTGGATGCCGAGCTGCTCGACCAGGCGGTCGACCTTGCGCGTGGAGACGCCGTTCACGTAGGCCTCCATCACCACGGCGACGATCGCCTGCTCGGATCGCTTGCGAGGCTCGAGGAAGGAGGGGAAGTAGGCCTCGCCCGATCGCTTGCGCGGGATCTGCAGCTCGATCTCGCCCACCCGGGTCTCCCAGGGCCGCGGCCGATAGCCGTTTCGGTGGGTGGCGCGCTCGGGCGTGATCTCGCCCCGTGCGGCGCCGATCTGCTCGCTGATCTCGGCCTCCATCAGCTGCCGGGCGACCATCGCCACGGCCTCCTTGAGGAAGTCGGCGTGCTCGTCCAGCAGGGTCTTGGCGACGACCTCGGCGGTCGTCATGCTCTTGTTCTCGGCCATCGTGGTGTTCCTTTCGTCGATCGACTTGGTGTCAACCGACGAGTCTGGGGCCCGCGGTGGCCGGAACTTCTCGGCGGGCGGCTCCGCGGAGCCGCCCGGAGATCGCTCCGGTCCCTACGTGCTCGTTACACCACTTCTAACGACGTGACCCTCGGGATCAAATAGCGAAGGCGGCGGCATCCGCCAGGACCGGCTTCGAGGACGGGTTACGGAAGGCAAGGTTCGGGGGCGATTCTCGTCGGTCATTGGCAAGAGCGCACGGTGTTGGACCGGCAGGAGCGCCAGCGATCCGTGGGTTCGCTTCGCGGCCCGGCGAGTCAGGCCACCAGGGGGCGGTAAGGGGTAGGCCATGCTCAGGTGTGCTGGTCCCGGCCTACCGAGTGAAGAAGAAGAAGAGACCTGATCCGGTTGCCCACACTTCGCGGCTAGAGAAGCGCCGGACCAGGGGGCACGAGGTCTTTGAGTCTGGCGCCTGCCCCAGATCCAGGAGCTCGAGGCCCCCGACATCCGCCACGAGGAGGGTGGTCCGGCCCCGATCCACGTCCCCGTGCCGGGGGCGGCAAAGCAGGCGGGGAAGGCAGCCGGGCGGACCGCTAGCCGGATCCTGAGACGCGACCGAGAAGGCGGCTGAGGGTCTCGGCCTCCTCGTCGGTGATCTCGGCCGAGAAGCCCTCGGCCAGCTCGCGCTCGTAGACGGGCCGCATCCGGGCCAGAATCTCCGCGCCGGCGGCGGTCAGGACGACCCAGGTGCCGCGGCGGTCGGTCGGGCAGGAGGCGCGCTCGATCAGGCCTGCCTCCTCCATGCGGTCGAGCAGGCGGGTGAGGCCGCTGCGGCTGATCGAGACCCCGCAGCCCAGGTCGCGCGGTCGCGCCGCCTTCTCGGGGGCACGCTCGAGGCTGGAGAGGACGTCGTACCAGGTGAGCGGCGGCAGGTCCTCCTCGGCGAGCGCGCGCTCCACGCCCGCGGTCAGCGAGGTGTGGGCGACCAGCAGCGCCCGCCAGGCCTCCATCCGCGCCTCGGGCACCCCGCTCGGCGAGGCCTCCGGCACTGCCCGGGTCTGCTGCTGCTCCTTTGCGGTAACGGGTCCCATAGACCTTGATTGTAGCCGCAATAGTTGACAATGCAAACTTCTCTGCTACTCTGTTGTTGCGAAATCAATAACTGCGACGGCAAAGGCTGCCTTCGCAACGACAAAGGAGGGCTTCATGAGCACCACCGCAACGGCAACCACAACCGCGACCGATCTCGGCTCGGGGACCTGGGTGATCGACCCCGTCCACAGCCGGGTCGGCTTCGAGGTGGCCCACCTCGGCATCTCCACCTTCCGGGGCAGCTTCGGCGAGTTCGAGGGCCGGATCGTCACCGCCGGCGGGTCGCTGGCCTCGGTCGAGGGCACGATCGCGCCCGCCAGCGTCGATGTCGGCGACGGCCAGCTCGCCGGGCACCTGCGCAGCGAGGACTTCTTCGCGACCGAGCGGCACCCGGTCGCGAGCTTCCGCTCGACGTCCGTGCAGGAGACCGGCGAGGGCAGCTACCGCCTCGACGGCGAGCTCACCCTGCGCGGCGTCACCCGCCCGCTCGGCCTCGACGTGGATGTCGACGGGGTCGGCGTCGGGCCCGACAGCTCGGGGCGGATCGCCCTCTCGGGCCGCGGCGAGCTCGACCGCACCGAGTACGGGATCGAGTGGAACAGCAGGCTCGCCAACGGCGCCTCGATGGTCGGGGAGCGGGTCCGCCTGGTCCTTTCGGTCGAGGCCGCCGAGGCGGAGTGAGGCGGTCACGATGAGGATCCTCGCGATCTCGGGAAGCCTGAGGCGCGGCTCCTACTCGAGCGGGCTCCTGCGCGCGGCGCGGGAGCTCGCTCCGGCGGGGGTCGAGATCGACACCTACGGGGGCCTCGCAGGCCTTCCCGCCTACGACGAAGACCTCGACGCCGGGGCGCCCCCCGCCCCGGTGGCGGAGCTGCGGGAGCGAATTGCCGGCGCCGACGCGCTGCTGATCGCCACCCCCGAGTACAACGGCTCGGTCCCCGGGGCCCTGAAGAACGCCCTCGACTGGGCCTCGCGCCCGCACGGGCTCTCGGCGCTCTCCGCGAAGCCGGTGGGCGTGATCGGCTCGAGCCCCTCCCCGTTTGGCGGGGCCTGGGCCGAGGAGAGCCTGCGCCGCGTGCTCACCGTCGCCGGGGCTCTGCCCCTGGAGACGGAGATGACCGTCGGCAAGGTCGACACCCTGTTCGTGGATGGCGAGCTGGCCGACCCCGGCACGCGGAGCGAGATAGCCGCCCTGGTCGCCGGGCTCGCCGGGTTCGCGGAGGCGGGCCGCGCGGCGGAGGCGCCAGCCGCGGCATGAGCGGGCGGTCCGCCGGGGCCGGTGCGGGCGGTCCGCCGGGGCCGGTGCGGGCGGTCCGCCGGGGCCGGTGCGGGCGGTCCGCCGGGGCCGGTGCGGGCGGTCCGCCGCGTCGCTCAGCGGAGCCCCGCAGCGGCCCGAGCGCTCAGGTGGCGCCGGGGCGCAGCGTCTCGGCGGTGCCCAGCGCCTCCATCTCGCCGGCCAGCCGCTCGCTCATCTCATCGCGCAGCGGCCGGTCGGCGGCGCTTCGCGGCTCGCCGGTGTGAACGTCGAGAAGGTTGTGGCGCTCGTCGGGGTCGCGCCCGGTGTCGTACATCTCGTACTCGGTCGGGGCGGCGCCGTTGGGGTCCACGTAGACCGCATACTTGCGGGAGCCGTCGATCACGGCGCGCACCCGGTTGGGCTGGCCGGGCGCCTCGGCCATCGCGGTGGCGGCCTGGTGGTCGTCGTAGGTGAAGTGGACCTGCTCGCGCACCGACTCGGCGGGCGAGTGGTGTGAGGCGACCGCCCCGAAGTCGGCGCCTGCCCTGCCCAGCGCCTCGCGCTCGGGCCCGGCGTGGCGGGCCAGCACCGGGCCGAGGTCGTGGCCCTGGGCCGCGGCCGGGGGCTCGGCGCCGGCGATCGCGGCGATGGTCGGCAGCAGGTCCACAAGCGAGGCGAGAGCCGGGGTCTCGGCCGGCTCGGGATAGAGCACCGGGTTGGAGACGACCAGCGGCACCCGCACGGTCTCCTCGTAGGCGTTGAAGGCCTTCTGACGGAGGCCACCGTGGGAGAGGCCCATCTCCCCGTGGTCCGAGCAGCGCACGATCACGGTCCGCGAGCGCAGGGAGTCGGGGCTGGACGGGTCGCCCAGCGCGGCGAGCAGGCGGCCGATGTGCCGGTCGACCACCCGGTGCAGGTGCGCGTAGAAGTTGACGTAGTCGAGCTTCGAGCCGCGATCGGCGAGCGGACCGAGGTAGGCGGTCATCCCCATCCGCATCAGGGTGTGGACCGAGGGCTTGGTCGAGAGGTCCTCGTCGAGGGTGGGTGGCAGGCCGACCCCGAGCTCGCGGAACTCGGCGGGCTCGTAGCCGCCGCGCAGGTAGGACCCCGGATACCCGAGGACGTCGTGGGGGTTGACCAGCGAGACCACAAGGCAGAAGGGCTCGGGGAGGTCGGGGCGGGCCAGCCACTCCTCGACCTGGCGCGTGTAGACCTCGTCCCAGCCGACCCCCAGCGGCCCCGCCCTGCCGCCGCCGAAGTTCTCGGCCTTGGCGTTCTCGCCGGCGTCGGGCGGCACCCAGCCCGAGAAGCCGAAGCGCTGCTCGATCGCCTCGGAGTCGCGGGGACCCCAGCCGGCGGGGTCCAGCGGCTGGGTGAGGTGCCATTTGCCTCGGTAGGCGACCTCGTAGCCGGCCGCCCTCAGCACGCTCGCCAGGTTGGGGATCGATGGGTCCAGCTCGGGCTCTCCCCCACCCGTGGTGCGCCGTGAGGCGCCGCGCGCGAAGCCCTCCAGCGCCCGGCGCTTCGGGGCGCCGGGGCTGCGCAGGATCCCCGCCAGGTCGCCGAGGACAGCCGCGGCGTTGCGCAGGTCGGGCTTCAGGTCGGCGGCGGTCAGGGTGAGGGGCACGCCGTGGCGCGCCGGGTAGAGGCCGGTCAGCAGCGTCGCCCGGCTCGGCGAGCACATCGCCGTGTTGACGTAGGCGTTGGTGAAGGAGAGCCCGGTCCGGCACAGCTCGGCCTCGCTTGGCATCAGGGCGCGCAGCCAGCCGGGGTCCTGCGGCCAGTGCCGGGGCCGGCGCTGCTGGTCGGTGATCAGCAGGACGATGTTGGGGGGCCTTGTGGACCGGGGGGAGTCGGCCCGCCCGGCGTCCCCCGCCGGCGACTCGGCGACCAGCGCTCAGCCCTCCCCGGGAGCCAGGACGAACTGGGTGACGAGCAGGTTGGCGGCCAGGCGGCGCTCGCCGGCGCCGGCCGGCACCCGGTCTATCCGCACCTCGATCACCGCCGTCGAGCGGCCGACGTGGAGCGGCTCGGCGGTGGCGATCAGCTCGTCCCCGGGCAGCCCGGCGGCGAAGACGTTGAGCTTCAGCTCGATAGTCGTGAAGTCGTGGCCCGGCGGGATGTTGCGAAAGGTCGTCCAGGCGGCGACGGTGTCGCCGAAGGCGGTCCAGACGCCGCCGAGGACGTAACCGCCGGGGTGAAGGTGGCGGCGGTCGACGACCAGGCGGCCGACGGCCGATTCGGGGCCGATCTCCTGCGGGTCGATGCCGAGGTCGCCCGGGAAGGTGCCGGGGAGGAACGCCCGGATGTCCTCTGGCCTGATCTCGGAGCGGTCCATCGGCGGGCGGACCCTACCCGAGCGGGTGCCCCGGCTGCGGCGCCGCGCCGGGACCCTCAGCGCAGGCCGTAGCCCTCCATGCCGAAATCGCCGAACGGCTCGTCGCGCTCGCGCACCGCCTCGCGGAAGCCCTCCTCGGCCGCGCGGCGCACGAAGGAATAGCCCTCGCGGGTGTGGCGGGCGATGCCGTCGAAGAAGGTGCCAAGGACCTGGGTCTGGTGAAGGCCCTGCGCGTAGACGACCTGGTTGGTCAGCAGCTTCATCATCACCAGCTGGTTGACCGGCATGCGCGCCACCCTGCCCAGCAGTCGCTCGAAGCGGGCGTCCAGCTCGCCGGCCGGGACCGCCTCGGTCGCCAGGCCCCACTCGGCGGCCTCCGCCCCGGTCAGCGAGTCGCCCGTGAGCAGCAGCCGCTTGGCCCGCATGATCCCGACCCGGTGGGCCCACAGGGCGGTGGTCGGCGAACCCCAGACCCGGGCGGGCGGGTAGCCGATCTTGGCGTCCTCGGCAACGACCAGCAGGTCCGAGCAGAGCGCCATGTCGGTGCCGCCGGCGACGCAGTATCCGTGGACCTTGCAGATCACCGGCTTCTCCGAGTGGAAGAGGCTCATGAAGCCGCGCACGTTTCGGGACATGAACTGGAAGTCGGTGACCGGGTCCCAGTCGCTGCCCGGGCGGTGGTTGGCGGCGATCACCGCCGGGTCCAGCGGCGAGCCGGGGGGAGCGCCCGGGTCCTCGAGGTCGGACATCTCGCCCTCGGCGGAGCCGACCAGGTCGTAGCCCCCGCAGAAGCCGGAGCCGTTGCCGGCCAGGGCGATCGCGTGGACCTCGGGGTCGAGGTTGGCCCGCTCGACCGCCGCGGCGATCTCCCGCGGCATCTCGCTGGTGATTCCGTTGCCCCGCTCGGGGCGGTTCAGGGTGATCCGGGCGATTCTCCCGCCGCTCTCGTAGGCGATCGTCCTCAGCTCGTCCACGTGATCGTCCTCAGCTCGTCCACGTGATCGTCCTCAGCTCGTCCACGTGATCGTCCTCAGCACGTCCACGGCTTCCCCTTTCACCAGCCTCCGCCCCCACGTGGGACCTCTTGACCCTGATATTGGCGGGTTAGAGGTCCCACGTCCGAAGGAGGGGCGGGAGGCGCCGGGATTTGCGCATCCTCCTCGCGCGAACGTGCCTGAGGGCAAACGTGCCTCAGGGGATCGGCCCGAACCGGAAGGCGTTGGTGAAAGCCGGGTTCCCGCCGAGGCTGGGACCGCTGAAGACGCCGCCGTAGAAGGAGACCCAGCTGCCATCGGCTGAGATCGAGGGATAGTCGAAGTAGCCGTCCACCGGGGCGCCGTCGTTGCGGCGACTGACCAGCAGGGTTCTGCCCCGGGTGAGATCGCGGACGTAGATGCGCGGCCACTTGGCGTCGCCTTGGCGAAGGTTGGTCGCAGTGGCCGAGAAGGCAACCGACCGACCGCTCGCGGATGGGTGGCCGAGGAAGGCGTTCCCGTTCGCCTTGCGCCCGGCGCTGTTGCGGCTGACCAGGGTCGTCTTCCCTCGCGTCAGGTCGCGCAGGAAGACCTGCTCGCGAAGGGGGCTGGCGCCCAGGTTCTTGGCGACCGATTCGAATGCCACGAAGCGCCCGTTCCCGGAAATCGACGGCTGGGTGCTGTAGCCGTTGGCGACCTTCCCGCCCGAAGTCCGGTCAAGGAGGGTCGTGCGGGCACGACGCAGGTCTCGCAGGTAGACGTGGTCGGTCGAGCCGTCGCCGCCGGGCAGGTCGGCGTCCCTGGAGATGAAGACGACGCGGCGCCCGTCCGAGGAGACCGACTGACCATAGACCAAGCCCGAGGCCGGGGCCCCCGTCGCGGTCCTGCTGATCAGGATCGTCCGCCCCCTGCGCATGTCGCGCAGATAGACGAAGCTGTTGACTCCATCCCCGCCTGGGAGGTTCGAGGAGAACGACCTAAAGGCCACGAAGCGGCCATCCGCCGAGACGGAGGCGTAGGTGCTGCTGCCGTCGCCGGCACCACCACCGCTTCCCTTGGAGACCAGCCGGGTCGCCCCGGTGCGGCGGTCGTGGATCCAGACCTGTTCGTGGGCGCCGTCGGCGCCGGGCAGGCCGGCGCCGGTCCCGTAGAAGACGACGAACCGGCCGCTTGCGGAGATCGCGGGGCCGAAGAGATCGCTGAGGGCCGAGTCGCCCTTGGAATCGACGCTCATCAACCTCGTCCCGCCGGTCCTCATGTCCCGGGCATAGATCTGGTAGATGCTCCCGTCGCCGCTTGGAAGGTTGGCCGCACGCGAGAAGAACGCGACGACCCGCCCGTCGGCCGAGATCGAGCTGCCTCCCCCCTCGACCGAGCTGTTGTCGTTTGCCGCCGGTCCCGAGGAGTTGCGGCTGACCAACCCGACCCGCGCCCGCCGGGATGACGCCAGCGCGGTGGTGACGAGCAGGGAGAGGCCGCAGACCAGAATCAGCATCGAGACCAGCCGGCGACGGTCGAAGGCCTTGGGACGGCGCGCTCCTCGCATCCGGGCCACGGTAACCGGGGGGACGCAACCCGTCAATGAGAACGGACCGATTGACCGATTACGGTGAGATCGGAAATGGTGACTGCCAGCAGGACCCTCCCTCCGGCGGAGTGTGACCTGATCGTCGTCGGGGGCGGCATCGTCGGCCTGGCCGTGGCCAGGGAGGCTGCGAGCAGGCGTCCCGGCGGCGACATCCGGGTGCTCGAGGCGGAGCCGGAGGTGGGCCGGCACCAGACCGGGCACTCCAGCGGCGTAGTCCACGCCGGCGTTTACTACGAGCCCGGCTCGCTGAAGGCGCGGCTCTGCGTCGAGGGGGCCCGGGCGCTCTACTCCTACTGCGAGGAGCGCGGCCTCCCCCACCGGCGAAGCGGGAAGCTGATCGTCGCGACCGCAGGGGGCGAGTTGGCGCGGCTCGACGGGCTGGAGCGGCGCGGCACCGCCAACGGGGTCGAGGGGTTGCGGCGCGTCGGCGCCGAGGAGATCGGGGCGATCGAGCCGCACGTCCGAGGCGTCGCCGCCCTGCACTCACCGGCGACCGGCGTCGTCGACTTCGTGGCGGTGGCGCGCTCGCTCGCCGCCGACCTGGCGGGCGCGGGGGGATCGGTCCACACCGGCGTCAGGGCGCTATCCGCGCGGACGGGCGGCCGCGGCGTCGAGGTTTCCCACTCGCTCGGGACCACCTCGGCCCGGGAGGCCGTATTCTGCGCCGGGCTCTGGTCGGACAGGCTGGCGGTCGCCTGCGGAGCCCCGACTGACCCCCGCATCGTGCCCTTTCGCGGCGCCTACCTGCGGGTGGCCCCGGGGGGCGGCGAACCCGCGCCGGCCGCCGGCCTCCATGACAGGGAGGCGGGCGGGGGCCCGGCGGAGAGCGCGGTCAGGGGCAATGTCTACCCCGTGCCCGATCCGGGCCTCCCCTTCCTCGGCGCCCACCTGACCCGGACCCTGGCCGGTGAGGTGCTGATCGGGCCAAGCGCCCTGCTGGCCCCGGCCCGTGACGCCTACCGCCTCGTCACCCTGCGGCCCCGCGACCTCGCCGAGACGCTCACCTGGCCCGGCACCTGGCGACTGGCGAGGCGCCACTGGCGCGCCGGGGCCAGGGAGATCCGCCGGGCGCTGAGCCGCCGATCCTTCCTGGACGAGGCGGCCCGGATGGTCCCGGTCCTGCGCGGCGTCCGGGTCGTCGCCGGCCCTGCCGGGGTGCGCGCCCAGGCCCTCGGGCGCGACGGATCCCTGGTCGACGACTTCGTCATCCACCGCACCGAGCATGCCCTGCACGTCCGCAACGCCCCCTCCCCCGCCGCCACCTCCGCGCTCGCTCTGGCCAAGCTGATCGCCGACCGGCTCGAGCAGTAGCCGCCGCCCTCAGCCCGGCGGGAGCCGGCGGGGGACCGGCTGGATGCCGGGGGCGCGCCCGGCGATGCCGACCACCGTGTCATAGGCGTCGCGCAGGGCCGCGGCGTCGCCGGGGTCCCTGCGCAGGCCGATTCCGACCGGGAGCACGACGTAGTCGGAGAGGCGGACCCAGGTGGGGACGTAGGTGACCCGCTGCACCCGTACGCCCCTGCCGTCGGCGACCACGTGAAGGAGGGCGATCAGCCCGTACTGGGTCTCCGCCGGGAGGCCCGCCAGGGCGCTCTGGTTCGAGACCAGGTTGCCCTCGGAGAAGACCACGAACTTGCCGTTGATCTTCTCGATCGGCTGCACCACGTGGGGTCCCTGGCCGACGATCGCGGTGATCAGGGGGGAGGCGGTCAGGCGTCGCGCGAGCTCGAGCTGGGAGTCGTTGGGATCCGTGGAGTTCTCATCGCCCCACTGCATCTGCAGGACGACCGCCTCGGCTCCGGCGTTGCGGTCGCGCTTCGCCGCGGCCAGGATCCGCTCCGCCTTCGGCCCGACCGGGTCGTCGTAGGGCAGGTAGTTGACCGACCACGGGTGGGGCAGGGGGATGCCGTTCGTGAAGTCGGTGTAGGCGAGGTACCCGACCTTGACCCCCTTGGCCTCGAGGATCAGCGGCTTGTGCTGCGCCCTTGCGGAGGGGAACGACCCGGTGTGGGCGATGCCGGCGCGATCGAGGGCCTCACCGGTCTGATCGACGCCCGACTGCCCCTGGTCAAGCGAGTGGTTGGAGGCCGTGTCGCAGGCCTTCCAGCCGCTCTCGGCGATCCCCTTCGCGAGATCGGTCGGGGTGTTGAAGATCGGGTAGCTGGTCGGGGGGGACGATGTCATCGGCGTCTCGACGTGGCAGATCGGGAGATCGGTGGCGGCGGTGAACGGCTTGATCTGCTCGAAGAAGGGGGCGAAGTCGTAGGAGCCGCCTCCCCCGTTGGCCAGGGCGCGCTCCCAGAGATAGGAGTGGATGAGGATGTCGCCGCTCACGGAGAGGGTGAGGTGGACAGGGTTCTCGGTGCGGGCGACCAGCTTCTCCTGGGCAGGCGTCAACTGCGGCGCGCCGCTGTCGCTCAGCTCGACGACCAGCACCCCGAGCAGGATCAGCGCGGCCAGGACGAGGACGGCCCCCAGGCGCCGACGCCGGTAGACGGCGGGGCTCTGGCGGGGCCGGGCGCCGGCGCGGCGGGCCTCGCGGGCCCGGGATCTGGTGCGAGCGTCCGGCACGGGTCAATTCTGCCCGCTCGACCGGCCCGAATGCCTGACCGCGAGCCGATCCGGTCCCCGGCGACGCCCACGGCCCCGACCGGCCGCCGCCCGGGCGACGCGGCTCAGCCGTGCCGGCCCGGCGGGTCGAGCCTGCCCAGAAGCTCCCCCAGCGAGCTCAGATCCCGCTCGTCGAAGCGGTAGGTGAACAGGCGGTCCACCTCACCCAGATGGTCCGCCCGAGCGGCCTCCAGCCGCTCCGCGCCTTGGTCGGTGAGCCGGGCGTAGACGACCCTCCGGTCCTCCTCGCAGGACTCCCGCTCGACCGCTCCGCGGCGCTCGAGGACGGAGAGCATCCGGGTCACGCCTCCCTGGGTGATCAGCAGCCGCTCCGCGAGATCCACCCTGCGCAGGCGCCAGCCGTCCGCCATCCAGAGCTGCAGCAGCACCTCGTACTCGCGCAGGCTGAGCCCGTGCCGCTCGCGCATCGCCGCGTCGAGGCGGCGGGTCAGAGAGGCGTGGGCCCGCAGCAGCGCTATCCAGGCGCCCGGGGGGCGCAGATCCGGGTCAGGCTCTCCCGAGACCTGCTTGATTACTCAAGTGTATTGCCGCTTCGCCGGCCGGCGCCACGCGGCCGGGGCGCCCCGTCACCGGGTGACCCGCAACGCCGGGGTCTGCACCGCGGCGCACTGCTTGACCTCGCCCCCGCCCCGCTCGAGCACCTTGCGCCGCATCACCGCGTAGTAGCGGCCGGGTGCGACGGTGCCGCCCGGAGGATCGATCCGCCAGTGGCCGCCCTCGCGCGAGCGCGTCGAGCCCAGCCGCAGGTCCGCCCCGGGGCGCTTGCGAAAGATGGCGATCCGCCGGCCCCCCAGGCAGTCGCGTCTTGCGGAATGGACCCTTCCACGAAACTGGTCTCCCGCGGGTCCCGAGCGAAACAGCACGCTCAGGGTGTTGCGGTAGGTGCGGCTCCCTGCCGCCGCCGCCGGAGCGGCCGGGGCGAGCGCCGCCAGCGCCACGGCGAGGGCCGCCAGGCGCCGGGCCGGCAGTGAGCGGGAACGTGAAGTCGTCATCGGGGGGTCTCCTCCCTGGTCGAGAACGCTGCCAGCCTATCCGGATCCGGGCCGGGCTCTGCGCTCCCTCATCCGCCGGATCCCGGCCAGCAGGCGCCGGTAGAGGAACGCCAGGAGGAGGGCGCCGGCCACCAGCTGGGTCGCCGCGATGTCCACCTCAGCGCCTCCCGCCGCCGCGACCGACCACCTCAGCGCCTCCCGCTCGGTGGCAGCCGGCCACCACCGCCACCATCACCGACCGGACGACTTAGTTGAGGCGCTCCACGATCATCGCCTTGCCCTGGCCCCCGGCCACGCACATCGTCTCCAGGCCGATCCGGTGGTCGTCGGTCTCCATCGCGTTCAGCAGCGTGCCCATGATGCGGGCGCCGGTCATGCCGAAGGGGTGGCCGAGGGCGATCGCCCCGCCGTGGGTGTTGAGCTTCTCCAGGGGGATGTCGCACTGGTCCATGATCGGGATCACCTGCGCGGCAAAGGCCTCGTTCAGCTCCACCACGTCGACGTCGGAGATCGTCATCCCGGCGCGGTCGAGGACCTTCTTGATGGCGCCGATCGGGGCGACGCCCATGTACTCGGGCTCGTTGCCGAAGGTGGCCGCGGTGACGATCCGGGCGCGCGGGGTCAGGCCCAGCTCCTTCGCCCTGGTGTCGCTCATCAGCAGCACCGCGGCGGCGCCGTCGTTGAGCGGGCAGGAGTTGCCGGCGGTCACGCCGCCCCCACCGAAGGCCTCGTCGAGCTCGGAGAGCTTCTCCAGGGTGGAGCTGGCCCGCGGTCCGTCGTCCCTGGCCACCTCGGTCCCGTCGGGCAGGGTCACCGGGACGATCTCGCGGTCGAAGAACCCGTCCTCCTGGGAGGCCACCGCAAGCTCCTGGGAGCGCTGCGCGAACCTGTCCATGTCGGCGCGGCTGACCTCGTAGCGCTTGGCGACGTTGACAGCGGTGTGGCCCATCTCGATGTAGGCGTTGGGCTGGCCGTCGCTGCCCTGGAGGTTCTGGTTCTGGTCGGCCGCGCCGGCGGGCTCGGTGCGCTCGTTGAAGCGGCTCACCCACTCGACACCGGCGGCGAGGTAGACGTCGCCCTCCCCCGCCTTTATCGCGTTGCCGGCGTGGCGGATCGCGTCCAGGCTGGAGGAGCAATAGCGCGACACGGTCACGCCGTTGACCGTCTCCGGAAGCTTCTCGGAGAGCAGCGAGATGATCCGGCCGATGTTGAACGCCTGCAGGCCCTGCGGCATGCCGCAGCCGCAGAAGAGATCCTCGACCGAGGCGGGATCGACCTCGGGGTTGCGCTCGAGCAACTGGTCGACCACGTAGGCGCCCATCTCGTCGGGGCGCAGCTGGGCGAGTGAGCCCTTGAAGGCACGGCCGATCGGCGTGCGGACGGTGTCGACGATCACTGCTTCGGGCATCTGGGGGTCTCCTTGGGCCGCGTGCGGGGGACGGCGGGAAGGCTAGTCGGTCGCCGAGCTTGCGGACTCTTTGCCCCGACTATGTGCGGATTCGCACACTTACGCCCGGAATCGTCCTGACGCTCCGTTACATTCGCCGCAATCCGACCTCGCGGGCAACCGTGAGCTTGCCGCGAAGCGGCAGCGAAAGGAGGCCTTCAATGCCGGAGGCATATTGCGTCAAGGATCGCAAGAAGGTCGAGATCCAGAACCCCCAGCCGGTGACCATGAAGAATGGCCGCCCCGCCGTGAAGGGGACCTGCCCGGAGTGCGGCGGCTCGGTCTTCAGGATCGGCAAGGGCTCCTAGCCGACCTCTGAAGCTGCCGCTTCCCGGTGCCGGCGAGGGCCGGCACCGGGAGCACCTCCCCGCCGCGGCGCTGCGCCACGGCCCCGCCGGGGCGAGTCTGAACCCCCGACGCAGGGCCTCCGTATCCCCAGGCGCTTTGGATTGCGCTGGGAACATGGGGCGATGGCACCGGGAGCGCTGAGCCGCGACCGCGACGTGCGCGAGGCCTACGCGGCCCACGGCGGCGAGCTGTACGGCTTCGCGCTGCGCTCGCTCGGCGACAGCGGGCTCGCCGAGGAGGCCGTGCAGGAAACCTTCCTGCGCGCCTGGCGGGCCGGCGACCGCTTCGACCCCCAGGTCGGCTCGCTTCGCACCTGGCTGTTCGCGATCCTCCGCAACGTCGTGATCGATCTCTGGCGTGCCCGTGCGGCTCGCCCGCGGCTCGCCGAGGCCGGCGCCGAGCCCTCGGTGGACCCCCTCGAGGAGGCGCTGCTGGCCTGGCAGGTCGAGGAGGCCCTGCGCAGGATCGGCGACGAGCACAGACGGGTGCTCGTCGAGACCTATTACCGGGGGCGGCCCTACGCGGAGGTGGCGGCTGAGCTCGGCGTGCCGGTCGGGACGGTGAAGAGCCGCGTCTACTACGGCCTCCGGGCGCTGCGCAACGCCCTCGAGGAGATGGGCTATGAGAGCTGAGAGCTGCCGCGATTGGCGCGAATCGCTGGGCGCCTACGCGCTCGGCCGGCTCGAGCCCGGCGAGCGGACCGCCCTGGAAGCGCACCTGGAGGGCTGCGAGACCTGCCGGTCCGAGCTTGCGGCGATCTCCGAGGTGGCCGCGCTGATGCCGCTCGCCGACCTGGCACGCATCGAGGAGGCCCCGGCCCCTCCCCGCCGCCTGGGCGAGCGGGTGCGGATGCGCGTGGCGACCGAGGGGCGCCGCAGACGGCGGAATCGGCGGGTCGTCCTCGGACTTTCCCTCGGTGGGGTCGCGGCGGCGGCCGCGGCGCTCCTCATCGCGGTCCTTCCCTCCGGGTCGCCCGAGCCTGGCCAGCGGGTGGACTTCACCGGCCTGCCCGGCGGCGTGCGAATCGCCGCGACCCTGGAGCCCCGATCCTTCGGCACCGAGATCAGAATGGACGTGAGCGGCATCCGCTCCGGGACGCTCTGCCGGGTCTTCCTGCGCCGCCGCGACGGCACCCCGGTGTCTGCCGGGAGCTTCCGCTACCGCTACGGCGGCGACTACGAGGCAACTCTCAGCGCCGCGCTCGACCTCTCCCGCGCCCGGGCGGTCGGCGTCCACGCCGGGCGCCGCACCTTCGTCGAGCCGCTGGGCCGCCCCGCGAGGGCCGCGCTACCGACCACGCCAAGAGCAAAGGAGCCCGCATGGGCCCAGACCGCATGAGCGCTCCCAGGACACGGATCGCGCTGCCGGCCGCGCTCGCGGCCGCGCTCGCCCTGGCGATCGCCGGCTGCGGCTCGGGCGGTGGCTCGTCCTCCGCGTCCTCCTCCGGAGGCGGTTACTCCTACGGAAACTCGGCGCAGCCCCGCTACGGCTCCGACACCGCCGGCGCCCAGAGCTCGCAGGGCGGCGGGGCGGGGGTCGTTGCGGTGGCGGACAACCCGAAACTCGGCAGGATCGTCGTCGACGCCAAGGGTTTCACCCTCTATGACTTCAGGAAGGACAAGGGAGGGAAGTCGGCCTGCGACGGAGCCTGCGCGAAGGCCTGGCCGCCGCTGCTGAGCTCGGGGGCGCCCGTCGCCAAGGGCGGCGCCGAGGCCTCGAAGCTCGGTACCACCAAGCGCAACGACGGCACCACCCAGGTCACCTACGCGGACCACCCGCTCTACACCTACGTCGCCGACCGCAAGCCCGGTGAGGCGAGGGGCGACGACGTCACCTCCTTCGGGGCGCAGTGGTACGCGCTGACCCCGGCCGGCGAGGAGGCCGGCGACTGACCTCCCTCCCCGGACGTGGGACCTCTAATCGTTGACCTGCGCGGTCAAGAGGTCCCACGTCGATCGGGCGCAGTCGGTGCCAGTGGGTGGGACCTCTAATCGGTCGCCTGGAGGGGGTTAGAGGTCCCACGTCGGGAAGGGGGTGGGCGGGAGGGCTGGCGGCTGGCTCAGCGGAACTGCTGGTCGCGAACGGCCCGCCCCAGGGTCTCGATCAGGCGGCGACGGTCGCGCTCGGAGAGCGCGAGCAGCCAGTCAGGCGGCTCCGCAGCGGCCTCCATCATCCGGGCCCGCAGCCTGCGGCCCCGGGAGGTGAGGGCGATCAGCTTCACCCGCCGGTCGCCGGGGTCGGGCCGCCGCTCCACTAGGCCCTTGGCCTCGAGGGCGTCGGCGAGGCCGGTGACGTTGGAGTTGTCGCAGCGCAGCAACCCGGCCACCTCGCTCATCGAGCGGGGCTGCTCGAGGGCCCGGAGCATCCCGAAGGAGGGAGGGCGCAGGTCGAACTCGCGGGCAATCTCGACGAAGGGCGGAGGCCCGGAGTAGACAAGCCGCGAGAGCAGGCCCCAGGCCTCCCTGGCGCTGCCGTCGCCCTTGCCGGTCCCGCCCGTCGCGCCCGTCGCTGCCACGCGACGATGATACTCCCAAATGTCAATATTCGATAGTCTCAACTTTCCCTGGAATGCCCCCCTCCTCCCACTCCCCCGCCGGCACCGGTCCGGACCCGTCGGCCCCCGAACGACGCGCCGGCCCCGCCACCGAGCCGGCCACCGCGAGGGGCATCGAGACCGAGGGCCTGGTCCGCGAGTTCCGCAACGGGCCGCGCGCCGTGGACGGGATCGACATCGCGGTCGCCGAGGGCGAGATCTACGGCTTCCTCGGCCCCAACGGGGCAGGCAAGTCCACGACGGTTCTGATGCTCACCACCCTGCTGCCGCCGACCTCGGGCAGCGCCCGCGTGGCCGGGTTCGACATCGTCCGCGAGGGACCCCGGGTGCGGGGGGCGATCGGCGCCGCCCTGCAAGAGGCCGCGCTCGACCCCCTGCTGACCGGCCGCGAGCACATGAGGCTGCAGACCGCCCTGCACGGGCTGCCCCGCGCCGAGCGGGCCGCCCGCAGCGGCGAGCTGCTCGAGCGCGTCGGGCTCGCCGACGCCGCCGACCGCAAGGTCGGGGGCTATTCGGGCGGGATGAAGCGGCGGCTCGACCTCGCGCTGGCCCTCGTCCACCGTCCCCGCATCCTCTTCCTCGACGAACCGACCACCGGCCTTGACGTGCAGAGCCGCACGGCGCTGTGGGACGAGGTGGCCCGGCTGGCCTCCGAGGAGGGCGTCACCGTCTTCCTCACCACCCAGTACCTCGAGGAGGCCGACGCGCTCGCCGCTCGGGTGGGGATCATCGACCACGGTCACCTGGTCGCCGAGGGCACCCCGGCCGAGCTGAAGGCCGAGATCGGCCGGCCCACGGTCGAGGTGATCCCCCGGGACCCGAGCAGGCGCGAGGCCGTATCGGCGGTGCTGGGCCGCTTCGGCGAGCCGGCGGCGGCGAAGCCCCACGCCGTCGCCGCCCGGCTTGGCGGCGGCGAGGCGGACCTCGCCGAGGTGGTTCGGGCCCTCGACGGAGCGGGCCTGGCGATCGAGAACCTGCAGCTCCACGCTCCCTCGCTCGACGACGTCTTCCTCGCCAAGACCGGCCGCACCCTGGAGGGAGCCGGAGAGGAAGGCGAGACCCCGCCCGGGGGCGAGGCCCGGTGAACTCCGCCCTCTCCGCCCAGGTCGGCGAGCTGGCCAGGCGCTCGGTGATGCGCACGCTCCGCCAGCCGGCCCATCTGGTCCCCGCACTGGTCTTCCCCCTCTTCCTGCTCGCCGTGAACTCGAGCGGACTCTCCAGGGCCGCACAGCTTCCGGGCTTCCCGACCGACTCCTACCTGACCTTCGCGCTCGCGGTCCCCTTCCTCCAGGGCGCGCTCTTCTCGGTGCTCAACACCGGCACCGACCTCGCCCGCGACATCGAGACCGGGTTCCTCAACCGGCTGGCGCTCACCCCCCTTCGCGGCGCCGCGCTGCTCACCGGTCTGCTCGCCGGGGCGGCCGTCCTCGGCCTGATCGGCGCGGCCACCTACCTCGCCGTCGGCCTGATCTTCGGCGCCGAGTTCACGACAGGCCTGGCGGGCGTGGCGGTGATCGTCGCCCTCTCGGTGCTGATCACGGTCGGCTTCGGGGCCATCGGCCTGTTCGCCGCCCTGCGGACCGGGACCGGCGAGGCGGTGCAGAGCCTGTTCCCGGTCTTCTTCGTCTTCCTCTTCATCTCCTCGATGGCGCTCCCCCGCGACCTGATCCAGACCGACTGGTTCCGCGAGGTCGCCACCTACAACCCGGTCTCCTACATGCTGGAGGCGATCCGCTCCCTGCTGATCACCGGATGGGATCCCGAGGCCCTGGCGATGGGATTCGGCGTCGCCGCCGCGATCCTCGTGGCGGGGATGGTCGCCGCGAGCCTCTCGCTGCGGACGAGACTGGTGCGGACGTGAACCTGGCGGCATCTCGCTCCGTGGCCCTGGCGGTCGCCTGGCGGGGGGTCCACAACTTTCTCGTCAACCCGGCCTTCCTCGCCCCGGCGATCGTCTTCCCCCTCTTCTTCTTCGCGGCCTTCGCGGGCGGGCTCTCAACCGTCAGCCGGGTGCCGGACTTCAACTTCCCCTCCGGGTACACGGCCTTCCAGTTCGTCTTCGTCCTGCTCCAGTCGGCGGCCTTCGGCGGCGTCTTCACCGGCTTCGCGATAGCCCGCGACTTCGAGACGGGGTTCTCGGGCCGCTTCATGCTGGCGGCGCCCAATCGCGGCGCGATCGTGGCCGGCTACGCGATCGCGGCGCTGGCTCGGGCGCTGGTCACCTGGACCGTGCTGGCGATCGTCGCGGCGGTCGCCGGGATGCAGGTGGGCGGGGGCGGCGTGGACCTCTTCGGCCTCTTCGGCCTCGCCGTGCTCGTCAACGTCGCCGCGACGCTGTGGGCCAGCGGCGTGGCGATGCGGGTGCGCTCGATCCAGGGCGGCCCGCTGATCCAGCTTCCCGTGTTCCTCGTCCTCTTCCTGGCCCCGGTCTACGTGCCCCTGGACCTGCTCTCGGGGTGGATGTCGGCGGCGGCCTCGGTCAACCCCGCGACGGTGCTGCTGGAGGCCGGGCGGGGCCTGATCTCGGGCGAGCCGACCCTGGTCCTCGCGGCATTCGCGATCGCCCTCGGCCTGATCGGCGTCTTCGCCCTCTGGGCCCGCGGCGGGATGCGAAGCGCCGAGTCGGCCGGCTGAGCGGGTCCTGCGCCGATCCGGCCGGCTGAGCGGGTCCTGCGCCGATCCGGCCGGCTGAGCGGGGGTCCCGCGCCGAGTCGGCCGGGCGGGGACCGGCGCCGATCCGGCGGCCGGCCCGTCCCGGGGAGAGCCAGCCCTGGGTTGGCGCAACTCCCACTTGACAACGGGGTTTAGGATTGTCGAGATGCTCGTCCGGCGTTCGCGAACCATCGCCGCCGCAATGGCCGCCGCCCTGCTGGGCGCCCTGGCCGCGGCCCCGACCGCCCCGGCCGCCGAGCAGGGGTTCCGCTACGGGGTCGTGGCGGCCGACGTCAACCAGAACTCGGCGATCCTCTGGGCGCGTGCAAACGGCACCGGCACGGCCCTCGCCCAGGTCTCGCGGAGCAAGCGCTTCGGGCGCTGCGACGTCAAGCGCGCCCCGGGGCGGCTGAAGGCGCAGGTCTCGGCCAACAACGACAAGACCGTCCAGAAGCGGATCGGGGGCCTGCGCCCCGGCACCGCGTACCACTACCGCTGGTGCATGAGTGGGGGCCGCCACAGCTCCACCGGCAGCTTCGAGACCGCCCCCGCTCCCAACCAGGCCAGGACGATCCGCTTCGCCGTCTCCGGTGACCAGGACGCGCTGCCCGAGCCCGGCAAGACGGCGCCCTACTGGAACAGGTTCCAGATCTGGAACCGGATCGCCGGCCAGCACAACGACTTCAACGTGCTGATGGGCGACACGATCTACTCCGACACCGAGGTGCCGGGCCACGGGTTGGGCGACGTCGCCCTGACCGTTCCCCAGAAGTGGCGGAAGTACAAGATCAACCTCGGACAGAAGCCCTGGGTGAGGGCGCGCAGCTCCGCCTCCTACTACGCGCACTGGGACGATCACGAGTTCATCAACGACTTCTCGAAGTACGAGAACTCCTTCCCGCTGAGCGTCGGCACCGTGAACATCAACGGCAAGACGCTCTACGAGCGGGGCGTCAAGGCCTTCCGCAACTACAACCCCGTCACCTACAACTCCAAGACCGGGATCTACCGCAGCTTCCGCTGGGGCAAGAACCTGGAGATCTTCCTCCTCGACGAGCGCTCCTTCCGGAGCACCAGCGCCGACTACGGCGGCGCCTGCGACAACCCCGCGGCCAGCGGCAACCCCGACCTCGCGCCAACCGCGCCGCAGAGCGTGCGCAACGTCTTCGGAGCGCTGATCCCGCCGCTGCTCAACCCGGCGCCGCCGGCCTGCCTGGCGAAGATCGCCGACCCCGACCGCACCATGCTCGGCGCCACCCAGCTCGCCAAGTTCAAGCACGCGATCAAGAGTTCGAAGGCGACCTTCAAGGTCGTCCTCAACGAGGTGCCGATCCAGCAGTTCTACGCCCTGCCCTACGACCGCTGGGAGGGTTACGAGGCGGAGCGCCAGAAGGTCCTCACCTTCCTCAAGGACAACGTCAAGAACGTCGTCTTCCTGACCACCGACGACCACGCCAACCTGGTCAACGACGCGCGCCTGAAGACGCTGGAGCCGGGCGGGCCGGTGGACTCGGGTATCACCGACATCACCACCGGGCCGATCGCCACCGAGAACTTCGCCGGTGAGATCGACAACGCGGTCGGCGGCCCCTACGCCGGCGTCGTGCACGACCTCTTCTTCAAGCCGAGCAACCAGGTGGGGATGCGCTGCGCCGGCATGGACCAGTTCTCCTACGCAGAGGTGACGGTGAGCCGGGACAAGCTGAAGGTGCAGCTGATCGCGCTCGACCAGAACGGCAAGGTTCTGGACACCGCCGACGTCGCCGCCAACCCCGGCGCCCCGGCCTGCGGCCCCTACGTCATCGCCCGCAAATAGCGGCCGCCCTGCGTGACGGATGTCACGCAGGGCAATCGTGGCCTTCAGCCCCCGGACCCGGCTAGGGTGCCGCGAATGGCGCAGAAGCCGCTGGAGCTGATCCTCGCCCGCAACCTGCTCTCCTCGCTCTCGACCCCGGCGTTCCTGGTGGACGAGGGGGGGATCCTGGTCTTCTACAACGAGGCCGCGGGAAGCCTGCTCGGCAAGCGCTGGGAGGAGTTGGGGCGAGTCGGCCCCGACGAGTGGGGGGCGATCTTCGGGCCCTTCGGCCCCGACGGCGCGCCGATCCCCTACGAGGAGCTGCCGCTGGTCGTCTCCGTGCGGCGAGGGCGCCCGGCCCACGCCCGCTTCGAGATCCGCTCGGCCGACGGCTCGCGCCACCCGATCGAGGCCTCGGCGTTCCCGATCCTCACAGCGCACGGATCGCGGGGGGCGATAGCCGTCTTCTGGCCGGTCGAGGGGGAGTCGTGAAGGTCAAGCTCTGGGGCACCAGGGGATCCGTCCCCTCGCCCGGCCCGGAGACGATCCGCTACGGCGGCAACACCTCCTGCGTCCAGGTGACCCTCTCCGACGGGACCATGCTGGCGCTCGACGCCGGCACCGGCATCCGCAGCCTCGGGCTGGCCCTCGCCGAGGAGCCGGCGCGGCTCCACATCCTGCTGACCCACCTGCACCTCGACCACATCCAGGGACTGGTCTTCTTCGCACCGGCCTTCTGCCCCCAGACGGAGATCGTGATCTGGGGGCCGGCGTCCCCCGAGGCCTCGCTGCGCGACCGCATCGCCCGCTACATCTCGGCCCCGCTCTCCCCGGTCGAGGTGCGCGAGCTTCCCTGCGACGTCTCCTTCCGCCACTGCCCGGAGAGCGAGTGGGAGATCGGGCCGGCCCGGATCCGGGCGGCATCGGTCGCCCACCGCGGCCCCACCCTCGGCTACTCGATCACCGACGGCGGCCGGACGCTCGCCTACATCCCCGACCACGAGCCGGCCCTGGGCTCCGACATCCGCCGCCTGGACCCGGAGTGGCTCTCGGGCTACGAGCTGGCCCACCGGTCCAGCCTGCTGATCCACGACGGCCAGTACTCCGACGAGGAGTACCCCGACCACGTCGGGTGGGGGCACTCCTCGGTCGGGCAGGCGCTCGAGTTCGCGCGGCGCGTCGAGGCCGCGAGGACGCTGCTGTTCCACCACGACCCCCTCCACTCCGACGACTTCCTCGACGGTCTCGGGGCAGAGGCGGCGCAGCGCTGGGCGGAGTCGGGGGGCGAGGCCGGGGACGTCGAGCTGGCGGTCGAGCGCGCCTGCTTCGAGCTGGCGCCCGGGGTTCCCGCCGGCGGGTAGTCTGACCTGGGGTGTACGAGGAGATCCGATACGAGGAGCGCGGGCACCTCCGCGTGATCACGATCGACCGGCCGGAGCGGATGAACGCGATCGGGCCGGTCACCTCCAGGGAGATGGTTGACGCCTTCGGGCGCTTCCGCGACGACGGGGAGGCCCGGGTCGCGGTGCTCACCGGGGCCGGCGAGCGGGCTTTCTGCGCCGGGGCCGACCTGAAGGCCGCGGCGGCGGGCTTCGGGGCCGCCGGAATCGACGAGGAGCCCCTGGTCCGCTGGACGCCGGAGGAGGTCGAGGCGCACAACCGCGGCGAGCGCGACGGCATCATCGGTCCCTCGCGCTGGACCGACATCTACAAGCCGGTGATCGCCGCGGTCAACGGCGTCGCCTACGCGGGCGGGCTGGAGTGGGCCTGCTTCGCCGACATCCGGATCGCCGACGAGCACGCCAGCTTCGGGGTGACCTGCCGCCGCTGGAACGTCGGCCTCGCGGACGGCGGGACCCAGCGGCTGCCCCGGATCGTCGGCATGGGCCGCGCGATGGAGCTGATCATCACCGGGCGCGTGATCGGAGCGGCCGAGGCCGAGAGCATCGGCCTGGTCAACGAGGTCACCCCGAGCGGCGGGTGCCTCGAGCGCGCGCTGGAGCTCGCCCGGGAGATCGCCGAGCTTCCCCAGCCCGCGATCCGCACCGACAAGGAGGCGGCGGTGAGGGGGTTCGGCCGGCCCCTGGAGGAGGGCCTGATGATCGAGGCTCAGTGCTTCAACAGGCTGCTCGGGAGCCCCGAGATACTCGAGGGCGTCCGGCGCTTCGTCGAGCGGGACCACCCCGACCGCGATCCGGCGGGCGACTCGATTACCCCCGGGCTGGTCAGGTCCGATGAGCGCTGAGCCGGCCGCGGCGGCCGCCGCGGCCGAGGCGGACCGGTTCGCCGCCGCCGCCCACGGCGATCAGATCCGCAACTACACCGGCCGGCCCTACATCGAGCACCCGCGCGCCGTGGCCGAGCTGGTCGCCGGGGCCGGGCTGGGCGAGGAGGCGGTGGCGGCGGCCCTCCTGCACGACACCGTCGAGGACACGGCGACCACCCTCCCGGAGCTCCGGGAGCGCTTCGGGGAGCCGGTCGGCGACCTGGTCGGGGTGCTCACGGAGGACCCCTCGATCGAGCCCTACGAGGCCCGCAAGGACGCGCACCGGGAGCAGGTGCTGCGCTACGGCCCACCGGCGACCGCCATCTACGCTGCCGACAAGCTCTGCAACGTCCGCGACCTGCGCCGGGGATACGCGGCCGAGGGCGAGAGCGTGGCCCGGCGCTTCAAGGCGCCGCTCGGCCTGCGGATCGCGCTCTGGGAGCGCGACCTCGAGGGACTCCGCGGCCTGGATCCCCGGCCTCCCTTCCTGGGCGACCTGGAGCGCGAGCTGGGGGCGCTGGCGGAGGAGCGCGCCCGCCAACGGACGCCGGGCGTCGATCCCCACCCGCGCGGCGAGGTCCGACCCCAGGGGCCCCGCCCTCGCCCCGGGTAGCGTTTGCCGGCGTGCGAACCGCGATCGTCCTCTTCAACCGGGACCTGCGAACGCACGACAACCCGGCGCTCGCGGCGGCGGCGTCGGCCGGCGCCCTGCTGCCGCTTTTCGTCCTCGACCCCGCCCTGCTGCGCGGCTTCGGCTGCCCCAACCGCCTGCGCTTCATGCTCGAGTCGCTGGCCGATCTCGACCGCTCGCTGCGGGCGGCGGGCTCCGCGCTGGTGGTCAGGGAGGGCGACCCGGTCGCCGAGACGATTCGGGTCGCCGCCGGCTGCGGGGCTGGGGAGGTCCACGTCGGGGCCGACTGGAGCCGTTACGCGCGGGGGCGCGAGGGAGGGCTCGCCGCGGCCTGCGAGCGATCCCGGCTCGCCTTCCACCGTCATCCCGGCGTCACCGTGGTCCCGCCCGGCGAGGTCCTCCCCGCCCGGGGCGGAGGAGACGACAGGGGGAGGGCCCCGCACTTCAGGGTGTTCACCCCCTACTTCCGGGCCTGGCGCGAGTCGCCCTGGCGGTGCGCCGCGCCTCGGCCCCGGCGCCTCCCCCCCCTGCCGGAGGTCGGCTCCGCGGCGCTGCCCGACCCGCTGCGCCTCGCCCCCGGGGCCTCTCCTGGGCTCGCGGCGGGCGGGGAGTCGGAGGGACGGCGCCGCCTCGCGGCGTTCCTGCGCTCGATCGGCGACTACGGCGAGTCGCGGGACGACCTCGCCGCGGACGCCACCTCGAACCTCTCCGCGCACCTGCGGTTCGGCTGCCTCTCGCCCCTCGAGGTCGCGCGCCGCTCGCTGCGGCGCGAGGGAGGAGAGGCGTTCGCCCGGCAGCTCTGCTGGCGGGACTTCCACCACCAGGTGCTTGCCGCGTTTCCGGACTACCCGCGGCGCGACTACCGCCCGCGCGGTGACCGCTGGTCGCGGTCGGTGCGCGCGCTTCAGGCCTGGAAGGAGGGACGGACCGGCTACCCCATCGTGGATGCCGGGATGCGCCAGCTCGCCCTCGAGGGCCGCATGCACAACCGGGCGCGGATGATCGTCGCCTCCTTCCTCTGCAAGGACCTCTACATCGACTGGCGCCGCGGCGCCGAGCATTTCTGGGGCCTGCTCGCCGACGGCGAGATCGCCAACAACGCCGGCAACTGGCAGTGGGTGGCGGGCACCGGGAACGACACGCGGCCCAACCGGGTGCTCAGCCCGCTGCGCCAGGCCCACCGCTTCGACCCCCGCGGCGACTACGTGCGCCGCTACGTCGAGGAGCTCTCCTCGATCGACGGGCCGGCGGTGCACGAGCCCTGGCGGCTCGGACCGCTGCAGCGCGGTGCGCTCGGCTACCCCGAGCCGATCGTCGACCATGCCGAGGCCGTGGCCGCCTTCCGGGCGGCGCGCGGAAGCGCCTGAGGGTGCGCATAGGATCGGTGGATGGGCTGGTTGGGGCTGATCGTCGGCAGCGGACTGCTCGGGCACGAGCCGGAGCTGGCGGGCGCGGAGGTGCTCCAGCGCCACGGCTCGGGTGAGTACGTCCCCGCCCACCGGATCGACCATGCGGCCAATCTCCGAGGGCTGGTGGAGCGCGGCTGCGAGAGGGTTCTGGCAATCTCGGCCGTCGGCTCGCTCGACGAGGACCTGGGGATCGGCAGCCTCCTCTGCCCGGACGACTTCATCGCCCTGCACCTCGGCTGCTCGGCCTTCTTAGACGAGCGCGGTCACCGGGTGCCCGGTTTCGACCCCGACTGGCGGAGGGCGGTTCTCGGCTCCTGCTCGGCGGCCGGCCTTGGCCCGATCGTCGATGGCGGCACCTACTGGCAGGCGCTCGGCCCCCGCTTCGAGACGCCCGCCGAGATCCGCCTGATCTCCCCCCACGCCGACGTGATCGGGATGACAGTGGCCGCCGAGTGCATCGTCGCCGGAGAGCTCGGGCTCCCCTACGCCGCCCTGTGCACCGTGGACAACCTCGCCAACGGGGTGGGCCCGCAGCCGCTCACGGTCGGGGAGTACGAGGCCGGCCGGGAGGCCAACCGGGAGCGGCTGGAAGAGGCGCTGCCGGCGCTGCTGGAGGCGCTGGAGGTGGCTGCTCGATGAGCCTCTGCGTGACCGGAGCCGTCCTCGACGGGGAGCGGGTCGGGCTGCGGGCCGAGGAGGGCATGATCGTCGCCCTGGGACCCGGTGTCGCCGCCCGCGAGGGAGACGAGGTGATCGACGCGGACGGAGGACCGCTGGTCGAACCCCTGCTCAACGGCCACACCCATGCCGCGATGACCCTGTTCCGCGGCTACGGGGACGACCTGCCGCTGATGCGCTGGCTGGAGGAGAAGATCTGGCCGGTCGAGGCGAAGCTCGAGGCCGACGACGTCTACTGGGGGACGCGCCTGGCCTGCGTGGAGATGATCCGCACCGGGACGACCCGCTTCTGGGACATGTACTGGCAGCCGCAGGCGGCGGCGCGGGCGGTGCGGGACGCCGGCCTGCGCGCCGCGATCGGCACGCCGCTGATCGACGTCTCGGGGAGCCTCGCGGAGCTCCGCGAGGCCGCCCGCCGCGGCCTCGAGGCGACCGGGGAGCTGGCCGAGCCGGGCCGCATCGTCCCCTCGCTCGCCCCGCACGCGATCTACTCGGTCAGCGAGGCCTCGCTGCGCTGGATCGCGGAGCTGGGCGCCGAGCGCGACGCCCCGGTCCAGATCCATCTCTCCGAGACCGAGCAGGAGGTTGACCGATGCCTCGCCGAGCACGGCGTCCGCCCGGCCGTCTACCTCGACGGCCTCGGACTGCTCGGCCCCTCCACCGTCCTCGCCCACGGTGTCTGGCTGGATCGCGGCGAGCTGGAGCTGATCGCCGAGCGCGGTGCCACGGTGGTCAGCAACCCGGTGGCGAACCAGAAGCTGGCGGTGGGGGGAGCGTTTCCCTACCCGCTTGCCCGCGAGGCGGGCGTGATGGTCGCGCTCGGCACGGACGGGGCCGGGTCGAACAACTCGCTCGACCTCCTCTCCGACGTGAAGTCCTTCGCGCTGATCCAGAAGCACGCCGCCCGCGACCCCGCCGTCATCGACGCGGCCGAAGCCTGGGCGATCGCCACCGGCGCCCGGGCCCCGCGGCTGGGTTCTGGCGGGCGGCTCGGGGTCGGCGAGGCGGCCGACTTCCTGCTGCTGCGACCCGGCACCTACGAGCTCGGCCTCGGGGAGCTGCGCGCCGGCCTGGTCTACGCCGCCTCGGGATCGGTCGTCGACACGACCGTGGTCGCCGGGGAGGTGCTGATGCGGGGCGGAGTGGTGCCCGATGCCGGCGAGGTGCTGGCGCGGGCCCGGGAGCGGGCGCGCGGCCTCGGGCTGCTCTGAGCCGGCTCTCTAGGCTGTGATCGAGAGGCCGGCGTAGGGGGACCGATTGACAGAGGCTCTAAGCACCATCGCGGACGGATTCCGGCAGGCGCTGCTGATGGCGTACGAGGTCTGGTGGGCGCTCGTCCTCGGGTTCGCGATCTCGGCGATCGTCCAGGCCTGGGTGCCCCGCGAGCGGATCGAGGGCTCACTCTCCGGCGAGGGGGCCCGGCCGGTCGCCCTGGCGACCGCTCTCGGCGCCGCCTCCTCGTCCTGCTCCTACGCGGCGATCGCGATCGCCAAGTCGCTCTTCCAGAAGGGGGCCTCGGCGGTCACCGCGCTGGCCTTCCAGTTCGCCTCCACCAACCTGGTCTGGGAGCTGGGCCTGGTCCTGTGGGTGCTGATCGGCTGGCAGTTCACGCTCGCCGAGTACGTCGGCGGGGCGATCATGATCGTGCTGATGGCGGCGATGCTCCGCCTCTTCGTCTCCCCGCGCCTGGAGCGCGCGGCCCGCGAGCACGCCCGCCGGGCCGACGCCGGCCACCAGCACCACATGGCCGGGGAGCGGATGGGCTGGCGCCAGCGCCTCACCTCCGAGCGCGCCTGGTCGGACGTGGCCCACAACTTCCGGGGCGATTGGCAGATGCTCTGGAAGGAGATCTCGATCGGCTTCCTGCTGGCCGGCTTCATCGGGCTGCTCGGCAACGACTTCTTCAACCGGCTGTTCATCACCGACGCGCCGCCGGTTCTGGTGGCGATCGAGAACGTCCTGGTCGGCCCGCTGATCGCGGTGCTGAGCTTCGTCTGCTCGGTCGGCAACATCCCCCTCGCCGCGGTGCTGTGGTCCGGCGGGATCAGCTTCGCCGGGGTGATGGCGTTCATCTTCGCGGACCTGATCGTGATCCCGATCGTCCTCGCCTACCGCAAGTACTACGGGACGCCCTACGCGCTGCGAATCACCGCGCTGATGCTGGTGACGATGGTTCTGGCGGCGCTCGCCGTGGACGCCCTGTTCAGCCTCGCCGGCCTCATACCCGAGGGCCCGCGCCCCTCCCGAGAGGACATCTTCGGCTCGGTCCAGCTCGACTACAAGCTGGTGCTGAACGTCGTCGCCCTGGCGGTCTTCGCGGTGCTCTTCTGGCTGACCGCGCGCCGCGGCGCCACCGACCCGGTCTGCGGGATGAAGGTGGACCGCGCCAAGGCGCTTCGCCTCGAGCAGGGCGGGCGGACGGTGTATTTCTGCTCGGAGCACTGCCTGCACTCCTACCGCGCGGCCCGGGAGGAGCCCGAGGAGGCCCTCAGGGGCTGAGCGAGAGCGCCTCGCGGACCAGCTCGGCGTCGTGGGGGTAGCTGAGCAGGGAGACCGCGGCATCGCCATCCAGCCAGCGCAGCTCGTCCACCTCGCGGTTGGGGGCGAAGCTCCCCCCGCCCGGGTCCATGCGCCAGTAGCGGACCAGCTTGCTGCGGCCGCGGCGGTCGCGGTAGCCGACCCGGCTCAGCTCGTCCCCCAGCTTGCAGCGCAACCCGGTTTCCTCCGCGACCTCGCGCAGCGCCGCATCCTCGAAGCCCTCCCCGGGCTCCAGCTTTCCCTTCGGCAGCGTCCAGTCCCCGTACTTGGGGCGGTGGATCACCGCGACCAGCCTGGCGGCCCCCTGACCGCGAACCACGACACCGCCCGCGGCCAGCACCTCGGCGCCGTGGTCGTGGTCGAGGTCGCTGCGCTCCATCGGCGGGAGGATATGCCGAAGCCGGTAGCTTGCAGAGGGCAAGCGAGGAGAGGACGGACGAAATGGAAACCGCCAGCGCCGCGCGCACCCCCACCCTGCGGAACTTCGTCGACGGCGCCTGGGCCGAGGCGACAGCGGAGGACGCGCTCGACGACACCGACCCCGCGAGCGGGGAGGTGCTCGCCCGTGTGCCGCTCTCCGGCGCGGCCGACGTGGACGCCGCGGTTGCCGCGGCCCGCGCGGCCCAGCCCGGCTGGCGCGAAGTGCCGCCGCCGCAGCGGGCCAGGGCGCTGATCGCCCTGCGCGACGCGCTCGACCGCCACCGCGAGGAGCTGGCGAAGCTGGTGACCGCCGACATGGGCAAGACGATCGGGGACGCCCGGGGTGAGGTCGGCCGCGGCATCGAGTCCGTGGAGTCGGCGATCGCCGTCCCCCACCTGATGAAGGGCGAGAATCTCGAGGGGGTCGCCAGGGGGCTCGACGTCGAGATGGTCCGCCAGCCGGTGGGGGTCGTGGCGGCGATCACCCCCTTCAACTTCCCGGCGATGATCCCCCTCTGGTTCCTCCCCAATGCGATCGCCACCGGCAACAGCTTCGTGCTCAAGCCCTCCGAGCGCGACCCCCGCCCCTCGGAGCTGATCGTCGAGATCGCCGCCGGGATCGAGGAGATCCCGCCGGGTGTCGTCAACCTCGTGCACGGCGGCCGCGAGGCGGTCGGCGCGATCCTCGACCACCCCGGCATCGACGCGGTCTCCTTCGTCGGGCAGGCCTCCACCGCCCGCCTGGTCGCAACCCGCTCGGCGGAGACCGGCAAGCGCGTGCAGGCGCTGGGGGGCGCCAAGAACTCGCTGGTCGTGATGCCCGACGCGAATCTCGAGAAGTCCATTCCGGCGATCATGGGTTCGGCATTCGGGGCCGCGGGCCAGCGCTGCCTGGCCGGCTCGGTCTGTGTGCTGGTCGGCGACGGCGCCCGCCAGGACGAGGTCCGCGACGCGCTCGCCGAGGCCGCCGCCGCGCTCACCATCGGCCCCGGGGCCGATGAGGGCACCGACGTCTGCCCGATGATCGGCTCCGACGCGCGCGACCGCGCCGCCGCCGCGGTCGCCGACGCCGAGCAGCGGGGCGACGCCGTCGTCCTCGACGGCCGCGCGGCGTCCGGCCCGGCGGGGACGATGCTCGCCCCTACCATCGTCGAGACCGCCGACCGCGAGTCCGTCCTGGCCCGCGAGGAGCTGTTCGGCCCGGTGCTGGCGCTGGTCCGCGCCGACGATATGGCGGACGCGCTGGATTTCGTCAACGGCTCGCGCTACGGCAACTCGGGCTCGATCTTCACCACCTCGGGCGCCGCCGCCAGGCAGTACCGCTACGGAGTCGAGGCCGGCATGCTCGGCGTCAACATCGGGGTCCCGGCCCCGGTCGCCTGGTTCCCGTTCTCGGGCTGGAAGGACTCGATCGACGGCGACCTGCACGCCAACGGCACCGACGCCGTGGAGTTCTACACCCGCAAGAAGGTGATCACCAGCCGTTGGTGACGTGCCCCACGGCCCTGCCCGGTCGCCGGGCCCGACCGGCGGCGGGCCGATCAGCGGCCGATGTGGAAGCCGATCAGCTCGGGAACTGCGGACAGCGCGCGGCTGGTCGCGCTTGGCCTGCGGCCCTCCTCCTCGGCGCGCTCCTTGCGGAGCAGCCCCGCCCTGATCGCGGTCCCGCCGGCGTAGCGGAAGGGCTCGGGCGGGACCGCCGAGTGCGGCGGATCCACGAAGCCAAGGCGCGAGTGGCGGTCTCGGCGGTCCAGAGCCAGCGAGGCGAGCGTGCGGCCGAGCATCTGCGAGGGCCCGACCCCGTTGCCGGTGTAGCCGAAGGCCGCCCACGCCCTTCCCCCCGGGGTCGAGACGACGGCGGGCAGGTGGGTCGGGGAGACGTCGATCGGGCCTCCCCAGGCGTTGGTCAGCCGCCGCCGCTCGAGGCTGGGGAAGAAGCGGCGGATGGAGGCGGCGACCTGGGAGACGACCTCGGGGTCCAGCTCGGCGACGCCGCCGAGGCGCCCGCCGACTGCCAGCCGCCCTCCCCCCCAACCGAAGGCGATCCGGCCGTCCTCGGTGGTGCGCAGGTAGTGGACCAGATCCCGGCTGTCGGAGATCGCCTCCCCGCCCGTCCAGCCGATCTCCTCGAGCAGGTCCCCGACCGGCTCGGTGACCACCATGTGGGAGGAGGTGACGGTGAGGGCGTTGCGGAAGGGGGACCCCGAGCGGGCCGCGGCGCCCCCGAAGGCCAGCACGGCTCGCGGGGCGCTCACCGTGCCGTGCTCGGTGCGGGCCTCGACCCCGGCGGAGGTCTCGGTGAGAGCCCGCACCGGCGAGCGCTCGAAGATCGCCACGCCGGCCTCGAGGAGCCGGGCGCGCAGGCCCAGCGCGAGGCGGGCGGGCTGCACGGTCGCCGCGTCCGCGAACAGGGCGCCGCCGCGAAAGCGCGGCGAGGAGCAGCGGCGGGCCACCTGCCCGGGGTCGAGGAGGGTGACCAGGTCGTCTCCCCCCGCGCGGGCGACCGAGGATGCGATCGCGGCGAGGGCCGCATCCTGGGCCGGAGCTCCGGAGACCTGCATGTAGCCGGACTTCCGGTACCAGGCATCGACGCCCTGCTCGGAGCAGAAGCGGCCGATCTCGTCGACCGACTCCGCGGAGACCCGGCCGATCTCGAGGGCCGAGCGCTCGCCAAAGCGCCGCGAGAGGTTCTCGAAGCTCAGCCAGAGCGAGTTGACGAAGCCGCCGTTGCGCCCGCTCGGCCCGTGCCCGCACCGGTCCGCCTCGACCAGCGCGACGCGGGCGCCCGGCTCGGCGGCCAGCGCGTGCCACGCGGTCCACATCCCCGTGTACCCGCCGCCGACGACGAGGACATCGGCCTGCACGAAGCCGCTCAACGCGGGGACGGGCTCGGCCCGCGGCGCCTCCTCCAACCAGTATCCGTGCGGATCGTGCTTCAAGGGCGCCGCGCAGCCTAGATAGTCGCGGCGGATTCCGCCGGGCGCCGGGGGGCGCGCACCGTCCGCGTCTCCCGGATGCGGCGGAAGGACACGTGCGCGGCCCAGGAAGCGGCCAGCCCGGCCGCCGCCGCGAGCAGCAGGGCGGCGCGCGGGTCGTAGGCCTCCGAGAGCCAGCCGGCGATCGGGCCGCCGATCGGCGTCGAGCCGAGGAAGACAACCGAGTAGAGCGCCATCACCCTGCCCCGCATCTCCGGGGCGACCTCGAGCTGGAGGGTCGAGTTGATCGCCGCCGCGAAGGTGACCGAGGAGGCTCCGAGCAGCGCCAGCACCCCGGCCTCCAGGACGAGGCTCGGGGCCAGCGCGGCCAGCAGCGATAGGCAGCCGAAGGCGAGCGCGCCAGCGGCGATCACCCGGGACCCGGTGCGGCCCCTCGCACCGGTCAGCAGGGCGCCGGCCACCGAGCCCACACCCATCGCGGAGGCGAGGACGGCGTAGGCCGTGGCCCCGCCGCCGAAGGTGAACCGGGCGAGCAGCGGGAGGATGACCTGGAAGTTGAGGCCCAGGGTCCCGACGAGGGCCATCAACGCAAGCGGCACGGCGAGCTGGGGGGTGCCGGTGACGTAGCGGACGGCGGCCCGGATGGCACCGGGCTCGCGCGGGACCGGGGGCGAGGCGTGAAGGTCGCGCGGCCGCATCCCGGCGAGCGCGACGATCATCGCGACGAAGCTCGTCGCGTTGACGGCGAAGCACGGGGTCACCCCCGCGGCGGCGATCACGATCCCGGCGGCGGCGGGCCCGAGGATGCGCGCCGAGTGAACGATCACGCTGTTGAGGCTGACCGCGTTGACCACCCGATCGGGCCCGACCATCTCGATCACGAAGCTCTGCCGGGTCGGGTTGTCCACCGCGTTGATCGCCCCCCGCAGGAACACCAGGGCGAAGACCATCGCAGGGGTCACCACCCCCGTTGCGCTGACCGCGAGCAGCCCGAGGGCCGGGACAACCATCAGCGACTGGGTGGCGATCAGCAGGGAGCGCTTGGGCACCCGGTCGGCGAGCACCCCGCCCCAGGCGCCGAAGAGGAGGACCGGAAGGAACTGCAGGGCGGTCGTCAGGCCGACCGCCAGGCCGCTGCCCGTGAGTTCGAGGACGAGCCAGGCCTCGGCGACCATCTGCATCCAGTTGCCGGAGAGCGAGACCACCTGACCCGCGAAGTAGCGGCGGTAGTTGCGGACGGAGAGGGATTCGAAGGGTCGTCGGAGCGCTTCGGTCAAGCCCGCTCACCCTCGAGCATGCGCTCGAGCACCTCTGCCGCCCGCTCCAGCGCCCGCACGTCCTGCGGCGGCATCGCCCGCATGCGCCGGGCCAGGTAGGCGTTCTTGCGTCCCCGCAGCCTGCGCAGCCGGTCGCGGCCCGCCGGCGTAACGCTGACCAGGGCGCTGCGGCCGTCGGAGGGGTCGGGGGTGCGGGAGATCAGGCCATCGGCGGCGAGCGCGGACAGCGTCCGGGTGGCGGTCGGGCGCTTGACGCGCTCGATCCGCGCAAGCTCGCTCGGCGTCAGAGGACCGTGGCGCTCGACGCTTGCCAGCGCGGAGGCGCCGGTCGGGCTGAGCTCCCCCGCCGCCTCCTGGCGCAGCCGGCGCGCGGTCCTGGTGACCGCCAGCCTGAGGCGCGCCGCCGAGGCGGTGAGGTCTTGGGGGAGTGTGATGTCGCGGGTGCCCATAAGTGATTAGCCTTGGTAATTAGTATAGCAAACTATCACCGGGCCGGGGATCACGGGGCTGAGGCGGGAAGGCGGAGGGGCGCCGGCGTCGAACCTCCCGTCCATGGACGCTCGCAGCGAGCGGGTCGCCGCCTGGCTGAACACCCCGATGATGATCGCCGCGGCGCTCACCCTGCCGGCGGTGGCGCTGACCGAGTCTCACCCCTCCGGCACCGTCGCCTCGGTCGCCAACGCGCTCAACTGGATCGTCTGGCTGGCCTTCCTCGCCGAGCTGGTGATCATGCTCGCGGTGGTGCCCGACCGCCGGGCCTGGCTGCGCGACAACCCGCTCGACCTGATCATCGTCGTCTTGACGCCGCCGGTCCTCCCCCCCGGCCTGCAGATCCTCCGCCTGCTGCGCCTGCTTCGCCTGCTGCGCCTCGCCCAGCTCTCGCGTGACGTCTTCTCGCTGCGCGGGTTGCGCTACGCCGCGCTGCTCGCCCTGCTCAGCGCCGTCGCCGGGGGGGCCGCGTTCGTCGCCTTCGAAAGGCACGACCAGCACCTGACCGCCTGGCAGGGGGTCTACTGGGCGGTGACGACGATGACCACGGTAGGCTCGGACATCTACCCGACGACCACGGGCTCCGAGGTGGTCTCCCTGATCATCGTCCTGGTCGGCATCTGCTTCGTGGCCCTGCTGACCGGCGCCGTCGCCCAGCGCTTCCTGGGACCCGAGTTCGAGCAGGTCGAGGCCGAGATCTCGGCGGGGCCCCGCGCCGCGGAGGCCGTGGCGATGCGCGAGCTCCGGGCCGTGCGCCGGCAGCTCGGAGCCCTCGAGCTGGCCCTGGAGCGGCTCGTGGAGGACCGCCGCGACTCCGGGCCGGAGGGCGGGGACCAGACCCAGGGCAGCTAGCCCTCCAACCCACCCCACCCCACCACCACCGAACGTCCCGGAGTTGTTGCCATAGGGGGTACTCAGGGACGTTCGGCGGGTGGCCGGGCCGGTGGGGCTGATCTAATGCCGGGGTGAGCACTGCCGCGAAGATCGCCCTCGGGGCCAGCGCGACGGGGCTGGCATCCGCGGCGCTCGCCCTGGCGGGTGCCGGCGCCGGGGCGACCGCCGCCGCACCCACCGCACATGCCGCGGGCGCACATGCCGCGGCCGCACCCACCGCACATGCCGCCCCCGCAGCCGCACCCGGCGCCCGCCTCTCCACCTCCGCGCCCGTCGCGCTTCGCGTCAAGCTCGCCGCGACCGCCGGCAGGCCCGTAGCCGCCCGGGGAAACGGCGGCCGCGACCCCTTCTTCCCCGGCTACGGGACCGACGCCTACGACGTCTCGCGTTATCGCCTCGACCTGCGGTTCACGCCTCCGCGGCGGCCACGGCGAGGCGGGCGGATCGCCGCGACCGACCGCATCGAGGCGAGGGCCCGCGCCCGGCTGGTTCGCTTCGGTCTCGACCTGGTGGGCCTGCGGGTGACCTCGGTCCGGGTGGACGGCGCCACTTCACGCTTCCGCCGCCGCGGCCACAAGCTGATCGTGGTGCCGGCGACGCCGATCGCCGCGGGCGGATCCTTCTCCGCGGTCGTCCGCTACCGCGGCCACCCGCGGAAGCTCACCGACCCTGACGGATCCAGGGAGGGCTGGTTCGGTACCCGCGACCTCGGCGCCGTCGCGGTGGGCGAGCCGGTGGGAACGGCGGCATGGCTCGCCTGCAACGACTCGCTAACCGACAAGGCCGCCCTCGAGGTCACCGTCACGGCGCCGCGTCGCACCCGCCGCGGGCCGCTCGTCGGGGTGGCCAACGGCCGCCTGGTCGCAGTCGGGAACTCCGCCGGGAGCAGGTCGTGGCACTGGGTCGCCTCCGATCAGATGGCCCCCTACCTGGCCACGGTGGCGATCGGGAACTTCAAGCTCGCCAGGCAGTCGGTGGCGGGCATCCCGGCCTGGACCGCGATCGACCGGGCCTGGCTTCGCCGGGGCTCGAAGCTGGGGGCCAGGGCGCGCCGGATCCGGCGGCTGCTGCCGGGGATCGTCAGGTTCGAGCGGCGGCTCTACGGGGCCTATCCCTTCGACGCCGCCGGCTCGATCGTCGCCGCCGTCGAGGTCGGGTACGCGCTGGAGACCCAGACCCGGCCCTTCTATCCAGGCCCGCCGAGCCGCAACATCATCGTCCACGAAACCGCCCACCAGTGGTTCGGCGACTCGGTCGGTCTGCGTCGCTGGCGCGACATCTGGCTGAATGAGGGGTTCGCGACGATCACCGAATGGATCTACCGGGAGAGGCACGGCGGCCCCAGCGTGCGCAGCGTCTTCGACCGGCTGCGCAGGCGCCCCGAGAGCGCCGGGTTCTGGCGCCCGCCCCCCGCACGGCCCGGGACCCCCAAGAACCTGTTCGGCGGCTCGGTCTACGTGAGGGGCGCCATGGCTCTCGAGGCGCTGCGGATCAAGGTCGGCAAGCGGACCTTCGCGGCGATCCTTCGCGGCTGGGCCGCCGAGCATCGCCACGGCACCGCCGGCACGGGGCAGTTCATCCGCTTCGCCGAGCAGCGCTCCGGACGGCGCCTGCGCGGCCTATTCCGGCGCTGGCTGTTCCGTCCCGGCAAGCCCTAGCCAGGATCCGGCTCGCCTAACATTGGCGGGTGGCAACGATGCCGGACCTCGATCCCGCCGCGGTCGCCGACGTCGGATCGAGGCTGCGGGAGAACATCCGCGCGGCGGTCAAGGTGAGGCGGGGCGCGCTCTCGGATCTGATCGTCGCGCTGCTCGCCGAGGGCCACGTGCTGATCGAGGACCACCCGGGCGTCGGCAAGACGGCCCTGGCCCGGGCGCTGGCCCGCTCGGTCGACGCCGAGTACGCGCGGATCCAGTGCACCGTGGACCTGCTTCCCGCCGACGTCGTCGGCACCAACGTCTTCGACCAGCGCGAGGCACGGTTCGAGTTCCACCCCGGCCCGGTGTTCGCCAACGTCGTCCTCGTGGACGAGATCAACCGCGCCTCGCCGAAGACGCAGTCGGGCCTGCTCGAGTGCATGCAGGAACGCCGGGTCACCGTGGACGGCCAGGCGCACCCGCTCGCCAGGCCGTTCCTGGTGATCGCCACCCAGAACCCCGTCTCCTACCAGGGAACCTACCCGCTTCCCGAGGCCCAGCTCGACCGTTTCATGGTGCAGCTCACGATGGGGTATCCCGAGCCCGCCGAGGAGGCGGCGATGCTGGAGGAGCACGCCGCCCGCGACCGGGTGCTCGACCTCGAGCCGGTCACCGACATCGCCACCCTGCTCGCCGCGCAGCGGGCGGCCTCAGAGGTCAACGGGAGCGACGCGCTGCGCCGCTACGTCGTCGCGCTTTGCGAGGCGACCCGCGCCGACCCCCGGGTCGAGCTCGGGGCAAGCCCGCGGGCCGGACTCCAGCTCTACCGGGCAGCCCGTGCCCGGGCGGCCCTCGAGGGTCGCGACCACACCCTCCCCGACGACGTCCAGGCCCTGGCCCCGGCGGTCCTCGGGCACCGCCTCCTGCTCGAGCCCGGCGCGGGGCCGTCCGATCGCGCCGCCGTCGTCTCCGCGGCGCTGGAGCGCACGGCGGCGCTGTAGCGCTGCGGCGACGCTGCTCCGGAGATGAGCGACTCCGATCACCGGGCCGGCTCGGGCGCGGCGCGGGTGATCGTCGCGCTCGGCGCCGCTCTCCTCGCCGCCGGGCTCGGGTTCGGGGCGCCCTCCCTGGTGGTGCCCGGCGTCGCGCTCCTTGCCGGGGACCTGGGGATGGCGGCCTGGGTCCGCTACTCCGCGGCGCGCAGCGGGATCGGCGCCACCGCCGGGCCCTGGAGCGTCACCGAGGGCGACCCCTACCCGCTGCGCGTGGCGGTCTCCGGTCCGCGGGTGCCCCTGCCGGGCGGAAGGCTCGAGCACCCGCTGCTAGCCGCCGCCGTGGACCTCGGCCCCGGCCTCCGGTGGCGGGGCGAGCGCACCCTCGAGCTCGCCGCCCCGGCGCGGGGGCGCCACCTGCTCGAGCCGCCGGTCCTGGTCGTCACCGACCCGTTCGGCCTGCACAGCGCCCGCCTCAGCGGCGGCGAGCCGACTCCGGTGATGGTCCTCCCCCGGATCGAGCCGGTCTCCGCCCCGGTCCCCTCCGGCGGCGGGACGGGAACGGCCGGCGCCTTCGCCTCGGGGCGAGACGCCGGGAGCGACTGGCGCACCGTGGATTTCGAGCTCGACGGGGTGAGACCGTTCCGCGAAGGGTCACCCGCCTCGCGGATCCACTGGCCGACCGTGGCGCGAAGCGGCGAGCTCTTCGAGCGGCGGCTGACCGGCGGCGGGCGCTCGCTCCCGGCCGTGGTGCTCGACTCCCGGGACCCCGTCGACGGCAAGACCCTCGACGCGGCGGTTCGCGCCGCCGCCTCGCTCTGCGCCAACCTCCTCGACGCCGGGGGGTGCCTGCTGGCCCTTCCGGGGGAGCGCCGCGCCCGCCGCATCCTCGACCCCGGGGGCTGGCGCGAGGCGCATGCCGCCCTGGCCCAGGTGGAGGAGGGGCCGCCCTGCCCCGAGGCGACGGCGCTGGGAGCAGGGGCCGCCTTCGTGGTCAGCGCGTCGCGGGCGCCGCGAGCTCGCGGCCATCACCGGGGTGCGGAGACCTGGCTTCTGTCCCCCGGCCAAGGGCCCGTGACCGGATCCCCCTTCTCGGTCGCGGGCTTCGCGGCGCGGCCGCCGGACGCCCCGCGGCGCGCCGGGGTGGCGGCGTGACCCTGCGACGGCGCGGCGAGTGCCTGGCGCTCTTCGCGGGCCTCTGCGTCTTCGTGTCGCTCGCCTGGGAGCGGCTCCTCGCGGGCCCGCCGACCCCCCGGGTCCTGCCGGTCGCCCTGGTGGCGGCCGCGGCGGCCGGCGCTCTGCTCTGGCTCGCCCGCCGCGGCCCGGGAGCCCGCACCGCCCTCGCCGGCGGCGCGGTCCTCGGCGTCGCGCTCCTCCTGGCGGCCGCCGCTTGCGGCGTCCCCGCGCGCATGCTGGCCCCCTGGGGCTGGGGGGCGATGGCCCGGGAGCTCGGCTCGGGCCTGGGCCCGCTCGGCGACGCCCGCTTCCCGTACTCGGGCGAGGAGCCCTGGGCGCGCCTGGCGGTGCTGCTGGGCCTCGCGGCGGGCCTGCTCGCCGCCGCGGCCGTGGCCTTCTGGCCGGGCAGGACGCTGTCCGGAGCCCGCCGCGCGGCCTCGCTCGCCGTCCTCGCGGGCCTCTACGCGTTCCCGGCGACGCTGACCCCTCCGCCGGCGCCGCTGATCACCGGCACCGTTCTCTTCCTGCTGGCGGCGCTGTGGCTCTGGATGCCCCGCCGGACCGGCCTCGGGACCCCGGTGGCGCTTGGTGCGATCGCCTCTGCGGCGCTGCTCGCCGTACCGGTCAGCGCCGGCGTGGCGAGCCGCGAGCCGGTGCTCGACTACTCCAGCTGGGACTGGGGCGGCGGCAGCGCCGGGGAGAGCGAGTTCTTCACCTGGAACCACGCCTACGGGCCCATCGCCTGGCCCCGAACCGGCCGGGGCATGCTCACGGTCGGGGCACGGCGCGGGCATTACTGGCGCGCCGTCGTCCTGGATCGCTTCGACGGGTTCCGCTGGCTCACCTCAAGCGAGGGCGGCCCGCCGCCGCTGGACCGGCCGAGACCGCTGCCCACTGCCGACCGCCGATGGGTGGTCGGCACACGGGTCCGCCTCCTGGGCCTCAGCAGCCAGTACGTCGTCGCGCCGGGGGCGGTGCTCTCGACCAGCGGGCTCGGGACGGCGGTGGCGACCGACGCCGGGATGCTGCTCACCGAGGGCGACGGGATCGGCCCGGGGGACAGCTACGGCGTCATCTCCTACGCCCCCGACCCCTCCCCCGCCCGCATGCGGAGCGCCGGGTTCGCGACCGACCCGCGCCTTGCCCCGTACACGACGATCGGCCTGCCGCAGAGTGACACCGGAGCCGTGCCGAGAGGGGCGGTGAGCCACGGAAGCTACGACGCCGTCGTCCAGGCCCTGGTGGGCACGCTCGGCGTGCCGCTCCGCCGTGGCCCCGGCCCAAGCGCCCGGGACGGCATCTCCAGGCTCCTCGAGGCCTCCCCGTACGCGCCGATCTACCGCCTCTCCCGCCGGCTCACCGACCGCGCCCCCACCGCCTACGACGCGGCCCGCTCGGTGCAGCGCTACCTGCGCTCCCACTATGTCTACAGCGAGGACCCGCCGGCTCGCCGCTACCCGCTGCGGGCCTTCCTGTTCCGCGACAGGGTCGGCTACTGCCAGCAGTTCTCCGGCGCCATGGCGCTGATCCTGCGGCTGGCCGGCATCCCGGCCCGGGTCGCCTCGGGGTTCAGCCCGGGCACGCCGGGACCCGGTGGGTTCTCGGTCACCGACCTCGACGCCCACTCCTGGGTCGAGGTCTACTTCGCCGGGATCGGTTGGGTCGGGTTCGACCCGACCCCCTCCTCGGCGCCGGCCGCCTCGACCTCGGCCGCGCCGGCCCTCTCCCTCTCGCTGCCCCGCGGCCGCCACCTTCCGGCGATCGGCTCGGGTGGCCCGGGCCGTCGTGTGAGCCGGTCGGCAGGTGAGACGGCGGCGGGCGGCGGGCGGCCGCCGTGGGTCCCGCTGCTCGGGCTGGGCGCTCTCGCGGCGGCTGCGGCGGGTGCTCTGGTGGCCGCCCGGCGGCGGCGCCTCGGCGGCGAGCCGCTCGCTGCCGCCCAGCTCGCCGAGCTGCGCTCGGGCCTGGCTCGGATGGGCGCTCCGGTCGAGGGCGCCGCCACCCTGATGTCGCTGCAGAGGCGATCCGAGCAGATCGGCCGGCTGGAGCTGGCCGCCTACGCGCGCAAGCTTCGGGACTTCCGCTACGCCGGCGCCCCCGCCCCACCCGGGCGCGGCGACCGGCGCCGCCTGCGGGCCGAGCTGGCCGGGCGCGGCGGCCTGCGGGCCACCCTCGACGCCTACCTGGCGATACCGCCCCTGGGCCCGCGCCCGGTCCCGGGGCCACCCTGCTGAGCGGGGAGCGGGGCGATCGAGGCCAGGACCTCGCCCGCCGTCGTGGTGACCCAGATCCCTTCCTCGCTGCGCAGCACCCTGGCAGTGCCCTCGCCGGCGGCCGCATGGTGCTCCACCTCGGCGCCGATGGCGCCGGGCCCGCCCCAGCGCCGCCGCTCGCCGTGGCCCTCGCGAAGGCAGGCCTCGAGGATCGCCCAGTAATGGGAGTTGTTGACATGGCCGGCGAGGTCGAGGTCCGTGGAGCGGAACTCCCAGGGGGACGGCTCCGCGCCGGCCGGCGGGGCCGGATGGCCGAGCCTGGGGCTGGCCGTGCGCCCGGCGGCGCTCTCCGCGTAGACGGAGCGGAAGGCCCCGTCGAAGCGCGCCGGGGTCCTCCTCCCGGGGTCGAGGTGCACCCAGACTGCAACCGCCTCGACGCTGGCCGTCGTCCCCTCGACCGTGGTGGTCCGCTCGGCGCAGAATCTCCCCATGCCGCTGCAGAAGGTCCGCACGACCAGGTCCTCCCCGAAACGCGGGAGCGCCCTCGCCCTGATCCGGGTCCGCCGCACGATCCAGGCCCCCCGGTGCTCGAAGCCCGCGTCCACGACGTCGAGGTAGGCGATGTCCTGGAGCCAGCGGGCGATCGCGTCGAGCCGCACCTCCCCGGTGGAGTCGGTGTCGGCGATTCCCGGGCGCAGCCGCCGGGAGAAGATTCGCCCGCCCGCCGGCTGCCGGGCGTCCCGCGCCCCCTCGCTCACGCGCTCTCCCGCGCTTCGGTGAGCCAGCGCTCGAGGCCGGCCGCCGGCGCCGAGGGGTCGCCGAGCCGCAGCGATACGTCCTCCCCGGTCAGATCCACCTGCTTGGCGGCGAGCTCTGCGGGCCTCAGGGGCCGCCGGGGCGATCCGCGGGCCGCGAGGACCCGTGAGACCTCCTCGCCGCCCAGCGCCAGCACCGCCTCGGACTCGCCCAGCGAGCCGTCCGCGTGGACCGCGACCGACTCGGCGAGGTCGAGCGCCCCGGCGTCGAGGTCCGCGAAGTCCTCCCGCCCGGGAGCCCCGGCCAGCAGCGCGAAGGCCGTCAGGTAGGGGATCGAGAACTTCGCCTCGAGCCCGTCGCGGGGGCGGCGCACCGGGGCGGCCTGCAGCGAGAGGGGGTGCACGAGGACCTCGATGCCCCGGGCCCCGGCCTGCGATTTCGAGACGCCCGACTCCCCGGCGGCCACGGCCGCCTCGATCGCTCCATGCGTCTGAAGACAGCACGGGTAGGCCTTGATCCAGTTCCCGGCCACCGCCGGCCGGTCCGTCCGATCCGCGGCGGTGAGGTCCGCGGCGAAGACCCGCTCGAACCCGGCGGCGCCCGCCAGGATCGATTCCAGGTCGGCCCTGGCGCCCGCGGCCGCCATCCGGGCGGCCGCCACGCCGGTCGCCGCGGCGAGGCCGACCCCGATGCTCTTGCCCGCCGAGCCGAAACCGGATCGGATCCCCCCGGCCCGCAGCAGGCCGAGCGCGACGGCCGAGCGCTCCGCCTCGGGGCCGAGCTCCAGCAGGCGTGAGGCGACCGCGGCGGCGCCGGCCGACCCGCAGACCGCGGTCGGGTGCCACCCGCCGTGATAGAGGGCCGGGTGGGCGGCTCGGGCCATCGCCCCCATCGCCTCGAACCCGTGCTCGAAGGCGTCGAGCACGCGGCCCAGCCGCGCGCCGAGCTCGGAGCCGAGGATCAGCGCGGCCGGAGCCGTCGCGGCGCTCAGGTGCGCCAGGCCGGGCGGGTAGGTGTCGTCGAAGTCGAGGACGTGGCCAGCGGCGCCGGCCGCCGCCACGCGATCGAGCAGCCCGTCACCCGCTCCCGCGGCGGCGGCGGCGGGGGGCTCGCCGAACCCGGCTGCGGCGCAGGCCAGCCAGTCGGAGAAGGCGACGCGGTAGCCGGCTGCGTGGTCCACGTGCCGCACCATATTGGCGCCCGGCGAACAGGCGCCCGCGAGCGCCTCAGTACCCGGAGGGGTGGCGGGCGATGAAGCCCGCCGTCGAGGCCATGTCGGTGTGCCAGCGCGGCCCGGTGCCCGAGACGTCGCCCGAGGTGTCCCAGCGCAGCCCCGCGATCACGGCGAAGGCGTGGCCGGAGTTGGCGTAGACGGTGATCCAGCTTCCGCCCCCCGGCTCGCCCCAGGTCTCCAGGCCGGTCGAGTCGAGCGGGCTGGAGAGGAAGCCGCCACCGTGCAGCGCAAAGCTGACCGCTCCGGAGCAGTCGTATCCCGAGGAGATGAAGGACCCGTGCCCACCGCCCCAGACGTAGGGGGTCGTGGCGATCGAGTTGGCGGCCGCGATCACCGCCTTGACGGCGGGCGGGGCGCTTGCCGGAGCGGCCGCCTGGCCGTTGGGAAGGAGCGTCGCCGTGTCGCCGGGGACCGGTGCCGGGGCGGGAGCCGGGGCGGGCGCAGGGGCGGAAGCGCCAGGGCTCGGCGGCGCCTCCGGCTGGGATGCGGCGGCCTCGGCGGCGCGCTTCGCGGCCACCGCCGAGGAGATCTTCGCCAGGTTGTCGCGCAGCGCGGAGGCCCTGCTCTCCAGCGAGTTCAGCGCGGCCTCGCGCCGGCCCTGGGCGGCCGCAAGCTCCGCCTGGCGGGCCTGAAGCGATGCCTGCATTCCGGCGAGCTGCTCCTCCTGGGCGGCGATCGCGTCACGGGCCGCCGAGATCCTGTCCCTGGTCGCCGCCAGGCGGCGGACCGTCGCCTTCGTCTCGTCGCGGATCTCGCGCACCCTCCCGACCACGCTGCTCTCGTGGTCCTTGATCTGCCCGAGGTAGTCGCTCTGGGCGACCACGTCGGACCAGCTCGAGGAGTTGGCGATAACGCTGACCAGGTCGGGGCTGCCCGACTCGTAGACGGTCACCAGCCACTCGCGCAGCACACCGAGGGCGCGCCTGAGCTGCGCCCGGACGACCTCGAGGTGGTGGCGCTGGCGGGCCAGCGCGGCGGTCGCGCGTTCGAGCTCGGCCTGCTTCTCCGCCAGCTCCCGCTGGACCTCGGCCCGCCTGCTCTGCAGGGCGGCCACCTGGCCGATCAGGGCGTCCACCTCGACGTTCTGGCGCTGGATCGAGGCCTCCAGCCCCGCCCGCCTGCTCTGCACCTCGCCGAGCGCCGCCTGGCTCTTTCGCAGCTTCGAGCCGAGGCTCTCGGCCGGCGCCCGCGTGGCGAGCAGCTGCAGCGTGCAGAGGGCCCCGAGGACCGTCGCGGCCACGGCCAGCAGGCGCCGACTCGCGCCGCCTGAGCGGTTGTGGGGGGAAACCGATCTCATTCTTCGCGCCGGTCGCGAACCCTTCACCGAGCCACCGGCGAGGCGCGCAGGCTATCCGTCGCGGGCAGAACTGTGAAGAGTTGCTAATAACCTGCAAACATAATTGCAGGATTCGGCCCGCCGCGCACCCCGAACGTCCCGGAGTACCCCGCACAGCAGCAACTCCGGGACGTTCGCGGGGGGTGGGGGGCTCAGGTGCAGCGACGGCCGTGGTTGAGCGCGCGGTCGATGCCGAAGTCCGTGGTCACCTGCTGGAGCCCGGCGTGGCGCAGGCGCAGCTCGGTCCAGCCGTTGGGGCCCCTCATCACGCAACCGGCCTCCTCCTGGAGCTGCCAGTAGGGCGAGAAGTGGAGCCTCATCAGGAAGCGGCCGGGCCGCAGCGCGTCGATCGCGAAGGAGTCCGAGCGCACGTCCAGCAGCCGCCCCGGCCCGCTCAGCAGCGGCGTCGCTCCGAGCACCCGGTAGACCCGCCAGTGACGGGAGGTGAAGACCTCCCTGAGGTAGGGCGGGCGGCGGGCGATCAGGGCGACCTCGGCCCGCGCCGACTCGTCGAGCGCGACGTCCGGGACGGCGACGTAGCGGACCCCGCCGGAGCGCAGCCAGTCGTGGTAGGCGCGGGCGTCGAGCACGTGGTGGGCGCGGTAGAAGATCGGGTTCTCGCCGCGGTCGAGCTGCCGCTCCCAGCCCCGCGCAAGCATGAAGTCGCGGGCCACGTAGACCGACTCCCAGTGGGCCCGGGTGAAGGGGATCTCCACCCGCGAGGGGGGCGACTCGTGGGTTCGCAGGAACCTCTCAAGGGGGGCGTAGTAGGCGGCGCTCGAACCCGGCCCCCCCACTCCCTGGAGGTCCTGGACGGAGGGCATCCAGCTCCAGAGCACCAGAAGCGGCGCCGCCCCGGCAAGCACCATCGCCCGGCGCCCGTTCAGGGCGCAGGCGAGGACCGGCCCCGCCGCGATCAGGGCCAGGCGGGCGCAGTTGGAGCCGAGCGGGCTGGACACGGCGAACGCCACCACGGCGAGCAACGCGTAAAGGACGAGGCCGGCGCGCAGGGTCCGCATCTCCGGCGGCAGCAGGGCGAGGCCACCGAGCAGGACGGCCAGCAGGGCGGCCGCCTCGGCCGGCGGGAACGGGAAGGTCCCACCCTCGGGGAAGGCCACCTGCAGGCCGAGCAGCGGCACCGCCGCCGCCCCGGCCAGCGCCACGGCCAGCGATCGGCGAGCGCCGATGGCCCAGGCGCTACCGGCAAGGGCGAGGAAGAGCCCGGCCAAGGGGCTCGCCAGCGGGCACGCGGCGGCCAGCCCGAGCGCCGGCACAGTGCGGTCCCTGCGCGCCGCCAGCAGCGCTCCCAGCCCCACCGCCATGCCGAGGGCGAAGGTGAGCCTCGCGCTGAGCAGGTTCATCCCGGCCCCCAGGGCGAACCACACGGTGCCCCAGCGACCGCGCCGGCCGAACTCGGCCCTGGCCAACCGGTCGAAGAGGACGATCGAGGCGGCGGTCGCGAGCGCCCCGGCGAGGCGCACCCCGACCGCCGCGCCGAAGGGCGGGAACAGCACGCTGTAGGCCGGAAGCAGGTGCCCGCCGTACCAGTTGGCGTCATAGAGCGCGAAGCCGTGGGCCGCGAACAGCTGCACCCGGTAGACCTGGGCGGCGAGGTCCGGGGTCGGCGGCCCGAGCAGCAGCCAGGCCCCGACCACCGCGCCCGCCAGGGCCATGGCGCCCAGCGCCCCGGCGGGAGCCCTCCGCGGGTCCTCGAGCGCGCCTGCTGGGGCTGTGATCGGGAGTGGCTCGGTGCTCATCGGACCGGCTCCGGGAACGGCCGGCTTGCAGGCCGCAGCGTCGCTGCGGCGACTGCGGCCGCCAAATCAAAGCAGAGAGCGCCGCCGCCGCCGCGGCAGACAGGCCCGGAGCGCCGCACTTGCGGCGGCGAGGAGGCCGGGAGCGCCGCCGGCGCCCTGGCAAACTGACGGGGTGAGCGCGAGCGACGGGAAGGGACCGATCAAGGGCCGCGGGGCCCGTACCGCGAGGCTGGGGCGGGTCGCCGCCGGTGGCGCGATGCGATGGGCCGGCGACCGGCTGGACTCGCGGGGCAGCCGCGAGGAACAGCGCCGCCGCCGCGGCGACCGGGTGGTGGCGACGATCGACTCGCTGGTGGACCAGCTCGCGGTGATGCGGGGCGCCGCGATGAAGGCAGGTCAGGTGCTCTCGACGGTCGAGTTCCCCGGCCTCGACGAGGACCAGTCCTCCTACCTGCAGCAGCGGCTCGCCTCGCTGCGGGACAGCGTCCCCGCCGTCTCCTGGAAGGAGATGCGGAAGCTGCTTGCCGAGGAGTGGGGATCGCAGCCCGAACGGGTGCTTGCCGAGATCGGCCCCGAGCCCGCCGCGGCGGCGAGCATCGGCCAGGTCTACCGGGCGCGCACCGTCGACGGCGACGAGGTCGCGGTCAAGGTCCAGTACCCCGGGATCGCCGAGACCGTGGAGTCGGACATGCGCAACCTGCGCCTGCTGACGCCCCTGCTGCGCCAGCTGATGCCCGGGCTGGACATCAAGGAGGTGCTCGCCGAGCTCGGCGAGCGGATCGTCGAGGAGTGCGACTACGAGCTGGAGGCCAGCAACCACCGCAGGGTGGAGCGCTTCTGGCGCGGCCACCCGTTCGTGCTCGTCCCGGGGGTCGACACCGAGCTGAGCCGGCGCCGCGTCCTGGTCACCGAGTGGATCGACGGGATGGACTTCCGGGAGGTCGCCAACCAGCCCGACGGGGTCCGCGACCGCTACGCGGAGATCGTCTACCGGTTCTTCTACGGGACCGTCCGCCAGCTCGGGCTGGCGCTCGGCGATCCTCACCCGGGCAACTACCTGCTCTGCGCCGACGGCAAGGTGGCCTTCTTCGACTTCGGGATGATCCGGCGGCTGCCACCGGGCTACCTCGACGACGAGGCCGTGATCGCGGCCGCGCTGCGTGAGGACGATGCCGAGGCGGTGCTCGACGGGATGCGCGAGCTCGGCTACCTGCCCGGGCCGCGTGAGGACTGGGACGCCGAGCTGCTGATGGACTACATGCGGGAGATCTCCTGGTGGCTGAAGTCCGACCGGCCCCTGCGCCTCGCACCGGAGGACATGTGGCGGGGCAGCGAGAGCCTGCACCGCCAGCGCGAGCTGTTCGAGCAGCTACGCAGGATGACCCTGCCACCCGAGGCGCTGCTGCTGCGCCGCATGGAGGGCCTGCTCTTCCAGATCGCGACCACGGTGCGGGCCCGGGCCCACTGGGGGACGTTGCTGCGGGAGCTGATCGAGGGGGGCGAACCGGTCAGCGAGCTGGGCCGGGCACACGCCGCCTGGCTCGCCGGCAGAGCCGACCGGTAGGCGACCGCCAGGGCCGACCGGTAGGCGACCGCCAGGGCCGACCGGCGGGTCCGCCAGGACCGACCGGCGGGGGATACTGGGAGCCAGGATGACCGAGCACGGGGCCCGCCCAGAGCACCCGGTCCGCCCGCAGCGCTTCTTCCCGCGCTTTCACTGGGAGCTGCTCTCCTGCGGGGTGGCGGGTCACCTGCTGGTCGGGCTCGACGCCGCCGAGCTCCGGCCCGAGGACGCGATCTTCGCCCGGGTCGAGGACGGAGTCCGCTGGCACCGCTGCCTGCGCTGCGACAGCTGGCTGGCCGTCCCCGCTCCGCAGCGGCCCGCCCGCCGCCACCCGCCCGAGCGCGAGGAGATCTCGCTGCCCCTGCGGGGGAGGCCGCTTCGCGACAAGATCATCCTGCGGCTGATCGCCGTCGACAAGGGCCTGCGCTTCGCCCTGTTCACCCTGCTCACGGTGGCCGTCTTCCTGATCGCCGCAAACGAGACCGGCATCCGCGACCTCTACTACCGGCTGCTCGCGGACTTCAGGGGGACCACCGACCTGCCCGAGCACGGCCTGCTGCACGAGATAGACAGGCTGTTGAACCTGCGGGCCGGGACGCTGCAGCTGGTCGGGATCGGTCTCGGCACCTACGCCGCCCTCCAGGCGACCGAGGCGGTCGGGCTCTGGCTCACGAAGCGCTGGGCCGAGTACCTCACCTTCGTCGCGACCTCCGCCTTCATCCCCCTGGAGGTGTGGGAGCTGACGATCAGCCAGACGCCGCTGAAGGTCGCCGCGCTGACCCTCAACACGGCCATCGTCGCCTACCTTCTGTGGGCGAAGCGGCTGTTCGGGATCCGCGGTGGAGCGGCCGCCGACGAGATCCGCAGCGCCCGTGACGTCGGCTGGCAGGCGCTGGAGCGGACCTCGCCCGAGGCGCTCGGGGCACGCCACCCCAGCGATCCGGGGGCGGCGCCCGGGGTGCTCCTGTCCTGAGGACGGGGGCGGCGCAACATCTGCCGGCCCAACATGTTTAGGGTTCGCTACCGCAATTCGGCCCAGGGCAGGAGGCTCCCCTTGCACATTCAGCGGCTCAGACGGAACTTGACGAGGATCGGCGCGCTGGCGCTGGGCGCCGCGGCTCTGCTGGCGACGGGCGCAGGGGGCGCGGAGGCCAAGGCGGGACCCGGGGGACTCGCCTTCTACCATCCGCCCAAGACCCTGCCCAAGGGCCACGGCTCGCTGATCTGGGCACGCAAGGCCGGCGGGCTGGTCCCGCTGGCCCGGGCTGCTTCGACCCGTCTCGTCCTCTACACCTCCCTCAGCCCGCAGGGCAAGCTGGTCGCCGTCTCGGGCTCCGTGAGCATTCCCAAGGGCAAGCCCCCGAAGGGCGGCTGGCCGGTGATCAGCTACGCCCACGGGACGACCGGCATTGCCGACGTCTGCGCACCCTCGCGGGCGCGCAAGGGCAATCCCGCGCTCGCCTACACGACCTACATCGACCCCGAGCTGAACGCCTGGCTGAAGGCGGGCTACGCGGTCCTGCGCACCGACTACCAGGGCCTCGGCACGCCCGGCGTCCATCCCTATCTGGTCGGGAACTCGGAGGGCCGCAGCGTGCTCGACATCGTCCGGGCCGCCCGGCAGCTCGACCCCCGGATCGGCAAGCGGTTCCTGATCGCCGGCCACTCCCAGGGTGGCCACGCGGCCCTGTTCGCCGCCGGCGAGGCGGCCCGCTACACGCCGGACCTCAAGCTTCGCGGCGCCGTCGCCTACGCGCCCGGCTCGCACCTGCTCGAGCAGGCCGAGGCGCTGCCGGCGCTGGTCACCCCCAGCAGCCTCACCGCCCTGGCCTCGATGATCGTCGAGGGCGCGCGGACCGCCTCGAGCGCGATCAAGCCGTCGCTGCTCCTCTCCGACCCGGTGCTCGCCCTCTACCCGCTGGTCCGCACCGAGTGCCTCTCGCAGATCTCGGCACCCGACAAGCTCGGGGGCATCGCGCCGGCGACGATGATCCGCAGCGGGGCCGACACGAGCGCCCTGTATGGGGTGCTGGCCAGGGCGAACCCCGATGTCAAGACCGGGGCGCCCCTGATGGTCGCCCAGGGCGACGCCGACACCACCGTCTTCAAGCTCCTCACCGACCCGCTGGTCGCCGAGTTGAAGGCGAAGGGCGACAAGGTCGCCTACAAGGTCTATCCCGGCGTCGACCACGGCGGTGTCGTGGTCGCGGCCGAAGCCGACGCGCTGCACTTCTTCGAGCAGCACCTCCCCGCCGGCTGACCGCTGAAACCGCCCCCACACCACCGAACGTCCCACAGTACCCCGCCCAGCAGCAACTCCGGGACGTTCGGTGAGGGGGGTGGGGGGCGCGCGGGCCGGCGCCGCTGCTAGCTCTGCTTGAGGACCGCGTACCAGACCCGCTCGGCGACCCTGGCCAGCTGGTCGCCGGTGCGCGCGAGGCGGCGGTAGATCTCCCGCCGCGCTGTCACCTCGCGGAAGTTCTCGACCTCCAGCAGGGCCGACATCGCGCCGCGGTAGGTGTGCTCCAGGCGCCGGTGGCTCTTGACCGCCGCGTCGGCCGCCTCCGTCGCCTCGGACTCCTGCTCCTCCTCGAGCGTGGTGAAGGCGCGCATCAGCCCCCGGGTTCCCTCGGCCAGCTCGGCCGCCATCTCGGCCATCGCCGGGTCGGGCTCGGTCCCCATCACCTCCGCCTCGCGCACCGTGTTCTTGGCGCCGTTCAGCACCTCGTCGAGCCCGCTGGAGAGCTCGAAGAGGTCCTCGGGCTCGATCGGTGTGGTGAAGGCCGCCGTGAGGGCATTGCGCAGGGCCCGCTTGTGGTCGTCGGCGCGATGCTCGCAGGCCCGGAGCCGGTCGGCCGCCGCCTCCCCCTCCCCGCCCGCCCAGGCGCTGAGCGCGTCCATCCCCTCGATCGTGATCTCGGTCTGCTCGCGCAGCATTCCCAGCACGTCGGGAGTCTCGGGAAGGAACCAGCGATGTCGACTCATCAGATCGCCCTCCAGACGACAAGCGTAATCGCACCCAGGGCGGCTGAGGCGGGAAGGGTGAAGACCCAGGCGTAGCCGATCGCCCGCACCACCGCCCAGCGGACATGGTGCCAGCGCCGGCGCCCCCCGCCCACCCCGACGACCGAGGAGGCGACGACCTGCGTGGTCGAGACCGGCGCGCCGAGGTAGGAGGCGGGCAGGACCACCGCCACAGACGCGCTCTGGCTTGCGAACCCGTCCACCCCCGCGAGCCGGAAAATCCGCCGCCCGATGGTCCGGACGATCCGCCAGCCCCCCATGGCCGTGCCCAGGGTGAGCGCCGCGCCGCAGACGAGCTTCACCCAGAGCGGCACGGTCAGCGTGTCGATCGCCCCGTCGGCGAGCAGCAGGGCGGCTATCACCCCCATCGCCTTCTGCGCGTCGTTTGCCCCGTGGCCGAAGGAGAGCGCGGCCGACATCACCCACTCCGCCCACCGGATCGGCTCCGCCACTCGATGGGTGGCACGGCGCAGCAGCCGCTGGTCGAGCCGGGCGAAGCCCATCCCGAAGGCCATCCCGAAAAGCGGCGAGATGGCCAGGGCGATCAGCACGCCGAGCACCCCGTCGGGCCTCCAGCCCTCCATGCCGCCCCAGTTGACCGCCGAGGTCCCGGCCTCGGCGAGGGCCGCCCCTACCAGCCCGCCGACCAGCGCGTGAGCCGAGCTGGAGGGGAGCCCCCGCCACCAGGTCAGCAGGTTCCAAAGCGTCGCCGCCAGCACTCCCGAGCCGATCACCGCGATCGCCTCGTCCGCGGGGACCGTGACGATGCCGGCGATCGTGTCGGCGACCGCGGTGCCGACCAGCAGCGCACCGAGCATGTTGAAGAGCGCGGAGAGGACGATCGCCTGCCCCGGGCGGGCCCCCCGCGTGGCGACCAGGGTGGCGATCGCGTTGGCGGCGTCGTGGAACCCGTTGGTCAGCGCGAAGGCGATCGAGAAGGCGACGGCGAGGACCAGCTCCACGTGGAGATCATCCTCTCAGCGCGCCCGGCGACGCCACGGGGCCTACTAGCCGGGAACGACGGCGGCGGCGGCGTGGGGAAGCATCACCACGTCGCCGCCGAAGGTGACGGCGTAGAGGTTGCCGCCGCGGAACCGCCGCTCGCCGCGGCCGAAGGCGACGGCGCTGGGGTTGCTCAGCCCGCGGGCAAGCACGCAGATCTCCCCGCTCCTGTCCACCTTCCAGATCTGCCCCCCGACGTTGGCCGCGACGTACAGGTTCCCGCTGCGGTCCCGGGTCATCCCGTCGAGCACCGCGGTGCCGTTGTCGGGGCTTCCCGCCGCGAAGGTGGTGACGTTGGCGGGGTTGGCGATCTCGACCCGGGCGATCTCGGGCGCCTGGAAGGTCTGGGCCGCGTACAGGTATCGGCCGGAGCGATCCACCACGAGGCCATTGGCGGAGTTGACCTCGGCCCAGCCGTGGGTCACCCTGCCGTTCCGGATGCGGTCGAGCTTCTTGCCGAAGTCGTTGGACGCGAAGATCGTCCCGTCGGGTCCCCGGGCGACGCCGTTCGCCATCCCCAGGCCCTGCGCGAAGAGCCTGCTGGCGCCGGTCTTCGCGTTCAGCGCGAGCAGCCCGGCGGTGGGGTTGTCGTCGCCGCTGGTGCCGTGGGGGACGTCATCGCCGTACCCGACCAGGAGCTTGTGGTCGTTCCAGACCATCCCGCCGGGCCCCTCGATGTCCTTGGCGAGCACGTGCGGCCTCGCCCCCGGGCGTCCCACCTTCATCACCCTGCCGCTCTGCCCCGAGGGCCGCGCCGTGAAGTAGAGGCGCCCGGCCTTGCCGACGATCACCGACTCCAGCACCCCCTGCCCGGAGTAGAGGACCTTCGGGGCCGGGGCGTTTCCGCAGTCGGGGTCGGGCGCGGCCGATGCGGGCGCCGCCAGCGCGAGCCCCAGCGCGCACGCCACCGCCACCGTTCCGGTCCCCCTCGACGCCATCTCGGCGCAGTCTAACCCCCCAAACGTCCAGCGGCCAGGCACACACCTAGGTGTGGGACACCTGGGATGGCCGCGCCCTAGCCCCCGGGTCCCTTGTTTGCGGGCGCGCCGCCCGGTTCCATGGCGGCTGTCAATTCGATTCGGGCAAACAGCCAGGAGGAGAAGCACATGCAGGCTATTCGCAGATCAGGGCTCCCCCGCACGGTCGTCGTGGCCGCCGCCGTCGCCGCCTCGATGCTGGCCCTCGTGGCCGCCTCGGCGCAGGCCAAGGTGGTCAAGGTCACCGGCGAGAGCTCCACGTTCACCCCGTCGGCCCAGGTCACCGGGTTCCTCGCGAACCACGGCGTCTCGGTCAGCGCGATCGAGCCGGCCTCGATCCAGGACGGCAAGCTGACGCTGCCGATCGTCGCGGGCCGGGTCAACACCAAGAACGCGCACGGCGTTCTGGCGATGAAGGGCGGCATCGAGCTCAGCAAGGGCGAGAGGTCGGTGAAGATCCGCCACTTCGTCGCGGTCAACACCAATCGGGGCGCCTGGCTCGGCGCGAAGGTCGGCAAGCGCCGCCTCGTCGTCGCCCGCCTGACCGACCGCAGCAAGCAGGTCGACGGGACCAGCGCCACGGTGAGCGCCAACCTGCGCCTCAGCAGGCCGGCCGCGAAGCTGATCAACCGCGTCGCCGGAGCGCACGTGGTCAGCGCCGGAGCGCTGCTCGGGTCGGCCACCGCGACGGTGACGACCGGCTGAACCCGCCTCCGGAGCTCCCCTGGGGAGCTCCGGAGGCGCCAATCCTCCCGGGGCCTGATCCCCATCGCCGGCCCCGGGGAAGACACGGAGCCCCCGCGACGAGCGGGGGCTCCCGTCGTTCCAATCCGGGACCCCGCCCGACCTGGGACCTCCCGCCCCCGACCTGGGACCTCCCGCCCCCGACCTGGAACCTCCCGCCCCCGACTTGGGACCTCCCGCCCCCGACCTGGGACCTCCCGCCCCCGACCTGGGACCTCTTTTCCTTGATGGTCAGGGCATAGAGGTCCCACCCCTGCGGGGTGGGGGTGGCCCGGCCTGCCCCCAGGCGTCGAGCCCCCCGTCCACCAGGACGCTGGAGCCGGTGATGTAGCCGGCCGCGTCGGTGGCCAGGAAGGCGATCGTCTCCCCCACCTCCTCCGCTCGGCCGAGCCGGCCGAGCGGGACCTGGCGCCTGGACTCCTCCAGCGCCTCGAGGCCGTAGGAGGCGAGACCCTCGGTCTCGATGTTTCCAAGCACCACGCAGGCCGTGCGGATGCCGTGACGGCTCCACTCGGCTGCAAGCCCCGCGGCGAGGTTCTCCAGCGCCGCCCGGGCCGCGGCCGCCGGGACGAAACCGGGGATCCCCCGCCGCGGGGAGAATCCGAGGAACACCACCAGCCCACCCCCGCGCGGGATCATCGAGCGGGTCGCGACCTCCCTGGTCAGCTCCCAGGCCGCGTCGAGGTTGAGCCTCATCACGGCGCGGAACCCACCCGCTCCGATCTCCTCCGCCGGGGCGGTGAACTGACCACCGGCGTTGTTGACCAGCACGTCGACGCGCCCGAAGCGCTCCAGCACCGCGTCGAGGAGCCTCTCGACCTGCTCGGGCTCGCGGATGTCGCAGTGCAACGCCAGGCAGCCCGCGCCCCGTCCCTCGATCTCGGATCGCACCACTTCGAGCGGCTCGGGGCGGCGCCCGCAGATCGCCACCTCGGCGCCAGAGGCGGCCATCGCCCGGGCGGTCGCCCGCCCGATCCCTGTCCCCCCTCCGCTGATCAGCGCCACCCTTCCGCGGTTGGCCCCGGGGTCCAGCGAGCGGCTCACCTCCCGCGCCACTCCGGGTCGCGACCCTCGGCGAAGGCCCGCGGGCCCTCCTCCGCGTCCTCGGAGCCGACCGCGCGGTCGTAGGCCGGCACGCGGCCGCTGCGGATCGCCTCAAAGCCCTGCTCGACGGTGAGGCCCTCGGTGGCGGCCAGGGTTGCCTTCACCGCCCGGGTGGCGAGCGGCGCGGCCGCCTCGACGCGCTCGGCGAGCTCCCGGGCCGCCCCCAGCAGCTCACCGCGTTCGGCCAGCCGGTTGACCAGCCCCCAGCGCTCCGCGGTGACGCCATCGATCGGGCCCCCGGTGAGCAGCATCTCCATCGCCAGGGGGCGTGGAATGCGGCGCGGCAGCCTGAAGATCCCACCTGAGTCGGCGACGAAGCCGAGCCTCGCCTCGGGGAGCGAGAAGCGGGCCTCCGGCACCGCCACGACCATGTCGCAGGCCAGCACCATCTCGAAGCCTCCCCCCGCCGCGTAGCCGTTGACCGCGGCGATCACCGGCTTGTCGAGGTCGAAGAGCTCCGTGATCCCGCCCAGGCCCCCGATCCCGAAGTCCTCCGGTTCGCCTGGGTCCCCCGACACGTAGGCCTTGAGATCCCAGCCGGCCGAGAAGAACCGCTCTCCGGCTCCGGTGAGGATCGCCACCCGCAGGTCGGGGTCGTCACGGAACTCGACGAATGCGTCCCCCATCGCCTTGCTGGTCGCCGAGTCGATCGCGTTCGCCTTGGGGCGATCGATGGTCAGCTCGAGCACCGCGCCGCGGCGCTCGGTCCGGATCCCGTCCATGGCGCGACCCTACCGTGCCGGGAGAGGTGTTTCAGCGCCTCGCTTCAGCCTCCACGATCAGGGGGACCTCCTCCTCCTCCTCGACCCGGAAGTGGACGGCGTCGCGATCGGCCCGGACGCCGAGAAGGACCTCGCGGGCCTCAGCCGGTCATTCGCCTCGCGGGGCGCCTTCGCGACGGTCAAGACGACGCGATGGTCGCGCGAGGGGGAAGAAGGGCCCCCTCGCGTTTCGTGGGATCGACCTGGCGGGCCCGATCGCCGGCCGGCAATAGGCTCAGCCGGCCAGGAAGCGACCCATCGCCCCGGCGTCGGCCCAGCGCACCGCATGGGTGACGAACGGATAGGCGCCGGCCTCGTCGAAGGTGAGTTCGAAGACCGCACCCCCGCCCGGCGGCACGGCCATCGTCGAGACGTCGTGCAGCGCCTCGTCGGGATTGCCGTCGTGCTGGGCCACGTCGAAGATCTCGCCAACCACGTGGAAGGCGCTCTCGAAGGTCGGCCCGGCATCGACCAGGTAGATCCGCACCCGCTTGCCGACAGGGACCTTGATCGGATGCCTGGCGTAGCGCTCCGCGAAGCCGTTGAAGACGACGTAGCGAGGCAGCTGCGTTCTCATCGCCGCGAGCGAGGGACGCAGGATCCCGCGGTCCAGCGGCCCGTAGAGCTCGCTCTGGACCAGCACCATCTCCCTCGCGGGCGGCCGGCCCTCGGCCGGTTCGACGATGATCGCCCCGTACATGCCGCGGCCGATGTGCTGGAGCATGGGCGGCGTCCCGCAGTGGTACATGTAGACGCCGGGCCGCTTGGCCACGAATGAAAACGTGTGGGTCTTGCCCGGGGCGACCGAGACGAAACCCAGGTTGGGGGCGATCTCCGCAGCGTGGAAGTCGACCGAGTGGGCCATTCCGTGATGGCCCATCCCCGCATGGTGGGAGTTGTGCAGGGTCACCTCGACGGTGTCGCCCTCGCGGACCCGGATCACCGGGGCTGGGACCGTGCCGTTGTAGGTCCAGGCACGCATGCGCACCCCGGCGGCGACGTGGACGGTCGCAGGCCTCGCGTCCAGGCGGACGTGGACGACATCCGCCGCTGAAGCTGCCGGAAACGCCACGGTCACCAGCGTCGCGACACCCGCCACCAGCCCGACGATCGCCTTCCTGCCCACTGCCCGGATCCCTTCCATCGTCACCCCCGATAGTTTTCCCCGCCGAATCGGGGTCGCCGCCCCGGAATCAGCTCCGCGGCAACAGATTACGCACCTCTGCGGCACCGCTTGCAAGCAACTCTGCGGCACCGGCGCCCACAGGCTACCCCCTCGCCGTCCGCCGCTGCATCGGGGCGCAACCGATCCCTCGGCGTGGGCGAGTACTGAGCCCTTCTGCCCAGGCCGGACCGACGCTCTCCCCCAGCCTACCGACGTGGGACCTCTAACCGCTCGATATCAGGGACCAAAGGTCCCAGGTCGAGGGTGCCGCCACCCCCCACTCAGGTGGGACCTCCAATCGCTGACCATCCGTGCTTGGAGGTCCCAGGCCGGTGGAGGGGCGGGTATGTTCTGCGTGGGACCTCTAATCCCTGACCATGCGTGAAAAAAGGTCCCACGTGGGGGGTCAGGGGGTGAGGGATTCGATGGCGTGGAGGTGGAACTCGGCCATCTCGACCAGGTCGGCGGTGGCGATGGCCTCGTCGGCGCCGTGCGCGGCGTCGCTGTAGGCGATCGGATCGGTGTGGAAGACCGGGGCGAAGCCGTAGGCGACGGTGCCGTGCTCCCTTCGCACCCAGTGGGAGTCCGTGAAGCCGGGGGTGATGACCGGGAAGAGCTCGGCGCCGGGGAGGCGCTCGGCGACGAAGGAAGCGCAGGCCTCGAACAGGGGCGTGCCGACCGGTGATTCGGTACCGCCCACCAGCGGCTCGAGGAAGTCGAGCTCGTAGGTGACCTCGCCGCCGAGCGCGGCCGCGACGTGCTCGCGGACCTCCTCGGGTCCCTGGCCTGGCAGCGCGCGGCAGTCGCAGATCACGTCGGCGAAGGGGGGAATCACGTTGGCCGGCTCGGTGGTCCGAAGCCCGGTCGGGGTGACCGTCATCCTGGTCAGCGCCGGCATCAGCGCCCCGAGAATCGGGTGCTCGCCCTCCGCCCAGGCGACCGCCCGGTCGGGATCGAGGGGCGCTCCGAGGGAATCCAGGGCCCCCGCCAGTGAGGAGGGCACCCTGCCCTGGGCCCGGTGGGCGAGAAGCCGGCGGATCGCGGTCGCCGCGTGCTCGAGGGGGTTGTCCCCACGCGAGGGGACCGATGCGTGGGCGGCGGTGCCGCGAACCCGCACCCGCAGGGAGCTGACCAGCTTCTCACCGACCGAGACGATGACGATGCGGCGGCCTCCGGCCAGCTCCAGCGCCAGGCCGCCCCCCTCGTTGAGCGCGTAGTCGCAGCGCAGATCGGGGCGCTCGCGCACCAGCCAGGACATCCCCACGTCGGAGACGTTGCGCTCCTCGTCGGATTCGGCCACCAGCACCACGTCCCCGGCCGGTCGCCGGCCGCTGCGGGCGAAGGCCGCCAGCGCCACGGCCCGGGCCGCGACCTCGCCCTTCATGTCCACCGCACCGCGCCCGAACAGGCGCCCGTCCCGCACGACGCCCTCGAACGGCGGCACCGTCCAATTGGCTGCGGGAGCGGGCACGACGTCGGTGTGGCCCATCAGCATCAGCGATGGGCCACCGTCCCCCTCGATCCTCGCCACCAGGTTGAGCCGCTCGGGGTCTGGCCCGGCCAGCTCGCACTCCACCCCGGCACCCTCCAGGTGGGCGGCGAGGTGACGGGCCGCGGCGGTCTCTGCCCCGGGCGGGCTGGAGGTGTCGATGCGGATCAGCTCCCGCGCGAGGCCGACGACCTCCTCGCGGAGCGCGGCTCCGCCCATCACCGCGGCGCGCCGCCGCCCGCCAGCTCGTCGCGGGCCGGGGCCAGCCGGCGAGCTTCCTCGACGGGGAAGGCGTCCTGGAGGCTGCCGTCGAGGCGGCGGCCCGGCCGCGCCGCGACCAGGCAGTTGAAGACCGCCTCGTGGGCGGCCTCGAAGGCCGCCGCGAAAAACGGGTTGAGCTGATCGCCGCGCATCCCCTCATCCCCGGACGTGCAGAACGCCATGCCGATCTCCCCGGAGCCGTCGGCGGCATAGGACCCGCAGCGGGCAAGCCCGAGCAGGGGGCGGAGGGCGAGCCTTCGAAGCTGCTGGGCGGAGAGCGGCGCGTCGGTCGCGCAGACCGTGATGCACGAGCCGCGATCCTCGGAGCCCCCCGGCTCCGGCTCGAGGCTGGTCCCGAGCAGGTCCAGGTACTCGCGGTCCCCAAAGTTGCAGAGCAGCAGCACGCCCACCCGGTGCTCTCCCACGACCCGCGAGGCCGTGCCGATGCCACCCGGAAACCCGAAGCAGCTCATGCCGGTCCCGGCCCCGACGGACCCCTCGGCGACCTCGGGGCCGAGGGCGCCCAGCGCCCGCTCGACGTCCTCGGCGACGACCGTCGCGGAGTCGGCCATCGGCCCGTCGTCGCACTCCCCGACCACCGGCAGGACGGCGTCGCCGGGGCCCGGCTCGGAGGCCACCATGGCGGCGTGGTGCACGATCCCGACCGCGTGCGTGCCGCAGAGGTAGACCGGCGTCTCGATCGTGCCCCGCTCGTCGATCTCGAGCCTGCCGGTCAGCTCCCCCATCCCGTTGACGACCGCCGCCCCGGCCCGCGCAGGCAGCGACGGGGGGGCGATCACGGTGACGCCGGTGCGCTCGCCGCTGGCGGCCTGGGAGTGGCCGACCCGCACCCCCGGCACGTCGGTGATCGCGTTGCGCTCCCCGGTCGGCAGCCAGCCCACCGGCCCGGCTATCTCACGCCAGCGATCAGCCACCGGCTCCCGCTCCGGCGGTCGCCGCATGCTCGGGGTCGTGGAGCAGGCAGGCCGCCATCTGCCCCTCAGCGCCGGTCGCGACCAGGCCGGGATCGACCCGGTCGCAGGGCTCGAACCGACGGGGGCAGCGCGGGTGGAACCTGCACCCCGCCGGCAGGTTGGTGGCGTCGGGGAGCTCGCCCCCGAGCAGCTCACGCCGCCCCCCGCCCCCTGCGACGGGCACCGGGATCGCGTCGACCAGCGCTTCGGTGTAGGGGTGGCGGGGACGCTCGATCACGTCCACGGCGGCGCCGCGCTCCACGACCCTGCCGAGGTACATCACCGCCAGCCTGTCGCAGAGCGACCAGGCGAGGCTGAGGTCGTGGGTGATGAACAGCAGCGCCAGGCCGCGACGCTCCTGCAACCCCGCCAGCACCGTGAGGATCTGGGCCCGCACGGAGGCATCGAGCATCGAGACCGGCTCGTCGCAGATCAGTCCCTCGGGCTCGAGCACGAGCGCCGCGGCGATCGCCACCCGCTGGCGCTGGCCGCCGGAGAGCTGGTGCGGGTAGCGGTCGCCGAAGCGCTCGGGGTCCAGACCGACGTCCGAGAGCGCCCGCTGCACCCGCTCCCCGTGCTCCTCCCGCGGGACCCTCTGGACGATCAGGGGCTCGGCGACGATCGAGCGCACCCTCTGACGCGGGTTGAGGGTCTGGTAGGGATCCTGGAAGATCATCTGCACGCGGTGGCGCAAATCCGCCAGGCCGCCCTTCCCCTCCACCGCCCGGCCGTGCAGGAGGACCTCCCCGGCCGCGGGCTCGACCAGCCCCAGCAGGGCCCGGGCAAGGGTGGACTTGCCGCAGCCCGACTCCCCCACCACCCCGAAGATCTCGCCCGGACGCCAGTCGAGCGAGACCCCGTCCACGGCCCGGGTCGTCCCGCCTCGCACCTTGAAGGCGACGGCCAGGTCGCGCGCCTCCATCAGCGGCCCGCTCACCGCCCGCCTCCCGCGACGACCTGCTCGGGCCACGAGGACCAGGGTGCGAAGTGGCAGGCGCTGGCGTGCCCCCCGGCGACCTCGGTGAGCGGCGGATCGGTGCCACAGCGCTCCCGTGCATAGGGACAGCGCGGCCGGAATCGACAGCCCTCGGGTAGGGCGCCCGGGTCGGGAGGCGCGCCGGGGATCGGCGCGGCAAGCCCCCGCTCGCCGCCGATCACCGGCAGCGAGTCGAGCAGCCGTTTCGTGTAGGGGTGCTGGGGAGCGTCGAAGACCGACTCCACGCTGCCGACCTCGACGATCCGGCCCGCGTACATGATCGCGATCCGGTCGCAGGTCTCGGCGAGGACGCCGAGGTCGTGCGAGATCAGGATCAGGGCCAGCCCGAGCCGCTCGCGGAGCTGTTCGAGGAGCTGGAGGACCTGCGCCTGCATGACCACGTCGAGGGCGGTGGTCGGCTCGTCCGCGATCACCAGCGAGGGGTCGCAGGCGAGCGCCAGGGCGATCATCACCCGCTGGCGCTGGCCCCCGGAGAGCTGGTGGGGGTAGCGGTGCCCGAGCGCCGGGGTCAGGCCGACCGTCCTCAGCAGCTCGGCGATCCGCTCGCGCACCTCGCGCGCCTTCGGCCGGCGCTCGTGCAGGCGGATCGCCTCGGCGATCTGCGAATCGACCCGCTGCACGGGGTCCAGCGAGTTCATCGCGCCCTGGAAGACCAGCGAGATGTGCCGCCAGCGGACCAGTCCCATCCCCGCCTCGGTCCGCTTCTCTATGTTGATCGGCTCCTCGGCACCGGGCGGCCGCAGGGTCAGCCTGCCCGACTGATGCAGGCTCGGCGGCAGAAGCTTCATCAGCGCCAGGGCGGTGGTCGTCTTCCCGCAGCCCGACTCGCCGGCCAGGCCCAGGGCCTCGCCCGGCCCCAGCGTGAAGTCAACCCCGTCGACGATCGGGCCGTCGGCGTGCTCGACGCGAAGGTCGCTGACCTCGAGCAGTGCGCTCACCGGTGCTCCCGCAGCCGCGGGTTGACGTGCTCCTCGAGCAGGTAGCCGAGGATCGAGACGGCCAGCACCAGGGTCGTGATGCACAGGCCCGGCGGGATCACGTACCACCAGGCGCCGGCGCTCGGCGCCCCGGCGTTGAAGGCGTTCTCGAGCATCGTCCCCCAGGAGATCCTGGTCGGGTCACCGAGCCCGAGGAAAGCGAGCGCCGACTCCGAGAGGATCGCCACGGCGACGATCAGCACGGTGTTGGCGAAGATCAGCGGCAGGGTGTTGGGAAGGATGTGGACGCGGATGATGTAGCCGTCGCCCGCCCCCAGCGCCCGGGCCCGCTCGACGAAGGCGCGCTCGCGTAGGGTCAGCACCTGCGCGCGGACGATCCTCCCCGTCCCGGCCCAGGAGGTCAGCCCGATCACCGCGATCAGCACGCCGAGCGAGGGGCTCAGCAGCCTCGCCAGGACGATCATCAGCGGCAGGGTCGGGATCACCAGGAACCAGTTCTCCAGCGGGTCGAGGATGCGGTCGGTCCAGCCCCCGAAGTAGCCGCCGGCCAGCCCCACCGCGGCGCCCAGCACCGCCGAGATCACCGCCGCCGAGAAGCCCACGATGATCGAGACCTGCGCCCCGACCAGAAGCTGGGAGAGCACGTCGGAGCCGAACTCGGTCGTGCCGAGCGGGTGGTCGGCGCTGATCCCCTTCAGCACCTGCAGGCTGGAGGCGTTGGGGTCATACGGCGCGACCGTGCTGCCGAGCAGCGCCATCAGGCAGAAGAGGCCGACGATGGCGAGCCCGAACCGCCCCCTCCAGGTGTGCAGGAAGAGGTCGCGCACGGTCCGCTCCGGGGCGGTGCTGCTGGTCACCGAGGTGATCGCGACGCCCGCCTCTGCAGCTTCGGCGACGTCGGTCACTTCGACTGCACCCGCGGGTCGAGGTAGAAGTAGAGGCAGTCGGCGGCGAAGTTGGCGAGGATCACGCCCGCCGAGAAGATCAGGAAGGTTCCCTGCAGCACCGGGAAGTCCTTGTCGTTGATCGCGTCGAAGGTGAGCTGACCGAGTCCCGGCCAGGAGAAGACAGTCTCGATCGTGATCGCCCCCCCGACCACCGCGCCGAACTGGATCGCCGCGAGCGTGACCAGCGGCAGCAGCGCGTTGGGCACCGCGTGGCGGCGCACCACCCGGTCCCAGGGGAGCCCGGTCGCCCGCTTCACGGTGACGAAGTCCTCGGTGAGGACGTCCACCATCGAGGAGCGCATGATCAGGAAGTACTGGCCCAGCAGCATCAGGGTCATCGCCGTCGCCGGGAGCACCAAGTGGTTGGCGACGTCGAGGGCCTGGTCGAGGAAGCCGGAGAACTCGACCCCCGGCGTCTCCTGCTGCCCGGCCGGGAAGATCGGGATCTCGACCGCGAAGAGGATGATCAGGATGATCCCGATCCAGTACTCGGGGGCGGCGTAGGTGAACAGGCTGAAGCCCAGCAGGCCGTCGTCGGCCTTCCTGCCGCGCCTGGTCGCCGCCACCACCCCCATCCAGGCGCCGATCACCGTCGCCAGCAACGTCCCGGTGCCGACCAGGAGCAGCGTCCAGGGCAGCGCGTCGCGGATCTCGGCCCAGACCGGGCGACGGGTCTGCTGGCCGGTTCCGAGGTCGAGCCGCACCGTGTCGCCGAGGTAGGCGACGAACTGGCCCAGCAGCGGCTTGTCGAGCCCGTAGTCGGCCCTCAGCTTCTCGATCTCCTGCGGGGTGGCGCGCGGCAGCTTGGCGAGCTGCGTCGTCGGGTCGCCCATCACCCGGAACAGGAAGAAGTTGAAGACGAGGACGAAGACGAAGGTCAGAAACGCGGCCGTCGCCTTGCCCGCGAGCCAGCGTCCGCTCAAGCGCCGCTCCTCACTCCTCGATCTCCAGGGCCTCGCCGCGACGCCGCCGCGAGCGGACGATCAGATAGACGATCCCGCCGGCGACGACGACCGCCACCGCGATGATGATCCCGGTGCTGCTGCCGCCCCCCGCCGAGTCGGCCGAGGTCGGGGTGATGGTCAGCAGCGGCGCGTACCCCACCTGCTCGCAGAGGATGTCCCCGGTGTCGTCCTCGGGGCACTGCGGCGAGACGTTGCCGATCCTGTCGGTCCGGTAGGCCTGCAGGTTGGGGTCGTAGGTGAGCACCAGGTAGGGCAGGTCGCGCTGGCTGATCGCGATCATCTTCTGGATCGTCGCCCGGCGCGCCGCCGTGTCGAACTGCGTTGACTGCTTGCGGTAGAGCGCGTCGTAGGCCGGGTTGGAGTAGAAGGAGTCCGAGGAGTTCCCGATCTCCCCCGTGGTCAGCAGCCCGAGCAGGAAGCTCGGGTCATACGGGTCCCCGCCCCAGCCCCAGATGAAGGTGTCGAAGTCGGGGGCCGGCTTGCCGTTGACCTGCTGCACCGTGAGCTCGGTCAGCTTGTCGGTGCTGACCACCTGGACGTCGAAGTGGACGCCGATCTTGTCGGCCTCCTCGGCGACCAGCTTCGCCGCCTGGATGTTGAAGGGCGACTCCGAGCGCACGTAGAGGTTGAAGGAGAGGTCGTCGCCGTTCTTCGAGCGCACCCCGTCGCCCTGGCGGGTGTAGCCGGCCTGGTCGAGGATCCGGTTCGCCCTGGCGATGTCGGGGGGGTTGTAGTCCTGCGCCGGCTGCTCGTAGAACGACTTGTAGAACTCCGGCAGCAGCCCGTGGCCGATGTAGGAGGTTCCGCGGGCGGCGATCTCGTTGATCCGGTTGCGGTCAACCGCGTAGGCGATCGCCTGGCGCACCGCCCGGTCCTGGATGGCCGGGTTGAACTTGGCGTCGGGACAGAACTTCTGCTGGCAGAGGTTGAAGGCCAGCTCCGTGAAGGCCGGCGTCGAGCTGCGGAAGGTGTCGATGTTCGGTTCGTTGCCGAGCTGGTCGAACGTGGATGCCTGCACCTCGGCGACGAGGTCGATCTCGCCGAGCTTCAGGGCCCGCTCGACGGCATCCTGGTTGCCGTAGGTGATGAACTGGATCTCGTCGAACTTGGGGGCCGGGCCCCGGAAGTAGGGGTTGCGGTCGAGCTTGGTGATCTTGCCCCGCTCGAAGTCGGTGACCACGTAGGGCCCGGTACCGACCAGGGGGACCTCCGGCTGGTAGGAGCCGGTCAGCTTGTTCACCGGGACCTTGCCCCAGATGTGCTTGGGAAGGATGTAGATGAACATGCCCCCGACGATCCGCGTGTCCGGCTTGGAGGTCTTGATCACGACCGTCTGGGCGTCGGGGGTCTCGATCGCCGTGACGTTGTCGGTGTAGCTGGTGAACAGCGCTCCGTTGCCGCCGAGCACCTCGAGGGAGTACTTGACGTCGGCGGAGGTGACCGGCTTGCCGTCAGACCACTTCGCGTCGGGGTCGAGCTTGAAGGTGACGGTCTTGCCGCCGTCGCTGACCTTCCAGCTCTTGGCGATCCCCGGGTAGGGGCTGAGGTCCTTCGGGCTGAAGTTGACCAACAGGTCCCAGTTCATCGCCCAGATCGTGTAGGCCTCCTCGTCGAGGCCGACGAAGGGATTGATCGTCGAGGGGTTCTGGGCCCAGCCGATCCGCAGGACGGTCTTCTCCTTCGAGGTCGTATCGGTGCCGGAGCCGTCCCCGGCCATCGCCGGGACCACCACCACGGCGGCGAGGGCGAGCAGCGCCCCCAACGCCAGCGCGAACCTGCGGATTGCTGCGGACTTGCTCACTTCGGCTCTCCTCTCGTTTGCCCACCCGCCTCCACGGCGGGCTCCAGCACTTCAAGCATCTTCGCGGCTCCGTCCAGACGCACCCGGGCGCCGAGCGGCATCGTCGCCATGTGCTTGCCGTGGCCGACCGGCAGGTTGGCGAGCGCCGGGATTCCGAGTGGCGCGATCAGCTCGTCGAGGATCTCCTCGATCGAGAGCGTCGACTCGGGCTCGTCGGCCAGCGTCTGCGGCTTCAGCTCGACGTCGGTGCCGAACACGAACCCGGCGACCCCCTCGAGCTTGCCGGCGCGGATCAGGTGGTTGAGCGCCGTGTCGATCAGGTAGGGCTCGGTGTTGAGGTCCTCGACCATCAGCACCCTGCCCTCGGTCTGGACCTCAAAGGGCGTGCCGATGCTCGCGCACAGCAGGGTCAGGCAGCCGCCGGCCAGCGGCGCCTCCGCAACGCCCTCGCCGACGGTCAGCACGTAGGGGTTCTCGGGGTCCTCGAAGACACGGCCCAGCGGCTCGGGCCGGAAGGCGCGGTGGAACCACTCCTCGGTCTCCGCGGTCAGCTCGTCCTTGCGGCGGGTGAAGCGCAGGAAGTTGGGGCCGTAGAAGGTGACCCAGCCGGCGCGTTCCGCCAGCGCCAGGTGCAGCGCCGTGATGTCGCTGAACCCGCAGACGATGCGCGGCTCGCCCAGCGCCTCCCAGTCGATCAGCCCGTCGAGCCTGGCGACGCCGTAGCCGCCGCAGAGGGTGTGGACCATGTCGATCCCCGGCTCGCTGAGGGCCCACTGAAGGTCGGCGGCACGCTCGGCGTCGGTGCCGGCCAGATAGCCGTGGACCTTGCGGTGGTTGGGCCCGAAGACCACCTCGTGCCCGCGTGAGGTGAAGTACTCCATCGCCTGCTCGATCTCCGACCGCGTCTGGGGAGGGCTGGAGGGCGCGACGACGGCGATCCTCGCCTGCTCGGGCAGAGCCGGGGGCTTGATCCGCTCCATCATCCTCCCACCCGGCCGAGCTTCAGGTTCCAGCGGATAGTCAGACTCAAGTTGAAGCTCGGCGGGGGGTTGGGGGTCATTCGGGTGCCTCCACCGCGTCCAGCGCGGTCTCGATCAGCTCCGCCGAGGCGCTGAGCGAGCCGAGCACCAGCTCGACGTGGATCGCCGCGACCTCCTCGAGGGCGAGCGGGCCGCTCGGGTCGAACCAGAGCGCCACCCCCGTGCACTGCAGGAGAATCGCGTAGGTGGCGACGGCGACGTTCGAGACCCTCAGGGAGCCGTCGCGGACCCCGGCCTCGATCATCTCCATGAAGATCCGCTGGTAGGCGTCGCGCTTGGCGACCAGCGTGCGCCGGGGCCGGGCGGCCAGGGCCCTGATCTCGCTGTCGGTGACGAACGCCTCGCGGGTGTGCAGACCGTGGTAGGTGACGTGCTCGCGGACCGCGGCGGCGAGGCGGAGCGCCGGGCGGGCCTGGCGCTCCACGGCCCCGACGACGCGCTCGGTGAGGCGCTCCATGAACTCGTCCTGGAGCGAGACGAGGATCGCCTCCTTGCCCGCGTACCAGTGGTAGATCGCGGCCGGCTGGACGCCGGCGGCCGCGGCGATCGCCCGCATCGAGGTCGCGTGGTAGCCGAGCCGCGCGAACAGCTCGACCGCGGCGGCGGCGATCGCCTCGCGGGTCTCCGGCCCCCGCCGCGCCCCGGCGGGCGACCGGGCTCCGTCCCGGCGGGCCTTCGTGGCGGCGACCTCAGCCAAGCCTCAGCAGCTCCCTCGTCTGGGCCTGGTCGGCAACTTCGCGCCCGAGGGTCCCGGCCAGACCCACCGCCTTCTCCACCAGCGCGGCGTTGGAGGGGGCGAGGACCCCCTTGGCGATGTAGGCGACGTCCTCGAGCCCGGTGCGGATGCCCGGGGCGCCCATCAGCAGCGCCAGGCCGAGCATGCGCTGGTGGTGGCGGCCGATGCAGGTCACCGTCCAGAAGGCGTCGGGAGGTAGCGGCCGCAGCATCGCGACCAGTGCCTCGGGCGAGGCGTCGATGCCCCCCGGAACGCCGAACACCAGGTTGATCCGCATCGGCTCGGGGAGGATCCCCTCCTCGAGCCAGCGAACCGCGCTGACCACGTGTCCGACGTCGAAGGCCTCGACCTCGAGCGCGATCCCCTCCCCCAGCGCCCGCTCGACGATCCCGCGGCCCGCCGGAGGCGGTGTGATGAAGGTCTCGTCGCCGAAGTTCATCGAGCCCGACTCGACCCCGGAGATGTCGGGCCTGGCCTCCAGGCCCGTGGTCCGCTCCTCGATGGTCATGTCGTTGGCCCCGCCGGTGGAGACCATGGTGAGGACGTCAGAGCCGGCTCGGATGCGCTCGATGGCGTCCACGAAGAGCTCGGGGCGCCCGCTCGGAGTCCCGTCGTCCTCGCGGACGTGCAGGTGGGCCACGGTGGCCCCGGCCGCCGCGGCCTCGATGGTCGAGTTCGCGATCTCCTCGGTCGTGTAGGGGATGTTGGGGTTGTTCTCCCTGAACACGTCGGCTCCGGTCACCGCCACCGTCACCACCACCGGGTCGCTGTTCCAAGCCCTCATCGCCTCTCCTCCGATCCGATCGCTCCGGGACGCCTCCGCGCCCCGCTCATCCTTCCGTCCCCGAACCCCGAAGTTCCGTCCCCGAACCCCGGAGCGAGGCCCGCTCGGAGTCGCTGATCCTGCGGGGAGCGCGCTCTCCCGGGTCCCAGAGCACGAGTCCGAACTCCGCCTCCACGAGGACCCTCCCGGAGCGGTCGGTGATCCGCTGGGCCGTGGTCAGGCTGGAGTTGCCCATCTCGACCAGCGCGCAGTGAACCTCGACGGTGCCCAGATCGGGATCGATCTCGTCCCTGTAGGTCACCGCGCAGCGTCCCACCACGTACTCCTCGCGGCGGATCCCGTGGCCGCGCAGGAAGGCGTCGCGCCCCTCCTCGAGGTAGGTGAGGACGACGGTGTGGTTGACGTGGCCGAGGCCGTCGAGGTCGCGCCAGCGCATCTGCACCTCGTGGGCGGCGACGGCTCCCGCCCCGCCGTCGTCCGCCCCCGCCGTGCCGGCCCCTGCCGTGCCGCCGTCGGCCTCTGCCGCGCCGGCCCCGGCCGCGCCGCCGTCGGCCCCGGCCGCGCCGGCCCCGGGCGCGCCGCTCACCTCGCCGCCCCCGCGAAGGGCGCCCCGAGGGCCGCGCGCAACTCCGGCATCTCGCGGACCAGGTCGAAGGCGTAGGAGCCGAGGTCCGGTGTGTAGCCGCTTCCGACCACCATCCGGGCATCCGAGGAGAGACCGTCCCCGGCCAGCGCGGCACTCGAGAAGCGGGTCGCCATCGAGAGGAAGAGGACCCGGCCGCCCCCGGCCGTCAGCATGATCGCGGTCGGCTCGCACCCGGTCGCGTTGACCAGCACCGCGCACAGGTCGGCCGGGCCCACGCCGGCGGTCCGCAGCGCCTCGACCGCGGCCAGGGGGTCGCGGAGGTCGGCGACGACGCCGACGTCGCAGAGCCCCGCCTTCTCGACCAGCTCGACGGCCGCCGGGTCCACGTCCACCGCCGCCACCGTCCCCTCGCGCATCGTGTCGCGCGCCGCGGCCAGCGCGAGCTTGCCGCCGTGGCCGGCCCCGAGCACGCAGACGGTGCCTCGCTCGGGGGTGAGGTCGCGGGTGTGGGAGGCGGCGGTGTAGACGTCGTAGACCTCGAGAACCGTGGAGACGGGAAGGTCGCTTGGCACCGGTCCCCAGGGGGCGCTGTCGCAGATGTAGGCGGTCCCGGTCACGCCCACCTGGGGAAGGGCGGGGTCGAGGTCGGTGACCGCCTCGAGGCGCAGCGGCGTCAGGGTCAGGGAGGCCAGCGTCACCACCCGCTCGCCGACCTCAGGCGGGCGACCCACCTTCCCGCCGACCGCGGTCACCGTCCCGAGCAGCACCCCGCCGGAGTCGGTCACCGGGTTGTGCATCTTGCCGCGCCCGGCGACGATCTCGAGGATCCGCTCCGCCATGCGGCCGGGGTCGGAATCGCAGCTCTCGCGGATCTGGCGGTAGGAGGTCGAGTCGATGCACAGCCGCTCGGCCGAGACCTCGGTCTCGTACGGCCTGACCGGCCCCGAGGGGTCGAGCGTCTCGGCCGGCTGCGGCAGGGCGCCGGCCGGCGCGACCACGCGGTCGGCGCCGACGCGTTGCCTCAACTCTCCCATGGACCCGTCCTTCATGAACGACCGTTAGAACCCTACACGCGCCGCTCGGGCCCTGTCAATACGCTGGCCGCGTGAGCCTCACGATGCCGCTCGTCTGGAGCGAGCGCCACCGCCTGCACATCCCCGGGGGCGAGGTCTGGCTCGGGGTGCGGACCCCGGGCACCGAGGTCGCCGAGCGGGTCGAGCGCATCCGCACCACCCTGGAGGGCGCCGGGAGGCGGTTTCTCGACGCGGCCGAGCACCCCGACGACGGGGCGCTGGCCCTGCACGACCCCGGCCTGGTCTCCCACCTCTCGCGGGCCTGGCTCGAGTGGGAGGGCGAGGGGCTGACCGCCGACCCGGGCCAGGACCGGGTCGTTCCCTATCTCTTCGCCCACCCCGGCCTGCTCGGCGGGCTCGAACCCTCGGCGCCGGGGACGGTCGCCGCCGCGGCCGGCCTCTACTGCTACGACACCATGACCCTGATCGGGCCGGGAACCTGGGAGGCCGCCCGCGCCGCCCTCGACACCGCCCTCACCGCGGCCGAGCTGGTCGCGGGCGGCGAGCCCGCCGCCTATGCCTGCTGCCGGCCGCCCGGCCACCACGCGGCTCGCTCCGCGTTCGGGGGGTCGTGCTACCTCAACAACTCTGCGGCGGCGGCGGCGCGACTGCGCGGGACGGCCGGGGAGACCGTCGCGGTGCTCGACATCGACGCCCACCACGGCAACGGCACCCAGACGATCTTCTACGAGGACCCCGGATTGATGACCGGCTCTGTCCACGCGGACCCCGCGGAAGGCTGGTTCCCCCACTTCCTCGGCCACGCCGCCGAGCGCGGCCGGGGCCCGGGGGCGGGCTCCAACCTCAACCTGCCGCTGGAGCCGGGCGCCGACGACGGGCCCTGGCTGGAGGCCGTGGAGCGCCTCGCCGGGTGGGCCGCCGGGGCGGGAGCGCGGGCGCTGGTCGTGGCGCTCGGCGTGGACGCGGCCGAGGGGGACCCGGAGAGCCCCCTGCGGGTCAGCCCCGAGGGATACCGCACTGCCGGCGAGACGCTCGGAGCGCTGGGCCTGCCGACGGTGATCGTCCAGGAGGGCGGCTACGACCTCGGGGCGATCGGCCCGCTCGTCCTGGCGACCCTTGAGGGCTTCGAGCGGGGCGCGGGGCTGAGCTAGATTCCGAGCGGGAGAGGCACCGGCCCCGAGGAGGAGGTTCACCGATGAGGGTCAGCGCCGACGCAGCTCAGCTCGCTGACCTCGACGTTAGCGACCTCGATCTCTGGCGGGAGGGCCCTCCCCAGGAGGTCATCCGGCGACTGCGCGCCGACGACCCCCTGCACTGGAGCGAGCTCGGCGACTTCCCCGAGGAGGGGGGCTTCTGGTCGGTGGTGCGCTTCGAGGACATCGCGGCGGTCGGCCGCGACCACGAGACCCCGCCTTCACCGCAGCGTCCCGGTCGGGGCCTGAGCGGGCCGGGTCGGTCGGACCCATCGCCGGCGCCAGGCGTCGGGGCGGACGCCGGCCAGTCAATTGCCGGCGCCAGGCGTCGGGGCGGACGCCGGCCGGTCGGCGCCGGTCAGTAGTTGACGAACCCCTTCAGGGAGATCGTCCCGTTCTGGCCGTTCAGCGTGTTGTGGTCGTGCGCCTTCAGCGCGGCGCCGCGGATGCCCCTGAACCTGCCGGTGCCGCCGGCGACGCACGCCGTCCCGTTGAAGTCGATCTCGTTTCCGGCGATCGTGTAGCTCATCTGCAAGCGACCCGAGGCCGTGCCGTTCGGCGTCGCGATCTCGAACGACCCGGTGACGGTCGAGGCGGCCCCGAAGGCGACCGCCAGGGAGATCTCGCCGTCGCCGAAGGGATCGCCGCTGACCGTGCCCTTGTCGACCAGCACGCCCGGCGCCGGTGAGCCGACGGTCTTCGTGGCGCCCGTCAGGTCCACCCGGTGGCGCGGGCGCCTCGGCGCCGGCTCGCGCTGGTAGGTGTTCAGCAGGTCGTCCTGAAGGATCCGGGCCTTGCCGTTGCTGACCAGGTCGTAGTCGCGCTTGAGGCGCCGGGTCACGAAGCGCCAGCCTTCCGGCAGGTCAAGCCGGTCGCCGAGCGCCGGGAGGCCCCCGATCCGCAGCTTCGGGTCCTTGATCTGGGAGTAGGACTGCATGATGTAGCGGACCCCGCAGGGGGAGACCAGCTCGAAGACCGCCCGACCCCGCTTCCAGCTCCAGGTGTTGCGACGCTCGATGACGCGCTCGGAATAGAGCTTGGGGACGAGGTCGGCGGCGCTGCCGATCGGGATCGACGCGACCCGGCCGAGGCGCTGGCCGTGGAAGCTGCGCACCTTCTCGGCGTGCCCGGTGGCCGAGTCGATCACCCAGTGGCGGGGACCGTTGAAGAGCACGGTCGATGCGCCCAGCTCGCCCGCCAGCCCTGCCGCGTCCAGCGAGTTCCACCACTTCGACGGGCAGCGGTTGAAGCCGATCGTGTTCCAGACCTCGACGGTGACCTTCGGCAGGGAGCCGCGGACCACGAAGATTTCGCAGTATCGCTGGTTGTGCAGGCCCTTGGCGACGTCCGGCGGCGGCTCCTTGGCGCCCGCGGTACCCGCCGGCGCCGCAGCGCAGAGGGCGACCGCAAGCGCCAGGGAGGCGAGCAGCCCCCGCCTTCTCCTGCCGAATCCGAGGCTCACGCAGACGACACTACACCGTGTGTCACACGCTGTCAACACGTCGCGCGGCTACCGCCTTTGCGGGGCCACCGGACCCCCTTGGCGGAACCTTGGCGAGTTGAACCGCCTATCGCGGGCAAACTCGCCAATGATCGAATGAAACCGGCGGCAGGGGCGGCGCGGCAGGCGCGGGCGGCGCGGTCGGGCGGGGCGGGTGGTCGAGGCCCGAGCGGGGCGGGTGGTCGAGGCCCGAGCGGGGCGGGTGGTCGAGGCCCGAGCGGGGCGGGTGGTCGAGGCCCGAGCGGGGCGGGCGGCTAGATCTGCTTCGGCTTGTAGGTCCAGCCGGCCCCGGTGACCGCGTCCATGACCGGCTCGCGGAGGTCGCCCCAGGAGAACTTGTAGCCGGACTCGTCGGCCCCGCCCTCGGTGCTGTGAGGCCCAAGCCAGGCGATCACGTGCATCGTCTCCGAGCCGACGTGCTGGCCCTTCTCCCAGCCCTTGGATGCGGAGAAGGTGCCGTCGGCGCCGATCTCGGCGTCGGTGTCGGTCCGGAAACAGATGCCGCTTGCCGTGTTCGAGTCCGGCTCGAGGGTGATCCGGATCGCCCTGTAGCGGTACTCGGACTCCGCACCCCCGACCCCGGCCGAGGACACCTTTGCCGACCATGCCACGACGATCTCCTCGCCGTCCTCGCCGGTCTCGATCCCCTTGCCGGAGATCGCCAGCAGGCGGGAGCGCACCTCGACGGCATCCGCGGCAGGGACACCGTCCTGCGGCTTGGCCGAGGTGACCACCCCCCGCCCCTTCTCCTTGAGCTTGTCGAGAAACCCCATGGGGCGACAATACCGCGGCTGCCGCTGGGCCGCTCCGTGTCCGGCTGCCGCTGGGCCGCTCCGTGTCCGGCTGCCGCTGGGCCGCTCCGTGTCCGGCTGCCGCTGGGCCGCTCCGTGTCCGGCTGCCGCTGGGCCGCTCCGCATACTCTCGGGTCGTGAGCGCCACCCGGACAAGCGGGCCTCGCCACACACAGCGCCAACCGCCGGCCGATCTCGCGAGGCTCGTGGAGCGCTTCGACGCCGACGTCATCGACGTCCCCGGGGGGTCGGCCCGCGTCCGTCTGAGCGTCGAGGGCGAGGGCGAGTGGGATGCGGTCATCGACGGCCGCGAGATCGGGCTGGGACCGGCCGCGAGACGGCAGCCCGACGCCCTGCTCAGCGCCGACCCGGCCACCTGGGCCGGGATCGCCGAGGATCTCCGGGGCGGGATGCGGGCCTTCCGGGAGGGCCGGCTCCGGGTCCGCCAGAACCTCCACCTCGGGGTCGGCTTCCTGGCCTCGACCAGTGGCATCGCCGAGGAGGAGGGGCTGCGCTTCGACACGGTCCGCACCGCATCCGGGCGGATCTCCACGGCCTCGGCGGGGAGCGGCGGCGCGGTGGTCTGCGTGCACGGCCTCGGCGGGACCAAGGCCTCCTTCCTGCCGACCATCGCGGCCCTCGCCGACCGCTACCGGGTGATCGCCATGGACCTGCCGGGCTTCGGCGAGTCCGAGAAGCCGATCAACGCCCCCTATGACGCCCCCTACTTCGCCCGGGCGGTGACCGGCCTGCTCGACTCGCTGGGGATCGAGCGCGCCCACCTGATCGGCAACAGCATGGGCGGGCGGGTCTCGATCGAGCTCGGGCTGCTGGACCCCGGCCGGGTCGGCAGGGTCGCCCTGCTGGCCCCGGCGCTGGCCTGGCTGCGCGACCGCCGCTGGCGCTGGCTTCTGGCGGCCCCCCTGCCCAAGCTCGGCCTGATCCAGCCGGCCCCGCGGGCGATCACCGAGCCGCTGGTCCGCAGCCTGGTCCCGGGCGGCCGGGGGGGCTGGTCGGCGGCCGGGGTGGACGAGTTCCTGCGCTCCTTCCTGACCCCGCGCGGGCGGGTCGCCTTCTACGAGGCGGCGCGCAACATCTACCTCGACGAGCCCCACGGCTCCGAGGGACTGTGGACGAGGCTTGCCACGATGCGGCCCGCCTGCCTGTTCGTCTGGGGCAGGCACGACCAACTCGTGCCGGTCGGCTTCATGAAGCACGTCGGCAAGGTGCTCCCCGAGGCACGCCATCTGGTTCTCGACTGCGGCCACGTCCCTCAGGTGGAGGCCCCGGCCGAGACCCACGAGGCGATCCTCGACCTCCTGGCCGGAGGCTAGAGCCGCCGCCGCGCGGCGGCCTCACCAGTTGCGCTTCGTCCCGAACAGCTCCTGCGCGTAGCCGGCGACCGAGATCGGGGACATGAAGAGCTGGTAGGTGAGCAGGTAGCCGAGGTAGCCCACCCGGTTCTGGCGGACGTGCAGACCCAGCGCCCTGAAGGAGTCCCGGCTCAGCCTGAACATGATCAGGCTGAGCAGCATGTTGAGGGGGAGCACGGCCAGCGTCATCGGCCCGACGATCGCGAAGTTGCCGAAGCAGGCGAGGACTATCCCGATCGGGAAAGCGATCGAGTAGACCAGGTCCACGTAGGGGAAGATGAAGTTGACGAGCACCGCGTGCACGTTGGAGCGGCCCTCGGATACAAGCGCCCGGCCATGCTCGTGGAGGCCCTCGATCATCCCCCGGGCCCAGCGGCGCCGCTGGCGGGCGAAACCCCTCATCGTGTCGGGCGCCCCGGTGAAGGCGATCGCGGTGCGCTCGTAGCCGACCCGGCCGCCCTTTCGCATCATCGCCCAGGTCAGCACGATGTCCTCGCCGATCCGGTCCGGCCACCCCCCCACCCCGTTCAGCGCCGCCAGCCGGTAGACGCTGAAGGCCCCCTGCGCGACCATCGTGCCCTGGAAGAGGCCCTGCTGGCGCTTCACCGAGGCGATCCCCAGGAAGTAGTCCCACTCCTGGGCGCGGGTGATCCAGTTCTCGCGCGAGTTGCGCACGAACACCGCGCCTGCCACCGCGACGGTGTCCGGCGGCGAGATCAGCAGCCTGGCGACGATCCGCTTCAAGGAGGAGGGCATCAGCAGGGTGTCGGCGTCCACGGTTGCCACCAGCGGCGTCCTGACCTGTTCGAGGGCCCCGTTCAGGGTCAGCGCCTTGCCGCTGTGGCGGAGCTCGAGCACCTCGATCCGCGGGTCGGACTCGGCCCGCTCGCGGGCCAGCTCGACGGTCCGGTCCGTGGAGCCGTCGTCGGCGACGATGACCCGCAGCTCGCCGGGGTAGTCGGAGCGAAGCGCGTAGTCGAGGGTCTCCTCGACGGTTGCCTCCTCGTTGAAGCAGGCGACAACCACCGTCAGATCCGGGAAGGCGACGTCAAAGCGGAGCGGCGGCGGGCGGTCGACCAGCAGCGAGGTGATCAGGTTGGCGTTGAGGTAGCCCGGGACGATCGCGATCCCCCCGATCACCGCAATCGCCCCGACCATCGTGATCGACTGGCTGAGCTGATCGATCCAGGGGATCGCCAGCCACAGCGAGAGCAGCGCCCAGGTGAGCGCGACCCCGATCACCAGGACCAGCTTTAGGTGGAGCCTGATGTAGATGCGCTGGCGGCGGGTCGGCGTGCCCCCGGGCTCCGCGGCGAGGACCGGATGCCCCTCCGCGGTGCCCGCGGCCGCGGCCGGGTCCTCCGCCTTCGCGGAGGCGGCCCGTCTTGCGCTCCTGGGCATGAGCATCTCGCCCGTCCATCGGCACGGCTGCGGGCGCCCTTGAAGCTTGAAAGCCGATGCGTGCCGCCGTCGGCGTCATCTCCGATGCCGATCGGTGGGGCTCCGATCGCCGCCACGTGCCTGTCGCTCGCCTTCGCGGCGGCGGCGAGCGCCAGGCCCGGCCTCCCCGCCGCGGTGTGTGAAGTTCTTCTGCCCTGGACCCCGGAAGTCCACACACAGGGGGCCGGGGACGGCGGCGCTCCGCCGTCTCAGCGGCTCGCGGGCGGCTCGCCGAGGCGCGCGACGATCCTGTGGAAGGCGTCGTAGCTCGGGGTCAGCGGCCGCGAGCCCCAGGTCTTCTGGGCGATCACCGCGAGACGGGGAAGCAGCCCCTCCCGAAGCTCGGCGTCGCCGAGGTCGGTGTCCTCCCAGGCGTTGACCTTGGCCCCGAGGTTCCGCCGCGAGCGGGGCGGAACGAGGCTGCGCGGGGCGATCTCGCTGCCTCCAACGGTCGGCCCGGCGAACTGGTTGACGGACCACCCCTCGTAGGCGGAGCGCATGTCGGGCTTTCCCTCGACCGGCCCGGCGCTCCCCGTGAAGTAGGTCGGGAACCACCCGCAGTTGAGGATCCGGTGGCCGCCCGCGAGCAGCTCGGCCGGGGCCGGCGGCGTCAGGTCGGATAGCGGCGAGATCGGCGTCCACCACTCGACCACGATGTCGGCCCGCGGGGTCACCGCCGCGCCCCCGCCCAGCTCGTCGTGCCAGGCGCGCAGGGTCTTTCCGTGGGCGCGGACGAGCCGGTCGATGCGGTTGACGAAGCCGAGCACCGCGTCCTTCGCCACCGCGCCGCGGCCGTAGCGGGCCCTCGCGTAGGAGGCAAGCTGCGGGTAGTCGCCAAGGGCCGCGTCCGGTAGGTACTCGTCGGCCCCCACGTGCCAGTAGGGGCCCGGGAAGAGGGGGAGGTACTCGCGCACGATCCCCTCGGCGAAGCGCACGGCGGCGGGATTCGTCACGTCCAGCCTGCTCGAGGGGGCCGAGGGGTCCTCGCCCGGCCTGCGCAGGGCGAGCCCCGGGTGCTGGGCGAGCAGCGCGCCCATGTGGCCGGGCATGTCGATCTCGGGCACGACGGTGACGTGGCGGCGCCTGGCGAAGGCGACCAGGGAGCGCACCTGGGCGATGGTCAGGGCCCCCGGCGAGGCTAGCCCGGGATGGCGGCGGCTGCGAATGCCCCAGCGCTGGTCGTCGCTGAGGTGGAGGTGGAGGAGGTTCATCTTCAGGTGCGCGAGCTGACGGATCTCCCGCCTGACCCAGGCCATCCGGTAGGTGCGGCGGCCGAGGTCGATCATCAGGCCGCGCTCGGGGTAGCGCGGCCGGTCCACCGCGACCCCGCGGGGCGGGTCGGCACCTCCCTGGAGGAGCTCGACCAGCGTCTGGCCCCCGTAGAAGGCGCCGGCGGCGCGCGAGGCCTCGATCGCGAAGGTGCGCCCGATCCGCAGCCGGTATCCCTCCCGGCCCAGGCCGGTGCGCACGCCAACCGAGATCGTCACGTCCCCCCTTCGAGGCGCGGGCCCGGAGACAGCCCGGACCGTCGAGCCGATGGCCGCGGCGAGGTCGGCCGCCAGCAGCCGCGCCTCGCGCAGCGCCGGGCCGCGCGCCACCACCCGCAGCGGCGCCCGGGGTGCGAGCCTCCCCGCCGGGCGCCAGTGGCGCAGGGCCGGCACGGTCTGTGGCCGGTGTGCCGCGCCCGCGCCCGCCGCCCCGCGCCCGCACCCGCCGCGCCCGCCGCCCCCGCGCCCGCACCCGCCGCGCCCGCACCCGCCGCGCCCGCCGCCCCCGGTGCGGCGCCGACCCCCGCCGCGGAGATCGCGCAGAGCGCCGCCAGCCCCAGGACCGCCGCCTTCCCTGCCTTTCCTCGACTCACGGTGGGCGATAGTGTGACGCAACCGATGGAGATCGCTCGATGAGGCACGGAGCTGGATTCCCGCGGTGGATCGCCGCCTCCCTCGCCGCGATCCTCGCCGCCGCCGCCCTGGCGGCGGGTGCCGGGGCAGCCGCAAAGCCGCGGGTCGGCGCCACGGTCAGCGCCTTCGAGCGCTTTGACTCCGCGACCTCGACCCTGCTCTTCTACGGCCGGGTCAAGTCCCCGAAGAAGGCGTGCAGCGCCGGCAGGAAGGTGCAGCTCCGGGTCCGCGACAACCCGCTGGGGCACCCGCTGACGATCGGCGCCGCCAGCTCCGACGCATCGGGCCGGTGGAAGATCCACATGCTCGCCGACAGCATCGGCGCGGACTACGTGGCGCGGGCTCCCGCCAAGCGGACGGCCAGACTTCTCTGCCGCCCCGCGGTGTCCGATCTCATCGTCTTTCACCCCTGAGCGTTGGGAGAGCCGGCCTTCGACTGCGACGTGGCGATCGTCGGCAGCGGGTTCGGCGGGGCGGCCAGCGCCCTGCGGCTCGCCGAGCGCGGTTACCGCGTGACCGTCCTCGAGGCGGGTCGGCGGCTGGCGCCGGGCGACATCCAGGCGGCGCGGCGATCGCTCCGAGCCTTCCTCTGGCAGCCCGGGCTCGGCCTGCGCGGCTACTTCTGGGAGCGCGTCTTCCGCCACGTCGGGATCATCGGGGCGAGCGGCGTCGGGGGCGGCTCGATCGTCTGGGCGGCGGTGCTGCTGCGGCCCGGGCCCGAGTTCTTCGGCGACCCGGCCTGGCGCGGGCTGGCCGACTGGGAGGGAGAGCTGACTCCCCACTACGAGACCGCATCGAGAATGCTCGGCCGGGTCGTCAACCCCCACCTCTCCGAGCAGGACGATCACCTGCGCGCCGCCGCGACCGAGCTGGGCGCCGAGGAGAGCTTCGGCCCGGTGCCGCTGGGGGTCTTCTTCGGCGAGGGGCCCCGGCGCGTCTCTGCGGACCCCTTCTTCGACGGTGAGGGGCCGCCGCGGACCGGCTGCCGCCTCTGCGGCGGGTGCCTGGCCGGCTGCCCCTACGGCTCCAAGAACACCCTCGACCTCAACTACCTCCACCTCGCCGAGGCCAGGGGCGCGCGGATCCTCCCCAGGCACCGGGTCTCCGCCTTGACCCCCCTCGAAGGCGGCGGCTACGAGCTGCGCTCCGAGGACCCGCTGGCACCGCGGCGCAAGAGGCCGGCGCTCCGCGCGCGCAGGGTCGTGCTGGCGGCCGGCGTGCTCGGCACCCTCGAGCTGCTGTTCCGCTGCCGCGACGACCTCGGGAGCCTGCCCCGGGTGTCCGGGCGCCTCGGCCACCGGGTCCGCACCAACTCGGAGGCCGTCACCGGGGTGCTCGCCGAGGATCGCGACGTCGACCTGCTCGATGGCCCCTCCATCAGCTCGGACTTCCACCCCGACCCGCTCACCCACGTCACTCAGAACCGCTACCGGAGCGGAGGGCGCCTCCTGCGGGTCCAGCTCGGCCCTCTCACCGACGGCGGGCGGCCGGGCGTGCGGGCCCTCGCCACCGCGGCCGCCATCCTCTCCCAACCCGCCGAGCACCTCCGCCTGCTAGGGGCCCGCCGCTTCGAGGAGCGCTTCACCGCGCTGACCGTGATGCAGCGCGCCGACAACGAGCTGCGGTTCCGCTGGGGCCGCAGCCCGGTCCGCCCCTGGAGACGGGCGCTTCGCTCCGAGGCGGTCGCCGGCCGCAGGGCGCCGAGCTACCTGCCGGTGGCCAACCGGGTCACCCGCGCGTACGCGCGCTCGCAGGGAGGCCGGCCGCTCAACCTCCTCCCCGAGAGCATCGGCAACCTCTCGGTCACCGCGCACGTGCTCGGGGGCGCGGTGATCGGCGCCTCACCCGCCGTGGGGGTGATCGACCCCCGTCACGAGGTCTTCGGGCACCCCGGCCTCTACGTCGCCGACGCCTCGGCGATCCCGGCCAACCCGGGGGTCAACCCGTCGCTCACCATCACCGCCCTGGCCGAGCGCTTCGCAGCCGGGTGGCAGGCCTGCGACGATTCCCGGTAACCGAGAATGCCCCGCCACCTGGAGGTCACACGTGAACGAGCAGATCATCACCATCACCCTGAGCAGGGAGGACGCCGAGGTGCTGCTGGGGGTGCTCTCCTCGGAGCGCTACAACCCGGACGCCGAGGTCGTCTGCGACGGCGTCCGCAAGCAGCTCGACGAGGCGCTGGCCTCCTAACCGGGGGCGCCGGGACAGGGTCAGGCGGCGGGACGGGGTCCTGAGAGGCTGCGATGGCCGCGGTCATTGAGGCCTCCGGCCTGAGCAAGCACTTCGGCGCCACCACGGCCCTGGACTCGCTCGACCTGCGGATCCCGCCCGGGGAGGTCTTCGGCTTCCTGGGCCCCAACGGAGCTGGCAAGACGACGACGATCCGGCTGCTGCTGGGGCTGATCCGCCCCAGCGCCGGGTCGGCGCGGATCCACGGCCACGACGCCTGGTCGGACCCGGTCGAGGCGCACCGCCACGTCGCGGTCGTCCCCGCCGACCCGGCCCTCTGGCCGCAGCTCACCGCGCACGAGACCTTCGACCTGCTCGGCAACCTGCACGGCGGCTTCGACGCCGGCTACCGCGACGAGCTGATCGAGCGCTTCGAGCTCGAACCCGACAAGAAGGTCCGCGCCTTCTCGACCGGCAACCGCCAGAAGGTGGCGCTGATCGCCGCCTTCATGAAACGCGCCGACGTGCTGATCTTCGACGAGCCGACCAGCGGGCTCGACCCGCTGCGCAAGGTCGTCTTCCGCGAGTGCCTTGCCGAGGCCAAGCAGCGTGGCCAGACCGTCTTCCTCTCCTCCCACCTGCTGATCGAGGTCGAGGCCAGCGCCGACCGGGTCGGCCTGCTGCGCCGCGGAAGGCTCGTCGAGGTGGGGACGTTCGAGGAGCTGCGCCACCTCAGCGCGGTGAGAATCGACGCGACCTTCCCCGGCGAGGTCCCCGAGGTGGAGGAACTGGAGGGGGTCGAGGACGTGCGGGTGGACGGCCGCCGCCTCAGCTTCCACGTACACGGCCCGATCGCCCCCGTCCTGGAGGCGATCGCGCCGGCCCGGCCGATCCATCTGACCAGCCGCGAGCCCTCCCTCGAGGACCTCTTCCTGGCCCGCTATGGCGCCGAGGACTGAGGCCCCCCGCCGCGGCTCGCTCGTCGCCGGGCTCGCCTTCCGCCAGCTCGCCAGGGGGGCGATCGTCTGGGGGGGCGTCTTCGCCCTCACCGTGGTCGCCACTGTGTTCGCCTTCAGGTCCACCTACGGCACGCCGGCCGAGCGGGCGGAGCTGCTGCGCAGCTTCTCGGCCAACAGCGGGATCCGGGCGCTCTTCGGCCCGGGCCCGCAGATAGACCGGATCGGCGGCTTCCTGGCCTGGCGCACCCTCGGGCTGATGCCCCTGATCACCGGCATCTGGGGCCTGCTGGTGGCGACCCGGCTGCTGCGCGGCGAGGAGGACCGGGGCCGCTGGGAGACACTGCTCGCCGCCCCGCTCACCGCGGCAAGGGCGACGCTCGCCACCCTGGCCGGGGTCGGGGCCGGGGCCGCCGTGATCTTCGCGATGACGGCGCTGGCGATCCTCGCCGCCGCCGCTGTCCCCGGCGACGTCCCGCTGGCCGGGGCGCTGTGGCTGGCGCTGGCGCTGGCGCTGGCCGCCCCGGCCTTCGCCGTGGTCGGCGCGCTGACCTCTCAGATCGCCCCCACGCGTCGCGAGGCCGCGGCGCTGGCGGGCGCAGTCTTCGCGGCCGCCTTCCTGGTCCGCGTCGCCGCGGACGGCTCGGCGAGCCTGGAGTGGCTGCGCTGGCTCACCCCTCTGGGCTGGATCGAGGAGATGCGCCCGCTGACCGGCGCCCGGCCCGTGGCGCTGGTCCCGATGGTGGCATGGATCGCCGGGCTCGCGGCGGCGAGCGCTCGCCTGGCGGCGCGCCGCGACCTCGGCGCCGCCACCCTCGCCCACAGCGACGACCGCGCCCCCCGCCACGCCGGGCTCGGGTCGGTGGCGGGGCTCTCGCTTCGCGAGTCCCTGAACGGGCTCATCGGGTGGTCGGCCGGGCTCGCGCTCACCGCCTTCGTCTTCGGCTTCATCTCCAAGGCGGTGGCCGACATCGCCCGCAACTCGGCCGGCATCCGGGCCCACGTGCGCAGCACCACCAGCGCCAGGGTCGACATCGCCAGCGCCGAGGGGTACCTGGCGCTCGTCTTCGTCTTCCTGGCGGTCGCCCTGGCGATCTACGCGGTCACCCACGCGACCGCCGCCCGCGAGGAGGAGACGACCGGGCGTCTCGACACCCTGCTGACGACCCCGACCGGACGGCGCCATTGGCTGGGCGCGAGGGTGGTCGTGGCGCTGGGGTGCGCGGCGATCGCCGGCACCGCGATGGCGCTCGCCGCCTGGGCCGGAGCGGCGGTCAAGGACTCCGGCGTCGGCCTTCCCGACATGCTCGAGGCCGCGGGCAACACCCTGCCGGTGGTCGCCCTCTTCCTCGGGCTCGCGGTGATGGGGTTCGCCCTGGCCCCGCGCCACACGGGGGCGATCGCCTTCGGGCTGGTCGGCGGCGCCTACCTGTGGGAGCAGACCGGGGCGATCGTCAAGGCGCCCGAGTGGGTGCTCGCCGTCTCCCCGTTCCACTGGCTCGCCCTGGTTCCCAGCGAGCCGTTCGACCCTCTCGCCTCGGTCGTCATGGCGTCGGTGGGCGTGCTCGCCGCCCTGGCGGGTCTGGAGGCCTTCCGCCGCCGCGACCTGGTCGGCGCCTGACCCGCGGCCAGGGTTCGGGGCCGGACGATCCTGGTCGCCTGCGCAAAGTCCACCCTCCGGGTCGGCACCGAGGCCCCCTCCCACACGGCCCGGCGTCAGCCCTCCCGGTCGCGGCGGAGATCCCGGGGTCCCTTCACGGTCGCGGCGCCGACGCTCATCGCGGCGGCTTGCGGGCGCGGATCAGCGCCGAGGCCGCCTGGTCGTGGACGCGGTGGGTCTCCTCGATCTCGACCTCCTCGAAGCCGGCCCGGACGAGCTCCTCGCGGAACTGCTCCGCGGTCAGGGCCCCGGCGATGCAGCCCGTCCACTGGGCCATGTCGCGGCGGGTGGCCTCGTCCATGCCGGGGTCGGCGATCACGTCGGAGACGGCGAAGCGCCCTCCGGGCCTCAGCACCCGGGCCGCCTCGCGGAGCACCGCGGGCTTGTCGGCGGAAAGGTTGATCACGCAGTTGGAGATGACCGCGTCGACCGAGGAGTCGGGGAGCGGGATGTCCTCGATCGTCCCCTTCAGGAACTCGGCGTTCTCGATCCCGGCCTCGCTCCGGTTGCGCCGCGCAAGGTCGAGCATCTCGTCGGTCATGTCGAGACCGAAGGCACGCCCGGTCGGCCCCACCCGCCGGGCCGAGAGCAGCACGTCGATGCCGCCCCCGGACCCGAGGTCGAGCACGGTCTCACCCTCGCGCAGCTCGGCTACGGCGGTGGGGTTGCCACAGCCGAGGGAGACCAGCTTGGCGGCCTCCGGCAGGCTCTCCCGCTGATCGGACTCGTAGAGCGCCGCTCCGAAGGACCCGGCGGCGACCTCTGTGCCGCAACCGCCGGCCGTCGTCCCTTCGCCGCCGGCCTCTGTGCCGCAACCGCCGGCCGTCGTCCCTTCGCCGCCGGCCTCTGTGCCGCAACCGCCGGCCGTCGTCCCTTCGCCGCCGGCCTCGGAGACCCCCGCCCCGGAGCCGCAGCCTCCGGAACCCGAGGCATCCGCTGCGCTGTCCTCGCCCGGCCCCGCGCAGCAGCCTCCTCCACCCGCGCGGGCCTCGCTGACCGCGCTGGCCGCCGCCGCGTAGCGCGCGCGGACCGTCTCCCTGATCTCTTCGTCTAGCTCAGCCATGCGGCAATCTCCTCCAGCGCCCCGGATTTCACGTAGTAGTAGGCCCACAGCCCGCGCCGCTCGGAATCGACGATCCCCGCCTCGCGCAGCACCCTGAGGTGATGGGAGACGGTGGGCTGGGAGAGGTCGAACAGGGGCACCAGCTCGCAGACGCAGACCTTGCCCGCGTGCTTTCGCAGCACGTCCACGAGCTGGAGGCGGATCGGGTCGCCAAGGGCCTTGGCGATCACCGCCATCCGCTCCGCGGAGCGGCGCTCCACTTCGGGATATGCGACCGGCCGGCAGCAGGGCTCGCCGGCGGGGCGCTTCCGCTTGGGGGCGAGCTCCAGATCGACAGCCATCTATTTATATATATCGATTGTATTGACGAATGTCAAGGTTTATTCTCCACCCGGTGAGACCCGACCTGCCCAGGCGCTGCGCCGCCGAGGCGCTTGCCACCTTCGCCCTCGTCTTCGCGGGCTGCGGCGCCGTGGTCGCAAACGCGAGCTACGGCGGCACGCTGGGATCGGTGGGCGTCGCGCTGGCCTTCGGCCTGGTGATCATGGTCATGGTCTATGCCACCGGCCACCTCTCCGGCGCCCACATCAACCCGGCGGTCACCGCGGCCTTCGTGGTGGCCCGCCACTTCCCCGGCCGGGAGGCCGCCGCCTACGTCGGCGCCCAGTGCGCGGGCGCGATCGCCGCGGCGCTCGTGCTGCTCGCGGTGTGGCCCGATCAGCCGGCGAACCTCGGCGCCACCGTGCCGACCGTCGGGGCCGGCAGCGCCGTGCTCTACGAGACGATCTTGACGGCGCTTTTGATGTTCGTGATCACGGCGGTGGCCACCGACACCCGGGCGGTGGGCGCCGCCGCGGCGATCGCGATCGGGGGAACGGTCGGCCTGGACGCCCTCTTCGGCGGCCCGGTGACCGGCGCCTCGATGAACCCGGCCCGCAGCCTCGGTCCCGCGGTCGCAAGCGGCGAGTGGGACGACTTCTGGGTCTATCTGGCCGGCCCCCTCCTCGGGGCGGTGCTCGGCGCCCTCGCCTACCGGCTGGTCCGCGGCGGGCGCGCAGCAGCGGAGGGAGCGGGGTCCTGATGGCCAACGTCCTCTTCGTCTGCCTGCACAACGCCGGGCGCTCCCAGATCAGCGAGGCGCTCTTCTCGGCCGCCGCCGGCGGGCGCCACGCGGCGCGCTCTGCCGGGACCACGCCGGCCGGGCGCGTGCACCCCGAGGTGGTCGCGGCGATGGCCGAGCTGGGAATCGACCTATCCGGGCGGGTCCCGCGACGCCTCGAGCGGGCCGACGCCGAGTGGGCCGACGTCGTCGTGACGATGGGCTGCGGCGACGAGTGCCCCTACGTCCCCGGCCGCCGCTATCTCGACTGGGACCTCGCCGACCCGCGCGGGCGGCCGCTCGAGGAGGTCCGCGCCGCGCGCGAGGAGATCTCCGGCCGGGTGAGGGCCCTGGTGGCCGAGCTCGACCGGGCGGCCGGTTAGCCGGCCAGCCTCTCCTCGAGCGCCGCGAGCTGCCGCCTCAGGCGTCCGGCGGCCGGGGGGCCGAAGCCCGGGGCCGAGACGGTCACGGAGACCTCGGTGCGCCCCGGCGCCTCCCCGCGCAGCTCCATGCTGACCCTCGAGGGCGCGTTCTTGCACGGGACCCAGGCGGGATCCTCCTCCCCCACGAGCCGGCCCTCCGCGGGGGTGGCGACGTCCCAGCCGAGCTCGGTGAGGACACGGGCGCAGCGGCCCGCGACCTGCTCGGCGGAGCCGCCGAGCGACACGCGCGAGCTCACGCGGGCCATCCGCCCCCCAGGCACCGGACGGGCGGGCTGCCGGCTCTCACCACTTCAGCTCGATCTCCAGCTCCCGCTCGTCGGTCTCGACCTCGAGCTCGACCTTCATCCGCACCTCGTCGGGAATGTGGACGGTGATCTTCATCCCCTCGCGCTCGAACTCGACGTCGTTGTGGCGGGCCAGCATGTCGGCCAGACCGCGCAGCCGCTCGGCGGCCTCCTCGCGGCTCAGGGTCTCCTTCTGCTCGATCTCGAAGATGTCCATCGGTCTCCTTTCTTCCGGCGCCCGGGCGGCGCCGCTGGGTGCTCAGCGGTGGACCAGGGTTAGCACACCGCGGCGGTCGAACCGTGCGCCGCGGCGCAGCCGGAAGGAGATGCGGAAGGGAACCCGGGCCCGCCCGCTGCGGCGCAGGCGGCGCGCCGTCCGGCCGCGGGCCCGCAGCGCGACGCGGAACCTCCCCGCGCCCTCGGCGGCAGCCGCGGCGCTGCGCACCGACGCCCCGCCGAGCGTCAACCGCCCCGGCCCGCTGAGCAGGACGACGACCGTCGCGGCACCGGCGCCGGGATGGCGCCGGACCGAGAGGATCCGCAGGCCCAGCCGGGGCCGCGAACCGGCGCCGTTCCCTCCCGCCTTCTCGAAGAGGCCGCGGGCGAGCGTGCCGAAGTAGGGGCCGAACAGGTAGCCCGGCACCGAGGTGTAGTAGTAGGCGGTCACCGAGACGGCGACCGGAGGCGAGCCCACCGTCCACGGGCCACCGCTGGACCCGCCCGTGAACCCGCTCTCGATGCCCAGGGTGGGCGGCGAGAAGTAGGCGTCGCCGAAGGCGTAGGACGACGAGTTGCCAAGCAGCCGGCTGCCGTCGTAGGGCGACTCCGCCGGATAGCCGTACTGCACGTAGGTCTGCCGCCGGGGGCGGTCGAAGGCGATGCCAAGCGCCCCGACGGTGTGCTCGAGGCCGGCGCCGTCGGAGGACCTGGGCGCCACCGAGAAAATCGCCAGGTCCCCGGCCTCGTCGGTCTCCGCGGTCCCGGCGCTGTTCCGCCAGGCCGCCGTGGTGGCGATCGAGGTCGCCGGCCACTCGCCGAAGGGCTCCGAACCCGAGCGGTAGCCCGGGACGAAGGCGAGGTTGGTCGCCTCGGTCCCGGTCTCGGGGTCGACCACGCAGTGTCCGGCGGTCAGCACGAGGTTGCCTGCCGGGGCGTTCACGACGCTCCCCGAGCAGCGGAAGTCCTCTTCCCCGGACCCGGTCGCGTAGGTCCCGAAGACGACCCCGTTGGCGCTGGCCGGGTAGGCGGTCGGGTCCCCGGTCCCCGTCTCCACGGCGCTGGTCCGCGCCCCCGCCGCGGCCGCGGCGGCCCGCGGGCCCCTGGCACCCTCCGGGGAAAGGAGGGGCAGCGCCGCGGCCCGCCGCATCCGCCGCTGCGTCCAGTAGGCGCGCACGCCCCGCGGATCGGCGCGGCGCAGGACGGCGCCCCGCAACTCGGCGCGGCGCAGGACGGCGCCCCGCAACTCGGCGCGGCGCAGGACGGCAGCCCGCGGGCGCAGCGCCGCGGCGCCCGCCGGCGCCGGGAGCGCGGGCAGGCAGAGCGCCGCGACCAGCGCTGCCGCGGCCGGGGCCGCGGAACCGCGGGAGGGGAGAAGTCCGGGCTTGGCCACTTTCGATCGGGGTCCGTGCACGGTCGCCGGGATCAGAGCCGGCGACCCTGAGATCAGCATCGGAGGATCCCGGGAAGATCCTGAGTGCGTTGGACGCGCGGCAGGACTCGCGTCCCGGCGCGCGAGCCGAGAACCGGGATGCGAGATTCTCGTAGGCTAGGAGGGATCCCGGCACCACCCTTGACCCAAGGAGGAGAAGTTGGCACTGAGAATCGGCGACACCGCCCCGGACTTCGAGGCGGAGACGACGGAGGGCCCGATCCGCTTCCATGATTGGATCGGCGACAGCTGGGCGGTCCTGTTCTCCCATCCCAAGGACTTCACCCCGGTCTGCACGACGGAGCTCGGCTACATGGCCCGGATCAAGCCCGACTTCGACAGACGGGGCGTGAAGATCATCGGGCTCTCGGTGGATCCGGCCGACAGCCACGACGAGTGGGCGAAGGACATCGAGGAGACCCAGGGCGCGGCGCCCAACTACCCGCTGATCGCCGACACCGGCTTCGAAGTGTCCAAGCTCTACGGGATGCTGCCCGCCGAGGTCGAGGGCGACCCGCTCGACCGCACCCCTGCGGACAACCAGACGGTCCGCAACGTGGTGGTGATCGGCCCCGACAAGAAGGTCAAGCTGATCCTCGTCTATCCGATGACCACCGGGCGCAACTTCGACGAGGTGCTGCGGGTGATCGACTCGCTCCAGCTCACCGCGAAGCACAAGGTCGCCACTCCGGTCAACTGGCAGCAGGGCGACGACGTGATCATCGCCGGCTCGGTCTCCGACGAGGAGGCCAGGGAGACCTACCCCGACGGGTGGGAGTCCCCGAAGCCCTACATCCGGATCGTCCCACAGCCCGATTGATCGCCGGGCGCGGTGGGCGGCGAGAGGGCCGGCTGAGCGCAGGGGGAAGATGAACGGCCGGGAGGTCGACGTCGCGGTGGTGGGCGCCGGCGTGGCCGGCCTGACCGCGGCGCGCGCCCTCGCCAGGGAGGGGCGCGAGGTTGCGGTGCTGGAGGCTCGCGACCGGGTGGGCGGGCGCCTTTGGAACACCGAGATCGGCGGCGAGGCGAACGAGCTGGGAGGCCAGTGGATCGCCCCTTACCAGTCGGCGATGCACGCGCTCTGCGAGGAGCTCGGCGTCGGGCTGTTCGAGTGCGAGCGCGGGGGCGAGCACGTCTACATCGACCCCGCCGGCGGCGAGGTGCGCCGCTACAGGGGCCACGACGCGCCGCTGGGAGAGCGCTCCGAGCGCGCCTTCGCGGAGGCCGACGGAGAGCTCGACGCGCTCGCCAAGGAGCTCGACCCCGAGGCCCCGTGGGAGCACCCGCGGGCCCGCGAGCTGGACGCGATCACCTTCGAGGAGTGGCTGCGGCGCGAGGTCAGCGACGACCTGGCCCGCGGCCTGCTGCGGTCCTGGCTGGCCGGCGGGTTCCTGGCCAAGCCGGCCAACGCCTTCTCGCTGCTGCAGGGCCTGTGGATGATCTCCGGCGCCGGCGGGACCTACGAGCTATTCGAGCCGGACCAGTGCCTCGCCTACCGGGTCAGCGGCGGCTCGCAGCTCATCTGCCTGCGGATGGCCGAAGAGCTCGGAGAGCGGGTGCTGCTCGGCGCACCGGCCCGGGAGGTCCGATGGAGCGAGGAGGGCGTCGAGGTGGACGCGGGGGAGCACCGCGTCGCGGCGCGGCGCGCGATCCTCGCGGTCCCGCCCAACCTGACCGCGGCGATCCGCTTTGCCCCGGCGCTGCCGGCCTGGCGCCTGCGCATGGAACAGCACCTCTCGCAGGGCAGCGTCAACAAGATCCTCGCCGTCTACGAGAGGCCCTTCTGGCGAGAGGACGGGCTCTCGGGGCAGGGCTTCGCCCCCGGCGAGCTGGTTCGCGAGCTCTACGACAACTCCCCGCCTTCGGGGTCGGCCGCCGTGCTCTGCACCTTCCTCGCGGGCGAGGTCGCCGAGCGGGCCGAGCGTCTGGAGGCGGCCGAGCGGCGTGCCGCCGTGCTGGAGGGGATGGCGAAGTACGTCGGCGGGCAGGCGCTCGAGCCCACCGACTTCATCGAGACCCAGTGGTCGGGAGAGGAATGGACCAGGGGCGCCTACGGCACCAGCTTCGGGGTCGGCGGGCTGACCCGCTTCGGCCCCGACCTGCGCCGCCCGGTCGGTCCGATCCACTGGGCCTGCACCGACATCGCCGGCGTCGGCCACATCCACATGGAGGGCGCGACCCGCTCCGGCGCGGCGGCCGCTGAGGCCTGCCTGGCCGATTCCTGAGCGCCTCCGCCGAAACTGAAGTTAAGCATCGTATGGATGCTTATCTTCACTTTCGCCGGGGGAGCGGGATTGGGGCGCGCCGGACCCTCGGCGGCCGGCCGCCGATCGGCCGCGCCCACGGCATCTCCGGGCTGGAAAGCTAGCGGCCGCGGGCGATCTTGCCCAGGAAGGGGATCAGATGGTTGACGAAGGCGTTGTCCGGCGCCGCCGAGTTGGGGTCGTTGTGCGCGTAGGTGGCGCTGCGGTCGATCAGCTTGACCCGGCCCTTGGGGATGTTCGACTGATCGGCGAGCGCCGCGGCGCCGTCGACCACCCGCTGGTTGCCCAGCGCCGCCGCGAACGCGTAGATGCGCATCCTGCGCGGCAGGTCGTCACCGTGGACCGCCCTCACGTTGAGCACCTTCTGCGCGGGGTTGGCGTTGCCGTTGGCCACCGCCCCGGCGTCGATGGTCAGCCGGCGCGGGTGATACCAGGCGGTGCCGTCGAGGCCCTTCAGCCCCCAACCGGCGAACATCCTCGCGTAGCGCTGGATCGGGGTCAGCTCCCCGCCGCGGACCCAGCCGCGGGGATCGCCGCTGGCCGCCAGGTGGCCGAGGTGGGCCTGCGCGGCGACCAGGCCGGCGGGCGAGGTCTCGGTGTCGAGCGCGTAGCCGTACTGGCCCTCGTTGTCGGCCGGCACCGGCGGCTTGAGGTCGGCCGGCAGCAGCGTGAAGCCCTGCGCCAGCGACAGCTCGTGGGGAGCGACGATCGCCGCCAGCGATCCCGAGGTGTTGAAGAGTCCGGTGAAGGGCGCCGTGATCCCTCCGAAGGTCAGCCACGGCGAGCCCGCCTTCAGTTCACCGAGCAGGAGCTTGGCCTGGTCGGAGGTGACGGCGGTGGTCCCGCTGCCGCCGTCGATGTAGACCAGCCCCGAGAGCCCCGCCGCGCCGGGCCTGCCGCCGAAGTCCCAGGTTGCGTAGGCGGTGGTGATCGTGCCACCCAGCGAGTGGCCGCCGACCACGACGTGGCGGCCCTTCCTCATCGCCGCCTTGACCACCTTCCGCAGGTCGCCGATCTCGACGCTCATCCCCCACTTGCGGGCGTAGCCGACCTCGCTGTCCGGAATCAGCTCGACGTGCTTGGTGATGCTCCCGTCGGTCAGCCAGCCGAGGTAGTAGTCGAAGACCTGCTTGGGGGTCGCCCTCCCCGCCTTGGCCTTGTCGAAGACCGACTGGTCCTCGAGCAGGTTCTCGCGCCGCTCGACCGCCCAGACCTGCCAGCCCTTCGCCTTCTGCACGATCGTCTTGGCGAGAGGCTCGAAGTATGCCGCGCTGGATGACGTGCCCGGGTTCAGCACGAGGATGTTCGGTGCGTTGGCGGGGCCGGTCTTCAGAACCCCGACGCGGTTGTACTTGGCCGGTGTCCCGGCCGACTTGACGCCCTGCATGCGCTCGAAGCTGACCCGCACTCCGGCGCTCGCCGCCGGTGCGGCGGCCGCCGCGCAGAGTCCCGCAGCCGCTGCCACAACCGCCAGTCTCATGCCGATCCGCCTGCCAGAACGCATCCGATCCTCCAGTCCTTTCCCGACCTACCGAATCCCGGCCTCTCCCGCGCGGCCGCCCCTGCAATCTATCCGACTCGGTCAGAAACACCGCCGAGGTGCGTTTGCTGCGGCCGGCCCCAAGCCGGGGCGACCCTGGCACCCGCCGCGGCGGTGCGCGCCCGGGCCCGGCCCCGCCGGTCAGCGGATCGCCATCGGGTCGCCGCCGGGCGCCGGGGCCCGGCCTCGCGGCCGAAGACCTACCCCGCCCCCCCGCGGCGTCCGGGCCCACCGACGCCGCCGCCGGTCAGCGGGTCGCCATCGGGTCGCCGCCGCTCAGCGGGTCGCCATCGGGTCGCCGCCGGCCGGCGTCTCCGCGCAGGATGCGATCCACGCGTCGGCCTCCTCCCAGAGGCCGAACAGCCAGTCCGAGCGCGCCTCTCGCGAGTCGGGCACTTCGGATCGCGGCACCCTTGCGACCCGAACCCGCAAGACCAGGCCGACCAGCCCTCCCCTCCAGATGTCCGAGATCAGCCTCAGACCGTCGAAGCCGTGGTGAGCGACGACGAGGACGTCGGCGTCGGGCGCGCCGTCGAGCAACGCGCTGACCCCGCCCAGCCGCGGCGGAAGCAGGTTGCGGATCCCCTCCGCCCTGGCAGCGAGGGAGGGATCGCGCTGGGCGATCCGCTCGATCGCCCGGGCCCTGCGCTCGGGTGTGAAGCGGGTGCCCTCGGGGTAGATCAGCACCCCGTCGCCGGCGCCCATACCCTCGGCAAGCTCGCGCACCCTGGTGATCTCGACCGCCTCCCCGGTCCCCCGCCGAACGAAGTAGTTGGGCAGCCGCCGCCCTGCGACATCGAGGCAGGGGTCGGATAGCAACTCGCGCTTGAGCACGTAGCGAAGCCGGATCCGGTGAGGGCGGGAGACCACGTTCGCGGGGAGCAGGTTGTCCACGATGCTGGTGTGGCGGATCAGCACGATCACCGGCCCCGGCGCCACCTGCTCGGCGCCGCCGACCTCATAGCTGATCCCGAACAGGCCCCGCACGGCCCCGAACAGCGCCCCTGCCCAGAGCTGCTGGATGCGCCAGGTTGCGGCGAGCAGCCACTCGCGCCGCCGGCCGCCGAGCGAGAGGAACCAGGCTCCGGCGAGCACGGCGAGGCCCCCGACCTCTGCGGCCAGGTAAACCCAACCGAAGAGGACCAGGCGCGCCGCGGTCGGCGGGACCCCCGAGGCCACGCGGCGGGCGACATCGACGACCGCGGCGACGACCAGCAGTACCGGCGCCAGCACCGTGACCAGGACCAGCCCCACCACGAGCGGCGGGATCGTCCGCAGGCGGCGGCGAACGGTCTCTCCCCGGGTCTCGTCGACGCCGCCGCGCAGCACCTGCCCATTTTCACAGGTGCCGGCTCCCGCCCCAACCCCACCGGGAGGTGCAGCGATGGGTGCCTCAGCGCACCACGACCTGGCCGTTCTCGGTCCCGATTCCAACCGAGCGGATCGAGGGGGGGCCCTCCACGACGCGCAGCGGAAGCTCGGAGGGGCCCAGCCACTCGCGCAGCTCGGCCCCGTTGGCCGAGACCTCGATCCACTCGTAGCCGCTCGGGCGGACCCGGTGCTCCACGGGGGCGGCGCCGGGATGGGCCTCGGTGGGCCCGTCCCACTGGATGAAGAAGGGCAGGGCACCGGAGCGCATGGCCCGCTCCAGCCCGGCCAGCCTCCAGGTCAGGGTCGAACCGTCGGGCCTCGCCCGAGAGCCGGTGCTCACCTCGAGCCCGAGGCGACGACCGATCGCCTCGATGTCGTCGGTTGCCACGACCCAGCCCAGAAGCCGCTCGCCCCCGGCCACCGTCGCCGCGACGTGGCGGCCGAACCACGACTGCGCGGCCGCCGTTTCGTCCGCCACCGCCATCAGCTCCAGGTAGGTGCTGCCCAGCGGCACGATCCGGTTGGCGGTCCCCCAGGCCGGGTGGGTGCCGCCGGCGACCGAGCCGAAGCCGTAGCGGCGCTTCACCTCGGCGGCCGCCGCGTCGAGGTCGCGCACAGCGAGGATCGCGTGGTCGAGCCGGACCGTGCTCATCGCACCACGATGGGGCCGCCCGGTGCGGCTGCCGGCTGTGTCGGGTCCATTCGACCTCCGCTCGGGGTTGGTGGAGTGGGCAGAGGCCAGCGGCGACGCGAACCGCGGTCAGGAGCGAACCTCATTGCTCGGCCACAGGATAGATGGCTGCCCGCGAATTGCACACGGGCGTCGCCACCACCCGCCCGGGAATTCCAGGCGGGCGCCGCCCCCCACCGAACGTCCCGGAGTTGTCGCTGGGCGGGGTACTCCGGGACGTTCGGCAGGGAGGCCGCCGGTATGCCCCGCCCGTGAGCCCGCATCCCCTAGGATCTCTCCTCTCGAGCGATTGGAGCTCGCTCCTCGATGACCGCGGCGGCCGACCACTGATGGCTCCCAGCCCGCCGGCGACGGCAGGGCGAGATCAGCCGGCGAGCGAGCGCGAACGTCCGGCGAGCGAGCGCGAACGTCCGGCGAGCGAGCGCGAACGTCCGGCGAGCGAGCGCGAACGTCCGGCGAGCGAGCGCGAACGGCTCCTTCGCCGCGGGATCGGTCTGGAGTTCGCGACCCTCGGCTGGAACGTCGTCGGCGTCTTCGTCGTCTTCGCGGCGGCGATCGAGGCGGGCTCAGTCGCCCTCACCGGGTTCGGGATAGACACGCTGATCGAGATCGGCGCTTCGACGGTGGTGATCTGGCACCTGCGCGACACCGCCGACGAGCGCCGCGAGCGGCGTGCGATGCTGGTCATCGGCTCGGCCTTCGTCGGCCTCGCGATCTACGTCAGCGCGCAGGCCGCTCACACCCTGATCGCTGCCGATCACCCGCGCCATTCCTCCCTCGGCATCGCCTGGACGGCCGCCACCTGCGCGGCGATGCTCGTCCTCGCACGCGCCAAGCACGCGACCGGGAGGGCGCTCGCAAACCGCACCCTGGAAACCGAGAGCCGGGTGACCCTGATCGACGCCTACCTCGCCGCAGCGGTCCTCCTCGGCCTGGCCCTCAACGCGGCGCTCGGCTGGTGGTGGGCCGACTCGCTCGCCGGGCTGGCAATCGTCTACTACGCAGTGGGTGAGGCGAGGGAGGCGCTGGGGCGACCCTGAGCGGGGCGGGGCGATCGGGCGGCGGGGCGGCCCTGAGCGGGAGCGCGGCGGGGCGATCGGGCGCGGGGCGACCCCTGGCGGGGCACGGCTGCCGGCCGCCTCCCGACGACGGGACCATCCCGCGACCCCGGGTTGATCGAGTAGGTCCCCGACCTGCCGGTGATCGCGGCGCCGACCTCGGAGTCGCGCCCGGTTCGGCGGCGCAGCACCCTGACCCTCTGGCTCCTCATGCAGGTGGGGTCGGCGGACCTCAGCCTGCCGGTGAACCTGTGCCCCTTCCTGCTGTAGGAGAGCGTCGCGGTGCGCGGGCTGGGACCGCCGTTCAGCAGGATCGCGACCCTGTCGATCCGGTGCGGTTGACCCGGCTCACGCCGGACGCGGACATCGATGGTGACAGCGAGATTGGCCCAACACGGACCCGAACGGCTGGATCGGCCGGGCGACGCTCGACGGCGCCCACGTCCGGCGGAAGTTCGTGCCGACCGATGGATACGCCTGCGGCGTCGCTGTGGATCGTTCCCATCTTTTCTGGGCAAACCGCAACGGCACGATCGGCAGATCGAATCTGAACGGCAAGCGGGCAAGCGTCAAGCAGAATTTCATCCAGGCCGGGACCAGCACCTGCGGGGTGGCGGTGAACCGCGCCCACATCTACTGGGCTGACTTCAACTCTGACAGCATCGGCCGCGCCGACTTGAACGGCAGGCCGGCGAGCGTCAACCCGAATTTCATTCCTCGAGCGAGCAATCCGTGCGGCGTGGCTGTCGACCGGTCCCACATCTACTGGGCGAACTCGCTCAGCGGGGCGATCGCGCGGGCGGACCTCAACGGGTCACATGTCAACCAGCAGCTCCTGCCGGCCAACATCCCCTGCTGGGTGGCAGCGACGCGGGGCCGCTGAGCCCCGGCCCCGCCGGCGCGCGCTCAGGCCACCTCAGCCGCGAGGAGCGCGTCGATCTGGCCGACGGCCTCGATCATCCCCTGCTCGGCCCCCATCTCGAGCACCTGCTCCATGGCCTCCCGACTCGCGAACCTGGACTCGATCGACATCGTCGTGGCGCCCTCGTCCTCCGCGATCGTCACCGTGACGACCATGGTCGGCATCGCCTCGCTCGGATTGCCGTCCTGGTCGGCAAAGCCGTCCTCGAAGCGCAGCCTGGTGGGTGGCTCGGCTTCCTCGATCCGCCACCAGCCGTGGTACCTCTGCCCGTCCGGGCCTGTCATGAAATAAGCGGCTCGCCCTCCGGAGGAGAGGTCGTGGTCGGCGAAGGTGGCCGGGTGCGTGGGCGGCCCCCACCAGCGCTCCAACCGCCGGGGGTCCGACCACATCTCCCAGATCCGCTCGGCGCCGGCGTCGAACTCGGCGGTGATCGTCATGGTCAGGTCGTCGAGGTCCTTCCTCACGTCGGTAACGGGCATCGGCTGTCTCCTTTGTCTTCGTCGAGGATGCTCTGGATCCGCTCGATCCGGCCGCGCCACTCGTACTCGATCCCGTCAAGCGCGGCGCGGGCGCGCTCGAGAGCGTCGGTCCGGGCGCGCACGATCGACTCGCGCCCCACCCGGTGCTTGCTCACAAGTTCGGCCCGTTCCAGCACGGCCACGTGCTTCTGTACGGCTGCAAGGCTGATCGGGTACTCGCGGGCCAGGGCCGAGACCGAGAGCCGCCCCTCATGCGCACGGCAGAGAATGTCGCGACGCGTCGGGTCGGCCAGGGCTCCGAAGATCAAATCGGCGGCCTTCTCGTCGTCGCAGCTCTCGCAGTCCCGTTGCTTACTTACAACCATTTGGTTGCAGGTTACCACGGGCCGGCCCCGCCCGCTGCTCGACCACTACAACGAGCGAAGGCCCTCGGTGATCGGTGAACGGCCGCCGAACGGCCGGGTTTCGCGACGTCTCGGGTCGCGACAGCTAGCGCCGCTCGATGGCGACGGTCTCCGAGTTCTCGGCGCGGCAGGCCGACCAGGCCCTGACCCGCGCGTAGTAGGTGCCCGGCCTGGCGTGCTTGCTGATCGAGTAGGTGCCCGACTTTCCGGTGACCGCGGCGCCGACCTCGGAGTCGCGCCCGGCTCGGCGGCGCAGCACCCTGACCCTCTGACTCCTCATGCAGGTGGGGTCGGCGGACCTCAGCCTGCCGGTGAACCTGTGCCCCTTCCTGCTGTAGGAGAGCGTCGCGGTGCGGGGGCTGGGACCGCCGTTGAGCAGGATCGCGACCCTGTCGACATCGATGGTGACAGCGAGATCGGGGTTCGAGCCGGCGTTGAGATTGCCTATCGCCACGGCGGTCGGCTCGCCGCTCCGGCCTGCGCCCGTGGGGTAGCCGGACGGCGCGCCGAAGGACCCCCCACCCCTCCCCAACACCACGGATACGTTCTTGGAGTCGAAGCTCACCGCGGCGAGATCGTCACGCCGGTCCTGGTTGACGTCGCCGACTGCGAGCGAGTAGGGCGAGGCGCCGCCCGAACTGGGGAAGACGGGGAAGAACCCGGGCTTGCCGAAGGAGCCGCTGCCCTTCCCGAGCAGGACCGAGACGCTGTCCGAGTACTGCATGAAATCGGCAAGCGCCAGGTCCGGCTTGGTGTCGCTGTTGAAGTTGCCGAGCACCGCCGCGGACGGGTCGGTTCCACCACCGACGTCGAAGTTCGTCGCCGCACCGAAGCTGCCGTCGCCGTGGCCGAGCAGCACCGAGACGGTTCCGAACCCCCCGGTGCAGCTGCTCGTCTGGGCGCCGCGGCCGAGGCGGCTTCCGCAATCGACGGCACCGCCGTTGGCGACGGCGAGGTCGAGGTTGGCGTCGCCGTTGAGATTTCCGACGACCACCGAGGAGGGATTGATGCCGGCCGGGTAGCTGGTCGGCGGGCCGAAGCTGCCGTTGCCGTTGCCGAGCAGTATCGAGACGCCGGTGTTGTTGACGACCGCGATGTCCCTGTTGGTGTCGTTGTTGAAGTCGCCGACCGCGATCGTCCTACTCCGATAGGCGAGGTATGAGGCGCCCCCGAGGGCCGGGAAGCTGGCCGCCGGAGCGAAGCTGCCGTTGCCCTTTGCCAGCAGGATCGAGACCGAGCCCGCGCCGGCGTTGGCGACCGCGATGTCGCGCTTGCCGTCCCCGTTGAACTCGCCGATCGCAAGCGAAGTGGGCTTCTTGCCCACGGCGAAGTTCCTTGCCTTGGAGAAGGCGCCGGCGCCCTTTCCGAGAAGTATCGAGACGTTGCTGGAGGTGCTGTTCGCGACCGCGATGTCGCGCTTGCCGTCGCCGTTGAACTTGCCGATCACGATCGCGCTGGGCCCCTGGCCGACGGCGAAGCCCCTCGGCTTGCCGAAGGAGCCGAAGGCCTGGGGAGCGCAGGCGGCGACGCCGAGCCCGGCGCAGATCGCCACGAGCAGCAGCCTGCGCCGCATGTCGATGGAGTTGAAGGTTCCCATTGCCCCTCGGATCGGATGCCCCGCCGCGCCCGCTCGGCGCTCGATCACAATCTAGCGCCGGGAAGCCCCCGGGCATCCGGGACTCTCCACACTCTCTCGGCGTAAGAATCCGCGTTGTCGCCCGGATCAGCCGCGAGCCCCGGAATCGGCGAGCTCTGTCACCTCGCGCAGGAGCGAGGGGTCCTCGCCGGCGTCGGGGTCGTCGAGCTCTTGCGCGTAGCGGTGGCCCTCCCAGACCGCGGCCGCGATCGTCCCCGGCGACCAGCAGTCGCCCACCGCCCTCACCGTTCGCAGGCCCGCGGCCTCCCATTCCCCGCGCCGGGCGAGGAGTTCGCGGTGGAGGGAGTCCTCGGGAAGCCGGGCGGTGACGAGGAGCGCCGCGTCGCAGGCGAGCTCGCGCTCGGCGCCGGTGAACGTGCAGGCGGTGACGACGCCTTCGGCCGTGGTCGCGGTGACCGCGCGCGAGGCCTCGATCTCGACTCCGAGCTCGAGCAACCGGCGCTGGATGCGGTGCTGCTCCATCGTGTTCTCGGTCCAGCTCGACACGCACAGCCCGGGGGTGAGGAGGGTGACCGCGTATCCCTCGGCGCGCAGCAGCTCGGCGAGCACGCCGCCCATGTAGTAGTGGTCGTCGTCGTAGATCAGCACGCGCTCGCCAGGCGGGCGCTCGCCGCTCAGCAGGTCGTCGGGCGTCAGCACCGGCAGCGCCGGGTCGCGCGGGATCGGGCGGGTGTGGAAGCGGCCGACGCCGTCGGCGCGCCAGCGCGCGCCGGTCGCGATGGCGACGTGATCGAAGTCGTAGTCGAGAATCTCCTGCGCGGTCACGGTGCCGCGCGCCTCCTCGACCTTGGCGAGCCGCTCGATCTGGCCGACCCTGTAGTCGACGACCCTGATCCAGGCCGCCAGGCCGGGCAGCCTGGCCTCCTTGGCCACCCGCCCGCCGAGGGTCCGGTCCGCTTCCGCCAGGACCACCTCGTGGCCACGCTTGCCGAGCGCCTGGGCGGCCTCGAGGCCGGCGGGGCCGCCGCCCACGACCAGCACCTTCGCCTCGGAGGCGCGGGGCGGAATCCGCTCGGGATGCCAGCCGCGGCGCCACTCCTCGCCGACCGATGGGTTCTGCGTGCAGCGCAGCGGCGACACCGTGAAGTCGGCGACCACGCAGATGTTGCAGCCGATGCACTCGCGGATGTCCTCCAGGCGCCCCTCCTCGATCTTCCTGGGCAGGTAGGGGTCGGCGATCGACGGCCGCGCGGCCCCGATCAGGTCGAGGACGCCGGAGCGGACCATCCGCACCATCGTGTCCGGTGAGGTGAAGCGGCCGACCCCGACGACCGGCTTGGAGGTCAGCCGCTTGAGCCCGCGGACGTAGGCCTCCTGCGCGCCCTCCTCGCCGAACCGGGAAGTGACCGAGTCGTCCTCCCAGGTCCCGGGCACGAAGTCCCAGAGGTCGGGCAGCTCGCCGACCGTCTCGAGGATCGCCTCGATGTCCTCGCGCGTCATCCCGTCCCCGCCGGGAAGCTCGCCGAAGCTGATCCGGCAGGCGACCGCCGCCCGCCCCTCGACCTCCTCCACCGTGTCCTCGAGCACCTCGCGCAGCAGGCGCATCCGGTTCTCGATCGGCCCCCCGTACTCGTCGTTGCGGTCGTTGTAGCGCGGGGAGAGGAAGTGCTCGATCCCGTTCAGCCCGTGACCGGCATAGACGTAGACGAGGTCGTAGCCGGCCTGCAGCGACCGGCGCACCGCTGCGCGGTGCCAGCGCCGCAGGTCGGCGATGTCGTCGCGGCTCATGCGCCGGGCCTGGACCGGATCGGGGGAGGTGACCGGCAGGTGCGCCGGCCCCATCGGCGACACCCGGCTGTAGAGGTTCGACGCGGCCATGCCGGTGTAGTTGAGCTCGATCCCGGCCAGCGAGCCGCCGTCGTGGATCCGCTCGGCGATCCGCGCCAGCGCCGGGATGTCGCGGTCGTCCCAGATCCGCAGCTCGATGTAGGGAACGACCTCCGAGCTGTGGTGGATCTCGACCTCCTCGGTGCATACCACCGCCCAGCCGCCCTCCGCCTTGACCTTGCGCATCTCGGCATTCGCGCTCACGTCCCGGTAGCCCATGCCGTTGCAGTGGGGAACCTGAAAGAAGCGGTTCTTCGCGGTGACCGGCCCGATCGCGACCGGCTCGAAGAGGACGTCGAAGCGCGAGTCGCTCATCGCCCGGCAATCTATCGGCCGGCGCCGGAGGGATGCTCGGGCGCGGCGGATTCCGCTCAGGTAGGGTGCGCCCGACCACAAAGCAAGCCGCCCGGGGCGACGGTGGCAACGCCAGTCTGCGCGCCTGGCGCGGTTGCAGCGCCCCGGCCTCCGACGCGGGAGAAGAGCCGGAATGGCCACGAAAACCGAGACAACCACGATCCCCGACTCGACCACACTCTGGTTCGGGCCCTGGTACGGGCGCTCACCCTACTTCGAGTCGACGCTCCGCGCCGGATGCTCGGCCTACGACATCTACAACCACACCTACATCCCCGCCTACTATTCCGACCCGGTCGAGGAGTACTGGCACCTGCTTGAGCACGTGACCCTCTGGGACGTCGGTGTCGAGCACATCGTCCAGATCGCGGGCCCCGACGCGCTCGAGTTCACCGACCTGCTCACCTGCCGCGACCTGACCAGGTGCGCCGTGGGCCAGTGCAAGTACGCCCCGCTGATCGAGGTCGACGGGGGGATCGTCAACGACCCGGTCCTGCTCCGGGTCGCCGAGGACACCTTCTGGCTCGCGCTCGCCGACAGCGACGCGGGGCTGTGGGCCCGCGGAGTGGCCACGCACGCCGGGCTCGACGTCGAGATCTCCGACCCCCCGGTGTACCCGCTGCAGGTCCAGGGCCCGAAGGCGAAGGACGTGATCGGCGCGCTGTTCGGCGAGCGGGTGCTGGAGATGCCCTACTACCACTGCCGGCAGGCGGAGCTCGAGGGGATCCCCGTCGTCCTGGGCCGCACCGGGTGGACTGGCGAGATCGGCTACGAGATCTACCTGCGCGATCCGAACCGCGGCGAGGAGTTGTGGGACCGGGTGATGGAGGCAGGGGCGGAGCACCGGATCAGGCCGATCGCGCCCTGCGAGGCCCGGCGCATCGAGGCCGGGATCTTCAACTACGGCTCCGACATCACGCTCGGCGACAACCCGTTCGAGGTGACCGGGCTCGAGCGCCTGGTCGAAGAGCAGGAGGGCTCCTACCTGGGCAAGGAGGCGCTGGAGCGGATCCGCTCGGAGGGCGTGCGCCGCAAGCTGGTCGGAATGGAGATCGAGGGAGATCCGCTGGAGTGGGAGCTGACCCAGTTCTGGCCCGCGAGCCACGAGGGCGAGCGCGTGGGCCACGCGACGATCGCGATCCACTCACCCGGGCTCGAGAGGAACATCGGCTACGTGTGGGTGCCGATCGGCCTCGCGGAGCCGGGAACCGAGCTCGAGCTCGAGCCGCCGGCCGGCTCGCGCCTCACCGCCCGGACCGCCTCGCTGCCGTTCGTGGATCCGCGCAAGAGCCGCCCGGCACAGTGACAGCGGCCGGCGGCGGTGACGGCCGGCCCACGGGCCGAGGTGAGCCGCCCGCTGGAAGCCGGAGGTCCCTACTCCTTGGGTATCAAGCCGGAGGGGACCTGGTCCGCGAGCACCCGCGAGATCCGGCCCGGCGCCCGGCCCTTCAACTCCGCCCGCTCCTTGCGCGCAACCCCCGTGCGGACCACGTGCGCGCCCAGGTACCGGACCGGCTCCGGCGGGAACCTCTGCCCCGGCAGATCGACGAGGGGCGAGCGGCTCCACTCGTCATCTCGCTCCTGGACCAAGGAGGCGACGAACCTCGCCCCCACCCTGGCCGGACCCACGGCGTTGGCGCTCCACCCCACGGCGTGGACGATGTGCTTCCGCCCCCCCGTGTGGCCGATCAGGGGGATTCCGGTCACGGAGCGGTCGATCGCCCCGCTCCAATCCGCGACGATCGAAAGGTCGGAGAGCATCGGGTAGATCCTCCGAAAGTTCCGCTCGACCTCGCGGGCGCGGCTTGGCGATCGGTCGAACGACGGCGTGATCCGCCCCCCCAGCGCGATCCCCCATCCCCCCTTTCCGAACGCCACGCGGCCATCGGCCGTCCGCTGGTAGTAGTGGATCATCATCTGCGAGTCGCTGATGCACTCGCCTCGGGTCCATCCGATCTCGTCGAGTCGATCGGGAGCCGGCTCGGTGATCACCATGTCGGAGGAGATCGCCACGATCAGGCGCCGGAACTCGGGCATGCCGGCGGCCCAGACGTTGGTCGCGATCACGACCTTGTCGGCCGTCATCGTCCCCTCACGGGTGCGCAGAGAAGCCGGCCGTCCCCGGTCGAGCTCGGTCACGGGAGTGTGCTCGAAGAGCCGGACCCCGAGATCGAGGGCGACCTTTCGCAGCCCCCTGGCCATCTTCCCGGGATGCACGCGGGCGGTGCTGGGGTCGTAGATCCCCGCTCTGTGGACCGATGACCCGGTCCGGCGGACGACCTCGGCGGCGTCGAGCACCTTGAAGGGCGTCACACCGAGCCGGTCGCACTCCTTCAGGGTGCTCTCCCAAGCTCCCAGCTGGGACTCGGCCGCGGCGGCCCAGATCCAGCCCCCCTTCAGGAAGTCGCAACCCGTGTGATGGTCCTTCAGGAGCTGATCGAGATCGTCGATGCCCTCCACCGACGCCCGGGCGAGCCGCAGGCTCTCCTCGTCGCCCAGGTAGTTCGGGAAGAGGGCGATCTTGCTCCACCAGGTCAAGGCAAAGCCGCCGTTTCGCCCGCTCGCCCCCGAGCCGCAAACGTCGGCCTCGAGCAGCGCGACGTCGAGAGCGGGCTCGCGGAGCTTCAGCTCGATCGCGGACCACAGCCCGACGAAGCCCCCGCCGATGACCGCCACCTCCGCGCTGGTCGGACCCCTCAGCGCGGGGGCATCGGAATCACCCTCCAGGACCTCCCGCAGCCACCATGACCGATGCCCGGGACGAGGCAATGATCCGAGCCGGCCAAGCACGGCAGAACCATAACCGGTCCCCGAGCCACGCTGCGACGGCCCGCCTGCCCGCCGACCGGAGCCTAGTACGCCGAAGACCGTTCCCCGGGCTCGAGAACGCGAAAGCCCTCCAGAAGGAGGGCTCGGCGGTGGTCGAGAGAGACATAGCGGGGGCGGGATTCGAACCCGCGACCTTCGGGTTATGAGATCGTCTGCGGCGGGTGGATGGAGTTGATTCGTGCCTGAGGAGCAGGCCTGATCTTCCCCCAGAGGACCCGGTTTCGCTCAAGTTGGTACCCGAATTGGTACCCGCCCGTGCTGCCCCGAGCCGCTCCGCCAACCAGGTGGACGGCCGCTCAAGGACTATCGCCGACGCGTCCGTCTCGGACGCCGGGCGGCCGGGCGTGGCCCGCGACGGCCGGTTCTCACAGGTAGTGCCACCGAGAGCTCGATGGCGTAGCGGGGAGAAAACGGCGTGTCCGTGATCCGGACACCCTGGATGCGGTCGACGCGGTAGGCCCTCACCTCTCCGGTCTGCGCCTTGATCGCGTACACGAGGAGGTTCCCGGCCTTCGATCGACGGAGGGCGTAGGGCTCGATCAATCGCGTCGTGCCCTGGTAGCGGAGCTCGACGAGGAGGTGATTTGCCCCGGCGAAACGGATCTGCTCCAGCGGGGCCCCGCCAGGCCACCTCGTGATCGTCGGCGGCGCGACCCAGGTCGGCTCGATCTGCTCCCGACCCGCCGGCACCGGTTCGGGGACGGGGGCCTCTGCGCCGGCGAGCCATTCAAAGACTCCCGCCAGCGCATCGAGAAACTCACCTACTGGCGGCAGAGTCGGGAGTTGGTGCGCCAGCATCGCCTGCCAGTCCGCCCGTAGATCTGCGGTCTTCTCCGCGGTCGTAACGGTCTCCAGGGTCGGCACGGGCACGCCTTTGTACTCGCACTTCCGCTCGAGGACCGATGAGACCAACCTGTACTCGCCCTGTAGGTCCGCCCGGCGATAGAGGTTGACAACGTCGTAGAGATCGCGTGGCCGCGTGCGTTGACCCAAGGCGCGGAGCTTCTCGGCGAAGACCTCGACGAACGAGTAGCACCGCACCGATCCGTCGCCTGGGAGGTCCTCGTCATATGAATGGGCAATCCGGCGGCGGACGGTGCTCTCGACAACCGTCTCGTCGTAGGTGAGATCGAGCTTGACGCGCGACTCTCCGGGCGCGCCGCGAGGCCCTCGGTAGTAGATGCGACCTTCGGCAGAGCGACCGTCGGGTCGCAGCTTCACGAGTGGCTGCCGACTGGAGAGGGTGATTCCGGTCTCCTGCTCGACGGAATCCAGCATCTCGATCAGCACAGGAAGGAGGTCGTCGGGTGCGAGCGTACCGCCGTCCAGCACGGTGAAGTCGAGATCCTCCGAGAACCGGTAGGTCTCGACGAAGCACTTCTTCAGGCAAGTTCCCCCCTTGAAGAGCCAGTGGTCGCGCAAGGCCGGATGGGAACCGACGCCCCAGAGCAACCAGCCAAGGACGTAGTCCTTCTCGACGATCTCCTCCGTCAGCCCCCATTCCCGCGCGCGAACCTGCAGAGCCGTACGCGGAATCAACGGTCAATCCTCGTGTTGATCTGAAGGCGCCAACGAGACGTCGTAGGGCCCACCCGCGGCATCGACGGGTCGAGGCGAGCGATCCCGGTACTGACCCGCTGCAGGCACGCGTCGAGGAGCTCGTCGTCCGCAAGACCGAGCTTCTCGGCGACGTAGCCGAGCCGTTTGAACGCGGTGCGATTGCCTAGTCGGTCGCCGTACTCGATCAGCCGGGGCCAAGACGCCCCACCCTCCTCCTTGTAGGCCGCGAGCGCTTCGGACGTGTGCCGCAAGCCACCTCCCAGCGACGGATCGTCGAGGCAATCGAGGAGCGTCCGCTCCTTGTCCGAGACCTCGACCGGCGTTCCGTCTCGCCAGACGCGCCGCGTCCCGAACATCGCGGACACGGAGCGATGCCGAAGCTCGAACCGAGCGTTTCCGATTGTCCGTCGACGTCGCGGCACGGCGCGCCCGGTGATGAAGAGTGTCGTGGAGAAGATCTGGTCGGTCAGATCCCAGTGGTGCAGAGCACTCCAGCCACCGACGTAGCCGGGGGCGAGCGCTGCCGCGGCAACAGCCCACGGATCGACCGCCCACCTTTCTGGGTCCTCCGCCTCCAAGGGCACCGTCGTGTAGAGACCTCGCTGCAGCCGGGCCACCCAGCCTTCTTCAGCAAGGTGACGAAGGAGGCGCGCCGCTCGCGCGTGTTCTGTGTTTGTCGCTGCCGCTGCCTCCTGCGGCGTGAAGGGACCAGGGAGCTCCCGGTTGAGCTGCGCGACAAATGCTCTGTTCGCACGGGAGAGACCGGCCGCAGGCATCATGCCTCCTATCAGCACTTACGAAACGCCGGTTCAGCCGACGTTAGGCCAGATACAATAGCAATTCGATGCCATTGGAGCTAAGGTAACGACGGCATGGCCGGCGTTTCGATTGCTCTAATGGCCGAAAGCCGCCTCCGCCCAGCGCGCGCCCTGCGAGGGATCTGGCGCGTAATCGGCATAGATCAGCGTGGTCTTGTAGTCGCGGTGCCCCATCCACTCCTGGATGTTGCGCAGGGGCGCGCCCGCCGCGGCCATCCGCGTCCCGAACGTGTGGCGCAAATCATGGAAGCGGATCTCCCGAATTCCGGCAGCAGACACAGCTGCCTTGAAGCGCTTGCGCAGCTTGGAGGCGTCGTAGGGGCGGCCGGTATCCGGATGGCAGAGGACAAGGTCGGAGTCAGTCGCATAGGCAGAGCGCTGGCGATGGCGCTCGAGCTCCGCGGCGACTCTCCCGGGCATTGGGACTGCGCGGCTTGACCGCCGCGACTTCGGGGTCCCAAACCGACCGCGAGTGAAGTTGCGACGGACTCGGATCACCCCAACTTCCCAGTCGACGTCGCGCCAGCGCAGGGCAACCAGTTCGCCCTGACGCAAACCGCACATCGCCGCGACCATGTAGAGGGCTCGATCGGTCGGGCCGAGGCGATCATCGGACACCGCATCAAGAAGTGCCTCAACTTCGCTTCGATCGAGGAAGCGGATGTCAGGATCGGGCCCCGGGCAGCGCGGCCTATCGGTGACAGCCACGGCGTTCGCGGTCGCCCATCCTCGCTTGACGGCGAAGGCGAGGAGGCCGTGGAGGAAGTTCAGGTGGTTGGCGATCGTCTTCGTCGAGCGCCCCTCGGCGCCCTTCGCGGCGGCATGTTCAGTGACGTCGGCGGGTCTGATCTGATCGACGCCCCTCGATCCGAAGAATCGGGCGATCTGGCGCAGGATGCCCCGGTAGTCCTGGACGGTCGAGGGCTTTCGCTCCAAGAAGTCGCGCACGTGGGCGATGTAGGCGTTGCCTGCCTCCTCGATCGTCACCCGCTCGCGCCGCTCAACGGGGCGGACCTCCCGAATCAGTCGCCGCAGCTCGGCCTCGGCCTGGCTCTTCGTCAGGCCCTCACGGCTGCCGGCGGCCCGCAGAGGGCCGAGCTTCCGCTTCACCTGCCGCCTCCCGACCCACCACTTGCCGTACCAGGCGCCGCGGTAGACGTGCAAGGAGCCGGAGCCGTATGCGCGGCGCTTCGGCTCTGAGGTCACCTCATTGCAGCCCCGGGCGATTCGATCTGCTCGAGCCATTGGCGGATTGAGCCCAGCCGGTAGCGGCGCACTCGGCCCAGCTTGATCGTGGGGATCCGGCCCTCCCGTGAGAGCTGCCATATGTACTCCGGCGAGACGCCGAGGAGTTCCGCGACCTGATGGGCAGTCAGCAATTCGCCCGCACTGGGTGGCTCTGCTCCCTCGGTTGGCTGAGCCATCGCTACATGCTCTCCCTGCTCGGGCAGCAGAACGCAGCCGCGTCGTGCCAATCGGCGCGGAACTTGAGTCGGTGGCGCAAGATGACCATGGTCTCTAGCTGCTCTGTCGATCCTTGCGCACAAATGCTTCATCCCGATCTATTCAAGGGCGCGGCAATCTCAGTTTCTCCCCCGATGTCAAACGGGAACGAAGCGCCGCCCTCCCCTCGGCAATGCAGCGGTTCACCTTGGTGTACGACCACGAGCAGATCTCGCAAATCTCGGCGTAGCTGAACCCCATGCCGAAGAGCACCAGCGCCCGCCGCTCGTCCGGCTTCAGCTCCCCCAACAGCGCCTCGCGCTCGCGCAGCTCGGCCTCGCCAAGCACCCGCTCGCAGGGGCCAGGCGAGCCGCACGGCACCGCCTCGATCCACGCTTGCCCGTCCCCGACTCCGGCGCAGGGAGCATCGAGGCTGACCTCGCGCCTCCTTGACGCCCTGCGCCGCATCCGCCACGCCTCGCGCTTCACCGTGGTCTGAAGCCAGGCCAGCGGCTCGCAGTCGCCGCGGTATCGCTCGATGAAGAGGACGCAGGCCGATGAGAGCGCGTCCTCGGCGTCCTCGGGGAGCTCGGCGTGACGGCGCGCCTGGCGGCGCAGCAGCGCCCCGGAGGAGGCCAGGACCCCTTCCAGCAGCTCGGCGTTTCGCTCGCGGTCCTCAGATGCTCGTGACTTCGGCTGGGCGTCCATGAGGGCGGCCAACCGCACGGCGAAGCCGTGCCAAACTTGGCCGACCGACGCCCGGCCGAAGCCGCGTAGATTCCGGGTCGTGAGGGGAACCTCAGCCGCGCCCCGAAGGGCTCAGAGCTCGAGCCCGATGCCGCGCTCCAAGGAGCGCTCAAGCTCGCGGCTCACCCCGAGCCGGCGCTGCAGCTCCCCGAGGCGCTCCGCGCTTTTCTGCCAAGCAGCGGCCTCGAATCCCGATTCAGGCTCCCTGCCAAGGGCGCGCCTCGGGTCGCCGACCCCGTGGGCCTGGCGGTAGGAGTGGATCTCCTGGGCGCCCTCGTTCCAGGCCTCGAGCAGACGGGGATCGGTGGGGCGCTCCCCGAGCGCCTCACGGACGAAGGATGAGGGCTGGAGGCGCTCGGCGGCGAGCTCGCGCCGCAGCAGCTGACCGAGGCGCTCGGCGATCAGCCCCTGCTCGAGGCGCTCGGCGGGATCGAGACCACTCGGTCTCTGCATCTCGAAGCGGGCGATCTCCGCGGCGAGGCGATCGCGCTCGGGGTAGAGGGCGCGGAGCACCCCGGCCTCGCGGGCCTCGTTCGCCGCGACGCGCTCGAGCTCGCCGCGGGGGCGGCGCCAGCGTGACTGCGACTCGAGGTCCTGGCGCTCGGCGCTCCAGCGATCGAAGCCGCGCTCGGCCGACCCGATCCGCTGCTCGATCTCGATGAGCTCGCCTTGAAGCGGTGAGCGGGCTTGGGCGGCTCGCTCCAGGGAGCGCAGCTCCTCCTGGCGGCTTCGCAACTCGCCCACCTCCTGCCGGGCGATCCGCTCCCGCAGGGTGGCCTCGAGCGCCGTCCCTTCGGACCCCGGGCGCTCGGCGGCCGCGCGGATCTCCGCCAGCTCGTCCTCGATCTGCCGTCTGCCGGGTCCGAGCTCGGGGTCGGTGAGCTCGATCGAAGCGAGCGCGTAGGCGTTGGTCTCCTCCCGGGCCCGGGAGAGGGCGACGACCAGCTCCTCCCGGCCCCCTCCGGCGTCGAGCAGAGCGAAGGCCTGATCGAAGGTCTTGCCCTGTGAGCCATAGATCGTCAGGGCGTAGGCATGCTCGAGGGCAGGTTCGCCGTTCGGCGTGATGCGTTCGAGGTAGCCGGCATCGAGTGTGAGGGTGCGTTCGTCGCCGCCAATCCGCCGCAGCTCGACGCTTCGGCGCTCGGGGTCGACCGCTTTGACCTCCCAGCGCTCGCGGTTGGAGACCTCCGCGCGGTTGATCCGGGTGATGACGCGGTCGCGGCGGCGAACTCGCGCCCTGCGATCCGGATCGCCTCCTCCCCCACCCTCCCTTCGGCGAGTAGGAGGGCGCGGGCCGAGGCGTTGAGCGCCTCGACATCGCGGTTTCGCCGGGCGATCATCACCGCATCTGTGCCTGAGGCGTAGGCGGCGTGCCAGTCGAGCACGGTCGCCGTCCGTGCCGCCTCGATCGTCTCGGAGACTGCGAGCCGCCCTTCGGCGCGGAGCAGGTCGAGGGCGTCCGAGCCGCGCCCGGAGTGGGCGAGCTCGACGATCCGCCGGTCGACCTCGTGATGTTGGCGGCGGATCTCGGTGAGGAGGGCGGGCTCGATCACCCGGGTCAGGTGCTCGAAGAGGCCGCCGGGGCCGAGGGCGCCGATCTGGCGCGGGTCGCCGATCGCGACCAGCTTGCCTTCGCAGGCAATGGCCAGCTCGGCCAGGGCGGCGGCGTCGGGAGTGGAGGTGGTCGAGGCCTCGTCCATGAGGATCACCGTGCCGCGCCGAAGCGGCTCCTGACCGCGGATCCGCCACTCCTCGGATCGCCTCAGCAGCGCTGCGATCGAGGTCGCCGGGACGCCGGCGTCGACCAGCTCCGCCGAGGCGCTGCGGGCTGTGGCGACCCCGATCACCGGGTGGCCCTCGGCCTCCCAGGCCTCCCTGGCTGCGCCGAGGGCGGTGGTCTTGCCGGTCCCCGGCAGAGCGGCCACCGGGAGGATCCGCTCCCCGCCCTCTGCGAGGCGGCGGACCATCTCCCGCTGGTCGGCTCCGAGGTGGGGGTGGCGCTCCAGCACCGCGGCGAGGGTGGCGGCGCTCACCTTGCCGGCGCCGACACGCTCGCCGCCCGCGGCGATCTCGCAGAAGCGCTGCTCCAGGGCCCAGAGGCGCGGGGTGGTGAAGCAGGCGGGCTGGGAGGGGTCGGCGGGTTGCCCGAGGCAGAGCACCCGCTCGGAGCCGAGGATGCGGTCGGCTGCGCTGGCCAGGTCTTCGAGGTCGGCGCCGTCCCCGAGCCGGTTCGCGAGGGCGCAGATCAGCTCGCGCCGGTCGAAGTGCGAGCGGGCCGACTCGAGGTCGAGATCGCCAAGGCGAGGAGCGGATCGTCGATCGCCGGCGAGCGCGGGTGCCTTCGCGGACGAGCTCGGCGATCCCCACGCGGCTGAGGCCGAACTCCTGGGCCCTGGCGGCCCACTCCTCCCGGCGCCGGTCGGGGTCGACCCCGTAGTCCTTGGCCTCGCGGGTGCGGTAGGCGGCGACCTCGGCCGCCCTCGCCGAGTGAACCCCGCGCTCGGCCATCGCCGCGAGGATCTCCGCCCGGCGGCGGGAGAAGTGCTCGATCACCGGCCGGGAGATCCCCTCGATGTCGGCGTAGCCGTTTCGGGTCGGGCCCCAATCGACCCCGAGCTCGCGGGCCAGCTCGGCCCGCAGCTGGGCCTGGAAGACGTAGCCGGCGGCCTTGGCGTGCCGATAGATCGCCGAGCGGCCCTTCGGCGCGGCCAGGGAGAGCCAGCGCCCGTCGCTCTTTGCCCTGGTCAGGTTGGAAACCAGGACGTGGGTGTGGAGGGCCGGGTCGCCGGCGCGGCTCATCCGGTGGCGGAAGGCCATCGCGACGAAGCCCCGCCCGGGCTCGATCGCCTTGCCGCCGCGTCCTCGCTGCACGAAGCAGGCCTCGGACTCGAGGTAGGCGATGCCGGCGGCGACGGCGCGGTCGTAGGCGGCGAGGAGTCTCTCCCGGGTCTCCTCCGCGCCGAGGGCGTAGATCAGCGAGACCGACTTCGGCGCGGCGAAGCGGACGTCGTAGGCGAGCACCGGCTGCTTGGTGCGCTGGCGCCCCTGGGAGTCGGTGAAGCTGCGGGTCGGGGGGCGGCGCAGGAGCACCGCGTCACTTGTGGGGTCGTGGCCCTCGAGGATCGCGGCGTAGGCGGCGCGATCGAGCTCGCCTTCGAGGCCGAGCTCAGAGGCGAGCTCGCCGAGCCATTGGCCGGGAGCTTCGCCGGGCTTTGAGTAGTAGTCCTCGGCTCCGTCGGCCACTGCCTCGATCCAGTAGGAGGCGTTGGCGCGCTGGACCTTGGTGACTCCGACCATCGCCTCTTTGTCGAAGCCGGGTGGCCTGCTGCGTCAGCGAACCGGCGCGGTTCATACTGTGTCGGGGGCCCGAGGTTGGGCGGCAAGGGCAGATGTGCGGAGGAGGAAATCTCGCTTCATTGCGGGCTCTACCGTTGGGCTCAGGTGGTCGGCTCGGCTGCTGGTGGACGGTGAGTTGCGGGGGGAGGTGGATGGCGGTCGGCGGGCGAGCCACCGCCCCGAGCACCAGAGAAGGCCCGTAGTCGACCGAAGCCCGGAGATCAGGAATCACCGGCGGTGACAGTGCGTAGCGTGGTAGAGCGGCGGCGTAGAGGGGCGGTCTCTCGGGAGGCGGCTGAGGCCTGAACAGACGAGACAACGGCCCCTGCTGCTGGCTCGGACTTGACTTTCTTGCTGTCAGGGTCCTCGTGGTCGGGACGGTGACGTCCGGCGACTGCGGTTGGTTCTCGGACTGACGACGGGCTGACTCGTTGACTTTCCGTCGACCAGCTGGTCTGACCTACGGATGTTTCGTCGCCAGTCGCCGTCCGAGGGTCACTGGCATGACCTCATAGGAGCATGCCAACCGCCCCAAGAAAGAATGCCCAGTCGGAGGTTCGCTCGAATCACGCGACGATACGCGAAGGGACGACCAGATGATCGTGATCGGACCGGATACCCACAAGCGAACACCCACACGGCCGCCGCGGTCGGCTCCCGCAGCGGTCAGCTCCCCAGCGAGCTGACCGCACAGGCGCGAGACCTTGGTCTTTCACGAGCTGTCCAGCTTGGGTGGCTCGCTCGATGAGGAAGCGAATCTGGGCGCTCGAGGACTGCCGCCGAGGTTGTCCCACTTCTCGTAGAAATTTGAACGGCGGTCCTCCCGCCCCGTCCGCTCCCGTTGGGAGCTTGGCGAGTGCGAAATCAGTCCACGAGGACAGGAGGAACCGCCGTGAAGAAGGTAACCGCAGCGCAGGTCGCTTCGCCTGATCAGGCGAAGCGAGCCGATCTGCCCGAGGCCGTGCAGGCCTCGCTCGGCGAGCTCGCCGGCGCCGCCCGGGAGGGCCTGCTGGCGCTCTCGGTCGGGGTCGGGCTGGGAGTCATGCACGAGCTGATGGCCGCCGAGGTCGATGAGGTGGTCGGCCCGAAGGGCCGCCACGACCCGGAGCGCTCAGCCCACCGCCACGGCAGCGAGCGAGGATCGGTGACCCTTGGCGGGCGCCGGGTCGCAGTGAAGCGACCCCGGCGCGCAGCGCCGACGGCGCGGAGGAGATCCCGCTTCAGAGCTACGAGCACTTCGCCTCGCGCGATCAGCTCACCGACCTCGTCTTTGAGCGGATCATCGCCGGGGTCAGCTCTCGCGGCTTTAAGCGCACCAACGAGCCGGTCGGCTCCGAGATGGACGCGAAGGCCATCTCGACCTCAAAGTCGACGGTCTCTCGCGAGTTCGTCGCCCGCACCCGCACCGCTTTGGGCGAGCTGATGAGCCGACGGCTCGACGACGTCCGCCTGGCGGCGTTGATGCTCGACGGCCTCGAGATCTCCGAGCGAACCCACGTGGTCGCCCTGGGGATCAGCACCGAGGGGGCGAAGCTGCCGCTGGGACTCTGGGAGGGCTCAACCGAGAACGCGACCTTGGCCCGCTCGCTGCTCTCCGACCTCCTCGACCGCGGACTCGACCCCGAGCAGGGGATCCTCTTCGTGATCGACGGCTCCAAGGCGCTTCGCAAGGCGATCGGGCAGGTCTTCGGCACCCGTGCGCCGGTCCAGCGCTGCATCCGCCACAAGGAGCGAAACGTGCTCGACCACCTGCCCGAGGCAGAACGCCAGATCCTCCGTGGCCGCCTGCGGGGGGCCTGGGCGCTTGAAGAGCACGACCGGGCGATCGAGCGGCTGGGGGTGCTGGCCCGAGAGCTCGATCGCTCCCATCCTGGAGCGGCGGCGTCGCTGCGCGAGGGCTTGGCCGAGACCGTCACCGTGCAGCGGCTCGGTGCCTCCGAGCAGCTGCGCCGAACGCTCGCCTCGACCAACCCCTGCGAGTCGATGATCGAGATAGTGCGCCGCACCCAGCGAAACGTCAAGCGCTGGTCCGACGGCGACATGCGCCTGCGCTGGAGCGCCGCGGGAATGCTCGAAGCCGAGCGGCAGTTCCGCAAGATAATCGGCTACCGCGACCTCGCCAGCCTCGCGGTTGCGGTCGAGCGCGAGGTCGGGCGGGCGCGACCCTCCCCGCCTCCCGCGGCGAACCGGGAGGAGGTGGTCGAGACCGCTACCGTCTGATTAGATCAACCGGGGACCGCTGCGAAGTTCCACGGAGATCGGGACAACCTCCTGCCGCCACATCTCCGCGGCATTCGGGCTTCCTGGCCGCCCCGGCCGAGCGGCCATTGGGGTGACGCCGGCGCTGGTGGGTGCCACTCGCCGGGGCAAGCGGCCCCAGGGCAAATTTGACCCGATCGATGCCCGGGCGATCAGCCGGGCGGGCTGAATGAGGATCCTGAGGCGTTGTCCGCGCGCCCATCTCCACGAGCGCCTGCGCTGGCATCTTCACAACGTCTGGCTAGCTGGAGATCCGCGCCGGCAGCTTGGACGGCGAGCTCTGGCACGATTGCCTCGCCCGCAAGCTCTCCCGCGCTGAGCAGGGCACCCGGTCGCAGATTACCCGCGAACTGGTGGATGAAATGGCAGCCGCACCCTCAGGGTCACTGAGCTCGAGCTCACGCTCGTCGCGCCCGTGGGCGACCATGTGCCCCGAAACTGGCACCGAAAGCCTGCGGAGCGCTCCGCGCTGCCAAGATCGTCGTCGAGACAGTTGGAGCCTGCAGCCCGGGCACGGACGCACAATTCGCCCGGCTGGCAGGACTTGCGCCGATCCCCGCTTCCTCGGGCACCCAGACCCGTCACCGGCTCGACGCAGCGGCAACTGCTCAGCTCAACCGCGCCCTTCACCGCATCGCAGTCGCCCAAGGCGCGGACACCCGCCAGCGCGAGCGTTGCTGCTGCGTAAGCAGGCCCAGCGTAGATCCAGGAAGGATCACTTCGATGCGTCAAGCGCCACATGGCGCGCCGGACCTGGACACGGGTGGTCGATTTTGAAGGCGAGGCATCCCTGAAGCCCGTCTAATCGAAAGTCGGCCTGACGTCCCGAATTGCGAGGGTGCCGTGACAGACGAGAACATCCGCAATGCGTGGCGTGGTTGCGACGTGCCGTTACGAGCGATGGCCCCGAGGCCTGCGAGCTGAGCAACTGGTCCCCCCTTGCCCGCGTCATCTCGCGTGACACATGGCTCGCTAGATGGCGACGCCTTCAATCTAGGCCGCGCACGCAACCGGTAACACACCAACAGTCATAGCTGATCAGTCCAGCGCCCGAACTACCTCAACAGCAACAATTGCTAGAGTTGGAGACACGCTTGCTCCAAACCCAATAACCATAGGCCGCCAACTATTCTCCTGATGGGCAAAGTACGCTCCGGCGATGGTGGACGTCACGATTATTGCCGCCGCAGCGATCAACTGCTCAATGGTTGGGAGGGGCCACGGAGTGAGTGCTGCATAACACAACACCGCAAGTACCGCCGCGAGGAGTCCGCTCGCAACGGCTGCCGACCCGAGAACTATAGCGGCCTCCCTCGCCGACTTGCCAAACTTGCTGTTATCTCTTACTTTCGCCATACCGGATCACATAGTGCACGACCTGCATCCGACACACTCACACACCGGAATGGGCCGATGCCGCTCACCTGACCGGCCAGGCTACGTCGTCTGCGGCAAAGCACGAAACGCGATCAGGACGAAGCCCCGATCACTCTGACATATGCTCTGGCGGGACACCAGCCTCGTACACTCCCAGTTCAAACGGCCGACGACGCGAGTCCGCCACGAGATGGGGAAGCCGAGATAGGCACGAGCCACAGGCCGCGCCCTAATACATCTCACGTTTGTTTGTCGAATAGTTCCAGTTCCGGCTTTTCCGTGAACCCTGCCACAGGCGTGCACCTGGCTTCTTGTTACTGCCCCAGCAGCGGCGGCTTCCCCGTACAGGGTCCACCCGCTCACAATGAAGACACTGAGGAGAGCCAAGCCGTACCTGAATCGCGACCAGCGTCGAGCCTTTGCACTCATAGCTACCATGCTCCAGCACAGCTCCTATGGGGCATCAGCCCAACGTAGATGCCGTGATAGGCAGCACGATGCCATCGATACACAAGCTCATTATGGTGAAAATTGTGGCGTCCTGCCCATTGGAACGGCCAGACTGTGACCCCTAAGAAGTTGGCATGGGGGACGAGGCCGCGAATATGCTCGCAATTGTGCCTGTCGTCCTTATCTGACAAGTAATGCGCATACTTGAAGCCAGTGATGTTGTTCAGTCGATCCATCTGGGATCGCTTACGGAACTTGGCTTTCTTCGATGTCCTATCGTCATATTCGTGCGCGTATGAATAGTCCAGTGCAAGGGGATCCTTGGGAGCGCTGTCAACCATTGCTGCAACCCAAAAGGCATGACGGAACGCGTTGGCCTTCGTATTGTCCGCGCCCGTCTTTCCGACGTTGAAGAGATAACCCTGAGCTTGCTCCGCGCGTTCCTTATCGTCATTAAAGAAGGCGCAGGCGACAGCTGTGCCGAAATCCTGAGTGCAAAAAGCCTTCTCAGCAGCGTTTAGATCATCATAGGAGGTCGATGTCGTGGCACGAGCGAGAACGTTGATCCTTTGCTCCGACTCGGCAACCAGTGAACTCAGCTCTGGATCATCGCTCATGGATTCGATTACTGAGCCTTCAGCCTGAGGATCTACTTGAGAGTCCGGCTCATTTGTTTCAAGCGGATCCCCTTCGTTCGAGCATCCATTCGAGTAGAGTTGCGGTGCGTCGGCGAAAGCTTGAGCGCATATCGCAATCTCATCGGGGGCCGCGATCATTGGCACAATGAGTGCCTTTGCTGGCCAAGCGGTGCTCGGGACCGTGGCAGTCACCACTGCCGTGCCCTCTCCGCTCAAACTCGCACTTGACGTACTGCCGTTCGGAGCAACCACCTGTGGCACCCGCACAACTGCATCGATCTGGCCATCGATCTGATTGTTTGCCGACACGAGAGTGCGATCTCCCACGCTTTGCTGCGCGGCAACGTCACCTATGCTCGAGGAACTTTCCGACCCCGCGGGAAGGCTCGGCACTTCGCGAGGTGCGAAGTCAATGCCCGAAGAATCCGCTATCGCAAGAGATCCATCGGTCAGCTTTTCGATTCTCTGCGTAGGACTGAGTCGCACCCGCCATGAGAAACTCCGCGGAGCGCTACTGGACCGCAGCTCCTCGACAACAGTCGTGCCGGCAGCCGTGGGGCGGACAATCGTATCGGTGTAAGCAGCTGTATTCGCGTATACGATGGCATCGCCGTTCGTGACTTGACCGTTTGCTTCCGCAGCAGTTGTGCTCACCGGCTGCATGCATACCGCCTGGGCGACCGATATATCGGGGGCTCGGTCGCCGACGACCTTCCCACCCTCAATCGTATCCTCCATCTTCAACGTGTCCGGCTCGTTGCCTTGTACGACGGAGGGATCGATACCCTCCATCTCGCTTCCTGCAGGTGCCGGCACCGTTGGCGCGATTGCGCCCGGTATCGCGCTGTTAATGTTACTGACAGCTTGCGCCACGGATATAACTCCGCTGCTCGCCTCGACGGTGGGATTTCCCGTTGGACATGGGGGCTCAACGGCCGCTGGGACTCCATCAACCGTGAGAAGTTCCTGGCTTTCGTTTCCAACGGCATCGATTACCCGCACCGTCACATTGTGCGGTCCGCTACCGAAGGCGGCCTTCGTGTAGGTATAGCTGGACTGCGCGGTATGGGGACACATGGGGCTGCAGCTTGATGAATAAGTATGTACTGTTTGGTCGTCGACGAGCACCGCAATCCGCGCTACGCCCGTATCGCCCGAATCGGTTCCATCCTGCGCAGTGACATTTAGCTGTCCACTTGGCGATACTAAGCTTCGACCGTCGGCGTCTGCGAGGCTCCCGCTCAGAACCACCTCGGGTAGTCCAGCGTCAAGCAGTACCTGATGCGTTGGCGTAGTAGCGGCGTTCCCAGCCTGATCGCTAATTCGAATTGCCACGCCGTGTACCCCATTCGATAGGTCGCTGCCTAGATCAGCGTCGAGATTGTACGTCAAGGTGCACGAACCATTATTGCAGTTGTAGCTTCCTCCATCGTCCACTATGTCTTCGATTGATCGCTCCTGATTTACTTGCCCATCAACTACTAGCTCCAGCTTCCCCAGACCGGCTCCGGGCTCATTTACGTGCACAGCAATCGGACTGTTAGGACTTATTGGTGTACTAGGCGGCGCATCTGCCAGGGGGCCTGTCGCAGTTACCGTCGGTGAGACGGTGTCAATATTTACGGATCGTGTTGCCGGTGTCGGGTCGAGGTTCCCCGCGTTATCGACTGCCCAAATCGTGAACGTATGTTCCCCACTAGCGAGTGTCTTCGTGAGTAAGCCCGAGCAGAACTCATAAGACGAATCGATTTTGCATAGGAATCCCGGGCCGGCCTCGGTGCTGTGATAGGTAAGGGCAATTGTCGGTTGGTTGGTAGCGCCATCTGGACCCGAATCGATCACGGTATCCGGAGGCGTTTTGTCGACGGTGATGGGCAGTGTGCGACTGGTCGTCTTGCCTACCCCATCCCAGGCCGTCACAGCTATGCTGTGCTGGCCTTCGGCAAGCGACCCGGCGTCCAAGGTCCAGTCTCGCACCATGTTGCAGCTCCCCCCGCTGCACGGAACGCTCCCCGAGTCGAAGCCAGGCGTGCCATCGACCAGAACCACGAGGCGTCGAACCCCTGAGCGAAGCGAAGTCTGAGTTCCGTCCCGCGCGTCTATGTGCAACGTGTAGGCGTGCGGGCCCAGGACCGATGTGTCGGCGACGGCACCAGACAGATCAAGAGACGGGGATGAGTGGTCGACGTTGACCGTCACCGGCTTGGTCAAGTTCGGCCAATGAATCGGATCCCAGGCGGCGACCTGCAGGGTGTTCTGACCCTCGGGGAGGACGCTCGGGTCGAAGTTGAGCATCGTGCCGCCAGACGTGAGATCCCAGCTCGCCGGACACTGAGCCTCGGAGAGCCCGGTGCAGGGGCCGGTCGCGTTCGTCGCATTCGCCGGCCCGGTCATCCAGGCGACCGGCTGGCCGGAGGCGTTGGTGGCGCTGGCTGAGAAGTAACGGATGCCGAGACCGTCGTCGGCGGCGGAGACCGGCACCCGGATCGGGGACTGATCGGCCCAGCCGCTCGGCTGGCCGACGCTGAGGCTGGGGTAGTCGGGGTCCTCGATCCACAGCATCGCTCCACCGAGGACGAAGTCGCGCCCACAGGGGTCATAGAGCCCGGCGTTGCCGAGGCCGATCCCGGCGATCGCAAAGCGGTTGTATCGATCGCCTACGGTCCCAGTGTCCCAGCCGCTCAGCGTGAGGCTGGAGAAGGTGGTAAGCGCAGGCCAGGACCATGAGTTGTAGTTGAAGATCCCGGTGTAGCCGTGGGGCTGGGCTTGGCTGCACGTGTGGGGGTCCATGAAGATCGGGTTGAAGCTCGCCCGAGAGACGTAGCTGCTCGAGCCCGGCGGCTGGTAGAGCCATTGCCCGTAGCTGTTCGGGGCGTAGTTGACGTTGGTCCGGGCCCGGGAGAAGAGGCCGCGGTTGCCGAGGCAGGTGACGATGCAGGAGGTCGAGCCGAGGTAGTTGTTGGGGCTGGGCTGGGAGTTGGTCTGCCAGAACCAATAATCGAGGCCTTGGAGGTTCTTGCCCGAGGTCCAGGTCTGGGTGTTGAGGCCGCCGGAATCCTGCTGCCAGTTCTCGATCAGCGGGTCGACGAGGATCGGGTAGGCGAGATCTGCGCCTTGGTGAGAGACGTGGAGCTGAAGGTTCGAGCCAGAAACGTCCATGGCGACCGGGACGTCGGTGCCCTGGGCGTCGGTGGCGCTCGGTGGTGGAACGCTGGCAAGCTGGCCGCTTGGGCCCGTGACGATCGCTCCCCCGGCGCCGTCACCCTGCAGCTGCGCCCCGGCCGGAAGGTTGAGGTGGAAGCTGAGGTCCTCCGGCGCATCGGGGGAGCGCAGCTGATCGGAGGCCTCGATCCCGCCCGTGACGGGCGAGAGCAGCATGTCGGTGTCGGTGTCCACCTCGGGGTAGAAGAGGTTCATCTCGCCGAAGGGATGCGCGGCGGCGGGGTCGACGGCGGGATCGACCGAGAGGCCCCCTGCCATCTGGATCGGGTCCGCCGAGTTGGCGGGGAGCTTCACGTAGGCGAGCCCGTTGTCGGGGACGTAGCCGGAGCCCTGAGCCTCCAGGCTCAGGTCGACCGGCTCGGTTGCTCCACCAGCCGCTGGGTCGCGGATCGGAATCGAGGAATCCAGCAGCGCCGGCTGGCCGTCGGGACCGGTCACTTTGGCGGCGAACTCTCCGAGCACCTTTTGGATGTCGGCCTCGCTGAGGATCCGCGCCGGGTCGGAGTTCAGCGTCGCCAGCTGCTCGGGGAACTGATTGGCGAGGAGCGCGGTCGACTGCGAGGTGGTCAGGTCGGTATAGGCGTCCTCGGAGGCGGTTCGCTCCTGCTCGGCAGCGCTGGAGTCCAGCCACTGCTCGTGGGCCGCTTCTTGTGCTTGCTGCTGGGCGATACCAGCGGTGATCGCCGCGGCGTCTGGCGCTTGGGCGGGGTCGAAACCGGGCGGTGGGGTGTTGGGGGTCCAGGTGCTGGAATCGCCAAAGGCCAGAGGCACCAGCCAAACCATGCATCCTGCCAGCGCACAGGCAAGTAAGCCAAAGAGCCGCTTCCTCGCCTGGCTTGACCTGCGCAATTCTCCTCCCTTCGCAAGGGTGAAGCGCCTCGACCACCGATCAGAATGGCAGGCCTCGGCGTCAGATGGACGTAGGACGAATCTCTCACGCCACGAGACGACAAGTCAAGTCAAGTCGCGTGTAGTGGTGTAACTCCCCGTCGGCCCTTCAGGCGCTCTTGAGCTCCGCCACCTCCTTCTGATCCTGGGGAGGGGGAGTCCTCGATATTCCCGTCGAGGATGAGAGAGACCGATTCCTCTGAGAGATAGCGGCGGCTGACCAGCCACTCGCGGTCGCGGTGCAGCCGCCAGACTGATTGTCTTCGCGGTGGACGTAAACGACGCAGCGCTGGCCGTCCTCGTAGTCGAGCAGCCGCACCGCGTATTGGGTTGAGAAGCCGTTGTCGCGGACGAGGCGACTGAGGGTGAGTGCATCGTCCAAAGTGCCGTCGGTGTCCCAAGCGAAGTGGCGCTCCTCCAGCTCCTCGAGCAGGACCTCCTTGACGAAGGAGTACCGCTGGCCGAACTGGCGCACCGGGACGAATTAGTGACCGCGCGATGTGCAGGCGTTCATCACCAGCTCGGCGGTGTGCTGGTCGAGTCCTCGGATGACGATCCCGCCACCGAGGTCGACCTCGTTGAAGAACTCGCCAGGGGCTCGCTGCTCGTCCAAGCCGGGATGGCGCTCCCACCCGATCGGCGGGTGGACATAGACCTCCTCGATCGGAACGTCGGTGGATGAGTCGGCCGCACAGATGATCAGGTCGCGCACCCTGACGATGGTGCCTGCGTTTCGGCGGCCCGGCGCTGAACCGGGGCATCGAGTTCAGCGCTGAGCTGGTCGGCCATCAGGCCGACCAAGCTATCGGTCACCGGGGATAGGGTGAGGCGCCTCATGGACTGCTCGGAAGCACTCGGACTTCTCGGCGCCGGCCTCGGCATCGTCGGAGTGGTGCTGGCGCTGGCGGTGCCCGCGTTTGTCGAGTGGTCCCGGCGACCATGCCTGCGGATCGAGAAAGCCGACGACGCCAACAGCCCCGATCCTTACTGGCGGATCGTCCACATCCGGGTCGTCAACGCGCCGCTGTCAGGACGCCTCTCGCGCGTCCTTCTCCGCAACTCGGCCGCCGGATGCCGAGTGTCGATGACGTTCAAGAGCAAGAGCGACGGCAAGACCATCGACGCTCGCGGGAAGTGGAGCGCCCAGCCCGAGCCCCTCGCGATCATCGGCTATGGCGAGCAGGTCGGCCGCGTCTACGACCCGGAGAAGATCCCGGTCTGCCTAACGCTCGACCTCTCGGCTTCGGACGAGGGCGAGACGGTGGCAGTCGCGATCAAGCACAACAACGACGCTGCCGCCTTTGCCTATGACCCCGAGGTCTATGCGCTCGGCAATCTCCGCAACGACGACTTCGAGCTGCTCGACGAGCTGTACGAAGTGACCGCGGTCGCCCAGGCGGGGGAGATCAAGTCTGCCCCGCGCCGGTTCCTTCTCCGCAACGCGGGCATCGCACCCCGCGATCTCCAGCTAGAGCCGATCGAGGACTAGTCGAGGCGCCGCAGCTCGCCGGCGCTGAGGTCGGCATCGCGCAGGATGCCGGCGAGGGCGCCGGCGACGAGATCCCCCGCTGGAGGGAACGACGAGAACGTGTTGGGGCCCGGTCAATGCTTAGGAGCGTTAGCGCGAAATCGCAAGATTGGTACCCGCTTGGTACCCGCAGTTGACCGCACATTCGATGGTCTTCCACGAAAAAAGCCCCGGAACCGGGGCTTTTCGTATAGCGGGGGCGGGATTCGAACCCGCGACCTTCGGGTTATGAGCCCGACGAGCTACCTGACTGCTCCACCCCGCGGCGGTAGCTGAATGGTAACAGCGACGAGGGGATCTGGAGGGACGACGGCCGCTGGCCCAGGAGCCGGGGAGCAGCCGCTGGAAGGACGACGGGCGCTGTCCGAGAGCCGGAGGGCAGCCTCCCGCGCACTACGCTGAGGCAGGTGGAGGCGAGAGTGACGGAGAACGGCAGGGCCGGAAGCTCGGGCGAGGAGCCCGGTCTCTTCCCCACCGCGCAGGAGGCGGAGCGGATCGTGCTGGGGCCCGAGTCGGTGCTGTGGCGGCGCTTCGGAGACGTGCGCATCTACTTCGGCGCCGGGTACGCGCTGCTGCTCCAGGTCGCCCACCCGACGGTCGGCGCCGGGGTGCGCGACCACTCCGACTTCGAGCGCGATCCCTACGGGCGGCTGCTGCGGACGATGGACTACCTGAGCCTGCTGATCTACGGGGGCAGCGAGGCGGTGGCGGTGGGCCGGCGGCTGCGCAGGCTGCACGAGCCGATCCGCGGCACGATGGCCGACGGCACCCCCTACAGCGCCCTGGAGCCCGAGGCCTTCGCCTGGGTCCACGCCACGCTGCTGCTGGCCGGCCTCGACACCCACGAGCGCTTCGTCGGCCATCTCGGCGAGGGGGAGCGCGACGCCTTTCGCGCCGAGTTCCTGCCGCTCGGCCGGCTGCTGGGGATCGCCCCCGGCGCCCTGCCCGCCGACCGCGAGGGGTTCCGCGCCTATTTCGAGGAGATGGTCGCCGATCGCCTCGTGCGGACCGAGTCGGTCGACGCGGTGATGCGGACCCTGGCGCGGCCCGCCGGGCCGCCACTGCCCGGTCCGCTGGCCCGGATCTGGCCGCTGGTACGCGTGCCCCCGGCGCGCGCCGTGGACCTGGCCACCCGTGGCCTGCTGCCTCCGGTACTGCGCTCGCGCTTCGGGGTGCGCTGGAGCTTGCGGGACGAGGCCGAGCTGCGGGCGCTGGCGACGGCGAGCCGCGCGACCGGCCTGCTGCTGCCGCGCGACCTCCGCGTCATGGGGCCGGCCTACCTGAAATGGCGCCGGCGCGAGATCGCCGCCGGGCCCCTCGGCCGAGACTAGACCCCCTCGGCCGCGACTGGAGTCACGCCGGATACCCCCCGAGCTTCACACGGCCGGCGCCGCAGCCGGCCGTGGGCCCGTGTGTGTGGAGTTTTTCTGCCATGGACCCGAAAAGTCCACACGCCTAGGCCCCGCGGGCCCAGGCCCTCCCAGTCCCGGAAGCTACGCCACGACCCCGCGCTCGCGCAGGCGGCCGATCTCCGAGTCGGCGAGGCCGAGGACGCTGGCGAGGACCTCGTCGGTGTGCTCTCCCAGCTCGGGCGCGCGGCGCGGGGGTAGGCGACCGGAGACGCTGAAGCGAAGCGGCGAGGCGGGCATCACGTAGGTGCCGATGCCCGGCTGTTCGACCTCTTCGAACATCGGGTTCTCGGTCGAGCAGCGCGGGTCGTGGTCGACCAGCTCCATGAAGGTCTGGTAGGGGCCCCAGCAGACGCCGTGGCGGTCGAAGGACTCGGCGATCTCGGCGAGGTCCCGGGTGATCGTCCAGGGCTTGAGGATCGCGCCGAGCACCTCGCGCGCCGCGAAGCGGTCCCCCTCCCTGGAGAGGTCGACGCCCATCGCGCGCTCGGCCAGGTCGAACTCCTCCTGCAGGCCGGTCGCCTCGACCAGCGCCTTCCACTGGCGGGAGGTGAGGGCGACGATCATGATCCGCTTCCCGTCGCGGGTGGAGAAGTCCCGCCCGAAGGCCCCGTAGAGGTAGTTGCCCTCCTTCTGGCGCTCGCGGCGGAGGACCTGGGCCTCGGCGATCTTGCCGAGGTTGCCGACCATCGCGAAGGCGACGTCGGAGAGCGCGACCTTGACCAGCTGGCCCTCGCCGCTGGCGCGGCGGTGGCGCTCGGCGGCGAGCAGGCCGGCCACGGCGAGGTTGCCGGTGATCGCGTCCCAGGCCGGCAGCAGGTGGTTGAAGGGGACCGCGAGGTTGCGCGGGCCGGTCGCCCAGGGGAAGCCGGTCGCCGGGTTGACCGTGTAGTCCACGGCGGAGCTGCCGTCGTGATTGCCGTCGATCGAGACCATGATCAGGTCCCCACGGCGCTCGCGCAGAGCGTCGTAGCCCAGCCAGCCGCGGGCGGGGAAGTTGGTGAGCAGGATCCCGGCCTCGGGGCCGGGCTGGGCGACCATCGCCCCGACCAGCTCCCGCCCCTCCTCGGAGCCGAGGTCCACCTGGATCGAGCGCTTGCCCTTGTTGAGCCCGGCCCAGAACATGCTGGCCCCGTCGCCGGTGACCGGCCAGCGGTGGCGATCCAGGCCGCCCCCGATCGGATCGAAGCGGATCACGTCGGCGCCGAGCTGGGCCAGGGTCATTCCGCCGAGGGGCGCGGCAACGTAGGCGGAGCCCTCGAGCACCCGCAGCCCGGAGAGGATCCCTCCGCCCTGCGGGGCGCCGTCCCCCCTCGCCATCTCGGTCACGTTCGGGCCGGCTTCACTCATCGCATCCCCCTTCAGGCGAGGACCGCGAGGAAGCGCCAGTCGAGCACCTGCTCGGGCTCCTCTCCGGTTCCCCGGTCGGCGTGGACAATCGCGCGCAGGTCGGCGAGGCCTGCGCCGCGCTGCAACGGCTCAATCTCCTCGACGGCCAGCTCGAAGGAGAGCACGTCGCCCTCGAAGACCGGCGCCGAGTGCTCGCAGCTCCGCCAGGCGACGATCGTCACCAGGCCGGGCAGGGCGGCGCTCGCCGCGGCCGCGGCCATCGAGATCGTCTGGCCCCCGTAGACCAGGCGGCGCCCGTGCGCCCCGGCCCCGGGGTCCCGGTGGGTCATCGCCAGGTTGAGGGTGAGCCGGGCGAGCTCGGGGGCGGAGGTCACGGTGTCGCGGCCCTCCAGGGCGATCGTCGTGCCCGGAGCGGGCCGCTTCGCCTCGGGAACCCCCTCGCGCGGACCCTCGTGGGGCAAGCCGGAAACCCCTTCGCGCGGACCCTCGCGACGCCAGTCGGGAACCGCCTCGCGCAGCCTCTCGTAGCGCCAGTCGGGAACCGCCGCGCGCACCCGCCCCATGTCCAGCTCCGGGGCGATCGAGTCGAAGCCGTCGGCGTGGCCGGTGGCCATTTGCGGATCGCGCATCGGGAGCATCGGGCAGCGGTAGAAGTCGAGGATGGGATCTCCGGCCTGGTTGCGGGTCTGGATCCGCAGCACCGCCAGCCCCGAGGCGGTCCCGTCGGAGCGCGGGCGGTTCTGCTTGAGCGCCACCACCTCTGTGCGGGTGCGCAACGTGTCCCCCTCGAAGACAGGGCGGAGCAGCACCAGGCCGCGGTAGAAGAGGTTCCCGAGCACCCGCTGGGTGGGCGCCGTGGACTGCCCGATCGCCACGTCGCAGACCAAGTTGGGGTGGATCAGAGGCCGCCCGGATCCCGTCACCTCGCGGCAGAGCTCGGCGTCGAGGCCGAGCGCCAGGCGGTCGCCGGCGATCGCCTGGTGGATCGCCGCGTGCCCGGCGCCGACGGTCATCGCCGGGGCCTCGTAGACCTCGCCGCGCTCGAGGTCCTCGAAGAACGGTCCGCCGATCACCACAGCCGTCTGCCGCGACTCCACCCTCTCCTCCGCTCGGTTGGGGAGCGAGCAGACTAGATCAGCGCCTATGCTCGCGGCAAGTGAGGGCCAGACGATCATGCCTGTCGGTTCCCGCCCGCCCCGCCCGCAGGATCGAGAAGGCGAGAGGGCTGGCCGCCGACGAGATCGTCCTCGACCTCGAGGACTCGGTCCCGCCCGACCTCAAGGACGAGGCAAGATCCGAGGTCGCCGAGGCGCTCGCCACGGGCGCGTGGTCATCGGCCTCGGTCAGCGTGCGGGTCAACGGGCCGGGGACCCCCTGGCACGAGGCCGACATGGGCGCGATCGCCGCGCGATCGCGCCTCGCCTCGGTGATCGTTCCCAAGGTCGAGGACCCCGCCGAGCTCGAGGCCGCAGAGAGCCTGCTCGGAGAGGGCGGAGCGGGCCTGCAGGCCCTGATCGAGTCGGCCGCGGGCCTGCAGCGGGTGACCGAGATCTCCCGCGCCTGCGAGCGGCTGGAGGCGCTGATCCTCGGGCCGGCCGACATGAGCGTCTCGCTCGGCTTCCCCTCGCCGGCCGAGGGCAGCCGCTGGGACTTCGTGCGCGGCGCGGTGCTGCTCGCCGCCCGGGCCGCGGGCCTGCAGGCGATCGACGGCCCCTTCCTTCAGGTCTCCGACCTCGACGGCCTGCGGGCCTCGGCCGCGAGGGCCCGCGAGTTCGGCTTCGACGGCAAGTGGGCGCTTCACCCCGACCAGATCCCCCCTCTCAACGAGGCCTTCTCCCCCACCGCGGAGGAGATCGCCCAGGCAGAGACGTCCTCGGCGCCCTCGCCGAGGCAGCGGGGAGCGGCGCGGTGATGCTGGACGGCGAGATGATCGACGAGGCGAGCCGCAAGCGTGCCGAGCTGGTGATGGCGCGGGCCGCGGCACCATAGCCGCGACAGAGCCCGGGCGGGGGACTGCGCGATAGCCGCGACGGGCGGGGGCGCCGTCCCCTGGCCGGGCTCTAGAGTCCTGTCGGTGAGCGGGGATCCCACACGCATCGCGGTGATCGACGTCGGCACCAACACAACCCGGCTGCTCGTCGCCGACGTCCGCGAGGGGGAGATAGCCGAGATCGAGCGCCACAGCCGCGTCACCCGGCTGGGGCGCGGCGTGGACCTCTCGGGGAAGCTCTCCAGCGAGGGCATCGAGGCGGTCTGCGAGACGGTGGCCCGCTACACGGCCCGCTACCAGGAGCTTGGCGCCGAGCGGGTGCGGGCGATCGCCACCAGCGCCGTCCGCGACGCGGCGAACGGCGAGGCCTTCGTGGCGGAGCTGCGGGAGCGCTTCGCGCTCTCGCCGCAGGTGCTCGAAGGCACCGAGGAGGCGCGGCTCACCTACACGGGCGCGACCTGGGGGCGCCCGCCCGGTCCCTCGACCCTTGTCGTCGACATCGGCGGCGGCTCGACCGAGCTGATCGTCGGCACCGGGGGGGAGATCTCCTTCGCCACCTCGCTGCAGATCGGCGTGGTCCGCCAGACCGAGCGCCACATCGTCTCGGACCCCCCGACCGCGGCCGAGCTGGACGCGCTGGCCGGCAACGTCGAGGGCGTGATCGGCGAGGCGCTGTCCGACCATCCCGAGGCACAGGCGATCGCCGCAATCGGCGTGGCGGGAACCTCCACCCAGCTCGCGGCGATGGATCTCGGGCTCGACCCCTACGACCCCGCTCGCGTCCACGGGCACGTGCTCTCGCTGGCGGCGATCCAGCGCATGCTGGCGCGGCTGTCCACGGTCCCGCTGGCCGAGCGGCGCCGGATCGTCGGGCTCGACCCCGACCGGGCACCGACGATCGTCGCTGGGGTGGTGATCCTGATCGAGGTGCTCCGAGCCTTCGAGCTCGAAGAGGTCACCGTTTCCGAGCACGACCTCCTCTACGGCGCCGCGATCGAGGCGGGGCGCACGCGGGGCTGAGCGGCTGGCGCGGCCCCGAGCGCCCCTGGGGGATAATCGGGGCCATGCCCTCCGCCGTCAGCGCGATCCGCCGGGTCCCGTGGAAGAAGGTCTGGATCTCCGCGATCTGGCTCTACCACCAGGGCCGCGGCCGCCTGGAGCGCAACCTCACCCCCTCCGAGCGCGATCAGCTCTGGGACCTGATGAAGCGCTCCAAGGGCAGACCGAACAACCTCACCAAGCGCCAGCGCGACCGCTTCCGCGAGCTGGTGGGCCGCGGCCTGCGGGGGTCCTGAGCGTGGCGGCCGCGAGGCGGGCGGTGCTGGTCACCGGGTGCTCGAGCGGGATCGGGCGGGCCTGCGCGCTGCGCCTGGCATCGGCCGGCTTCGACGTCCATGCCGGGGTGCGCTCCGAGGAGGCCTCCGAGGCGCTGGCCGCGGCGTCGCCGAGGATCGCACCGCTGATCTGCGACGTCACCGACGCCACCGCGATCTCCTCCGCCGCGGAGCGGATCGCCACCGAGACCTCCGGCCGCCTCGCCGGCCTCGTGAACAACGCCGGGATCGGCGTCGGCGGGCCGATCGAGACGGTCGCGCTCGACGAGCTGCGCCGCCAGCTCGAGGTCAACGTGGTCGGTCAGGTCGCCGTGACCCAGGCGGTGCTGCCGATGAAGACGATCCGCCCGCGGGCGGATCGTCTTCATCGGCTCGATGAGCGGGCGCCTCTCCAGTCCCTTCCTCGGCCCCTACGGCGCCTCCAAGCACGCGATCGAGGCGATCGGGGACTCGCTGCGCGGCGAGCTGCAGCCGTTCGGGGTCGAGGTCTCGATCGTCGAGCCGGGAGCGATCGCCACCGAGATCTGGAGCAAGGCGCAGACCCAGGCGGACGAGATCCGTGCCTCCCTCGACGAGGAGCAGCGACGGCTCTACGGGGAGAGGATCGAGGTCTTCGCCGAGGCGGCCCGCAAGGCAGGCGAGGAGGCGATCGGGGCCGACAGGGTCGCCGAGGCCGTGGAGCACGCGCTGACCGCGAGGCGTCCGCGGACCCGCTACGTGGTCGGCGCCGACGCCCGGATCCTGGCCGGACTGAAGCGCTGGCTGCCCGACCGCCCCCGCGACAGGCTGATCGCCAAGGGGATGGGAATCTAGGCCCCGGTCACCCGGACGTCGCGTGCCGTATCGGGCTCGGGCGTTCTCTTCTTCGGGTCGCCGACGCGGGCACCGCGATCAGCGATGCCGCCGCGTAGACCACGGTCGCCCAGAGCGCCGTGGCCAGGGTCAGGTGAGAGACGATCAGCCATGGGTGCTCGCCCATCCAGACGTTCATCGCACCGAGCAGGATCTGGGCGGCGAGCAGGAAGGGGATCACCGCGAAGGCCCGGCTGGGGGCCCGCCGTCGCCAGGCCAGAGCGCACATGATCACGGCCGCGATCGTCGTCAGGTACATGAACAGCCGGTGTGTGAGCTGGATGTCCACGAGTCGGCCGTACTCGAAGGGCATGAACTTGTTGAGGCAGGTCGGGAACTGCTCGCCGCAGGCCAGGTGCGCGCCGAGCGCCGGCTGGTCGGGCGTGCCCTCCCCCTCGGTGCCGGCCACGTAGCCGCCGGCGACGATCGTCGCGAGCAGGAGCACCGTCGTCGTCGCGGCGCTGGCCCGGAGCGCGCGCGAGCCGCTGGCCGCCGGCGCCTCCGGTTCGGGCCGGGTGATCCGGCGCAGGACGATCAGCAGGGCGAGGAGCAGCATCGCGAGGCCGAGGTGAGCGGCGACGAGCGCCGAGTGGAGCCCATGCTCGACGGTCAGGCCCCCGAGCGCAGCCTGAGCGAGGACCAGGACCGCGGCGGCGACCGTCCCGCGCACCAGCCAGTGCCGCTCGCGATGATGGCGGAGGGCCTGGAAGACGAGGGCGGCGATCAGCACCACGACCACGGTGGCCACCAGGCGGTGGCTGAACTCGATCACCTGATGCTCCTGGAGGAACGGCAGCAGGCGCCCTCCGCACAGCGGCCAGCCCTGGGTTCCGCTCCCCTCGGGGCCGCATCCCAGGCCCGAGTCGCTGACCCGCACCACCCCACCCAGCACGATCAGGACGAAGGTGGCGACGATGGTGGCATCGAGGAGGCGGCGAATGCCCTCGAGGGCGTCCGTTTCGCTGCTGGTGGTGCGATCCATCGCGGGCAGGCTACCGGGATCCCCCCGGGGTGGGACCTCTAAGCCTGCGCCCACGATGGGTTAGAGGTCCCACCCCCCAGAGGGGAGCTTCGGTCAGGCCAGGTTGGACTTGCGCGGGTAGACGACCTCGGGGTCGGTCAGGACGTTGACCAGCGTCGGGCGCCCGGAGGAGAAGGCGCGCTCCAGCGCGGGCCGAAGCTCGCCGGGCTCGCGGACCAGCACGCCGTCGCAGCCCAGCGCCTCGACCATCTCCTCGTAGCGGGTCTCGGGCTGCAGCTCGGCGGCGACCGAGTAGCCGTAGAGGAACTTCATCGGGTGGTGCTCGAGGGCCCAGATCCCGTTGTTGCCCATCACCCCCACCACCCCGAGGCCGTGGCGCGCCATGGTGTCGAATTCGATGCCGGCGAAGCCGAAGGCGCCGTCGCCGAGCAGCAGGCAGACCTGGCGCTCGGGGTGGGCGACCTTGGCGCCGATCGCCTGGCCCGGCCCGGCCCCAAGGCAGCCGAAGGGGCCGGGGTCCATCCAGCAGCCGGGCTGGTGGGTCTCGATGTAGCGGCCGGCGTAGGAGACGAAGTCGCCGCCGTCGCCGATCACGATCGCGTCGCGGTCGAGCACCTCGCCCAGCTCCGCGTAGACGCGGACCGGGTGAAGCGGCGAGCGGTCGTCGGCGAGCTCGGCGGCCTCGCCTGCGCGCTTCTCCTCCTCGACCCCGCGAAGCTCCTCCACCCAGCGCCGGCGCGGCCCCGGGTCTGACCCCGCCGCCTCGGCGATCGCCGCCAGGCTTGCCGCGACGTCCCCGACCAGGTCCAGATCGGGCGCCCGGCTGGCGGTGAGCGGGTTGGGCGCGGCGTCGAGGCGGACGATCCTCGTGCCCTCGCCGAAGCTGGCGCCGAAACCGAGCCGGAAGTCCATCGGCACGCCGATCACGAGCGCCACGTCGGAGCCCTTCAGGCCGGCTCCCCGGGCCCTGCTGAAGGCGAGCTCGTGGTCGGCCGCCAGGCACCCCCGCCCCAGCCCGTTCAGGAAGACCGGTACCCCCAGCGCCTCGGCGAGCGAGCGGAGCTGGTCCTCGGCGCGGGCCCAGTAGACGCCGGTACCGGCCATGATCACCGGCCGCTCGGCGGCGGCCAGCAGCGCGGCGGCCTCCTCCGCGCCCTCGGCCGCGGGCCCCCAGGCGGCGGGAGGGAGGGCGGGGATCTCGCTCTCGGCCTCCATGAAGACGACGTCGAGCGGGTAGTCGACGAAGGTCGGCCCGGTGGGAGCCTCCAGGGCTCCGTCGAGGGCCGCGGCGGTCATCTCGGGAATGCGCGCCGTCTCGGTCACCGTCTCCGCGGACTTGACAAGGGGCGCGACGACGGGGACGTGGTCGAACTCCTGGAGGGAGCCCGAGCCCCAGCGCATCTGCGGGGCCCGGCCCCCCATCACGCAGACCGGAGAGCCGTTGGCCTGGGCCCCGGCCAGCGCGCTGACCCCGTTGGTCACCCCCGGCCCGGCGGTGAGGGCGGCGACACCGACCCGCCTCGTCGCCTTGGCGTATCCCTCGGCGGCGAAGGCGGCGGACTGCTCGTGGCGGACGTCAAGGATGCGGATCCCCTCCTCGCGACAGCCGTCGTAGATCGAGAAGAGGTGCCCGCCGGAGAGCGTGAAGAGGGCCTCGACCCCGCGGGAGCGCATCGTGCGGGCGACCAGCCGGCCGCCGTGCACGGCGGCTCCGGACGGGACATCCTGTTCGACGCTTGCCACGCCGCGACGATATCGGCTTCGCGGCACAGGCGGCCGGGGCGGGCCCTCGCCGCGGCCGGGCCCACGGGGCCGGCCGCCCCTAGGCCACCGGCAGCAGGACCCTGAACAGCGCCCCGCCGCCCGGGGCGTCGTCGATCTCGATGCGGCCCTCGTGGGCCTCGACGATGGACCTGGCGATCGTCAGGCCCAGCCCCAGCCCGGCGATCCGGTCGCGGCGGCTCTCCGGCCCGCGGTAGAGGCGCTCGAAGACCTTCGATCGGTCCGTCGCGGGGATGCCGGCGCCCGTGTCGGCGACCGAGAGCTCCGCCTCCCCGTCGCGGCGCCGCAGCGAGACGTCGATGCGGCCGCGGGCAGGAGTGAACTTGGCGGCGTTGGAGAGCAGGTTCGACACCACCTGGGTAAGGCGCGCGGCGTCTGCCTCAACCTCGACCGGCCAGCTCAGCTCGAGGAGGAGCTCGTGGTGCCTCTTCTCGATCGCCGGGCGCTGGTCTTCGACCGCCTCCTCGACGACGGTGCGCAGGTCGATCCGGGAGCGCTCGATCTCGAAGTCGCAGGCCTGCGAGCGGGCGATGCCCAGCAGGTCCTCGACGAAGCGGAGCTGGCGCCGCGCGTTGCGCTCGATCACCTCGACGTAGCCGGCGTCCTCGGGTCCGGGAGAGGCGAGGTCCTCGCGCAGCAGCGCCGTGTAGCCGAGGATCGAGGTGAGCGGGGTGCGCAGCTCGTGCGAGACGGAGCTGAGGAACTCGCTCTTGGCCCGCTCCAGCTCGGCTGCGGCCCGCTCGGCGCGGTGCTCCTCGGTGGCGTCCTGCTGGACCGAGACCCAGACCGGGCCGAACTCGGGGTGCTCGAGGGTTGTGGTCGTGGTCCGGCACCAGATCTCGGCGCCGTCCTTGCGCCTCCGCCGCCCCTCGTAGCTGGAGGTGCCGGCCCGCTGCAGCTCCTCCACCGCCCGCACCCGGGCCTCCTCCTCCTCGAGCGAGAGATCCTCCGGCCACAAGAGCTCCACCGCCTCGCGGCCGTCCAGCTCGCCCGGCCCGTAGCCGAGCATCCTCTCGAGGCTCGGGTTCGCGTAGACGATCCTCAGGTCGGAGATCCTCGTCAGGCTGACCCCCTCGGCCATGCTGGCGATCACCTGGCCGCGCAACTCGAGCATCTCCTCCATCTCGACCCTGTCGGTGACGTCGCGGGCGGTGCAGAAGACCCGACCGACCTCCGGCACCCCGGCGGCCGACCACGAGAGCCACCGCCAGCCCCCGTCCGCGGTCATCCAGCGGTTGCGGAACAGGTGGGACTCGCCGCCCCGGAGGAAGGTCCGGGTCTCCCGCAGAGTTCGCTCGCGATCGTCGGGGTGCACGAAGTGAAGGAAGCTGTGGGAGCGAAGCTCCTCCTCGCTCCAGCCGAGCACCTCCCCCCAGGCGCCGTTCACCGTCTGCAGCCGGCCGTCCATGGTGCAGGCGCACATCAGGTCGCGCGAGAGCCGGAAGCTCTGCGCGGCGGCCTCGAGCTCGGACTCCAAGCGCTTGCGCGCCGTGATGTCCTGGACATGGGCGATGAAGTACTGGGGGCTGCCGTCCCCGGCGCGCACCACCGAACCGGAGAGCATCACCCAGACGGGCTCGCCGTCCTTGCGCAGGTAGCGCTTCTCGCGCTCCCAGCGGTCGATCTCGCCGGAGAGCAGGGCCTCGTCGATGCGGCGGTCGGCGGCCCGGTCGGCTCGGTGGGTCATCTCGTGGAAGGTGCGCATCAGCAGCTCGTGCTCGCTGTAGCCGGTGATCCGGCAAAGCGCCCGGTTGACGCGCAGCCAGTGGCCGTCCAGCGCGACCAAGCCGACCCCGAGAGGGGCGTCCTCGAAGAGGGCCTCCAGCTCGCGCTCAGCCTCGAAGGGCTCGAAGGCGGGCAGGCCGCCGGCCAGGCTCATGTCCCCTACATCGGCAGCGGGATTCCCTCTCACAAGGGGGTTTCTTCGACCCGGGTCCCTGGCGACCTCCCGATCGGGTATCCATCCCCAATGGGCGCGAGCTCCGTGCTGGTGATCGAGGACGACGAGGACATCCGTGAGCTGGTCCTCGCGCTGGTGCGCCGCGCCCGCCTGATCGGGACCGGAGCCACCGACGGGCGGGAGGGGATCCGGCGCTTCTTCGAGCTTCGTCCCGACGTCGTCGTCCTCGACCTGGGCCTCCCGGGGATGGACGGCTGGGAGGTCCTGGGGCGGATCCGGGAGCTCAGCGACGTTCCCGTGCTCCTGCTCACCGCCGAGAGCGAGGAGCACGAGAAGGTGAGGGGGCTGAAGATCGGCGCCGACGACTACGTGACCAAGCCGTTCGGGCACGGCGAGCTGATCGCCAGGCTGGAGGCGCTGCTCCGGCGCAGCGGCCCCTCGCGCGAAGCCGACCTGCTCGGCGACGACCTGGTGGCGCTCGACGAGGAGAACCGCCGGGTGGAGGTGGACGGCCGGCCCGTGCAGCTCAGCCCGACCGAGTTCAGGCTGCTCGCCGTGCTGCTGCGAAACCGCGACCGGGTGGTGATGCAGAACACCCTGCTCGAGAAGGTCTGGGGCAACCCGGCAGCGGACACCAAGCAGCTCCGCCTCTACGTCAGCTATCTGAGGCGAAAGCTGCGCGAGGCGGGCGGGGGCGAGCCGATCGAGACGGTCCGGGGCTTCGGTTACCGCTTCCGGTCGGCCTCGGCCGGGGCTCGATAGGCCGCCCCGCAGCGCTCCGCCTAGAGCAGACGGCCAGAGCCGGGGTCGGACAAGCGGCCGGGTTCGTCCCCCCTGCTCACGCTCATACGCAATTCAAACACTTCGGCGGCGCTCCCGCTGCACTCGCTGCCGACCCACCCCCGACGGCTCGAGGAAGCCAGCAAGAAATAGTCGAACGCGGGTCGTGGAAGCGACCCCGCAAGGAGGCGGACCGAAGTGAACCTGCGAAACAAGATCCTTCTCACGGTGCTCTGCGTGGGCGCCCTCGGATCGCTGGCGGCCCTGGGCGTCTTCGGGGCGTTCTCCAGCACCACCACCAACCCTGGCAACAACATCACCGCCGGCACCGTCGTGATTAGCGACAACGACGCCGGCGGGGCGCTGTACAACCTGACCAACGCGAAGCCCGGTGACAGCGTCTCCAAGTGCATCAAGGTCACCTACACGGGCACGCTCGACTCCGACGTTCACATCTACACCCCCAGCTCGATCGGCTCGCTGGGCCAGTACGTGGACCTGACGATCACCCCGGGCTCGCAGGCCAGCCCGTCGTTCCCGAGCTGCACGGGGTTCACTCCCGATGCCGGCGGTGCGCTCTTCACCGGCACGCTGCAGAACTTCGGCAGCACGAGCAACAGCTACGCGAGCGGCATCGTGGACTTCCCGGGCTCGGGGACGAAGTGGGCGACCAACGACTCGGTCGTCTACCAGGTCACCGCGACCCTGCAGAGCGGCGCCCCCGATGCCGCCCAGGGCCTGACCACCAACGCCCACACGTTCACCTGGGAGGCCCGCAACCAGTAGCGGCCTCGCCTGACCCGCCAGTGCCGAGTCGGCCGGGCCTGACCCGACAGGGCCGAGCCGAAGGAGGGGCCGCGAGTAAGGGCGGCCCCTCCCTTCGGCCCGAGACGACGAGACGACCTGTTCCACGGAGGAACCAGACCATGGCCGAGATCGCCAACCCAGACCGCCTCGTGCGCGTAGCGGGCGCGATCCTCGGCCTCTGCCTCGCGGTCGCCCTGATCGTGTTCGCAGGGCCGGCCGGCGGCCACGGGGGGGTGCTCCCGGCCGCGGTCGGGTTCGCCGCCCGGCAGGACGGCGCCCTGGCGATGAGCCCGCCCGCCCCCGAGCCCTTCGTCCGAGCCGACGGGCTTCGCCCCGGCGACCGGGCCGCCGGCACCGTCCGGATGGCCAACCAGACCGGGGTCCCGGTGCGGGCCCGGCTGCGGGCCGCTCCCTCCTCGACCGCCCTCGACGGCGTGCTGATGGTCCGGGTGCTCGCCGAGGGCCGCACCCTGGCCGATGGAACGTTGCAGAGTCTGCGCTCCGGGACCCGCTCCCTGCGCCTGGCGCCGGGCGCATCGGCCGCGGTACGGGTCGTGGCCTGGCTTCCCCTCGCCACCGAGACCGGCTACGAGGGCCGGCGCGTGAAGGTGGCGATGATCGCCGAGGAGGCCGGCGGGTGGTGATCGACGCCATCCGCTACCGGGAGGCCCCCCGCCGCGCCGGGCTCCTGCTGCTGTGGGCGGCCCTCGGCCTGATCTTCGGGGTGCTGCTCGCCGCCGCCCTCCCGCTGGCGCTCGGCGACCGCTCCTTCACCGTCCGCTCGGGCTCGATGGCACCGACGATCGAGACCGGCGACGTCGTGGTCACCGAGCCGATCTCCCCGCTCGAGGCGAAGGTCGGGGACATCGTCACCTTCCGCGACCCCGAGGGCACCGGGCGCCTCTTCTCTCACCGCGTGCAGAGCGTCAGGAGGGTCGGCGACTCGGTCGACTTCATCACGCGGGGAGACGCCAACACCTCGACCGAGCGCTGGAACGTGCCGGCCGGCGGGACGATCGGCAGGGTCGCCTACCGGATCCCGAAGATCGGCTACGCGCTGATCTGGACCGCCACGCCGCCGGGACGGGTCGGCCTGATCGTGATCCCGGCCCTGCTGCTGTGCTGGGCGGGCGTGGCGCGCATCTGGCGGAGAGACGAGGCGGGGCCCGAGGTGGCGGCGGGGCCCGGGGGAGGGACCGGGCCGGAGGTGGCGGCTGGGCCGGAGCGAGTGGCCGGGCCCGAGGTGGTGGCGGGGCCCGAGGTGGTGGCGGGGCCCGAGGTGGCAACGCGGCCGCCCGCGGGGGGCTGGCAGTGAGGCGGCCGGCCACGGCCGTCTCGGCGCTGGCGCTGACCCTCGGCCTGGCCTCGCTGGTCGCCGGCGGGCCTGTCTGGGGTGCGTTCGGCTCCACGACCCCGAGCGCCGGCAACACGATCACCGCGGCCACCGACTTCCGCGCGCCGACCTCAAGCGCGACTGTGATCGCCAAGTCGGCGGGCGGCACAACCGGCTACGTCAAGCAGGGCGGTGCCTACTTCGTCTACGCCAAGGTCACCGACACCGGGAACCCCGCCAGCGGGATCTCCGCGGTGACCGCGAACGTCTCCTCGATCACGACCGGGCAGACCGCCGCCGCGCTGAGTGCCGGCTCCTACACGGTCAGCGGCTCTTCCTACAACTACCGCTCGGCCAGCCTCACCGCGAACGCCAGCCTCACGGCAGGGAGCTACTCGTTCACCCTGACGATGACCGACGCGGCGGGCAACTCCGGGACCCAGAGCGGGCTGAGCGTGACCGTCGACAACACCGTCCCGACCGCCAGCGACATCCAGACCGCGAACGGCGGGTCGATCGCGGGGCGGCCCGAGCAGAACGACACGATCACCTACACCTTCAGCGAGCCGCCGGAGCCGAACTCGATCCTCTCCGGATGGACCGGCGCGGCCACCAACGTCGTGGTGCGGGTCAACAACGCGACCAACGACAACGTGAGGATCTACAACTCGGCCAATACCGCCCAGCTGCCGCTCGGCTCGGTGGACCTCGGCCGCACCGACTACGTCTCCGCCAACCGCACCTTCGGGGCGACCGGCACGGCTTCCTCGATGGTGCTGAGCGGGAGCACGATCACGATCACGCTCGGCACGCAGTCGGGCGCCGGGACCACCGCCGCGGCCACGGGGACGATGATCTGGACGCCCTCGGCGACCGCCACGGACCGGGCCGGTAACGCGATGTCGACCGCCACCGCCACCGAGACGGGCGCGGCCGACAAGGAGTTCTGATGTCCGGGCCGGGGCCCCGGCGCGGTGCCGCCGCAGGCTGGGCCCTGCTCGGGGTGGGCGTCGTCGCGCTGCTGGCCGGCTTCGTCCAGCTCGGCAGGGCCGGCCCTGCCCCGGCCAGGCCCGCGGCCGCCTTCGCGTCGGGGCGGGTCAAGCTGATCAACTCCGAATCGGGGACGGCGATCCTCCACACCGCCAACCTCGCGCCGGGCGCCTCGGCGAGGGGCGCGGTGACGATCCGCAATGCCGGGGGTCAGCCGGGGGCGCTCGAGCTGGCCCGCACGGGACTGGCCGACCACCCGGGGCCGAACGGCGGCGAGCTCTCCACGGCGCTCCGGCTGAAGGTGGTGGACGCCACGGGCGGCTCGGACGCTGTCGTCTACTCGGGGCCACTGCGGGGGATGCGGGCCAGGGGGCTCGGCCTCGTCGAGTCCGGGCAGGCGCGTCGTTACCGCTTCGCCGCCACCCTCCCCGAGGGCGGCGCCCCGTCCTCGCCCACCTCGGGTGACAACGCCTACGCCGGCTCCAACTCGGTCTTCACCTACCGCTGGACGATGAGGCCCGCAGCGCCGCGCCGCTGCGAGACCCGGCTCGGCGGGACACCGCGCGCCGACCGCCTGATCGGTACCACCGGCAGCGACCGGCTGGCGGCCGGCGGCGGGGACGACTTCGTCGCCGCCCGGGCGGGCTCGGACTGCCTGGGTGGGGGAGCCGGGGCGGACAGGCTCGTCGCAGGCGCCGGGGCCGATCGGGTCTCGGGCGGACGCGGAGGCGACACGATCCACGGGGGCCTTGGGCCCGACCTGGTCCGGGGCAGCGGCGGCGCCGACTGGATCGGCGGCGGCGGTGGCGCGGACCGGCTCTACGGCGGGCTCGGCAACGACCGCATCCGCGCCCGCAACGGGGCGCCGGGGCTGGTGGACTGCGGTCCGGGCCGCCACGACCTCGCCTTCGCGGACCGCACCGACACGGTGCGTGGCTGCGAGCGCGTCTCCTACCGCCGCCCGGCCCGGCGAAACTGATCCAAAGCACCAATGCGATGCTTATCTTCAGTTTCGCCGGCGGCGCCCGGATCCTCGCCGCGGCCGGGGCCGAACCGGGGGGCGGCTCAGTCTTCGCCGGCGGCGCCCGGATCCTCGCCGCGGCCGGGCCGAACCGGGGGGCGGATCAGTCTTCGCCGGCGGCACCCGGATCCTCGCCGCGGCCGGGCCGAACCGGGGGGCGGATCAGTCTTCGCTGAGGATCCGGGCCTTCTCGGCGGCCATCTCCTCATCGTCGAGGAGGCCGCGCTCGTGCAGTGAGGCCAGGCGCTCGAGGCGCTCGAGGCGGCGGTCCTCTCCCCCGGCCGCCACCGGCTCGGCGCCGGCCTTTGCCTCTGCCTCGCGGCCCTTGGGGACCAGCCGGTCGCGCTTCGCCCAAACCGCACGGGCGTGCCCCGTGACCTTCTCCCGGACCCCGGAGAGGGAGGCCTCGGGCGTCTCTTCGATCACCCTGTTGCGCAGCGCCACCAGGCCCGCCCCCGCCATTGCCACCAGCCCGAGCCGCAGCAGGAACTGGCGGGTGCTGTCGGCGCCGGCGAGGACGTATACGAGGGCGAGCAGGCCGAAGACGCCGCCCACCACGGCCGGGTACTCGTGCATGACCGGGGCGATTGCCCGCCGGGTCGCGGTGGCGCTGCGGGCCGGGGAGGCGAGCCAGGCGGCGAGGATGAAGAAGACGCCGTAGGTGATGGTGCTGATCGCAATCGAGCGGAGCAGAGAGGTCCCCACCGACCAGACCTGGGCGCCGGCGGCCTGGGCGTTGTCGGCGGCGAGGTCGCGGACGACCACGTCACCTCCGACCGAGCGCAGGATCAGCACCACGACCCCGGCCACGATCAGGCCGATGCCGACTCCGAGCACGGTCAGCCAGCGGTAGCCGTCGGAGAGGTAGATCGCGAGGGCGAAAAGCGCGAGAACGATCAGCGTGGTGGCCAGCGCGATCCCGTTGACCAGCTTGACGATCGTCTGCGCCAGGCCTAGCTGGTCGGAGGAGAGGATCTTGATGTTGCCGACGTCGGCCGGAAGCTTCGAGGAGACGTCCGCGCCTATCCCGAGGTCGTCGGCGACCTGGATGATCAACGGCCGCAGGCGCAGTGTGACCGTGCCCCCGCCGGTCGAGACCGCCTGCCCCTTGTCCTCGATCACCCGTATGAATGCCTCGTGGGCGACCTGGTTGGCCTGCTGCCACAGCGACTGGAAGCGCGAGGTCTCGAGGATCTGCTGGGCGCCCTTGACGGCGACTTCGCGCAGGCCGCTGGAGATCGGGCCGGCCAGGTCCTGGAGGTTGCCGTCCGGGAGGACGTTCTTCACCTCCTTTTGGACATCGACGTTCTCGTAGAGCTGGTCCACCGCGTAGTTGGCCAGGGCGTCGCGGACCTCACTCTTGGCCAACAGCTTGCCGCTGGTGCTGACCCACTGCGAGGTGTCGAGCGCCTGCTGCTGGACCCAGGCGGCGAAGATCGCCACCACGGTCAGGAACGAGGCGACGATCAGCAGCGCCTTCACCCAGCCGCTGTGGCTTCGCCCGGCCGCGCTCGACTCGCTCACCCGCCCAAGACTACGTCCTGGCCCCGGCGGAGCCCTCCGCCCGCCCGAGTTCGCCCCCGACGCGGCGCGCCGGCCTGCCCCCACCGGGGGTTTGCTCCGCCGAGGCTGGCCCCGGCCCGCTTGCGGCGAGTGCCCCTCTCTTCGGCAGACCGGTCCTGACGGCGTCCCCCCCGACAGTGCCCGGGGCGGGACTCGAACCCGCACGCCCCCGAGGGGACAGCGGCTTTTAAGGCCGCCACCGCTCCGCTAGGCAGAGCGGTTTGCTGGGACCGCGGGACACGCTGCGGGACACTCGTGCACGATTTCGGCGCCTTAGCGACCCCCGAATCGACCCTCTCAGCAGATCGCGTTGAGCTCCCGGCAGAGGTTGTCCAGGGCGAATTCGAGGTCGGAGATTCGCGAGTCCAGGTCGCTCAGGCTCGTGTACGCGTAGCCCCCGTCGTCAATCGAATCGAGCCGTGACTCCACGTCGTCCATGCGGAAGCTCAGGTCATCGAGGCTGGTCGAAAGACCGTAGGTGTCGGCGGCGGGGCCTCGGGGCCCTGGCGGTCCCTCCGGCCCTGTGGCCCCGACCGGCCCACGCGGACCGGGCTCACCGATCCAGAGCGCGAGGCCGCTCCCCACACCGGCGCCGATGACCGTGGCGATGACCGCAGTGAGGACGATCCACTTCCACCGCTTCCCCTCCACGCTCGGAACCGTAGACGGGCCGGGCTCTTCGGCAGTGTCCATCGCCGCCCTGCATCCCAACGCCCGGGGGAGCCCCTGCGGCGGCCTACGCCGCGCGCCGTTCCTGCCCGATCCTGTCCGCTTGCTCGAGGAACGCCCCCAGCCGCTCGGCCGACTCCCGCTCGCTACCGGGGAACAGGTGCCCGTAGCGGTCGAAGGTCACGGTGATCGAGGAGTGCCCGAGGTAGGACTGGATGCGCTTGGGGTCCTCGCCTGCGGCGATCAGAAGCGAAGCGAAAGTGTGGCGCGCGTCGTGGAGCTTGACGTAGTCCAAGCCCACCGCCGCCCATACGCGCTCGGCCCGTTTGAGGAGCGCAGGGTGCGCGAAGGGGGTTTGCTCGGTTCGGCCGAACACAAGCCCGCAGCCGCTCCGCCCCTGCCGCAAACGATGCGTCAGAAGCACGTCGCGCAACACCGGGACAAGCGGGACCGTCCGGCGGCTGGAGCGGGTCTTTGGCGCCTGCGGCCCCTCGAACTTGTCCCAGCCACGCTCGACCCGAATCACGCCGCCCGCCATGTCGATGTCCTCCCAGCGCAGGGCTTGAAGCTCCCCAGCTCGAAGGCCCGCGTAGAACGCCGTCGCGTAGATCGGGCGGTCTTGGTCGCAGAGCGCGTCGAGCATCCGGACCGCAACCTCGGGAGGGACGATGGTCGCCCGCTTGCTGCGGATGGCCGGGAGCCTCAGCCCGGCCGTCGGGTTCACCGCCAGGACCTCGCGCTCGACCGCCCGGCGGCAGATCGCCCGGATCGGCTTGACCGCGTTGGCGACGTTGCTCGGGCTTCGGCCCTTGGCGAGCAGCTCGTCGGCGAAGTCCTGGATGTCCACGCGGCGCAGCTCGGCAAGGGGGACGCCACCGAGCCGCGGCAGGACGTGGAGCCTCAGCGACTCTTCGTAGCTGCGACGGACCGAGGGCTTGTAAGGATCGCCCGAGCGGTTCCGCACCGTCCCTGCCTCGACCCCCGCCAGCCACTCCTCCGCAGCGTCTCGAAGCGTGACCTTGCGGGAGGCTCGAAGCGAGCCCCTGCCGACCGCGGACTCGGCGTCGGCCCGCCAGCGCTTGGCCGCTGCCAGGGTCGGGAACGTCTTTCGGATTCGCCGCCGGTCTCGGGGCGACCACACAGCGGCCCGGTAGCTCGGCGTGCAGTTGCAGCGCATGCCCTCGCCGCGGGCGGTTCGACAGGACTTCTGGTGGCGGACCTCGATTGCGCTCATTCGGACCTCCGTTCGGTTGGGGAGCGAAGGGGGAGTCCGAAGTGGCCGGGACCGCTAGGGTCGAAGCCGCGTCGAAGTCCTACCTTCGGCGCCACGCCCCCGGCCGTTGCAGCGGTGCGGGGGCACTTATCTCGATGGCGCGACGATACACGCGACCCGGCTTCCTGGCAAGAGCTGGTCATCACGGGGCCCGGTTGGCGAAATCCTCGAACTTCGACGCGTCTCGGAAGATCAGCTCCCACCCGTCGTGGCGCTTTGTCGTGCCGTTGCGGCGCTTCGTCGTGTAGGGGTCGAAGGCCGCGCCGTCGATCGCCTTGCGGCAGGTATTCATCCCGTACCTGCGCAGGTAGGGGGACGCGATCCGAAAGCGTGCAGCATCGAAGCGGGAGGCTGGGTGATTGCAGGCCGCCCGCCAGTAGTCGAAGAGGGTCCGCACGTCGCCGTAGAGCGGGTCGTCCGTGCAGGCGTCTTCGGCCTCGGCCTTGAGCTTGGCGTAGCGCGCCCTCCACATGCGGCCCTCGCTCTGCGCGCCCTCGAGCTGGACGCGCAGCTCGGCGACCATCGGCGCGCAGGCTTCGCAGGGCTCCTGGACCTCGCCGGTGGCGGTGTCGACAACGTGTAGGTGGCGCGCAGGCTGCGGGCGTGTGGCCTCAGGCTGCCGCTGCTTTGCGACAGCCTCGCGAACCTTCTCGGCCGTGGGCTCGCCGTCTTTCGTCGCCTCGGCCCATGCCTTCTCGAGCCTCTCGGTGTCACGCTTGAGCGGCGCCAGCTCGCGGGCCTGGCGCTCAGTCTCCGGGGCCGGTTTGTCAACCGTGGTTGACAAGACCCCGGCGACCTCGGCCGCTTCGATGTGCTGGTGAGCCCGCTGGCGCGAGAATCCCCACCGCTCCCGGCAGTAGTCCTCGAACGTCGTGTGGGAGCCGTGGTAGAGCCGCTCGTCGCGGATCTCGCGCAGGGCGTTTCCGACCTCAACGAACGTGCGGAGCCCGCGGTCGATGACCCGCTCCAGCTCCCCGAGGCGTCGGGCGGGCGCCGTCATCGGTCGCACGTCCTCGCGGCGTTGCGTTCGATCCAGCGCTCCAGCTCTGAGACCGGTACGAGCACCCGGGCACCGCGGCGGATCACGCGAAGCTCGGGGAGCACCTCGGCTCGGAAGAAGCCTGGGCTCACCCCGAGGCGCTCGGCCGCCCCGCTTGCAGTGAGAGTCAAGCTCGGAGGCGGGGAGCTCGGGGTCCCCAGGCACGCAACGAGGGCGGCGCCGAGCCGGGCCAGCTCGCGAAGCTCGGCGTCAGCCACCGGCGCCGCCAAGGCCTGGCTCCCCGCTTGCTTGTTGCTTGTGGTTCGCGGCAAAGTTCGTCCACTAGAGGTGTCTGTTACGTCTGATTGGGCCGCCTGAGCGCATTGCCGTCCGCTGGATTGCTGCCGCTATCGGGACGATGCCCGCCCGCCTGCCCGCCCTTCGCGTTTGTGTCGCTCGGGCGGCGCTCGGCCCGGGTTTCCACCGGAGGAGACGATCCTGGGTGCTGGCAACGGGTGCGCTCACACGTATGTGCATGCATGGCTCGGCTACTCAGGCAGCCACCGCCTCTCGCTCTGGGGCACTCGGTCCCTCGAAGTGGCGCCTTGCCCTGTCCGCGGCCACTGCGAGCCGCCAGACAGCCCGCACCTGCGGCTCGCAGTCGATCTGGCAGGTGCCCCGGACCAACTCGAACGCACCAAGCGGGATCCGGCAGTAACGCTCTCGCCAGGGCCCGGCGCGGTGTCGGTCAAAGGCATCGACCGACGCGAAACAGGCCCCGCATTCGCGGCAGTGAGCGCGGCAGTGGCAAGCGAGATGTCTACGCTTGCGGTGAAGTGAGGCGGGCCGTTCTTCTCTCGGGCGGCCCGTCGCTCTTCGGTCGCTCATTCGAGCACCTCCTTCTCGGGGTGTTCACCGGGGGGAAGAAGTCCGGCGAGCGCTTCGGCTCGCTGCTCAGCTCCGTACAGCCCCAATGCGATGTGCAGGAGCGGAAAGTCGCTGGGGAGTGGAGTCACGTCTGCGTCGAGCCCCGCCGCCTCCGCGGCTTCTGCCAGGGCCGGGGCGAACAGGAGGATCGAGATCGGCAGCCCATCGACCCACGCTGTCAGCGGACCGACTCCCCGTACGGATGTGAAGCCTGCTGCCCGAAGTTCGAGCGCGAGGCCCTCGGCGTCGTCGGGCCAGGATGCATCGGGGGATCGGACAAGGGCGATGGGCGTTGCCCCTTGGAGGGCGCCGGGCAGGTCGGCCCGGTGGCGAAGCGGCTCTCCGTCCTCGCCGGGCAGTTCGGGATCGAAGGCGATCGAGCCGACGGTCAGCGCATCGAGTGCCCCTAGCGTGACGAGGGCCAGCCGCCCGCCGCGGCGGCCGACGTAGAGCCAGCCCAGCCCGGGAGGCGCCCGATCCTCTGCCGTGTCGATATCGACCAGGACCTCGTCGCCGTCCTGGAGCTGGATCTGCAGGCGTCCGGGTTCGGGTTCGGTCGCGCCGAGGCGGGCCAGGTAGCTCGCGTCGATGCTCGGCACCAGACCGCTCACCGCCGCCGCCTCCCCGCTGTCTCCCTCCGGATGGGCGGGGTATCTAGGTCGCCCGGAGGGTCAGGGTCTTCGTCAGGTCCAGCGCGGGAGCCTGAGCACCGGGCACGCCCTCGGCGGGAGCCGCTTCGTCGCGTTCCGGCGGAGCGCTTACGCCGGTCCCGGGCTGGCCGGTGCGCACTCGATCGCTCGCGCAATTCTCGAAGAACGAGATTGGCGCGCAGTGTCCGACGAACCTTTCGATGGACAAGCTCTCGGAGAATCGCGACCTGCCTCGGACTCGATGCCCCGAATTCCTCGATGGCATCCTTCACGATCGCTTCGGCGACGAGCAGCACCGATAGCTCACACGGCGCTTGTGACCGATGGGCTACCAGGCGACGGGCGCGCATCGCGGTCTACTTCGTGTCTGCTGCTGGGAGTTCACTTGGACCCCAGAGGATGCCCGGTCGGTCGGTCGGACCCAAGACTGCGAGAGGCCGGGACTTCGGTTCCCGGCCTCTCTCCAAGTGAGGTCGCAGCAGACGACCGCATGAAGCATCCTAGGGAGAGGCTCGGAGGCAGTGCTGCGAACCCCCACCCTGCCCCGGGAATCGAACGGGCTGTCGCCCGCAAATTCCGCAATCACATCGCGTGTAAAGGTCCCGCTTTGCAGGGATTTCGTGCTACGACGGAGGGGTCAAACGAAAGGAGCCCCGATGCGCAGCACCGACACCGCTGAGTCCCTGGACCGCCAGATCGACCACCACCTCGCCGAAGCCCACGCGGCACTCGTGCGCGCCCTGCGGGTCATGGAGCTGGCCGAGGACAGCGAGAGGACCGGCGCGATCGGCGCGACCTTCGCGGCGCTGGCGTTCGCCCAGGACTAGCGAGAGGGGCCGCGGCGAGCTTGGCGGGCTATCGCAAGCGCGGCCTCGCGCATCTCGGGGTCTTCCTGCTCGCGGGCGAACTCCTCCATGTGCGACGCGGCCTCCCGATCGGCTGCCGTGGCAGGCGTGGGCGCGGGCAGCGGGCGATGGGGCGCCGGGCGTATGCGTGTGTCGCTGGGTAGGCCCCCCGCGCCTGCCGGGCTCGCCTGCTCCTCGGCCTGCTCAGGCTCACCCCGCTCCCACTCCGGAGGCTCGTCGTCATCGCCGACTGCCTCCCAGAAGGCCGCTTCTTCCTTCGCTCGCTCCTCAGGGGATTGCTGGGTAGGGACCTTGGCTGCTCGGCGCCGAAGCCGGGTCTCCAACGGTCCCCAAACCTTGACCGCCAGCCCGAGCCGCGCCAGCTCCTTCTCGGTGAGCGCCCGCTTTTCGCCCGCCGCTTCGAGGCGCTGCATTTCCCTTGCCAGCAGCGCTCCGCAGCGCTCAGGGAAGCGCAGCAGGGCCTCCTCGGTGCCCGCGTCGGAGATGGACCTCGGGGGCTCGAGCCGGGCTTCGGCTGCCATCGCCGTGACGATCTCCTGCACCGTCCGTCGGGGGATCTCGAAGGGAGCGGTTCCCGTTGTCCCGGCCGCGCAGCGCTCCGAGATCGCCTTCGCTCCGAGCCCGCCCTCGTAGAGCCGGAACATCGCCGCTCGCTGCTCGTCGGAGTATTTGCGGTGCGCTGCCACGAATCTCGCCTCGGCCCCGTGGATCGCGCACCGCACGGCGGCTGCCTTCGGCGTGGTGGTGGCTTGCGGCGGTTGCGCAATCGGTGGCGTGGCAACAAGCCTTGCCAGACCCGCTCAGGGCCCCCGCCAGACGCCACAGAAACCGTTCTGAACGGTTTCTCGGCAGACGCTGGCCTGGCCCCCGCCGCACCCCGCCCTTGCGCTGAGAGGGCATCTCGCAGTACGTTCGGCCCGGGAATGCCCCGCTTCCTCAAACGCCACGAATGGCTGTGGCCTGTCCTGTTCGTCGCCTGCACCTTCGGTGGGGCGCTCATCGCGGGTGACACGCCCCCGGGCCAATCGGGGACTTGGTGGCTGGGAGCCGCGATCGTCGGGCTCCCATGGGCAATGGTCGGCCTGGAGAATGCTGGCTATCACCGCGAATTCCAAGCCTGGATCCGGGCCCGCCGAAGACGTCGGAGATGGAAGCGGCGCCCGGTCGGTTGGCTGCGCGACGAGCTGCACGGGGTCTCGGTGGTCACGGCTCGCGCAAGGGCGGCGCGCGACACGCTGGCGAGACTCGAAGAGGATCTGAGCGAGGCGGCTCGCATGGTCGCCGAGCCGGTCGTTTCCGATCGTCTTCGGCGTGCGGCACGGGAGGCAGGGTGGCTGCGCGAGGATGCTGACGAGATCTCAGAGGAGCTTCGGGTAGTCGATCGCCAGCTCTGGCAATACCAGACGGACGCAGGGTGCGGCATCGAACGCGTCGGCTACTTCGCGGACGATCTACCCGAAGACATACCCCGCTTCACAGCGCCGGGCGAAGACGGCTAGTCCACCCGGTCGGGTGATCCCCTATCGCCCTCCCGAGAAGACCTTCTCGTAGTCGATGCCCGAGCTGCTGCTTCGCCCGCCGGAGAAGACCCGCTCGTAGTCGATGCCGCCGCTCTTCCACGGTGCGATGCCCGCACTGGCGCTCCCGCCCTCCATCCACGGCGCCACCGCGCCCCCACCGCCACCCGACCCGCCCCCGCTCAGCGAGCGCAGGTAGGCGACCAGTCCCGGGTCATAGGCGCGGAAGGGGTTGAAGACCCGGCCGAGCGCTGACCCGATCCCCCCGCGCTGGGAGTAGCTGGACGACTTGACCTGCGGGGAGGCGATCGTCGAGGTGTCGGCCGCGGTCGCCCCGCCCTCGCGGAGTCGGCGACCGATCGCCAGCAGCGGCAGGAACGCCTCGGCCTGTACGTACGCGGCAAGGGCGGCCCGGGTCGCAGGGTCAGTGACGGGGTTGCCCGCGGCGTCGGTGAGCCGTTCGCCGGTCCACGCCAGCCCCGAGAGGGTCCGAAGCCCCTCGGCCTGGGGTAGCACGACGTTTGACAGGAAGCTCGGGTAGTCGGCGAAGACGCCGAAGCTGGAGAAGCTCTGCACCGGGAGGATCCCCCCGCCCGCCAGAGGGATCGAGCCCTGGAGGTTGGGCGGCAGCGCACCGGCGGCGAAGAAGGAGAGCCCGAGCCGCTTTCGCTCCTCCTCGGTCATGTCCTCGGCGGCGGCGAGTAGCCCGGTCTTGATCGGGTGGTGGGCGGGCATCGTCAGCGCCACGAACCGCGTCGCCGCCCGCGCCCACATCCAGAAGGGAGCGAGGTTGGTCAAAAAGCGCCGGGCCGCGGGCCCGTTCTTCCCCCAGTTGCCGTAGACCTCCTCGACCGCCTTCGCGTAGGCGACCTGGCGGTCGGTGCCCCGGAGCCCGTTGACCAGATCCTTCACCGCCCCGTCCCCGAGCGCGAGGGCGTGGTGCCAGCGCCCCGTGGTGGCCTGCACCTGGCGGCGGGCTTCCTTGCCGAGCGCCCCGTACTGGGGCAGCCGCTCGATGAAGCGGGTGTTGAAGGCGAACACCGCGTCGCGATAGCGCAGGTAGGCGTTGATCGCCTGCTTGGGGCCGGGGGTCCGCCGCAGGGTTCCCAAGGCCCGGGCCATTCCCTCGACCTGCGTGTCGGCGAACTGGCGGGCGTCGCGGTAGACGGCCTGCTGGCGCGCCGAGGAGTAGTGCCCGCCCGGGACGATCTGCTCGATCGCCCGCGCCGCCTCCTCGGGGCCGAGCCGCTTGACCATCTCGCGCTCGATGCGGTGGCCGAGGCGGATATCGAAGGGGCCGATACCGGCGAGGATCGTCCGCATCCCCGACTCGAAGGCGTTGCCGAGCAGCCACTTGGTCGAGGTGGGCAGCACCGTGGACTTGAAGGCCCCGGTCAGCGACTGCGCGGCCTTCTCCGGCGTCAAGAGCCGCGCGAAGTGCTGGGAGAGCCGCTCGGCCACGAGCTTGGGGATCAGCACCACCGGCCCGCCGCCCGGGGTCTTCGCCTGGGCGATCGCGTGGCCGAGCACGGTGCTGACCGTCTGCCCGTCGGGGCTCAGGATCGCCTCGGCCCCCGCGGGGTCGGCGTGCTCCAGGGCCGCCGCGATCTCCCCCTTGGCCGCGTGCAGGGGAGCGGTGCGCCAGGGCACGAACTCGATCCCCTCGGGCAACCGCATCGCGAAGTCGGCGGGGTCGGTGGCAGCGTGAAGGGCTTCCTGCCAGCTCGCGAAGGCCCGGCCCTCGGGGTGGCGCAGGGCGAAGCGGGCGGTGAAGCGGTCAAAGGAGCGCACCGCGTCGAGGATCGAGGTGGAGCGGGCGAGCTGCTCGCTGAGCGCCTCGAAGCTGGCGTCGAAGGTCCCCGCGGCGACCGACTCCCCGGTGCGCTTTCCTTCGGGAGTGTCTGGCGACGTTCGAAGCTCCGGTAGAAGGAACCCGGGCCGCGGGCCTCTCGGCGGTGAGTCAGGAACCCCGCGGGCTTGACTCCGTGGCGGGCCATCTCGGCGTCGATGGCATCGAGTGAGAGCGGGTCACCGTGGCGATCGAGCGTCTGCCGCTTGGAGCGAAGCCGGGACTCCTCGGCGGCGAGGGCTCGCTGCTCGGCGCTCCGCTTCTCCGCGCGCACCCCGGCCAGGGCCTCGCGGATCTGCGCGAGCCTTGCCCGGTCGGCGCGCGAGAGCCCGTAGCCCGCCCCCATGTGAACGCGGGCGAAGGGAATCGCCGCGGCCTTCCGCGCCTGCTCGGCGTCCAGGAGCCCGCGCTCCACGAGCCCGGAGACGAGCTCGCCGTGGGCCTCGATGAAGGCGTTGGCCGCGGCCACCACATCGGCGGGGTTTCGGTCCTCGCGCAGGGCGGCGTCGACGCTGGCGAGGAGCTGGTGGTTCGCCCGAAGCTCTGAGCCGCTCAGCTCGCCCGAGCGCGCGGCCTTCTCCAAGCCGGCTCGGTAGTGGCGAAGGTCGGAGTCGAAGGTCTCGGGGTGGCGGAGGATCCGCTGCACGACCAGCGAGACGATCTTCGCCGAGGCTCCCTTCGGCTTGGCCGCCTCGATCTTTCGAAGGGCCTGGTCGCGGTGTCGGCGGCGACGCTGCTCAGAGGAGTAGACGTCGCGATCGACCCGCTCGCGCAGGGCTCGCTTGGCCTGGCGAGCGCTCGCCTGATTGGGGTCCCCGCCCCGGCGGCGCTGGCGGCGCTCAGCGGCTCGCTGGACTCCCTGGCGGATCAGGTCCGGGGAGTAGCGGCGCTCGACCGCAATGTCTCCGTAGACGCGAAGCGGAGCCCGTCGCGTTGAGGCAACCCGTCCTCGGGTCGCACCGCGAAGGAGCGCCCCGCTGCCCCGCCCCACCACCGCCACCGCTCCGCTGGCCTCGAGCGCCGCGTAGAGCGGGTGGGCTTCGATGGAGCGAAGGGCGGCCTGCGGGTCGCCGCGGAAGATCGCCGGGAGAAGTCCTGTCCTCGCGTACTGATCGAGCAACCCTCGAAGCCGCGAGTCATCCCCCTTCGCCGCCTCCACCGCCCCCGCCACTGGCAGGTAGACGGAGGGCAGCGCCTGAGCGGGGAGGTTGAAGGCGTCGCGGACGATGTTCTTCCCGACCGTTCCGGGGGCGATCTGCGAGGCGTAGCGCCCGGCCTCGCTCAGCACCGAGGCGGCGACCCCCGTTCCGCTCAACGCCTTACGGAAGCCCCCCAGATCGCCGGAGTGGACAACCGCGGGGACCTGGAGCGCGACCGGACCGCCGATCAAGGTCGCCTTGGGATGGCGCACCGGGGCCGCGGCCACCTTGCCCGCCGCCCTGAGGGCGGGCTTCTCGGCGGCCCTCGCAGCCGCCTGGCCCGGGGCCGAGCGTGCGACCCGCTTTCCCGCCGTGCGGGCGGCCTGGGCCACCTCGCGCCCGGCGCGGGTGCGGAGCACCCGGCGGGCCAGCTCCCGGCGGATGGCGGCTCGCGCCCCCGCGGAGACCGCGCTTGCCTCCACCTGGCGGGCGGCAGAGCCTGCAACCTCCCCGGCGAGCTCGCGGCCCCCGAGCGTCGCCCCGGTCCTGGCGAGGGAGGCAAGCTCCCCGGCGCCGCTCAGGGCGAGGATCAGGTTCGTCAGGTCATCGGGCTCGATCAGGTTCTCGTGGGAGCGGACGTAGCCGTGTCGAGCCTGGCGGGCGAGGTTTCGCTCGCGCCGGGAGAAGTCGCGCTCGATCGACTTCGGGACCCCGGTTCCATGAAGCGCCGCGGCGATCAGGGCCGACTCTGCCGATGGCGCCAGGACTCCCGTGCCCACGGCTGTGGGAGCCGTTCGCCTCAGGAACCGTGAGACCGGATTTGCGGCGGGTGTGGAGGGCTGGGGGACCTGCTCGCGGTAGATCCGACGCCGGGCAGCCGCGGCCTCTCGGCGGCGCTGACGGCGCCGGGGGTGGGTGGTCCGCCCGCTGGCGTAGTGGATCGAGCGGGAGCCTCCGTAGGTGGTGCCTGAAAGGGCGGGCATGGCCCCCATTGTCGGGGTCGATGCGGATGGGGTTCGGCGCTCCCCGCGGCGCTGTGCGTCGCTAATGGAACTAACTGCGAGGAAGACCCACCGCAACTCGTAGTGCCTCGTCCAACTCCTGTAGCTGGGTGGAGGAGAGGGTGGCCCTATGCCTGATCAAGTCCTGCTTGTCGATCGTGAGGAGCTGATTGCACATGATCAACCCGTCCCGCGGCATCTCACCCGCAGGTACGTAGACGGTGTGAGGAAAACGGCGCCGCTCCTGCACTTGACTCGCGGTCATGGCGGCGACGATGACGACCGGGCTGTGCTGATTACCAACGTCGTTGGAGACAACTATTGCTGGGCGCTGGCCAGCCTGTGCGGATCCTCGGGGGTCACCGAAATCCACCTCGTAGACCTCGCCCCGCCGGGGAAAGCTCCGCGGGAAGTTGGGCACAGTGGGAACGGCGAAATCGCCCGGTCAGGCTTCTTCGGCCCTACGGAGACCTCTGAGACCGGCCGAACGGTTTCGTCGCGCTAGTTCGAGATCTCCTTGAGCTGAGTCCCGATAGGCCGCCGCGAGATGATCCTCTTCGCTCATTGGCTGCTCATCGAGCACGGTAACCGGGTCAAGGTAGGTGCTCCGCCCGCGCCCTCCGACAGCGTATTCGGCGGTTGCGCTGTCGCCTCGCCCGCGGTTCGAAGGTCCTTGAAAAAGAAACAGGCGAATTCCGCGCAAAGCCGTCGGCTCCATATTGCCGCTCGTCGGTGCAGTCGTGACGACTGAATTCATCACCCTCCTCCTACAACTTTGGCTGCTCTCTCCATCACAAATGCGAAGCTTTCATCGATCCGTTCACCCAGAGCCTCGATCTCTGCGAAGGGCCTCATGTCCTGGATGTCGTAGTCAATGAAGAGGAGTGCATCCTCGGTATCGGCCACGAGTGGCTCGACCTGAAGCACCTGCTCACGAGGGTTGTCCTCGGTGGCAACCGCCCGGTACTTGATGCCGCCCGCGAAGAATTCATCACCCAACTCCTCTACGTGCTCACCCCCTGATCGCATGAGCTGCTCAGCGACAAACTGCTTTGCTCTGGGGTGGCTGCCGGGCGCCGGGGCATGCGCGACTACCTTGATCCCAGACTGGACGAACCGCTCGAGATCAAGCCGCTTGCTGCTCTGCGCAATCGCCGCCAAGACCTTTTCCCGCGCACGCTCCCGAGTCATCACCGGAGTTCGAACCTGAACGAGCCCTGGCGTTACGAGCACGACATCCTCCGGAGAATTCAGAAATTGCGCTCCGCTCTCGCTCGGAAGGAAGTTCAGTTGCTGATAGCTCTCCGCCTTGGAAACCTCCGCAAATAGGCGTTGGAGAGCATCCCGAGAAAAGGAAGAACTCGGCGGGAACGGAACAACGCCAACAACGAGCTGCTGCAGGAGAATCTCGGACACACGTTGATCCTATACAGACGAGCGCTTCGTCCACGCTCGGGGATTTCAACGGTCGCGGGCGCTCCCTCTGGCAACTGAGTGCCTGCGAGGGGCAGGAGTCCCGTCACGGGTCCCATCGTTGCGCCGGAAGGGGTGGCCGGGGGTTTCCCCGCGGGACACGCTGCGGGACACAGATGCACGGATCCGGTGACCTTCTATGACCACCAATGCGATTCGGACCGGACCTCTCGCTAGACCGGGGATCCCGCTTGTGGTGCGGGATTCCGCTTGGTCAAGCCATGCCCGGGGCGGGACTCGAACCCGCACGCCCCCGAGGGGGCAGCGGCTTTTAAGGCCGCCACGTCTGACCAGATTCCGTCACCCGGGCCAGCCGATCCTAGCCCGCACCCCGCCCTCGCAAGATTCACCCCCGGTCCGACGTGGGACCTCTGATCCCTGGGTGGGGATAGGTCGGAGGTCCCACCCGACTGCCCGCCGCCAACGGCCCCGACCTGGGACCTCTATCCCCTCGCAATCGATGAAGAGAGGTCCCACCCCGTGGCCACCCAACGTGGGACCTCCAACCCCCCCGTGGTCGACGGAAGGAGGTCCCACCCCAAGCGGCGGGGGGTGGGACCTCTAACCACCCCAAGCGGCGGGGGGTGGGACCTCTAATCACGCATAGTCAGCGACAAGAGGTCCCACGTCGGTGGCTGGGGTCGGGTGGATGGACGCGATTTGCGGGGAGATTTGCCGTTTCGTGCCGATCGGCACTAGAATTGTCGCGTAAACAGACAGCTGCCGGTGCGCAACCGGGCCGCTGCTACGGTGTTCATGGGGTCAGCAGCGCGTTCCAGTCACGCGTTTGGGAAACACTTGGAGGCTTCCGCTCTCACAACCGCCAGTCGTCGCGGCCTTCTGGTCCGCCGCTCCCCCCTGCTCAAGCTGCAGGGCGACGAGCGCCTGGTCGAGATGGTGAGGTCCGGCAACCCGGGCGCATTCGAGACGATCGTCGACCGCTACCAGGGCCGCCTGCTCGGATTCTGCCGCCAGATGCTCGGGTCCACCGAGGACGCCGAGGACGTCCTCCAGGAGGTCTTCGTCAACTCCTACCGGGCGATGCTGGCCGACGAGCGCGAGATCAACCTGCGGCCGTGGCTGTACCGGATCGCCCGCAACCGCTGCCTCAACCACCTTCGCAAGCCCGCAGCCGAGGCCAAGGAGTCCATGGACATGGTTCCCGAGGTCGAGGCCGCCTCAACCCACGAGCGGGCCCACAACCGCGAGGAGTTCCGCCAGCTCCTCGCCGACGTCAACAGGCTTCCCGAGACCCAGCGCTCCGCCCTGATGCTGCGCGAGATGGACGCGATGTCCTACGAGGACATCGCCCAGACCATGGACACCACCGTTCCCTCGGTGAAGTCGCTGCTGGTCCGGGCGCGGATCTCCCTCGCCGAGTCCAGCCAGGCCCGCCAGCTCACCTGCGGCGAGGTCCGCCTGGAGCTCGCCGAGGCGGCCGAGGGACTCGCCAAGGCGTCGGGGGCGGTCCGCCGCCACGTGCGCGACTGCACCGAGTGCTCGGCCTTCCGTGACCAGCTGCGCTCCGACTCCAAGGCCCTCACCGCGCTGGTGCCGCTGGGGCCCATCGTCGCCCTGAAGGGCTTCATCCTCTCCAAGCTCGGGCTCGGCGGCGGCGGCGGAGCCGCGAGCGCCGCGGGCAGCGGGATCACCGCAGCGGGCGGCAGCGGGGCGCTCGGCGCCGGCGGCGCGGCCGCCGCCTCCAGCGCCGCGGGCGGGATCAGCGCGGTCGGCGGGGCGCTCGGCGCCAAGGCCGTCGCCGGCGTCGTGACCGCTGCCGTGATCACCGCCGGCGCGGTCGAGGTCAAGAACCAGGTCACATCTCGCGAGACTCCCGCGGCCCCGGCCATCGCGGTCCAAGCCCATCGCAGCCCGGCACGGAGCCACGCGCGGACCGCCCAGCGGATCACCGTCCCGGCCCCGGCCGCCACCGAGGCGGCACCGGTGCCGGCGCCCGTCGCGGCCGACCCGGCCCCGGCGCCCGACCCGGCCCCGGCGCCCGACCCGGCCCCGGCCACCGACCCGGCCGTCACCGCCGCGGACTCGGCTGCGCCGACCGACCAGACCATGCCCCCGGTCGCGCCTGCCGAGGAGGTCAGCGGCGGGGACGGCGCCGGAGCCAGCAGCACCTCGACCGGCGTGACCACCACCGGCACCGTCGGCGGCGGCGACACCGTGGTCGTCACGGTCGGCGACCCCGAGCCGGCGGACGGCCCCAGCGTCGAGGTCGGCGAGCCGGCGCCCGCCGACCCGGGCGACACCCCCGTGGCCAGCGACTCGCTCGAGGGCTAGCGCCTCCCGCCCTCAACCCGCCTCCCTGCGCAGCCTCCAGATCTGCTCCATCGGCCAGCGCCGGGCCCACTCCGTCTCGGCCTCGTCGCGATAGGGCGAGCGGGCGCCGTCCGGGGGCCGGACCTCGATCAGGTCCTCGACCGCCAGCCGGCTGGCCCGGAACAGCCCTATCCACTCACCGTAGCCGAGGTTGAACTCGACCGCCCCCTCCGGAGTGGCCCAGCGGTGCATCCCGAAGTAGTCGCGATGCAGCGAGCGGTCCAGCCGGTCGTGCTCGCCGTCCCAGCACAGCCAGGAGAGCGGGGTGGCCCCGCTGAAGACGAACAGCCCCCCTGCGCGCAGCAGCCTGGCGACCTCCGGGACGACGAGGCGGGGATCGGCGAAGTTGGTCGCCCCCCAGTCGCAGAGGACGATGTCGAAGGAGGCGTCCCCGAGCGGCACGCTCTCCGCCGCGGCGCGGAGGAGGGGGAAATCCAGGCCGGCCCGCTCCATCTCCTCCCGGGCGCGCTCGAGGCGCACCGGGGAGTTGTCGAGGCCGACCGGCCGGGCACCGCGGCGGGGCAGGGCCCGCGACCACTCCCCCGCCCCGCAGCCGAGCTCGAGCACGTCGCGGCCCTCCACCTCTCCGAGCACGCGCAGCTCGTCCTCGGAGACCTGCCACAGCCCCCAGGCCCAGCCGGCGGCGATGAACTCGCCGGCCCGCGCGTCGTACTCCTCCGAGGAGAGATCCCAGTAGACGCGGTTTCGGTCGGCGTCGGCGCCCGGCCCGCTCATCGTGCCGGCGGGCGCTCAGGTGGTGTGGCTCTGACCAGGATCGAGCACCACCGCCTTCGACGAGGTCTCCGCCTCGACGTCGGAGGCGAACGCCCCGGCGTCGGTCTCGATCGGCGGGAAGGTGTTGTAGTGCATCGGGATCACCGTGCCCGCTCCGACGAACCCGGCGGCGGCGACCGCATCGTGGCGGTCCATCGTGTAGTGGCCGCCGATCGGCAGCAGCGCCACGTCCACCGGGTTCCGCTCGGCGATCAGCTTCATGTCGCTGAACAGGCAGGTGTCGCCGGCGTGGTAGACGGTGACGCCGCCGACGCCGATCACGAGGCCGGCCGGCACCCCGACCGCGACGCCGCTGGCGGGATCGAAGGGGTCCTCGCCGCCCCCGGGCATCGTGCTGGTGTGCCAGGCGGGGACCAGCTTCACCCAGCCGCCCTCGAACGACACGGTTCCGCCGAGGTTCGGGTCGGCGACGTTCTCGGCCCCCTGCGAGGCGAGCCAGCGGGCCACCTCGACCACCGCGATCACCTGCGCGCCTGTCCGCCGGGCGACCGGCACCGCGTCGGCGAGGTGATCGACGTGGCCGTGAGAGACGGCGATCTGCGTCGCGTCCACCTCGTCGGCCGTGGCCACGGCCTTGGGGTTGTTGGGTGCCAGGAAGGGGTCGACCAGCACTGTGGTCCCCCCGTCCGAGAGGGTGAAGCACGAGTGGCCGTGGTAGGTGATCTCCATCTAGCTGTCTCCTTCGGTGTCGGTTCCAAGCTCGGTGCGGAGCGCCCAGCCGACGGCCACGCCCACCATCATCCCCATCCTCGCCTCCTCGGCGAGCAGGGTCCTCACGGCGGCCACCCGCTCCTCGGGGTCGGGGTTGGTGGCGGCCTTCAGCGATTCCGCGTCGTGGGCCTCCCCGAACCAGCCCCCCTCGAAGAGGGCGGTGGCCAGGATCTCCTGAAGGCGCGGGGCCGAGCGGGCGACGACTCGCTCCGCCTCGGCGAAGCGTTCCGGCTCGGCGGCGAGCCGCTGGACCGCGGCCTCGATGCGTGCCTCGCTGTGGCCGTTCTCCACGCCCGGCACCTTACCCGCCCGCCGGAAAGCGCCCGGGCCCGGCGCCGCTGCGCTACCCGCCTCCGGCCGCGCTCAGGCGAGCGGCGGAGGCGGCCCGGGCCCGGCGCCGCTGCGCTACCGGCCTCCGGCCGCGCTCAGGCGGGCGGCCTGCGCCGCGCCTCCGAGGCCAGCTCGGGCGGGCGGAGCTCCCACATGCCGATCGAGCCGAAGTCGGCGTAGCCGACCCGCTCGTAGACCGGGCGACCGAGCCTGGTCGCCTGCAGGGTGGAGGTCGCGCAGCCGCGGCCGTGCGCGTCGGCGAGCGCCCTCGCCATCAGCGCCGTGGCGATCCCCCGCCCCCGGGCCGCCTCGAGCGTCGCCACGCACCAGATCGAGCAGTCCCTCGCCCCGCCGTGCCCGGGGTGGTCGGTGCCCACCACGGCGCCGATCGGCGAGCCCTCGAGGCGGGCGAGATAGGTCCGGGCGCCCTCCGGCGGCCTTGGCAACCCGCTCAGCCAGGTCCCCTCGGGAAGCCCGAAGGCGCCGTCGTTCACCGAGCAGGCCTCCTCCCAGCTCCCCTCGTCGGTCCAGTCCAGGGAGGTGAGGTCGGGCGCCTCGACGCCTCCCAGGTCCATGCCCATCGCCCTCGGCTGCGCGTCGAGGACGTGTCCGGCCGCCTCCAGGAAGGCGGCGGTCTCGGCGTCGTCCTCGGGGACCCAGACCGTCCAGGCGCAGCCGGCCTCCGCGTAGGCCGCCGCCACCTCCTCGTAGTGCTCCCGCAGGGCGGCGGGGGCGTCGTAGGCGACGCTGTTGAAGACCGAGCGCGCCGGCGCCGCCCGCGCCATTCCCGCCGTCAGCCCGTCCAGCACGATCGGCGGATCCGCCGACACCGAGACGATCCAGTCTCGAAGCGCCCCGCAGTTCAGCCTCACCCAGTCCGAGCGGTCCATGCCCCAGGAGCCTAATGCCCCGCCGGGGCCGCCTCCGGGCATCAGCGCTTCAGCGCCAGGGTGATCCCGTCGGCGACCCCCAGCATGGCCGCCTGCGAGATGCGCGGGTCCGACGGGATCAGGTCGTTGAGGGTGCGGATGCCGCGCACCCGCTCGTCGTCCACCTCGGGATCGATCACGGTGCCGTCGCGGAAGACGTTGTCGACCATCAGCATCCCGCCCGGGCGAAGCAGCCTCAGGCATTCCTCGTAATAGTCCGGGTACTCCGACTTGTCGGCGTCTATGAAGGCGAAGTCATAGGACCCTTCGCCGCGGAGGGACCGCAGGGTCTCGAGCGCGGGCCCGATCCTCACCTCAATCGAAGCCGAGAGGCCGGCGCGCTCGAAGTGGCGCGCCGCGATCTGCGTCCACTCCTCGCTTCGGTCACAGGTCACCAGCCTCCCCCCGGGGGCGAGGCCGCGGGCGATCGCGATCGAGCCGTAGCCGGTGAACGTCCCCACCTCCAGGGCGGTGCGGGCGCCGACCGAGCTGACCAGAAGGGTGGTCAGCGCCGCCTGCTCGGGAGCCATCTGCATCACCGAGACGTCGCCCAGCGCCGCCGTCTCGGCCCCAAGCTCCTCGAGCACCTCGTCGCGGGTCGAGTGCTCCACCGCGTAGCGGTGAAGCTCGTCGGACATCGGGGTGAACTTGTCGGTCACCGGCGCCCCTTGGACCTCTCGGTCACCGGCGCCCCTTGGACCTCTCGGTCACCGGCGCCCCTTGGACCTCTCGGTCACCGGCGCTCCTTGGACCTGTCGCGCACCTCGTCGGTCACCGGCCGGCGCCCCTTGAACCACACCTCGTCGGGCACCGGTCCCCGAACCGGATCTCGCGTTGAGGGCGCCCGAGCCCACCCGGTCCCTACTCGCCGCTTCCCAGCGAGGCGGCGGCGAGCCCGGCCATCGCGCCGACCCCGCCACCGGCCAGGCCCGCGAAGACGTTCGCGGTGTCCTCGAAGAGGGGCAGGGCGAGCAGGACCGCGGCAGCCACGGCCACGCCGATCCGATCGTAGTCCTCGTCGATCGCGTCCCGGGTCTCGTGGTGGCGGATCGCGAACCAGGCGGCCACGGCCCCCAGAGCGACGCCGTTGCCGCCGGCCGCCAGCGGAAAGTCGCCGATCGCCGTGTCGATGCCCGCCGCGGCCACCATGCCCAGGCCGCCGCAGGCCAGCAGCAGCAGCGCGGTCGCCAGGCTGCCCAGCCTGCGCTCCAGACCGGGGCCGAAGATCGCGAGCATCAGCCCGATCACGAAGAGGTAGCCGATGTCCGCGTAGGCGAAGGGCGCCGCCAGGTATCGCCACCACTCGCCCCCGACCGGCCCGACCACCGCGCCGAGGTCGGCGAGCGGGAGATCGAGCGCCCGCTGGACGAGCAGCGTCGCGACGGAGGCGGCGATCGCCAGCGAGGTCGCGTAGACCCGGGTCGCTCCGAACGCCTCGATCCGCCCCGCGACCCGCAGCCGGCGACGGGGCCGCTTTCGCGGCCGGGGCTCCAGGGTGTCGCCTCGGCGCTCGAGCTTCGGCGCCCGCTTGCGCAGTCGCGCCCCGCAGTAGGGGCACTCTGTTACGTAGGGACTGACCTCGGAGCCGCAGTTCTTGCAGACGACGCTGAGCTCGGTCTCGCTCACGCGTCGAGGATAACCCCATCGCGCCCGCGCGCCGCGCCCTCCGCCCAGCGGTTGAGCTCGTAGAGAACCCTGGCGAGGTCCCTGCCCTGAGCCGAGAGCCGGTAGCCCCCCGATCCGATCGGCTCGACCACGCCCGCCCGGGACAGCTCGCGCAGACGCTGGGCGAGCACCGAAGAGCTGACGCCGGTGCGGGCGCGCAGTTCGGCGAAGCCGAGCGAGTCCCTGCGCAGCTCCCAGACCATCCTCAACGACCAGCGCCTGCCGAGCAGGTCGAGCGCCGCAAGCATCGGAACCTTCCGGGCCATTGCTTCTATTTTCAAACTTTTGCGCCCAAAATGCAAGTAGATTGGTTCGAAATCCGAACTTGCTCCCTGATTTCAGAACTCGTCTCCCTGCTAGTAGTCGGCGGATTCCTCGCAGAGGTAGCGCACCAGCCCGTCCACCCCCGCTCCGCTCTCGAGCACGCCGAGCTGGCGCCGCGCCCCGGTGCCTGCCTCGATGATCCCCTCGACCGCTCCAAGCGCCTCCTCGCAGCCCAGCGCCTCGGCATCCCGGGCCAGCTCCGCGACCATCTCCCTGGCGAGGTCGGCGGCCGGAGCGCGGTGGTGGCGCGGGAAGTCCACCAGCTCGCCCTCGATGCCGTGCAGCGAGGCGCGCACCTTGTTGTCGTCGATCAGCTCGGTGGGGACCTCGATCAGCGGCTCGGAGGCCTCGAAGTTCGAGGCGTAGCGATGCACGAGGCAGATGCCCAGCGCCGCCAGCGCGACCGTGTCCCCGAGGCGGGTCTGCTGGTCGTAGACCCTGATCTCCACGGTGCCGAGGTTCGGGTGGGGCCGCACGTCCCACCACAGGTAGGTGTAGTCCGGAATCGCCCCGGAGCGCATCATCAGCTCGACGCGCCCCGAGAAGATCTCCCAGGTCCCGTAGTGGGGCGGCACCCCCACCCTGGGGAAGGCGCGGAAGGCCGGCGTGCGGGCCGACATCATCTGCGTGGCATGGCCCCGCCAAAGGGGGGAGTTGGAGGAGACGGCGAGCATCAGCGGGATGTGCCGCCTGACGCCGTCGGCGATGTAGATCGCCTTGTCGGCGCCATCGACGCCGACGTGCACGTGGGTCCCGAAGATCAGCTCCTGAAGCGCGATCCAGCCGAGCTCGGCGGCGAGCTCCCGGTAGCGGGGGCGCGCGGTGATGAGCTGGTCCTCGCCCCGCGCCGTCGGGTGCGTGCCCGAGGCCGCCAGAAGCATCCCGTGGCGCGCCGCGGCCTCGCGCACCCTGGTTCGCAGATCGGCGAGCTGGGCCGCCGCCTCCTCCAGGTTCGGGCAGGGCTCGGTGGCGATCTCCAGCACGGCCTGCATCAGCTCGGGCTTGATCTCGCCCACTCCCCCGGCGCCGGGGTCCGAGAGGATCGACTCGATCCCCTGGGCAAGGTCGAGCGTCCCGGGGTCAACGAGCATCAGCTCCTCCTCGATGCCGACCGTGAACGCCGGCCCGGTGAAGCGGTGGTCCATCGTCCCGAACCTACCGTTTGGCCCCGCGGTGACATACTCCGGGCGCAATTCGCGATCGTTGATCTAGGAGGAAGTGAGCCTGATGGAAGTCAAGAGCGTTACCGAGCAGAAGTCGCTTCTTGAGGTGCTGCCGCCCGGCAAGAAGGCCCGACTGCACCGGCTGCTCTACGAGTTCGGCCCCGGCAACGGGACCCTGATGCTGCTGCCGATCGACCAGGGGATCGAGCACGGGCCGCGCGACTTCTTCCCGAACCCCGCCTCCAAGGACCCCGAGTACCAGTTCAAGCTCGCCGCCGAGGCCGGCTACTCGGCGCTCGCCTGCCAGATCGGGATGGCCGAGAAGTACTACCCCGATTACGCCGGGGCGGTCCCGCTGATCCTCAAGGTGAACGGCAAGACCGACATCCCGCCCTCCGACCAGGCCCTCTCGACCACCAACGCGTCGGTCGAGGACGCCGTTCGGCTGGGTGCCGACGCGGTCGGCTACACCCTCTATGTCGGCTCCCCGCGCCAGGGCGAGGACCTTCGCCAGCTCCAGGGCGTGCGCGAGGACTGCGACCGCTACGGGATGCCGCTGGTGATCTGGTCCTACCCCAGGGGCTCCGCGGTTGACAAGAAGGGGGGCCAACTCTCCTTCTACGCGGTCGATTACGCGGCCCGGCTCGCGATGGAGATGGGTGCCGACGTGGTCAAGCTCAACATGCCCAACCCCGGGGAGAAGGACAAGGACTCACCGGCCCCCTACAACGAGATGGAGGTCAGCCAGGACGAGGCGATTCGGCACTGCGTCGAGTCGGCCGGCCGCTCCCTGGTGGTGCTCTCGGGCGGCTCGAAGGTGGACGACGAGACCGTCCTCGCCCACTGCCGCTCGATCATGGAGGCCGGCGGCTCGGGGGTGATCTTCGGGCGCAACGTCTGGCAGCGCGAGTGGAACGAGGCGCTGGAGATCATCGCCCAGATCAAGGAGACGCTCCTCTCCAACGTGCACCGCACTCCCTAGGCCGTATTTCGGGTCCGGGTGCGGGCAGGGCCGCACCCGAACCCCTTGCCGGGAGATCCGGCCCCGGGCCGGACCGCACCCAGAGCCCCTTGGGAGGACCGGACTCTGCGCCCTCCCGACGTTGGGAGACCTGGACCCGGGGCGAGTTACGGGCGGAAAAGCGGGCATAACTCGCCCCGCAGCGATCCCGATCATCGGCTCGGTGCTCGTCTGATGCGCCGGGGCGGGGAGAGATCGCGTGGCTCGGGGCTTGGCCCCTGGTGGGATCTCGATACCGGCGCAGAGGATGGCTCGGGACTGCGGCGCTCCTCGCCGCGACGGCGGGGCTGGCCTGGGCCGGCGGGCCCGGTAGCACGGATGGCGGCCGGCGCGGGTTCCCGCCGGGCGGGCACCGGCCGGGGGCCGGCCCGGGGCGGGCAGGGGCCGGCGGCGCCAGGACGGCCAGGGTGATCCGGGCGATCGACGGCGACACGATCGAGGTTCTCCTGGCCCCCTCGGGCCGGGCGAGCGGCGGGCCGGTGGGGGGCGAGGCAAAGGGGGTTGGAGGGCGCGAGGAGGTCCGCTACATCGGCGTCGACACGCCGGAGACGGTGGAGCCGGGAACGCCGGTCCAGTGCTTCGGGCCAGTTGCCTCCCGCTTCAACCACCGCCTGGTCACCGGGCGGGAGGTGCGTCTCCTCTTCGACGCGGAACGGCGGGACACCTACGGGCGGCTGCTCGCCTACGTCCGCCTGGGCGGGCGGATGGTCAACGCCGAACTGGTCCGGCGCGGCCTGGCGAGACGGCTGACCATCCCTCCCAACGACCGCTTCGCCCCGCTGTTCTCACGCCTGGAGCGCCGCGCTGCGCTGCGCGGCCGCGGCCTCTGGGGGCACTGCCTCTGAGACTGTGTGCCTTTCGTGACTTTCACATGTGCAGGGACTCATGCACCTTTGGTACGTTGCCACCCGGCTCGGTGATGAGATGAGGATGCGACAGAGCGTCAGCCAGTTCGAGCTGGCATTCGAGCAGGAGACCGCCCTGGAGCGGCGGCGGCGCGAGCAGCTACGCCGGCGTGCCGCGAAGCGATCGCGCGCGCGGCGAGTGGCCCGCGTGCGAACCAAGGGGAAGGTGCGCTTCAGCGTGCTCGCCGTCTGCCTGACCGTGACCGTGGTCACCGTGACCATCGTGATGTTCGAGGCGCTTGCCTTTGTGATGTCCTGAGGCCTCCCGCGGCCCCGGGTCCAATAGACTCGCCGCCGCGATGGCCAAACGATCCCTCCGACCGCAGCTCAACCAGATCCGCGCCTGGGTGCGCCAGGGCCGCACCGACGCCTGGATCGCCCATCAGCTCGAGATCAGCGCCGCCGAGCTGCGCGAGTTCCGCCGCCAGCACGGGCTCTCCCCCGACGAGGAGGACAGCGCGGCGGAGATCGACCTGCGCGACGAGATCGAGGCCGAGGTCGAGGCCGCGACCGCCGAGCAGGAGGCCGAGGAGGCCGAGCGCGAGAGGGAGAGAGCCGAAGCAGAGAAGGAGAAGGCCGAGGGCAAGCGGGCCAAGAAGGCCGGGGGCGAGACCGAACTCGGCGAAGAGGAGGCCGGGAGCGAGCGGGCCGAGTCCGGCGAAGAGGAGGCCGGGAGCGAGGAAGCCGCCGAGGAAACCGGAGAGCGCCCGCGCCGGCGACGGCGCCGCGGCCGCCGCGGCGGGCGGGGACGCCGCCGGGCGGAGATCGAGGCGACCTTCGACCACGGCGAGAAGGAGGGGTTCGGGCTGTGGCTCGACCCCGCCGTCCAGGACGACGCCACCTACAAGGAGAGCTGGGCCGGCCATCGCGAGGTGACCGTGACCATCGAGCCCGACCAGATCGTGATCCGGCGGGCGGGCTCAGAGGACGGCGAGTAACCGCTCAGGCGCCGACCGTGGTCTGCCGGCCGCCCGCGAAATCGCTGGCGCCCCGCAGGTAGGCCCAGAAGGCGGCATCGACGAGGCTCTGGGGGTCCAGCGGAGGATCCTGGACCGCTTCGGCGGCTGCAGCCTGGCACCAGTCGGTGCCCCGCGCGTATAGGTCCGCCAGCTCGGCGGCACGGAATGTCGAGCCGATCCTGCGGCGCAGCTCGTCGGTGACCGCCGCCATCAGGCGGTCCGCGGCCCGTCGCGCCCGGGGGTCGCCGTGCAGCCGCTCGAGGCTCCGCCAGCCCTCCTCCCACTGGAACAGCGCGTTCTCCAGCGGGTAATCCATCAGGCCGCGCCTCCCGCCGTCTGCGAACTCCCGGACATCGAGCTCCGAATCGTAGAGCCCGCCGTCGGGGTGAGGGCCGCCGGCGCCGGGATGAGGGCCGCCGTCGGGGTGAGGGCCGCGGGCGGAGGGATGAGGGCCGCCGGCGCCGGGATGAGGGGCGGCGTCTTCATCGGCCGGACCGGCTCCGCCTCGACGATCTCCCCCACGGCCGAGGGGGCAGGGCGGTGCTCCGCGCGCCCTCGACGGCCGGGGGGCGACCTGAGCCCTACTCGGGGTCGCGGTGGGTGACGCGGTCGAACTCGACCGCCTCGCCCGACTCCGACTCGGGGAAGACCACGTAGATCCGCGGCGGTCCGCCGAACCAGGCGGAGGTCTCGACCTCCCCGACGAAGACGCCGGCGCGGGCCGAGCCGTCGGCCTGCATCACCCACACGGGGTCGCCCTCCTTGAATCCGGGTTCCTCGGCCACGGGACAAGAATATTCGAGGCGGGCGATCGCCCGGCACGCCCCTCCCGTCGCGGCGACGAAGCGGCCCCACCGGTGCGCGGGTGACGGGGGCAGCCTCGGGGAGGCGGTCAGGCGCCGTGAGTGGCGGGCGCCGGCGATGACGGCGGGCCGGCATCGGCAATGGCGGGCCTCGGGGAGGCGGTCAGGCGCCGGGAGCGGCGGGCGCCGGGAGGCGGTCAGGCGCCGGGAGTCTGGGGGACGTAGCGCTGCGGGGCGCCGATCCGGGCGCAGCCGGCGGGGTCGAGCCTGCCCCGGACCCTCCAGACGGTCACCGGCCCCTCCCGATTGACCACGCCGACCGAGGGCTCGCCGCGCAGCCACCAGGCCTCCGGGGAGGCGATCGGGTCCTCCGGGTGGATGAAGTTGAGGAAGGGCGCGGTCACCAGGTAGTCGAGGCCCGCCCGGTTGACCGCGGCACGGAAGGCAGCGCAGGTCGGAATCGCGTCATAGGCGCCGTGGGGCCCCTCCCGGCCCAGGTAGAGGACCCGGTTGCTGAGGTCCGTCCCGTAGAAGCCGTAGCCCAGGAACCCGGCCGTGCTGCCCGCCAGGCCGACCCTCGCGCCGGAGACGCCCCGCGCCCAGCGATAGGCGGCACCGAGGTCGGAGGACTCGAAGCGGGCGAACCGCTCGCGCAGATAGTGGCGCTGCAGCGGGTAGCCGGCAGCGACGACCGCGACGAGGAGCGCCGCGGCGGCGGCGAGGACCACTGCCCGGGGGGCGCCCCTGCCTGCGGCGTAGAGGAGCGCCGCCGGGATCAGCACCGCGACGAGCGCGACGACGACGCCGAACAGGCGGTTGGGGTCGCGCAGCACCGCGTCGGAGCGGTCGGTGACGACCATCAGGGCGACCAGCGCGGCCAGCATCCACCACCGCCGCCGTCCCGCGTCGAGCCAGCCTCCCAGGGGCAGCAGGACCAGGCCGAGGCCGAGCGCCGGGACCAGGAACCGGATGTTGATCGCAAAGGCGGTGGGGGCCCCGTCCGCGCCGGCGGCGCTCAGCGGGGTCGCCAGGTAGGCGAGCATCCCGAACAGCGCCACGGCGCCGAGCCAGCGGACGGCCCGGGTCCGGCCGGCGAGGACCGCCGCCACGGCCCCCGCGAGGCCGGCCAGGACGACGGCCGGCCACAGCACCCCGAAACCCTGGTGCAGCCCGGGGACGAAGTACTCGCGCCAGACGCCGGTGTCCGTCGCGTAGTGCAGCACGCTGAAGTCCGGCCGGCCCTTCTGGAGCCGGTCGGGGCCGGGCAGCGAGAGCGGGCCGAGGCTGCGCAGCTGCGGCACCGGGTTGCCGGCGACCAGGAGGTTTCGCAGGTACCAGTACCCGCCCCCGGCCAGGGCCGGGACGAACCACCAGGCGGCCGCGGCCGGCCGGCGCCCCGGCGGCGAGAGGGCGAGCGCCGCCACGGTGAGCGCCGCCACCGGTGCGAGGACCGTCAGCTTGGTGCCCGCAGCGAGGCCGGCGGCGAGGCCGGCGGCACCCAGAGCCCAACCCGGGCGAAGCGCCTCCCGCGGGGAGCGACCCGATGCCCTGCCGGCCTCGAAGGCGTTGAGCAGGATGGCTGCTGAGGCCAGCAGGAGGGCCGCGGCGGCCACGTCGTTCTTGGCAGCCCCGGGCTCGCGGACCACGAGCGTGTGGGACTCCAGGAGGACCGCCGCCGCGGTGACCGTGAGCGGGCCGCGGCCGTAGGGGCGCCCGACGCACCAGGCCGCCAGCAGCGCGACGGCGAGCCAGCCGAAGTTGACGAAGAGGGAGAGGGTGTCGCGGCCGGTGAGCAGCACCGCCACCGCCTGGATCAGCTCGGAGTTCTGCGGGTAGAGCCAGTTGACGAAGACGGTGTCGGTGTAGTGCAGCCCCGTGGTCGAGCCGCTCTGGGCCATGTCCACCGCGAAGGGCATGTGGTACCAGAGCGAGTCGAAGTTGTTGATCCCGGAGTCCAGGGCGTAACGGGCCTCGAAGCCCCAGTGGGCGAAGACCACCGCGACCACGCCGACCGCCACCAGGAGGGCCGCCTCGGGGACCGGGGGAGCCGGCGGCCCCGAGGCGGCGTCCGGCGGTTCGCAGCCCGGCGGCCCCGGGCCTCCGCCGGGCGCGCCGGGAGCGCTCTCGGCGCCGGGGGGCTGGGCGAGGATCAGGGCCAGCCCGGTCCCGCCCAGGGCGAACGCGACCGCGAGCAGGGCCCACTCGCGGAGCAGCCCGAAGGTCCCGAGGATCTCCGCGGCGCAGACCAGCAGGCCGGCCGCGACCACCACCTCGATCAGCATCGCCGGCGCACCTTCCCATCGAGGCAGCAATCGGAGTCGCAGGGCGACGGAGGCGAGCAGGAAGCCCCCCGCGACGACGGCCACCTCGGCCGCCCCGGCGAGGTAGGGACCGGCGCTCAGCACGGTCGCGAGGGCGTGGGCCCCATCCGGGGGGCCGGGCTCAGCCCCTCAGGCCGTGGACGACGTAGGCCTGCTCGCCGGAGGCGATCATGCCTTGCCGGCGGGCAAGCCGCTCGAGCTGGGCGGGCTTCGAAACCGACTGCACGCGCCGGTGGAGCGTCCGGTTCTCGGCCTGCAGGCTTCGCAGGCTCGCCTTCGCGGCGCTCGTGGCCCTGTAGGTGTGGACGAAGTTGACCGCCGGCTTCAGGTAGGAGACCAGCACCGCGGCGAGGACCAGGGTGAGGGCGATCCGCCCCACCTTGTCCCAGCGGACCCTGCTGGCCCCCCGGCGGGCCGCCGGCCTGCGCCGGGCGGCGGGCCGCCGCGCGGGACGCGAGCCGGCCCGGCGGGTCGCCGCCCGCGCGGCGCCCCCCGCGGGGTTTCGTCGCGCTGCCCGGGCGGCGTCGGAGCGTGCTGGCACGACCGCCCCTTCGCGGTCGGGCCCCGCATGCCTTCACCGACCTGCTTGCTGGGCGAACGCCTGCAGCCCCGGGAAGGTCGCCGCCCCGCCCAGCTCCTGCTCGATTCGCAGCAGCCGGTTGTACTTGGCGACGCGATCGGAGCGCGAGGGTGCCCCGGTCTTGATCTGCCCGGCACCGGTCCCGACCGCGAGGTCGGCGATCGTCGTGTCCTCGGTCTCCCCGGATCGGTGGGAGATCACCGTGGTGTAGCCCGCCTCGTGGGCGGTTCGAACCGCCTCCAGCGTCTCGGTCAGGGTCCCGATCTGGTTGACCTTGACGAGGATCGAGTTGCCGACCCCGGCCTCGATCCCCCTTCGCAGCCTCTCCGGGCTGGTCACGAAGAGGTCGTCACCGACCAGCTGGACCCGGTCGCCGATCGCATCGGTGAGCAGCTTCCAGCCCTCCCAGTCCTCCTCGTCCATGCCGTCCTCGATCGAGACGATCGGGAAGCGGTCGCAGGCGCTGCGCCAGTAGTCGACCATCTCGGCCGGTGAGAGCGAGCGGCCCTCGTGCTCGAGCACGTAGGAGCCGTCGGCGAAGACCTCGCTGGTGGCGGGGTCGAGGGCGATGAAGACGTCCGAGCCCGGCTCGTGCCCCGCCGCCGCGACGCCTTCCAGGACGGCCTCCAGGGCAGCCTCGTTGGAGGGCAGGTCGGGCGCGAAGCCGCCCTCGTCGCCGACCGCCGTCGCCAGGCCGCGCGCGGCCAGGCTCCCCTTCAGCGCGTGGAAGACCTCGACCCCGAGACGGAGGCACTCCGAGAAGCTCGATGCGCCCGCCGGGACGATCATGAACTCCTGGAAGTCCACGGAGTTGGCGGCGTGGACCCCGCCGTTCAGCACGTTCATCATCGGCACCGGCATCACCGACGGAGGCGCTCCCCCGTAGAGCTCGGCGAGGTGGAGGTAGAGAGGCCGGCCGGCCTCGGCGGCCGCCGCCTTTGCCGCGGCCAGCGATGCCCCGAGGATCGCGTTCGCCCCGAGCCGCCCCTTGTTCGGGGTCCCGTCGAGCTCGATCAGCGTCCGGTCGAGGGCCGCCTGCTCGGCCGCCGCCGTCCCCCGCAGCGCCGCGGCGATCTCGCCGTTGACGTTGGCGACGGCCCGGCCGACCCCCTTGCCGCCCCAGCTCTCGCCGCCGTCCCGGAGCTCGACCGCCTCGAACTCGCCGGTCGAGGCGCCGGAGGGCACCGCGGCCACTCCGCGGGCCCCGGAGTCGAGGACGACCTCGACCTCGACGGTGGGGTTGCCCCGCGAGTCGAGGATCTGGCGGCCGCCTATCTCCTTGATCGTGCCCATCGGCTCCGCGCGCAGTCTTTCAGCTTCCGTCGCCGTGGCGCTCCCGGAAGCGCTCGGCCTCGGCGCGCAGCGCGAGCTCGGGGTCGCAGCGGAGCTGCCGGGCGGCGTCCACGGTGGCGAACAGGGCCTCGCCCAGGGCCCGCTGCACCGCCTCTCGGTCGGCCGGCTCGGGGCCCGGGCCGCCCCCCGCGCCGCGGGCCGCGGCGGCCTCGAGGCCGGCAAGCGCCCTCCGTGCCCTGCCGGCGGCCTCGAGGGCGTCCTCGCTGAGACCCTCTCCGCCGGCGCGGGAGGCCGCCCGGCGCTGAAGCTTGCGCGCGTAGAGCAGCGCCGGGAGATTCTCGGGCAGATCGGCGAAGGGGCCTCCGGCACCCCGCCCCTCGACCTCGCGTTTGATCCGGTCCCACTGGGCCAGGACGTCGGAGGCGCTCGCGGCCGCGGCCTCCCCGAAGACGTGCGGGAGGCGGCGGATGAGCGTCTCGCGGCAGCCGTCGGCGACCACCGCGAGGTTGCCCGACCCGCGCTCCTCCAGCAGCAGGGAGAGGAAGAGGACCTGGAAGAGCACGTCGCCGAGCTCGTCGAGCATCTTGGCGTCGTCGCCGCTCCCGGCGGCGTCGGCCAGCTCGTAGGCCTCCTCGACCGTGTGGGGGACGATCGAGCGCTCGTCCTGCTCGCGGTCCCACGGGCACTCGACCCGCAGGCGCCGGGTCACCTCGTCCAGCCGCCCGACGGCCTCCGCGGCGCCTCCGGGGTCGCCCACCTCCGGCTAGGGCCCGCCCGGCGTGACCGGCGTCCCGGGCAGGGTGCCCTGCAGTCCGCCCGCCGCCGCGGCCTTCAGGCCCGCCGGGCGGGGCCGCTGGGGAAGCCTCGTCCCCTGCGGAGTCAGCACGGTCACCGTGCCGGGAAGGGCCGGGGCAACCTGGAGGACCGGGGCGGGGCAGGCGTCCGGGATGCCGCCCTTGGGGTTCGCCTCGTAGCAGGCCGGCGGCGCCCCGTCGGGGTGACCCGAGCCGACGTAGTTCTGGCAGCGGTTGACCACGTAGCCGGACGCGCAGAAGGTCCGTGACCGCCACTTGGTGCCGTAGTTGGTGACGAACTGGGAGAAGGCGTTCTGCTGGGCCTGCTGCTCGAGCTGGGCGCGGATCTGGGCCTCGACCTCGGAGAGGGGCCGGGTCGAGGCCGGGGTGACCGACTGCACCTCGAAGACGTAGTACCCGAGCGCGGTCTTCACCGGGCCCTCCACCTGGCCGACCTCGGCCGCGAAGACGTCACCGTTCAGCGGCTCCTCGACCAGGCCCTCCGTCAGCCCCTGGCGGAGCCCGCCGTTGTCCTTGGAGCTGGGATCGGTCGAGTACTGCTTGGCAACCTTGTTCCAGGTCGTGGTCGAGTCGTCTGCCTCCAGTGCCTTCTTGGCCTGGACCACCTTGGCCTTGTCCTTGTTGAGCACCAGCCTCACGTCCCGGGTCTCGGGGGTCTCGAACTGCGACTTCGCCGCGTCGTAGTAGTCCTGCACCTGGCTGTCGGAGACCGCCGGAGCGTTCTTGGTGATCTCGCCCTGGATCTTGGTGCTGAGAAGCTGGAGCTTGACCCGGAGGTCGACCTCCGCCTGGTTGTAGCCCGAGCGCTTGATGAACTGCCGGTACTCGGCCTCGGTCTGGAAGTTCTGCTTCTTGATCTTGGCCAGCTCGTCGGCCACCTGCTTGTCGGTGACGGCGATCCCCTGCTCGTCGGCCTCGGACTGGATCCACACCGTGTCGAGCAGGTCGCCGATCGCCGCGTCCTTGATGTCCTTGTACTGGGGGCTGCTCGGCTTTGGCACCTTCTGGAGCCCGGAGCGCTTCGCGGTCTGCTCGAGCGCCCTGTCGAACTGCTGCTGAGTGATCGGCGAGGTGCCGGAGGCCGCATCCTCGACAACGGCGATCGAGCCCGAGGGCACGCTCGGCTGCCCGATCCCCTGGGCCACCGCGAAGCCCACGAACAGCACCACCAGCAGCGCGCCGAAGGCGATCAGCCCGATCGTTCGCGCCCCGGCGCGGCCTGACGCCGGCCCCTTGCCCGGGCCGCCCTTCGGCTTCCCGCCCGGCGCACCCCGCGAACTCTTTCCCGGCGCACTCATGAAGCCCGGAGCATATCCGCGCCGGCCCCCGCGCCGCGCCGCGCCGCCCCGAGCGCCCCGGCCATCGCCACCAGCGCGGAGAGGCGGGCCTCGGGCTCGGCGGGTACCCGCACCGAGGCCGTCCGCTCGCGCCACTCGTAGCGGGCGCCCTCCAGCGAGGTCGACAGGGCCTCCGCGCCGGCGGAGTCCAGATCCACGCCGGCGACGCTGAGCCGGCCGCCGCGGAACTCGATCGTGCGTGCGCCGGCCTCGCCGAGGCCGATTCTCGCCCGCTGGAGCTCCAGCAGGTTCTCGGCCTCCTGCGGAAGGGGGCCGAAGCGGTCCGCCAGCTCGTCGCGGATGGCGCGGAGCTCGCCGGAGGTGCGGGCGCCGGCGACCCGCCTGTGGACGTCAATCTTCGCCGCCTCGAAGGGGACGTAGGCGGCCGGCAGGTAGGCGTCCACCGGCACGTCCACCCGCACCGGTTCGCGCTCGGGCTCGGCGTCGGAGCCGGAGAGCTCGGCCACGGCCTCGTCGATCATCTGACAGTAGAGCTCGAACCCGACCGCGGCCACGTGCCCGGACTGCTCGTCGCCGAGCAGGTTGCCCGCACCGCGGATGTCGAGGTCGCGCATCGCGATCCGGAACCCGGACCCCAGCTCGGTGTGGTCCGCCAGCGTCGCGAGCCTTGCCGAGGAATCCGGGGTGAGCGACGCCTCGGAGGGGTAGAGCAGGTAGGCGAAGGCGCGCTCGCGGCTGCGCCCCACGCGGCCGCGTATCTGGTAGGCCTGGGCGAGCCCGAGCTGGTCGGCGCGCTCGACGATCAGCGTGTTCGCGGTGGGGATATCGAGCCCCGACTCGATGATCGTGGTGGCGATCAGGCAGTCCGCGTCGCCGCGCAGGAACCCGAGCATCGCCGCCTCCAGCTCGCCCTCGTCCATCTGCCCGTGGGCGACCGCGAAGCGCGCCGCGGGCACCAGGCTGCGGAGGCGCTCGACGGCCTCGGGAAGCGTCTCGATGCGGTTGTGCAGGAAGAAGGCCTGGCCACCCCGCTCGACCTCGCGCTCGATCGCCCGGCGGACGAGGTCCTCGTCGAAGGGGCCGACGTAGGTGCGGACCGGGCGGCGGCCCTCCGGAGGGGTTTCGATCACCGAGATGTCGCGCAGGCCGGCCAGCGACATCTGCAGGGTGCGGGGGATCGGCGTCGCGGAGAGCGAGAGGACGTCCACCTTCATCTTGAGCTGCCGCAGCAGCTCCTTCTGCCTGACCCCGAAGCGCTGCTCCTCGTCGACGATCAGCAGCCCCAGGTCCCCGGCTCGGACGTCGCGGGACAGCAGACGGTGGGTCCCGATCAGGATGTCCACCCTGCCCTCGGCGAAATCCGCGAGCACCCGCTTGACCTCGGCAGGCCTGCGGAGCCTGGAGACGCCCTCGACCTCGAAGGGCAGGTCGGCCAGGCGCTCGCGGAAGGTCCCCAGGTGCTGCTGGGCGAGGATCGTCGTCGGGGCCAGCATCATCACCTGCTTGCCGTCGGAGGCCGCCTTGACCGCGGCCCGCAGCGCCACCTCCGTCTTCCCGTAGCCGACGTCGCCGCAGACCAGCCTGTCCATCGGGCGGCCGGACTCCATGTCGCCCTTCACCGCCTCGATCGCGTCGAGCTGGTCGGCGGTCTCGCGGTAGGGGAACGCCGCCTCCATGGCGATCTGCCACTCCCCGTCCGGGCCAAACGCGTGCCCCCGGCGGGTGCGCCGCTCGGCGTAGAGGTTGAGCAGCTCCCCGGCCAGGACGCCGGCGGCCCTGCGGGCCCGGGCGCGCATGTTCTGCCAGCGCCTGCCGCCGAGCGCCGAGAGGACCGGCTCCTCGCCCGCCCCCACGTAGCGCGACAGCTTGGCGAGCTGGTCGGTGGGAACGTAGACGCGATCCTCGCCGCGGTACTCCAGATAGAGGTAGTCGCGGATGACCCCTCCGACCTCGCGGGTCTCGAAGCCCGCGAAACGGGCGACGCCATGGTCCTCGTGGACGACGTGGTCGCCGACCCGCAGCTCGGTGAAGGCGAGGCGCCCGCGAGCGGCGCCGGGGCGCCGCTCCTCGGCGCGGCGGCGCCGGTGCACGAGCCTGCGAAACGGGAAGACGGCGAGCTTCAGCTCCGGGGAGACGAACCCCTCGCGCAGCCGAGCCTCGGCGAAGGCGAGGCCCGGCCGCTCGGAGAGCGCGCCGTCGAGGATCCTCGCGTCGAGGCGGTCGAGGTTGTAGCGGGCCCTCTCGGCCTCTCCCAGACCGTCGAAGGCGACGACCGTCCGGTAGCCCGAGGAGACCAGCCTCTCCAGCTCCCCCTCGGCCTCGCGCATGCTGCGCGCCGGCGACTCGGCGCGGGAGGCGCGCATCGCGTCGGAGTCATCGTCCCCGCTCGCGGAGATCGAGAGGACGGCGCGGCGCGAGAGCGGTTCGGCGACGTCCACGTAGAGGCGGCGCGCGTCTTCGGCGTGCATCGCCGTGGTGGCGTCCTCCCAGTGGTCGCGCAGGGCGGGGGCGATCTCGTCGGCCGCTGCCAGGACCACCACCGCCCCGTCGGGAATCAGCTCGAGGGGCGGCCCGAAGTGGCGCAGGATCTCCTCGCGAAGCTGCTCGTCGGGACCCTCATCCTCCTCGGCCCCGAGGGCGAGGTCGGCAAGCTCGCGGTGCTCGGCGTCGAGCTCGGCGGCCGGAGCGAGCTCGACACTGCGGGCCTCGCCCAGGGAGCGCTGCGTGAAGGTCGAGAACCAGCGCATCGAGTCGATCTCGTCGCCGAACAGCTCGACGCGGACGGCTCTCTCCCCGGTGGCGCCGAAGACGTCGAGGATCCCGCCGCGGACCGCGAACTGCCCGCGCTCGGTGACCTGCTCGGCGCGCTCGTAGCCGGCGGCGGCGAGATCGGCGGCCACTGAGCCGAGGTCGATCTCCCGGCCCCGCTCCAGGGAGAAGCCGGCCGGCCGCAGCGAGGCGTCGGGGACAGCCTCGGCGAGCGCCGTCGCGCTCGCCACCACCACCGGCTCCGGCTCCGACGCGAAGGCGTCCAGGGAGTCGATCCTCAGCCCCACCAGGTGGGGAGGCGGGCTGATCTGGGAGGCGAACCCGGTCCCCCGGCTGGGGTAGTAGCGGACCCGGCGGGGCGCCAGGTAGGCGCGCAGGTCGGCGGCCAGGTCGCGGGCGGAGCGGTCGTCGGGGGTGACCAGGAGAACGGGTCGGCCCCGCAGCCCGCCGTCGTCCTCGATCAGCGCCGCGGCCACCAGCGGGCGCAGGGTGGTCGAGGCCCGCAACAGGACGGGCTCGCCGGGGGTCGCGTCCCGCACGCGGCCGCAGAGCACGTGGATGCGCTCGTTGGCGGCGGCGATGTCGAGCAGCGGGCGGAGCGACACGATCGGCGGTCCCAAGGCTAGCCACGCGGGGCGCGCGAACGAGACGACCCCTCGGTCGCGGGGGCGGCCCCCCGCCGGCCGCTGGAGCCCCCTCGGTCGCGGGGGCGGCCCCCCGCCGGCCGCTGGAACCCCCTCAGTCGCGGTAGGGGAGGCCGGGGCCGGAGCGCTGCCACTCGACCTGCCCCCGCCCCTCGGCGCGGGAGCGCTCCTCGACGGCGTCCCACTCGTGCAGCATGCGCTTGATGCGGGCGACCGCCTCGGGCGGGTGTGCCGCCACCTCGGCGGCGAGCCCGAGGGCCGCCTCCTCGGTGGCGGCTGCCGGAGCGATGCGGTTGACGAGACCCAGCCGAAGGGCCTCGTCGGCTCCCACCGTCCTGGAGCTGAGCAGCAGGTACTTGGCGGTGGCCAGCCCGCACAGCGTGACCAGCCGGGCCGGGCCGACCGGCACCCCGAGGGCGGCGCCGGGGAACCTCATGCGCAGGTTGGACCCGCCGACCCGCAGGTCGCAGGCGACGGCGATCTCGGCTCCTCCACCGACCACGTCTCCGTGGCAGGCCGCGACGGTGGGCTTGGGAAAGCCGGTGACCTCGTCGTAGAGGTCCGCGAAGAGCTCCATGCGGCGCACCCGGCCCTCCTCGTCGAGCTCCTCCCTGACGTCGGCGCCGGCGGAAAGCCCCATGTGGTCGGTCGAGGAGAGGACGAGGACCCTGACCTCGCCGTCGCCGCGTGCGACCGCCAGGTGCTCGAGCAGCTCGGCGAGCATCTGGGTGTTGATCGCGTTGCGGGCTCCGGGCCGGTCGAGGCTGAGCAGGGCGACGCCCCCCTCGGTCGAGTAGCGCGTCAGCTCGCTCATCCCCCCTCCCCTTCGTCGCCCGCCGCAGCGATCCTCGCGACCAGCCGCTCGGCCTCGTCGGCGGCGCGATCCACCAGGGCGCGGACCTCGGGGGCGGGCTCCGAGAAACCGGAGAGGACGTATGAGGAGACCACCTCGGGATCGCTCGAGTCGGGTCGCCCGACGCCGGCGCGGACCCGCCAGAAGCCCGTGCCGCCGAACCCGTCGCGCAGGCTCTTCAGCCCGTTGTGGCCGGCCAGGCCGCCGCCGAGGCGGACTTGCACCTCACCGAAGGGAAGGTCGATCTCGTCGTGCAGGACGACGACGCGGTCGAGGCTGAGGCGCAGCGATCCCCTGGCGGGACCGGCGGCGGACCCGGACTCGTTCATGAAGGTCTGCGGCAGCAGCAGCGCCACCCGGGGGCCGCCGGGCCCCGCCCGGCCCTCGCGGTAGAGGCCGCGGAACCTCGACTTCGCGCGGCCGAGTTCCCAGCGCCCCGCGAGCTCGGAGCCGACCCGAAAGCCGATGTTGTGGCGGGTCGGCTCGTAGCGCCGTCCGGGGTTCCCCAGGCCGACGACCAGGACCCGGTCCCCGGCCTCCCGGTCCGCTCCGCGCCGGCGGCGGAAGATCGACAGGGCTACTCCTCGGCGGACTCGCCGGGCTCGGCCTCGGGCGCCTCGCCCTCCTCCGCACCGGCCTCGGCCTCGGGCGCCTCGCCCTCCTCGCCGACCAGCTCCGCCTCCTCCTCGAGCTCGGGCTCCGGCTCCTCCTCGACCCGGGGAGGCGAGAGCGTCGCGATCGTGACCTCCTCGGGCTCCTCGGCGACGAAGCGCGCCCCCTCGGGGGCCTCCACGGTGGAGAGCTGGAGGGTGTCGTTGATCTCCATCGCGGAGACGTCGACGACGATCCGGTCGGGGATCTGGGTCGGCAGCGCCTCGACCGTCACCTCGCGGGTGACGTGCTCGAGCACGCCGCCCTCCTTGACGCCGGGCGCGTCGTCCACGCCCTCGAGCTCGATCGAGACCTCCGCCTGGATCTCCTCGTCGAGCCTGACCTCCTGAAGGTCGAGGTGCTGCAGCGCGCCCCTGACCGGGTGGCGCTGCTGCTCCTTGACGACCACCGGCACGGCGTCGAAGCCCTCGATGCGGAGGTCGAAAAGGGCGTGGCCCTCGGCGATCACCGCCTGGGCGTCGCGGGCGGGGACCTTGAAGGGTCGGGCCTCGGCGCCGGCGCTGTAGACGACGCCCGGGACCTGGCCCTGGCGGCGCAGGCGCCGGGAGGTGCGGGAGCCGAACTCTTCGCGCGGCGTTGCCTGGAGTGTCGCTCTGTCTGAAGCCATGCGGCCCGGAGAGGATAGAGAAACGCCCGCGGCGCGGTCCTCGGCGACCCCGGGACACGCCGGGGTATTCGCAGGGGGAGAGGCGTTGCACGTGGAAAGGTTCTGGCGCAGACAGACGATGGGAGGCAGATGGAGCGCATTCGCAAGGGCTGGGAGCTGACCAAGAAGAGCTGGGGGCTTCTGAAGGAGAACAGGCAGCTGATCCGCTTTCCCCTCTACGGTGGCGTCGCCACGATCTTCGCCGCGCTGATCGTGCTGGGGCCGGGGCTCTACCTGATCGAGGACGGGAGCGTCGCCGCCGGCGCTCCGCTGGCGATCGCCGGCTTCTACCTGCTGGTGCTGATCGGCATCTACTTCAGCGTCGGCCTCGCGGCGGCCGCCGACCTGCTCTTCCGCGGCGAGAGCGCCCGGGTATCCGAGGGGCTGGCGGTCGCCCGCTCGCGGTTCTCCCAGGTGGCGGGGTGGGCCGCCGTCTCCGCGGTGGTGGGCACGCTGCTCAGCCTGCTGGAGAGCGAGGGCGGCGCGTTCGGCCAGATCCTCGGGCGGTTGCTCGATATCGGCTGGTCGCTGATCACCTTCCTGGCCGTCCCGGTGATCGCCATCGAGGGCACGGGGCCGTTCGGGACGCTGAAGCGCTCGGCCTCGATCTTCCGCGAGCGCTGGGGGCAGCAGATCACCGGCAACTTCGCGATCGGAGGGGCGGTCTTCCTGCTCGGCTTCGTTCCGGGCGCGATCCTGATCGTCGGCGGGGTCCTCCTCTGGGCCTCATCCGGCTTCGCCGGCGCCTTGCTGGTCATCGTCGGGGCAATCGTCGTCGCGGTCGCAATGCTGGTCTCCCGCGCCCTCGGCGGCATCTTCGGCGTCGCGCTCTACCGCTACGCCACCGAGGGCGAGGCCGTGGGCGGGTTCACCGCCGATGAGCTCGAGTCCGCCGTGCGCCGGCGTCGCGGCACTCCCCCCGCCCCGACGACCGTCTGACGCCCCGGCGCCCCCGGCGCCGATCGCGCCCCAGCCCCCGGCGCCCGGCGAACCCCCGGCGCCCGGCGCCGATCGCGCCCCAGCCCCCGGCGCCCGGCGAACCCCCGGCGCCCGGCGCCCGGCGCCCGGCGAAACTGAAGATAAGCATCGTATTGATGCATTGGATCACTTTCGCCGGCGGCGTTTGGGGCGGCGGCGGCGTTTGGGGCTCGGCGGGGCCGCCGGGGATCAGCCGTGCCGGGCGGCGAGCAGCGAGCCGCCCACGAAGAGCAGCGAGACGACCAGTCCGCCGACGGCGATCGCCGAGACGACCTCAAAGGCTGCCGATACCCCCGACACGAAGGACTGCTCCACGGCCGCGATCAGCTTCCCGGCGGCCTTCGGGAACTCGTGAATCACCTGCTGCCCGGTGTCGGTACCGGCGAGATCGCCGTGCACCACGGCCGCCTGGCCGGCGCTGAGGTGGATACCGGCCCGCAGCGCATCGCCGGACACCTGGTCCTGGGAGGTGGTCGTGAAGACGGTTGTCGCCAACCCCAGGCCGACCGCGCCGCCGGCGATCTGGAACATGTAGAGGATCCCACCGGCGAGGCTCGAGCGGGACGGATCGAGCGCCGTCACGCCGGCGGTGGTGACCGAGGGATAGAAGAGGCCGACGCCGACCCCGGTGACGATCAGGCCGGGAACCAGCGCCACGTAGCCGGAGTCCACCCCGAACCGCGAGAGCAGGTAGGTCCCGACGACGAGGCAGAGCGCCCCGGAGGTGACCACCGTCTTGCCGCCGATCCTGTTGTAGAGCGGCCCGGCGATGAACGAGGTGACGGCGAAGATCGCCAGCATCGGGAGCATGCCGAACCCCGACTTCAGCGGCGAGTAGCCGAGAATCTTCTGCATCAGCTGCGGCGCGTAGAGGACGGTGGTGAAGAAGACGGCCGAGATCAGCAGCGTCGCGATGCAGGCGGCTGCGAAGGGCCGGTTCCGGATGATGTCCCCCGGGACGAGCGCGGCCCCCCGCATCCGCGGCTCGACGAACGCGAATGCCACGGCGAGCATCGCGGCCAGCACGAAGAGGCCCACCACCCGAGGGTCCCCCCAGCCCCAGTCCGCGGCCTGGTCCATGCCGACCAGCAGGAAGACCAGCGCCAGGGAGAGGGTCGTGATTCCCGCGTAGTCGATCTGCCGCTCCTCCACCTCCACGGGGGGCTGATGCACCGCCAGGTAGGTGACGACCACGGCCAGCGCCGCTATCGGGACGTTGAGGAAGAAGATCCAGCGCCAGCTGGCGAGGTCGCTGAGCGCCCCGCCGATCAGCGGGCCCATGGCGTTGCCGATCCCGGCCGCCCCGAGGATCAGCCCGCCGGCAAGCCCGGCCTTGCTCTCGGGCAGGGCCGCGAAGGTCATGCCGAGGATCGCGGGCCACATCAGCGCCCCGCCGATGCCCATCCCCACCCGGGCCGCGATCAGCAGACCGGTGTTCGGCGCGAAACCGCCGGCGACGCTGAAGGCGGCGAAGATCGCCGACCCCATGAAGAAGACCCTTCGGCGCCCATACATGTCGGCCAGCCGGCCGCCGGTCACGATCGCCATCCCGAAGGTCAGCGCGTAGGCGTTGATCACCCACTGGGAGGTACCGACATCGGTGTCGAGATCGTGCTCGATTGAGGGGAGGGCGACGTTCAGCGCCGTGAAGTCGTTGGCGATGACCAGCACGCCGAGACCCATCGCGACGAGGGCCATGGTCGTCCCGGGGGCGATCCGCCCCTGCTCGGCAGGATCCGTGGTGCTCTCCACTGGGGCCGACTCTAGGCGCCCACCCGGAGGTCGCGCCCGGGGCGGCGGCCGGGCGGGGAAGTCCGGCTGCCGCCCGGAGGTGGCGGCCGGGCGGGGAAGTCCGACTCCCGCTAGAGCTGCTCGAACAGGCGCGGGTCGTTGGAGCAGATCCCCGCTACGCCCAGGTCGGCCAGGCGGCGCATGGTCGGCGCGTCGTCAACCGTCCAGGCGATCAGCTCGACCCCTGCCGCGCTGGCCGTCTCGGCGAGCCGGCGGGACACCAGCCGGTGATAGACCCACATCGCCTGCACACCCATCCTCGGCAGCTCCGAGCGTGCGATCGACGGCGCCCGGCGGCGCATCACCACCATCGCCCCGGCCACCGCCGGGGCCGCCCAGCGCTTCGAGGCCCAGTCGCGAGTCACCTTCGGGTAGGTCCAGCCTCGGCGCAGACCGGGCTCCAGCTCCCCCACCCGCCTCAGGGTGGCGATCTCCATGGTCGAGACCATCGATCGCTCCAGGAGTCCCCGCTCCCTGACCGTCGCGACCAGCTCTTCCTCGCGGCCGGGCAGCTTCACGTCGAGGTCGATCTCGACCCGATCCAGCGGCGGTCGGGTGAAAGCGTCGAGCGCCTCGGCGAGGGTCAGGGCACGGCGGCGCTCGGCGTCGCGCCAGTCGTGGGCAACCTGCAGAGGGGAGCGCCGGTCCGGCGCGAGCCGGGGGTGGCCCTCCGGCGTCCACAGAACGTCGAGCTCGATCATTCCGGCGCCCGCCTCGACTCCGGCGACGAAGCTCTCGACCGTGTTGCCGGGCCTGATCAGGTCGGCGCCCTTGTGGCCGACGAGGCGCATCGCCCCTCCCTACTGGATCGTCGAGACGACGATGACCTTCCACTCGCCGCCGACCTTGCGCAGCTTGAATCGGGTCGGTTCGCCAAAGCTGCCCGTGGGACGCAGCACCACCTGGGCGTGGTCGCCGGAGACCCGGACCGAGGCGACCCGGAACTGCGGCTGGCGGGACGGGCCGAAGTTGGCCAGGTACTCCCTGCAGCCGGCGAGCTTCTTCGCGTTGAGCGAGGTCAGGCCGCAGACCGTCTTCGCATCGCCGGCCGCGAAGGCGACCATGTAGGTCTGGGCGGCCCCCACCGCGTCGCGCTCGGCCCCCTGGTAGTCGTCCACGAGATGGGTGTTGGTGCCCGGAGGGGTGGTCGGGATGCTCAGCGCCTCGGTGGTGTCACCGCCGCCGCCGCAGCCGGTCGCGGCCGCGGCCAGCAGCAGGCAGCTCGCGACGGCGGGCAGGGCCCGCGGGCCGCGCATCAGAAGAGCTGGTTCTCGCCGGCAAAGATCTCCGAGACGGAGTCGTCCACGAAGATCCTGCGGATCGAGTCCGCGAAGGTCCCGGCGGTCGAGAGGACCGTGATGTTGTCGGGGGACCCGGGACGCAGCGGGATCGTGTCGGTGACGACGATCCGCTCGATGGGCGACGCGGCGAGCCGCTCGTAGGCCGGGCCGGAGAAGACCCCGTGGGTGGCGCAGGCGATCACCCGGGCCGCCTTGCCCTGCTCGAGCACCGCCTCGGCCGCGGCGGAGAGGGTGCCGGCGGTGTCGATCATGTCGTCGGCGATCACCGCGGTCTTGCCCTCCACGTCGCCGACCACGTAGCCGATCTCGGCGACCTGCTGGGCGGGGCGCTCCTTCTCCATCACCGCCCAGGTCGTCCCCACCTTGCGGGCGAAGTTGCGCGCCGCCTTCACGCGCCCGGCGTCGGGCGAGACGATGACCAGCTCGTCGTCGCCCCAGTCCTGGTCGCTGAACCACTGGGTGAGCATCGGCATCGCGGTCATGTGGTCCACGGGGATGTGAAAGAACCCCTGGACCTGGCCGGCGTGGAGGTCCATGGTGAGGACCCGGTCCACCCCGACCTCCTCGAGGCACTTGGCGACGACCCGGGCCGAGATCGGCTCGCGGGGAGCGGACTTCTTGTCCTGGCGCGCGTAGCCGTACCAGGGCATCACGGCGATGATCCGGTGCGCCGAGGCCCCCTGAGCCGCGTCGGCCATCATCAGCAACTCCATCAGGGCGTCGTTCGGCGTCATCCCGTTCTGCTCGTTCGCGCAGGTTGACTGCACCAGGAAGACGTCGGCGCCGCGGATGGACTCCTCGTAGCGGCAGTAGACCTCGCCGTCGGCGAAGGTCCGCAGCGTCACCTGGCCGACGTCGAGATCGAGCTTGCCGGCGACCTTGGCGGCGAGGTCCATCGAGCAGCGGCCGCCGAAGACCATCATCCGCTTCGAGTAGTCGTGGGGGATCGCCGTCGCCGTCTGGGTCTGCGGAAGCGTGCTCATCAGTCGTCGTCCTCTTCTGCCTTGCCGGACCTTCGCTCTGCGTAGTCCTCGATGTTCCGCTGCTTGGAGGCGCTGACCGCCAGCGACCCCGGCGGGACGTCCTTGCGGATCACTGCCCCGGCGCCAGTGTAGGCGCGGTCGCCGACTTCTACAGGCGCCACGAGCATGGTGTCAACGCCGAGGCGGACGTGGTCGCCGATCACCGTCCGGTGTTTGCGGACTCCGTCGTAGTTGGCGGTGATCGTCCCGGCGCCGAGGTTTGAGCCCTCGCCGACGGTCGTGTCGCCGAGGTAGCTCAGGTGGGGCACCTTGGAGCCCTCCCCCACCTCGGAGTTCTTGATCTCCACGAAGGTGCCGGCCTTGGCGCCGGACAGGAGCCGGGCCCCCGGCCGCAGATAGGCGAAGGGGCCCACCGAGCAGCCGTCGAGGACCTCGCACTCGACGAGGTAGGAGTGGGGCACGCGAACTCCCTCGCCCAGGACCGTGTCGATCAAGGTGGTGTGGGGGCCGACCACGCTGGCGGTCCCGATGCGGGTGACCCCGCGCAGCGCGGTGCCCGGCTCGATCCGGGAGTCCGCGGCGATCTCGACGTCCGCGTCGACCCAGGTCGAGCCCGGGTCGGTGACCGTCACACCGGCCAGCATGTGCCCCTCGAGGATGCGCCGGCGGGCCTCGGCTTCGACCAGGGCGAGGTCGGCCCTGTTGTTGACCCCGAGGTTGACGGCGCTGTCTGCGGCGACGTGGGCCGCGACCCTGAGCCCGTCGGCGCGCATCAGCGGCAGCACGTCCCCGAGGTAGTACTCGCCCTGCGAGTTGTCGTTGCCGATCCGGCCCAGCTTCTCAGCCAGCGGCGCGGCCGCGAACACGTAAGTCCCGGTGTTGACCTCCCTGATCGCCAGCTCCCCCTCGGTGGCGTCGGCGGGCTGCTTGACCTCGACGATCCGCTCGATGTCGCCGTCGGGCGAGCGGACGATCCGCCCGTAGCTGCCCGGGTCCTCCAGTTCGGTGGTCATCACGGTCGCCGCTGCGCCGGAGCCGGCGTGGGCGTCGAGCAGTTCGCGGACGATCTCGGCCGAAACCAGGGGGTGGTCGCCGGAGAGCACCACGACGGTCTCCGACTCCGCGATCACCCCGGCGGCGGCGCGCAGCGCGCCGCCCGTGCCGTCCGCCACCTCCTGCACGACCGTCTCCGTGCCCCCCGGCATGCCGGGGCTGAGGTCGCGGTGGGGCGAGACGATCACCGCCACCCGGCCGGCGCCGGCCTCGCGCGCCGCCAGGATCGGCCAGGCCAGCATCGGACGCCCGCAGACCGGGTGAAGGGCCTTGGGCAGCGCGGAGTGCATCCGGGTCCCCTCCCCGGCCGCCATCACGAGCACGGTGGGAGCGCTCAAGGATCGCCTGGGCCGGGGGAGGTCCTCACGGTGGGATCGTAGTACCGACGCGGCGGAACGGTGCGGGGATCGGGCCGGCGAGGGCCGGATTGCGCGCGGCGGGCCGCGGTCAGCGCGCGGCGGGCCGCGGTCAGCGCGCGGCGGGCCGCGGTCAGCGCGCGGCGGGCCGCGGTCAGCGCGCGGCGGGCCGCGGTCAGTGCACGGCGGATTTGAGGGCGACGATGATGATCCCCAGCCCGGCGCTTGTCGCGGTGAGGATCAGGGTGCCGAGGACCCCCACCCCCTGCCGGCGCGCGGCGAAGAAGCCGAAGGCGGTGAGCATCGCGATGCCGGCGAGCATCGCCAGCGATTGCGAGTTGGACTCGGACAGCAGGCCGACCGGTGTCAGCAGAAGAACGAGGGAGGGCGGGAGCGCGCCGAGCACGAGCGGCACCTGGCGCGTCAGCGACTCCCGGACCTCGGCCATCGTCGTTGCCTCCCGCGTGACCACGCCGGAGGCGACGATGTGCGCATAGGCATGGGCGAGCCAGAAGACCACCGCCGAGCCCATCACCGCGACGAACGTCGCCACGGGCCCGACCAGGTCCTGCTCGCTGAAGGCACCGATCAGCGCCGTGGCGAGGATGATCCCGTAGATGATCCCGGCCAGGTCGAACCGGCTCGTCTCCTGGTCGGGCGGGCTGGTTGCCATCGATCACCCTATTTCGACACACCTCCGTGCGGCGCCTGCCCAATACGCCCACACCGCAACCGAGGTGGGACCTCTAAGCCCTGACCAGGAACGATTGGAGGTCCCACCTCCGGTGGGAAAGGGGGTAACGGCGCTATGGTCGTGAACGATCCGGGGTGGTGTAACCGGCAGCACGCCTGGTTTTGGTCCAGGAAGAGGGCGTTCAAATCGTCCCCCCGGAACTCGCGTACCGTGCAGTGGAGGCAGGGCGGACTCCATTTCGCCCGGGACCGGAGACTCCGCGCTGGGCCGCTGCCGAAACTCAGCCTTCGCCTTGGTGTTCAGGCAATTGCCCAGAGGCTCCCATCGGCCGCGCCGGGGGTTCCTTCGGCGCTGGTGCTCCGGGGTTCCCTTCGGCGAGCCAGGGTTCCCTTCGGCGCTGATGCCTCGAGTGTCCCTTCGGCGCTATTGTCCCGGAGACACAGGGGAACCCGGGCGGCGGCCATGGGGCTGACAGTCCTGAGATCACACGGAGAGAAATGCGAAAGCTAGTCGGACTCTCGGCAATGCTTGCGGCGCTCGTCCTCGCGCCGCAGGCCCACGCGACGATCAGCAGCGTCTTCGAGGGGGAGCTGAGCTGCACCGTGCAGGGGGATGGCGTCCGCTTCTGCGGCAGCTCGAGCCCGCGCAGCACCGTGGAGACGTTCGACGGGGTCCCGATCGACGTCAACGTCGCCTTCCCGCCGGCTCCGCCCAGCGGCCCCGACGGGGGCTACCCGCTGGTGATGATGTTCCACGGCTACGGCGGCTCCAAGGCGAGCCTCGACTCGATGCACCGCTGGCTCGACCGGGGCTACGCGACGTTCAGCATGACCGACCGCGGCTTCAACGAGTCCTGCGGCAACGCCGCCTCCGTGGCGGCCGAGCCGACCGCCTGCGCGCCCGGCTACATCCGGCTGATGGACGAGCGCTACGAGGTACGCGACGCCCAGGACTTCGCCGGGCGGCTCGCCGACGAGGGCCTGGTCTCGCCGACCCAGATCGCGGCGATCGGCGGCTCCTACGGCGGCGGCATGTCCATGGCCCTGGCGGCGCTCAAGGACCGCCAGATGATGCTCGACGGCTCCCTGGTCCCGTGGAAGAGCCCGGAGGGTACGCCGATGTCGCTGGCCGCCGCAGCTCCGGAGGTCCCCTGGACCGACCTCGCCTACGCGCTGACTCCCAACGGCAGCACCCTGGACTACGTGGCCAACGCCCCCTACAGGGGCCGCCTCGGCGTCTACAAGTCCTCGTTCGTGACCGGCCTGTACCTGGTCGGCTGCGCCGTCAAGGGGCGCTGCGCCACCCCGGGGAGCGACCCGGAGGCGGACCTGACCGGCTGGAACACCCGGCTCAACGCCGGCGAGCCCTACGAAGGCGATCCGTCCGTCACCTCGATCCTCGACGAGCTCAAGGCCCATCACTCGTCCTACTACGTTGACCGCTCCGAGCCGCCGGCCCCGCTGCTGATTTCCAACGGCTGGACCGACGACCTCTTCCCGCCCGACGAGGCGATCCGCTTCTACAACAGGACCAAGACCCAGTACCCGAAGACGCCCGTGTCGCTCTACTTCATGGACTTCGGGCACATGCGGGGGCAGAACAAGGCCGCCGACGTCAGCCTGCTGGCAGCCCGCGAGGAGGCGTGGTTCGACTTCTACCTCAAGGGTGAGGGCTCGGCTCCCTTCCAGGGGATCGAGACGCTCACCCAGACCTGCCCCGGCACCGATCCCTCCGGCGGCCCCTACTTCGCGAAGGACTGGGCGCACGTCTCCAAGGGCGAGGTGAGGCTCTCGGCCGCCGCGCCGAAGAGCATCCTCCCGGGCGCCGGCGATCCTTCGATCGGCGCCACCTTCGACCCGGTGAGCGGCCCCGGGGCCTGCGCCCAGGCCGCCGGGGACGACCAGGCGGGCACGGCGACCTACCGCTTGCCCGCCGCGAAGGGCGCCGGCTACACGCTGCTCGGATCCCCGACCGTGCGGGCCGACTTCAAGCTCACCGACACCAACTCGCAGGTCGCGGCGCGGCTCCTCGATGTCGGGCCCGACGGCAAGGAGACGCTCGTCGCCCGCGGGCTGTGGCGCCCGAAGACCGCTCCCGGTTTCGTCAACCAGGTATTCCAGCTCCACCCCAACGGCTGGCACTTCGCGGCCGGGCACGTGGCGAAGCTGGAGCTGCTGCCATCCGACCCCCCTTACGGTCGCGCTTCGAACGGCCAGAAGAGGGTCACGGTCCGCAACCTCAGGCTCACCCTGCCGGTCCTCGAGAGGCCGGGGGCGGTCGGCGGCACGGTCAAGGCCCCCTCCCCCAAGCTGGTCCCGAAGGGCTACGCGCTCGCCTCCCAGTTCAAGGGCTTCGGCGAGGCCCGGGCGAAGCTCCTGGGGAAGGTGGCAATCAGCGGGAGCAGGGCGAAGCTGGAAATCGGCTGCCCCGGCTCCTTCGAGACCTGCCACAAGGGCAGGGTGCGCGTGGTCGGCGACCCGAAACGGGGCAGCGAGGGCCGGGGCCTGATCGCCCGGGGGACGTTCACCCTGGACGGCGGCAAGAGCAAGGTCCTGGGCCTGCCGCTGACCCGCAGGGGGCGGGACTACTTCGCCGCGAGCGACAGCCTGCGGGTCGAGGTCTCGGTGAGCAGCGCCGAGACCGTCGGGGCCGGCGTGCAGACCACTTCCGCCGGCCGCTAGCTCTCGCGGGCCGAGCCAACGCCGAGAGGCCCCCGCGAGGAAGTGGGCCGACGACGCCGATCGGGCTCGGCGCCCGGCCCACCGGTGCCACGGCCGCGCCGGCGAGGGGACCGGCCGGGTCAACCGGCGCCGGCCGCGGTCCGGCCCCGTCAACCGCCGCCGGCCGCGGTCCGGCCCCGTCAACCGCCGCCGGCCGCGGTCCGGCCCCGTCAACCGCCGCCGGCCGCGGTCCGGCCCCGTCAACCGCCGCCTGTGTGTGGCCTTTGTGGGTCCCTGACAGAAAAAGTCCACACACCGCGACGCGGTGGTCGAGGCAACGAGCTGCCGCTAGTCCTCGCCCGCCCTGGGGACCTTCCCCGCCTCCGCGCCCGGCTCCATGGCCGGGCCGCGGAGCGAGGGGATGCCCAGCACCCGCATCGCCTTGAGGCCGAGCCCGAGCTTCTCGCGGCCGGCCGTGGACGAGACGTCGTGCCCGCACAGCTCCCTGGCGCGCTCCAGCCGGTAGCGGACCGTGTGGCGGTGCGTGAACAGCTCCTTGGCGGTCGCGGCGACGTTGCCGTCGTTCTCCAGGTAGGTCTCGACCGTCCGCACCAACTCGGTCTCGTACTGGTCATCGTAGGCGGCGAGGGGCTCGATCGTCTCCGAGTAGAAGCGCTGCAGCTCCTCGGGGTCCTCGCTCATCGCCCCGAGCAGCAGGCGGTAGGCGCCAGTCTGCTCGAAGGCGAGCCGGGGCCGGCCCTCGGCCTCGGCGACGTTGACCGCGAGCCGCGCCTCGTTGCCGGCCCGGTAGAGGTCCACCGGGTCGGCGGCGCGCCGGCTCCAGCCGATTACCCAGTGGAACCCGGCCAGCTCCTCGGTCAGCTCGGCCTGGAGCGCGGCGGCTGCGCGGGCCACCCTGTCCTCGTCACCCGCCGGCACGACGGCGGCGACCTCGACCCCTTCGCCGGCCTCGAGCGCCGCCAGGGATCCGGGTGCCGCCGAGCGGAGCGAGCGCGAGGAGACGGTCATCACCCTCGCCCGCCAGTCCCCGGACTGGGCCGCCCGCGGGACCGCGCGGAGGACCGCCACCGCGCCCCCCTTCTCGAGGTCGGCGCCCAGCTCCGCCGCCCGGGCCACGATGTCCCTGCGGTCGGTCACCTCCCGGCGCAGCAGCGCCCGGACGAAGCCAGCCGCAGCCTCCTCGCTCTCCCACTGTGGCGAGCGGGCGCGCTCCAGCTCCAGGCCGAGCAGAGCTGCGACCACCCGGGCGATCGCGGCGTCCGGCTCCGAGCGAGGCCGGTAGCGCAGCTCCCCGACCACCTCGGCGGCGACGGTCAGCTCGACGCAGACCACGCCCTCCGAGCCCGAGAGGAGGCGCTCCTCCTGGTCGGGCGAGGCGTCGGCGACCGCGAGCACCGCGCTGGAGCGGTCGATCAACACGACGCTACCGTCGAGCACCCGGGCCGCGGCCCTCGCCACAGCCGGGAGCCCGGCGCCCGACTCGACCGCCCCGGCGAGAGCCTCGATCGCTGGTGCGGCGGCCCCGGTCGCTGGTGCGGCGGCCCCGGTCGGGGGTGCGGCGGCCCCTCCCGATCGGGCCTTTTCCGGGCTCTTGCGCTGCTTCTGCCTGCTCATCGCCCTCCGATTATCGACGCCCGCCCCAAGTTTGGGCCCCTGGGAACGGCCGGACTGCCGCTCAGCCCTGGCTGAAGAGGTCCTTGATGTCGGGGAACTCGTAGACGAAGAGCACGCCGAGGCCGACCCCGATGCAGACCAGCACCACCAGGACGAAGACGGACAGGAACCCGGCCGCGAGCTTCTCCCAGACCCGGCCGTAGGAGCCGAGGGCCGGGACCAGGATCAGCGCCACGAAGGCCGCCAGGCTGACCAGCCCGGCGCCTCCGAAGATCAGGTACTCGTTGCCGATCCTCGCCAGCGGCAACTCAGGGTTCCGTTCGCGGGGTCTTCACCGAGGCCGAATTGTCGCGCAGTTGGGAGACGACGAGCGCTATCGCGGCGCACAGCGAGAAGGCGGAGGCCCCGAGAGCCCAGCCGGCGCTGACGTCGCTCATGTAGTGGACGCCGAGGTAGACGCGGGAGAGGCCGATCGCCGCCGCCAGCCCGATCCCCGCCGAGACCACCGCTGCGCCCCGGGCCATGCCGGGTCGCAGGCGGACGACCGTGGTCACGGCGAGCCAGACGTAGAAGGTGGAGTAGGCGGCGTGGGCGCTGGGGAAGGAGGATCCGTCGGCGCTCACCAGCCCGCCCAAGGGACGGGGCCGGTCCACCGCGTCCTTGATCGCGTGGACGCCGAGGACGATCAGCACCATCCCCCCGGCCAGCACCCCCAGCTCCCACCATCGCCGGTTCCAGGCGAGGACGAAGGCGGCCGCCAGCGAGAGGGGCCAGACGACGCCCGGCGAGCCCAGCAGCGTGACGCCCTTGGCGATTTCGGTCAGCCAGGGGGTGCGGATGCTGTCCACGATGTCCTGGGCGGTCCGGTCGCCGGGCGTGGGGCCCGGGTCGTTGCCGACGATCACGGTGTAGGCGACCAGCACGAAGCCGCCGACGGCGAGGGTGGCGAGCACGGAGGTGAACTCGAGCCCGAAGCTCCCGCCCGGGGTCAGCCGGTCCCAGACGAACTGCGCCTGGGGCCGGAGGCGCCGGCCCAGCGCGGTCAGCCGGGCGGTCGCCCGGTGCGCCTCCATCCATTCCACCGCCCGCCGGCGGTTCTCCGCCTCCCGCAGGAAGCGGAAGCCGACGACGATCGCGACGGTGACCACGATCAGCGACCCCAGCAAGAAGGCGCCCCGCCCCGCGTACTTGGCGGCGCTGTCCACGCTGCGCGAGAAGACGTACCCGATCAGGATGTGCTCGCTCGACCAGATGCCGGTGCCGAGGATGCTGTAGGGGACGAACGCCCGGTAGCGCATCCCCGAGCTTCCGGCCACGAAGGGGGCCAGGGCCCTTACCAGGCTGATGAAGCGCCCGATCAGGATCGTCTTGCCGCCGTGCCGGGAGAAGTAGTCCTCGACCCGCTCGAAGCGCTCCTCGCTGATCCCCAGGCGCGGCCCGTGCCTCAGCACGAATCCCCGGCCCAGCCTGCGACCGACGTGGAAGCTGGTCGTGTCCCCCAACCAGGCGCCGAACCAGGCGACCGCGATCAGCAGGTAGACGTCGACCGCGCCCTGCCCCGCCACCGCGCCGCCGATCAGCATCACGGTCTCCCCCGGCACGAACAGCCCCACGAAGGCGCCGGTCTCCAGGAAGGCGAAGAGCCCGACCAGCAGGTAGGTCCAGGCGCCGAGCGCGCTGGCGATGTCGTCGAGGATCTGCTGGAGGTGGCCCTGGGGGAACAGCCGGCCGATCGCGACGTAGGCGGCGACCACCGCGATCGCCACGAAGACGACGAGCAGGCGCTTCCCCCTCAGCGGCTCGGGCAGCTTCACGGCGAGCCCCCCGGGGCCGGCTGCGCCGCTGCGCTCAACGGTCCGCGCCCCCGCAGACGATCGCGTCGTCGCGCCCCAGCCGCTCCGCGGCCGCACGGGCGGAGCCGAGGTCTGCGAACAGCCCGAACACGGTCGGCCCCGAGCCGCTCATCAGGGCCCTGGCGGCTCCGGCCCCGCGCAGCGCCTCGAGAGCCGCGGCGATCTCCGGGCGCAGGGAGAGCGCGGCGGGCTCGAGGTCGTTGACCAGCAGCTCCGCGTACTCCAGTGGCGAGGCGCCCCCGCCCGCCGCCTCCCGCAGGCGACGCGAGAGGTCGTCGAGCTCCTCTCGGCCCCGGCCGAGGCCGAGGCGGTCCGCCGCGGCGAAGACCTCCCCGGTGGGCAGCCCGCCGCCCCCGGGGAGGAGCACCAGCCCGTGGCGGGCCGGGGCGGGCAGCCGCTCGACCCGCTCTCCCGCCCCGCGCACCAGGGCGAAGGACGGCAGCAGCTGGGAGGGGACGTCGGCGCCGAGCGCCGCAGCCGCCTCCTCGAGGCCCTCCACCTCGCCGCGGCCGAGTCGCAGCACCGCCGCCGCGTCCGCGCTCCCCCCTCCCAGGCCGGCGGCGACCGGGATCCTCTTCTCGATCCGCACCCGGCGAGGCGGGGCGCTCCACCCGCGCGCTCGCAGCTCGCCCAGCGCCCTCGCAGCCAGGTTCTCGCCCGCGACCCCGTCGCAGAGCACCCCGTCCTCGCCCTCGCCGTCGGTCACCTCGAGCAGGTCGGCGAGGGACAGCGGCTCGAACAGGGAGCAGAGCTCGTGCAGGCCGTCCTCGCGCGTCTGCCCGAGGTAGAGGCAGAGATTGAGCTTCGCCGGCGCGTGCAGGATCACCCGCCAAGCCTTTCGGATAGCTCGGCGAACTGCGCCGGCGCGAGCGCCTCGGCCCGGGCGTCCTCCGCGAGCCCCATCTCCCCCAGGGCCTTCCTCACCCGTTCGATCTGGCCCGGCCGGGCCAGCTCCAGCGATCGCGCCAGCGACTTGCGGCGGTGGGCGAACGCCTCGCGGACGAGCCTGCGGGTCGGCGGCGGCGGCGGCGGGCCGGTGCGCCGCATCACGACCAGGGCCGAGCTCACCCGCGGCCTCGGCCGGAAGACGGCCGGGTCCACGGTGCGGTCGAGCCGCACCTCCGCCGCAAGCCCGACGATCACGCTCGGCGCCCCGTAGGCGGCGCTCCCCGGGCTCGCCCGCAGCCGCTCGGCGATCTCGCGCTGCACCATCACGGTCCAGGTGCGCACCCCCGGCAGCTCGACGAGCGTGCGGACGATGACCGGCGTCGCCACGGAGTAGGGAAGGTTGGAGACGATCGCGGCCGGCGCCGGCTCCAGCCGGTCCAGCGGCAGCTTCATCGCATCCCCCCAGTGCAGCTCGACGTTGGGAAGAGCCGCCACCGGGTCCAGAGCCTCCGCGAGCCGGCGATCCAGCTCGAGCGAGTGGACGAAGCGGGCTCGGGCGGCCAGCGCGCGGGTGAGCACCCCCTCGCCGGCGCCGACCTCGAGCACGACGTCCTCCGCGCCGACGCCAGAGGTGCGCACGATCGCCTCGAGCAGGCCGGGGTCCACCAGGAAGTTCTGGCCGAACCTGCGCCGCCGGCCCGGAGCCGCCATCACCAGCCGAACAGCCGCCGGGCGTTGGCGTCCACGAGCCCCTCCAGCGACTCCGGCGCGGACCCCCGCGCCTCGGCGACGACCGCGGCGGTCTCGACCACGTTGGCCGGCTGGTTGGGCCGGCCCCGCCTCGGCTGCGGCGAGAGGTAGGGCGAGTCGGTCTCGAGGAGGATCAGCCCGTCGGGAACCCGGGCCGCGGCATCCCGGAGCCGTTCCGCGCTCGGATAGGTGACGTTGCCGGCGAAGGAGCAGTGCCAGCCGCGCTCGGCGGCGTCGGCGACGCGGTCCGGGGCCGAGAAGCAGTGCAGGATCACCTCGAGCCCCGTGCCCAGCCTGTCGAGCGTCTCGAAGACTTCGTCCACGGCCTCCGTGCTTCCTTCCGGATCGCGGACGTGGATGACCAGCGGCAGCCGGGCGCCGGCCGCGATCCGGATCTGGGCCTCGAAGGCGGCCCGCTGGTCGGCCCGCGGGGCGCCGTCACGGTAGAAGTCGAGCCCGGTTTCCCCCACCGCCCGCGCCCCCGGGCTCGCGGCCGCCCCGGCGATCGCCTCCGCGTCGGCCTCCGAGAAGCCCGCCGCGAGGTTCGGGTGGCGGCCGACCGCGGCGAAGACCTCGGGGTGCCTCGCGGCGAGGCGCAGCGACGCCTCGACGCTCGCAGCGTCGATGCCCACGGTGAGCACCCGCTCGACGCCGGCGGAGCGGGCCGCCTCGAGCAGCTCGGCGGCGGGCGGCTCGCACAGGGTCAGGTGGGCGTGGGTGTCAACCACGCCCTCAGTCTAGGAACGCGCCCGGTGCGTCCGGCTCAGAGCTTGAAGCGGAAGGTCTTGCGGGCCGTGTGCCGGACCCCGGTGTCCAGGTTCCGGGCGCTGGCCACGATCTTCAGGCTGGAGACCCTGAAGTTCGCCTTGAGATCGTCACGGGCGACCGAGTTGAGCGTCAGCTTCACCTCGCGGGGTTGCCCCTGGCGGATCACCCCTCCCAGCTGGACCCGGAGGTTGGGCCCGGGCAACCGCAGGGTGCCGCGGACCTTCACGAAGGAGTCGGCCGAGACGAAGATCGGGAAGGTCAGGACCTTGGCGGCCCTCAGCTTCCTCGGCCCGCCGATCTTGACCGGGGCCGGCGCGCTGGCCGCGGCCCCTCTCTTGGCGACTGCCTCCGAGGCGCCGGCGGCGGCCAGCGCCGCGACCGAGACGATGACGGCGGCTCTTCTCAACTTTTCCTCCCCGCTCGCGTGGCAGTGACCCCGCGACCCTACTCGACCCTGGGGAAGAGGGGCGCCAGCCGCTCCACCCTCTGTCCGCCGCCCCGCGAGCCGAGCTCGGCGAGCTCGCGGCCCTCCTCCCCCAGCGCGCCGAGCAGGGCCTCGGCGGCGAGCGGCAGGTAGGGGAGGAGCAGGAGGGTGGTCACCCGCAGGCCCTCGGCCAGGCTGTAGAGCGCCCGGTCGAGCTCTGCTGCGGCGGCTTCGCCCTCCGCCTTGGCAAGCTCCCAGGGCCTGGTCTCCTCCACGTAGCGGTTGAGGCGCCTGACAAGCTTCCAGGCCTCCTCCAGCGCGCCGCTGATCTCGGCCTCGTCGAGCAGCCCGCGCACCTGTTCGCCGGCCCCCTCGAAGGCGCCGGCCAGGTCGGGGTCGGGCGAGGACTCGGGGATCACGCCGTCGCGGTAGCGGTCGAGCATCGCCAGGGTGCGGTTGGCGAGGTTGCCGAACTCGTTTGCCAGCTCGGTGTCGTAGCGGGCCTCGAACCCGGCGGTCGAGATCGAGCCGTCCTGGCCGAAGCTGACCTCGCGGAAGCAGTAGTAGCGCAGGGCGTCCGAGCCGAAGCGCTCGATCACCTCGAAGGGGTCGAGGACGTTGCCCAGCGATTTCGACATTTTCTTCTCCCCCATCAGCAGGAAGCCGTGGATCGCCATCCGGCGCGGCGGCTCCATCTCGGCCGCCAGCAGCAGGGCGGGCCAGATGATCGCGTGGAACTTGAGGATGTCCTTGGCCATCACGTGCAGGTCGGCGGGCCAGTAGCGCGCGGTCAGGTCCTCGCCCGGCCGGGCGAAGCTGAGCGCGGTCACGTAGTTGAGCAGCGCGTCGAACCAGACGTACATCCGCTGGCTGGGGTCCCAGGGCAGCTTCATCCCCCACTTCAGCTTGGGTCGGGACAGGGAGACGTCCTCGAGGCCGCGCTCGATGAAGGAGACCGCCTCGTTGCGGCGGAAGGCCGGCACGACGAAGTCGGGCCGCTCGCGGTAGAGGCGCTCCAGGGGCTCCTGGAAGGCGGAGAGCCGGAAGAACCAGTTGTCCTCGCGCTCGCGATCCAGCGGGATCTCGTGGATCGGGCAGGTGCTGCCCGGCCCCAGCTCGCGCTCCGTCTTGAAGTCGGCGCAGCGCGGGCAGTACCAACCCTCGTAGGCCCCCTCGCGGACCCAGCCGCCGTCGTGGACCCGCTGCATGATCTCGGCGACCTTGGCCTGGTGGCGGGGGTCCGAGGTGCGAATGAAGAAGTCGTTGGTGACGTTGATGGTCGGCATCAGCGCCCGGAACTTCTCCGCGTTGCGGTCGGCCAGCTCCTGGGGGGTGATCCCCTCCCGCTCGGCGGCGGTCTCCACCGGCTCCCCGTGCTCGTCGGTGCCGGTCAGGAAGAAGACGTCCTCGCCGCGCTGTCGCATGTGGCGGGCCAGCACGTCCGCGGCCATCGTCGAGTAGGCGTGGCCGAGGTGCGGCTCCGCGTTGACGTAGTAGATCGGCGTTGTGACGTAGTAGGACACGGCTCCCCTGGGAACTTAGAAGACCCGGGCGGGAGGGAGGCCGGCGGCTCGCCGGGCGGGCGTCCGCCCGCCGGCTCAGCGCCGGGCGTCCCTCCCGGTCAGAGCCCTGTAGAGATCGTTGGCGCGGGTCCCGGTCAGCGCCGCGACCACACTCGCCGCCGCCCGCGGGCGGGCGCCCGACTGGACCAGGTGGCGCAGCGCGTCCACCGCGAAGCTGATGTCGTCGCCGTGCTCCTCGTCCTGAGCCGGGCCGATGACGAGGACGATCTCGCCCTTGACGTCGGAGCGGAAGCGCCGGGCCAGCTCCGCGAGGCTGCCGCGGGAAACCTCCTCGTGGAGCTTCGACATCTCGCGGCAGACGGCCGCGGGGCGGTCCGGGGCGATCGCCGCCAGCGCGGCCAGCGACTCGCCGATCCGCCGCGGCGACTCGAACGCGATCACCGTCTCCGCCGAGCGCAGGACCCTCTCCATCTCGCCGGTGCGCTTGGGGAGGAACCCCTCGAAGCGCCAGCGATCGGTGGGCAGCCCCGAGGCGACCAGGGCGACCGGGACGACCGAGGGGCCGGGCAGCACCTCGACCTCGAGGCTGCGCTCGATGCACGCCCTGACCAGCCGGAACCCGGGATCGGAGATCGCCGGCATCCCGGCGTCGGAGACGAGCGCCACTCGCGCCCCGCGCTCGATCTGCTTGGTCAGCTCCAGGGCGCGGGCCGACTCGTTGCCCTCGTGGTTGCTGACCAGCCGCGGCGCCGGCCGGATCCCGATCCGCTCGAGCAGCGCGCCCGTGCGGCGGGTGTCCTCGCAGGCGATGTAGTCGGCCGAGACCAGCGCCTCGCGGACCCGGGGGCTGATGTCACCGAGGTTTCCGATCGGAGTCGGGCAGACGACCAGCTTTCCGGCCACCTAGCGGCCTCTCTCCAGCTCGATCCGGGCCATCGCGGCCGCTCCGATCATGCCCGCGTCGGGCCCCAGCTCCGCGGCGACCACCGGGGTGGCGCTCATCGGCGCAAGGCAGCGAGTTCGCACCTCCTCGCGAGCCGGGCCCAGCAGCAGCTCGCCGGCGGCGATCACTCCGCCCCCCACCACGATCACCCCGGGCTCGAAGATGTTCGCGAAGCTGGCAAGGGCGGCTCCCAGCCGGCGGCCGATCAGCGCGACGGCCGCCACCGCAGCCTCATCGCCCCCCAGCGCAGCCTCGGTGACCGCCCTCCCGTCCACCTTCGCGCCGGTGGCCAGCAGCCGCCCCAGGGCCGAGTCGGGCTCGCGCCTGGCCGCCTCCAGGCCCTCGCGCCCCAGCGCGGTCCCCGACGCGAGCGACTCGGCGCATCCCCGCCCGGGGCAGTTCCCCTGGCAGCGCGGCCCGTCGATCTCGATCACCGTGTGCCCCAGCTCGGCTCCGGCGCCGGTGCTCCCCCGGTAGACCTCGCCGCCGATGATCAGGCCGCCGCCGATCCCGGTCCCGACCGTGACCATGACGGCGTTCGCGGCCCCCTTCGCGGCGCCGTGGAGGCTCTCGGCGAGCACCGCCGCGTTGGCGTCGTTGTCGAGCGAGACCGGCAGGCCGGTCCGCTCGGAGACGATCTCGCGGATCGGCACGTCGGTGATCGGCAGGTTGACCGAGGCCACCGCCACCCCCCGCGCGCGGTCGATCGTCGCCGGGACCCCGAGCCCGATCGCCTCGACCCCCGGGCGCGCCTCGCGCGCCTCGGCGATCTCCCGCAGCAGCATCTCGACAAGCTCCTCCTCGCCCTGGCCGGTCGAGCGCTCCTTGCTCCCCCAGAGAACGTTCCGCTCGGTGTCCAGCACCCCGATCAGCATCTTGGTGCCGCCGAGATCGACGCCTATCGTCTCCGCGCCGCTCATGAGCCATCGCTCTCAGCTTCGGGGGTCGGCGGGCAGGAAACCGCGGGCATCGGCACTATTTCTAGCCTTTCATGACCGGCAACGACGAGCAGCAGCGCTCCGGCGAGCCGGAGTACAAGGTCTACCGGTCCCGGAAGGGGCTCTTCTCCGGCCTTCGCAGCCCGGACCTCTCGGGCCTGCGGGAGCGCGCCCGTCGCTCGAAGGGCAAGGACGGCGGCCGCAAGCAGGGCGGCCCGCCCTCCGGCGGGCGGGAGCCGAAGCCCTCCGAGCACGGCACCCGGCGGAAGGTTCTGAAGTGGGTCGGGATCGCGGTCGGCGTCTGGATCCTGATCAGCGCCCTCGCCTTCATGGTCTCCGCCCAGCTGCAGTCGTTCAAGCTGGCCGGCGACGCCAGGGACGCGCTGCACGGCAACCCCTTCCTGCTGCCCAGCGCCCAGACGATCCTGGTCTTGGGCACCGACGCGCGGCCCCCCGACACCAAGGAGCCCGGGGCCGCGCCCTCGGAGAAGTGCTTCGAGCAGCAGTCGCGCGGCGAGGCCCCGCACGACGGCTGCTTCGAGGGCCAGTTCCGCGCCGACACGCTGATGCTGATCCGGGCCGGAGGCGGCACCTTCAACAAGCTCTCGATCCCGCGCGACAGCTTCGCCGAGATCCCCGGCCAGGATCCTCAGAAGATCAACGCCGCCTTCGCCTTCGGAGGCGCCAAGCTGCAGATCGAGGCGGTCGAGAAGTTCCTCGGGATCAACGTGGACCACGTGGCGATCATCGACTTCACCGGCTTCCAGGACCTGATCGATGCGGTCGGCGGCGTCGTCGTCGACGTGCCCCACAAGCTCTGCGCCGACATCTCGGGGGGCGCGGGCGGCGGCCAGGGCGGGATCACCATCCGCCTCAAGAAGGGGGAGAACACGCTGGACGGGGTCAAGGCGCTGGCCTACGCGCGGGCCCGCAAGCCGAGCCCGTGCCCCGGCCCCGGCAAGAGCGCGTACACGCTCGGGTACAGCGACTTCGACCGCGCCAAGGCCCAGCAGGCGGTGATCAGCGGGATCAAGGACCGCCTCACCGACCCCCTCCGCCTCCCCTACAACTTCGTCAAGGGCCCGATCATCGGCTGGGACGCGCCGAAGGCGTTCGTCAGCGACATGGGGTTCTTCACGATGCCCCAGCTGGTGCTGGCGGCGGCGATCGGCGGCAACGCCGCCCCCGACGTGCTCTGCGCGGGCGCCAACTCCGGCTGCGGGGTCGGGCCGGGCGGCAGCATCGAGGTCCCCGAGTCGGTCCGCCGCAAGGCCGTGCGGCGGTTCATGGGCTGAGCGCACGGCTACGATAGGCGCCGCCGTGCCGATCTACGAATACAGGTGCCCGAAGGGCCACACCTTCGAAGCCTTCCAGAAGATGTCCGACGACCCGCTCAGCGAGTGCGAGGAGTGCGGGGCGCCGGTCGAGCGCGTCTTCCACCCCGTGGCGGTCCACTTCAAGGGCTCGGGCTTCTACACGACCGACTACGGGTCGAAGTCGAAGTCCAAGGCCCGCGACGGCGGCGACCCGTCCGCCTCGGAGGGCGGCTCGTCCTCCTCGGAGGGCGGCTCGTCCTCCTCGGAGGCCGCGCCGTCCTCGGACTCGTCTTCCTCCGGAGGCGGCTCGCGATCGAAGCAGTCGGGCGGGAAGGACGGCAGGGGCGAGGGCGCGGCGAAGACCCCGGCGAGCACCGACTGACCCGGCCGCGCCGATGCCCGCCGAAGCCCCGCCCGAGGTCACGATGGACGAGATCGTCGCCCTCTGCAAGAGGCGCGGATTCATCTTTCCCGCCTCGGAGATCTACGGTGGACTCGGCTCCACCTACGACTACGGCCACTACGGGGTGCTGCTGAAGAACAACGTCAAGGCCGAGTGGTGGCGGGCGATGCTCGCCGACCGCGACGACGTCGTCGCGCTGGACTCCGCGATCCTCCAGCACCCCAGGGTCTGGGAGGCGTCGGGTCACCTGGAGGGGTTCACCGACCCCCTGGTGGACTGCCGGACCTGCAAGCTGCGCTTCCGGGCCGACCACCTCGAGGACTCGAGTTGCGGGCGAAAGCCCTCCAGGGTCCCCGGCGAGGGGCCCGATTGCGACCTCACCGAGGCCCGCCAGTTCAACCTCATGTTCGAGACGCGGATGGGGCCGGTGGCGGCCGAGGGCGCGGAGGTGTACCTGCGCCCGGAAACCGCGCAGGGCATCTTCATCAACTTCAAGAACGTGCTGCAGTTCGCGCGCAAGCGCCCCCCCTTCGGGATCGCCCAGGTCGGCAAGTCGTTCCGCAACGAGATCACTCCCGGGAACTTCGTCTTCCGCACCCGCGAGTTCGAGCAGATGGAGATGGAGTTCTTCACCCCGCCCGGCGAGGCCGACTCCTGGTACCGGCGGTGGATCGAGATTCGCATGAACTGGTACCTGGAGCTGGGGATCCGGCCCGACCACCTGCGGGTCCGCCCCCACGATGCCGACGAGCTCTCCCACTACTCCTCCGCGACCAGCGACATCGAGTACCTCTTCCCGATCGGGTGGTCGGAGCTCGAGGGGATCGCAAACCGGGGCGACTTCGACCTTCGCCAGCACGCCGAGTTCTCCGGCGAGGCCCTGGAGTACTTCGACCAGCAGACCAAGGAGCGCTACGTCCCCCACGTGATCGAGCCCGCCGCGGGGGCCGACCGCGCAACCCTCGCCTTCATGGCCGACGCCTACGAGACCGACGAGATCGAGGGACGCAAGCGCACCGTGCTCCGCCTCCACCCGCGCCTGGCCCCGGTCAAGGTCGCCGTCCTTCCCCTGGTCTCCAGGGAGGGCATGCCGGAGCGCGCCCGCGAGATCTACGAGGGTCTTCGTCGCCGCGTCGGCGCCGAGTTCGACGAGGGTGGCTCGATCGGCAAGCGCTACCGCCGCCAGGACGAGATCGGCACGCCCTGGGGGGTGACCGTGGACGGCCAGACCCTCAAGGACGGAACCGTCACCCTCCGCGACCGCGACTCGCTCGAGCAGGTCCGCGTCCCGGCGGAGGGGCTCGCCGAGCAGCTCGCGGCGCGCCTCGAGGCCCCCTGGACCTCGCCCAAGCTCCGAACCGCCGCCTGACTCCCTGACCCCGGGACCCGCTCGCGAAGGGCGCAGCGTGCTTCGCTCGCTGCTCGGCCGGCGGCTGCGCCCGCCCGGCCCCCCGCATCTTCAGCCGAACTTCAACTTCCCGCTGACTATCAGCGGTTTCTTGAAGCTCGGCCCGGGGGTTAGGAGATGGGCGGGCGGGCCTGGGCCCAGGGGCGCTCGGCCTCGATCTGGGCGGCGAGGGAGATCAGCGTCGCCTCGTCCCCGGGGCGGCCGATCAGCTGCACGGCGAGCGGCATGCCCTCTGCACCGAGGCCGAAGGGGACGGAGGCGGCGGGGTTGCCGAGGTGGTTCCAGATCGGCGTGAAGCAGTAGAAGCGCGACTGGCCCATCATGCTGCGAAGGGCGCCGAGGCCCTCGTAGCTGCGTACCGGGATCGCCGTCCCCCCCATCACCGGCGTGAGGAGCACGTCGAAGCGCTCGAAGAGGGCGTTGATCCGCGCCGCGTCCTCCTCGCGGGCCCGCAGCGCCCTGTCCAGCAGGCCCCGGGGTATGGCACCGCCAAGCCGGCCGTAACCGCGAGTCCGCCGCTCCAGGCGCTCAGGGTGGGGAATGCGGGCCACGTCGTCGTGGATGCCGCGCAGATAGCGAACGGCCACGTTGTTGCCGGCGCTCCCGTAGTCCGGATCCTGCGGGGAGACCCGGTGGCCGAGGGAGGCGAGCATCTCGCCCGCCTCGCGCACGGCGGTACGCACCTCCTCGCCGACCGCCGGCGGCGCCGCGGCCCGGGCCGGGCGGGTCGAGGTGGCGATCCGCAGGCGGTCGGGCAGCGTGACGGCGGCCTCTGCGAATGGCTGCTCGGGCGGGGGCGGGGCGCCGGGCTCACGCGACCCGCCGGCGGCGATGTCGAGGTAGATCGCGGTGTCGAGGACGTTGCGGCTCTCACAGCCGTTTACCGACATCCCGTTCCAGTGCTCGTCGTCGGGGTCCAGCGGGATCCGCCCCCGCTGGGGCTTGAGGCCGAAGACGCCACAGGAGGCGGCGGGGATCCGGATGGACCCGGCTCCGTCGGAGGCCGAGGCCAGGGGGACCAGGCCCGCGGCGACTGCCGCGGCGCTGCCGCCGCTGGAGCCGCCGGTGCTTCGCTGGGGGTTCCAGGGGTTGCGGCTGACCCCCCAGGTCGCCGACTCGGTGAAGCCGCAGATCGCCAGCTCGGGGAGGTTGGTCTTGCCGACCACGATCGCCCCCGCCTCGCGCAGCCGCCGCACCATCTCGGAGTCGGCCGGGGCCGGGGCGTCGAAGCAGTCGGTCCCGTGCGTGGTCCGCTCCCCGGCCAGGTCAACCGAGTCCTTCAGCGCGATCGGCACCCCGAGCAGGGGCCTGTGCTCGCCCGCGCGGACCCGCGCCTCGGCCTGCTGGGCCTCCAGCAGGGCCCGCTCGCCGAGCACGGTCCGGAAGGCGTTCAGGTCCGGGTCCAGAGCCTCGATCCGGTCGAGGACCAGACCGACCAACTCGGTCGCCGAGACCTCGCCCGTGCGGATCATCTCGGCCTGACGCGCCGCGCCTGCGAAGGCGATGTCGGCGGCGGCGCTCGAATTGCTGCGCTCGCTCATCGCGCCTGATCCTATTGGGAGCCCTCTGACGCGGGTTGCGCAGAGCCGTGGAAGGCTGCTGCCGGGAGCCGGGGGGCGGCGGCTTCCCGGAACCTCGGGGGGCGGCTGCTGCCGGGAGCCGGGGGGCGGCGGCTTCCCGGAACCTCGGGGGGCGGCTGCTGCCGGGAGCCGGGGGGCGGCGGCTTCCCGGAACCTCGGGGGCGCGGAGGCCCCGGGGGCGAGAGCCCAGGGCGGCCGGTCGCCCCGGGTCCGGCCGACGCGCCATCGGAGGCCCCTTGGATGGGGCCGGCCGCTTTCGGAGGGGACTACGATGCATCCCGTCATGCGAGCTGGGAAAGCCAGGTGGGGGGAGCTGGGTCGCTGGTGGGTCGCCGGCCTGGCGCTCGCCGCCGGGGCGCTGGTTCCCCTCGGGCTGGCGCAGGCCACCGGCTACGGGGGGCAATACACGGGCGGGGACGGGACCGAGAGCACCGTCGGCAACCCGTGCCTGGGCCCCCAGCGCGCCAAGCTGCGCTGCCCGGACCTGAGGATCTCGAGACCTCAGGAGATCTACCTCGACACGGCCACCCGGCCCGGGAAGCGGCTGCTGCGCGCCACCAACAACATCCGAAGCCGCGGCAAGGGACCGGTCGAGATCCGCGGGATCCGCATCTCGGCCGACTCCATGCGGGTCAACCAGCGGATCAAGCGCAAGGACGGGGGCAAGCTGGTCATCCGCACCACCGGGCGCGTGGACTGGTACCCGATCCCCGGCCAGTACCACTACTGGAAGTTCCGCGATGCGGCGCGCTTCGAGCTGTGGACCACGGGGGGGCGGGGCAAGCCGCTGAAGCGAATCCGGATCGGCCCCAAGCTCCACTATTGCCTGCGAGACCTCGAGCGCACCCGGCCGGGCCGGCGTTCGCCCAGCAGCCCCCACTACCCGGCCTGCTCGCAGGACTACGGACGCCAGTCGGTGGTCCTGGGCACCTCGGTCGGCTGGTCGGACATCTATCCCGCCACCTACCACCAGAACTGGATCGACGTGACCGGTCTGCGCGGCTGCTACGCGTTCTTCCTGGTCGCGGACCCCAAGAACCACATCCGCGAGCTGAACGAGCGCAACAACCGCGGCCACGTCTTCGTCCGGCTGCCCTCGGGCAGGGTCGTCAACCGCTGCTAGTGGCCCGTCTCGTAACGTTGGCGGAAGGTTGGGGGGCCGGCCACTACGCGCCGGCGCCCTCCGCCCCGAGCAGGTAGCGCGCCGCGCCCGCGCCCGCCTCCAGGGCGGCCGAGCGGTCGTGGCCGGGGTCCGAGAGGGCCTGCAGGGCGAACCCGTCCCCGACGGCGAAGAGCACCGAGACCACGCCCTCCGGTTCCCCGCGCAGCCGCAGCACCCCCTCGCGCTGCTTGGCCTCCAGGACCCCGGCGACGTGGGAGCGGGTGCGCTCGAACAGCGCCCCCATCTCGGTGCGGATGTCGGGGTTGCGCCGGCCCGCGCTGAACAGCTCGACGAGCAGCAGGAAGAAGTCCGGCTCGTTGTCGATGATGTCCGTCAGGCTCGCCACGAGCACGTCGACCACGTCCTCGGCGCTGCCCGCCCCGTCGAGCTGGCCGTCGAGGCGGTCGATCCGCAGCTCGGCCGAGCGCCGCACCACCTCGACCAGCAGCCGCTCCTTGCTGCCGAAGTAGTAATGAAGCAGGCCGCGGCTGACCCCGGCACGGCGTGCGACGCGCTCGAAGGTCGAGCCCGCGGCCCCGTGCTCGGCGACGCTCTCACGCATCGCCTCGACGATCCGCTGCGCCTTCTCGCCGCTGAGCTCGCGCTCCTTGTGCGCCGCCTCCACGACCGGGCAGTCTAGGCCGCCCCAACCCCGAGATGCAGCGACCGTCTCGCCAATGTCGCCCTCCCCATCCTGCGGGGGCCGAAGGCGAGGTCCCCGAGCACCCGGCCCTTGGTCCGGTCTGGCCGCCCTTCGCTGAACCGGAACGACACCCATGGGTGTCTCAACCGTTCAGCGCAGCGGGAGGGGCGGCCCTGGCGCGCAGCGGGAGGGGCGGCCCTGGCGCGCAGCGGGAGGGGCGGCCCTGGCGCGCAGCGGGAGGGGCGGCCCTGGCGCGCAGCGGGAGGGGCGGCTGTGCAGGTCTCAGGCGACGGCCGCTTCGGCGAGCGCCCCGATCTCCTCCTCGATGTAGCCGCCCAGGGCGTCGAGGTCGTGCATCGCCTCGTAGTCCCCCATCAAGCCGATCTCGACCTTGCCGTTGTAGCTCATGATCGCGATCGCCAGCGCCTTCTCCAGCGCGAGGAAGGGAATCGGCACCAGCTTCTCCAGCTCGCGCCCGCGCAGGTAGAGCGGGAACTGCGGCCCGGGCACGTTGGTGACCAGCAGGTTGTAGACGCGGCTGGAGAAGTTGAGCCGCGAGGCCTGCGCGAAGACCGTCGGCGGAGCGAAGTCCTGCAGCCCGGCGATCACCTCCGCGCCCAGCGCCTGACGGGACTCCTTGAGCCCCTCCATGGCCTCGCTGACGATCCGGAAGCGGACCGCCGGGTCGCCGGCGTAGACGGGCAGGGGGCAGGCCATCATCGTGATCCGGTTGCCCAGCTCCCCGTGCTCGTCGCGGCCGCGCACGGAGACGGGCACGCAGCCGCGCAGTTCCAGCCCCTCGGTGCGGACCCCGCGAGAATGCAGCCACCGGGCCAGGGCGCCGCTCACCACCGCGAGGAAAACGTCGTTGACGGTCCCGCCCAGGTCGTTCTTGATCTCCTTCAGCCTCTCCAGGCTGGTCTCGATCCAGAGCACCCGCCGGTGCGGGCCGATCCTCACGTTCAGCGGAGTCTCCGGCGGGCGGTTGATGATCCCCCAGCCGACTTCCGCGACCCCCTCGGCGGCCTCGCGGGCGCGGCCGGCGGCGGCCCCGGGACGCCTCAGCGCCTCGGCCATCCTTCCGGCCATGCCGATCGGAGCGCCGACCAGGTCGCGCACGCCGGCGCCGATCAGGTCGGCATCGGAAGGCTCCGGCGAGGGTGTCCAGCGCTCATCGACCTGGACCTCGCCCGCCGGCTCGCGCTCGAGGTCGAAGAGCACCGCGGTGATGTCGACCCCGGAGACGCCGTCGACGAGCGCGTGGTGGGTCTTGTTGATCAGCGCGAACCGCCCCTCCTCGAGGCCCTCCGTCAGCCAGATCTCCCAGAGCGGCTTGGTGCGGTCGAGCCGCTGGGAGAAGATCCGGGAGGTGAGCCGGCGGAGCTGCTCGTTGTTCCCGGGCGCGGGCAGCGCGGTGTGGCGGACGTGATAGTTGATGTTGAAGTTGGGGTCGTCCACCCAGAGCGGGCGGCCCATCTCCATTCGCGGGACGGCGAGCTTCTGGCGGTAGCGCGGGACCAGGTGCAGCCGCGAGGCGATGTGGTCGGTGAACTCGAGCCGCGAGGGCGGGGGCCCCTCGAAGACCATCACCGCCCCGATGTGCATGTGGGAGCCGTCGCGCTCCTGCGCGAGGAAGGACGCGTCTATCGAGCTGAGGCGGTCCAGATGGCCGGTGGCCAAGGGAACTCCGCTGCGCCGGGTCGCGGGCGGGAGCGCGCGCTCCCGCGCCCGCTACTGCTCTTCGCTCGCAGCGCCCGTCGGGGCCGGCGCCGGGGGCGCGGAGTTCGTGCTGGTGGTGCTGGTGTACTCGAACTCCTCCTCGGCGCCGAACAGCGTGTCCATGACCGCCTTTCGGGCGCTCTCGCTGAGCGCCAGCGTGACCCCCCCGGCAACCGCGCCGAAGATCAGGATCCTCCCCAGCCGGCTCTTCTTCCTCTTCGGCTTGCGGATCTGCTCGGAGGCCTCGCGGAGCGCTTCGGCTGCCTCTTTCAGTTCGCGCTGGGCCTTCCTGTCGGAGGTCAGGGCGTTCACGGGGTGCTTGCCGTTGCTGGAGACGCGGCCGTACGCCTTGCGGGCCGAGTCGAACGCGTCGCGCAGGTTGGCGCGGAGCTTCTCGTCCTCCAGCAGGCGCTGGACGTACTGGTTCTCGCGCGCCGCCGCGTAGGCGCTGGATGCGCGGTCCGCCGCGCTGTTTGCCCTCGTGTTAAAGCCCATTGCCTCTCACTTCCTCGCTGTTTCGGGGGATCCGGGCCCCCAGGATATACCCGTCGGGAAGGTCCGTACGCCCCGGCCCGGCTTCGACCGCCATCCTGCGAGCCTCGGGGGCCGTGCGGGCGCCCCCTCTCCGGGCCGGAGGCGATCCCGTCGCTAGGCCGGAGGGCCGATCCCGTCCAGCAGGACGCGCGAGTTGGGGAACCCCAGGTCGGCCTCCTTGAGCGCCCTGACCCCGAGGTGGGCGAGGCCGGGTGCTCGGAAGCGGGTGATCACCAGCCGGCCGAACGGCGTCGAGCCCGCCCGCCTGAACTGCGGCCCGATCCCTGCCGGGCGCGAGCGGAGCGGGCCCTTGGAGACCAGGTCGACCTCGTGCACGTACCAGCGCTCCCCGCGCGGCTCGACCTGGAAGGGGGAGCTGGGCAGGTAGTAGCGCAGGGGCGCGGCGCCGAGCACCCAGGTGACCAGGGCGCGCGGCTCGCGCGGCTCGCCGAGCCGGTGCGCGACCCCGCGCCAATCGGGCCGCTGCAGCGAGGAGTCGAAGCTCGCCCAGACCGTGAACCCGAGCGAGTAGGCGAGGAGCCCCGCGCAGAGCGCCGCCCCGGCGCGCCTCGTCGCGGGCAGGGTCGCCGCCAGGGCCAGGGCGGCGAGCAGCGGGACGAGGGCGCCGATCAGGTTGCGGGCGATCACGAAGTCCTTCCCGGCCAGCGCCAGCACCGTCGGCGCCAGCACCGAGAAGGCCGCGACGGCGATCAGCGCGGCGCCCAGATTGCGGTCCCGGCGATCGGCGCGGAAGGCCAGCAGGAGCAGCAGCGCCCCCGCCAGCAGGGCGGGCACCAGCGCCAGGAGCGGGCGGACCGGCTGCGAGATCACCTCGCCGGTCTCGCCGACCATGAACGCGACCCCCGCCTGCCCGAGGCGAGGGAGCAGCGCCTGGCGCTCGATCCAGTCGATGTGGTCGGTGTGGCCGGCCTGCAGCAGAGCGAGCGGGACCAGCACGAGCCCGGCCAGCGCCACCCAGGCCAGGGGACGGAGCACGGCCCTGCCCCGGCGGCGCAGCAGCAGGACGGCCTCCGCGGCCGCCGGGAAGATCGCGAAGTAGTGGCTCGCCAGGGCGAGCGCGCTGAACAGCGCCCAGCGGTTGAGGTCCCGCGCCGACCCGCTGCGGCGGGCGCGAAGGAAGAAGAGCAGGGCGGCGCTGCCGAGCAGGACGAGGAGCGAGTAGCAGCGAGCCTCCCGCGAGTACCAGACCAGCATCGGGTTGGTGGCGACCAGCGCGGCCGCCGAGATCCCGGCCCGGCGACCGCGCAGCTCGGCCCCGATCAGGTAGGCGACCGGCACCGTCGCCACCCCGGCCAGGGCGGAGATCGAACGCAGGCCCACCTCGCCGGTGCCGGTGAGCTGGGTCCAGAACCAGGCGATCAGGTAGTAGAGCGGCGGAGCGGACTCGCTGGAGCCGATCTTCTCCACCGCGTGCCCCAGGGTCCCGCGCAGGACCCTCGCCGCGGTGACGACCTCGTCGTGGTGATAGCTCTGCGCCCCCAGGGTCGCGAACCGCAGCGCCGCCGCCAGGGCGGTCAGCCCGACCACCGCCCAGAAAACCCCGGAGCGCTCCGACACCGCCCTGCGGCAGGCGTCGGCGAGCTGCGCCAGGCTCCCCCTGCGCAGCGCGGCGGTCTCCATCAGCGCCCGGCGATCGCCTCTTCGATCGCCTTGGAGACCTCGTCCACGTAGACGAAGCGCAGGGCGGCCCGCTCGTGCTCGGGAATCTCCTCGACGTCACCGCGGTTGCGCGAGGGGAGGATCACCCTCTTGATGCCGGCCCGCTGGGCGGCCAGCGACTTCTCCTTGACCCCTCCGATCGGGAGCACCTGCCCGGTCAGGGTCACCTCACCGGTCATCGCGACGTCGTTGGAGACCGCCCTGCCGCCGACCAGCGAGGCCAGCGCCACGCTCATCGCCACCCCCGCCGAGGGCCCGTCCTTTGGGACCGCCCCGGCCGGCACGTGGATGTGGATGTCGTGCTTGGCGAACCAGTCCTCGGCCAGGCCCGGGGCGATCGAGGCGGCGTGTCCCCTGACGAACGAGAGCGAGGCCTCCGCGGACTCCTTCATCACCTCGCCGAGCTGGCCGGTGATCGTCAGCCGCCCGGATCCGGGCATCGCGGTCGCCTCGATGAACAGGACGTCTCCGCCGGCGGGCGTCCAGGCCAGGCCGGTCGAGACGCCGGGGATCTTGGTACGCCGCTTCTGCTCGGCGAAGACCCTCCTGCGCCCCAGCATCTCGCGGGCGCGCTTGGCGGAGACCCGGACCTTGCCGCTGGCCTTGCCCTCGGCGACGTCGCGGGCGACCTTGCGGCAGATCGTGCCGATCTCGCGCTCCAGGTTCCTGACCCCGGCCTCGCGGGTGTACTCCTCGACGATCGCCGCCAGCGCCGGGTCGGCGAACCCGATCTGCGAGGGCCGCAGGCCGTTGGCGGCCACCTGGCGCGGCACCAGGAAGCGGCGGGCGATGTGCTTCTTCTCCTCGAGCGTGTAGCCGGCGAGGTCGATCACCTCCATGCGGTCGCGCAGGGGGCCGGGGACCGTGTCGAGGACGTTCGCCGTGGCGATGAACATGACCTCGGAGAGGTCGAAGTTGAGGTCGAGGTAGTGGTCGCGGAAGGAGTCGTTCTGGGCGGGATCGAGGACCTCGAGCATCGCCGAGGCGGGGTCGCCGCGGAAGTCGGCCCCCATCTTGTCGATCTCGTCGATCATGAACACCGGGTTGCGCGAGCCGGCGTCGCGCAGAGCGCGGAGGATCGTCCCGGGCATCGCGCCGATGTAGGTGCGCCGGTGGCCGCGGATCTCGGCCTCGTCACGGACGCCGCCGACCGAGATCCGCTCGAACTTGCGGCCCAGGGCCCGGGCGATCGAGCGGCCGAGGCTTGTCTTGCCGACCCCGGGCGGACCGACGAAGCAGAGGATCGGCCCCGGTGAGTCGGGCTTCAGCTTGCGGACCGCCAGGTACTCGAGGATGCGGTCCTTGACCTTCTCGAGGTCGTAGTGGTCGGCGTCGAGCACCTCGCGGGCGTGGGCGATGTCGAGGTTGTCCTCGGTCGAGGCCGACCAGGGAAGCTCGACCAGCCACTCCAGGTAGCTGCGGATCACCCCGTACTCGGCGGCGGCGGGCGGCAGCTTCTCGAGGCGAGAGAGCTCGCGGTCGGCGGCCTTGCGCGCCTGCTCGGGCAGCTCCGCCGCGTCGAGCCGCTCGCGGAGCTCGTTGATCTCGGCCTGCTGCTCGTCGCCCTCCCCGAGCTCCGCCTGGATCGCCTTCAGCTGCTCGCGCAGGAAGTACTCCCGCTGCCCCTTGTCTATCTCCGACTGGACCTGGGACTGGATCTGGCTGCCGAGCTGGATCACCTCCAGCTCCCGGGCGAGGATCTCCGAGAGCCTGCGCAGGCGCCTGGAGACGTTGAGCTCCTCGAGCAGCTCCTGCTTCTCCTCGGTGGAGATCCGCAGGGCGCCGGCGATCAGGTGGGCGAGGGCGGCGGGCTCGTCGATGTTGGCGACCGCCATCTGCAGCTCCTCGGGCAGGTAGGGAATCTGCTCGATGATCTCCGAGAAGGTCCGCTGGACGTTGTGGGTGAGGGCGTCGAGCTCGGGGCTCTGCTCGATCACGTCGGGAAGCTCGGCGATCCGCGCGACCAGGTATGGCTCCTCGGCGACGTAGGGACCGAGCCGTACCCGCTGGGTCCCCTGCACGAGGATACGGATGGTCCCGTCGGGGACCTTGAGCATGCGCGCGACGATCCCCACGACCCCGACGTCGTGGAGCTTCTCGGGCCCCGGCTCGTCGTCCTCGGGGTCCCTGGAGGCGACCATCACCAGCATCCGGTTCGCCCCGAGGACGTCGTTGACGAGCTTGATCGAGCGCTCCTGGCCGACCGCCAGCGGCGTCAGGCTGCCCGGATAGGCGACCGTCTCGCGCAGCGGCAGGACCGGGAGGGCGTCGGGCAGGGGGTGCTCGAGCTCGATCGCGTCCTCGGGCTCCTCGGTGGAGATCACCTCCAGCACCGGGGCCTCCTGGGTCAGCAGGGGATCGACCGGCCCCTCGGGCCCACCCGCTCCACGGTCACCGGGGCTCACTGGCGCACCTTCAGTCCCGCTCGATCGGCACCCGGCGCGCGGTACTGTTTGGCTCGCGGAGCGGCAGCTCGATGCGCAGCGTGCCATCGTCGTAGGTGGCCCTGGCCTGCTCGGCCTCGACGTCGACCTGGAGCTCGACGATCCGCCGGAAGGGTCCGCTGGGGATCTCCACCTGCTGGTAGACGCGGCCCTCGGTCTCCTGCACGGGGCGCTCGCCGCTGACCACCAGCTGGCGGCCGCTGACCTCGATGCTGACGTCGGCCAGGTCCACGCCCGAGAGGTCCACCTTGACCACCGCCCGCTGCGGCTTGCCGCAGTAGTAGACGTCAACGTTGGGAGAGAAGCCCGAGCTGCGCCGGCTCACGTAACCGGCCCGGCCCCAGGCGTCGCCCAGGAGTTGATCCATCTCCCGCCGCATGCGCGCGAAATTGGAGAACAGGTCCCGTTCGGGCACCGGCCAAAGATAGCCGCATGTTGCCGCGGGTCACAGTGGCGGCTATGGTCTATTCGGCATTGTTGGGCGGGCAGCGCTTCGATCCGGCGCTCAGACCTCGTAGACGGCGCCTTCGGCGGCGACCTCGACCGGGGCGCCGAACGCCTCGGAGGCCTCCTCCCGGGCGAGCTCGAGGTCGAGCTCGTCGGAGATGTGGGTGATCACCGCCCGGCCCGCCCCGGCCCGGCGGGCGTGCTCACCGGCCTCGGCGGGCGTCATGTGGCCGCGGACACCCGTGCGCTCCGGCCGGGGCACGGTCGCCTCCACGATCAGCAGGTCCGTGTCCCGGGCCGCCTCCGCCAGCTCCTCGCCAGGCCTGGAGTCGGCACCGAAGGTGATCCTCGAGCCCCCGCAGGAGATGTCCACCGCGCAGGTCTGGGTGAAGTGGGGCACCTCGCGGAAGCGCAGCAGCAGCGGCCCGGCCTCGCGGTCGTCGCCGGGGCCGTACTCCTCGAGGTCGAAGGCGCTCTCGACCAGGTCGTCGTTGCCCCAGGCCCCGACCACGCGCCGGAAGGTCTCCGCCGCCCCGCGAGGGGCAATCAGCCTCGGGCGGGCGGGCGAGTCCGTGCCCGGCCAGCTCGCCACCGGCACCGGTTGCTGGCGCGGTGCGTAGGTGAGCGCGTAGCTGTAGGGCACCAGGTCCAGGAAGTGGTCGGCGTGCAGGTGGGAGATCACGACGACGTCCACGTCCACGTAGTCGACCCGCTCGCGCAGCTTGCCGAACACGCCGTTCCCGCAGTCGAGCAGCATCGTGAAGCCGTCCTGCTCGACGAGGTAGCCGCTGCATGCCCCGCCGGCGTCCTGCCAGGACGGCGACTTTCCCAGGATCGTCAGTCTCACCGCATCCTCTCCTGACCGGGACTCTAGTGAGGCCGGCCCGCCGGCCCGCGCCCACGCCGCTTTCGCAAGCCGGGCACCGCCGCATCGCCGCGCTCGGCGGCAGCTACGCGGCGCGGGTGTGGCGCTCGGCCCAGCGCGGCGGGCGCATCAGCAAAACCGGCTGGCGCGGCGGCACCAGGCCCTCGGGGCGGTCGGGGCGGAAGGTCGCGCAGGGTTCGCCCAGCTCGAGCGCGCAGAGCTGGTTGCGGTTGAAGAAGCACTCCTCGCAGGAGTGCGCCTCGACTCCGTTGCGCCCACGCTTCGCCAAGCCCCACGCCTCCTCTCTCCGCGATGTCCGCCTCCGGTGCGCCGGGCTCCCTGCTCGACGCCGGCGCCATGAAAGCACTCGGAAGCCGGTCGCGCAGCCGCCATCTCCGCATTTCGCACCTTTCTCTTCACAGGGTGGTCACAGGTTTCCCCGCGCTTTGCGGCGCATCGCTTCCACTCGACGGTCGCGCTACCATCCAAAGCATGCAAGCGCGCGAGCGCAGCGAGCGTCTGTCGGCCTCGCCGCCGATGTTCGAGAGCGACCTCCTGGACTTCTTCTCCCGGGTCCACCCCGCCGTCCCCGCGATCGTCTTCGTCCCGGTCGTGGTGGTCATGGAGTGGCTCGGGGCGAGCCGCGGGCTGAGCGCGCCGGCGATCGTCGGGCTCACCCTTGCCGGCCTGGCGATCTGGACGCTGAGCGAGTACTGGCTTCACCGGCTGGCCTTCCATTGGGACCCCGATAACAAGATCGGCCACCGCCTGCACTTCATCATCCACGGCGTCCACCACGAGCACCCCAACGACAAGCTGCGGCTGGTCATGCCCCCCGCCGCCAGCATCCCCCTCGCCGCCCTCTTCTTCCTCGCCTTCGCGGTCGTCTTCGGGACCCCGGCCGTCTACCCGCTGTTCGCCGGATTCATCGGCGGCTACCTCTACTACGACTACACGCACTACTACGTGCACCACTTCGTCCCGAAGACGAAGTTCGGCAAGAAGCTCCGCGAGCATCACATGCGCCACCACTTCCAGGACGACCGCTTCGCCTACGGCGTCTCCTCGCCGCTGTGGGACGCGGTCTTCCGGACGCTGCCGCAGCGGCGTCGCACCTCCGCCTAGGCCCGGCGGGGAACCGGGCGCGGCGCGGAGGCCGGCGGCGGGCCTCTTGGCGCGGCTCGTGCCGGCTGATACATTCCCGTCGGGAGGAGAGTTTCCCGTCGGGAGGAGAGTTTCCGTGAAGAACCACCTGGTGCGGTTGCTGCCGGTCGCGACCCTGGCCCTGGCCTCGGTGCTGTTCCCTGCGGCGGCGTCCGCCCGGAAGAAGCCGCACCTCACCGTCACCTCGGTGAAGGCGGCCCCGAACGAGCAGAAGCCCCTGCACAGCTTCTGGAACGGCAGCGCCTTCCAGCTGATCGCCACGATCAAGAACAAGGGCGACGCGGCTTCCAAGGACGGGCAGGGCGCGCTCAAGGTGGCGCGTCCGGGCAATCGCTTCTTCACCGAATCCGATTTCGACCTCGCCGGCATCAAGCCTGGAAAGCAGAAGAGCGTGGCCCTCGGCACATTCGGAAGGGTGCTCAGCGACGAGGGGCTCGGCCCCCGGATCCCCCAGGTCTGCGTCCCGGTCAGCGGACGGGGCGGAGGGACGAGTTGCAGGGCTGGGCCCCGCTTCGCGGTGATTCCCCGCAGGTGGAGCGGATCGATCGACTCGACAACCGATGCAGACGTATACAACGACGACGCAATTTACGAGATCACCTTCAGATACGACAGCGGGAAGTCGGCGCAGACGCGCTTCTTCCACTACCGGGTCGCCTCCGGAAAGGCGAGCCTCGCCGTGTCCGGCCTCGACGCAAGGGGATGCAGCTGGAGCGGCGGCCTGGAGACCAGCCCCGACCAGCTGTCCTCGCTGGATTTCAGCCCCGCGATGAAGCGCTACGGCCTCACCATCCACCCGAAGAAGGCGAACTACGAGGTGACGATCAATTGCGGCAAGGGCGGGACCACCCATGAAGACCACACCTTCGTCGGGCCCGGACTCGCGAGCCATCCCATCGATTTGCAGGAGACCACCTGGAAGGGAAGCGACAATGATCCCTTCCAGAAGCTCTCCTGGGAACTGGATGCGCGGGCGTAGAGGCGGGAGGGGTTCGCCGGTGACCCGCCGGGCATCTGGGGCGGGAGCCCCTCAGACGACCCGGTTGGGGGGCTCGCGGCCCTCGAGGACGGCGATCGCGTTCAGCGCAGCGGCTCGCGCCATGCCGTCGCGGGCCTTCCCGGTGGCCGATCCGATGTGGGGCGTGAGGACAGTGCGGGGCGCGGCGAGGATCGACTCCGGGAGATCGGGCTCCCCCTCGAAGACGTCGAGGCCGGCGGCGCCGATGCGTCCCTCGGCGAGCGCCTTCGAGAGCGCCTCGAGATCGACGAGCGGGCCCCGGGAGGTGTTGACGAGGACCGCTGATGCCTTCATCCGCCCCAGCGCGTCGGGCCCGATCACGTGGTGGGTCTCCGGTGTCGCCGGGGCGTGCAGGCTGATCACGTCCGAGCGGGCCAGCAGCTCGTCGAGATCCACCCCGCTCGCTCCGAGCGCGCGGTCGGCCTGCGGCTTGGGAGATCGCGAGGTGTGGAGCAGATCCACACCGAAGCCGGCCAGCAGCTCCGCGTAGCGGGTCCCGATCCTCCCCAGCCCGAGGATCCCCACGGTGCACCCGCTCAGCTCGAGGCCGAGGTGGGCCGCGGGGTCCCAGCCGCTCCACTCGCCGGCCCGAAGCTCGCGCTCGGTGTCGGAGAGCAGGCGTGCCGCGGCCAGGGTCAAGGCGAGCGCCAGCTCCGCGGTTGCGTTGGTGAGCACGTCCGGCGTGTTGGTGACGGCGATCCCGCGGGCTCGGCATGCGTCGAGGTCGACGTTGTCGAAGCCGACCGCGAAATTGGCGACGACCCGAAGGGAAGGGCCCGCGGCGTCGAGCAGCCGCTCGTCCACGCTCACCGTCGCGTCGGCGACGATGGCCTCCGCGCCGGGGACCAGCCCCCGCACTTGACCAGGCGTGGCCGCGAGCCCGCCGGAGACCACGTCGAAGCGCTCCTCCAGGAGACGCAGGCCGACCGGGAGCAGCATCCGTGCCACCACCACCCGGGGCCGGCCCTGTCCACCAATCTCACTCATCTGCCGTCGCATCGAGCCCGTCACGTCCCGAGCACACACTCGGGTGAGATGGGTACATACGTAATGGATGTGTCACCTGTATAGACTCCACGTGAGCATCCTGTACTGACGTTTCCCGAAAGGACACCGATGGCAACCGGCAACGTACTCGACGAGGCTCGCTCGCTCCTGGAGCATCGCCGTGACGAGCTCGTCGACGAGCTGAAGCGGGTCGAGAAGGCGATCACGAACCTGGGCGGGCGGATCGGCCGCCGCGCCCCCGGGCGGCCGCGCAAGGCCGCCCCGGCAGCGACCAAGCGCCGGCGCCGGCGCCGCGGCGGGACCCGCGCCGAGCAGGCGGTGAAGATCGTCTCGGAGTCACCCGGGATCACCGCCTCGGAGATCGCCAAGCAGATGAAGATCAAGCCGAACTACCTCTACCGGGTGCTCGGCGACCTGCAGAAGGAGAAGAGGGTCCGCAAGGACGGCCGCAAGTACTACGCCGCCTCCTGATCCGAGGGCGCGCCTAGACCAACCCCAACCCGGCGACCGCGTCGCGCTCGGAGCGAAGCTCCGCGACGCTGGCGTCTATCCGCTCGCGCGAGAACTCGTCGATCTCCAGCCCCTCGACGATCGAGTAGCTGCCCCCTGAACACCTGCAGGGGTGCCCGCAGATCAATCCCTCCTCGATTCCGTAGGAGCCGCCGGAGGGGACGCCCATCGAGACCCAGTCCTCGCCCGGCGTGCCCAGGACCCAGTCGCGCACGTGGTCGATCGCCGCGTTGGCCGCCGAGGCGGCGCTGGAGGCGCCGCGGGCCTCGATGATCTCGGCCCCGCGCTTGGCGACCCGGGGGATGTACTCGTCGGCGATCCACCCCTCGTCGTCCACCGCCTCCCAGGCGCTGGCGCCGTTCACCTTCGCGTGCACCAGGTCCGGGTACTGGGTGGTCGAGTGGTTTCCCCAGATCGTCATCCTGGTGACCGCCGAGACGGGCTCGCCGAGCTTGTTTGCAAGCTGGGCGATCGCCCGGTTGTGGTCGAGCCGCATCATCGCCGTGAAGCGCTCGCGGGGAACGTCGGGAGCGTGGGACATGGCGATCAGGGCGTTGGTGTTGGCGGGGTTGCCGACCACCAGGACCCGCACGTCGTCGGCCGCACCGGCGTTGATCGCCTCACCCTGGGGCTTGAAGATGGCGCCGTTGGCCTCCAGAAGGTCGGCGCGCTCCATGCCCGGCCCGCGCGGCCGGGCGCCGACCAGCAGACCGACGTTGACGCCGTCGAAGGCCCGCACCGGATCGTCGGTGATCTCGATCCCCCCGAGCAGGGGGAAAGCGCAGTCCTCTAGCTCCATCGCGGTGCCCTCGGCGGCCTTGACCGCGTCGGGGATCTCGAGGAGCCGCAGCTCGACGGCGGTGTCGGGGCCGAGCATCTGGCCGCTGGCTATGCGGAAGAGGATCGCGTAGCCGATCTGGCCCGCCGCTCCGGTGACCGTGACCTTGACTGGGGTGCTCACTGTTCGCTTCTCCTGACTCGGGTGCTTTCACTCTGGGGCGCGGACGCTAGGCGATCGCGCTGCGCCGGAGGCTGGACGCTACGCGATCGCCGCGCTCAACCCTTCGTCGACCGAGGCCAGGAACTCCTGGGTCGTCTGGTGGGGCTGGTCGGGGCCGATCAGGATCGCCAGGTCCTTGGTCATGCGCCCGCTCTCCACGGTCTGCACGCAGACCCGCTCCAGGGTCTCGGCGAAGCCGATCACCTCGGGCGTGCCGTCCATGCGGCCGCGCGCGGCCAGCGCCCGGGTCCAGGCGAAGATCGAGGCGATCGGGTTGGTCGAGGTCGGGTTGCCCTTCTGGTGCTCGCGGAAGTGGCGGGTGACCGTGCCGTGGGCGGCCTCGGCCTCGACCGTCTTGCCGTCTGGGGTCATCAGCACGCTGGTCATCAGCCCCAGGGAGCCGAAGCCCTGGGCGACCGTGTCGGACTGCACGTCGCCGTCGTAGTTCTTGCAGGCCCACAGGTAGCCGCCCTCCCACTTCAGGGCTGCGGCGACCATGTCGTCGATCAGCCGGTGCTCGTAGGTGATCCCGGCCGCCTCGAAGTCGGCCCGGAACTCGTCCTCATAGACCTCCGCGAAGAGGTCCTTGAAGCGGCCGTCGTAGCGCTTGAGGATCGTGTTCTTGGTCGAGAGGTAGACGGGGTAGCCGCGCTGGAGCCCGTAGCGCATCGAGGCCCGGGCGAAGTCGCGGATCGAGTCGTCGAGGTTGTACATCGCAAGCGCCACCCCGCCGCCGGGGAACTCGTAGACGTCGAGCTCGAGCGGCTCGGAGCCGTCCCTGGGCGTGTAGGTGAGGGTCAGCGTGCCTTCCCCCGGGACCACCATGTCGGAGGCGCGGTACTGGTCACCGAAGGCGTGACGGCCGATCACGATCGGCTTCGTCCAGCCGGGGACCAGCCGCGGCACGTTGGAGATCACGATCGGCTCGCGGAAGATCACGCCGCCGAGGATGTTGCGGATCGTCCCGTTCGGCGAGCGGTACATCTCCTTGAGGCCGAACTCCTCGACCCGCGCCTCGTCGGGGGTGATGGTCGCGCACTTCACCCCCACCCCAACCCGCTTGATCGCCTTCGCCGCGTCCACCGTGACCTGGTCGGAGGTCGCGTCGCGGTTGGTGATGGCCAGGTCGTAGTACTCGAGCTCGACGTCGAGGTGCGCCAGGATCAGCTGCTCCTTGATGAAGGCCCAGATGATCCGGGTCATCTCGTCGCCGTCCAGCTCGACGATCGGGTTTTCGACCTTGATCTTCGCCATGCTCGGGTGGGTCGCGCCGGGGGACCCTAGATCATCGGGGCGGGCGGAGGCTATGGTCGTCGCGTGAGCAGATGCGGACGATGCGGGGCCGAGGCCGCGGACGGGGCCCGCTTCTGCTCGTCCTGCGGGGCGCCGCTCGATGCGGAGCCTGAGGCTGAGAGGAAGGTCGCGACGATGGTCTTCGCCGACCTCGCCGGGTCCACCCGGCTCGCGGCCGGCGAGGACCCCGAGGACATCCGCCGCCGCCTCGAACCCTTCTTCGAGGTCGCCCGCGACACGCTCACCGAGCACGGCGGGACCCTCGAGAAGTACATCGGGGACGCCGTGCTGGCGGTATTCGGGGTGCCCGTCGCCCACGGGGACGATCCCGACCGCGCCGTCGGGGCGGCCCTGGAGATGATCGAGCGCCTCGGCGCGCTCGACCCCGACCTTGCCGTGCGGGTCGGCGTGGAGACCGGCGAGGTGCTGGCCGGCTCGCGGGGAGGCGACTTTTCGGTGACCGGGGAGGCGGTCAACGCCGCCGCCCGGCTTCAGGCCGCCGCTCTCCCGGGAGCGGTGCTGGTCGGGGAGCGGGCGGCACTCTCCTGCCGCTCGGTCGAGTTCGAGCCGGTCGCGCCAGTCGAGGCCAAGGGGTTCGATGCGCCGCTGGCTGCACGCCGCGCCCGGCGCGCCGGCGCCCCCGAGCCCGCCGCCGCGACACCGCTGATCGGTCGCGAGGACGACCTCGCGCTGCTGCGCCTCGTCTATCGCCGCGCCGCTCGGGAGCACGCTCCCGAGCTGGTCACGATCATCGGGGAGGCGGGCATCGGCAAGACGCGGCTCGCCCGGGAGCTGGCCGACGAGCTGGTCGCAGCGCCCGAGCCGCCCCGGGTGCTGGTCGGCCACAACCCGCCCTACGGCCGCGGCATCGCCTTCTGGGCACTCGGGGAGATCCTGCGCGAGGCCGCCGGGACCGCGGCCGAGGCGCCGGTCGCCGAGGTCGAGACCTCGCTCGCATCGCTGCTCGCCGGCCTCGGGGCGGACGACGCGGGCGAGATCGCGGCGCTGTTGACCCTGGCGCTGAGGGGTAGCGAGGCCGACCGGGGGGCGACCGCCGAGCTGGAGCTTCGCCGCGCCTGGCGGCGCTTCGTGGGCCTGCTCGCCGCCGACCGACCGCTGGTGATCGGCGTTGACGACGCGCACTGGGCCGACGACGGCCTCCTCGACCTCCTCGAGGAGGTCGCCTTCGGGCTCAGCGACGCCTCCTTGCTGGTGCTCTGCACGAGTCGCCCGGAGCTGATGGAGCGCCGGCCGGACTTCGGGCGCGGCGCCCACAACGTCAGCAGGATCGAGCTGCGGCCCTTGGGCCCGGAGGCGACCAGGGAGCTGGCGGAGAGGCTGCTCGGAGACGCGACGCCCCTCGCCGACCGGGTCACCGAGGTCTGCGGCGGCAACCCGTTCTTCGCCGAGGAGGTGAGTCGCGCGATCCTCTCGGAGGCGGGAACCGGGATCGGCGGGGTCCTGCCCGACACTGTCAAGGGCACGATCGCCGCCCGCATCGACCTGCTCCCCGCAGCCGAGAAGCAGGCCGCGCAGCACGCCGCGGTGCTGGGGCACAACTTCCGCGAGGACCAGCTCGGCCACCTGCTCGGCTCGGAGCCCCGAGAGGAGCTGGACGGGCTCGTGCGAAAGGCGCTGGTGGTCGAGCGGGTGGCCGAGGGCCCTGGGCAGTTCGCATTCCGCCACCAGCTGATCCGCGACGTCGCCTACGACTCCCTGCCGCGCGCCGACCGCGCCCGGCTCCACGATCTGGTCGCGAAGGAGATCCGAGAGACCGCGGGCGAGCGCCGCGCCGAGCTCGCGGAGCTGGAGGCCTTCCATCTCGCCCAGGCCGCATCGCTGGACCCCTCCGGCGAGCGCGCCGACGCCGCCCGGGCGGTGCTGGTGGAGGCGGCCGAGACGGCGGTGCGGCGCGGGGCCGGGGCCCGGGCGCAGGAGCTCTACGAGCAGGCCGCCGGGCTGGCCGGCGACCCGGCCGAGCGGGCGGCCATCCTGGAGGCGGGCGGCGACATCGCGCTGCGGCGCTGGGCCGGGCCTCCGGCCGTGCAGATGCTGCGGGATGCCGCAGGGGTGCTGGAGGAGGCCGGGATCCGGGCCCGGGCCGCCGGCATCTACGCCCGCGTCGTCGAGGTCTGGACCCGGTTCGGCGGGATCAGCCAGCGGGTGTCCGAGGAAGAGGCGGCCGCCCTGCAGGCGAGAGCGCGCGAGCTCGCCGACCCCCGTGACGCCTCGACGCAGGCGAGGCTGCGGCTCAATGACGCGTGGATCCACTGGGCCTACGACCGGGAAACGGAGATGGAGGAGCCCGCCCGGGAGGGCCTTGAGCTAGCCCGGCGGGTGGGCGACCCGATCCTGATCTCCAGCGCCCTCGATGCCGTGCAGGGGCCCGAGTGGAACGCCGGACACCACCGCCGGAGCGTGGAGATAGCCAGGGAGCGTCTCGAGGTGATCGAGACCAACCCGACCTCTCCCATGCTCGACATCGAGCGCAGCGACGCGCTCCACATGATGGTCGAGTCGCTGCTTCAGCGCGGGGCCTTCCGGGAGGCTGCCGATTTTGCCGCGGAGGCCCGGCGCCTGGACCTGGTGCGGGGGATCGCCTACTCGGCCTGGGAGCGGGAGATGCTCCCGGCCTTCTACCTGGGCGAGTGGGACGCGGTGCTGGCCGCAAGCTTCCGCTTCCGGGAGGAGTGGGCGGCGGCCGGCAAGCCCCCCCTGGCGGCGATGGCGGCGGCGCTCGCGACCGCCGGGGCGATCCACGGCTACCGCGGCGACCCGGGGGCCGCCGAGGAGTGGTTCGCCTTCGCGGAGAAGGTCGCGCCGGACATCAAGGGGCAGCTTCCCGGGATCACGATCCTGCGGGCCGACGTGGACCTCCACCACGGCAGGTTCGAGGAGGCCGCCGAGCGCTTCCGCGGGGCGGCGGAGAGCTGGTGGTGGAAGCCGGTGTTCCACGCCACCCGGGCCGAGGCCTTCGCCCGGGCCGGCGCGCCGGAGGCCCGGGGCGCGCTGAAGCTCGCCGAGCAGCAGGTCGGCGACAACCGCTACGCCGTGGCCCTGATGACCCGGGCGCGGGGCGCCCTGGAGTCCGACCGGGAGGCGATCCGGGACGCCCTCTCGATGCTCGAGGAGCTCGAGTGCCCCTACCAGGAGGCGCGCACCGGATGGATGCTCGGCGGCCCGGAGCGGGAGCGGGCCGAGGAGACCTTCACGAAGCTGGAGGCGGTCCTGCCGCCCGGCTAGGCTCGGGCCCCGCGACCCGGGGATCCCCGTAGCCCCTGGAGCAAGCCCGGCGGAGGCGCAGCAGGGGCTACCCCGCCGCCCGCGCCTGCGTCTCGCGCAGCCGGGCCCGGGCCCGCGCCCGCGTCTCGCGCAGTCGCAGTGGGGGCTACCCCGCCGCCCGCGCCTGCGTCTCGCGCAGCCGGGAGGCGAGCGCGACCAGCAGTGCCCAGGTCACCTCGGGGTGCTCCTGGACGAAGGGGCGGAACTCCCAGGCGCTCATCCCCAGACAACGCAGGTCGGTGGCCGCCACAACGGTGGCCGAGCGCGGGCCCTCGTCGATCAGCGCGACCTCGCCGAAGTAGTCGCCGGGGACGAGGGTTCGGACCGTCTCGCCGGCGACGCTGACCGTCGCGTTTCCCTCCTCGATCAGGAAGAAGCCGACGCCGCTCTGCCCCTCTGCCGCCACCGTCTCCCCCTCGGTGAAGGTGCGCTCCCTCATCAGCTTGGCGAGCTGCTTGAGGCTCTTTCGGTCGATGCCGGAGAAGAGGGGCACGCGGGCCAGGCTTTCTTGGGCGTCGGCCATCCGAGCGCGATCATAACCTCGCCGCGTCGAGCGGTCGAGGCCGTCGGGTGGGGGCTGCGCCGATCGGCCCGCGTGGTGCGCCCGTGGCCGGGGGAGGTGCGGGGTTGACTGAGACAGCCGCGTGTGAGAGGGATTGCCGATCGGGTCCGCCCCGGACCCGGGACCGGAGGGAGAGCATGGACACCTACATCATCCGCCGCCAGCAGGCCTGGGCATCGACGCAGGAGCTGGAGGCCACGGCCAAGCGCTCGGGCGAGGTCGCCGGGGATGAGTTCCCCGACGACATCGCCTGGATCCGCAGCTACGTGATCAAGGAGGACGACGGCACCCTGGGCACGGTCTGCGTCTATCAGGCGAGCAGTCCCGAGAAGGTCCGCGAGCACGCCGGTCGGGTCGGGATGCCGGCCGACGAGATCCTCGACGTGGTGGACACCGTGGTGATCCGCCCCGATCCCCCGGCCGCCTAGCCCGCGGCGATCCGACCGGTCCGGGAGCCCCTCGCCAGCGTGTGTGTAGTTCTTCTGCCATGGACAACGAAACTCCACACACCGGCGCCGGGGGTGCGAGCGTGAGCCTCCACTCGCCTCCGGCGCCGGGGGTGCGAGCGTGAGCCTCCATCCGCCTCCGGCGCAGGGGTGCGAGCGTGAGCCTCCATCCGCCTCCGGCGCAGGGGTGCGAGCGTGAGCCTCCACTCGCCTCCGGCGCCGTGGTGCGAGCGTGAGCCTCCATCCGCCTCCGGCGCAGGCTCCCCCGTCCCGGGGGACTGACCCCCCGGCACGGCGAGCCGCGTAAGATTCGCCTGTGGCGACTACCGAGGAGCGCGCCTCCCACCGTACCCACGAAGTCTTCAACCAGGCCCCGCCGCTCGCGGACTACAACACCTTCGAGCAGGACCGCCCGATGGTCGAGGCGGTGCGGCGCGAGGGCGCCGACTGGGCCAAAGAGCGCCTGCAGCGTTTCGGGGCGGTGTGCGGCTCGGCCGAGGTGATCGGCTGGGGATACGAGGCGAACGAGAAGCTCCCCGTGCTGCGGACCCACGACCGCTTCGGCAACCGCGTCGACACGGTCGACTTCGACCGCTCCTGGCACAACCTGATGCGCCTGGGGATCGGCGAGGGGCTGCACGCGCTGCCCTGGCGCGAGCCCGGGCCCGGCGCCCACGTCGCCCGCGCCGCTCTGTTCATGCAGCTCGCCCAGGCCGAGGCCGGAGTCGGCTGCCCCATCTCGATGACCTACTCGGCGATCGCGGCGCTCCGCCACCAGCCCGAGGTCGCGGCGGAGTGGGAGCCGCACCTCTTCTCGCTGGACTACGACGAGCGCTTCTTGCCGGCCGGGGAGAAGCGCGGCGCGATCTGCGGAATGGCAATGACCGAAAAGCAGGGCGGTTCCGACGTCCGCGCCAACACCACCTCGGCGCGGGCGCTGAACGGTGGTGGGCCGGGCGCCGAGTACGAGGTGACTGGGCACAAGTGGTTCTGCTCGCAGCCGATGTGCGACGCCTTCCTGATCCTCGCCCAGGCCGACGGCGGCCTCTCCTGCTTCCTGCTACCCCGCTGGACGCCGGACGGCGAGCCGAACCGCTTCGAGATCCAGCGGCTCAAGGACAAGCTCGGCAACCGCTCCAATGCCTCCAGCGAGGTCGAGTTCCGCTCGGCCTGGGCGCGGATGGTGGGTGAGGAGGGCCGCGGCGTGCAGACGATCATCGAGATGGTCAACCACACCAGGCTGGACTGCACCATCGGGGCAACCGCCGGCCTGCGGTCCGGCGTGGCGCAGGCGACGAACCACGCCGCCCACCGCTCGGCTTTCGGGGCGCTGCTGATCGACCAGCCGCTGATGCGCAACGTCCTCGCCGACCTCTGCGTGGAATCGGAGGCGGCGACCGTCTCGGCGCTGCGCCTGGCCCGCAGCTACGACGAGTCCCAGCCCGTCGCCTCCTCCGCTTCGCGTCCGCAGGCGACGGGGTCGCCGGACTCCCCCGCCTCGCATCCGGGGGCGGCCGGGTCGCCGGACTCCCCCGCCTCGCCGCAGGAGTCGCAGGAGGCCCGCGACTTCCGCCGCCTCGCCAACGCCGTGCTGAAGTACTGGATCTGCAAGCGGGCACCCTCGCACGCGGCCGAATGCCTGGAGTGCTTCGGCGGCAACGGTTACTCCGAGGACTCGGGGATGCCCCGCCTCTTCCGCGAGAGCCCACTGACCTCGATCTGGGAGGGCTCCGGCAACGTGCAGTGCCTCGACGTGATGCGCGCGATGGTCAAGAACCCCGCCTCGGTGGAAGCCCTCTTCGCCGAGATCGCCGAGGCGCAGGGTGCCGACCCGCGCCTCGACGACTTCGCCGCGCGGGTCCGCAAGGAGGTCGCCTCCGACCCCGCGACGCTGGAGACGAGGGCGCGGCGGTTGGTCGAGGACATGGCGCTGGCACTTCAGGGCTCGCTGCTGGTCCGTCACGGCGACCCGGCGGTTGCCGACGCCTTCTGCGCCTCACGCCTGGGCGGCGAATGGGGGCGCACCTTCGGCACCCTTCCCGCCGGGATCGACTTCGACCGCATCATCGAGCGCCACCGCCCCCAGCTCTGATCCCCCGCCTCCGCGGGCGTGGGGACCTCTTGACCCTTGGGGGCGTGGGGACCTCTTGACCCTTGGGGGCGTGGGGACCTCTTGACCCTTGGGGGCGTGGGGACCTCTTGACCCTTGTAGCGAGCTGGTCAGAGGTCCCAGGTCAGTGCTCGCCTTCCGGCACCCGACCGCATGACGTGGGACCTCTCGTCGTTGACAGTCAGCGATCAGAGGTCCCAGGTCAGTGCCCGGAGTCGGTCGGGAACGTGATTGGACGACCTGGGACCTCTTGACCCTGATAGTCGGCGTCTAGAGGTCCCACGTCGGGGGGTCGGAGGAGGTCGCCGTCGGGGGGTCAGAGCCAGCGGTCGGCGAGGCGGCGGATCAGCGCCTCGCTGAGACGGATCCCGTCGGCCAGGCTGCCGTAGTCGACGTTGCCGGAGACGTCGCTGGGCCAGTGGTAGTTGGCCGGGTTCTTGAGCTCGTTCACGGAGCACAGGGTCACGGTCGGGTAGCCGGCCGCCAGCGGCTCGAGGCCATCGGTCCCGTTGTGGAGGCGAAGGTTGGGGTACAGCCAGATCCCCAGCTCCTCGGCGAGGCCGTCGATCAGCTCCAGGCCGCGCTCGGTGTAGGGGTGGATCTTCAGGAAGCCCTCGCCCCGAAGGACGTTGAGGTGGGGAGAGCCGATCGTGTCCAGGCAGAGGAAGAAGGTGCTCTCGAGCGGAAGCTCGGCGAAGTGGCGCTCCCCCCACGCCTTGATCCCCTCGCTGAAGGACTCTTCCGAGCCGGTCGAGAGCAGGATCACCCGCACCCCCTCGACCGGCTCGGCCAGGAGCGCCCGGGCGACCTCGAGAAGGGCCACGACGGCCGTACCGTTGTCGTTGGCCCCCGGCACCACGCCCCTGGCCCCGATGTCCGCCATCGCGGCCACGGTCCCGGCGCCGAGCAGGACGGAGAGCCGGGAGAGGGCGCGGATCCCGCTCAGAGCCCCGGCGGCGGCCAGGATCGGGCCGCCGATCACCGGCGCCATCAGCGGCGGGCTGGTGTCGCTGCGCTCGACCAGCCCCAGCCGGCCGGCCAGCTTCGGCAGCGCCGGGTGGAAGACCAGGCCGGCGTGGGCGGCGTCGTGGTGGGCGACCAGGACCACGGTGCGCCCCGCATCGGGGGCGCCGATCTCGCAGACCACGTTGTGGGTGGGCCTGCGGGGGAGCAGCCGCCGCAGCCGCCGGCGACGCGGCGGGAAGTCGTCGGCGATCCCCGCGGCGCCGGCCAGTCCCAGGCCCGCGCCGAGGGCCCGGCGCCCCCGCAGGGCCGCCAGCCCGCCGGCGACCCCCAGCGCGGCCCCGATCCCCAGCGGCCACCAGTAGGTGCCGTGGGCCTCCTCGCGCTCGATCCGCGCCTCGAGGCCGAGCTCGGCGAACCGCGCCACCAGCCACTCGGCGGCACGGCGCTCGCCCTCCGAGGCCGAGGGTCGCTCGATCCGCTCGAGCTCCTCCAGCAGCTCCCTGTGACGCTCGGTGCCCACCTGCATCGCGCCCGCCACGCTATAGGCCCCCGGGGCCGCGGCGCCTACCATTGGGGCATGCTCGGCGGAAGCTCCATCACGCTCTTCCACGTTCGCGGCATCAAGATCGGCGTCGACTGGTCCTGGTTCATCGTGCTCTTCCTGCTGATCGTCTGGCTCTCGGGGTTCTACTCCGACCTGCTCGGGCAGTCCGCCGGCTCGACCGACGCCTACCTGCTGGCCGTCGCCAGCGCCCTCGGCTTCTTCGCCTCGATCCTGCTGCACGAGCTCGGCCACGCCCTGGTGGCACGGCGCAACGGAATCGGGATATCGAGCATCCAGCTCTGGATCTTCGGGGGGGTGGCGAGGATGGAGCGCGAGTCCGACACCCCCGCCACCGAGTTCAAGGTGGCGGTGGCCGGGCCGCTGGTCACCCTGGCGATCGCGGCCGTCCTGGTCGCGTTCGGGATCCTCGTCGCGGGATCGAGCGACTTCCGCGACGCGATGCTGGTCGAAGGAACCGCGCGGACCTCGGGGATCCTGGCGATGGTCGCCTGGCTGGCCTCGATGAACATCCTGGTCCTGCTCTTCAACCTGCTCCCCGCATTCCCGATGGACGGCGGCCGGATCGCCCGGGCGATCGCCTGGTGGCGATCGGGCGACCGTGCCTCGGCGACCCGCTTCGCCGCGACCCTGGGACAGGTCTTCGCCTACCTGTTCATCGGCGCCGGCATCTTCCTGGCCTTCACCGGGAACGTCTTCAGCGGGGTCTGGCTGGCCCTGATCGGGCTGGTCATCAACGGCTCGGCCCGGGCCGCAAGCATCCAGACCGCCATGACCAGCCGCATCGAGGGGATCAGGGTCTCCGACGTGATGGACCGCGAGCCGGTCGCCATCCCCGAGGAGGCGAGCGTCGAGCAGGCGCTCGACGAGTACTTCCTGCGCTACCGCTGGCCCTGGTTCCCGGTGGTCGACGCGGCGCAACGCTTCCGGGGCCTGCTGGAGCGCGAGAAGGCCGACGGGGTGCCCGAGGTGAGCAGGGCGACCGCCCGGGTCGCCGACCTGCTCGAGTTCGACCGCGGCACCCTCCACGTCAGCCAGAACGCACCGCTCGACACCCTGCTCGGGAACCAGAACCTGCGCGACCTCGGCGCCCTGATGGCGATCGACTCCAACGGCCGCCTCTGCGGCATCGTCACCGCCGAGCAGGTCGCCCGGGCGCTGCGCGACGCGGCCGCCGAGGGCAGCCCTCCCTAGCCGGCGACCGCCCGGGGCGCTGCGCGACGCGGCCGCCGAGGGCAGCCCTCCCTAGCCGGCGACCGCCCGGGGCGCTGCGCGACGCGGCCGCCGAGGGCAGCCCTCCCTAGCCGGCGACCGCCCGGGGCGCTGCGCCCGCCGAAGCGCTGACCGGTCAGCGCGCGGGCGCCCTCCCGGGGGCGCCGGTCAGACGGCGGGCCGCTCTTTATAGGATGCGGCCGTGCCCACCCACGACGTCCTCGTGATCGGAGCCGGCCTGGCCGGGCAGCGCGCTGCGCTGGCGGCGGCGGAGCAGGGCGTATCGGTAGGCATCATCAGCAAGGTCCACCCGGTCCGCTCGCACTCCAACGCGGCCCAGGGCGGGATCAACGCGGCGCTCAACCCCGGGGACTCCTGGGAGTCGCACGCCTTCGACACGGTCAAGGGGTCCGACTATCTCTCCGACCAGGACGCGGTCGAGGTGATGTGCCGGGAGGCGCCCGAGGAGATCCTCCACCTCGAGCACCTCGGCGTCACCTTCCACCGCAACGAGGAGGGACGGCTCGGCACCCGCGCCTTCGGCGGCGCCTCCGCGGCGCGGACCTACTACGTCGCCGACATCACCGGGCAGGCGATCATGCACGTCCTCTACGAGCAGCTGATGAAGCACTCCGACTCGGTCGCCCGCTACGAGGAGTGGTTCTGCACCGCGCTGGCGCTCGACGAGAGCGGGGAGTGCTGCGGGGTCGTGACCCGCAACATCGCCGACGGCTCGATGGAGCTGTTCCGCGCCAAGGCGGTGATCCTCTGCTGCGGCGGCAACGGGCAGGTCTGGAAGCCGACCACCAACGCGCTGATCTGCACCGGCGACGGGATCGCGATGGCCTACCGAGCGGGGGCCACTTTGATGGACATGGAGATGATCCAGTACCACCCGACCACGCTGGCCGGCAAGGGCTTCCTGATCACCGAGGGCGCCCGCGGCGAGGGCGCCCACCTGCTCAACGCCAAGGGCGAGCGGTTCATGGAGCGCTACGCGCCCAACAAGATGGAGCTCGCCTCACGCGACGTCGTCTCCCGCGCCGAGCAAACCGAGATCAACGAGGGCCGCGGCTTCCCCGACGGGACGGTCGCCCTCGACATCACCGTCGTGCCGAAGAAGCGGATCCACGAGGCGCTGCGGGAGATCGTCCTGGTCGGGCGCGACTTCGCCGGCGTCGACATCACCCGCGAGCCGATCCACATCAAGCCGGGCAACCACTACACGATGGGCGGGGTGAAGACCGACGTCGAGGGCCGCACCGACATCCCCGGCCTCTACTCGGCGGGCGAGACCGCCTGCGTCTCCGTGCACGGCGGCAACCGGCTGGGGGCCAACTCGCTGCTGGACACGCTGATCTTCGGCAAGCACGCCGGACTCGACGCCGCCGGGCGCGCCAAGCGGATCGACCTCGGCCGGGCCTCGGGCTCCGTGCTGGCCGACGAGCAGGCCAGCATCGACCAGATCCTCTCCCGCAAGCACGGATCGGGCCGGCGGATCTCCGAGATCAAGCTCGAGCTCGGCACGACGATGGACCGCCACGTCGCGGTGTTCCGCGAGGAGGCCGGGATCCAGAGCGCGCTGGAGACCGTGCGCCGGCTCAAGGAGGAGGCGGAGGAGGCCTACGTCGACGACCGCGGCACGGTCTTCAACCAGGACGTGCTGGGTGCGATCGAGCTCGGATACATGCTCGACAACGCCGAGTGCTGCTGCGTAGCCGCCCTGGAGCGCAAGGAGAGCCGCGGCGCCCAGTACCGCACCGACTTCCCGGAGCGAAACGACGAGGAGTGGCTGAAGCACATCGACGTCTCCGTCAACGGTGACGGGCCGCAGATCAGCTACTCCGAGGTGACGATCACCCAGTGGCAGCCGCAGGAGCGGACCTACTAGGAGCGGAGGGAGAGCGATGGCCCACTACACGCTGAAGGTCCGCCGCTACCAGCCCGAATCCGGGAACGGGCCCTACTGGGAGAGCTTCGACGTCGACCTCGACCCCACCCTCAGCGTCCTCGACGGGCTGCTCCAGGCCCGCGACCGCGACGACGGCTCGCTCAGCGTGCGCTGCTCCTGCCGGGCGGCGATCTGCGGCTCCTGCGGGATGAAGATCAACGGCCAGTCCGGCCTCGGCTGCAAGACCCAGATCGGCGAGGCCCAGGAAGAGGCCGAGAAGATGGAGACCGCCGCCGGACGCGGAGCGGAGGACACCGCTGTAATCACCGTCGAGCCGATGGGAAACATGCCGGTGATCAAGGACCTGGTCACCGACATGGAGTCCACGCACTGGACCAAGATCCGCCGCGTCACCCCTTGGCTCCTGCCCCACGGCGAGCCGCCCGAGCGGGAGTACGTCGTCGAGCCCTCCTCGATGATCGACATCACCCAGACGATGGCCTGCATCCAGTGCGGGGCCTGCGTCTCCTCCTGCCTCTCGATGGAGGCCGACCCCGACTTCATCGGCCCGGCCGCCCTCGCCAAGGCCTACCGCTTCGTCGGCGACCCCCGCGACGCGGAGGGCGAGGAGCGCCTCCACGACCTCGCCGCGGACCCGCACGGCATCTACGACTGCACGCACTGCTTCTCCTGCGTCGACGCCTGCCCGAAGGGCGTCGCCCCGATGGACCAGATCATGCGGCTTCGCCGCCGCGCCGGCGAGGCCGGGATCAAGGACCCCAACCACGGCCACAACCACGAGGTTGCCTTCGTGAAGATCATCGAGAAGAAGGGCACCCTCGACGAGTCCCAGCTCCTGCAGGAGTCCTTCGCCTTCGGGATCAAGGGCAAGCTGATGCCCAAGCACGGGGCGATCAGGGGCCTGGTCGGCTCGATTCCCACGGCGATCCGCGGCATCAAGACCGGGAAGATGCGCTCGATCCCCAAGCTGATCCCGGGGGTGCACCCGAAACTGCCCGGCAAGGCGCAGGACGAGGTCAAGGCGATCTACGCCCACGCCGAGGAGCACCGCGAGGAGTTCAACATCTACATCAAGGGCGAGGAGGAGGCCGAGCCCGAGCCCGACGAGCCGCCCGAGGCGACGCTCGCCGCCGAGGCGGCCGCCGCCGGCGAAGGAGAAACCCCATGATCCAGACCGGAAACCCTGCCGCCCCAGGACGCGGAGCGGAGGAGGCGGCAGGCATATGAAACTTGCTTACTGGCCCGGCTGCGTGTCCCGCGGCTTCACCACCGAGCTGCACGGCTCGATGTCCCTGGTCGCCGAGAAGCTCGGGATCGAGCTGGTCACCCTCGACCGCGCGAATTGCTGCGGCGCCGGGGTGATCGCCGAGCACAACCAGGAGCTCGCCGACACCCTCAACGCCCGCACCTTCGCGCTCGCCCAGGAGACCGGCCTGGCGATGATGAACATCTGCTCGACCTGCCAGGGCGCCCAGTCGGAGTGCCAGCAGCGCCTCGACGCCGACTCCGCCTACCGCGCCCACATCAACGAGGTGCTCTCCGGGCAGGGCCTGGAGTACGTCAAGGGCAAGGACGGCTTCACCAACAAGAACTTCCTCTGGGTGCTGGTCGAGGACTACGGCCTCGACCGCCTAGCCGAGCAGGTCACCCGGCCCCTCTCGGGCCTGCGGGTCGGCCCCTTCTACGGCTGCTACGTGATCCGCCCCAAGGACCGCCTCGGCTACGGCGACCATCCCGACCGCGACGTCTACCTCGAGCGGGTGATCGAGACCCTCGGCGGCGAGGTGGTCGACTACGACGGGGCGCGCAAGTGCTGCGGCTTCCCGGTGATCACGATGAACAAGGAGACCTCGCTGCGGCAGGCCGGGACCCACGTCGGCGATGCCCTGGACGCCGGCGCCGACTGCCTGGTCACCCCCTGCCCGCTCTGCCACCTCAACCTCGACATGCAGCAGCCCGAGGCGGCCAAGATCGTCAACCGCGACCTCGGCCTGGCGATCCTCCATCTGCCCCAGCTGGTCGGCCTGGCGCTCGGGGCCGATCCCAAGCAGCTCGGCATGGAGCGCCACATCGCGCCCACCGGCTGGGTCGAGCAGCGGCTGGCCGGCGCCGCGGCTTAACTTCCGCCGACGGTTTGACTCCGCCAGTGCCGGCCGAGTCGGCACGAGCTTCGAGACTCCCGTTCGGATAACGCTGATAGGGTCGGCCAGGCCAACCCGGGAGGAGATGTGAGGGAGGCTCGCACAACCGCGACGGCGCGAGGCTTTACCGCTCGATTCGCCTCTGCCTTGGCGGCGGTTGCCACGACGGCCATGGGCATCTGGGTTATCGGGGCCCGGGCGGATCCGACCTGCGATGCGGCCGATCCGCAGATCGCTGGCACGACCATCTACGGCACGAACTGCCCCGAGGTGATCGCCGCGCCCCAAGGTGTAACAGACATCGAGTCTGGCGGCGGCGACGACATTGTCGTCGGAAACGGTGAGCCAATCACGATCTCCGCTGGTACCGGAGACGACGTGATTTACGCGGCAGGCGCCACCGAAGTCGACGCAGGACGGGGTGCTGATCTGATCTACGGCGACAGCGCTCCCCCGGTTGGCACGGAGGCAGCGCTTGCTGCCGACTCGGCAGCTCGCAAGGCTCCTGTTCGGCTCAAGCGACACTCGCACCATGGCGCTGGTGCCACGGCATCACAGGACTGCCCTTCCAATCAGAACTCTCAACAGTACTGCGGAGACGACAACGCAACCTATGATGGAACGAGCGGCCAGGATGTCATCTTTGGTGAGCGAGGCAATGACACTCTTCGGGGCGGCGACGGGAATGACTTGCTCTTTGGGGGTATCGGAGACGACCACCTCTTTGGCCAGAACGACGACGACTTCTTGGCCGGCGGGATGGGAGGGGACGAGATGAATGGAGGCCCGGGGAGCGATACAGCCAGGGGTGACGGTACAGTCGATTCGCCGGTCTTTGACTCTGGCACCGGGACCGGCGACCTTGACACCCTCAGCTTCGCAACGGGTGTAACGCCCGGCTTTCCGAGCCACAATTGGGCTGCCGAGTCAGTTCCCGATCCAAACAGCTACACGGGCTTTCCCGGCTCCAGTGGCGAACGGGGAGTTTACGTCAATCTTCAGAACAGCATCGCGGACAACGGAGTTGCCATTGACGGCGGTGGCCTCGACAGTGTTACGGCGGGGAACTTCGAGAGGATCGTCGGCACTGCTTTCTCCGACTACCTGATCGGGACCAGCAGCGCTCAGACGATCTATGGCGGAGGGGGTGCCGACATCATCCAGGGGAGGGGAGGGGGAGACACCATTTTCGGCGGTTCCGACGGCGACAACATCGATGGCGGAGGCGGCGCAACAATCGACGGCGGTCCTGGCGTCGACTATTGCGTCGGGGGATCCTCCCAGCCCAGTTGCAATGAGTCCGGAGCCTCAGCAACAGCAGTCAAGCCGCGCAACGCCGGGCAGGTCTCGATCGGAATGATGCAGCCCGGCGGAACTCCCTACCACGGATTCTACGCAATCGGATCAGCGCAGAATGAGTGGATCTCGGCAACCTACGATCAGGGCGCGAATCAAGTCAAGGTCATGGTGCCGCTTGGCACGGTTGACACGTCCGAAGGCGCGAAGACCCCGCCCTGCGACTACACGCATGCAGCCGACCAGGTCCGTTACGTGACGTGCCCCTTCACGGCACGGCTCGACACGATGCTTTTGGCCGGCATGAGCGGGGCCGACTATCTCAATGCAGGGGACAGAGCGAACGGAGATTTTCCCACGTCAAGCACGGTCATCATTCTTGGCGGCAATGATCCCGACGAACTCCTTGGTGGAAACAAGGACGAGGCTACTCTGGTCGATGGGCCCGACGGAGCAAGCGACATACTGCACGGGTACGGTCGCGACGATCTGCTGAGCACCCACGGCGGAGCAGACTCTCTCAGAGGAGGGAACGACAGCGATTTGCTTCTCTCAAGCGCCGTGTGCCAGAGTGACACACTGAATGGTTTCGGGGACAGCCAGACGTCCGACGGTAACAACAACGCATCGTGGGCCAAGATGCCCGCAAGCAGTGGTGGCGTCGGAGCCAAGCTCACAGGTGGCGACGGTACGGCCGGACACCCAGCCTCTGGCCCGCCGGAATGCAATGTCGGCGAACCAGGCCTTGACAGCCTTGTCAACTTCAAGGCGCTTGAGGGCTCAGGGCAGGATGACCGTCTGGTCGGGGACGCGAATGACAACATTTTGATCGGGCATTCAGGCTCTGATTCGATCTTTGCGGGGGATGGAAATGACAGCCTCACAACGAACGCGGGCGATGACGAGACCACGCTCGACTGCGGAAACGGTTCCGATAAGGAAGGGATCGACTACTCGGACAGCAGCCACCCTCCGTATTCTCCCTACAACGATCGATCGAGGCTGCAAGCTGCGGGGAACTGCGACCTGAACTCGCCGGGGTACGGAGCCACCGAGCTTCCGCCAGGGGGATAGAGGGACTTTCGCCCGTCCTGGTCGTGAAACCCGGGGGCTGCCATCGGAGGGGCGTATCCTCCCATTGGCCGGGGCAGTCGAGCATCGACCTGAGCTTCGTGAGATGGCGGGACAAAAATGAGAACGTCATCGGGCATTCGTCGCCTGGCACTAGCAGCGCTCGCGGCAGGTGGGCTGTTGGGGGGGAGCGGCTTAGCTCTTGCCACTTCGACCTCTCGCCCGGATCCCGGCTTCGGAGTGGGAGGAAGATCATTCGTTCCTATCTCACAGACGGGGGCGGGCTGGAAGGCCAACGCCGTTGCCCGCGACTCGAAGGGAAGGCTGCTCGCCGTCGGCGGCGCCGGGACGGACTTCGTCGTCGCCCGCTACCTGTCCAACGGGCAGCTCGATCCCAGTTTCGGCACTAACGGCGGGGTAGTTCGGCTCGGGCCGTTCTTCTCCCCGGCAAACAAGCAGGACGCAGCCGCGCAGGACGTCGCCCTGGACAGGGAGGGCCGCATTCTCTTGGCCGGTCAGGCAAATATTGAGGCCGAGCCGCTGCTGGCGATGGCGAGAGTCACTCCCGACGGGGAGCCCGATCCGAGCTTCGGCGGAGGGGACGGGCTGTTTCACTCTGAGACGCCGAGCGAGTTCCCGTTCGCCGTCGCGCTTCAGCCCAATCAGCGGATCCTCGTCTCAGGGTACGTCCCGATCAGCGAGGGGAGAACCGCCGCCTTTCTCCAGCGATACAAACCGAACGGCCGGATCGATCACAGCTTCGGCGGGAGGGGGACAGGGAAGATTCGCCTTGCTCCGCCGAACGGGGGGGCCGGGATCCTCGACCTCTCCGCCCTTCCCTCGGGGAAGATCCTCGGCTCTGGCTACTTCGGCTACGACTTCATGCTGGCTCGCTTTCTCTCCAACGGCAAGATCGATCCGACCTTCGGCGGCCGCAGGCGACCCGGGCTAGCGATCACCGACGTCGCCCGTAACCCGAATTGCGGCTGCGCGATCGGTTGGGGCCTTGCCCGGGACAGAAGGGGCCGAATCCTCACCGCCGGCTACGTCGAGTCGCCCAACCCGCGCACCTACTCCGCGCTCACTCGCCATCTACCCAACGGGGCGCGTGACAGGAGCTTCGGGGTCAACGGCGTAGCCAGGACAAAGGTCGCGGGCGGCTTCGTCTCGACCCATGTTGCCGTGCAGCGGGATGGTCGGGTCGTCCTCTCGGGGGGCTCCGGCAAGCTCGGACCCGACGGCACCCCCTTCGGGCAGTCGACCTTGCTCCGCTATCGACAGAGCGGTCGCCTCGACCGGAGCTTCTTCGGAGATGGTGTCCTCAACGTCAAAGTCGGCTCACGAAGCCTCTTCCGCGACCTGCTCGTTGATCCCTCCGGTCGCATTGTCGCCGCCGGTGGAGCCGCGATCGGCAGCGACAGAGGGTTCCTTCTGGCGCGGTTTCTGACCCGCTAGGAGCCGATCATTCACTCGAGCGGCTGAGCGAGACGCCGGCGCCGACTGCCTGGTCACCCCCTGCCCGCTCTGCCACCTCAACCTCGACATGCAGCAGCCCGAGGCGGCCAAGATCGTCAACCGCGACCTCGGCCTGGCGGTCCTCCATCTGCCCCAGCTGGTCGGCCTGGCGCTCGGGGCCGATCCCAAGCAGCTCGGCATGGAGCGCCACATCGCGCCCACCGGCTGGGTCGAGCAGCGGCTGGCCTCCGGCGCGACCGCCTGAGCGCCCGCCCCCGGCGCGCCGGGTCCGGGGACCCCTACGGACCCCGGGGCGCTCAGTCCAGTCCGGCCTCGCCCAGCTGCCCGCCCTCGGGCTCGGGCTCGCCGCGGTTGATCCAACGCGTCCCCACCGTGTCGGTGAGGCCGTGGGCGACGATCGAGGCGAGGATCGTGAAGGCGGCGACGTCGAAGATCAGGGCCCGCGAGCCGGCGTCGGAGTTCAGCACCAGCAGGGCGAAGAGCATCGATGCGACCCCTTTGGGCCCGAACCAGGCGACGAACGCCTTCAGCCGGCTCGGCATCCGCTCCCAGAGGAAGGCGAGCAGGACCGCGACCGGGCGGGCGACCAGCAGGGCGAAGAGGATGAAGACGATCAGCGGGACGATGTCGCGGTCATAGCCGGTGGCGACGATCAGCGCCCCGAAGACAAAGAAGGTGAGGACCTGGAAGATCGCGCTGACGTTCTCGGAGAAGGCGACGAAGGCCTCGGGGACATCGCGCTCGGCCGCCCCCATCGCGATCCCGGCGACGAAGGCGGCGATCAGCCCGTTGCCGATCGTCACGTCGGCGATCCCGAAGGCGAGCAGCGCGAAGCCGATCGCGTAGATCCCCTCGTAGCGGGAGGTCAGCCCGCCCCCGGGGAGGTGGTGGTGCAGGCGGCCGCCGAGGACCCCCACGGCCACCCCGACGACCGCGCCGAAGGCCGCCTCGCCGACCAGGTTCGCGGCCTCGGTCGCCGCGTTCCCGCTGGGCGAGGCGAGGACCGCGAAGAAGAGGACGAAGGGCAGAGCCAGGCCGTCGTTGAGGCCGGACTCCAGGTTGAGGGTGTGGCGGACGTCGGCCGGAACCCTCTGCGAGGTGACCACAGAGGAGGTGACGACGGGGTCGGTCGGGGTGAGCACGGCCGCCAGCAGCGCGGCCTCGGCCCAGTCGAGCGCCGGGAAGAGGAGCTTGGCCGCGACCGCCAGCAGCCCGAGGGTGATCGGCATCGCGATCACGATCGCCCGGGCCACCGGGCCCCAGTGGCTGCGCAGAAGCTCGCGCTCCACGAACATCCCGTCGGAGAAGAGGGTGAGGATCAGCGCCAGCTCGACCAGGTGGACGACGGCGCTGTCGCTGGCGTCCACGGAGACGACGCCGGCCTCGGCCATGGCGATGCCGAGGGCGACCGAGAGGACGGAGATCGAGAGGGCGGTGCCGCGCATCACGCCCGAGAGCGCCGCGGCCACGGCCAGCAGGGCGCCGAACAGCAGCATCGCGTCGCCGAAGCCGATCTCCATGCCCTGGCTTATAGGGGTTCCGGCGCCCGCCCGGCGGCAGGGAGCGCCCGCCCTGGCTCAGCCGCGCAGCAGCCCGCGCTCGAGGAGCAGCTCGGCGACCTGCACGGCGTTGGTCGCCGCGCCCTTGCGCAGGTTGTCGCCGACCACCCAGAGGTTCAGGCAGCGCGCCTGCCCGGGGTCGCGCCGCACCCTGCCGACCAGCACCTCGTCGCGCCCGGCGACGTCGGTGGGCAGCGGGTAGCGGCCCTCGCCCGGCTCGTCCACGACGACGATCCCAGGGGCACCGGCGAGCAGGGCCCGGCACTCCTCGGGCGAGAGGTCCTCTCGGGTCTGCACGTTGACCGACTCGGAGTGCCCGGTGAAGACGGGAACCCGCGCGCAGGTGGCGGAGATGCCGACCTCCTCGCCGAGGCCGAGGATCTTGCGGGTCTCGGCCATCACCTTGCGCTCCTCGGTGGTGTAGTCGTCGCCGTCCTTGAAGGCCTCGACCTGGGGCAGCACGTTGAAGGCGATCCGGTGCGGATAGACCTCCGGAGGATCGGGCTCGGCGCCGTCGAGAACCGCCCGCGACTGCAAGCGCAGCTCCTCCACGGCCCGGCGTCCGGTGCCGGAGACCGACTGGTAGGTGGAGACGACCAGGCGCTCGAGGGTGGCGGCCCGGTGGATCGGGGCGAGGGCGAGGACCATCTGCATCGTCGTGCAGTTGGGGTTGGCGACTATCCCGCTGTGGGCCGCGGCAGCATCGGGGTTGACCTCCGCCACCACCAGCGGCACGTCCTCGTGCATGCGCCAGTAGCTGGTGTTGTCGACCACCACCGCCCCCGCCTCGACCAGCCTCGGCGCCCACTCGGCGCTGACCGCGCCGCCCGCCGAGGAGAGGATCAGGTCGAATCCCGCGATCGAGCCCTCCTCGAGCGGCCTGCACTCCAGGACCGAGCCGTTCCACTCGAGCCGGGTACCGGCCGAGCGCTCGGAGGTGAAGGCGACGACCTCCGAGGCGGGGAAGTCCCGCTCGGCCAGCACCTCGAGGATCGTCGAGCCGACCGCGCCGGTCGCGCCGAGGACCCCGACTCTGTAGCCGCTGGAGGGCACGCCTCCAGTATGAAGGAGAGCCCCCGGCCTACCGCTGGGGCCGGCCCTCGTAGGCGGCCCGCAGAAGCGCGGTCAGCTCGGCGATCATCGGCATCCTCGGATTGGTCCGCAGGCTGGGGTCGGCGAAGGCGGCCTTGACCAGGTCGGGCAGCGCGGCCTCGAACTCCTCCAGGCCGACCCCCGCCTCGGCCAGCGAGCGAGGCATCCCGACCGCGTCGAGCAGGTCGTCCACGCGTGCGAAGAAGCGCTCGCGGCGCTCCGCCATGTCCCTGCCGCCAAGGCCCAGTACCCACCCCATCTGCGCGTACTTGTCGGGCGCGACGTAGGTCGAGTATCCGGGCGCCGGCATGAACTTGGAGGGGATCTCGGCGTTGTAGCGGAGCACGTGGGGAAGGAAGATCCCGTTGGCGCGGCCGTGCGCCACCCCAAAGCGGGCGCCGACCGCGTGGGCGAGCGCGTGGTTGACCCCGACGAAGGCGTTGGAGAAGGCCAGCCCGGCGATCGCCGCCGCGTTGGACATCGCGGTGCGGGCCTCGAGGTCGGAGCCCTCGGCGCAGGCCCGCGGCAGCGCCTCCATGATCAGGTTGATCGCCTGCATGCAGAAGGCGTCGGTGTAGGGGGAGGCGAAGATCGAGACCCCGGCCTCGAGGGCGTGGGTGAGCGCGTCCACGCCGGTGTCGGCGGTGACCGCGGGCGGCATCGAGACGGTCAGGGTGGGCTCGATGATCGCCATGTCTGGGACCAGCGAGTAGTCCACGAGCGTCACCTTGCGCCCGCCGGCGCTGATCACCGCGGCAGGAGAGACCTCGGACCCGGTGCCGGCCGTGGTCGGCACCGCCACCAGCCGCACGCTGTGCTCGACCTCGGGGTAGTGGGCGACCCGCTTGCGGGCATCGAGGAAGGGGAGCGAGAGCTCCTTCAGCGAGACCTCCGGACTCTCGTGAAAGAGCCGCATCGCCTTGGCGGCGTCGAGCACCGAGCCTCCGCCGACCGCGACGATCGCGTCGGCGCCGAACTCGCCCAGGACCTCGGTGCCGGCGCGGATTTGCTCCTCGCTCGGCTCCGGCTGGATCTCGGAGAAGACGTGCACAGCCGCGCCCTCCAGGTACGGTCGCACCTCGTCGGCGACGCCGCGGGCCTCGCCGTCGATGTCGGTGACCAGCAGCACCTGGGAGGCCCTCAGCTCGCGCAGGCTCTCGATCGCGCCGGCGTTGAAGTAGGTGTCCGAGGGGACCCGGAACCACTGCGGGGGAGCCTGGCGGCGCGAGACGGTCTTCACGTTGAGCAGGTTGAGGTAGTTGACGTTGTCGGTGGTGTTCGACCCGCCCCAGGTCCCGCAGCCCAGCGAGAAGGTGGGGGTCAGGGAGTTGTATATGCCACCGAGGGCGCCAACCGCGGTCGGGGCGTTGACCAGGATGCGGCCCGTCCTCACCCGCCCGGCGAAGCGCTCGACCACGTCCTCGTCGGCCGCGTAGACGGCCGAGGTGTGCCCCAGCCCCCCGTGCTCGGTGACCAGCTCGCAGACCGCCACGGCGTGGTCCACCGAGGGCGAGCGCACCAGCCCCAGCACCGGCATCAGCTTCTCCTGGACCATCGGGTGGGAGGCCAGCTCCTCCGGGTCCGAGGGCAGCGGGGCCAAGAGGACCTTGACGTCCCCGGCGACCTCGAAGTCGCCCATCGCGCCCAGGTTGACGCAGGACTGGCCGAGGGCGCGGACGTCCACCCGGCCATCGGGCTCGAAGGCGAGCCTGGAGAGGGCCTCGACCTCCCCGGTGCTCAGCAGGCGCCCGCCCAGCCGCTCGAACTCCGCGACGACCTCGTCGTAGATCGCCTCGTCGATCACGCAGGTCTGCTCGGCCGGGCAGATCACCGAGGAGTCGAAGGTCTTGGAGATCAGCACGTCGACCACCGCCATGCCGACGTCGGCGCTGCGGTGGAGGTAGACCGGCGCGTTGCCGGCGCCGACGCTCAGCGTCGGCTTGCCGGCCGCGTTGGCGGCCGCCACCGCCTTGGGTCCGCCGGTGGTCCAGATCAGATCGATGCCGTCGTGGTGGAAGAGGTACTGCGAGACGTCGAGCGTGGGGTCGGGGATGACCTGCAGGGCGTTGGGAGGCAGGCCGGCCGCCTCCCCCGCCTCCTGGAGGACCTCGATGGCCCGCACCGCGCACCGAGCAGCTCGCGCCGAGGGCCGGAAGACGATCGCGTTGCGGGTCTTGGCCGCCACGATCGACTTGAACAGGGCGGTTGACGTCGGGTTGGTGATCGGGAGCAGGGCGAGCACCACACCGATCGGCTCGGCCACGTAGGAGATGCCGTTCTTGGGGTCCTCCTCGATCACCCCCACCGAGCGCTTGTCCCTGAGGTAGTCGTAGAGGAACTCGGTGGCGATGTAGTTCTTGACCACCTTGTCCTCGAGCACCCCGAAGCCGGTCTCCTGCATCGCCAGCTCGGCGAGCTCGACCGCGCTCTCGAGCCCGGCGACGACCATCGCCCAGACGATCCGGTCCACCGCCTCTTGGTCGAGCCGCCGGAAGCTCTGCGCGGCCGCTGTCGCCCGCTCGACGAAGCCGTCCAGACGGTCGGCCTGGACGGGGTCCACGACCCCCTGGGGTCCGGGCTGGGTCTGCGCCGTGGCCACGTTCAGCTCCCCCGGGTACGGTACTCCAGATCCGGCGGGGGCCGCCGGAGCGCTCGGGCTCAGGCCCGGCGCCCTCCGATCGGCCGGCGCTTCAGCCGCAGCAGCGCCTCGACCTCGCGCTCCGAGGCGGCGACGATCGCCTCCGGGTCGGGAACCAGCTTGGCGTCCGCCATCACCCCGATCGTGATCTCCCCCGCGTAGCTGAAGATCGAGACGGTCATCGAGATGTTCCCCGAGCAGGGCGCCCAGACCAGCACGCCGCCGACCCGGGTGCCGGCCAGGTAGACCGGCTGGCGCGGGCCCGGGACGTTGGTCACCACCGCGGTCGCGGTGCTCGAGAACAGCTCGACCGCGCGCCTCTCGATCTCCGCCGGGGTGCGGCCGATCGCGTCGAGCACGCCGTAGGAGATCGCCCCCTGCGGGGAGTGCTTGATCTCCTGCATCCGGCGGTGGACCTCGCGCAGGCGGCGGCGGCGGTCGCCGATGCCGACGGGCAGAACCAGCGAGACCAGCCCGAAGCGGTTGCCGAGGTCGCGGGGCAGCGGCTCGTCGAGCGGCCGCAGGTTGAAGGGCACGAAGGCGGTCAGCTCGTCGACCAGGCCGTCCCGGGAGCGCAGGTAGCGGCGCAGGCCACCGGCCACCGCGGTGACGATCACGTCGTTGATCGTGGTCCCGGTCTCGTGGCCCATGGCGCGGACCTCCTCCAGGGCGATCGGGTTCGACCAGGCGACCCGCTTCGCCACCCCGAGGTCTCCCTTGAGCGGGCTCGGGGGGTCGGCGGTCGCCAGCAGCACCTTGGCCAGCGCGTCGGCGTCCTCGCGGGCGCTGGCGGCCAGGTCGGTCATGTGCGAGGGGTGCCTGAGGACCTCGACGGACTCGTGGACGACCGCCCCCGCCGTGCCCCTCGCCGCGGACAGCGCGCCCGCGGCGGGACGGAGGACCGCCTCCAGCGGCCCGCCCCCCTCCCGGCGCTCGGCGGGCGGCGCCGGGGGTTCGACGCCGGCCCGCGGCGAGGGGTCGGTGAGCGACATCAGCACCTGCGCCAGGGCGATCCCGTCGGCGATGCAGTGGTGGATCCGGGCGATCATCGCCGCCCCCTCGCCGAACTCGTCGACCAGGTGGAACTGCCACAGCGCCCGCATGCGGTCCAGCGGCGTGGAGGTGAGGTCGGCGACCAGCGCCTGCAGGGCGACGCGGTCGTGCGGCGGCGGCAGGGCGACGCGGTGCAGGTGCAGGTCGAGGTCGAAGTCCGGGTCATCCTCCCAGTGGGGCCCGGCGAGCCCCTGCCGCTCGACCACCCGCTGGCGGAAGCGCGGGTAGGGCTCGACCAGGCGAGCCCGCAGCACCTCGCGCACCCTCCCCCAGTCCGGCGGGGTCTCGAACCAGAGCACGCCGGTGATCACCATCAGGTTGGTCGGCTGGTCCATCCGCAGCCAGGCGACGTCCGCGCTTGGCATCGGCCGGGCGCTCACCCCCGCACCGCTACCCGATCACGGGCCAGCGCCGCTGCGCGGCCAGCCTGTCGAGGGTCTCCTGCATCAGCCCGGTGATCTCATCGTAGATCGCATCCACATCGGGGTCGGCCCCGAATCGCTGCTTCAGGTCGATCGGCTCCAGCACCTCGATCGTGATCTTCGCAGGCAGCGCGATGTGACCGAAGGCGTCGCCGACATCGATGCCCCAGGGCAGGGCGATCGAGATGGGCAGGACCTTCAGCCGGAAGCGGCGGTCCAGCCGCAGCGCCCGCGCCAGCCCCTCGCCCCTGGTCAGGAACAGGGCGGTCTCCTGGCCGCCGATCGAGACCACCGGGGCGATCGGGGCGCCGGTCTTCAGGGCGAGGCGAACGAAGCCCTCTCGGCCGGCGAACTCGACCCGATGGCCGTGCCAGGAGGGCCGGTGCACCTCCCAGTCCCCGCCGGGATAGACGAGCACCGCGGCGCCGGCGGCCAGCGCCGCCTCGGCGTTGGCGCTGGTCGCCTCGACGGTCCCGTAGCGACGCAGCGCCGCCAGCCAGGGCGCCCTCATCACCAGGTGGTGGGCGAGCTGGTAGAAGCGCCGCCCGGCCCCGAAGTGGCGGTAGAAGGCAAGGGTGAAGGCGAGGGTGTCGGGGGCCACGTTGCCGCCGGAATGGTTGCCGACCAGCAGCACCGGGCCGCTGGCCGGGATCCGCTCGATGCCGCGGATGTCCGGCCGAAACCAGGTGGCGATCAGCCGCCAGGTGTAGGGCAGCCAGCGCCGCACGTAGGCCGGGTCGCGCTCGCGCAGCTCGGGAGCAAGGGATGGCTCGTCGCCTCGCACGACCCGACACTACCCCCGCGTCGCTACCCCCGCGTCGCGCCACCCGGCGGCCACCCTCCGCGGATCGGGCTCAGCCCTCGACCGTCGGGCGGTGGCCCGGACCGGTCGGGTCCTCCTCGAGCACCGCTTCGGAGCCGAGCTCGAAGGCCCGGTGCAGCGCCCGCACGGCGTCGGGCACGCGGTCGGAGTCGATCACGCAGGAGATCTTGATCGGGGAGGTGGAGATCATCTCGATGTTGATCTGGTTCTCCCCGAGGGTCTTGAAGACCCTGGCCGCGACCCCCGGATGGCTGCGCATGCCGGCCCCGACGATCGAGACCTTGCCGATCCGCTCGTCCTTCTCGACCCCCGCGCAGACCCCGCCGAGCCGCTCGATCGCCTCCAGGGCGGCGCTCAGGTCGCTGCGCTCGATCGAGAAGGAGAGGTCGGCGAGCTTGTCGGCGGTCACCGGCTCGTTCTGGATGATCATGTCCACGTTGACGTTCGCCTCGGCCAGGGCGCCGAACACCGAGCCCGCGACGCCGGGCTCGTCGCGGACGCCCTTCAGCGTCACGCGGGCCTCCGCGTCGGAGTGGGTCACGGCTGTCACCAGGGGGCGCTCCATCGTCTCGTCCTCGGGGAGGATCAGCGTACCGGGACCGTCCTCGAAGCTCGAGCGGCAGTGGATCCGCACCCCGTGGTTGCGCGCGTACTCGACCGAGCGGAGCTGGAGCACCTTGGCGCCGGAAGCCGACATCTCGAGCATCTCCTCGTAGGAGACCATCGGCAGCTTTCGGGCCTCGGGGACGATTCGCGGGTCGGCGCTGAAGACGCCGCGCACGTCGGTGTAGATCTGGCACTCCTGCGCCCCCAGCGCGGCGGCCAGCGCGGTGGCGGTGGTGTCCGAGCCGCCGCGCCCCAGCGTGGTCACGTCGCGGCTGTCGGTGGAGACGCCCTGGAAGCCGGCGACCAGCACGATGCTCCCGCGGTCCAGCGCCTCGCGGATCCGGTCGGCGCGGACGTCGATGATCCGCGCCCTGGTGTGGGAAGAGTCGGTGACGATGCCGGCCTGGGAGCCGGTCAGCGAGATCGCCTCCTCGCCCATGTCGCGGATCGCCATCGCGCAGAGCGCGCAGGAGATCCGCTCGCCGGTCGAGAGCAGCATGTCCATCTCCCGCGGGTCGGGGCGCTCGGAGATCTCGTGGGCCATCTCGGTCAGCTCGTCGGTGGTCGAGCCGCGGGCCGAGAGCACCGCCACCACCCGGCTGCCGGCCTGGCGGGCGGCGACGATGCGCTGCGCGGCGCGCTTCAGCTCCTCGGCCCCGGCGACCGAGGTGCCGCCGAACTTCATCACCACTATCTCCGCCCCCGGGAGGGGCTGCGCTGTCGCCTCAACGGCCATCGGCGTCGCAGGATACGGAGGCGCCGGGGCGTTCCGCTCTGCGTGACCCACGTCACTCACACCGATATATCTGACTGATATATCTGTCGGCGTGGACCTCAGCCCCACCGCGCACGTCATCCTCGGGATGCTGAACCTCGGTCCCCGCTCGGGGTACGAGATCAAGGCCCGGGTCGAGGGCTCGACCCGCTTCTTCTGGGCGGTCAGCTACGGGCAGATCTACCCTGAGCTGAGGCGGCTCGAGGCGGCCGGGCTGATCGAGGGGACCAGCGCCCCCCGGGGCGAGCGCAAACGCACGATCTACGAGCTGACCCCGGAGGGGCGCGGAGAGCTCGAGCGCTGGCTCCGCACCCCGCCGCGGACCTTCGAGCTGCGCGACGAGGGCCTGCTGAAGCTCTTCTTCTCGGGCGCCGTCGAGCCCGCCGACGCGGCCCGCACGCTCGCGGCGATGCGCGAGGGGCACCTCGCCACGGTCGAGCAGCTCCGCGCGATCGAGCCCGACGCAGCCGCCAGGGGCGACGGCTACCCGCTGCGGGTGCTCCGCTTCGGCGTCGCCTACCACGAGTGGGTGGCGGCGGCGTGCGAGGAGATGGAGCGGGAGCTCCTGGACGAGCCGGGCAGGGGGGGCCGCTGATGTTCGAGGCGCTTGCCCGCCTCGCGGACGGCCACGCCCGGCGCGTGGGGCTGGCCGCCGTGGCCTTCTTCCTGCTGGCGGCCGCGATCGGGGGCGGCGTCGCCTCCAGCCTCGACCCCTACGGGAACGACGACCCCGCCAGCGAGAGCTCGCGGGCCACGGCGGCGCTCGAGGCGGCCGGATATCGCGAGACCGGCGTCGTGGTGCTGGTCCGCGGGGGCGGAGTCGGGCGCCCGGGCTTCGCCGCCAGGGTGCGCGGGATCGAGCGCCGGCTGCGAGGTCGCGGCGACGTCGCCTCGGTCACCGGCTACTACGACACGGGCTCGCCCGCCTTCGTCTCGCGCAACCGGCGCGCCACCTACCTGGCCGTGGCCCTGCGCCCGACCGGCGACGCGGCAACCCAGGACGCCGCCACCTCGATCGCCGGCTCCCTCGACTCGGCGCCGGGCGTCACGGTGGGCGGCCGCTCGCTCGCCCAGGAGCAGGTCAACAACCAGGTCGAGAGGGACCTGCGCACCGCGGAGCTGATCGCCTTCCCGCTGCTCTTCCTGCTCTCCTTCGTCTTCTTCCGCAGCCTGGTGGCCGCGGCCCTGCCGCTGATGGTCGGCGCCCTGGCGATCGTCGGCACCTTCCTGGTCCTGCGGATCGCCGCGGAGATCGGCTCGATCTCGATCTTCGCGCTGAACCTGACCACCGGGCTGGGGCTCGGGCTGGCGATCGACTACAGCCTCTTCATCGTCTCGCGCTACCGCGAGGAGATCGCCAAGGACGGCCCGGGCCTGGCGGCGATGCGCCGGACCCTGACCACGGCCGGCCGCACGGTGCTCTTCTCCTCGCTGACCGTGGCGGCGGCGATCGCCTCGCTGATCGTCTTCCCGCAGCGCTTCCTCTACTCGATGGGCATCGGCGGCTCGATCGTCGCCCTGATCGCCGCGGCGGTGGCGCTGACCGTGCTGCCCGCGGTGCTGACGCTGCTCGGGACGCGGGTCAACGCGCTCTCGCCGAGGTTCCTTCGCCGGCGGGCCGAGCGCGAGACAGAGGTGGTCGCCGACGGGTTCTGGTACCGGCTCTCGCGCATCGTGATGCGCCGGCCGGCGCCGATCGCGACGGTCACCGCAGCCGCGCTGATCCTCCTGGGGATCCCCTTCTTCTCGATCAGGTTCAACTCCGTCGATGCGCGCGTGCTGCCCGAGAGCGCCAGCTCGCGGCAGGTGGACGACGTCCTGCGCTCGCAGTTCCCACCCTTCCACGACACGCCGTTCGAGATCGCCTTCGAGGACGGCGGGCCCCGCGACGCCTCGCTCTTCGCCCGCAGGGTGGCCCGGGTGCCCGGCGTCGCCGAGGTGCTCCCGCCCCGCGGGCTGCGAAACGGCCTATCGGTGATCGAGGCGGTCGGCGACAGCCCGCGGATCTCCGACCGGGCGCACGCCACCGCGAAGCGGATCCGCGACCTCCGGGTGCCGCCCGGCACCAGCGTGCTGGTCACCGGGGGGGCGGCCGAGTTCGTCGACCTGCAGAGCAGCCTCGCCCAACACGCCCCGGCCGCGCTGGCGATCATCGTCGTCGCCACGTTCGTCGTCCTCTTCCTGATGACGGGCTCCGTGATCCTCCCCGTCGCCTCGCTGCTGATGAACGTGCTCAACCTCAGCGCGGTCTTCGGCCTGCTGGTGCTGGTATTCCAGGACGGCCGCCTCGAGGGCCTGCTCGACTACACCTCCAGCGGCGGCATCGAGCAGACGATGCCGATCCTGCTCTTCGCGGTCGCCTTCGGCCTCTCCACCGATTACGCGGTCTTCCTACTCTCCCGGATCAAGGAGGCTCGCGATTCGGGCGCCTCGGATTCGGAGTCCGTGGCGGTCGGGCTGGAGCGGACCGGGCGGATCGTCACGGCGGCGGCGCTGCTCTTCGCGATCGCGATCGGCGCCTTCGCCACCTCGCAGATCGTCTTCATCAAGCAGAACGGGATCGGCACGGCGCTCGCCGTCCTGATCGACGCCACGATCATCCGCGCTCTCCTGGTGCCGTCGCTGATGGAGCTACTCGGCCGCTGGAACTGGTGGGCCCCGGCCCCGTTGCGCCGCCTCCACGAGCGGATCGGGCTCTCCGAGGCGGGGCGGCCGGGGCCGGGCGGGCAGCCCACCCCCACCACCCCCCGCCGAGCTTCAACTTAGGGGTCGCATAGCAGCGGAAACTTGAAGTTCGGCGGGGGGGTTTAGGCGAAGGCGCGGGTGGCGCGGCGGCGGAGGTCGGCGTTGAGCATCGCCGTCACCTCGCTGGGCACCTCGCCGGCCGAGGCGACCCCGTCGCCGCCCTCGGCCAGGGGGCCGACCCGGAAGCCGAAGAGGGGGGCGTCGATGCCCATCGCGCGGATCCGGCGCAGCATCCGCACCGGCCCCTCGATGCCGCCGCCCTCCCCGCAGACGATGATCGCCGTCGGGTCCAGAGCGCCGACCGCGCGCTCCAGCCGCTCACCGGCGAGCTCGCTGGAGAGGGTGAGGACCCGGAACCCGGCCCGGCGCAGGGCGAGATCGAGGGCCTGGGTGTGCACCGTCTCGACCCCCTGCGCGGCGCTGGTGTCGAGCAGCAGGATCCCGGCCGGGCGGGAGGCGGCAGAGGCGAGCCGGCGGGCGCCGTGGAGCCATCCCATCGCCCAGCGAGCGGCGAACTCCACCTCAGCGGCCCGGTCGGGCTCGGCGGCCAGCGAATCGAGGGCGGGCAGCAGCAGCTCCTCGACGGTGCGCTCAAGCGGCCTCAGCGCCAGGCTCTCCTCCATGGCTCGGTCGGCGGATGCCTCGTCGAAGCTCTCCAGCGCCTCGCGCAGCCCGGTGTGCGTGGTCGGTGCCGACTGGCGCTGGCGGGCAAGCTCGATCGCCGAGGAGATGTTCCCGGTCTCCGCCAGGGCGTCGCGCAGAGTCTGCAACTCCATCAGCTCGTACTGGCGGTGGTTGCCGGGCGAGCGGCGCGGCTGGGGGTATCCGTAGCGGCGCTCCCAGCTGCGCAGGGTGTTGGGGCTCACGCCCAGAACCTCGGCGGCTGCGTTTGTCCTGATTCCCGGGGTCATCGGTTTCCTGGAGGTTTGGCGAATGGCTCTTCGGCGCCGGGAGCGATTGTCCCACCGAGGGGCCGGGTTTACCCCGGTTATCGGCAGGTATTACGGAACCTGTTAGCGATCTTGCACGCTGGCGGCCGCGGCGGCCTGCCCCGTGGCCCGCGCCCGCCACATCGCCGTGTCGGCCTTGCGCAGCAGCCGCTCGGGGTCATCGCCGTGCTCGGGACAGGAGATCACCCCCGCCGAGGCGGTGATCCTGATCCCCCCCGCCGCCTCCAGGCCGGCGAGCATCTCCGCGAGCCGCTCGGCGATTCGCATCCCCTCGGCGGTGGTCTGCTCGGGGGCGAGCACGCAGAGTTCGTCGTCCTCGAGACGGTAGACCTCGTCCACCAGGCGCACGCTGTCGCGCAGGGCGGCCGCGACGATCGCCAGCACGGACTCCCGGCCGGGGTCATCGGGCTCCCCCCGCGTTCCCGGGCCCTCGATGTCGAGCAGGACCAGGGCGAAGGGATGCCCGTAGCGGCGGTGGGACTCGACGAGCTGATCGAGGCGGCTGCGCATCTGGCCGGGGCGCCGCAGACCGGTGAGAGCGTCGCGCTCGGGGTCGCCCTGGCGCAGCAGGGTCTCGGTGGCGGCGCCCGCCATCGCCCCGAAGATCGCCGCGAGCCTCTCGGCGGAGTCGGCGAAGAGCTCGGGCTCGGAGGCGGGCAGCTCGTCGCGCAGGGTCGCCAGGATCGCCCCCTGAAGGGCCGAGATCTCGCGCAAGAGCTGCGCGGGGGCGCACCCGGCCCGCCGCTCGGCCAGCCGGTTGACCCTCGCCATGCCGGCCCGCGAGAGCCGCGGCGAGCCCTCCTCCCCAACCGCGGCCAGCACGTCGGAGACCAGGTCGGGAAGCTCGCCGGTGGCCCAGGCGAGCGGCATCCGCTCGACCTCCGCGAGGGGGGAGGAGAGGATCACCTCGACGAGCCAGGACTTCGCGATCTGCTCGCGCATGCCCTCGACCCGGGCGAGCTGGGCACGCAGCGCCGCAGCGTTGCGGTGTCCGTTGTCGCTTCTCACCAGGCCCGCACCTTTGCGGAGCGATCGGACGCGGAGCGCCCCATCCCCGCTGCGGGGACGGATGTTCGATGGCCGCGCGCGCCGGGGGCGGGGGGCGGCTCGATCCACCCGGCGGCGGAGTGAAGGTCCCGGCCCGGGCGCTCAGTCCAGGGAGCGGCGGCCGGCCAGCGCCTTGCCCAGGGTGACCTCGTCGGCATGCTCGAGGTCGGCGCCGACCGGCAGCCCGCTGGCCAGCCTGGTCACCGAGACCTCCCCCCGCAGCCGCTCGGCGATGTGAAGGGCGGTGGCCTCGCCGGTGGTCGTCGGGTTGGTGGCGAGCACCACCTCGCCGATCTCGCCGGGCCCATCCACCCTCGCCACCAGCTCCTCGATCCGCAGGTCGGAGGGGTCCACCCCATCTATCGGCGAAAGCGCCCCCCCGAGCACGTGGTAGAGGCCCCTGTACTCGTGGGTGCGCTCGATCGGGATCACGTCGGCCGGCTCCTCCACCACGCAGACCACCGTGCGGTCGCGCCCGGGGTCCTCGCAGATCCGGCAGCGGGGGCCCTCGGCGAGGTTGAAGCAGACCTCGCAGAGCCCGACCTTCTCCTTCACCTCGACGATCGCGTCGGCCAGGGCGCGGGCCTCCTGCTCGTCGGCCCGCAGCAGGTGGAAGGCGAGGCGCTGGGCGGTGCGCTCCCCGATCCCCGGAAGCCGCGAGAGCTCGGTTACCAGCCGGGCGAGCGGAGCGGGGCCCTCCGTCAAAGCAGCCCCTCCCTCACATCCCGGGCAGGCCCAGGCCTCCCCCGGGACCGCCGAGCCCGCCGGTGATCCCGCCCATCTTCGAGGCAGCCAGCTCCTGCGCGGCGCGGATCGCCTCGTTGACGGCGGCCAGGATCATCTCGGCCAGCAGCTCAGACTCCTCGGGGTCCACCGCCTCGGGGTCGATGGCGATCTCCAGCAGCCTCAGGTCGCCGCTCATCTTCGCCTTCACCATCCCGCCGCCTGCACTCGCCTCGACGGTCTCGTCCTTGAGCTGCTCCTGGGCCTTGACCATCTCGGCCTGCATCTGCTGGGCCTGCTTGAGCAGCGCGCCCATGTCCATCCCGCCGGGTCCGCCTCGGACCATCAGCCGCCACCTTCCCTCATCGCTAGCTCACTTCCTCCGCGTCGAACTCGGCCTTGAAGCGCTCCAGGAGCGCGTCCTCGTCGAGCTGCTCCGGCGCCCCTTCCCCGGCCCCGGAGTCACCGTCGAGCAGCACGTAGACGGGCCGCAGGCTCTCGCCGACGATCGATCGCAGCGCCTCGGCGAAGCGGTCCCGCTGCTCGCTTGCCTCGGCCTTTCGCTTGTTGAAGGTGGCCGAGGAGGGAAAGCCCACCTTCAGCACCGAGCCCTCGCGGTCCAGGGCCACCGGCCGGGTGCCCTCGTAGAGCGCCGAGAGCATCGCGGAGCCAGACTGACGCATCTGATCGAGCACCGCGGGCCAGAGGCGGACCAGCTTCTCGAGGTCGATCGAGGATTGCTCGGCCTCCGCCGCCTCCGGCTCCGCATCACCGGAGTCCTCCCGGTCCGCCGGCTGGGGTTCCGCGTCGCCCGCGTCTCCCCCCTCCGCCGGCTCCGGCTCCGCGTCTGAGTCCTCGGCGGCGGAGCTCGGGGGCTCCCCGGCGGGCGGCTGCTGCGCCGCGGGGGAGCTGCGGCGACGCGCTGGGGACGCCATCCCCCGCCCGGCCTCGAGCCGTTCGATCCGCCGCGCCAGCCCCTCCGCGGTCCCGTCCAGCTCCGGGCAGGCGGCCTTGATCAGGCAAACCTCGATCGCGAGGCGGGCCTCGTCGCCCTCCCTGATTCCGCTCAGCGCCGCCGCGAGCTCGTCCACGGTGCGAACCAGGGTCGCGGGACCGACCGCGTCGGCCTGGGCGCGCAGGCGCTCCCCGTCTCCGGCGCTCAGCACGAGGCTGTCGGGGACCTCGCCGAGCGTCTGCACGACGAGCAGCTCCCGCAGGTGGGCGAGCAGGTCGCGCGCGAAGCGGACCGGGTCGAGGCCGGCGGCACAGACCCGCTCCACCGCCAGCAGCACCTCCCGCCGGTCCCCGGCGGCGACCGCGTCCACCGCCTCGAAGAGCAGGTCGCTGTCGGCGGCCCCCAGCAGCTCCAGCACCGAATCGAGGCTGACCTGCTCCCCGCCAAAGGCGACGAGCTGGTCCAGCGTCCCGAGCGCGTCGCGGAAGCTCCCCGTCGCGGAACGGGCGATCATCGCCACCGCGCCGTCGGCGATCTCGATGCCCTCGGCCTCGGAGACGCGGCGCACCACCTCGGCGATCTGCTCGGTCGAGGGCCGCTGGAAGTCGAAGCGCTGGCAGCGATCGGCGATCGTCGGCATCACCTTGTGGGCCTCGGTGGTGGCGAGCACGAAGACCGTGTTGGGGGGCGGCTCCTCGAGCGTCTTCAGGAAGGCGTTCCAGGCCTCCTTGGTGAGCATGTGGGCCTCGTCGAGGATGTAGACCTTCCAGCGCCCCTCCGCGGCCGTGTAGGCGACCCGATCGCGCAGCTCGCGGACGTCGTCCACCGAGCGGTTGGAGGCCGCGTCCATCTCGATCACGTCGAGCGAGCTGCCGGCGGCGATCGCCCGGCAGCTCCCGCACTCCCCACAGGGCGTCACGGTCGGCCCGTCCCGCTCGCAGTTCAGCGAGCGGGCCAGGATCTTCGCCATCGAGGTCTTGCCGGTCCCGCGAGAGCCGACGAAGAGGTAGGCGTGGTGGACCTTGCCCCGGGAGACCGCGTTTCGCAGCGTCCGCACGACGTGCTGCTGGCCGACCACCTCCTCGAAGGAGCCGGGACGGTGGCGTCGGTACAGGGAGGTGGAGGCTTCCATGCGGGGTGCCGGCCAGTCTACCCACGGCGAGGGGCGGTCCCGGAGGGGCTGCCGTCGGGCGCCCCGGTAGGTTGCGGCGATGCCCGACTCCGCCAGACGGACCCTGGTCGCGCTCGCCTGGATGGCGGGGGTGAGCGCCGTGCTGCTGGCCGTCTTCCCGGTCGGCTTCCCCAACTACGACACGATCTACGCGCTCCTCTGGGGGCGGGAGCTGGCCCACGGGATCAGCCCCGACTACGCCGCCGCCCTGCCCCCCACGCCCCACCCCCTGGCCGACCTGCTGGGGATCCTCACCACCCCGCTCGGGGACGGGGCGATCACCGTGACGATGGTGATCGCCTACGCCTCCCTGGGGCTGATCGCCTACCTCGTCTACAGGCTCGGGTCGCTGTGGTTCGACCAGGCGATCGGGGTCCTGGCGGCCCTGATCGTCCTCACCCGCGCCCCCTACCTCTCCAACGGCATCCGCGCCTACGTTGACCTCCCCTACATCGCGCTCTGCCTGGCGGCGCTGGCGATCGAGTCGCGCCGGCGGCGGGCCGGCTGGCCGGTGCTCGCCCTGCTCGCCCTGGCCGGGCTGCTGCGCCCCGAGGCCTGGCTCTTCTCGGCCGCCTACCTCGCCTACCTGGCGCTCGACGTCGAGCGCCGAGCCGGTGCGGGGCAGGCGCCCTGGCGGGCGGCGCTGCGCTGGCGGGGGCGGGGAGAGGGGCCGGGGCTCGGCTGGCGCGGCGAGCGCCCGGGTGCCGAGCTCGCCTGGCTGGCGGCCCTCGCCGTCTCGGCGCCGGTGGCCTGGGGTCTCTTCGACCTGATCACCGCCGGCAGCGCGACCTACTCGTTCACGGGTACGAGGGACACCGTCGAGACGCTCGAGCGCCAGACCGGCCCGGTGGATCTCGTCCTCTACGGGCCGCGGCGGCTCGGTGAGGTGCTGCAGTGGCCGGGCATGGTCGGCGCGGCCGGCGGCCTGGTCCTGACCGTTGCCCTGATGCCCCGGCGGGCAGCGATCGGAGCGGCTGCCGCGGCGCTGGCCCTGGGCGCCTTCGCGCTGCTGGCCTGCGCCGGCCTGGCGATCATTCCCCGCTACACGATGCTCGCCGCGGCGGTCCTGGCGGTCTTCGCGTCGGCCGGGCTGCTGGGGTGGCGGCTGCTCGAGCGCGGGGCGCGCTGGCGCGGCGCATGGCAGGGCTTCGCCGCCGTGGTGGCGCTGATGTTCGTCGTCTGGGGCCCGAACCAGTACGACCTGCTGAAGCGGGTCGACACCGACCTCGCCAACCAGGGCCAGATCGAGGCGGACCTCTCCGACCTCGCCGACTCCGGCGCATTCGACCCGCTCTGCCTGCCGATCTCGGTGCCCAACCACCGGGCGGTGCCCCGCCTGGCCTTCGACCTCGACGTGAAGCCCTCCCAGGTGGTCAGCTCCAGCGAGGAGCGCCAACCCCGTCGCGGCTACTTCCTCGCCCCGGCCTCGCCCTTCGTGATCCACAACTTCATCCTCGACCCCAACGACACCAGACGCTTGCGCTCGCGGGTGCCGCCGGGGTTCGGGCCGGTGGCGCGCAACCGCAGCTGGAGGCTCTACCGGCGCTGCCGGTGAGGGCGGCCGCGCGGGGCCGCGGGGGCCCGATGGGGCGAAAGTGGACCGTGCACCCGCCTTTGAGGCTCAGTCCCCGGGCGTGTCCGCCGGATCGGGCTCGAGTCAGGCTCACCTGCGGCACCCGCGGCTTCCGCTTAAGGCTGCTTCCTTCCGGACCTGACCTGGTTCACGGGCCCACGTCGCGCAGGACCTGGCCGTCAACGCCCTCCTCGGCGCACCGACCCCGAAGGCCAGGCCCCTCAGAACGGTAATCGGCCCCGCTAGAGCGGATTGCGGGTTACAGGGCACCGCTGATTCCCCGCCTAGCACGGTCCGCTCCGCATCCTAGCGCGACCGGATCCCGAGGGGCCTAGAATCCCGCTCCCGGGCGCGTAGCTCAGCGGGAGAGCGCTCGCTTCACACGCGAGAGGTCGCTGGTTCGAAACCAGCCGCGCCCATGGGAGGAATTGGCGCTTGGAGGGGCCCACGCGGTGCTGAGACGCCGACGAGGGCAGCGAATCCACCGCATCGAGACCTGTGGCCTACCCCCGATGTTCCCCCTGCGGGGCTCTGCGACCATTCGCGTTCGGGGGGACCAAGGCCAAGCACAAAGGTGAGGCAGGCAGGTGATGAAGATGAAGCTGATTGGTGTCACGAAGAACGGGCAAGACGCGCGCTCGGTCCCGCCTGGCTTCGCCGCATTGCTGGCGCTTCTCGCCGCCCTGTTCGCCTCGGCAGTGGCGCTCGCCCCGCGCGCAGACGCCCATATCTACTGGACGAACACGACAACGGGCAGCATCGGCCGCGCCAACCTCGACGGCACGGGCGTCGAGAAGAGCTTCATAACGGGTGCCGGCACTCCGCTTGGGATTGCGGCAGACGCCCGCCACGTCTACTGGGCGAACACCGGCCGGGATACGATCGGCCGCGCCACACTCTCCGGCAAGGGCGTGAACCAGAGCTTCCTGAGCATCGCCGATTCATTCAGGCCCTACGACGTCGCGGTGAATGCGGACCACATCTACTGGGCGGCCGAGGCCACGCCGTTCGTCGGCCGCGCCAGGATCGACGGCACGCGAGCCCAACCGAGGTTCATCGGCACGACCAGCCACTCCCCCTCCGGCGTCGCGGTCAACGCCCGCCACATCTACTGGACCGCCAACCCTCGGGGGATCGGCAAGATCGGCCGCGCCAACCTCAACGGCTCGGGCGTGAAGACCAGATTCATCAGGACCGATACCGGCCCGTACCGCATCGCGGTTGGGGGCCGCCACATCTACTGGACGACAACCTGGAACCGGATCGCCCGCGCCGACCTTGGCGGCACGCACGTGCAACCTAAGTTCATATCCACGGGGAAGGGAAGCCCCAGGGGCATCGCGGTCGCAGGCCGCCACGTCTACTGGACGAGCGCCGGCTGGATCGGCCGCGCCAACCTCGACGGCACCGGCGTGCGCCCGAGATTCATCCACACCGGCGGCACGCCGTGGGACGTCGCGGTGGTGCCCGGCGCTCCACACCACGGACGCGGATAGGCGTGGGCTGCCGGGCAACGGCGATGCTGCGTAGCAGCTGGGTCAGGCCCTCAACTCGGGCAAGCCAATCGAACAGGCTGGTGAGCGCTAACCGGGCGCCACGAGCACTGGCCCCGAGCGTCACGGCGGGACGTTCTCCCGGTCCCGACCGCATTCCCCCCTTGCTCGTCCCCCCGCCAGGGTTTGGGATTGACACCTCAGCGCGTGCCGGGCATCAGCCGATCTGCTCGGCCAGCCCGATGAGAATGCCCTCGGGGCCTCGGACGTAGCAGAGCCGATATGCGTCTTCGTACTGGACCACCTCGTCGACGAGCTGCGCGCCGTGTCTGCGGAGCCGGGCGAGCGTAGCGTCAAGGTCGTCCACGGCGAACATGACGCGCAGGTAACCCAGAGCGTTCACCGGGGCGTTCCGGTGATCGGCAACCACGGGCGGTGCGAGAAACCGCGAGAGCTCGATCCGGCCGTGGCCGTCCGGCGTGCGCATCATGGCGATCTCGACCCGCTGGTCGCGCAGCCCAGTGACTCGCCCTGACCAGTCTCCCTCGATCATCGCTCGCCCTTCCAGTTCGAGGCCCAGCTCGGTGAAGAAAGAGATGGCGGCATCAAGCGAGTCCACCACGATGCCGACGTTGTCCATCCGTTGAAGCGCCAAGCCGCCATTCTTGCGGAGGCGGCCGAGGCCCGGCTGAAGTGGGCGCTGCGTGCGCTGCTGGCCTGGCGGCCGGGGCGGCCGTCTGGGTGGCGGTCGGCTCGAGCGAGTTGGGGCAGGCGACGACCGGGCCGGTCTACGGGGCCAAAGCGCCTCGCCGGCGAGAGCCCTACCCGATCCGACGCCCGTCGGCGAGTCTGAACTCGTTCAGGTGGGAGAGATCCCAGCGGGCGAAGGCCGTGTTGATCGAGTCGGCGAGCTGGGCGAACGTGTGGCTCGGCCCGACGATCATCGTCCGCCCCGGTGGCGGGTCGAGGTCCGCCCCCAGCCCACCCACCAGCTCAACTCGGATCTGCAGCCACGTCCGCGCCATTGCCGCGACACGCTACCCGGCCGAACCCGGTGGGTGCGCTCGGTCCGGCGCAGAGCGGCGCTCAGTCGCCGAGGGCCCTGCGGACCTCGGCGGCGACCCTCTCGCCCGAGCGTACGGCGCCGTCCATGTAACCGGCCCAGAAGACCGAGGTCTCGCTTCCCGCCCAGTGCACGCGGCCGACCCGGGCGCGGATCGCGGGGCCAAAGTCGGAGAGCACCCCGGGCGGCAGGGTCACGGTCGGGCAACCGCGGATCCAGGGCTCGTCGGCGGCGGAGTCGTCCTCGATGTAGGAGCGGGGATGACGGGCGCGGTCGCCGAAATAGCTCGCGAACTGATCGAGCACCGCGGCCCGGCGCGCCCTGGCGGACCGCTTCATCCACTCGCGGGCGTCGTGGCCCCCGATGAATCCGAAGAGGACGCCGGGGCGGCCGTCTGGCGGTGAGTTGTCGAAGGTCGTGCGCACCGGCCCGGTGTCGGAGACCGCCTGGCCGCTGAGGCCGTCGTCGCGCCAGAAGGGCCGGTCGTAGATCGCCTCGGCCTTGACCAGGGTGCCGTGGGGCATTCGCTGGATCAGCTGGGCGCGGGGGCCCGGGAGAATGGGGTCGAACTCGATCGACGCCGTCAGCGCGGGAAGGATGGCGACGATCGCCCGGCGGGCCCTCACGGTCGCCCTCGCCGACTCCACCGTGACGCCGTGGCGGTCCTGGCTGATCCGGGTCACCGGGGAGTCGACGACGACGCGCCTGCCGAGCTGCTTCGCCATGCGGTCCGAGATCAGCTGGGAGCCGCCGACGAAGCGGCTCTCCTGAGCGCCACTGCCGGTGCTGATCAGCCGCATGAAGGTTCCCGGGGTCGACTCGTTGCCCGCGACCCGCGCGTACCAAAGCGCGTAGAGCAGCGAGAGGTCGCGCGGCTCGGCCCCCCAGATCGCGTTGACCGCGGCCTCGAAGAGCTTGCGGACGTCCGGGTTGGCGATGTTGTCCCCGATCCAGGTCTCGAAGGTCTGCGAGTCCCACTCGGCGGCCTGCGCGGCGCGCCACGGCTCCTGCGGGGGGATCTGGGGGACGAGCGCCTCGAAGCTCTGGATGGCGGCCAGGGTGTCGCCGAACAGGGGCTGGGTCGTGGGCAGCCCGACCGAAGCCGGATAGGTCGAGCGCGCGCCGTTCAGCCAGAGCACGTTCTCGCCCTCGTTGTAGGTCTTGAAGGTGCCGATCCCGAGGCGCTTGGCGAGGCGGAGCACCCGGTCCTGGGTCGGCCCCACGTACTCCCCCATCAGCTCGGTGATCTTGCCGCCGCCGATCGGGTGGTTCTCGGTCCGCCCCCCGACCCTGCCGTCGGCCTCCATCACGACGACGGAGTGCTTGGCGCGCGCCAGCGCCCGGGCCGCGGTGAGGCCCGCCAGCCCGGCTCCGACGATCGCGACGTCGGCCCGCCTGGTCCGCGGCCCGGCCGCCCGCGCTATTCCCGCCGGGAGCGCCACCGCCGCGCCGGCCGCGGTGGCGCCGCCGAGCAGCCTCCGCCGGGTGACCCGGCCCTCGCTCATCGTCCCGGGCTCCCCGCCCGCCGCGCGGGCGTACCCGATCGGTGCAGGGATGAGTGCCGCGGGGTCGCCGTCCGATCCCGCCCGTCCCCTGGTCGCGCTGCGGTGGGCGCCTTCACTTCGGCTCGCACCCTATTCCACCGGGGCGGCCTGGGCAACCGCCCCCGGCTCGTGCGACCGGGCCCGGGCTCGGCGGTCACGAGGTTCGCGTCGAAGCCGGGGGACGCTCTAGCCTGGATGAACGGTGACTCCCGCCGCCGACACCTACGAGCGCCTCGGGGGCGACCTGCATCGCCACGGGCCTCTGACCCACTCCCACCCGCACTCGGGTCCCCACGCCCACGGCCCGCACCACCCTGGCCACGGGCACTCCCACGGGCTGATCGACGAGAGCATCAAGCGATCCAGGGAGGGGCTGAGGGCGGTCGGATGGTCTCTGGGGGTGCTGGGGCTGACCGCGCTGGTCCAGCTGGCGATCTTCCTCACCAGCGACAGCATCGCCCTGCTCGCTGACCTGATCCACAACGTCGGCGACGCCGCCACCGCGATTCCGATTGGCGTCGCCTTCCTCCTACACTCGCGCCGAGCCGAGGAAGCGGCAGGGCTGTTCGTGGTTGGCGCGATCTTCTTCTCGGCCTGCGTGGCCGGCGTGGAGGCGGTCTCGCGCCTCATCCACCCCCAGACTCCGACCCACCTCGGCGCGCTCGCCGGCGCCGGGCTGGTCGGCTACCTGGGCAACTGGATCGCCGCCCGGATTCGCACGCGGGCCGGCCATCGCCTCGACAGCCCCGCCCTGGTGGCGGACGGCCACCACGCTCGCGCCGACGCCTACGTCAGCCTGGCGGTCGTCGGCAGCGCGGCGATGGTGGCCGCGGGCTTGCCGGCAGCCGACCCGATCATCGGGTTGGCGATCACGGCGGTGATCCTGCGGATCACCTGGCAGTCCTGGCTGACCGTTCGCGGCCGCGATCACCCGCACTAACCCCATGGTTCCCTGGCCGCCGGCGCCATCACCGAACGTCCCGGAGTACCCCCCATAGCAACCACTCCGGGACGTTCGGCGGTATTTGCTGGCGTCAGGCCGGCGCCGGCGCCCTGGCGGTGGGGTTTCCCTGCTCCTCGCGCCTCCCCAGGGGCTCGGTCGGCAGGCGCCCTGCGAACCAGAAGCCGACCAGGACGAAGATGCCAGCGGCGGCGAGCGCCTCCTTCAGCGCCAGGAGCTGGGAGTCGGCGTAATGGGCAGCGATCGCGGAGGCCTGCGCAGGGGGGACGCCGGCCTCGGTGGCGGCCTGCTCGACGCTTGACGCAGGCACGAACTCGACCCCGGTCTGGGCGGCCCTCGTCACCTGCTGCTTGACCTCGGGGGCGATCTGCGGGTCCTCGTTGATCGCCTTCTGCGCGGAGGCGGCGAGCCCGGCCAGCAGCACCGCGCCGATCAGCGCCGTCCCCAGCGAGGCCCCGATGTTCTGCGCCGTGCCCTGCAGACCCCCGGCCTCGCTGGCCCGCTCGGAGCCGACCGAGGACATGATCACGTTGCCGAGCTGCGATGCGAGCATCCCGACGCCGACCCCGAACAGCGCCAGCCCGATCGAGAAGACCACGCCGTTGAGCTCGTAGTCGATCGAGGACATCAGCGTGATCGCGGCGCCGAGCATCGCGAAGAGCCCGATGCGGACGATCGTCCGCGGCGACAGCCTGGTGCCGAGGCGCTGCGCCACCGCCACGGAGATCAGCATCGCCACCGAGATCGGCAGGATCTGGACCCCGGTCTGAAGGGCGTTCTTGCCGAGCACGACCTGCAGGTAGAGCGGCAGCACGAAGAAGATCCCGTTGAGGATCAGCTGCTGGGCCGAGAGCATCGCCAGGCCGGCCCGCAGCTGGGCCACCCCGAAGAGGTCGGTGCGCAGCAGCGTGTCCCGCCCGAGGTCCTCCCGGCGTCGCGTCCAGCGAACGAACACCGCCAGCAGGACCACCCCGGCGGAGATGATGAACGGGACGGCCGAGAGCCCGAAGGGGGTGATCTCGGTGCCGGCGATTGTCAGGGCTCCCTTCGGGGCCAGCAGCCCCCACTCCGGCGCTCTCAGCACCCCGAGCACGATCAGCGCCATCCCCGCCGCAGACAGCACGACCCCGGCGAGGTCGAGCTTCGGGATGTGATCGGGCCTGGCGACGTCGCGCACCCGGCGCACCGTGAGCAGGATCCCGATGATCACCACGACCTCTCCCGCAAACACCCAGCGCCAGCTCGCCGCCTCGGTGACGAAGCCGCCGATCAGCGGCCCGGCGGCGACGCCGACCGCCGCCATAGCGCCGATCACCCCGTAGGCGACGGCGCGGTCGCGGCCCTCGTAGTTGCCGGCCGTCAGCGAGGCGATCGCCGGGATCACCAGGGCCGCCCCGATCCCCTCCAGGCCCGACCAGCCGAACAGCAGGACCCCGATGCTCGGGCTCAGCGCCGTGGTCAGCGATCCGGATCCGTAGATCACCAGACCGATCGCGAAGGCCCGCCGCCGCCCGAAGATGTCGCCCAGCTTGCCGCCGGTCAGCATCAGCGCCGCCATCACCAGGGTGTAGAGGGTGATCGCGAGCTGCACCTGGGAGACGGTCGTGTCGAGGTCGGCGACGACGTTGGATATGGCGACGTTCATCACCGTCGTGTCCAGGACCATCACGAACTGGGCCGCTGCGAGGATCGCGATCGGCGCCCATTTCCTCATCGCTCAGCCCCCGGCCGCACGGCGTTGGCTCGACCCGCGGCGACCAGCTCGGGAACGGTGACGAAGCCGTAGCCCTCGGCGCCGAGCCGCTCCAGGGTCTTCGCGGTCGCCGCCACCGAGGCGGCGCGGTCGCCCTCCGGCACCCGGTAGTCGCCGTCGTGGAGCAGGACGAGGTCCCCGTCCCGGGCGCGAGCCGCCCGCCCGGCGATCGTCTGCGCGGTCTCGCGCTCGCGCCAATCCCAGCAGGTGATCGACCACAGCACCGGAACGTACCCCTCCCGGCGGAGAACCCGCAGCGTCCCTGGCCGGCGCCGCCCGTAGGGGGGCCGCATCAGCGTCGCCCCGTCGAGCCGGGTCGCCTCGACCCCGGCCGCGCCGATCGCCTCCCGGCAGCGCCCCAGCTCCTCGCGGACCTCCGCGGCGCCCTTGACCGGCATCGTCGGGTGGGTGTGGGTGTGGTTGCCGATCGCGTGGCCCGCCTCGGCAAGCTCGCGGACCAGCGCCGGCTCGCGCTCGGCCCAGCGGCCGACCAGGAAGAAAGTCGCGCGGGCGCCGTGCCGGGCGAAGAGCTCGATCAGCTCGGGGGTGTGGCGGGGATTCGGGCCGTCGTCGTAGGTGAGCGCGACGAGCTTCCCGGCGCCGGGGACGCGGCAGATCGTCGGGCCGTAGAGCTGGGAGGTCGGGCTCTGGCCGTGGTACCAGGCGAAGCCGGCCGCCGCCCCGGCGGCTCCGAGCGCCCCGAGCGCGCCCCGCCTCACCCTCGGGCTCCCCTCTTGCCGTCGCCGGCCGGGGTGCGGAGCGCCCGCCGGGCCCGGCGCCGGCGCCGGCGCATCTGGCGCGGTTCCGAGCGGGCGGCCGCCGCCGCCCGCACCTCGATCGCCGCCAGCGCCTCGGAGTTGCCCTCCTGGCGGTAGCCCGCAAGAGACTCGCGGAGCCGCGGGGTCTGCTCGAGGAAGGCGCCGAGGGTCTCCGGGTCGATCCTCTCGGCGCACATCCCGTAGCCGCGGGCCTGCAGGTAGCGGGCGTTCATCAGCTGCTCGAACTGGCCGCGAAGCGGAACCGAGAGCACCGGCTTGCCGAGGTAGACGGCCTCGCTGAGCAGCGAGAACCCTCCCCCCGCGACGACCCCCCGGCAGCTTCCCAGGGCCTCCACGAATCCCTGGTTGGAGGGCGGGCGGAACTCGAGGTTGCCCTCGACCCTCGCCTCCTCGGGCCCCCCGCGCATCCCGTAGACGAGGCAGCGGGTCCCGCTTGCGCGGAGGGCGTCGAGCAGGCGCCTCTCCCCGCTGGAGTAGACGAGCAGGTGGTCGCCCTCGGTCGGGTCGGTGGCGACGATCTCGGGGCGGACGATCGGCGGCACCAGGACGGTCCGCCGCCGGGCCAGCGGCGGGCGAAAGAACGTCGTGACGACGTAGTCGGTCGCTCCGGGGACCATCGAGCGAACCACGGCCTTGGCCAGCAGGTAGTCCTCGCGGTCATCGCCGATGATCCTACGCCCGTGCCTGAGACGGTCGATCGCGTTGATGTTGTCCACGGCGACCATCGGGGTCCTGGTGAGGAAGGCGAAGCGCGCCACCAGCGGCTCGAAGTCGGTGATCACCACGTCGGGCTTCCACTCCCCCACCGAGGCGGCCCACCTCTGGACGATCTCCGGCAACTCCTCGCCGGCGCCGCGCAGGTTCTGCACGACCGTCTGCCAGCGCCGGATCTGGCCCTCCCCCATCGCGAAGGTCGGGCCGAAGACCTCCTCGACGTCGGGAAGGCGGTCGCGCAGGTGGCGATAGGCGGCACCCGAGGCGACGACCCGGACCTGGTGGCGCTCCATCAACCGGTCGATCACCACCTCCGAGCGGGTGGCGTGCCCCATCCCCTCCCCGTTGACCCCGTAGAGGACCCTCACCCGGCCCCGCCCGCGCCGTGTGGCCGGACCTCCAGTCCCGTCTTCGCAATCCAGGCGCGGAGGGTCGCGTGCATGGTCTCGGCGCCGACGATCGGGCCGTCCTCCTCGCTCCAGTGCGAAGGCACCAGGGCGAAGGGGTGCATCTGCCACCCGCCAAGCGCGCCGTGGGAGCCCATGAACTCCTCGAAGGGCGCCACCTCGTTGTCCGCCGGGTCGTAGATGCAGTTGACGAGGATGTCGGGGCAGTGGGGGAAGGAGTCGGTGCGGCGCAGGTGGTTGGCGGCGTTGACCCCGAAGCCGGCGAGCGGGTCGGAGCCGGTGACCGAGTCGTCCGCCAGGCGCCGCGCGCCACCGGCGCCGATCGCGACGCCGCCGCCCTCGTCGGCGCGGACCATCACGAAGCCGATGCCGGGATGATCGGCGAGCGTCTCGATCAGGCCCGGGTAGATCTCCCCGATCTCCCCGACGCTCATCCGCTCCCGGCTGGCGCGCAGGTAGATCAGTCCCAGCCCGCCCGAGGCCAGGACGACCGCGGGGTGGTCGCCGTCGGCGGCCAGCTGCTCGAGGGCCCGGCGGTTCTCCCCCAGCGCCACCTCGCCGTCGACCAGCCGCTTGCGCGTGGCGCGCTCGACGATCCTGCCGGCGACGCTCGTCTCCGCCCGGGCCTCGGTGAGCGCGCCGCCCAGGCTCGAGACGCCCTCGTCGGGTGCGTCGGGCGCGAACACGTCCACCCCGCCCAGCCCCCGCTCGACCAGCTCCTCGAGCGTCTCGCCGTAGCGCTGGCGGAAGGGGCGGCCCTGGCTCTGGCCGTGGTCGGAGAGGACCACAAGGTGGTAGGGGCGCGGAGCCTGCTCGATCGCCCGCTCCAGCCGCTCGAGCTCGGAGTCGTGGCGCTTGAGAACCGCGAAGGCGTCGGGCTCCTCGATCCCGGAGTGGTGGGCGACTTCGTCGTAGCCGACGAAGGTCGAGTAGGTGACCGGGACCCCTTCGACGACGTCGCCGAGCAGGAGCGCCATGTTGAGGTCGCGCATCACCACGGTGATCGCCCCGCGCATGAAGGGGTAGAGCCCCCCGCGGTCCACGTGCTCGGCGCCGCTGCGGCGCTGCCGGCGGGCGGCGAGACGCTCGGAGAGGACGTCCCAGAAGTAGAGGAGGACCGTGCGGGTGAACCCGAAGGGGTCGGCGAAGTAGGCGAAGAACTCGCCGGTCCCGCCGCGGCTGCGGTCGCCGATCGCGGCCATGGTCGCCGAGCAGCGCGGCGCGTCGCCGCTGAACATGTTGCCGCGGCTGGTGCCCCCGGCGGCCAGCAGGCCGCCTCCATCGGAGCGGCGCCGCTCGATCTCCCGCGCGTCCTTGGCCCGGTTGGAGACCATCGTGCGATCGCTCTCCTTCTCGTACCAGCGGAAGGCGGGCATGTCGTGGTTCGAGCCCAGCAGGAGGCCGGCCTGGCTCGCCCCGGTCTGGGAGGAGAGGTCGCACTCCCAGCCGAGCAGGCGGTGGCTGCCCTCCTCCAGCCAGCGGGCCATGGTCGGGGCGTGGCCGTCGGCGATCGCGCGCCGCAGCACGGGCTCGGCGAGACCGTCGATCTCGAAGAGGATGACGCCGGGTACGTCGGTGCGGTTATCCCTGCCGGCCTTGCGGAAGCGGCGCCGGACGATCCGGAGCGCGCGGGCGTCGGGGTCGAGGCCGACCAGCGGGGTCAGCAGGAGCAGCATCAGCGTCAGGAAGAAGGCGACGCCGATCGCTCCCAGGAAGCTCGGGTGGCTGCCGTCGACCGCCGCGATCGCGAGGTTGATCACGACCGCGTTGAGGACCAGCGAGCCGAGGCCGAAGGTGAGCACCGTCAGCGGCAGGGCGATGCGGATCAGCAGCGGCCAGAGCGCCGCGTTGAGGAGGGCGATCAGCGCGGTGGTGAGCAGGGCCGTCGTGAAGCGCGGCACGTCGATCCCGGGGATCAGCGCCGTGAGGATCAGGAAGGCGGTAGCCGTGAGCACCCAGAGCGCGAGGCTGCGCACCGCGGTCCCCAGACTGTCGTGCCCCCAGAGCCTGCTCACGGCCTGATCATCGTGGATCGGGGAGGCTGAGGGTGTCGCCGGGCTCGAGCACCTCGACCCGTACCCGCGGCGCGAGCTCGGCGGCGGCGCGGGCGAACTCGCGAGGCGGCTCGGTGAGGCGGTCGCCCATCGTCCAGCCGAGCAGGGCCGGGTGGTAGGTGCCCCAGTGGATCGGGACCGCGACGCGGGGCTCGATCAGAGCCGCCGCCCGGGCGGCCGAGCGGGGGTCCAGGTGGCCGGACCCGAGCTTGTGACCCCAGCCCCAGACGGGCAGCAGCGCGAGGTCCACCTCCCCGAGGTCGGACATCTGCTCGAAGATGTCGGTGTCGCCTGCGAAGTAGGTGCGCGACCCCTCCGCGCCGATCAGATACCCCAGCGGCAAGGCGCCGTCGCCGGTGCCCCAGGGATCGCGGCGCCCGTCGTGGTCGGCAGGCACCGCCAGGACCTCGGCGCCGCCGATCCGCACCGATTCCCCGGCGGAGACCTCGTGGACCTCGAAGCGGCCGAAGCGGCTGACCAGGGAGCCGCCGCCGCGCGGCACGACGACCGCCGTTCCAGCCTCGATCTGCCGCATCGAGCGGCTGTCGAGATGGTCGCGGTGCAGGTGGGAGATCAGCACCGCGTCGAGGCCCGACCGCGTGGCGGGGGCGACCGGCGGCGGGTGGCGGCGGAGGAGCCCGACCCGGTCGCGGAGCATCGGGTCGGTGAGCAGCCTGGCCCCGGCAAGCTCGAGCAACACGGTCGAGTGGCCGACGTAGGTGACAGCGCCGACGCTGGCCGGCCCCGGCGCCCCCGCTTGCCCGGACCCGCGCCGATCGGGTCCCCCCGCTCGCTTGGTGCCAAGCTGATCGCCCGCCCCCGCTTGCCCGGACCCGCGCCGATCGGGTCCCCCCGCTCGCTTGGTGCCGCTCACCGCTCAGGGGGCGAGGCGGCGGATCTCCCAGCCGCCGCCCCGGCGGGTGTAGAGGAAGCGGTCGTGGAGACGGGCCTGCTGGCCCTGCCAGAACTCGATGCTGCGCGGGCGCAGGAGGAAGCCGCCCCAGTGCCCGGGCCGCTCGATCTGCTCGCCCTCCCAGCGGGCGCGCGCCGCCTCGAGGCGGGCGTCGAGCTCCTCCCGTCCCTCCAGCGCCCGGCTCTGGGGCGAGGCCCAGGCCCCCAGGCGACTCTCGCGCGAGCGGGAGGCGAAGTAGGCGTCCGACTCCTCGCCGGGGAGGCGCTCTAGGTCCCCCCGGGCCCGCACCTGGCGGTCCTGTTCGCGCCAGTAGACGACCAGGGCCGCACGGGGGTCGGCGGAGATCTGGCGCCCCTTGGCGCTCTCGTAGTTGGTGAAGAGGCGAAACCCGTCGGGCCCGTGGCCCTTGAGCAGCACCATGCGCGCGTCGGGCCCTTCGGCGTCCAGCGTGGCGAGCGTCATCGCCTCGGCCAGCGGCACTTCCCGCTCGGCGCGCTCGAACCAGCGCCCGAACTGCTCGAACGGGTCCGCGGCGAGATCGGCGGAGCGCAGCAGCGGATGCTCGTGTCGGATCGGCTTGCTCATTCCCGGGAAGCCTACGGACCCGCGCCTGGCCCGCTCATCGCGGGAAGGCCCACGGACCCGCGCCTGGCCCGCTCATCACGGCAGACCCACGCCTCGCGCCGGCCCGCTCATCGCGGTAGACCCACGCCCCGCGCCGGCCCGCTCTCCACCGGGCCCGATGCCAACTGCCCGGCGACAGCCGAGAGGGCGGCGAGCCCGGTCTCGGGCAGGATGTCAGTTGAGCGAGGGGTCCTCGGGCATCCTGGCCAGCAGCGCGTACTCGCCACCGCGGCGCTTCAGCACCGCCTCCCAGAGGTCGCCCTCGAAGAAGGGGTCCTCGGGGCTGGCCGGCTCGACCAGCCAGGCCTCGCGATCCAGCTCGCTCTCGAGCTGCCCCGGGCTCCAGCCCGAGTGCCCGGCGTAGACCCGGGCCCGGCGCAGCTCGGCCTCCTCGCCGGGGTCCACCACCCCGAGGTCGCCAACCACGATCTTCGGGGAGTCGGAGGGATCGGCGAACTGCCCCAGCAGGACGACCGACTCCGGGCCCACCGGGCCGCCGATCCGAACCTTTTCCTCGGCCCCGAGGACCTCGGCGAGCGACGGGACGGCCTCGGCGACGGTCGTCTCGGAGTCGCGGTTGAGGACGACCCCGAACGCCCCGTCGGGACCGTGCTCGACCATCAGCACCACGGTCCGCCGGAAGAAGTCGAAGAGGCTCGGCGCGGCGATCAGGAGCTTGCCGCGCAGCGATTCCTTGCCCTGGTCCTCCATGCCCCCATTCTCCACCCTGAACCCCTTCGTGGAAAGGACCCCGCCGAGCTTCGGGTTTCCGATGACTATCAGCGGGAAGTTGAAGTTCGGCGGGGGGGGTTCAGGGGCGCAGGACGATCTTCAGAGCCTCGTGGCGGTCGTAGATCTCGTAGGCCTCGGCGGCCTGGTCGAGGCTCATGTGGTGGGTGACCAGCGGGCTGGGGTCCAGCTCGCCGCTGCTCAGCGCCTCGAGCACCGGATCGAGGTGGGCGATCACGTTGGCCTGGCCGCTGCGCAGGGTGAGCGACTTGATCCAGACCAGCCCCATGTGAACCTCGACGCGCTCGGAGTAGACGCCGATCACCGACACCGTCCCCGCCTTGCGGGCCAGCCGGCAGGCGAGCTCAAGCGCGTCGGGATGGCCGACCGCCTCGATCGCCGCGTCCACGCCGCGGCCCTCGGAGATCTCCTTGGCGGCCGCGCGGACGTCCTGCTCGGTGAGGTGGGCCGGAATGGCCCCGAAGGCCTCCGCCATGGCCAGGCGCTCGGCGACGGTGTCCACCGCGAGCACCGCCGAGGCCCCGACGGCGCGGGCCGCCTGCACCGCGCAGAGGCCGACCGGGCCGAGCCCCAGCACCGCGACGCTCTGGCCGGGCTCGACCGCCGCCTCTCGCACCGCGTGGTAGCCCGTGCCCATAACGTCCCCGGCGAACAGGGCGACGTCGTCGGACATCCCCTCGGGGACCTCTCGCAGGGTCATCTCGGCGTTGGGCACCTCGAGCAGCTCGGCCTGGGCCCCCTGCAGGGAGCCGAGCGTGGAGCCGTGCCCGAAGACGCGCCCCCGGTCGCACTTGTGGAAGAGGCCGGCACGGCAGAAGAAGCATTCCCCGCAGGCCGTGAGGAAGGCGCCGAGCACGCGGTCGCCCTCCCTAAAGGCGCTGACCTCCTCGCCCGCCTCGACCACGGTCCCGACGTACTCGTGTCCGATCGTGAAGCCCTTCTCGATCGGGACGCGCCCGTGGTAGATGTGCAGGTCCGAGCCGCAGACGCCGGTCGCCTCGACCCGGACCACCGCGTCGCGGGGCCCCTCCACGTGGGGGTCGGGCTTCTCCACCACCCGGACCTCGCCGGGCGCCTGGAAGGTGACGGCGCGCATCGAGCCGACCCTAGAGAAAGACGAGCACCAGGGTCGCCAGGCCGAGGGCGATCCCGCCGCCGGTCAGCAGGGAGACCGCGCCGGCCGAGACGGGCCGGAAACGGCCATCCTCGAGCTGGCGCGATACCGCGCCCGCCCGGGCGTTCCCGTAGAGGATCAGGCCGACCCCGTAGACGGCGTACCCGGCGCCCACCACGGTGTAGGGCCAGCGCACGTCGGCGTGGCCGAGCTCAGGGACGACCCGGGCGATCGCCAGGGCGACGGCCAAGGCGGTGAGGCCGGTACGCCACCAGGCGAGCTGGGTGCGCTCGTTGGCCAGGTAGGTGCGGCGGGTCGCGTCCCGGTAGCGCGACTCGGAGTCCGCCCGCCGGCGCTCGGCAGGCGCTGGGGATCGTCCGGCAGTCACGGCGCTGAGTATCGCTCGGCAGTCACGGCACGGAATATATGAGGGTCTAGGCTGAGGCAAACCGAGGATGGGAGCGAGGAGATGTCCAACGCGGTACTGATCACCGGGTGCTCGTCGGGGATCGGGCACGAGACCGCGCGCCACCTGGCTGCACGCGGCATGCGGGTCTACGCCACGGCCCGCCGTCCCGCGGCGCTCGACGACCTGCGGGCCGCCGGCTGCGAGACCCTCGCCTGCGATGTCACCGACGAGGACTCGATGAGGGCCTGCGTGGAGGCGGTCGAGGAGGCCGAGGGCGCCGTCGGCGCGCTCGTCAACAACGCCGGCTACAGCCAGTCGGGCGCGATCGAGACGGTCCCGATCAAGAGCGTGCGCCGCCAGTTCGAGACCAACGTCTTCGGGCTGATCAGGATGTGCCAGCTGGTGCTGCCGGCGATGCGCGAGGCGGGCGCCGGCCGGATCGTCAACGTCAGCTCGATGGGCGGCAAGCTGACCTTCCCGGGCGGAGGCATCTACCACGCGACCAAGCACGCCGTCGAGGCCCTCTCCGACGCGCTGCGCTTCGAGGTCAAGGGTTTCGGAGTGCAGGTGGTGGTGATCGAGCCGGGGCTGATCAGGACCGGCTTCGCCGACGCCGCGATGGACGCGATGAAGGACGTGGATGACACCGGCCCCTACGGCGAGTTCAACCGCGCGATCGCCGAGGGGACCGTCGGCGCCTACGAGGGCCGCAGCTTCTCCCTGCTGGGCGGTGGACCCGAGGCGGTCGCCGAGAAGATCGAGACGGCGATCATCTCCGCGAACCCCAAGCCGCGCTACAAGGTGACCGCCTCGGCCCGGGTGATGATGGCCCAGCGCAGCCTGATGAGCGACCGCATGTGGGACCGCTTCCTGGCCTCAAACCTGCCCCGGCCCGGCTGAGGGAGCCCGGGGAGCCCCGGCCGACGCAGGGTCCTTGCGGGCGCCATCCGCAGCCCATAGGCTGGAACTGCCCATGAGGGGGTCTTGCGGACAGAAACGCGGGACGTCGCGGTATTCGGGGGCAAGGCGAACTTCGGCGGTGGCGGCATCTTCGTCAGCGACGGCGGCGGCCTGACGCTGACCCGCAGCACGATCGCCAACAACCGCGTCAAGGCCAATCCGTCCCAGCCTCAGGACTCCGCCCGTGGGGGTGGCATCTCCTACCACTTCAGCGATCAGCCGCTGAACGCCACCAACACCACGATCACGAGCAACACCGTGGACTCCTCCGGCAATACCGTCAACGCCACCTTTGGCGGCGCCATCGACTGGTCCGTCTCCGGGCAGATGAACCTCACCAACGTGACGATCGCCAACAACTCCGCAACCGGAGGCGATTCGCCCTCGGTGGTCGGTGGCGGCATTGACCTTCTGGGGACGGGCGCCAACCTGCGTCAAACGATCCTTGCGGGCAACCATGCCCCATCCGACGCGGACTGCTTCGAGTTCCTCGCGAACGAGGCCTGGACATCGGCCGGCCACAACGTGATCGGCGACACCTCAGGGTGCGATCACACCACCGGGACCGGCGACGTCCTCAACGTCGCCCCCAGCCTGGGGCCGCTCGCAAGCTACGGAGGGCCCACCGTCACCCAGCTCCCCAACCCCGGCAGCCCGGCGATCGACCGGGGCGGGACCTGTCCGACCACCGACCAGCGCGGCTTCCTGCGCGGCGCCGAGCCGCCCTGCGACGCCGGCGCCGTGGAGGTCGGAGCGCTGCCGCCCGGAAAGGCGAAGGCGTCGATCAGGCGGACCGGGCAGGTGGTGGTCGGCACCGGGGGACGCGGGCGCCTCGTCGTCCGCACGGGCACCGCCGCGTCCTGCCCGCGGGCCGGAACAACTTGCCGCGGGAGCGCGGTGATCGACCGCGCGGTCGCCGCCAGCCGACCGGCCAGCGGCTCCGGGGGCCAGAAGCCCCTGGGCAGGGTGGGTCTGTCGGTCCAATCCGGCAGGACGCAGGCGGTGGAGGTCGCGCTGACGGGGAGCGCCTCCCGGGAGCTCCGCCGCACGGGCCGCCTGAGGGTGACGATCGCCATCACCCTGACGGGGCCGGCGGGGCCGGCGGCGACCCTCTCGCGCAGGGCCACGCTGAAGCCCCCGAAGCGCGGGCGCCCTTAGCGGCCCGGCCGCCTGCTCAGCTCTCGCTCGCGCCGCCGACCAGGATGTCGCCGCGCGGGGTCGCGGTCTCCGCGATCCGCGACTCGAGCGCCAGCTCGCGCTCGAAGTCGGCGTCCTCGCCGTGGCGGAAGGAGAGGTCCTTGCCCTCGAGCAGCTCGACGAAGATCTCGACGAATCGCTCGTCGAGCTGCTTGCCCGCGACGCGGCGGAGCTCCTGGATCGCCTCGAAGGAGGAGACCGGCGAGCGGTAGGAGTCGCGGGCGGTCATCACGTCGTAGGTGTCGGCGACCGAGATGATCCGGGCCAGCTCGGGGATCTCCTCGCCCTTGATCCCGCGGGGGTACCCCTTGCCGTCGATGCGCTCGTGGTGGGCGATGATGATCTCCGCGACCGGCCCGTAGCCGTCCACGGAGGAGACGACCTTGGCGCCCTGGGCGGGGTGGCGGCGGATCAGCATCCAGTCCTCGTCGGTGAGCGGCACGTTGGCCTTGAGGATGCGGTCGGGAAGGATGAACTTGCCGATGTCGTGCAGGAGCGCGGCGATGTGGACCAGCTCGGCCTGGCGGCGGCTGTGGCCGGCGCGCTCGGCGATCGCCCGCGAGTAGCGGGCCACCGCGGCGCTGTGTCGCGCGGTCATCTGGTCGCGCAGGTCGAGGGTACGCAGCAGCGCGCTCATCATCCCGACCTGGAAGCTGGCGAGCTGCTTGCTTCGCAGCTCCAGCTCCTCGGCGCGCTGCTGGGAGAGCAGCAGGGCGCCCAGCAGGTACTGGAAGGTGATCAGCACGACGCCGAACAGGGCGATCGCGGCGATCCCGATCTGGTGGTAGATGAAGGCGACCCCTACCGCGAGCATGGCGCTGGCGAACTCGGAGGGCAGGACAGGCGGCAGGACCCTCAGCTTGCCCGAAAAGGGAATCCGCTCCACGTAGGCGCCGTAGCCGGCGATCATCAGGAAGTTGATCGCCAGGGCTAGCTGGAAGAGCCCGAAGACCAGCAGGTAGTAGACCGGCTCGTTGTCGGTGATCCCGGCGGCGTCGATCACCAGGTGGAAGACGATGCCGCCGATCAGCGGGAAGGCGATGTAGGTGAGGAGGTTGTTGAGCAGGTAATGCGAGGGATCGCGCCATCGCAGCCAGCCCGCGAGGATGGTCAGCACTCCGATCAGCGCGGCCGGCGTCCCGCCGAGCAGGACCATCGCCACGACCAGCGCGAGGAAGCTGCCCGAGATCTTCACCCGCGAGTTGGTCGGGACCGCGGTCAGGTCGCTGAACAGCGAGAAGGCGAGCAGGACGCCGAACAGCGGCAGGTCCCAGTCGGCCTCCGGCGCCTGCCAGACCGCCACCCCCAGGGCAACGGCGATCCCGCCGATCTGGACGGCGACGGCGAAACGGCTTGGGCGCTTCTTGTCTGGCATCTCTGGACGCGCTCGAGCGCCCTTGCCGGTCGCGCGAGCCGCCCCTGGGGATTCCGTGAAAAGGCGGGTTTCCCTTCGGCGGGCAGGCGCCTTGCGACGGACGCTACTTGGCTGTATCGGAGGCTAGGGCCCCGACCTTTACCCCTCAGGGGCGCCGGGCGGGCTGGCAGAAATCTGCCGGAACGGCGGCGCCGGCTGAGGGAGCGGCCGGCGGCCCGCCGGCCGCCTGGCCGGGCCGGGCGGCAGGACCCCCCGCAGTCCCCGCGAAAAGCACGAAGGGCGCCCCGCGCAGGACGCCCTCCGTATTGGAACGAACGTTGCAAGTAGCGTTCGTCTGTGAAAGTCCTAGTGGCGGAAGCCCATTCTGTCCCCTTCCAGATTCTTCTAGTAGTCGCCCGAGATCCAGGCCCGAAGCTCTAACTTGCTGCGCAACTTGTACCACAAATCGCCCGAAACTTGTGCATCTGCAGGAAATCTTGTGCAAAGCCTAGGCGGCAAGGCGGACTGAATGGCTGAATCGCCGCTGCGGGCGCCCTTTCGCCGGCCCATGTTCAGGCGCCTGGCGGTCAGCTACGCGATCAACGAGATCGGCGACTGGATGGGGGTCGTCGCCCTCGCCGTGCTGGTCTACGACCGCACCGGCAGCGCCTTCGCCACCACCGGCCTCTTCCTCGGCACCCGCTTCCTGCCCTCGGTGCTGGCGCCGATCCTGGTCGCCCGGGCCGAGAGGCCGGCGCCGCGCTTCTCACTGCCGGTGATCTACTGCGCCGAGGCCGCGGCCTTCGGCGGTCTGGCGCTGCTGGCCGGCTCGGGCAGGTTCTCGCTGGCCGCGGTGATCGCCGTTGCGACGGTGGACGGCGCCCTGGCGCTGACCGGGCGCTCGCTGACCCGGGCAGTCGTCGCGGCGCTGCTCGGCCCGGCCGAAGAGCTGCGGGCGGGGAACGCGATCCTCAACGTCGCCTTCACCGGCGGCGCCGCGGTCGGCCCGGCCCTGGCCGGGCTGATCGTCGCCGGGTTCGGCGTCCAGACCGCCCTGCTGGCCGACGCCGCCTCCTTCTACGCGATCGCCTGGATCCTGCTCACCGCCGGGCCGCTGCCCCGTTCCGGCGCGGAGCCGGAGACGGGGGCCGGCAGGCTGCGCGAGGGGTTCGCCTACATCCGCCAGCGGGTGACGCTGCGCAGGCTCCTGGGCAGCCAGGCGGTCGCCTTCGTCTTCTTCGCGGCGGTGATCCCCGTGGAGGTGATCTACGCCAAGGAGACCCTCGGCGCCGGGGATTCGGGGTACGGCCTGCTGCTGGCCAGCTGGGGAGCCGGAATGGTGATCGGCAGCCTGCTGTTCGCCGGCATGAGGCGGGGATCGCTGGCCTACCTGCTGTTCTTCAGCACCCTGGCGGTCGGCGCCGGGTACCTGGGGATCGCCGTTGCCCCGACCCTGGCCGTCGCCTGCGCCGCCTCGGTGCTCGGCGGCACCGGCAACGGCGTCCAGTGGGTCTCGATGGTCAGCTCCGTGCAGGAGCTGACCGCCACCGAGATGCAGGCCCGGGTGATCAGCGTCCTGGAGTCGATCGGGGCGGCGATGCCGGGGGTGGGCTTCCTGCTCGGTGGCCTGATCGCCGCCGAGCAGGACCCCCGCGCCACCTTCCTGATCGCCGGCGCCGGCGTGGTCGCTGTCGCCCTGGCGGCCGCGGCGTTGCTCGGCTCGCGCTGGGCGACCCGGTCGAGCTACGAGGCGCGGCGCCCGCCCGCCGGAAGCTCGCAAGACCTTGACGCGGGGGATCGCGTTATGGTGGAGTTGCGTTCGAAGAGAGATGCCCGGGGAGCGCCGAAAGGAAACCCGGGCAAACCGCTCGCGGCAACCAGCGGCGAGGAATCCAAGAGTCAGACCGGGAGGTCGTGAGTTGAAGAAGCTAGGGACCGTTCTGAGCCTGATCGGGCTCGTCGTCGCGTCGTCGATCGCGCTGGCGGCCTGCGGGAGCAGCTCAAGCTCCTCCGGCGGGAAGGAAGGCGGAACGCTGAAGGTCGCCGACACCTCCGCCGCCGACTACATCGATCCTCAGCTCTCGTACACGGCCGACGGCTGGACCGAGATGTGGAACACCTACATCCCGCTGCTGACCTACAAGCACGCCGAGGGCGCGGCCGGATCGCAGGTGATCCCCGGCCTCGCCGAGAGCCTGCCGAAGATCACCAACGGCGGCAAGACGTACACGATGACCCTGCGCAAGGGCCTCAAGTACTCCGACGGGCAGCCGGTCAAGGCCGGCGATTTCGAGTTCGCCGTGAAGCGGATGCTCACCCTCGACTCCGGGGGCTCGGCCTTCTACACCGACATCGTCGGCGCCAACAATTTCCAGAAGACCAAGAAGGGCGACATCCCCGGGATCACCTCGAACGACAAGACCGGCGAGATCAAGATCGACCTGACCAAACCGCGAGGCACCTTCAGCAACGAGCTGGCGCTGCTGTTCGTGGCGCCGGTGCCCCAGAACACCCCGATGAAGGACCAGAGCGCCACCCCGATCCCGGGAACCGGCCCCTACTCCTTCGTCAGCAACAGCCCGCGGACCGGGTTCACGCAGGAGCGCAACCCGCAGTGGGCCAAGAACAACGGCCCGAAGATGCCGGACATCCCCAGCGGCCACGTCGACAAGATCGTGCTGACGATCAACTCCAACGACTCGGCCCAGACGGACGACGTCATCAACGGCACGATCAACTGGATGTACAACCCGCCGCCGCCCGACCGCTACGCGGAGATCAAGTCCAAGTACGAGGGGACCCAGTTCAGGGTCGTGCCGACCTTCAGCACCTACTACTACTGGATGAACTACAAGAGCCCGACCTTCTCGAACGAGAAGGTCCGCCAGGCGGTCAACTACGCGGTCGACCCGAAGGCCCTGCAGCGGATCTACTCCGGTCAGCTCTCGCCGACCCAGCAGATCCTGCCGAAGGACTTCCCGGGGTACAAGAAGTACGTGCTCTACCCCTACAACCTGCAGAAGGCGAAGCAACTGGTCGCCCAGTCCGGGGTCAAGGACAAGGACATCACCGTCTGGACCGACGACGAGGCCCCCAACAACGACGCCGGGGCCTACCTGCAGGATGTCCTCAAGAAGATCGGGTTCAACGCGCAGCTCAAGCAGATCGGCGCCGCGAACTACTTCACGGTGATCGGCAACACGAGCACGCCGAACCTGGACATCGGGTTCAGCGACTGGTTCGAGGACTATCCGCACCCGAACGATTTCTTCGATCCGCTGCTCAACGGCGAGAACATCCTCCCGGTCAACAACGAGGTGTTCTCGCAGAACAACGACCCGGCGCTCAACAAGAAGATCGACCAGCTGGCGCAGGTTCCGCTGACGCCGTCAGTCGAGAGCCAGTACGCGGCTCTCGACAAGGATTTCATGAAGCAGGCGGTCTGGGCGCCCTACGGCAACCGGACGCTGGCGCTCTTCGTCTCGAGCGACATCGATTTCGACAAGGTGATCTGGAACCCGACGTTCGAGGGCGACTACACGAGCTTCCAGTTCAAGTAGCCGCTCCTCGAAGATCGCCTTGGAAGGGGGGCCCGCGGGCCCCCCTTCCACGTGGAGGGGAGGGGCGTCGGGCCCCCACCCCCGCGAGCGATAGGCTGCCCGGGTTGATGGAGAGCCGATCGTGACGGAGAGCCGATCGTGACGGACGGCGGCGAGGAGATACCAGGCCGCCGCCGGGATGCCGAGGCGCCCCTGGGCGGCCAGATGATCGAGCCGTACACGGAGGCGACGCTCGATCCGGAGGCCCTCCCCGTCGACGACTTCTCGGCCCATGAGGCGACCGAGTTCGAAGGCCGCAGCCCCTGGTATCTGGCCTACCGTCGCCTGCGCAACAACTGGGTCGCGCTCGGCTTCCTCGGATTGTTCATAGCGATAGTCATCTTCGTCCTTGCGGCGCCTCTCTGGGCGAATCACGTCGCCCACACCGGCCCCAACACGACTCACACGACTCAGGTTCTGAGCATCAACGGCGAGAAGAAGGACGTGGTCAGCATCGACGGGCTCCCGATCGGGCCCGTCTACTTCGACGCCGGGGGCAAGTTCTTCCTCGGCGCCGACGGGACCCTCGGACGCGACGAGATGGTGCGGCTGATGTACGGGGGGCGGACCTCGCTGATCATCGGCATCGTCTCTGCGCTGATCACGACGTTCCTGGCCGTGGTCTTCGGTCTGCTGGCCGGCTATTTCGGCGGCAAGATCGACGCCGTGATCGGCGCGGTCATGGACATCATCTGGGCCTTCCCGGTGCTGCTGCTGGGGATCGCGCTCGGAACCGCGCTGGCGGCGGGCAACGGCTTGAACCTGGGACCGATCCAGATCCCGAGCAGTTCGATCTGGATCCCGATCCTGATCATCGGGCTGGTCTCGACCCCCTACATGCTGCGGCCGCTGAGAGGGGAGATCCTCTCCCTGCGCGAGAAGGAGTTCGTCGAGGCCTCCGTGGCGCAGGGCGCGGGCCCGATGAGGATCATGTTCGGCGAGCTGCTGCCCAACCTCTGGTCGACGATCATCGTCTTCTTCACCCTGGCGATCGCCAACAACATGCTCTTCGAGGCCGCTCTCTCCTTCCTCGGTGCCGGGGTCCAGCCGCCCAACTCCTCCTGGGGCAGCATGGCGGCCAACGGCTTCTCGCTGATCCAGAGCGTGCCCCGCCTGATCACCCTCCCCGGCCTGATGATCCTGCTGACCGTGCTGGCGCTGAACGTGTTCGGCGACGGGCTGCGCGATGCGCTCGACCCGAAGTCGAAGATCCACCTGCGCAAGAAGAAGTCCGCGCCGGCTGCCGCGCCGGCGCCGGCGCCGGCCCCCGAGGAGGCCTGATGGCCCGCTTCATCGCCAGGCGGCTGGTGAGGATGGTCCTGGTGCTGTTCGCGGTCTCGATCCTCGTCTTCCTGATCTTCAACGTGCTCCCGGGCGGTGGCACCGATGCCGCCGCCAGGCGGATCGCCGGCAAGAACGCGACCCCCCAGCTGATCGCCAACGTGAAGAAGGAATTCGGCTTCAACGAATCCCTGCCCCAGCAGTACCTGACGATGATGAAGAAGATCTTCACAGGCAGCCTGGTCTCCTACCAGAGCCAGCTCAACGTCACCCAGCAGATCAAGGACGGGATTCCGGCCACGTTCTCACTGTGCTTCGGAGCCGCGATCATCTGGATGTTCTTCGGGATCCTCTTCGGCTATCTGTCCGCCGTGCACGCCGGGAAGCTGATGGACAGGGCGTTGACGATCCTCGCCCTGGCAGGGATCTCGCTGCCGGTCTTCTGGCTGGCGGCGATCCTCTACATCTACCTGACGCAGAAGATCCCGATCTTCCCCAACGGAGGCTTCGTGCCGATCCAGGACGATCCCTGGCAGTGGTTCACGCACCTGGTGCTCCCCTGGACGACCCTGGCCGTCCTCTTCGTCGGCTTCTACAGCCGCGTGCTGCGCTCGAACATGCTCGACGTGATGAACGAGGACTACGTTCGGGCCGCGCGCGCCAAGGGCCTCAACGTCCACCAGGTGCGCACCCGGCACGTGCTGCGCAACGCGATGATCCCAATCGTCACCCTCTTCGGCCTCGACTTCGCCGCAATCATCGGCGGGGGCGCGATCATCACCGAGGTCTTCTTCAACCTCCAGGGTGTGGGGCAGTACGCCGCCCAGTCGATTGCCAACCAGGACCTGCCGCCGATCATGGCCGTGACCCTGTTCGGAGCCTTCTTCGTCGTCTTCTTCAACGCGATCGTGGACGTCGCCTACGCCTACCTCGACCCCCGGATCCGGCTCGGCACCTCGGCGGAGATGGCATGAGCACCCTCGCCGGCAGCGAGGGCGCACCCGGCGGTGCGCAGGCGGTGGGCGCGGGCCCGATGCTCGCGGTCCAGAGTCTCGGGGTCAGCTTCACCACGGAGGACGGCGTGCTGCGCGCCGTTCAGGACGTCTCCTTCGAGATGGGGCCGAGCGAGATCCTCGCGATAGTCGGCGAGTCCGGCTCGGGAAAGAGCGTCACCGCGCAGACGATCATGGGTCTGACGCGCTCGCCGAACACGGAGATCACGGGCTCGATCAACTTCCGCGGCAAGGAGCTGACAAGCGCGAGCGAACCCGAGATGCAGGAGATCCGCGGTGACGAGATCGCGATGATCTTTCAGGATCCGATGACCTCGCTGAACCCCGTCTACCGGGTCGGCAAGCAGATCGTCGAAGCCATCCGCACCCACCGCGACGTCCCCGAGCCGCAGGCCCGCGAGCGCGCGATCGAGATGCTGGACGCGGTCGGGATCCCGGCCCCGGCCGACCGGGTCGACAACTACCCGCACGAGTTCTCCGGCGGCATGCGCCAGCGGGCGATGATCGCCATGGGGCTGGCTCTCGAGCCGAGCCTGCTGATCGCCGACGAGCCCTCCACGGCGCTCGACGTGACCATCCAGGCGCAGATCATCCGCCTGATCCAGCAGCTCAACCGCGAACGCGACCTGGCGGTGATCCTGATCACCCACGACCTCGGGGTGGTCGCCGAGATCGCCGACCGGGTGCTGGTCATGTACGGCGGACGGGTGGTCGAGCAGGGAACCCTGGACGAGATCTTCTACGACCCCCAGCACCCCTACACCTGGGGGCTGCTCGGCTCGCTCGCGAGGCTCGATCGCCCCCGCCCGCGGCGGCTTCCCCAGATCAAGGGCGCGCCGCCGTCCCTGATCGCGCCTCCGAAGGGATGCGCGTTCAGGCCGCGCTGCCCCCACGCGTTCTCGCGCTGCACCGAGAACCCGGGGCTGGAGGCCCGTCTTCCCGACTCTCCCGGCCACCTGGACCGCTGCTGGAAGGCGCCGGAGGAGAAGCGCGCCATCCGTGAGGTCGAGGGCCGGATAGGCCTGGAGGCGCCGAAGTGACGGGCGAGCCGCTGCTCGAGGTCACCAACCTGGTCAAGCACTTCCCGATCAAGGAGGGGCTGCTGATCGACCACGAAGTCGCCCGGGTGAGGGCCGTGGACGACATCAGCTTCGCCGTCAACAAGGGCGAGACGCTGGGGTTGGTGGGGGAATCCGGATGCGGCAAGTCGACCGCCTGCCGAACGATCATGCAGCTGCTGAAACCGACCTCGGGCTCGGTCAAGTTCAAGGGGAGGGAGATCGCCGGGCTCTCGAGGAGCCGGCTGCAGCCGATCCGGCGCGAGATGCAGATGATCTTCCAGGATCCCTACGCCTCGCTGAACCCGCGAAAGCGGGTCGGCCAGATCGTCGGCGACCCGCTGAAGCTCCAGAAGATCGCCTCGGGCAAGCAGCTGCGCCGCCAGGTGCAGGAGCTGCTGGAGCGGGTCGGCCTCTCCTCGGAGCACTACAACCGCTACCCGCACGAGTTCTCGGGAGGCCAGCGTCAGCGGATCGGAATCGCCCGGGCATTGGCGCTGAGGCCGCAGCTGATCGTCGCCGACGAGCCGGTCTCGGCGCTCGACGTCTCGATCCAGGCGCAGATCATCAACCTCCTCGACGACCTCCAGGACGAGTTCGGGTTGACCTATATCTTCGTCGCCCACGACCTCAGCGTCGTCCGCCACGTCTCGGACCGGATCGCCGTGATGTATCTGGGCAAGATCGTCGAGGACGCGCCCGCCGACCGCCTCTACACCCACCCGGTCCACCCTTACACCGCGGCCCTGCTCTCGGCCGTCCCGATCCCCGACCCCCGGGAGAACCGCGAGCGCCGGCAGGTGATCCTCGAGGGCGACGTCCCGAGCCCGATCAACCCGCCCTCGGCCTGCAGGTTCCACACCCGGTGCCCGCGCGCGACGGACATCTGCGCCGGCGAGGAGCCCGAGCTGAAGGTGCGCGGGCCCGAGGGGCACACCGCGGCCTGCCACCACCCGCTCGAGGGTTCCTCGGAGCCGGCGGTCGCGGAGCCGGCGTCGGCCTGAGCGCAGCGCCGCCGACGATGCCGCGCGACCCGCTCGCCGATTACCGGAGCAGGCGCGACCTCGAGCGCAGCGGCGAGCCGTCCGGGGCGGCCGAGGAAGGCCGGCGGGGAGCGCCGGACGGGGCGGCCGAGGAAGGCCCGCGGGGAGCGCCGGGCGAGGGGGCCGTGGAAGGCCGCCGGGCCGGGCCGGGCGAGGTCGTTTCCTCGGGCCGCTTCGTCGTCCAGCAGCACGATGCCACCAACCTCCACTGGGACCTGCGGATCGAGCACGGCGGGGTGGCTCTCTCCTGGGCGCTGCCGCGTGGCGTGCCCCAGCTCCCCGACCGCTCGGCCAATCGCCTCGCGGTGCGAACCGAGGACCACCCGCTCTCCTACCTCGACTTCGAGGGCGAGATCCCGGCCGGCGAGTACGGGGGCGGGTCGATGGCGGTCTGGGACCGGGGAACCTACGAGGCCACCAAGCTCCGCGATGACGAGGTCATCGCGCAGTTCCGGGGCGAGAGGGTGCGGGGCCGCTATGCCCTCTTCCGCACCGGCGGGAAGAACTGGATGATCCACCGCATCTCACCGCCCACCGACCCCGGGCGCCAACCCCTCCCCGGAGAGCTGCGCCCGATGCTGCCCCGCCGCGGCGGGCTGCCCGCCGGGGAGGCGGACTGGGCGTTCGAGATCTCCTGGGGCGGCCTGCGGACGCTGCTGTGGTGCGAGCCGGGGCATATCAGGCGCTCGCGGAGCAGGGGCGTCGACGTCGAGACCGTGGAGCTCTTCCCCGAGCTCCGCCGCATCGCAAGGGCGATGGGGTCGGTGGAGGCCGTGCTCGACGGGGAGGTCGTGGTGCCGGGGCCCGGCGGCCTGCCGGCGCCTCGACGCCTGCGTGATCGCAGGCGGGCCGGGAGCGGGTCGGCGGCCCGGCGGCTGGCCGGACGGCACCCCGCGACCATCATGCTCTACGACGTGATCTTCCTCGACGGGCGCACCGTCGCCCCCCTCTCCTACGAGAGTCGCCGCGAGCTGCTGGAGGACCTCTGCCTCGACGGCCCGGCCTGGAGCACGCCGGCCTCCCACCGGGGGGACGGCGCGGCGCTGCTGAAGGCGGCGGGTGAGCGGAAGCTGCCCGGGCTCGTGGCGAAGCGGCTCGGAAGCCCCTACCTGCCCGGCCGGCGGACCGGCGACTGGGTCAGGGTGGCGGCTTGAGCGCTCCCGGGATAGCCGGACGCGCGGGGCCGCTGGGGTGGTGAGGGTGAGGTGAAGCTTCCCCTCCGGCCGCCGGTCAAGCCCCAGCTCGCGCTGACCCGCAAGGAGCTGCCGGTCGGCGAGGGCTGGGCCTACGAGCCGAAGCTGGACGGCTTCCGGGCGATCGTCTTCGTGGACGGCGAGGAGTCCTACATCCAGTCCCGCGGCGCCAAGGCACTGTCGCGGTACTTCCCGGAGCTCGGCTTCCCGCCCGGGCGCTACGTCCTCGATGGAGAGCTGGTGATCCGCGACGAGGAGGGCAACCTGGTCTTCGATGCGCTGCAGAGCCGCATCCATCCGGCCGAGTCGCGGATCGGCCTGCTCGCCCGCGAGATCCCGGCCGGCTACGTCGCCTTCGACCTGCTCGCCGAGGACGGCGAGTCGCTCCTCGACGCCCCCTTCGGCGAGCGGCGGCGGCGGCTGGAGGAGCTGGCGACGGAGAGCGGCATCGAGCTCACGGAGCTCACCGAGGACCCCGAGAAGGCGGCGCCGTGGCTGCGAAAGGGCGAGGGGGTGATGGCCAAGCGGCTCGACGCGGCATACGAGCAGGGCAAGCGCCGCGGGATGGCGAAGGTCAAGCGGGAGCGGACGATCGAATGCGTCGTGATGGGCCTGCGGCCCGGCAAGGAGGAGGGGACCGTCGGCTCGCTGATCCTCGGCCTCTACGACGGTGCGGAGCTCCGCCCGGTCGGGCACATCTCCGGTTTCAGCGCCGACGAGAAGCGCAGGCTGCGCACCATGCTCGAGCCGCTGGAGAGCGGCGAGAGCGGCACCGCCGAGCCGAGCCGCTGGACCGGCGGGCGCGACCTCCAGTGGGTCGCCCTGCGCCCCGAGCTGGTGATCGAGGTCGGCTACGACCACGCCACCGCGGGCCGGATTCGCCACGGCGCCCGCTTCGTCCGCTTCCGCGACGACAAGTCTCCCCGCGAGTGCCTGTTCGGCGACCTCGACGAGGGGGAGTGAAGCGCTCCGTCACCCCCGCCGCCCAACCCCGCTCGCGAGAGTGATCGAAACCAGCGCATGGATGCTTATCTTCACTCTCGTCGGCGGGGCTTGGGATTGGGAGCGGCTCAGGCCCGGGTGCGCTCGTCGGCGATGAAGGCCTCGAGCTGCGTGCGGGCCCTCTCGCGGGCCTTGGCGCGCAGCGGCGGCAGCAGTGAGACCAGGACTCCCCGGAGCCCCAGCGCCTGGCGCGCCCAGGCCCCGAGGTCGAAATCGTCCAGGTGGTCGGCGATCAGCCCGTCGCGGAAGCGGAAGGACGCCTGGACATCGTTCTCGACCAGGCGGCCGGTCTGGTTGAAGGTGTAGCGGGCGCGCCAGTTGGCCGTCCCCTCCTCGTCGCTGGCCCGGTGCTTCCGAAGCTGGATCGAGAGATCGGTCGCCCGCCCGGTCAGCATCCGCCACATCGCCCCCACCTCCGGTCCCTCCAGGTCGCCGAACGCCGGGTCGCGGAAGTGGGCGTCGGGGGTGTAGCAGGCGGCCATCGCCTCGCCGTCGCTGCGCCCGAAGGCCGCGTAGAGGCGCTCTATCAGCTGGCGGTTCGCGTCGGACATCGAGGTCCCACCCTACGGCACCGCCAGATGCGGGCTAGGGCGCCGCAGGGGCGGCCTCCCGCTCAGGAGCCCGAGGCGGACGGCTCCCGAAGCCTGCCCTCGATCACGTAGCGGAGCACGTCCACGATCTGCTCGGAGGTGCGGGCCGTCGCCAGGGCGGCCCGGTCCACCTCCTTCAGCGCGTGGTCGAACTCGGCGTCGTGGAGGGTGATCACCGGCTTGTCGAGCGCGGCCGCGTAGCCGGCGTCGAAGGCGGCGTTCCACTGCCGGTACTTCTCGCCGAAGCGGACGACGACGACGTCGGCCGAGCGGATCAGGGTCTGGGTGCGGATCGCGTTGACGCCGGCGCCGGTGTGATCTGCCCAGAACTTCTCCTCCTGGGGACCGAGCGTCGCGACCCCGGCGTCGTCGGAGGCCTCGTGGTCGGTGACCGGAGCCGAGAAGGTGACGGGGAGGCCGGCCGCCTCCGCGCCGCGCTCGATCCGCTCGCGCCAGTCGCTGTGGATCTCGCCGGAAAGGTAGACGTCCCAGGTGCGCCCGCTCACGGGTCCATCCTAGAGGGAGTCGCCCGGGTCAGCGCCGGCGTGATATGCAGGCGGTGATGAGGCGAAGGCAGACAGCGGCGATAGCGGCGATCGTCCTCTTCGCGGTGGCCCTCGTCGTCGCCCTCGGCGTGCTGGTCAGCCACCCCCTCGGCGGCATCGCGGTCCTGGTCGGGGTGCCGCTGGCCGTCGCCTCGGCCTGGTTCGGCGCCCGGCGGCGGGGCCCGGCCCGCTGGGGCGGAGTGGCGGGGATGTTCCTGCTGATCGCCGCGACCCTGGCGATCGCCCAGGGCCAGGGGATCCTGGCCGAGGCGTTCCTCGCGGCGGTCCTGCTCGGGCTGGCGCTGCTCGCCGCGCGTGCCGCCTTCCGGGTCCACGTCGCCCTCCCCCCCGCCCCGCCGCCGCGGGCCGCCGTCCTCTTCTTCAACCCGAAGTCGGGCGGGGGCAAGGCGGAGCAGTTCGGGCTCGCCGAGGAGGCGGCCGCGCGGGGCATCCGGGCCGTCGAGCTGAAGCGGGACGACGACCTGCGCGAGCTCGTACGGACCGCGGTCGCGGAGGGCGCCGACGCCCTGGCGATGGCCGGTGGCGACGGGTCGCAGGCGATCGTCGCCGAGGCCGCCGCCGAGCACGACCTGCCCTACGCGTGCATCCCGGCGGGGACACGCAACCACTTCGCGCTCGACCTCGGCGTGGACCGCGACGACGTGGTCGGAGCGCTCGACGCCTTCGTGCACGGGGGCGAGCGCCGCGTTGACCTCGCCGAGGTGAACGGGCGGGTGTTCGTCAACAACGTCTCGCTCGGTCTCTACGCCGAGGCCGTGCAGCGCGAGGGCTACCGGGAGGCGAAGCTGCGCACGCTGCTCGACACCCTGCCCGACGTGATCGGCCCCGAGGGCGAGGCGCTCGACCTGCGCTGGCGGGACCGCCATGGCGGGGAGCACAGCACCGGCGCCGTGATCCTCGTCTCCAACAACCGCTACCGGCTCGGTCGCCCGCTCGACTCGGGGACCCGCCCGCGGATAGACGACGGGGAGCTCGGGGTGACCGTGCTGGAGCCGCCCGCCGCCAGCTCGGCTCCGGTGCTGAAACGGCCCTGGCGCGAGTGGTCGGCGCGGAGCTTCGAGGTCGACTCCGAGGGCCCGATCCCGGCCGGGATCGACGGCGAAGCCGTGGTGCTCGACCCGCCGCTGCGATTCACGATCCGCCCCCTGGCGCTACGGGTGCGGATCGCCCATGCCCACCCCGGTGCCTCGCCGTCGGCGCATCTGCCCGAGCAGCCCGCCGAGGTGGTCGCCGAGCTGGTGCGGATCGCCGGCGACCGCGGCTAGCGCCAGCGGCTCAGCAGACCTCGACGCGGGCGATCGTGGTCAGCGAGAGGTAGTAGATGTCGCGCCCGAAGCCCGGCGCGGGAAAGAGGAAAGCCTGGCTGGGCGAGGGCACCCCGACCCTGCCCCGCTCCTCGCCGCTGTCGAGGTCGAGGACGACGAGCTGGTCGGCGCCGCCCCGCAGCGAGGCGCGCCGCGCCCGCTCGGAGTTGCCGAGCAGCTGGAAGGCGGGCTTCAGCGCACCCCTCAGGGGGCGCCGGCGGAGCAGCGCGGTGTCGCGCCAGTCCTGGACGACCAGCTCGCGGGTGTCGGGGTAGACGATCAGGTGCCCGGCGTGGGCGAAGCCGTCGCGGCGCCACAGCGGCTCCATCTCCTCGCCGGCCAGGCGCCAGGCGCGGAGCACCGCGTTCCCCGCGTCGTAGGCGACTACGACCCCGCTGCGGGGATCCCAGGCCGGCGGGTTGGACTCGGTCCCGTAGGGCAGGCCGCTGATCTCGACCGAGCGCACCGCGCCGGGGTCGTCGCGCCGGGCCCACCAGAGGCGCACCGGCCCCGGGGCCACCCCGGTGTCGCGCATCGTGCGGTCGGTGCGGTTGCGCCCGTTGTCCATCCAGAGCACGTGCTCGTCGGTGATCACCGGGTCCCAGCCGTAGCTCTGCTCGGGCCCCAGTTCGTAGCGCGGGCGCCACTCCTCGACCTCCAGCCGGGCGGCCCCGCGGTCGAGCCGCAGGCCGAAGACCGTCTCGGAACCGACCGCGACGACCCGCTCGCCGTCGCAGGCGAGGCGCGCCACGCAGGGCTCGGGCAGCCGCAGCGGCGCAGCCACGGGCAGCAGCGTCTCGGGGTCCAGCACCGAGACGGTCGAGGGCGCCAGCCCCTCCGGCGCGTCGCAGTCCTTCGTCACCAGCTCGCCGGTGTCGAGCAGGACGAAGGAGTTGTGCGGGCGGTCGACCGGCAGGCGGTGCGAGGCGAGAACCTCCAGCCCCGGCGTGATCCGGTGGGCCCAGGCGCCGAAGACCATGTGCAGGTCGCCGTCTTCGTGCGCCGCGATGCCGCCCGGCCAGTAGGTGCCGCCGGGGAGGCTCGGGGTCCTGCCCAGGGGCTCGAGCGTCTCGGGGTCGAGACGCTCGACCCAGGTGTCGGTCGGCCTTCTCAGCGGGTCGCCGAGCGGCATCCTGTGCCGCAGGGCGAAGAGCTCTCCGGGCTCGCGGCGGATCAGCATGTCGGCCGCGAAGCAGTCGCGCGCCGCCGCCACCCGCAGGCCCTCGCCGGGACGGATGCCGGGCCCCGCCTGCCCGGCCGCGCTTCCCCACCGCCGCGGGCCGCCGTCCTCGCAGCTCCAGACCGACGGCCAGTAGGCGCCGGCGGTGTCCCGCCGCTCCCCGGCCTCGGCCTCGGGGCCCGCCACCGCCCGGCCGCTCAACCGATCGGGCGCCCGAAGGCGTCGAGCATGGCCTCGACGATCTCCGGGCCCCGGTCCTCCTGGAGGAAGTGGGCGGCGCCCTCGATCCGCACCTGCTCGCCGGCGGTCGGGATCAGCCCGGTGAACACCTCACCCGCCCGCGGGAAGGGGAAGACGGGGTCGGCGTCGGAGAAGGCGACCAGCGCCGGCTTCGTCCACCCCGCGAGCGCCTCGTTGACCGCCCGCATCTCGGCGGCCCCGGCATCGTCCTCGGAGAGGGGCACGATCAGCGGGAAGCGCTGGGCGCCGGCCTTGCTCTCGGGGCTGGGGAAGGGGGCCTCGTATGCGGCCACGATCTCCTCGGGCAGCTCGGTCGCCGTCGCCCCCTGGATGATCCTGCCGATCGGCAGGTCGGGGGTGCGCTCGGCGAACTCGCGCCAGGCCATGAAGCCCTTGCTCACCCGCCCGGTGAACAGGCCGGTGTTGAGGATCACCAGGCGGCCGACCCGCCCGGGGTTCTCGACCGCCCAGCGCAGCCCGATCGGGCCCCCCCAGTCCTGCACGACCACGGTGGCGTCGGAGAACTCGATCTGGTCGAGGTGGGCAGTGATCGTCTCGGTGTGGCGGTCGTAGGTGTACCACCGCTGGTCGGTGGGCTTGTCGGAGCGCCCGAAGCCGGCCATGTCGGGGCAGAGGACCCGGTGGCCGGCCTCGACGAGGCGGTCGAGCATGCGGCGGTAGAGGTAGGACCAGCTCGGCTCCCCGTGGAAGCAGAGCACGACCGGGCCCTCGCCCTCGTCGAGATGGTGAAGGCGGAGGCCGCCCACCTCGACGTAGCGGGGTTCGTATCCGAAGCCCGGGAGACGGTCGAAGCGCTCGTCGGGGGTGCGGAAGATTTCCATCGTCGGCTCCTTCGCTGCGGTCAGGGGACCTGGGACTTGGAGAGGATCAGCCTGCTGTCGGCGAGGGCGGCGGCCCGGTGGCGGTGCACCTCCTGGTAGCCGGGGTCGGAAACCATCTCCAGGAACGCCTGGCGGCTCGGATAGGCGGCGAGGATCACCATGTCCCAATCGCCCTCCTCCGGCCCGATCACGCCCTCCTCGCAGCGCACCGCCGCCAGGATCCGCCCGCCCGCGGCCTGCAGGTAGGGGGCGACGCCGGCGCCGTAGCGACCGTAGGCCTCCTCGCCGCTGATCCCGTCCTCCGCGTCCACCCCGTCGGCCACCTCCTTGAACCGCAGCAGGTTGACCATCACGATCGGCTCGGTGTCGGTCGAGGAGGCGAGGCGCTTGACCTGCTCTCCGCTCGGCTCAATCGCCGCTTCCACTCTCGCTCCCTTCCGTCGGGGCCGCTCCCGTCCGCCCCTCGGGGGCGGTGAGGGCGAGCCAGATCTCGCTCAGGGTCTGAACGGCCACCTCGACCGGCACCCGGGGCTCGCGCCCGTAGGCGTCGAGAAGGTAGGCCTCGCTGATCACCGTCATCGCCCGGGCCGTCTCGGAGACGTCGGCGAGCGGCCGGGAGCCGCGCCGTTGCGCGTCGCGCAGGAAGCTCTCGTTGAGCTGCTCGAACCGCCCCCTCATGGCGGCGTGCCCGCGCGCCAGGTCCGGGTCGCTCGCCGCGGCCTCCGCGATCGCGCGGAGCAGCGGACCGTGGCGGCGATAGACCGCGACAGCGGGCTCCAGGCCCCTTCTTATCGCCTCGGGCTCCTGCCCCGCCGCGATCTCCTCGGGGCGCGGCTGCGCCGCGTAGAGCTCGTCGATCGCCTCGCGGCTCGCCCGGACAAGGAGATCGGCGATGTCGTCGAAGTGCCGGTAGAAGATCGTCCTCCCGATCCCCGCCTCCCGCATCACCCCCTCGACGCTGAGCTCGGCGTAGGAGCGATGTCGGACCAGCTCCACCGCGGCGGCGACGATGCGGGCCCGCACCTCCTCGCGGGTCCGGCGCGCGCGCGCCCTGCGCGCCCTTTGAGCGGTCGTGGCCACAGGCGAAAGCATAGAGGAGTTGACACTGTGTGACACAGAGCGTTATGCTGGGCCCGCGGCGACGCTCCCCGCCCGCAGGGGATGGCGGCTTGACCGCGATCGGGAGAAAGAGAGGAGACCAAGTGCCCAAGCGTCGAACCCGCGCCACGATCGGCGCCCTCGCATCCGCGGCCCTGCTGTGCAGCCTCCTCGCCGGCCCGCTCTCACCCGCGCAGGCGCGCAAGGCCGGGATCGGCAAGCGCCCCAACATCCTCGTGGTGATGACCGACGACCAGGCGCTCGCCGACATGCAGCACATGCCCAACGTCGAGAAGCTGCTGGTCCGCAAGGGGACGAGCTTCACCAACGCGGTGGACTCCTTCCCCCTCTGCTGCCCGGCAAGGGCCACGTTCATCACCGGGCAGTACGCACACAACCACGGCGTGGCGGGCAACTTCTACCCCTACGGCTGGTACGGAATGAAGCGGCGCGGCGACACCCTTCCCCACTGGCTGCAGAAGGCCGGCTACCGCACCGCCCTGATCGGGAAGTGGCTGAACGGGTACGGAGCGCGCGACGGGCACGGAGAGGTGCCGGTGGGCTTCTCGATCTGGCGCGGGCTGCTCGACGTCTCGGCCTACGACTACTTCAACTTCGTGATGAACGTGAACGGCAAGCTGCGGATCTGGGGGGACCGCGAGTTCGCCCAGGACCTCGTCAGGTTCGCCAAGATCGAGGTCAGCCCGGGCGTCACCACCGTCGCCCAGCTGCTCGCCTGGGCGGCCTCGATCTTCACCCCGGGCTACTACGGCACCGAGAACCGAGAGGACTACTCGCCCGACGTGACCGGCGCGATCGCCCAGCGGCTGGTCCGCCGCCAGGCGAAGTCGCGCAGGCCGTTCTTCATCTGGTGGGCGCCGGCGGCGCCGCACCGCGAGGACGTCGCCACGACGATCCTCGGCCGGCCCGGTGCCGACCCCCGCCCGGCCCCGCGCTACAGGAAGCTCAGCGAGAGCTTCGTGCTGCCGCGGCCTCCCTCGTTCAACTACAGCGACCCCGCCGATCCCGACAGCAAGGTCGCCCAGCTCCCGGCGATGACCGCCGGGCAGATCAACCAGCTCGAGCTCGACTACCAGGGGCGCCTCGGCTCGCTGCGCGCGGTCGACGACCACGTCCGCAGGATCGTCCAGATCCTTCGCGAGACCGGGCAGTTCCGCAACACGCTGATCGTCTTCCTCTCCGACAACGGCTGGGTCCAGGGCCAGCACCGGATACCCGGCGACAAGTTCACGCCCTACGAGGAGTCGATCCTGGTTCCCTTCGTCCTGCGCGGGCCGGGGATCCCCAGGGGCAGGACGATCGGCAAGCAGGTCTCCAACATCGACTTCGCCCGGACCCTGCTCGACGCCGCCGGAGCCAGGCCCGGCCGCACCCAGGACGGGATCTCGCTGCTGCCGGTGGCCCGCCATCCCTCGAGGGCACCCGACCGAGCGATCGAGCTGGAGGCCACGGCCCCGCTGTTCGCCGGCGACGGCTTCCCGATGTCCTACGACCAGCCCTATCAGGGTGTGCGGACCAGCCGCTACAAGTACGTGGTCTGGAGCTACGGGGCCAGGGAGCTCTACGACCTGCGCAAGGACCCCTACGAGATGCACAACAAGGTCGCCGACCCCGCCTACGCGTCGATCAAGAGACGGCTTCAGGGCAAGCTCAAGAGGCTCGAGGACTGCAAGGGCGCGGCCTGCATCGTCTCGCCCTAGGACGGTGACCCAGGCAAGCGAAGCGCGGGCCGGAGGGTGTCCGGCCCGCGCTCCAAGCGCTCCCTGTCCCCCCTAGAAGGGGAAGATCCGGTAGGAGATCGTCGCCTTGCCGATCACCGTGTCGTCGGAGAAGGCCGACACCCCGAACGCCGCGTTGAGGGCATCCGCGGCCCCCGCGGTGAGGGTGGTGCCCACCGGACCGACCGCGATGCCGCCCCAGCGGGGGCGCAGCCCCGCACCGGAGTAGTCGAGGTCCAGCAGGGCGACTGGGCCCGCCCCGTTGACCTTCCCGTAAAGCAGCCGATCGCGCAGCTTGATGTCGAAATCGGTCAGCTTCACGGTGGTGGCGCCGGCGCTCAGAGAGATCCCTCCGGCGTGCCGAACGACACCGGTACGGATCGCGTTCCCGAGCGGGTTAGTGATCGGGAAGCGGTAGGTGGCGCCGTCGAGCCTGCCCGGGGAGACCGCTCCCGGACTGACGCCGAGCGAGCCGAAGGCATCGAGCGTCCCCGGGTCGACGACCAGGCTGGTCGCCCCGAAGCCGGCGCTGCGGTGGCCGTGGAAGCCCTTCTTCTTCGAAGCCGCCGCGGTCGGGGCCGCGACCAGGGCGAGGGCCAGGCCGGCGGTGATCACAAGCGTCTTGAACCTCATTGCTGTCCTCCCTTGGGTGGTTGGGTTTGGCGACACCTACGTCCGGGCCCCGGACGGCGGTTGTCAAACCTTGGCCGGCCCGTCCCGCTGCCCGGCGCCGGAGATCCCCGAGCTGAACGGGGAGCGGGCCCGGATCAGGCGTTGGCGGTGGGCCGCGACCGCACCTGCCGTTCCCACGAGCTGAGGCTGAGGCCGGCCCGGGCGGCGCGGCCCCGCGCCATGGGGGGTGCCGGGCGCTGCCCTAGCAGCGGAAGATCCGGCTGGCGTCGGTGGCGTCGTGCGACCAGCCATCCCGCCCCAGGGCCTGCCCGAGAACCTCGGTGCGCCAGGCGCCGCGGACGCACCCGGGGACCGCGACCTTCGCCTTCACCATGCGGCCGGACTTGGTGTTCGTGTTGCAGCGGACCTTCACGAAGCGGCCCGCGAAACGCTTGCTCAGGCAGACCGTGACGCGAACGGCCGGGTGCTTGCGCTCCGCGGCGAACCCGCCGGCGCCGACCAGCCTCAGCGAGGAGCTGTCGAAGCTCGGCTGCCTGGCGACCGCCACCGAGGAACCGTGCGCGAGCGCCGCCACCGGGACGGTCAGGGCCACGGCGCACGCAAGCGCCGCGAGGAGTCCATGTTTGCTCGACTTGCGCATCATCCGGGCCGCATTCTGGGGTCTCTGGCGCCTCGGCACAAGGCACCCCAGGGGTAGGAACACGTTTCCCGGGTGTTTGTCTCAGTACCGTGACGCCTGGATCGATGCCTGAGCAAACCCCGACCGGCGACGGGAAGGAGAGCAAGGGGGCCGCGCCCCCCGCGGCGCCGGTTCGCCTCACCGAGACCCAGCGGCAGATCCTCGAGGTCCTCTGCCGTCCCCGGGTCGGAGGAAACCGCTACGCCACGCCCTCGACCAACCAGGAGATCGCCTCCGAGGTCTTCCTCAGCGTGGACGCGGTCAAGGCGCACCTCCGCGTCCTCTACCGGAAGTTCGGCGTGGATCCGCTCCCTCACAACCAGAAGCGGGCGAAGCTCGTGGAGCTGGTCATGGAGGGCCCCTACGGGGTTTCGGGCGGCGAGGAGGGGGAGGCGGGCGCGGCGGTCGGGCCTGCGCAGCCGCAGGCCGCAGCCGGGACCGAGGCGCCGGTCGGACCCCCGCCCCCGCCCGGCCCCGCCGCGCCGTCCGGATCTCCGGGCTCGCCCGGCGTCGCCAAACTGCCCGGATCTCCGGGTCCGGCGGGGGTCGCCAAGCAGCCCGGATCTACCGGCCCGTCCGAGGAAACCGCGCCGCCCGAGTCTCCGGCGCCGCCCGGGGCAAACGCGCCGTCCCGGGCTCCGTCCAAGACCGCTGCCCCGTCCGGACCCGCCGGCCCGTCCGAGGCGCCATCACGTGCAGCCTCGTCGTCCGAGCTCCCGGTCAGACCCCCGGGTCCGGCCCGGCGCACCCTCCTGATCGGTGCGGGAGCGGCGCTCGGGCTCCTCGTCGCCGTGCTGATCGCCACCGGGGTCTTCTCAGGGAACTCCTCTGGGGGGAACCCGGAGAGCACGATCAGCCGCGACGAGTTCTCGGCGGCGATGCGGGCGAACTGCCGCCTCGCCCTGCGCGGCGAGCAGCAGCCAGCCGGGGCGACCGTGTCCGAGCAAGCCCGGAGCTACCTGGGGGTGATCGAGATCGTCAGCGGGCGGCTCGAATCCCTCTCCCCGCCCTCCGACGATCCCTCCCTGGAGCGCTTCGGCGTCGGGCTGAGGCGGGCGGCAGACCTCAACGCGCTGGTCGCGCAGCAACCCCCGGCGCCGGGCTCCCCGGCCGGCGACCGCGTGGTCGCCGGGCTCACCCTGGCGGCCGGTCAGGTGCAGGCAGGGGCGCTCGGCTACGGGCTCGGCGAGAGCTGCTCGGCGGTCGGCAGCCTGATCGGCCGCTCGGCCCGCAACGCCGCCGGCCAGGGCTGAGCGCCTCCTCGCAGGCGCACACGGGGTGACCGCCGGGATCACCGCCGGCGGCTTGGGGGGCACCCACGGCCGGGGTCGCCGCCGGTGGCTTGGGCGGCACCAAAGGCCGGGGCTCGCCGGCCCGCGGTTTGCGGCGGCACCACAGGCCGGGACTCGCCGGCCCGCGGTTTGCGGCGGCACCACAGGCCGGGGCTCGCCGGCCCGCACGGCCAAGGGGCGGGACCCACGGCCCCGCCCCTCCTGCCAAGGTGCGGCCCATCCGGCCACCCCTCAGGCGCCTGCGACGATCGGCCGCCCCCTCAGGCGCCCACCTCGCTGGCGTCGTCGGAGGGCTTCGGCTCGCCGACGCGGACCTGCTCGCAGCCGCGACCGACAACGTCCTGGTCGTCGGCGAACACCAGATCCCGGCCCGCGCCACAGCTGACCTCATCGGCCTCCCCGTCGCGGACGAACACGGTGTCTGCGCCGGGACCGGCGTGGACCGTGTCCGTGCCGGGCTCCGCAACGTCGGCCTGGGCCCGCGCGAACATCATGTCGGGACCGGGCCCACCATATGCCGTGTCGACACCGGTGCCGGCATAGATGACGTCGGCGCCCGTGCCGCCGTGCTCGGTGTCGTCGCCCTCGCGGCCACGGACCAGGTCGCGCCCCTCGCCTCCGCCGAGGCGGTCGTTGCCCGCCTGGCCGAGCAGCTCGTCGCCCTTGAGTCCGCCGGCGATCGCGTCGGCGCCCTCGCCGCCGAGCACGCGATCGTGCCCGGGTCCGGCGTCCACGGCGTCGTCCCCGTCCCCGGCCAGCACCCGATCCGGGCCGGCCAGGGCGGCGACGGTGTCGTTGCCGCCCTTGGCGTCGATCCGGTCGGCCTGAGGCGTCCCCGTCAGGTTGTTGTCGTTGTCGTCGCCGACGATCGTCGCGGCCGCCGCGACGCCGCAAACGGCCAGCGCGAAGGTCAGGGAGATCGCGACCAGCGACGCCGATCTGCGGGCCCTCCATCCGTGAATCCTCATTGGCATCCCTCCTCTTTTCGGCGCCCCCCTGCGGAGCGCCATGGCACCAGGCAACTAAAGCCGGCCCGCGGTGTTTGGACAAGGCCCCCCGGGGCTAGCGGGCGCCCATCCCGGGTGTCCACACCGAGGTGTGCGCGACCGCCCGCGACGCAGCGCTCCGGCGCCGACCCCTCACATGCGGCTGCGCCCTGCGCCAGCCCACGGCCCGCCCTCTGCAGGCCCCGCCTCGGCCGCCCTCCCGAGGTCGGCCCGAGCTCACCCCGGAACCCAACCCGACGTCGGCCTGCACCGGAGTCGGCCTGCACCGGAGTCGGCCAGCCCCGACGTGGGACCTCTCGACCCTGCATACCGAGGATTAGAGGTCCCACCCCTGGGGGCCGCGACGTGGGACCTCTTGACCCTGCATATCGGTGATTAGAGGTCCCACCCCGGGGGAGGGCTATTGACAATCGGTAAATAGTGCCGTAGGGTCGGGCGCAGCCAACTCGATCCCCTGGGAGGAACCATGTCGAAGCAGCGTCGGAGCAGCAGGGCCCGGTCGAACGCGGCACTTCGGTGCGCCTCCGCGACCCTGCTCGCCGCGGGAGCACTCGCCGCCGCCTGCGCCTCCCCGGCCGCGGCCGACAACCACTACCTCTCGCCGGCCATGGCGAAGCTGACCAATCAGCGCTACAACCACAACTGCTTCTGGGCTCCCCCGAAGGGCACCGACTACGCCCATCTCCCCGGCGCCCTGCCGATTCAGAACCCCAACCTCTACCCCGACGTCGGCTCGACCTACTTCGTCGCCCAGTACGTGATGCCCGCCGGCTCGAGCATCACTCTCCGCGGCCGCTATCCGCACGAGCGCTACATGTCCTTCACGATGTGGAACCGGCTGGGCGGTGGCCAGATCGGCCCCGGCGACAGCATCAGGGACGAGCACATCAAGCCCGACCCCGGCTCGGTCAACCCCTTCGTCCACCCCCACCGGCGCGACGTCAAGAAGCGCTCCTACACGGTCCACATCGTCTCGGGGCCCGTCCCCGCGAAGAAGGCAGCGAACACGATCTACACCAACTCGACCAACCCGGCCGACCGGCTCGGGATGGCGATGCGCAACTACCTGGCGGACCGCGGGCGCGACGGCAGCGGCGGGGTCGGGCTGCCCAAGGTGACCCTCAACCTCCAGGACGGGACCAAGCTCGAGGGCCAGGCCGCCTGCGAGCAGCTCGACCCGATCTTCGACAAGAGCGTGGCCGGCACTTTCCCCCAGGCCTTCTGGCAGACGCTGGTCGCGGGAACCCCCGACCCCGAGAGCGCCCCGGCCGTCAACCCTCCGAAGTGGGAGCGCTTCTGGAACGCCCTCTACAGCGTGGCAGGGATCTTCATCGACGACCCCGACCTCCGCGCAAGCACCTACCCCCCGTCCGACGTCGGCGGCTTCCAGTCCAACCCCGACACCCGCTACCTGGCTGCCAACGTCAGCCTCAAGTACGGGAAGGTGGTGACCGTCAAAGGCAAGATGCCCACCTTCTCCCCGACGCTCCCGAGCGCCGAGCGGATGCCCCGCCCCGGCCAGGTCCGCTACTGGTCGATGTGCACGGGCTCCTCACCGGTCTCGGGCCTCGGCTATGACTGCGTCTACGACCAGCAGGTCCCGCTGCGCCGCGACCGCCGCTACACCCTGGTGATCAGCAAGCCGAAGGACCGCCCCAAGAACGCGACCCTGGCCTGCGGGTACAAGTGGCTGGATTTCGGCAAGGGCGAGAACTACCCGGAGGACAACCCGGCCCCGACCTCGCGCGACTACGTCGGCGTTTTCTACATGCGGTTCATGGCCGCCGACCCGAACTGGGGCCGGGCGCCGCAGAGGGTTAAGACGCCGGGGACCGAGGCGAAGGTGATGGGGCCGTACTTCCCGCGCTCACGCCAGATGTCGAAGGCCGACTTCCAGAAGCTCGGCTGCCACCCGGGCCGCTGAGGATCGGGAGCCCGCAATGCGCCTGAAGCGGATCGCGACCGCACTCTCGCTGCTCACCGTCCTGGCTCTCGGAGGCGCCGCCGGGGCCGGCGCATCGACGCCGGCGAAGTCGCCCCCGATCGCGGGCGGGCGGTTCAGCGACTGCTTCTGGCGCTACGGGGCCTTCGGGGTCCACGACTACAACATCGCCTACCCCGACGCGGGGGCGACCTACTGGGCCGCCTACTTCCGCCACCCGGCCGGGACCACCCTCACCCTCCGCGGCTCCTACCCCCACTCCCGCTACATGTCGGTCAGCGCCTACAACATCCTCGGCGCCGGCGTCGACTCGCTCGCCGACTACCAGATCGACCCCGACGGGGGCTCGAGCAATCCCTTCCGCAGGGGGGCGCTGCGCACCGCGAAGCATCGCCGCTACACGATCACCGTCGAGGACACGGTCAACCCGCTCCCGCTCGAGCCCAAGGACGGCGCCGCTCACCGCAACGTGCTCTACGCCCGCACCAACCCGCCGAACCTCGAGACCATCGACGGCGACACCGCGGACCTCAACCTGCTGCTCTTGCGGGTCTACGTCCCCGACCGGGGACGGGACCTCACCGGAGGCGTGGGCCTGCCGGCCCCGAGGCTGAAGCTCGCCAACGGGACGGTTCTCAAGGGCCAGGCGCTTTGCGACGCGACCGACTCGGAGTCCAAGGCACTGGGCACCCAGCGGCTGCCCGACCCCTCGGCGCTGCTGATCCAGAACCCGACCTACAGCGCGCTTCGCTACCCCAACCTGCTGAGCTCCCCCTTCGACGTCTTCGCAGGGCTGATGCAGCAGCCGCGCCAGGTCCCGCCCGGGTTCCCGGCGGTGCGGAAGGGCGAGTGGCGAGCCCAATACGACCGGCGCTACCTGCTGCAGATGTACACCGGCGACGACGCCCCGGGCGCCGTCGCCACGCCGGTCCGCGCCGCGGGCGGGGGCTTCTTCCCGAACATCAACAACAACTACGTGCGGACCGCGCTGAGCCGGCACTTCGGGAAGATCGCCGTGTTCCGGGGCAAGCTCCCGACCTCGCCGAGCACCCGCGAGGGCAAGACGAGGATGGGTGGCGGCCAGGTCCGCTACACGAGCTTCTGCATGAACGAGTCCGTGTACACCACGAAGGTCATGGACTGCGCCTACGACGAGGAGATTCCCCTCTCCGGGGACCGCCGCTACACGATCGTTGTCAGCCGCCGGGCCGACCGGCCGGCCACCGCGACGGTCCGGTGCGGGAAGGCCTGGATCAACTGGTGGAAGGCAGGCGACGGCTACAGGGACCCGAACTTCGGCTGGTTCCAGATCCGCAACATGCTCGCGCGGCCGAGCTTCGACGAGGCGATCCAGAACACCAAGACCCCGGGGGATGAGAGGTCGGTGATGGGTCCGTACCTGCCGAGGCTCACCTACTTCGAGAGCGCCGGCGCCTTCCAGCGGAGCAGGCTCGGCCGCTGCGCGCGCTGAGTGGCCGCCAAGCCACAGGCTGGCCCGCGGCGGCTGCCCTGGGACGCGAGGTTCGACCAGCTGGTAGAGGCCGCGGTGCCGCTGGTCGCCGAGCGAGGCCTCGGCGACTTCTCCCTCGACGAGATCGCGGCCAGGTCCGGGGTCACCCGCAACCTGCTCTACCACTACTTCCCGCGGGGCCGGCGCGACATCGTCCTCGCCGCGGCCGACCGGGCCGGGCGCCTGCTCACCGACGACTGGGTCACCGACGAGGCGATCCCCCTCGAGCAGCGGATCGCGACCAACGTCGGGCGGGTCGCCGAGCACGCGAGCGGCCCCAGCGACGCCTGGCGCATCTTCATGCTGGCGCGGACCGCCGGCGACCCGGAGCTGCGCGAGATGGTGGACAGCTTCGTCGAGATCGTGATCTCGAGCATCTCGCTCAACCAGATCGGCGACCCCGACCCTCCTCCCCTGGTCCGGCTCGCCCTGCTCGGCTACCTCGCCTTCTTCGAGAGCGTCCTGGACGGCGCCCGCGAGACCGGCGCCTCCCTCGTCGAGGTGGCCCCGGTGCTCGAGGAGACCCTGGTGGCCGCGATCCAGGCAGCGGCATCGGCGGGCGAGGCGGCGGCGGGTCAGGCGTAAGAGCCGGCCACCTCCCTCGGCTCGCCATCCGATCCCCGGGCCAGACTCGGGCCCGTGGCGGACGTCGGACCGTCAGGCTCGGTGGACGGGGCGGACCGCGGAGGCGCACGGGAGCGGGCTAGCCGGGCACAATCCGGGCATGGAGAGCGCCCGGGCCCACTGGGACCGTGTCTATCGGGAGAAGGACCCGGACGCGGTCAGCTGGTACGAGCGGGTCCCGGCGACCTCGCTGGAGATGATCGGCAACCTGGGTCTGGACCCCCGGGCCCCGATCCTCGAGGTCGGCGGCGGCGCCTCGGCGCTCGCCGCCCGCCTGCTGGCGGCCGGCCACTCCGACGTGACCGTCGCCGACATCTCCGAGGCGGCGCTGGCCCGGGCCCGCGGGGCGCTCGCCGAACCGGGCCGGGTGCACTGGGTCCTCGCGGACGTCCGCGAGGACCGCTTCGCTCGCCGCTACGCGCTCTGGCACGACAGGGCGGTCCTGCACTTCATGGTCACCGAGCAGGACAGGGCGGCGTATCTGCGGACCCTGCGGGCGACGCTGGAGCGCGGCGGGCACGCGATCATCGCCACCTTCGGCCCGCGGGGGCCGACCCGCTGCAGCGGCCTGCCGACCGCGCGCTACGACGCCGCTGCCCTGGCCGGGGTCCTCGGCGAGGGCTTCGCGCTCGCCGAGTCGCGGCTGGTTGAGCACCACACGCCCTCCGGGACCTCCCAGCAGTTCCTCTACGCCTGCTTTCGCCGCCGCTAGCGCCGCCGGCGGCCTTTGCGGCGGGGTTCCCTCGGGGCCGCTGGCCTTTGCGGCGGGGTTCCCTCGCCGCCGGCGCCACCGCCGCGGCCGCCGGCCACCGCTCCCCCGCGCCGCTATTGTCGGGCGCCATGCGCGCCGCGACGATCAGCGACGGCTCGGTCGGGGTCGCCGAGCACCCGGACCCCGTCCCGGGGGCGGGTGAGCTCCTGGTCGGGATCCGCGCGGCGGGGGTCAACGGGGCCGACCTGCTGCAGAGGGCCGGGCGCTACCCGGCCCCGCCGGGCTCCCCGCCGGACATCCCCGGCCTGGAGTTCGCGGGCGAGGTGATCGCGACCGGCGAGGGGTCGGGGCGCTTCTCGGTCGGCGACCGGGTGATGGCGATAACCGGCGGCGGCGGCCAGGCCGAGCTGGCGATAGTCCACGAGCGAGTCGCGATGCGGGTGCCCGACGCCCTCGGCTGGGAGGCCGCCGGCGGGCTTCCGGAGGTCTTCACGACGGCCCACGACGCCCTCTTCGCCCAGGCCGGGCTGGGGCTCGGCGAGAGGGTTCTGATCCACGGTGCCGCGGGAGGGGTCGGGACCGCCGCGGTCCAGCTCGCGGCGGCCGCCGGGGCCCGCGTCACCGCGACCGTGCGCGCCGCAGAGCTTCGGACCGGGGTCGGGAAGCTGGGAGCCGAGACGGTGCTGGATCCCGACGGTTTCGCCGAGGCGGGCCCCTTCGACGTCATCCTCGAGCTGGTCGGCGCCCCCAACCTGCCGGCCGACCTCGATGCCCTGGCGACCGGCGGGCGGATCGTCGTGATCGGGGTCGGCGCCGGCGCGCGGGCCGAGCTCAACCTCCTGGCGCTGATGGGGAAGCGCGGCACTATCCGGGCCTCGACTCTGCGTGCCCGGCCCCTCGAGGAGAAGGCCTCAACCGCACGCGGCGTCGAGCGGGCGGTGCTGCCACTCTTCGAGTCGGGCAGGCTCGAGGTGCCGGTCGCCGCTACCTTCCCCCTGCAGGAGGTCGGCGAGGCATACGAGCGCTTCTCGGCGGGAGCGAAGCTGGGAAAGATCGTCGTCCTCCCCGGGACAGAAGAGTGAGGGAGATGGGATGAAAGTCGGCATCGGCCTTCCGAACGCGGTCCCGGCGACCGGCGGATCCGAGCTCGTCGAGTTCGCCCGCCGAGCCGAGCGGCACGGCTTCTCGAGCCTCGGGACCATCGACCGCCTGGTCTACGGCAACTACGAGCCCCTGATCGCGCTGGCCGCGGCCGCCGCGGTGACCGAGCGGATCGGTCTGCTCACCTCGGTGATCCTCGGCCCCCTGCGCCAGAACGCTGTGCTGAGCGCAAAGCAGGCCCTGAGCGTGAACGAGATCTCCGGCGGGAGGCTGACGCTCGGGGTCGGCATCGGGGCCCGCGGCGACGACTTCGACGCCTCCGGCGTCGCGTACGCCGGCACCGGAGCGAAGCTGGAGGAGTTCCTGGAGCGACTGGCCGGCGCCTTCGCCGACGAGGCGATAGGCCCGCGCGGGGCGGGGGCGCCCGGGCTCCTCGTGGGCGGGCACGCAGAGGCCTCCTTCCGGCGGGCCGCGGAGCGCGGCGAGGGCTGGATCGCCGGAGGAGCGCCCCCTGACCGCTACGCGGAGATGGCGGCCGGCGTGAGGAGCGCCTGGGCGGAGGCGGGGCGCGCGGACGAGCCGCGGCTCGCCGCGCTGGCCTACTACTCGCTGGGCCCGCGGGCCGCCGAGAGTGCCAGCGCCTACCTCACCGACTACTACGCCTTCCTCGGCGACGAGACCGCGCAGATGATCGCCTCCGGGGCCGCCACGGACCCCGAGGCCGTGAGTGCCTGCCTGTCCGCCTTCGAGCAGGCCGGCTGCGGTGAGCTGATCCTCTTCCCCTGCTCCGCCGACCCCGTGCAGGTGGATCTGCTCGCCGAGGCCGCCGGTCTCGGGGCCTAGCGCTTGTTGAGGAAGACCTCGACTCCCTTGTCGGTACCGATCAGGACGTCGAGCGCCTTGTCGGAGTTCAGGTTGGCCTGGCTCACGGTCTGCACCGAGCTGGTGCCGGCGTGGGGCTGGGGAGCGCCGAAGCTGCCGTCGCCCCTGCCGGGCAGGAACGCGAAACCCCAGGGCGAGTTGAAGACGCCCACCGCGAGGTCGAGCTTGCCGTCGCGGTTGAAATCGCCGGCGGCCATCCCGTTGGGCTTGAGGCCGCCGAGGTCCGAGTCCTTCGCCGAGCGGAGGTGGCCGTTGCCGATCCCGAGCAGCACCAGCGCCTTGGCACTCGAGTAGGAGCCGATCGCCAGGTCCAGCTTGCCGTCGCGGTTGAAGTCGCCCAGGGTGGGGTCGTAGGTGTCGCCGACCCAGGGGGTGATCGTCCGGTTGATCGCCGGGGCCAGGGTCCCGTTGCGCCTGGTGAGGAGAACCGAGGCGGTGCCGGCGGTGTCGACCGCAACCACGTCGGGGCGCTTGTCACCGTTGATCCGGCCGATCAGCAGGCCGTAGGGCTTGCCCGACGCCGTGTAGTCGCGATGGCTGCGGAATGCCCCGCCGCCCTTGCCGAGCAGGACCGAGACCGCCTTCGGCCCCGAGCTGTCGTAGTTGCCGGTGACGATGTCGGCCTTGCCGTCGCGATTGAGATCGCCGGCCGCGATCAGCCACGCGCCGGAGCCTGCCGGGAGCGTATCGCCGAGGCGGAACTTGCCGCTCCGCGTCTGGATCCTCAGGGCGACGGTGCTGGTGCCGTAGTTGACCGCGGCGATGTCCTTGCGACGGTCGCCGTTGAGGTCGGCGACGGCTACCCCCTCGGGGCCGGCGTAGCCTGCGATCAGGCGCTGCTCGGGTCTGAAGGTGCCGTTCCCCTTGCCGTACAGCACGGAGACGTGGTCGTCGGACGTCCCGTCGTTCGCGGCGACGATGTCGGCGTGCCCGTCGCGGTTGAGGTCCGCGGCGACCACCCCGTAGGTCCAGCCGCCCGTCGGGATCGACTTGACCGGCTTGAACGACCCGAAGGCGATGGCCGCGGCGGCGGCGATCAGGGTCAGCGCGACCGCCACCATCACAACCCGAGCGATCGCCAATCCTCCCCGTAACATCAGTAACGATCGTCCCAGGCTCGCCGGGAAATGTCAATGCCGACCCGAGCACCGCCGCCAGACCCTGGCCGCCCTGGTGGGGTCCGAGCCGGGGGGACCTGGTCGCCTCCGGGCGTCGAGCGGGCGAATTGACAGGAGCGGACCCGCCTGCAAGCATCCCGGCGATGAGCAAGGCGGGGGGATCCGGAGGGATCGGCGGGGCGGCCCGGGCGATTTTCCCTGCGCTCCTCGCCTCCCTCTTCGCGGCTTTCCTCGCCTCCCTGTACGCGGGGGCACCCCCGGCCGGGGCCTCCGGCTCGAGGGCCGCGACCACGGTGCTCGTCAGCACCTACAACGCGGACAACCCACCCTTCTTCATCGGCGAGGTGCGATCGCCCAGGAAGGCCTGCGCCAGGCAGCGGAAGGTGACGCTCTACGGGGTCAGGCCCGGGCCGGACAAGCGGTACGGGTCGGCGAAGACGATATTCGGCGAGGGAACCTGGGCGTGGATCATCAAGGCTCGGGAGGCCGGCCCCGGCTTCTACTACGCGAAGGCCGAGCCGACCGCGGCGTGCCGGGGCGACAGGTCGCCGAACTTCCGGGTGCTGTAGGCCCCGCCCCCGGGAGGCTCCGCCAGTGGGCAGCGACACCAAGGCCGTCCTCCTGGCCGCGGGGCTGATCTTCGTCTGGGCGCTGGTGCTCGGGGTCTGGAAGTACCGCGAGATGATCGGCTCCGAAGACGGCCTCGCGCATCCATACGTGGACACCGCGCACCGGGCGGCGCTCTTGTACAGCTTCGCGACCCTGCTGATCGCGGTCTTCGTCGAGCTCTCCGCCTGGAGCACCGCGGTCAACCTGATCGCCGCCTTCGCGGCGATCCTCTTCTTCGTCGCCGCGATCCTCAGCTACTGCTGGCACGGCCACCGCCGGGACACCGACAACCAGCTTCGCGACCCGGTTCCCGGCACCCGCCAGTACATGGCGGCACTGATCTTCGCCGAGATCGGCGGCTTCACCGTGCTGCTCGCCGGCTTCGTGGACGGGCAGATCCTCTAGCGCCGCCCGGCGCGCTTGTTGGCCGAGCAGCACCGGTCCTGCGCGCGCCGGCCGAGCCGGCCGTCCTCAGGCGGTTTCCTGCGAGACGGGCTGATCGAAGATGTCGCCGAAAACCTCGATCTCCCGATCCAGCATCTCCCGGCGCACCTGCCCCTCCTCGAGCGCCGTGTAGTCGCGGTAGCCGTGATATCGCTCGGGCTCGAAGGCCTGGGTCCAGGCGTTGAAGAACATGTTGAGGTTGGCGACGAACTCCTCTCCCGGCACCAGCACGGGAAGCCCCACCCTGTCCGCGTGGCGCGCCACCTTGTAGGTGGTCCGGCCGAAGAAGCCGAAGCAGTCCCGGCCGATCGTCTCGAAGTCGGGCTTGACATCGAATATCAGGGGGATCACCGGGATCACCAGCATCGTCCGCGCGAGCTTCTCCCTGCGGCTGTTGGTGACGCTCTTGGGGATCAGGCCGGCCTGCGCGTAGTTGGCCGGGAAGCCGACGTGCCGGGCCTCGTCCATGTGGAAGTTCCGGACGATGTGAGAGAGGGCCGGGAAGTCGGCGAACTCGGCGAAGATCGTGGTGGCGAAGCTCTCGATCATCACGTTCATCGCGAACAGCCGACGGTAGGGAGAGGCGTTGGCGACTCGCTCGAACAGGATGTAGGCCGAATCGGGCACCGGATGGTCGATCCCCAGCGTCTTCAGCATCGCCCGCAGGACGATGAAGTGCTTGGCCTCCTCGAGCGCCTGCATTGCCATACCCAGCTTGGCCCCGGTCCCCTCGACCACGGACACCAGGCTCGCGCTCGTGTAGAGCGCGTAGGCCTCGCCGTGGCCGATCAGCGACATGATGCGGCCGATCGCCTGGCGCTCCTCCGGGCTGAACGCCTCTTCGAACTCGCGGCGCACCGTCTCGGAGGTGGCGACCTCCATCAGCCGACCGACCTCGTCCGCCTCGGCCTCGGCCTCGGCCCCGGCCTTCTCCAGCTCGGTGGCATCGCGGATTCCGAGGTAGGGCGCCTGGATCTCGGCCTTCCACAGGTTGCGCAGGGATTTCTCGTAGTTGCGGGCCGTCAGCGTCTCCAGGTCGCCGCCCCCGAACGCGTAGGCGCCGACGTCGTAGCCGGTGACCGACTTGCGCTTCAGGTGCCGCGCCCAGCGCGGCTCGAAGGACCGGTAGGTCCTTGCGACGGGCGGGGCCAGCGACTTGAAAGCCTTCAAGGCGAGCGGCTGCTTGGACATGGTCGCGTTCACTTGTTCTCCAGTCTCTCGGTTTTCAGTCCCTCGATCTCGATCTGACATCCGCCCGCGCTCGAGTCGAAGGCCTCGAAGCGGGTCACCCTGGCATCCGGCTCGAGCCGCTCCAGCAGCCCTTCGCTGATCCCGCGGTGAAGCGTGCAGATGATCTCCGGGTTCTCGCTGGCGGAGTGGGCGTAGGGGCACCGGCCGAGCCGGCACACCCGCCGCTCGCCGCTGTCCTCGACCTCGGGGCGGAAGCCGAGGCGCCGCAGCACGCCGGTGAACGCCGCCGCGGGATCGCTCGCATCCTCGGGGGCGAGCTCGAGGCCGATCCGGTGCCCCGCCTGCCTGATTTCCTCGGCGGAGCCGGGGCGCGAGGGTATCGCCCCGGCCAGCCAGCGGGCCAGTTCGGCGTAGGGCTCCTTGGCGATCGCGGGCGGCTCGGGAGCGTCTGCGCTCACCCGCCAGAGGTCGCGCGGGCGCCCCGGGTTGCCCCGCGCCCTGTCGCGCTCGACCAGTCCCCCGTCGCTGAGGCGCTCGAGGTGGCGGCGAGCGCCATTGGGATGCAGGCCGAGCTTCGCTGCGAGGTCGGCCGTGGTCGCCGGCTCCCTGAGCTCGGCCAGGGCGGCGAAGAGCCGCGCGCGGGTGGGTTGGGCGAGCAGGACCGACGAATCGGGAGCGGCCACGGGCATCGGCGGCTGAGTTTACACACGCCGTGTGCAAACCGTTCGGCGCTGTCCGGGGGGTCCGCCTGCCCCCGACCGTGGACGCCCGGGCGATGCCCGGAGGGTCCGCCCGACCCGAACCGCGGACCCCGCCGAGGCGATTTCGGGGGGGTCTGCGTCCTGACCCGGCCGCTCAGCCTTCCCGGAGCAGTTCCGCGAGCACCACGGCGTTGTTGTGCTCGCGGTCGCGGGCGGCGTAGAGGAGGGTCAGCACCCCGGCGCCGGCGCGCCGGCGGAGGTCCGCGAGCTCGTCGCGACGGGGGGCGAGCTCGTCGCGGTAGCGGGAGCGGAACTCGCCGAATCGCCCGGGATCGTGGCCGAACCAGCGCCTCAGGCCGTCGCTCGGGGCAAGCTCCCGCGCCCACTCGTCAAGTGCCGCACGCTCGCGCGAGACGCCACGCGGCCAGACCCTGTCGATCAGCACCCGGTAGCCGTCGTCAGACGATGCGGGCTCGTAGACGCGCTTGATCCGGATCGGCATGCCTCCACAGTCTCCCGCTCCGCCGGCAGGACGGCGCGAGTTCGGCCGCCGCCCGCATCCCCCGTCAACCGCGACGCCGCGAGGCCTCCAGCTCCCGCGGCTTGACCAAGCCGGCCAGCTCAGCCGCCCCGGGCGCCAGCTCTTGCCAGCTGCCCTCGAACGAGAGGGTCGCCAGCGCCGCGGTTGGGAACTTCCCCCGCAGGCGCTCTAACCCGGCCCCGCGGCGGACGAGGCGGCGGGCAAGCTCCGGAATCCCCGGATCGTGCCCGATCACCATCAGCGTCTCAACCCCATCGCTCACCTTGCCAAGCCTCGCAAGCAGGGTGCCGGCGGAGGCCCCATAGAGCTCATCCTCGATCTCGATCTCGACGTCGGCCGAAAACCCCGGCGAGATCCGCTCGAGCGTCTCGCGGGTACGGGTCGAGGAGGAGCAGAGGACCTGCTCGGGCGTGAGCTGCCGCTCCTCCAGATAGGCGGCGATCTGCCCCGCGGCTCTCTGTCCCCGAGGCGCCAGCGGGCGATCGTGATCGGCCAGGCCGGGGTCTGCCCGACTTGACTTCGCGTGGCGCAGAAGGAGAAGGGTCTTGGCCATACGCCAGAAGGATGCCGGGATCTGCGGGAATCATCCAGTCGTACGCCTTCCCGAGGACGCAAACCAGGAACGAGGGCAGAGGGCAGGCTCGCCTAGAGCCCTCCGAAGCCGTCGCCGAGAAGCTTCGCCCCGATCAGCAGCAGCACGATCATCATGATCACCGCGCTGTTCGCGGACATGAACTGCCGCACGGAGGAGAGGGGAGCCGCGGCTCGGTCCGGAGAGGCGAGATAGAGCAGCACCGATCCGGCGACCGTGATCGAGCCGAGGGCGACGAACACCGCGATCGCGATCGCGGTGTCGGCCCCGTCGAGCCCCGCGGCGGAGATCGACGCGGCGGCGGCCAGGGTGAGCGCCAGGTTCTTCGGGTTCGCGGCGGAGAGGGCCAGCCCCAGGGCCAGGGTCCGCCCCGGCGTGGCGCTGTCGACACTGGACATCCAGGCCGGGGCCTCAACCTCCTCGCCGCGCCTGGGGCGCTTCGCCCACTGCCGGGCAGCCATCGCCAGGAACAGGACGCCGATCGCGACCTTGAGCCAGTCGACCCCGGTTGCGGTGTCCCCGTTCGGGTCGTTGCCCGTCCCCAGCAGCCCGATCACGACGAGGCTGACGCCGAGCAGGCCACCGACCCACCCCAGCGCAAAGGCGAGCCCCGCACTCCTCGGTCTCTGCCCGCCCAGCACCAGCACGACCGCGACGATCGGGATCGGGCTCAGGGCCACGGCCAGCGCCGAAGGGAGCAGGTCGCCGATAGCGTCGCTCAGCACGGGCCCGGATTATCACCGCAGGGACGGCCGGGAACCGGCGGATCGATGGCGCAGAATCCCGGATCCCGGCGCACCCCGGCCGGCTTGAGCCGAGGTCGGCCCGGCTCGACGGGAGGCGATTTGGCTCCAAGAGAGCGATTGCGGCTCAAATGCCCAGGTGCGCGAAGGCCGGCGCAACAGTGTTTGTCCGGGGAGGTCGTTTGGGCCAGCCTTGCGTTCGCAGGTCGAAGCGGCATAGAGTCATGGCGACCCGGCAAGCGAACGGGGAGCCGGCATGCCTGGGAAGCTGAGTGGGAAGGTCACCTACGCCAATGTGATCTCCACCCTGTGCCTGTTTCTCATCCTGGGAGGGGGCGCCTACGCCGCCCTCCGCCTGCCGAAGAACAGCGTCCGGTCGCGGAACATCGTCAACCGGCAGGTGAGGGTCGCCGACCTCGCGAACGGGGCGGTCTCCAACCCGAAGCTCGGCAATGGTGCGGTCAGCGCCGACAAGGTGCAGGACGGCTCGCTGACAGGCATCGATGTGCAGGACGGCTCGCTCGGCGCGGGGGACCTGGGGCCAAACTCGGTCGGCGGCACTAGCGTCGCCGATGGCTCCCTGTCGACCGACGACTACGCCTACGCGACGGGCACCACGGCGCTCGACCTCGGCAGCATCGCGGCGCAGAGTTGCGCCGAGTCAGCTCTGATCAACGTCCCTCCCGGTGCCAGCAACGACCCGGTAATCGTCACCCCCAGCGACTCGTGGGTAGGCGTCGAAGCGAAACTGACCTACGGAACGCGGCTGGTCGGAGGAGCGTTCAACGCATTCCGGGTCATCCTCTGCAACATCACCACGGCGGCGGTCGACCCGCCCAGCATCACCTTCCACTGGGTCATGCTGAACCGCCCGTAGTCGGCGGCTCTCGTGCGCCTCGATTCGTGTCGAGGCGGGCGCTGCTTGGCGCACTCAGAGCGCACGCGGACACCCGCGATTGCTCTCCCGCGCTAGTCGCGAATGAGGCGGTACTCGATTCGGTAGCCGAGCACATGCGCGTAGCGATCAAGGGTCGACATCAGCGTGTCGGTAGCCGAGGCCTCAAGGCGGGCAACGCTTGACTGGGAGCTGCCCATCGCGGCTGCAACCGCGGTTTGCGAGCGCTGACGCTGGCGTCGCTTCTCGGCAAGCGAACTCAGGAGCTGCCGGCGGCGCTGGGCAGCGTCAACTAGACCCGGGAACTCGGGATTCTGCGCGGTTCGCTCCGCGATTACTTCATCCAGAAAGTCTCGATCAGCCATTTCACGCCCCCTTCGTTCGCTGGCATCAGGCTAGCATCTCATCCATGAGATATCAAGTATGAGATTACGCACTGACTCAGTTTGCACCACGACGGGCTCGACGGCGCGAGATCGCCAGTCGTCACCCCCGACGGGAAGTCGGTCTGCGCCGCCGGATACGGCGATAACGCGCTGGTCTGGTTCAAGCGCGACAGGACGACCGGCGCGCTGACGCCGAAGGGCTGCATCGCCGAACCGGATGGCAACATCGATCACTGCGCCCAGACCGCGAAGGCCATCGCGTCGGTGGGGGCGGTGGCGGTCAGCCCCAACGGAAGGTCGGTCTACGCGGCTGGTGAGAGCGCTGATGCGATCGTGCGCTTCGATCGAAATACGACCACCGGGGCCCTCACACCGAAGGGCTGCATAGGTGATGTCGACAGCAATCCCGACCGCTGCGCCAAGACGGCGAAGGGCCTCGACGATCCAGAGGGAATCGCCGTGAGCCCGGACGGGAGCTCGGTCTACGTCACGGCCTATAACGACTATGCCCTCGTTCGCTTCAAGCGCGACAAGAAGACCGGCGCGCTGACGCCGAAGGGCTGCATCGCCGAGGTGGGTGCCGGTAACAACCCCGACCGCTGCGGCCAGAGGGCGGGCGGACTCAACGAGCCCTACTACGGCTCGGTTGCCGTCAGCCCGGATGGAGCCTGGGTGTACACGGCGGGATCCGCCGGCTCCTCGATCGGTCGCTTCAAGCGCAATACCACCAACGGGGCGCTCACGCCGAGAGGCTGTATCGCAGACCCTGCCAACAACCCCGAAGGCTGTGGACAGACCGCGACTCAGCTCAATAACCCCTACGCGATCGCGGTGAGCGGCGACGGCAGGTCTCTCTACGCCGCGGACTGGGGCAACAGCGCTGTCGTTCGCTTCAGGCGCAAGGGAACGGGCGCCCTCCTCCCCAGGGACTGCGTCGCCGACGATGCTCACAATCCGGGCGGCTGCGCTCATACAGCGCCAGGGTTGTATCGGACCCAGTGGGTCGCGGCGAGCAAGGACGGCAGGTCGGTCTACGCGGCCGGAACGGCCGATAACGCCGTCGTTCGCCTCAATCGCGATCGGACCACGGGCGTGCTGACTCCCAGGGGCTGCGTTGCCGACCCGGCGAATAACCCCGGCGGCTGCGCTCAGACCGCACTCGGCCTCGACGCCGTGCAGACCCTGGCCCTCAGCGACGACGGCAGGTCGCTCTACGCGGCTGGAACTCTCGACAACGCGATCGTGCGCTTCAACCGCTCTCGATAGATTGCGATCGGCCTCGGCGTAAACGGCGGTCCCACCACGGGCATCTAGGCGCTCTCGTCGGGTCCCCTCGCCGGCAGCGGGGTCGGAGCAAGCGGGCCGCCGCCACCGCTTCCCTATCGCGCCGGTCGGGCTGCTCGACCCAGGCGTGAAGTGCTGTGCCGTTTGGGCATCCCCTGACGGGACACCGCAACCGCTCTTCGACCGGATGCGGACTTCCCGAAAGGCCCCCCCGGACAATCGCCCAGCACGACCAGCGAGCGTGGCGCTCCGATGTCGGCCGCTATCGCAATGCGCGAGAAGCAGCAGCGTGGCGGTGCCACCGTCAGGGTTCAGCGCGGACGCGTGCGGCCACGGACCGAAGGGCGCTTCGGCACCACGCGCGAAGGCGAGGACGACTTGGTAGCGCCCTCGGGACTGGCGAGCTGCCGCTCGAGATCGGTGAAAGCGTCAACTGACTCCACCGCCTCGAAGGCGCGATTACGGCGTCCCACCGTCGTCTGCCGGAGAACGTCAGCCGCGACCATCCGGGGGAGGGCTTCATTCACTGCCTGCTCGCTGCGCTCGATCAAAGATGCCGCGCTGGACACGGTGATGATCGGCGCTCCGGGAAGGGCATTGATCAGCAGCTCAACCGCGGAGCCCTTGCGCACCTGACCAAGCCGCTCGCGCCAGGAGGTTTGAAGTTCGGCCACCCGCTCCTCGTACTTCTCTGCGTCGAGGACAGCTCGTTGCGCTGCGACGGCAAAGAGCCCGATCCACCGGTTAATGCCGTCCCGGGCGACGGCGGAGTCCGGCTTGCCGCGGTAACGGGTGGCGGTCAGGCCATTGACGTAGTCCGTAGACCATGTCGCGAGCACGAGTGAGATCGGCGGGAGGACCTTCGGCGCGAGACCGCGCCGTTGCAGGATGACGTGAATAAGCGCGCGTCCTGTACGCCCGTTGCCATCCACGAATGGATGAATGGTCTCGAACTGTGCGTGCGCTATTGCAGCTTGCGCGATAGCTGGAAGCGAATCCTCATTGCTGAAGGCGCAGAGGTCCTTCAGCAGAGACTCCACCTGTTCATGCGGTGGTGGTACGAACGCGGCAGAGCACGGGTTGAAGTCGCTGCCACCGATCCAGTTCTGGATGGAGCGGATCTTTCCCGCGTGCTCCTCAAGCCGCGTGCCAGCCAGTAGCCGGCGATGGATGGAAAGCAAGCCGACCACGGTGATCTTCGGTGCGGCGCTGAGCGCCTCGACCGCCCAACTCATCGCCTCGATGTTGTTCAGGATCTCCTCGGCAGTGACATCGGATGCGTCTTGACCCATGACACGCGCGGCCTGCGCTTTGAGAAGTCGACGTCCGCCAACCTCGAGTCCCTCGATGCGCGATGACGCCACCGCCTCCGCGCGTAGCAGGAGACGGGCGACAGCTTCTGAGTCGACAAGCCCCCGCGCCTCGACGTTCAAGCGGGCGACCGCGGTCTCCGCGTCAGCGACGTCAGCCGCGGTGTCGCCGTCGAGGCTGAAAGCACGCCCGACCAACGGATCAGGCACATAGGCCTCGTAGTCGCACCCCTGCCTGTCTTTACGAGACAGTCCAGACGACGAGTCCGGAGCCCAACGACGCTTGAGTACGCGAGCCAATGTTGCTCAAGCTTATCACAAAAGCTTGACTATGGACCACCGGCGGATCAAGGCTAGTCAGCGGCCTCGACATTGGACCAAACCTTGAATATGGCCTGCCGCCAATCAAGCTTAGACCGGGCACACAGCCGAGCCCGACGCGGCTGGGATTCCCACGCACGGGGCGATCAGGGCTGTTCTGCGAGGTTCAAGAGGGATGCTTGTCGATGAAGGAGATTCGTGGCGACGCTCCAAGAGCATCCGCGCCCTTCTCGGCGGCCCCAAGGTCTGCCTCACCTCCATCGGTGTCCTGTCCCGCCGCGAACCCGCTAGCAGAGCGGGATCCCGGCCTACATAGCGGAGGGGGTGGGATTCGAACCCACGAGGCGCCTTACGACGCCCAACGGTTTTCGAGACCGCCCCGTTCAACCACTCCGGCACCCCTCCGGGGAGTCGGCAGAAAGGCTAGATGATCGCGCCCGCCCCGGAGGGTCAGCGCAGCTTGTGGATGACGTAGACCGGGTTGCCGTGCTTCTCGTCGGGGAGGCTGTCGAGGATGTCGCCGCCGGCTCCCTCGTCCCGGGTGACCAGGCGCCAGCCGTACTTCGCCGGTGAGCCGATCAACCTCTTCGGGAAGGTGAAGCGCAGGGTCTTGGGACTGGGCTGGGAGACGACCGCGTTCTTGTTGGTGAAGCCGATGCCGCAGCGGACGAGCTTCGACTTGCCCTTGGGCGGCCAGAAGATCTCGAACTCGCAGTCCCCGTTGCCCTTCACGTTCATCTGCAGGATCACCTGGAGGTTGGCGATGCTGTCGTCGACGGGGCCGTCGAGCTTGACCGTGTGGCGGAGCTTCCTCTTGCCCCGGTGGCCGGCGCTCGCCGAGACGAGGTCCACCGAGTTGGGGCTCGCGTCGGTCCTCGAGTCCGTCTTGGTCTTGGTGTCGGCGGCGGCAAGCTGGATCGCCCCCAGGACGCAGGCCGCGAACAGCACGACTCCGAGCAGGCGCTTCAACGTCTCCCCCTTCCCTCGCTGGACGACGCTCCGATCCTACAAGAGCGGAGAGGGTGGGATTCGAACCCACGAGGCAGGTTAACCCCGCCCACGCGATTTCCAGTCGCGCTCCTTAAGCCACTCGGACACCTCTCCGGGGTCCCTGAAGGGTAACCGCAGGGGCCGCCGCGGGCGGATCCCGGCGCCGGAACGGGGTGGGTGCCCACCTACCCCCGCCGGGCGGCGAAGAACCGCTCCAGCAGGGCCGCGCACTCGCCGGCACAGACGCCGCCGATCACCTCGGGGCGGTGGTTGAGCGCCGGCTCCCCGAGCACGTCGAGGACGCTGCCCGCCGCCCCCGCTTTGGGGTCGCTCGCCCCGTAGACGACGAGCGGGATCCGGGCCAGGATGATCGCCCCGGCGCACATCGCGCAGGGCTCCAGCGTCACGTAGAGGGTCGCGCCCGGCAGACGCCAGCCTCCCAGCGCCGCGGCGGCGGCGCGGATCGCCAGCATCTCGGCGTGGGCGGTGGGGTCGCGGCGCAGCTCGCGCTCGTTTGCGGCCGCGGCCAGCGGCTCGCCTCCCACCGCGAGCACGGCGCCGACGGGCACGTCATCGTGGGCCTCGGCGCCCTCGGCCTGCTCGATCGCCAGGCGCATCATCGCCTCGTGCGCATCCGACCCCGTTGCCGGACCCCCGGTGCCGCTCTCGGGCGCGCCGTCCCCTCTGTCCATCGCCACGATGGACCGAGCCTACGCCCCGGGCTCGGGCCCCGCGCCCCGCCCGGGCAACTTCCCCGCCCGGCCGGTGTTTCTTTGGTGAGCTCGTTCCGGCGTTGAGGCTCGGGCCGGAGCGCTCCGGCCCGCTCCGGGGCAGCCAGGGACACTTCGTCAGATCATGCGAACAACCAGGAAATCGGGGGCAGCGGCAGCGCTTGCCGGGGTCGTGACAGGCCTTGCGCTGCTGTGCGGAGCCGGGCACTCGCGCGCCGCGGAACCGCTGTCCCGCGGCAGCGATGGAGCTGCACAGGGTCCGGCTGTCTCGCCCAGCCCCGAGTCCGAGGCATCCCCGACGCACATCACCGCGCACCCGGCCCGCGTTTCCGCGCACCCCGTCTACGTCCCCGGGCAGGTCGTCGTCCGCTTCGAGGGTGATCCCGTCCCCGAGGCGGTGGCCCTCCCCGACGAGGTCAGCGTGCCCGAGGCGGTGAGGGCGCTGGGCGGCAACCCCGACGTGGCCTACGCCGTACCCAACTACGTCGCCACCGCCTCCGCCGCCGTGCCCAACGACCCGGGCACGGTTCCCGGGACCAAGGGCAGGGCCGGCGGCTGGACCCGGCTTCAGTGGAACTTCCTCCCCTGCGGCAGCTTCTGCGGGGGCACCCAGCTTGCCCACCAGTCGAGAGGCGGCATCGACGCCCTCGGCGCCTGGCACCACCTGGCCAAGGCCGGCCGCAAGGGGGCATCCGGCGTCACCGTCGCGGTCCTCGACACCGGCATCGCCTACCGCTCGGGGAGCGCCGGCGCCTTCCGGCGCAGCCCGGACTTCGCGCGGGCGCAGTTCACCAGGGGCTACGACTTCGTGCGCAACGACCCGCTTCCGCTCGACGAGAACGGCCACGGGACCCACGTCGCGGGGACGATCGGCGAGCGCACCGGCAACCGCCTCGCCCTGACGGGGCTCGCGTTCCGCGCCAAGCTGATGCCGGTGCGGGTCCTCAACGCAAGGGGCCGCGGGCAGTCGGACGACATCGCCCGAGGCATCCGCTACGCGGCCGCCCGCGGCGCCGATGTGATCAACATGAGCTTCAACTTCTCCTGCGGGGCCAAGGTCAAGCCCGTCGCCGACGCGGTCCGCTACGCGGTTTCCAAGGGGGCAGTGCTGGTCGCCTCCGCCGGCAACCTCGGCACCGAGGCCTGCGTCTCGCCGCCCGCCACCTTCCCCGGCGTGATCGGCGTCAACGGGACCACCGAAGGAGGTTGCCTGGGCGACTACTCGCTGAGCGGGGCCGATATCGACCTGGCGGCGCCGGGAGGCGGCACGCCGTCGGGCAGCTGCCTCTCGAGCGCGTCGCGCCCCGTCTTCCAGCTCACGCTCCGACCGGGCTCGACCTCGCGGTTCGCCTTCCCGCGAATCTACGCCGGCACCTCGATGGCCGCCGCGCATGTCTCCGGAACGGCGGCGATGGTGATCGCCAGCGGCGTGGTGGGGCGCAGCCCCGCACCGGCCAAGGTCCTCGCCCGCCTGCGGAAGACCGCCCGCGACCTCGGGATCCCCGGCAAGGACACCGGCTTCGGCTCCGGCCTGATCGACGCCGGCCGGGCCACTGACCCGACGCTCTGAGCGACCCCCCACCGCCGAGCTTCAGGTTCCCGAGGAATGCCAGCGGTTTCTTGCAGTTCGGCGGGGCTGGCCGGACGGGCTAGGTGGTGCGGACGATGATCACGCTGCAGGGAGCATGGTGGGAGACCTTGTTGGGAACGCTGCCAAGCAGGAAGCGCTTGGCGCCGGTCATCCCCTTGTTGCCGACCACGATCAGGTCGGCCCCCGTGCCGTCGGCGACGTCGAGGATCGCGTCCGCAGGGTCGCCCTCCCGGGCGTGGGTCTCGACCTCGGCGATGCCCTCCCTCTTGGCCAGGGCCGCCGCCCCGTCGAGCACGATGTTGACGTCCTCCCGGGGGCCGACCGCGTACTGAACGTCGGCCGGCACGTCGCGCTGCTCCTCCTCCAGGCGGCGCGGCGGGACCGGCTCGAAGGCGCTGACCACGTCCAGGCTTGCCCCGCTCATCTTGGCGAGCTGGGCGGCCTGCCGGACGGCCTCCGTGGCCGTATCCGAGCCATCGGTTCCAACGACGATGCGGCTGAACAACCCGGCTCCTCTCCTCGGGTGGCGGCGGCGGCGCCATACTAACGCGGCACCCGGGCAGCGTCCCGGAACGCTTCGGCAAGCCCGTGCGGCGGGTGGGCCCGTGGCCTTAAGCGTGTGGCGGGTGAGCCGGTGCCCTTCAGCGCGGGAAGCGGTGCCCGCTCCAGCCCTTGAAGCCCGCCCCGAGGATCTGATCGGGGGTGTTGGCAAGGCGCACGGCACCGATCACGATCGAGGCCAGCAGGCAGACCACGAGGACCGCCATCGTCACCTTCCATACGGTGGGCACCGGGGAAAGCCTAGAGGGGAGCCCCGCCGCCCCCGCGCCGAAATACAATCCCGCGGCCAGCACCCGGAGAGGAGTCGAATGCCGTCGCAGAAGCTGGGCAGGGGGCCGATGAGCCCGATACTCGAGAAGGTTGCCGACCAGGTCTGGATGCTGCGCGGCGACATCCGCCACGGCATGAACATCTACTTCCTCGAGGAGAGCGGCGGCTTCGTGCAGTTCGACGCCGGCACCCGCGGCATGCTCGAGGCCGCCCGCGCGGCGGCCGGCCGCCTCGGCCCGGTGAAGCGGATCGTCCTCGGCCACGCCCACTCCGACCATCGGGGCACCGCCCCCGCCCTGGGCCTTCCGGTCTTATGCCACCCCGACGAGGTGGCCGAGGCGGAGAGCCCTGACCCCATTCCCCCCTACTTCGACTTCTCGATGTTCGAGGTGGCGCCGGTCCGCTGGCTCTATCCGACGATGCTGAGGCGCTGGGACGGCGGGGGCGTGAGGATCGACGGCACGGTCTCCGAGGGCGACGAGGTGGCCGGCTTCAGGGTGCTCGACTTCCCCGGGCACGCCCCGGGGCTGATCGGACTCTGGCGGGAGTCCGACCGGCTGGCGATCGTCAGCGACGTCGTCTACTTCGTGGACTCGGCGCGGCTCCGGCCGCTCCCCTACGGAGAGGCGAGCGTCCCCCACCCCGGCTTCGCCTGGGACCACCAGCGAGCCAAGGAGTCCGTGCGAAAGCTCGCCGCCCTCGACCCGGCGACGGTCTGCGCAGGGCACGCCGAGCCGCTGCGCGCCGACAGCCTGCGGGCGACGCTCGAGGCCGCCGCCGAGAGGTACTGACTGCGGCCGAGTCCGCCGCCGAGAGGTACTGACTGGGGGCCGCCGCCGAGAGGTACTGACTGCAGCCGAGGCCGCCGCCGAGAGGTACTGACTGGGGGCCGCCGCCGAGAGGTGCTGGCCGAGGCCGCGCCTCAGCCCTTGAACCGGGTCGCTATGAAGCCTACGGTCGACCCTCCGAAGTTGAACTTCGAGCCGACCAGGATCGCGCCCCCCGGCTGGAATCCCACCGAGACCAGCGAGAAAGCGGTTGCTCCGAGATTGAAAATGCGGAAACCGTGCCGGGCGAACCCGCGATCGACCTTGCCGTTGGGGAGCAGCCGGGCGATCAGGGTGGCGCCCGGAAGCCCGGGGATGTCACCCGCGAGCCCTGCGACGACGATGCGCCCGCTGCGCTGGACGGCAAGGTCGGTGAGGAAGTAGAAGGGGAGGCCGAAGGGCGGCCTGACGATGCCGTCCCCGCCGAAACTGCGGTCGCGCTTGCCGGCAGGGGTGAGGCGAACCACGGCTCCCCGGCCGGTGCCGCTGGTGCCGGTGACCAGGACGCGGTTCCTCCGGTCCACGGCGAGCGCGAAGGCCAGTGAGTTCGTGCCGATCCGGATCCGCGCCACGCCGCCCTTGCCGAAGCCCTGGTCCGGGCTCCCGTTCGGCCGGAACCGGGCGACCACGATCTCCGTGTCGTTGGAGGCGTTGAACGTGTCACCTCCCACCACGACGATCTTGCCGTCCTTCTGTACGGCGACGTCGAAGGCGCGGGCGGAGCTGCCGACCCCCCGGGTGGCCACTCCACCGGCCCCGAAGCTCCCGTCCGGCTGGCCGCCGGGTCGGTAGCGGACCAACGCGAGGCTCTGCCTGCCCGCGACCTCCCCCGAGCCGGCCACGACCACCTTCCCGCCTCCGGCCAAGACCGCAGCCTCGGCGCCGGCGCTGCCGCCGATTGGCGTCGTCTGCTTGCCGTCGCCGCTGAAACCGGGATCGAGGTCGCCGGCCGGGTTGAGCTTGGCGACGCAGATCACGTCGGTCGCCATCCCGCACTCGCCGGCCAGGAAGACGGCCCCGCCCCCGCTGACCGCGACGTCGTTGATGTCGTCGCCGCCGAGGATGTCCCCGGTGGCGACGTGGCCCACGGGGTCGCCGAATCCGTGGTCCAACTTGCCATTGCGAAGCAGGCGGCCGACCGCGTAATCGCCGAATCCCCCGGCATCCGTCGTGCCGGCGAACACCGCCTTGCCCCCGCTGGTCACCGCCATCGAGCCGAACTCGTCGATGCCGTTGGGGAACTGGGAGTCGTAGATGAAGCCGATCCCGAAACCGCCCCCTCCGTAGGAAAGGTCCTTCTGCCCGGGCCTTGCGGGCGCGACGGCAACCGCCACCGCCAGGACGGCGACCGCCACCCCCAAGGCGATCGGAACGGAGCGCAAGCGCACGGCCCGAGTCTAGTCCCCGCCGGTGGCGTCGGTCAACCCGAGGGTCAGCGAGCCACTCCCGCGGGCTGCTTCCACTCCGCCGCGTAGACGGTGTGGGTGCCGGCCAGCCCCTTCAGCTCGAGCCGCCGGGCCTCGGCGAAGCCGGCTCCCTCCTCGTCCTCGCAGAGGTCGTGGAGCGCCTCGGAGACGAGGATCTCCCCGCCCCGAGCCTGCGCGGCGATCCGCGCCGCGAGGATCACGTTGCGGCCGAAGAAGTCGCCCTCCGAGGCGATCGCCTCCCCCGTGTGGAGGCCGATCCGTACCCTGATCCGCTCGTCGGGGCGCTCGCCGGCGCGGGCCTCGAAGGCCCGCTGCACCTCCACCGCGCAGCGCAGCGCGCCGGCCGGGCTGGGGAAGACGAGCATGAACCCGTCGCCCTGGTTCTTGACCTCATAGCCGCCGTGGGCGGCGAGCCGCTCGCGGAAGACCTCGTTGTGGTCGCGAAGCACGGCCAGCCAGCGCTCGTCGCCGAGGCGCTCGGTCATCGCGGTCGAGCTCTCGATGTCGCTGAAGAGGATGGTCACGCTGCCGTCGGGGGCGGCGTAGGAGCGCACGTCCGGGCGCTCCTGCTCGACCGCGCCGATCACGTCGTCGATCGTGCTCTCGGCGTCGATCCCGGCGATCCCGTGGGCCTCGAGCTTGAGCGCCAGGGCGCGCTCCGAGGTGCCCGGCATGCGCAGCCGCTGCGCCGCATCGAGCGAGCGGTCGATCAGCTCCGCCGCCCGCCCGGGGTCGCCGGGCTCACCGCGGGCCATCAGCGCCCGGGCCAGGTCTATCGAGGCCTCCGCGGTGAAGGGGCGGTCGCCCATCCGGCGCGACAGCGCGATCGAGTCCTCGTAATCGCGGATCGCGATCGCAAGCTCCCCGGCGGCCTCCGCCCCGAGGCCCAGGTAGCGGGCCACCGGCCCGCGCGACGCGGCCGAGCGGCCGGCCACCACCACCAGCCCCCGGTAGGGGGCCAGCACCGAGCGCAGGTGCGCCGCGGCGCCCCTCTCGCCAAGCCGGAACGCCGCCTCGCAGAGCAGGCTCTGGGAGATCGGCCACTGGGCGTCGCGGGGGATGCCGGCGAACTCGTCGGCGGCCAGCTCCTCGAACAGCTCGAGGGCCTCGTCGCGACGACCGAGGTCGGCCAGCACCGAGGCATGGGCGACGCCCCAGGCCCGCACCGCGGGGAAGCGAGCGACCATCGCGGCAACCGCGTCGGCGATCTCGGCCAGCCTGCCCTGCTGGCGGTAGATGGTCAGGGCCTGGACCACGAAGAACTGCTCGGCAAGCGGCTCCCCGGCGAGCCTCCCGCCGGAGCGCGCCTCCTGCGCCAGCTCCTCGGCCTCCTCGAAGCGCCCGTCGATCATCGCCCGCATGCCGCGCAGCAGCGGGACGTGCCAGAGGTAGGAGGGCTGGCGCAGCTCGGAGGCGAGGCGCGCGTAGGCGTCGAGGTCGCGGTCCACCGCCGGGATGTCGCCGAGGGCGAGGTGGTTGCTGAGTCGGAGCACGTGCGAGCGCAGCTCCAGCTCGCGGTCTCCCAGCTTCCGGGCCAGGGCGATCACCTCCGCGTTGGACTCGAGGCCGCGGCGGGCCGCCTCCGGCGTGACGTCGATGAAGTTCGCCCGGCTGAGGGTGTGGGCGAGGGTGCCGTCGTCGCCGAGCCTGCGGGCCATCTCGACCGACTCGCGGTGCAGGTCGGCCGCGCGCCCCTGCGGGTCGCGCCAGTAGTGGGCGGCCCCCAGCCAGGAGAGCAGGATCGCCCGCGGCGGGCTGTCCTGCCCGCCGACCGCCTCCAGCGCCCGCTCGAGCAGCTCGACGAGGCCCTCGTCGAAGCGGCCCACCTCAGCCGTGAAGGCGACGCCCACCGCCGCCCTGGTCAGCAGCTCGGGGTCGCCCAGGACCTCGGCGGTCCTGGCGGCCCGCTCCAGCGTCTCGCGCGCCCGCACCTGGTCCCCGCCGCGCATCCGGGCCTCTCCGAGGTCGAGCAGCAGCAGGCACCGCTCGCGATCGCTGACCGGAGCGAGGTCGGCGGCCTCCAGCGCCCGGGCGAAGTGCTCGGCGGCCTCCTCGTAGCCGAGCTGTCCCAGCGCCCGGTGCCCGGCCCGGCGCCCGTAGTCGACCGCCTTGGCCGGTTCCCCGGCCGCAGCGGCCTCGTTGAAGTGGTAGGCCAGCTCGGCGAGGCGGCGGTCGGTGCGGCCCGGCTCGGCCGCGTAGATCCGCTCCAGCGCCGCCGCGATCCGGCTGTGGAGGATCGGCCGCCCGGTCGGGGTCAGCTCCTCGTAGAGGGTCTCCCGGACCAGGGCGTGCGCGAAGCGGTACCGTCCCTCCGCCCCGGCCTCGACCAGGAACTGGGCCCCGGCAGCCCGGCGCAGCCCCTCCCGCAGGCCGGCCTGGGAGGAGCCGGTGACGGCGGCCAGCGTCTCGAGGTCGAAGTCGCGCCCGATCGCCGCGGCGGTGCGCAGCAGCTCGTTGTCCCCGGTGCTGAGCCCGTCGAGGCGGCGGCCGACCACGTCCCGGACCCCCTGCGGGATCAAGGCCCGCCCCGAGGAGGGCGCGTCGAGCTCCCCCTCGCCCGCCAGCAGCCTGACCACCTCGCCGACGAAGAACGGGTTGCCCTCGGTCTGCCGGTGGATCTCGGCGACCAGCCTGGGCGGGGCCTCTATCCCGGTGGTCCTCTCGATGTAGCTGGCGATCTCCACCTCGCCAAGCCCGTGGAGGTCCACCCGCCGCGACCGCTCCAGCGAGGAGAGCTCGGCGAGCACCCTGGAGAGGGGGTGGCGGCGGCCCAGCTCGACGTCGCGGTAGGTGCCCAGCAGCAGCAGCGGCGCCGTGGAGAGGCCGCGGGCGAGGAACTCCAGCAGCCGCAGACTCGGCTCGTCGGCCCAGTGGAGGTCGTCGAGCGCGATCGCCAGCGGCCGCGAGGTGGCCGCGTTCCCCAGGAAGGCCGAGATCGCGTCGAAGAGGCGGAAGCGCGACTGCTCGTCCTCGGGTCCGCCCTGCTCGCCCGAGGTGCCGAACCGCTCGGCGAGCTCGGGGACGATGCGGCCGATCTCGCGGCCGCCGGCGCCCATCTCCCAGGCCAGGGCCACGGGGTCGGCCTCGCGCGCGTAGGAGCGGATCGCCTGCACCCAGGGCCAGTAGGGCGGGGCCCCCTCGCCCTCGAGGCAGCGGCCCCAGTGCACGTTGGCGCCCCGCAGGCGCGCGTAGGTGGCGAGCTCCTCGGCGGTCCGGGTCTTGCCGATGCCCGGCTCGCCGGAGAGCAGGACGAGCCGGCCGCGGCCGCCCAGCGCCTCGTCGGCCGCCGCCCGCAGCTCGGCGAGCTCGGGCTCGCGCCCCACGAACACTCCTCCCGCCAGGCCCTCCAGCGGATTGCCGGGATCGACCTGCCCCGCGGGGGGCCCGGGAGCGTCGCGGACCTCCTCGAGCCGGGCGCGGACCTCGGCAGCCGAGGCCGGGCGCTCCTGCGGTGTCTTGGAGAGGAGCTCGAGGATCAGCGCATCGAGCGCGGCCGGGACCGAGTCCTCGTGCCGGGACGGAGGGACAGCCTGGGCGTTGAGGTGCTGACCGATCACCGAGACCGCGCTCTCGCCCTCGAAGGGCGGGCGACCGGCGACCATCTCGTAGAGCATCGCCCCCAGCGAGTAGAGGTCCGAGCCGGCGCTGGTGGGGCGGCCGAGGGCCTGCTCGGGCGGCAGGTAGGCGACGGTCCCGACCAGTCCCGTGCGCCCGGGGCCGGTCGCCGCCAGCCCGAAGTCGCCGAGGCAGGCGCGGCCGTCGCCGTCGAGCCAGACGTTGGCGGGCTTGAGGTCGCGGTGGACGATCCCGCATCCGTGGGCGTGCTCGAGGGCGCGGCAGACGTCGATGGCGATCTCGACCGCCCGCTCCACCGGAATCCTTCCCCCCTGCTGGGCGGCGAGCTGCTTGACGTCGCCGCCCCTCATGTAGGGGCTGACGATGTAGGGGCGCCGGCCCTCCTCCCCGGTCTCGATCACCGGGACCACGTGGGAGTGCTCGCCGAGGCGCTCCATCGCCTGCATCTCGCGCCGCACCCTGGCCATCGCGGCCTCGCCGAGTCCCTCCACCTCGAACAGCGCCACGGCGACCTCGGCACCCCCCTCGCTGCCGTCGCGCGCCAGGTAGACCTCCTTGCCGGCCCCCCGGCCGAGGAAGCCGATCACCTCGAGATGGCCGGCCAGGCGCTCGGGCGCCCCCTCCGGAGGCGGCGGGACGCGGGGGCCAGCGGCGGCGGGTTCGGAGGGCTGTGGCGCGCCCGTCTCGGAGGCGGGGGGCTGTGGCGCGCCCGCCGCGGGCTCGGGGGGCTGCGGCCCGCCCGCCGCGGGGGCGGGGCGGGCCAACCTCGTGCCGCAGGAGTCGCAGAAGTGCGCTCCCTCGCGGTTCAGGTTGCCACAGGAGGGACAGCGCATGCCGACCATTCTGACGGCCCTCCGCCCTCCCGCTGGCATAGTTTGCGCGCTGATGCTTGGGACCTACGCCTCGGTGGCGCTGATCTGCGCTGCCTCGATGCTGGCCGGGCGGGCGGTGCTCGCTCTCTGCGGGGAGGCGAGGTGGACCTGGCTGGAGCCCGCGGTGGGCTTCGCCGCGGCGATCGCCGTGGCCGGGATCGGGGCCCGGCTACCCTCGGCCGGCTCGGCTGTGATCGCCGGGACGATCGCGCTGATCGCCGCCTCGCTCCTCGCGCTCCGCCTCCCCTACCGGCTCGACCGCTCGGCGACCGGGGCGGCGGTGGCGGTCCTGCTGGTCGCGGTCCTCTCGATCCCCTTCGCGATCAGCGGGCGCTGGGGCCTGATCGGGGTCGGGTTCAACAACGACCTGGGCCTGCACCTCGCCTGGAGCGAGTGGCTGCGCAGCGGGTTCGGGCCCGAGCCGGACGCGGGGTACCCGCTCGGTCCCCACGGGATCGCCGTCGCCACCGCGGCCTTCCCGAGGATCGCGCTTGGCCAGGCCTTCATCGGCGAGCTGATCGCGATCGGCGTGCTCACCGGGCTGACCGCGCTGGCCGCGCTCGGGGACCTCGGCCCGGCCCGGCGCACCTTCGCGGCGGTGCTGGTCGCCGTCCCCTACCTGGCGGTCTCCTACTTCGCCCAGGCCGCCTTCAAGGAGACCGCCCAGGCGCTGTTCGTGCTCGCCTACGCCGTGGCGCTGCCTCGGCTCGCCCCCTTCCCGGCCGGGGCCGAGCGGCTGCGGGCATTGGCGCCGGCCGGGGTGCTCTGCGCCGGGATCCTCTTCTCCTACAGCTTCGCCGGGCTGGCCTGGCCCGCGGCGATCACCGTGCTCTGGGGCCTCACCCTGCCCGGGTTCCGGCACGCCCTGAGTCCCCGCCGGCTGCGGCGGCGGCTGGCCCGGCCGGCGACCGCGGCCTGGGTGGGAGGCATCGCGCTCGCGGTGGTCCTGCTCGCCGTGATCGGGCCCTTCGGCTTCGCCAGCGGCTTCGGGCAGGTCGCCGGGAGCAACACCTACGGACCGGTCTCCCCGGGCGAGCTCTTCGCCCTCTGGCCCGCGGCCGACTACCGCCTCGACGCGGCCGGTGGGGCGCCGCTCGCCGGCCTCGCCGTCGCGATCGGGCTGCTGGCCGTGCTGACCGGGGTGGTCTGGTGGGCGCGGCGCGGCGAGCTCGCGGTCCCCGTCGCCCTCGGCGCCTGCCTGGCGCTCTACCTGGTGGCGCTGCCCTTCAGCGGCGACTACTCGCGCGCCAAGGCGCTGATGATCGCTGCGCCGCTGGCGATGCTGATCGCCTCCCGCGCGCTGCTGGCCGGTCCCGGGGCGGGCTGGCGCACCGCGGTCGCCGGCGGCAGGACGGCCAGGGTGGGCTGGGCGGCGCTCGCGGTCGCCTTCCTCGGGGGGGCCGTCTACTCGACCTTCCTGGTGCTGCGGGAGACGCCGGTCGGCCCGCCCGGCCACGGGGCCGAGCTGGCCGCCTTCGTCCCCCGCCTGAAGGGGCAGACGGTCCTCTACGCGGGGCAGGACCGGTTCGCCGCCTACCGCTTGCTGGGGGCCGACACCGACGTGCCGCTGGTCGAGTTCCCCGACCCCGACGTGGTCGAGCGGCCGACCAAGCCGTTCGACACCGGCGACGCCTACAGCCCGATCGACTTCGACTCCTTCACCTACGGGACGCTCAACCACCACCGCTACGTGGTGACCAGCGCGGCCGCCTGGAACAGCCAGGCCCCGCCGAACTTCCGCCCGGTGGCGCGCACCCCCTCCTACATCCTCTGGGAGCGGCTGGCCAAGACGCCCCGCAACCGCCAGACCCTGCTGGAGGGGACCGAGCCCGCCGCCCGGGTCGACTGCGCGGCCCCGGAGACCCGGATCTTCGTCTCGCAGGGCGGGCGGGCCTCGCTCTTCCCGGCGCCGGTGATCGGGCCGAAGGGCGCCTGGTCCCCCGGGCCGACCCTGGAGACGGGCGGGAGCGCCGCCCAGACGCTGCGCCTGCCGGCCGGGCGATACCGGCTCTCGATCCAGTACTTCTCGCCGGTCGGCCTGACCCTGACCGCGCCGGGGTTCGCCCGGCCGCTTGAGGCCGCCCTCGACGGCCAGCGCCCCAACACGATCAGCCTCGCCAACGACGGGCAGTACTGGCCGGCCGGGGTGATCACCGTGCGCAGGGCCGGCGCGGTCCGCTTCCGGGTCGCCGCCGCGGGGCCGAGCACGCTGCAGCGGATCACCGGCTACGACGGGCTCTCCTACGTCGGCCGCCTGGTCGCCGTCCCCGCGCGGCCCCACCGGACCGTGCCGCTGCGGAGCGCATGCGGCGGCTGGCTGGACTCCTACGAGGGGCCGGGGGCACCGTAGACCGGCGGTTAACAGCCATCGCACCCGCAGGCGCGCTCACCGTGCGGATGCGTCCGATGGCACTCAGAGCACTGCCAACTGCAACGCCGCGCAGACGACTTGTTGCGCGGCGGGGGGCCGCCGTAGACCCAATGTAGACAGGATAGTCTATAATTTCGGCTATGAAGACGACGACGGTGCGGGTCCGGGTCAGCACGCGGGACGCGCTCGCCCGCCTCTGCCGGCAGCGCGGACTCAGTGCGGCCGACCTCATCGCCGAGCTCGTCGAGCGCCAGGAGCAGGACGAGATCCTCAAACGGATGAACGAGTGTTTCGCCACCCAGCGCCGCGACCCGGAGGCGTGGAGGTCCGAGCAGGCCGAGCGTGAGGCCTGGGAGGCAACCCTGATCGACGGCCTGGCAGACGCTTGAGCGACGCCTCACAGGGCGAGGTCTGGTTCTGCGAGCTCGATCCGACCCGCGGGCGGGAACAGGCCGGTCGCCGCCCGGTCGCGGTCATCTCCGTCGATCAGCTCGGCACCGGCCCCAGCGGCCTGGCGATCGTCGTCCCCCTGACGACGACGCCACAGGACAACCCGATACGCCCTACGATCGACCCCCCCGAGGGAGGCCTGCGGGAGCGAAGCTGGGCCCTGGCGGACATGGTCCGGTCGGTGGATCGCTCCCGCCTCGCGGAGCGCTGGGGGCGCCTGCGCCCGCAGACGGTGGATCAAATCGCGGCCAGGGTTCGGCTGCTGATCCGCACCTGAGGCCCCGCCTTTCCCCCTGGAGCCTGCGACCGCCTCTCTAGCCGCCCGGCAGCCCCGGCTCGAGGTCGGCTACCGCCCAGTCGGCTCCCGCCTCGCGGAGCTCGGGGACGTCGTAGGAGCCGGTCGCCACCCCGACCACCTTGATCCCCGCGCCGTGGCCGGCCTTGACGTCGCGCGGAGTGTCGCCGACCGCGATCGCCGCGGCCGGGTCGATGGTGCCGCCGGAGACCAGCTCGCCCCTGACCAGGGCCCGGCGGGTCAGCTCGGTGCGGTCGCGGGAGTCCGAGCCGTAGCCGCCGAAGCTGAAGAAGCGGTTGAGGTGCCCGCGGGAGAGCTTGATGTGGGCGGCGGCCTCGATGTTGCCGGTGACCAGGCCGAGCAGGGTGCCGGAGTCGATCAGGCCGTCGAGCAGCGCCTCCACACCGGGCATCACCCGGTAGCCATCGGACTCGGCGACCGTGTCGTGGAGGTGGCGAAGGTAGCCGGCGACCACGCGGGCCCGCTCGGCGGCGGTGCCCTCGCGGCCGACCACCTCGCGGAAGACGATCTCGGTGATCTCGGGATCGGTCATGCCGGCGTCGGTGTGCTCGCTGATGTCGGCATCGACACCGTGCAGCTCCCTGAAGGCCCGCTGCCAGGCGGCCGCCCCGGCGCCGCCGGTGACGAGCAGAGTGCCGTCGATGTCGAAGAGGACGGCCTCAATCACCGCAGCAGGCCTTCGGGCTCGGCGAAAGTGCCGTTCGGGGACGGCACCTAGCCCCTCCGCCTCGCCCGCCGGTAGCGGCGGATCAGCGCGTTGGTCGAGCTGTCGTGGCGGAGCTTCGGCTCCTCGCCTGCCTGAAGCTCTCCGACGATCGCCTGGGCGAGCGCCTTGCCCAGCTCCACCCCCCACTGGTCGAAGGAGTCGATGCCCCAGATCGCCCCCTGGGTGAAGACGCTGTGCTCGTACAGCGCCACCAGGCTGCCCAGCGTCGCCGGGGTGAGGCGCTCGACGAGGATCGTGTTGGTCGGGCGGTTGCCCTCGAAGGTGCGGTGCGGGACCAGCTCCTCGGGCGTGCCCTCGGCGCGGACCTGCTCGGCGCTCTTGCCGAAGGCCAGGGCCTCGGCCTGGGCGAAGACGTTGGAGACCAGCAGGTCGTGGTGCTCGCCGAGCGGGTTGAGCGAGTGCAGGAAGCCGATCAGGTCGCAGGGGATCAGCTCCGTCCCCTGGTGGATCAGCTGGTAGAAGGAGTGCTGGCCGTTGGTGCCCGGCTCGCCCCAGTAGATCGCCCCCGTCTGGTAGTCGACCCGGGCGCCGTCGAGGGTGACGTGCTTGCCGTTCGACTCCATGGTGAGCTGCTGGAGGTAGGCGGGGAAGCGGTGCAGGTACTGGTCGTAGGGGAGCACCGCCTGGGTCTGGGCGCCGAAGAAGTTCCCGTACCAGACGGCGAGCATGCCGAGCAGGGCGGGGAGGTTGAGCGCCAGCGGGGCCTCGCGGAAGTGCTCGTCGATGGCGTGGAAGCCGCCGAGCATCTCCGCGAAGCGGGCCGGCCCGATCGCCAGCATGGTGGAGAGGCCGATCGCCGAGTCCATCGAGTAGCGCCCGCCGACCCACTCCCAGAAGCCGAACATGTTCTCGGTGTCGATCCCGAACTCCGCCACGCCCTCCGCGTTGGTGGAGACGGCGACGAAGTGGCGGGCGACGGCGGCTTCGTCGCCTCCCAGGCCGGCCAGCGACCACTCGCGCGCCGTGCGGGCGTTGGTCATCGTCTCCAGGGTCGTGAAGGTCTTGGAGGAGATCACGAACAGGGTCTCGGCGGGGTCGAGGTCGCGGGTCGCCTCGGCGAAGTCGGTGCCGTCGACGTTGGAGACGAAGCGGAAGGTCATCTCCCTGCGGCTGTAGTGGCGGAGCGCCTCGTAGGCCATCACCGGCCCGAGGTCCGAGCCGCCGATCCCGATGTTGACGACGTTGCGGATCGGCCTGCCGGTGTGCCCCTTCCACTCCTCCGAGCGGACCCGCTCGCAGAAGGCGGCCATCCGGTCGAGCACCTCGTGGACCTGCTTGACGACGTCGGTGCCCTCGACGATCAGCGAGCGCTCGCGGGGCATCCGCAGCGCCACGTGCAGGACCGAGCGGTCCTCGGAGACGTTGATCCGCTCGCCGGCGAACATCGCCTCGCGGCGCTCGGGCATCCCGGCCTCCTCGGCGAGGCGGGCGAGCAGGATCAGGGTCTCGTCCGTGACCCTGTTCTTGGAGAAGTCGAGGTGGATGCCGGCGCCGTCGGCGACCAGCCTCTCGCCGCGACCGGGGTCCGAGGCGAAGAGGTCGCGCAGGTGCGCCTCGCCGATCCCGGCCGCGTGGTGCTCGGAGAGCGCCCCGAAGGCGGGGAGGTCGCGCAGGGCGCTCAAGGGCGCCGCCGCTCGCCGGCCCGGCGGGCTTGGCTCACGCGACCTTCTGGCGCTCGATCGAGGCGAGCAGCTCGTTCCAGGAGTCCACGAAGGCGGCCTTGCCCTCCTCCTGGAGCCGGGCGGCCAGCTCCGCGACGTCGAATCCGGCCTCGGCGAACGCGGCGAGCACCTCCTCGGCGTCGCCCCCGTCGGGCTCCAGCGCGCCCTCGACGCGGCCGTGGTCGGCGAAGGCCTTCAGCGTCTCGTCGGGCATCGTGTTGACCGTGAAGGGCGCGGCGAGCGCCTCGATGTAGAGGACGTCGGAGGCGCGGGGGTCCTTGGTCCCGGTGGAGGCCCAGAGCAGGCGCTGCGGGCGGGCGCCCTGGTTGGCCAGCGCCTGCCAGCGGTCGGACTCCAGGAGCTCGCGGTAGGCGCGGTAGGCGCGGCCGCCGATCGCGATGCCCAGCCTGTCGCGGAGCTCGTCGGGGACCGTCTCGATCACCGCCTTGTCCCAGCGGCTGACGAACAGCGAGGCCACCGAGGGGACGGCGGGGTCGAGGCCGTCGGCGATCCGCCGCTCGACGCCGCTCATGTAGGCCTGGGCGGCGCCGAGGTAGTGCTCGCGGTCGAAGAGAAGCGTCACGTTGACCGGGATACCGGCGTGGATCGAGGCCGAGATCGCCTCGTGGCCCGCCCGGGTTCCGGGGATCTTGATGAACAGGTTGGGGCGTCCGGCGCGGCGGTGCAGCTCGGCGGCCTGGGCGATCGTCGCCTCGGTGTCGTCGGCGAGCTTCGGGGAGACCTCAAGGGAGACGAAGCCGTCCACCCCGTCGGTGCGGGTGTGGACGGGCCCGAACATGTCGGCGGCGGCCTGCAGGTCGGCGATCGCCAGCCGGAAGAAGATCTCCTCGGTCGTCCCGGCGCTGCCGCGCTCCTGCGAGATCTGGCTGTCGTAGGCGTCGCCCCCGCTGATCGCCTTGTCGAAGATCGTCGGGTTGGAGGTCAGCCCGGAGACGTCGTGGTCGTCTATGTAGCCCTTCAGCACCCCCTCGGAGAGCATCGGCCGGGTGATGTTGTCCACCCAGAGGCTCTGCCCCAGGTCGTGCAGCTTCCTGGTCGACTCGCTCATGCGTCCTTTCCTCCGATCAGCTCTCTGGCGACTTCGGTGACTTTCTCAGGGGTGAATCCGAACTTGTTCTCGACCTCGCGAAGCGGGGCCGAGGCGCCGAAGGTGTGCATCCCGACGATCCGGCCGGCGGGGCCGACGTAGCGGTCCCACCCAAGGGTAGAGGCCTGCTCGACGGCGACCCGGGCCGTGACCGCGCCGGGCAGCACGCTCTCCCGGTAGGAGGCGTCCTGGCGGTCGAAGAGCTGCCAGGAGGGCAGGCTGACCACCCGAGCCGCGGCGCCCTCGGCGCTCAGCTCCTCATAGGCGCTCACCGCGAGGTGCACCTCGCTGCCCGTCGCGATCAGGATCACCTCGGGCTCGCCCTCGCAGTCGGCGAGCACGTAGCCGCCGCGCGCCAGCCCCTCGGCCGGCGCGTAGCGCTCGCGGTCGAGGACCGGCAGACCCTGGCGGCTGAGGACCAGGGCGACCGGCTCGTGGCGCAGCGGCACGATCACCTGCCAGGCGGCGGCGACCTCGTTGGCGTCGCAGGGGCGGATCACGTTGAGGTTGGGGATCGCCCGCAGCGAGGCGAGCTGCTCGACCGGCTGGTGGGTCGGGCCGTCCTCGCCGAGCCCGATCGAGTCGTGGCTGAGCCAGTGGATGACCGGCAGCTCCATCAGCGCCGAGAGGCGGATCGCGGGGCGGGCGTAGTCGGAGAAGATCAGGTAGGTCGACCAGACCGGGCGGATCTTGGAGAGGGCGAGGCCGTTGGAGATCGCCGCCGACTCGTGCTCGCGGATGCCGTAGTGGAGGACGCGCCCGTCGCGGTCCTCGGGCTGGAACTCCCCGGCGCCCTCGAAGTCCAGCCCGCTGGCCGCCGAGCCGGTCAGGTCCGCGGAGCCGCTGAGCAGCCAGGGGATGCGGGGCGCGATCGCGTTGAGCACCCGGTGGGAGGCCTTGCGGGTCGCGACCGGCTCGCCGCCGGGCTCGAAGGTGGGGATGTCCGCGTCCCAGCCCTCGGGCGCCTCGCGGCGCTGCATCGCCTCGATCTCGGCCGCCGCCTCGGGGGCGGCATCGACCCTGGAGCGCCACTCCGCGTGCAGGCGGGCGCCGCGCTCGCCGATGCCCGCCGCGAAGTGCTCGTAGACCCCGTCGGGGACGAGGAACCGGGCGTCGGGGGGCCAGCCGTAGGCGAGCTTGGTCTCGCGCACCTCCTCGGCCCCGAGCGGCTCGCCGTGGGCGGCCGGGGTGTCCTGCTTGTGGGGGGATCCGTAGCCGATGTGGCTGTCCACGATGATCAGGGTCGGGCGGTCGGGCTCGGCGCGGAACTCCTCGAAGGCGCGGGTCAGCAGCTCGATGTCGTTGGCGTCGCCGACCCGGGTGACGTTCCAGCGGTAGCCGATGAAGCGCGCCGCGACGTCGTCCTCGTAGGTGATCTCGGTGCGGCCGTCGATCGTGATGTGGTTGTTGTCGTAGATCCAGCAGAGGTTGTCGAGGCGCTGGTGCCCGGCGATCGAGGCGGCTTCGCCGGAGACGCCCTCCATCAGGCAGCCATCCCCGGCGATCGCGTAGACGTCGAAGTCGAAGAGCCCCGAGCCGTAGCGCTGGCGGCACCACTTGCCGGCGATCGCCATTCCCACCGAGGTGGCGACACCCTGGCCGAGCGGGCCGGTGGTCGTTTCGATTCCCGAGGCGAGCCGGTACTCGGGGTGGCCGGCGGCCTTGGAGTCGAGCTGGCGGAAGCTCTCGATGTCGGCGAGGCTGATCGCCGGCTCGCCGAGGGTCTCGTAGTCGGAGTCCACGGCCCTGACCCGGGCCAGGTGAAGCAGCGAGTAGAGCAGCATCGAGGCGTGCCCCGCGGAGAGCACGAAGCGGTCGCGGTTGGGCCAGATCGGGTCGGCCGGGTCGAAGCGCAGGAACCTCTGCCAGAGCGTGTAGGCGACGGGCGCCAGCGCCATCGGCGTCCCCGGATGCCCCGAGTTGGCCTTCTGGATCGCGTCGATCGAGAGCGTCCGGATCGTGTTGATGCAGAGCTCGTCGATGTCGGCGCCCTGCGGCTTGGCGGCAGCGGCCTCCATCTACTCGCCCGATCCTAGCTGCGCGGTATCCCGGCTTTGTCGCGTTTGTGTGATTGTTGGGGACGTGAGCAGCGCCAAGAGGCGAGAGCAGCCGCGGTGAGGGGCGCCGAGGCCGAGAAGGCCGCAGCCGCCCGGGCCGCCGCGGAGCTCGTCGCCGACGGCATGACGGTCGGCCTCGGCACCGGCTCGACCGTCGCCCACCTGCTGCCGGCGCTGGCCGAGCGCGGCCCCGCGGAGATCCGCTGCGTGGCCACCTCCCCGGCCACCGAGGCGGCGGCCCGGGAGCTGGGGATCCCGGTCGAGGGGTTCTCCGAGTTGCGCCGGCTGGACATCGCGATAGACGGCGCCGACCAGGTCACCCCGGACGGCTGGCTGGTGAAGGGTGGGGGCGGCGCCCACCTGCGCGAGAAGATCGTCGCCGCGGCTGCCGATCGCTTCGTGGTGATCGCCGACTCCTCCAAGCCGGTGGCGGAGATCGCCGCGCCGATCCCCCTGGAGCTCTTCGCCTTCGGGCTCGAGTCGACCCTGGCGCGCCTCGGAGACGTCGAGCTGCGCGAAGCCCCGCCCAGCCCGGACGGCGGCGCGATCGCCGACTACCGCGGCGACGTCGGCAACCCCGCCTCGCTCGCCGAATGGCTGGAGGCCGATGCGGGAGTGGCCGCCCACGGCCTCTTCCCGCCCTCGCTGGTGCACGACGTGATCGTCGCCCGCGGGGGCGCGGTCGAGCACCTCTCGCTGCGCTCCTGAACCCGCCCAACCCCACCCCACCACCCCGAACGTCCCGGAGTTGTTGCTATGGGGGGTACTCCGGGACGTTCGGCGTGAGGCGGGGGCGGGCCGGCTACTTCAGGACGCGGATCAGCTTCTTGTTGACGAACTCCTCGATGCCGTAGCGGCCGAGCTCGCGGCCGAAGCCCGAGCGCTTGACGCCGCCGAAGGGCAGCTCGGCGCCATCGGCGCCGACACCGTTGACGAAGACCATCCCGGTGTCGAGGCTGTCGGCGATCCGCGCTGCCTGCTCGGCGTCGTCCGTGAACACGTAGGAGCCGAGGCCGAACGGGGTGTCGTTGGCGAGCTTCACCGCCTCCTCCTCGGAGGAGACCCGGTAGACGCTCGCCACCGGGCCGAAGAACTCCTCCCGGTAGGCGTCGTTCTCCGGCGTCACCCCGACCATCACCGTGGTCGGGAAGTAGTTGTCCTTGCGCTCGCCGCCGGCCACGACCTCGGCGCCCTGGGCGACCGCCCTGTCGAGCTGGTCGGCCAGGCGCTCGGCGGCCGTGGTCGAGGAGAGAGGCCCGATCTCGGTGCTCTCGGAGGTCGGGTCGCCGGGCTCGACCGCCTTCATGCCGGCCGTGAACTTCTCGAGGAACTCGTCGTAGAGGTCGTCGGCGACGATGAAGCGCTTCGCCGCGTTGCAGGACTGGCCGGTGTTGTCCAGCCTGGCCGCGACGGCCGACTCGACGACGGAGTCGAGGTCGTCGGTCCCGAGCAGGATGAACGGGTCGGAGCCGCCCAGCTCGAGCACGACCTTCTTGAGGTTGCGGCCGGCGATCTCGGCGACCGCGGCGCCGGCCCGCTCCGAGCCGGTCAGCGAGACGCCGCGGACGCGGGGATCGGCGATCGCCTCGGCGATCTGGTCGTTGGAGGCCAGGATCGTCTGGTAGGCGCCCTCCGGGAAGCCGGCGTCATCGAAGATCGACTGGATCGCCTCGGCCGACTCGGGGCACTGGGGCGCCGGCTTCAGCAGGATCGTGTTGCCGACGATCAGGTTCGGCCCCGCGAAGCGGGCCACCTGGTAGTAGGGGAAGTTCCAGGGCATGATCCCGATCAGGGGACCCATCGAGGTCCGGCGGATCACCGCGGTCCCGTCGCCAGCCAGCAGCGAGATCGGCTCGTCCTTGAGGAAATCCTCCGCGTTGTCGGCGTAGAAGCCGTAGATGTCCACGCAGAAGTCCACCTCGCCGAGCGCCTGCTCGATCGGCTTGCCCATCTCCCGGACGGCGATCTCGGCCAGCGCCTCCCGGCGCTCGGCGTGAAGCTCGGCGACCCTGCGGATCAGCTCGGCGCGCTCGGTGACCGAGGTATTCGCGGACCACTCCCGGTGAGCCTTCTCGGCCCCGCCGATCGCGGCGGAGAGATCGGCGTCTGAGATCTCGGGGTACTCGCTGACCTTCTCGCCGGTTGCCGGGTTGACGACTGCGTAGCTCATCTTCCTCCACTCCTCTCCGGGAGCGCGGCTCCCGGTCGGTCACGTGTACGGTGAACAGGCCTCGCCTGTGACGCCCCCGATCGTAGCTATTCCGCAGATTCCGGGGCGCGTCTCCCGCGACGGGAGGGCCCGGGGCTTGACCACGTCCCCCGGGTCTGCCAAAAACCCCGTGTGATGGAACGTCAAACGGTTGTCGCGGAACTCGACGGAAGGCTGGGGCTCGGCGAGCGGTTGCTCACCTCTCCAGCCGAGTTGGCGGCATTCAGCTCCGACGCACTCACCGCCTTCAACCAGCGACCGATGGCGGTCGTCCTGGCGGAGAGTGCCGAGGAGGTGGTGAAAACGGTTCGCCTCTGTCGGCGCCTCGGGGTCCCGTTCGTGGCCAGGGGCAGCGGGACCTCCCTCTCAGGAGGTTCGCTGCCCGTTCAGAACGGGATCGTGATCGCTCTGAACCGACTGAACCGGATCCTCGACCTCAACCCCGACGAACGGATCGCCGTCGTCGAACCCGGGATCATCAACCTCGAGGTGACCCGGGCGGCGGCCCCCCACGGACTCGTCTTCACCCCGGACCCCTCAAGCCAATCGGTCTGCACGATCGGCGGCAATCTCGCGTTTAACTCAGGAGGCGCCCATTGCCTGAAATTCGGCATGACCAGCAACCACGTGATCGGAGTACGCGCCGTCCTTCCCGACGGCGAGGTCGTGAGACTCGGCGGGTCCAGCACCGAACACTCGGGCGCTGACTGGACCGGGATGTTCTGCGGCTCGGAGGGGCTGTTCGGGATCGCGATCGAGGTCACCCTGAGGCTACTTCCGGTTCCCGAGGCGACCCAGACGACGCTGGCCGTGTACGACTCGCTGGAGGCCGCGGGGGCCGCCGTCGCCGAGATCATCGCTTCGGGGGTTCTGCCGGTGGCGATCGAGATGATGGACGCGTTGGCGATCACCGCCGCGGAGGCTTCGGTGAAGCCGGGCTACCCGAAGGGAAGCGCGCTGCTGATTGTCGAGCTCAACGGCGAGGCCGAGGTGGTCGACGCGGAGGGGCGCGTGGTAGGCGAGCGGCTCGTCGCCTCCGGCGCGACCGAGATCCGATCGACCTCCGATGCGGCAGAGCGCGAGCTGATATGGAAAGGGCGCAAGAGTGCCTTCTCGGCGGCCGGCTGGCTGGCGCCAGACTACCTCGTGCAGGACGGAGTGGTGCCCCGCACGCGCCTCGGGGAGGCGTTGGCCGAGATCGGGCGGTTGGGACAGGAGGCCGGGATCCGGGTGGCAAACGTCTTCCACGCCGGCGACGGGAACCTCCACCCGCTCATCCTCTTCGACGGCCGCGAGCCGGGGGCTCTGGAGCGCGCCGAACAGCTGGCCGCCGAGATCCTCTCGCTCTGCGTTCGTCTCGGCGGCTCGATCACCGGGGAGCACGGGGTAGGTGTCGAGAAGCGCGACCACCTGCGGCTGATGTACTCCCCAGACGACATCGCCCTGATGGCCGAGATACGCGACGCCGTGGACCCGCTGGGTCTCGCGAACCCGGGCAAGATGCTGGCCCGGGAGCAGGCATGAGCGAGTTGGAGCGGATCCGGGCTGTCGTGCGGGACGCAGCAAGGGTTCGACCCGCGGGGGCCGGGACCAAGTGGGGGCTCACCGCGGGGGCAGCGGGAGCGGAGAAGATCGAGGTCTCCGTCCTGAGGGGGATCATCGAGTACGACCCTGCCGAGCTGACGATCACCGCGCTTGCCGGAACTCCGATCTCCGAGCTCCAGGAGAGACTGGCCGCGCACGGTCAGCACCTTCCCTTCGACCCCCCGCTACGGGCGGCCGGGGCGACGATCGGGGGCACTGTGGCGGCCGGGGTCTCCGGGCCTGGTGCGTTCGGTCCGGGAGCCGTGAGGGATTTCGTGATTGGCATCCGGTTCGTCGACGGCAGGGGCCGTCTGGTTTCGGCTGGGGGACGGGTGGTCAAGAATGCGGCCGGATTCGACTTGCCGAAGCTGTTCGTCGGCTCGGCCGGGCGGCTGGGGGTTATCACCGAGGTCTCCTGCAAGGTCTTTCCAGCTCCCGCTGCGACCATCACTCTGATTAGCGAGTCGGACTCGCTTTCCGATGCGTTGGAGAGGATCTCCACGCTGGGGCGTGGCCCGACGGCCCTGATTGCCGTGGACCTGGTCCCACCGGGTACGCTCCTCGTGCGGATCGGGGGGGCAAGCGGGCTGATGGACACGCGGGCCTCGCGGCTCTCGGCGATGCTCGGCGCGGCAGATCGACTCGTGGGAGAGGATGAGCGCAGGCTCTGGGACAAGGCGGCCGAGTTCGGCTGGGCTCCAGACCATGCCGGCCTCCTCCGGGTCCCCGTCACTCCCTCCTGTGTCGCAGCACTCGACCGGCGGCTGGAGAACGCTGGCGTAACCCGCCGATACAGCCTAGGAGCGAACCTCGCCTGGATCGGGTGGCCGGCTGACACGCCACTGGGCGAAATCGACTCGCACCTGCGCTCTCAGGGGCTCTCCGGAATGGTGGTGAAGGGTGACCCGGAACGCTCCCCGTTCATCGGGCAGGACCACCGCACTGCGTTCTCCGAGCGGGTGACCCGGGCACTTGACCCCGAAGGAAAATTCGCTGGGCAGGAGCCGTGAGGCACTCGATCGACACCGCGGAGTTCGGACCCGCCGCCTCCCGCATCACCGGACCAATCGAGGCCTGTGTCCACTGCGGTTTCTGCCTCCCAACCTGCCCCACCTACGTCACGGAGGGCGAGGAGATGGACTCCCCGCGAGGGCGGATATTCCTGATCCGGGAGGTACTGGAGGGTAGTGTCGAGCTGGAGGACGCGCTGCCGTACATCGACAACTGCCTGGGGTGTGAGGCATGCGTCACCGCCTGCCCGTCCGGCGTCGAGTACGGCGATCTGATCACCGCATTCCGTGAGCGCGCCGAGATCGAGCGGACAGACCGGGGTGCAGCTCAGACCATCCGCCGGGAGATTTTGATGCGCACTCTCCCCAGGCCGCGCAGGTTTCGTGCCGCGGCCCGTGCGGGCATGGCGGTGCGGCGGTTTCCCGGCCCTCTGCCCGGACGGCTGGCCCAGATGACCCGCCTCCTGCCGTCGAAGTTGCCCAGCCCTGAGGCCCTGCCGGAATTGCATCCGGCCACCGGGGTGCGCCGCGCCACCGTCGCCCTGCTCGCCGGCTGTGCACAGCAGGTGCTCGGGCCGGAGATCAGCTGGGCCACCCTCAGGGTTCTGTCCCGAAACGGCGTCGAGACGATCGTTCCGCCCAGCCAGGCGTGCTGTGGTGCTCTCGCAATGCACGCCGGGGACGGTGAGCGGGCCAGGGCCACGGCTCGGGCCAACCTTGCCGCCTTCGGCGCCGAGGTCGACGCGATCGTGACGACGGCCGCAGGATGTGGGTCGGGCATGCGCGAATACGCGAAATGGTTCGCGGGGCTCCCGGAGGAGCCCCGGGCGGCCGAGGTCTCCGCCCTGGTGATGGACGTAGCCGAATTCCTCGACCGCCTCGGCCTGAGCGAGGCCCCTCCACCCCTGGCCCGCCGTGTGATGGTCGCCTATCAGGACGCTTGCCACCTGGCGCATGCCCAGAAGGTCAGGGAGGCGCCGAGGCGGCTGCTCAGCTCGATCGAGGGCCTTGTGTTGCGGGAGCCGGAGGAGTGGCAGCTCTGCTGCGGCTCGGCCGGCACGTACAACGTCGAGAGGCCGGGCATCGCTGAGCAACTGGGAGAGCGGAAGGTCCGCAGACTGCTGGAGACGGGTGCCGACCTGGTTGCCAGCGGGAACATCGGCTGCATGGTCCAGATCGAGGCCTCTATGCGGTCGCGTGGGAAACCAGTCTGGGACGTGGACGGCCGCGAGTACCTCGATGCGGTCTCGGGAACCAACGGAACCGCTCTGGTCGGCCACAACAATCCCGCGGTGAGCGCGGCCGTGGACGCACAGATGAAGACGCTCACCAACAACTTCTACGTCTATGACAATCCGCCGGCCATCGAGCTTGCAGCCAGGCTCGCGGCAATCACTCCCGGCCACCTCGAGAAGGCGTTCTTCTGCCTCGGCGGCGGCGAGGCAATCGAGGCCGCCGTCAAGCTTGCGATGAGGGTGACCGGGAGGACGGAGGTGGTCTCGCTCTACGGCGCCTACCACGGGACGACTCTCGGGGTGAGCGGGCTGGGCGGGATGCCGGCATTCCGGGACTGGATGCCGGGAGCCGTGCGCTGGCCGACTTTTCGCCAAGGTCCGGCCGCCTACTGTTACCGGTGCCCGCTTGGTCTCACGCCCGACATGTGCGGGACCGCCTGCGCCGACGCTCTCGAGACAACCATCACGACCGCGGGCTCCGACCAGGTGGCCGCACTCGTGATCGAGCCGGTCCAGGGGCCCGGGGGACACGTTGAGTTTCCGCCGGAGTGGTACGAGGGCGTGCAGGAGATCTGCGTGCGCCGCGGGATCCTGCTGATCGTCGATGAGGTTCAGACAGGCCTCGGTCGGTGTGGCCGCAACTTCGCCTCGGACATCTATCGACTCCAGCCCGACATCCTAGTGCTCGGCAAGGCGCTCGGAGGAGGGTTGCCCTTTGCCGCGACGATCGCAAGAGCCGGACTGGTCCCGCCGGAAATCGAGACTGAGCCGTGGATCGCGTTCACCTTCCAGAACCAGCCCGTCGGATCGGCCGCCGGGCTCGCGGTCCTCGGCGAGATAGAGCGCCACCGGCTCCCTGAGCGTGCCGCCGAGCTAGGGACCAAAGCGCGGTCTCGGCTCGACTCGATGCGCGAGCGCTACGGCTGCATCGGCGAGATCCGCGGCCCGGGCCTCTTCCTCGGCGTCGAACTTGTCAGGGACCGGGATTCCCGCGAGCCGGCGACGGAGGCCTGCGCCGCGGGTTTCGACCACGCAATGGACATCGGGCTCCTGACCTGGTTCGGCGGGCCTGCCGCAAATGTGCTGAAGATCAAGCCCCCGCTCACCACCACCGACGACGAGTTCGACCGGATCCTCGACCTCACCGAGGAGACCATCGCATTCGTCGACGCTGCCGCGGCCTACTAGTAATCGCGCCGGGCGGAGAGTTCCTCCACGATCGCGTCGCCGACCTGCGAAGTGGTGGCGGTCCCCCCGATGTCGGGAGTCCGGGGTCCCTCTTTGCAGACAGTCTCCAGCGCGGACATCAGGTGGAAAGCGGCCGTGCTCTCCCCGAGAGCCTCAAGCATCAGCACCGAGCTCCAGATGGCGCCGCACGGGTTCGCAACCCCGCGCCCGGCCAGCCTGGGCGCGGAGCCGTGAACCGGCTCGAATATGCCGGGCGAGTCCCCGCCCGGAGCGACATTGGCGCTCGCGGCCATTCCCATGCCTCCTGCGATCGCGGCTCCCAGGTCGGTCAGCAGGTCCCCGAGCAGGTTGGATGCCACGACGACGTCGAGCGAGCCCGGGTCGGCGATCATGCGCGCCGCGAGCGCATCTGCGAGGACTCTTTCGAGACGGACCTCGGGGAACTCCGCCGCCACCTCCTCGGCAACCTCGTCCCAGAGCACGAACCCGTGCCGAGAGGCATTCGACTTGGTGGCGCTGGTCACGACTCCCCGGCGGTCCCGGGCGATCTCGAACGCGTGTCTCAGGACCCTGTCGATGCCTTGGCGCGAGAACACGCTCGACTCGATCGCCACCTCTTCGGGAAGGCCTCGGTGGGCACGTCCGCCGACCCCGCTGTACTCGCCCTCGGTGTTCTCCCGAACGACGACAAAGTCGATCTCGTCTCCGCCGCGCCCGTCGAGCGGACCGGGCACGCCGTCCAGCAACCGGACCGGCCTGACGTTGGCCCAGAGGTCGAGGCGCTGCCTGATCGGGAGCAGAAGGCCCCAAAGCGTGAGGTCGTCCGGAAGGGCGGGATCCCCCACGGCGCCGAGGAGAATCGCGTCGCACCCCCCAAGGATCTCCTCCCACTCGGCGGGCATCATCTCCCTCTCCCGGTCGAGCCGGCCCGATCCCCAGTCCAGCTCGCTCCAGGCAACCTCCGTGCCTGTCGCATCGACTGCCCGCCGGGCCTCCGCCACCACTTCGGGCCCAACGCCGTCACCGGGTATCAGCGCGATCCTGTGAGTCACGGGTCTCGCGATGCTAGCCGTCGTGGATCCCGCCCGGCGGAATAGGCTTGGGCGCGCGATCTTCCGGAGGGAACCCTGGTTTGCACGAGACAGGCGAAGAAGCTGTCGTGCGGCTCAAGCGGCGCAGGAGTCGCCTGGTCGAAATGCTTGACGAGCTCGACGGGCGGATCGGCGAGCTGACAAAGACCCCGGAGCGAGGGAGCACCGTGCAGTTCGGCCGCAGGATCGGCGACGGCACCACGGAGGCGGTCTCCAGGTTTACGGACGTGGCGATCGTCGACAACCTGATCGGAACCCGCGAGAGGGTGAGCAGGGCACTCGAAAAGATCGACGACGGCAGCTACGGGCGGTGCGATGCGTGCGGCGCGAAGATCCCCGCGGGGAGGCTCCAGGCCGCACCGGAGAGCACCCTGTGCATGGCCTGCGCTGCCGGCAGGGGCACAGGTGAAAGGCACTAGGCGGTGCACACCGGCGACTATTATCCCCAGGTCTTCCCGCCCGATCCCGACACCGTCGAGTTTGGCAGCCACCGCGCCGACCCGCTCGCCGAGCTGGAGGTGCGGCCGCATCTGTTCGTCGACGGCGAGTGGGCACACGCCTCGGGCGGCGGGACCTTTCCGGTGACCGATCCGGGTAACGGCGCCTGCCTCGCCGAGGTCAGTGACGCACAGCCCGAGGATGCCCTCAGGGGCCTCTCGGCCGCCGCGCAGGCCGGGCCCGACTGGGCCGCCACCCCCGGACGCCAGCGCGCCGATGTCCTGCGAGCGCTCTTCGAAAGCCTCACCGAGAAGGCCGAGCCCCTGGCCAGGCTGATCGCGCTCGAGTCGGGGAAGGCGATGGCCGAGGCCCGGGCCGAGGTCGGCTACGGGACCGAATTCCTGCGTTGGTACTCGGAGGAGGCGGCCCACCTGCGCGGCAGCTACGCAGACAGCCCGGCCGGGGCGGACCGCTTCGTCGTTCAGCGGCGCCCCGTTGGGCCCTGCCTGCTGATCACCCCCTGGAACTTCCCGCTGGCCATGGTGACGCGGAAGCTCGCCCCGGCGCTCGCCGCTGGGTGCAGCGTCGTCGTCAAGCCACCCAAGGAAACCCCCCTAACGGCCCTTGCCGTTGCCGGCTGGGCGGAGCATGCCGGAGTCCCTGCCGGGGTTCTGAACGTCGTTCCAACCGCCAGGTCGGCTCCGCTCGGGGAGGCCCTGCTCGGTGACCCGAGGCTGCGGAAACTCTCGTTTACAGGCTCGACCGAGGTCGGCCGTCATCTCCTTCGAGCCGCTTCGGAGAATCTGGTACGCACCTCGATGGAACTCGGCGGAAACGCCCCTCTGATCATATTCGCCGATGCGGATCTCGACTTGGCGGTGCGCGAAGCGGTCGTCGCAAAGATCCGCAACGGCGGGGAGTCCTGCGTGGCGGCCAACCGAATCTACGTCGAGGGCAAGGTGGCCGAGGAGTTCGTCGAGCGGTTTGCCTCCGCGCTTCAGAGCCTCACCGTCGGACACCCCTTGGAGGGGGCGGATGTCGGCCCCCTGATCAACGACGAGGCTCTTGAGAGAATCGACGGTCTCGTCGCTGACGCCGTGGTGCAGGGATCGGCGCTCGTGACCGGAGGGAAGGCCCTGCCGGGAGCCGGTCCGGGGAGCTACTACGCCCCCACGGTGCTGGTGGACGTGCCACCTGAGTGTCGGATCATGCACGAAGAGATCTTCGGGCCGGTGGCCCCAATCCAACGGTTTACATCCGAGGAGGAGGTCGTGAGATTGGCTAACGAGACTCCGTTCGGCCTTGCGTCCTACCTGTTCACCTCCGACCTCGGGAGGAGCTGGCGCGTGGCGGATCGCCTCGAGGCCGGAATGGTCGGCGTCAACAAGGGCGTCGTGTCCAATGTGGCCGCGCCCTTTGGGGGCGTCGGCGCCTCTGGTCTCGGGCGCGAGGGCGGGCCGGAGGGTCTCGACGAGTACCTCGAGGAACGCTACATTCTGTTCGGCGGCACATCGGTCTGAACAGCCCGCCCGGCGGCACCGGCGTCGGCGACCAGGAGCATCTCGTCGTTGCGGACCCGGCCGGCCGGGATCGAGGGATCGGCGGCCAGCAGCCTCTCCAGGGCGTCCCGCTTCTCGGCCCCGGTGACGAGCCAGAGGATGCGCCGCGCCAAGTCGAGGGCTGGGTAGGTGAGGGTCATCCGGCGGTGGCCCTGGTAGGCGCTCGCGGTCATCGCCACGGTGCGGTCGGCGACGTCGAGAGCGGCGTCGCCGGGGACCAGGGAGGCGGTGTGCCCGTCGGGCCCGAGGCCGAGGTGGACCAGGTCGAGCCGCTCGGGAAGGTCGGATGCGTACTGCGCGGCGGCCGCGTCGAGGTCGGTGCCCGTCACCGGCATCGGCCTGATCGCCGAGTGTCGCTCCAGCGGGAGCGCGAGCAGCAGGTGGGTGAGGTTGCGGTCCCGGCTCCCGGGCTCGGCCACCCGCTCGTCGACCTGGAAGACGGTGGTCTGCTCCCAGGGCATGTCGGCCCCGGCGAGGATCGCCAGCATCCGCCACGGCGTGCGGCCGCCGCTCACCGCAACCGAGAAGGACCCCCGCGCGGCGACGGCCTCCCGGCCGGCCTCGGCGATCAGCTCGGCGGCGCGGGCGGCGGCCGCATCGGCGTCGACGACCTCCTCGACGTCCACGTCCTACTCCTTCTTCTCGTCGTGACCGCCGAACTGCTTGCGCATCGCCGAGAGCACCTTGTTCGCGAACCCGTCGAGGTCGCGGGAGGCGAAGCGCTCGTACAGGGCGGCGGTCAGGACCGGCGCCGGGACCCCCTCCTCGATCGCGGCGATCGAGGTCCACCTGCCCTCGCCGGAGTCCGAGACCCTCCCCGAGAACCCGTCGAGGTCCGGGGACTCCCGGAGCGCCGCCGCGGTGAGGTCCAGCAGCCAGGAGCCGATCACGCTCCCCCGCCTCCAGACCTCGGCCACCTCGGGGATGTCGATGTCGTATTGGTAGTACTCGGGATGCTCGAGCGGCGCCGTCTCGGCGTCCGCGGTGCGCTCGACCTTGCCCGCGTTGGCGTTGCGCAGGATGTTGAGGCCCTCGGCGTAGGCGGCCATGATCCCGTACTCGATCCCGTTGTGGACCATCTTCACGAAGTGGCCCGCGCCGCCGGGGCCGCAGTGCAGGTAGCCGTTCTCGGCCGGGCCGGGCTCGCCCTCGCGACCCGGGGTCCGCCCGGCCGCCTCGACCCCCGGGGCCACGGTGGAGAAGATCGGGTCGAGCCGTCTCACGGCCTCCTCGGGGCCACCGATCATCAGGCAGTAGCCACGGTCGAGGCCGAACACGCCGCCGCTCGTGCCGCAGTCGATGAAGTCGATGCCCTGCTCGGCGAGCTGGGCTGCGTGGCGGATGTCGTCGCGGTAGTAGGAGTTTCCCCCGTCGATCACGGCGTCGCCCTTCTCCAGCGCCGCGGCGACCGCGTGGATCGTCCGGTCGGTGATCTCCCCTGCCGGGACCATCACCCAGACCGCCCTGGGGGGAGCCATCTTCGAGGCGAGCTCCTCCAGGGAGCCGGCGCCGACGGCGCCCTCGGAGGCCAGCTGCGCAACGGCGTCGGGATTGACGTCGTAGACGAAGCACCGGTGCCCGTCCCTCATCAGGCGGCGGACGATGTTTGCGCCCATGCGCCCCAGGCCGACCATTCCAAGCTCCATGCACGCCTCCTCGTCGGTTTCGGGGGTGATCCTATGCCGAACGCAGGGCCCCGCCCGCCGAAGCGCGAGCCCCGCCCGCCGAGCGCGGTGCCCGCCCGCCGAAGCGCGAGCCCCGCCCGCCGAGGGGGGTGTCCGCCCGCCGAAGCGCGAGCCCCGCCCGCCGAGGGGGTGCCCGCCCCCCGAACGGCTAGCCTGCCCAGCGATGGCGTCGAGGAAGCGGACCGAGGGAGTCGCCGACGTTCTGGTGATCTTCGGGATCACCGGGGACCTGGCGCGCAAGATGACCTTCCGCGCGCTCTACCGCCTGGAGGCGCGCGGCGAGCTCGACTTCACGATCGTCGGCGTCGCCCGCAACGACTGGACCGAGGAGGACCTCGTCAACCACGTCCGCGAGTCGGTCGCCTCCAGCGTCTCGGACCCCGACGAGGACGTCTTCTCGCGGCTGGCCGCCCGGCTGCGCTACGTCGGCGGCGACTACTCCGACGCGAGCACCTTCGAGCGGGTCAGGGAGGCGGTCGCCGACCACGCGCAGCCGGTCTTCTACCTGGAGATCCCTCCCTTCCTGTTCGCCGACGTCGTGCGGGCGCTGGGCAAAGCCGGCGTCACCGCCAACGCGCGGGTGGTGATCGAGAAGCCGTTCGGCCACGACCTCGAATCGGCCCGCTCGCTGCAGGCGGAGCTGCTCGAGGTGCTGAGCGAGGAGCAGATCTACCGGATCGACCATTACCTCGGCAAGGAGCCGGTGATGGACATCGCCTACCTGCGCTTCGCCAACTCGATACTCGAGCCGGTCTGGAACCGCCAGTTCGTCTCACACGTCCAGATGACGCTGGCCGAGAACTTCGGGGTCGAGGACCGCGGGCGCTTCTACGACCCCGTGGGGACGTTGCGTGACGTGATCCAGAACCATGCCCTGCAGATGCTCGCGCTGGTCGCCATGGAGCCCCCGGCGGGAAACCAGCGCGACGCGATCCGCGACAAGAAGCTGGAGCTGTTCAGGGCGGTCCGCAACGCCGACCCGGAGCGCTACGTGCGGGGCCAGTACGAGGGCTACCTCGACGTCGACGGCGTCGCCCCCGACTCGAAGACGGAGACGTTCGTGGCGCTTGAGCTGGCGATCGACAACTGGCGCTGGAGCGGTGTCCCCTTCTTCATCAGGGCGGGCAAGAACCTGCCCGTCAAGGCGACCGAGATCCAGGTCGTCTTCAAGCGCCCGCCGCGCCTCGGGGTCGGGACGGGGCGCATCCCCGAGCCCAACCAGCTCGCGATCCGGATCGACCCGATGCCGGGGGCGCGGATCCGGTTCATCTCGAAGCAGGCCGGCAGGGAGTCGTTCGAGGCCTCCGACCTCGAGGTCCTCTTCGAGAAGGTGCCCGGCGAGGACCCCGAGCCCTACGAGCGGCTCCTCGACGACGCGATCCGCGGCCGCAGCGACCTGTTCACGCGGGAGGACGGCGTCGAGGAGACCTGGCGCGTGGTCGAGCCCCTGCTCGATCAGCCCGGTCCGGTGCTCCCCTACGACCCGGGAACCTGGGGGCCGCAGGAGTCCTCGAGGCTGACCCGCGGCATCTGCGAGTGGCACGAGCCCTGGTTGCCCGACTCGCCCGGCACCTGAGCCCCGGGCCAGATTTCGGTTACGGCGCCGGCGCCGCTCGCGAGAGTGAAGATAAGCATCGATGCGCTGGTTAACTTCCCGCTCGTCAGAAGAGGCGGTAGCTCTGGCGTGAGATGAAGAATCCGTGCCAGTTGGCGTTGTCGGTGCAGGTGACGCCTTCGGTGGCGCTGACGCACTCGATCGAGCCCTTGGCGGTGGAGCGCCCGTAGGCGAGCACGGGGGCGCTCGGGTCCAGCGCGGTGTCCCCGGCGCAGACGACGCGGCTCCCCGAGGAGCCGACCTCCAGTCCCTGACCCCAGTCGAGCGGGCAGTTCGCCGGGCGCGGCGGGGGGCTCCACGAGCGCTCGCGGATGTCGCAGCGCGCCGTGCCCCCGATCAGGTAGCAGCCGATGTTGCCGCTGGGCGACTTGAAGCTGGAGAGCGAGGGGCCCGGCGTCACGGAGCCGCCGGTCGTCCCCGTGGAAGCGCTCGTCGAGGTCTCGGTGGTGGTCTCGGTGGTCGGCTGGACCGTCACCGTCCGCTCGGTGACGGTGCTGGTGACCGTCTCGGTGTCCGAGCCGCAACCGGCGACCGCAACGCCGGCCAGGGCGACCAGCACGGCCGGGATGACCGCCATCCGCGCGAGCCGGGGGGCCCCGCTGTCGCCGCCGTCGCCCATTGGAAGCCGCATGCTACGCGCCGGCGCGAGCCGTGGGGCCCCGCTGTCGCCGCCGTCGCCCATTGGAAGCCGCATGCTACGCGCCGGCGCGGGCCGGGGGGGTACCGCCGCCCGCCAGCTGGCCGCAGGCGGCGTCGATGTCGCGGCCGCGGGTCAGCCTGACGGTGGCCGGCGCGCGGGCCGCGACGAGTGCCGCCCGGAACGCCTCGATTGCCTCGGGGCCGGAGCCCACGAAGCCCGTGTCGGTCGGGTTGTAGGGAATGAGGTTGACCTTGAAGGCGCCCTCGGGGCGCAGCGCTGCGGCGAGCTCGCGGGCCTGGCGCGGGCTGTCGTTGACCCCGGCCAGCATCAGGTACTCGACGTAGACCTTGCGGCGCCGCGCCGCCCGCCAGGCCCGACACGCCTCCAGCACCTCCGGCAGCGGGTAGCGGTCGTTGACCGGCATCAGCTCGCTGCGCAGCGCCTCGTCGGCCGCGTGCAGCGAGAGCGCCAGGCGGACGGGCGGTCCCTCCGCGGCGAGGCGCTCGATCCCCGGCGTCCAGCCGACCGTCGAGACGGTCGTGCGGGCGCTGGAGATGCCGACGTCGGGGAGCCTCTCGCAGGCCGCCAGCACGGCGTCCAGGTTCATCATCGGCTCTCCCATGCCCATGAAGACGGCGTGGTCAACCCTTGACCGGCGGCGGAAATGGAGCGCCTGGTCGAGGATCTCCGAGGCGGTCAGGTTGCGGGCGAACCGCATCGTGCCGGTGGCGCAGAAGCGGCAGGTAAGGGGGCAGCCGGACTGGCTGGAGAGGCAGATCGAGCGGCGCCCGTCGCGGTAGCGCATCAGGACCGCCTCCAGGGGCCGGCCGTCGGCGGTGTCGAAGAGCGCCTTCTCCGTCCCGTCCCGGGCGCGGCGCTCGGCCTTCAGGGTCAGCGTTGAGAAGGGGACCTCCCCACGCAGCGCCTCCCGGAGCCCCGCCGGGAGGTTGGTCATCCCGGCGTAGGAGTCCGCGCCCCGCGCCGCCCACTCCCAGACCTGGCCGGCCCGGTAGGACGGTTCCCCCTTCGAGGAGAGGAAGCTCTGAAGCTCTGAGAGGTCCATCCGAGGAGTCCGGCCGGAGCAGGGGCCCCGCGTTGTGTTAGGGTACCCTAATTCCGTGTTCCCAGGTGGGATATCCGGAGGGACGAACCCTAGCGGAACCGCACCCGGGAGACCGAGAGGACGGCATTTGAACGCGAACGACAGGACCCCCCGGATCCCCGCAGCGGCGAGGCCACTGGGCCGGGGGATCGGCGGCGCGGCGCTCGCCCCCGTCCTTGCCTTCCCGACCCTGACCCCACCCCCGGAGGTGCCAAGGTGCTGCCCACATTCGTGATCGGACTCAGAGAAGGCGTCGAGGCGGCCCTGATCGTGGGCATCATCGCTGCCTTCCTCGTCAAGGAGGGAAAGGTGTCGGCGCTGCGGCAGATGTGGCTCGGCGTCGCCGCCGCCATCCTGCTCTGCCTCGGCGTGGCCGTCGCCCTGAGGCTGATCGGGGAGCAGCTCCCCCAGCGCGAGCAGGAGGGGCTGGAGACCGTGATCGGCGTGATGGCGGTCGCCGCGGTCACCTACATGGTGGTCTGGATGAAGCGCCACTCCCGCACGATCCGCAGCTCGCTCGAGGGAAGCGCCGCCGAGGCGCTGATGGCCGGCTCGACGCTCGCCCTCGTGGCGATGGCCTTCCTCGCCGTCCTGCGCGAGGGCTTCGAGACCTCCGTGTTCATGCTCGCGGCCTTCCAGGACGCCAGCGATCCGGCGGCGGCGGGCGCCGGGGCCGTGCTCGGAGTCCTCCTGGCGGTCGGCATCGGCATCGGCCTCTACCGCGGCGGCATCCGCATCAACCTCGCCCGCTTCTTCCGGCTCACCGGCCTGGTGCTCGTCTTCGTCGCCGCCGGCCTGCTCGCCACCGCGGTTCACACCGCGCACGAGGCGGGCTGGCTCAACAGCTTCCAGACCCAGGCGATGGACCTCGCCTGGCTCGTGCAGCCGGGCACGGTGTCGGGATCCCTGCTGACCGGGATGCTGGGGCTGCAGCCGGCCCCCACGGTCGGGGAGGCCGCCGTGTACCTCCTCTACGCGATCCCGATGGCCACCTACGTCCTCTGGCCCCAGCGCCTCCGCCCCCGCCGGGCCTCCTCCGGCGCCCGCAGCTCTGCCCCCGCGGAGAACCCCGCCTGATGCGAGGGCCGGCAGGGCGGGGCGGCCGGGCGCCGAGGCTTGCCGCCGTCCTGGCCGCCGGGCTGCTGTCGGCGCTGGCGGCCGGCTGCGGGTCCGGCGGGAACTCCTCCGGGGGGGCCAGGACGCTCTCCGTGAAGCTCACGGACAACGGCTGCGAGCCCGCCAAGGCCGAGGTCCCGGCGGGGCCGATCACCTTCGAGGTCGAGAACGCCGGCACCTCCAAGGTCAGCGAGTTCGAGCTGCTGGACGAGGACCGCACGATCCTCGGCGAGGCCGAGAACCTGGCCGAGGGCTTCTCCGGAAGCTTCTCGCTCACCCTCGAGAAGGGCCGATACACGATGTACTGCCCCGGTGGCGAGCGCGAGCGTGGCGTCCTGGAGGTGACCGCCGGCCCCGGCTCGACGACGGCGAAGAAGGAGGACAGGCGGGCGGTCGCCACCTACCGCGCCTACCTGGAGCGCAACGCCGATGCCCTGGTCGCGGCGGTCAAACCCCTTCTCGCCGCGATCGAGCTCGGGGACGTCGCCCGGGCCAGGAGGCTCTACGTGGCGGCGCGGGTCCCCTACGAGCGGATCGAGCCGGTGGCCGAGTCCTTCGGGGGTCTCGACCCGGCCATCGACGCCCGTGAGGGGGACGTCCCGGCGGCCGAGTGGAGCGGCTTTCACCCGATCGAGCGCCAGCTCTGGGTGAAGGCCAACGCCGACGGCATGGCGCCGGTGGCCCGCAGGCTGCTGGCGGACACCGAGCGGCTGCGCAGCAGGGTGGCGACGGTGGAGCTGCAGGCCGGCCAGATCGCCAACGGCGCCAACGAGCTGCTCGGCGAGGTGTCGGCCTCGAAGATCACCGGCGAGGAGGAGCGCTACTCGCACACCGACCTGGTCGACTTCGAGGCCAACCTGGACGGGTCCAAGGCGGCCTTCGAGTCGGTGCGGCCGATGCTCGCCGCGAGGGCGCCGGCTCTGGCCTTCGAGATCGACGAGCTGTTCGACAAGGCCCAGCGGCGGCTGAGCGCCTACGGCAGCGGCACCGACTTCGTCTCCTACCAGACGCTGACCGCTGCGAACACCCGCCGGCTCGCCCGCAGCATCGACGCGCTGGCCGAGTCCGTCTCCCAGGTTCCCGCCGAGATAGTCCAGTGAGCCCGCTGACCCGGCGCCAGCTCCTCGCCAGCGGCGGCGCCGTCGGCGCGGGGTTTGCGATCGGAGCGGGAACCGGCTACGCGCTCGGGAACGAGCCGGCAAGCAAGGGCACCGGGACCGAGCCCTTCCACGGGACCCACCAGGCGGGCATCTCGACCCCCGCCCAGGACCGCCTGCACTTCGCCGCCTTCGACCTGGTCGCGAGCAGCGCCGGCGAGCTGCGCGAGCTGATGCGCGAGTGGACGGCGGCGGCGGCCGAGATGACCGCGGGCGAGATGGTCGGCACCGAGAACGACGCGCCCGTCGCCCCTCCCGAAGACACCGGCGAGACGGTCGGCCTTCTGCCCTCGCGGCTGACCGTCACCTTCGGCTTCGGGCCCGACCTCTTCGAGCGCGACGGCGAAGACCGCATCGGCCTGCGCCGGCGCCGGCCGGCGGCGCTGAGGCCGATCCCGCCGCTGCCCGGGGACCAGCTCGATCCCACGATCAGCGGCGGCGACCTCTGCGTACAGGCCTGTGCCGACGACCCGCAGGTCGCCTTCCACGCGGTCCGCAACCTGGCCCGGATCGGCCGTGGCGCCGTCGTCATGCGCTGGTCGCAGCTCGGGTTCGGGAGGACCGCGAGCACCAGCCGCGAGCAGGACACCCCCCGCAACCTGATGGGATTCAAGGACGGGACCGCCAACATCGTCGCCGAGGACACCGAGGCGCTGCGCCGCCACGTCTGGGTCGGCGAGGACGATCGGCCGGGCTGGATGCGCGACGGCACCTACATGGTGACGAGACGGATCCGGATGCTGCTGGAGATCTGGGACCGCTCCTCCCTGGCCGACCAGGAGCAGACGATCGGGCGACGCAAGTACAGCGGGGCGCCGATCGGCGCCGAGGAGGAGTTCTCGCCGCTCGAGCCGGCGCTGGCCGCGCGACGCCCGTCGGGCGCCCCCGAGGTGCCCGCGGACTCTCACGTGCGCCTCGCCTCGCCCACCGCCAACGAGGGCGAGCGCATCCTGCGGCGCGGCTACTCCTTCACCGACGGCGTGGTCGAGAGCCTCGGGGAGCTCGACGCAGGGCTCTTCTTCGTCTGCTTCCAGCGCGACCCCGCGCGCCAGTTCGTGGCGATCCAGCGGCGGCTGGGCCGCAGCGACGCCCTCAACGAGTACATCAGCCACGTGAGCAGCGCCATCTTCGCGATCCCGCCCGGGACGAGGCCCGGCGGCTACGTCGGCGAGACGCTGCTCGAGCGGGCCTAGCCGCCGCCGGGGCCGGGCGCCGCCCGGTCGGCCCCGGCGCCCGCCGCCCGGGCCGGGTCTTCTCCGGCCTCGCCCTCCCCGCCCGGGCCGGGCCTCTTCCCGCCGGGCGGCCTGGCGGGGCTGGGCAGGTGGGGGGCCCCGCCGATCCTGTCCTGCCAGCGCCGGTAGCGCTCGTGGACGCGGTCGGCGCGCCGGCGGGCGGTCTGCATCTTGCGGCCGTCGCGGTCGTAGAAGCGCCGGGCCCACGGGGACCCGGGCTGGGCCACCCGGATCGCCCCGATCAGCGAGATCAGGGGGACGAAGAAGCCGACGAGCCCCGTCCAGAGCTTGCCCTTGAAGAGGGTGACGATGCACAGCGCGAGGTTGAGCGAGACGCTGGCGACGACCACCGCGATCGAGCTCGCCTGGTTCTCGGCGCTGCCGCCGAGCGGCGCGAAGCCCAGAACCACGGCTCCGCCGATGATCGCGGCGACGATCGTCGCGTCGATCGAGCGCCGGCCCTCCTCGGACCAGTAGACATCCTCGAGGTGCAGCCAGAGCGCGAACTCGTCGAGGGTCAGCCCGCAGCCGACGCCGAAGGCGACCGCGAGGATCTCGGCCCAGGGGCTATCCGGCTGCAGCGCGAACTCGAGGAAGCCGGCGAGGATGATCAGCACGATCCCGAACACCAGGTGGTGGATGTGAAGGCCGCCCGGCCTCACCGAGCCGGGCCACCAGGGAACCTTGGGGCTGCGCATCAGCCGGGTGCTCATGCGGATGAAGCCGAAGGAGAGCAGGAAGGCGGCGAGCAGCAGCAGGCCGGCTCGCTGGCCGTCGCCGCCCAGCGAGCCGTTGCCGGCGTCGAAGGTGATGGTTATTCCCGCCACGGCGCCCGAGAGCACGGGCCCGAACTCTACCCGGCGCCCGCCGCGCGCCCGGCCGCGCGCCGCGACCTCACCGCGCCCCCGAGCACGGTCAGCAAGCAGAGCGCGGCGCCGATCAGGTAGGGGACGGCGTCGCTGCTCGCCTCGGCGATCCCGGCGCCGCCGGCGGCGCCGACCGCCTGGCCCCCGCCCCAGGCCAGGTTCCACAGGCCGAAGGCCACGCCCAGGTCCAGGCCGCGCCGCTCGACCCCCCCGGAGAGCAGGGCGCCGGCCGGAACCCAGGGGGCGCCGAAGGCGACGCACGCCCCGACCAGCAGCACCGCGTAGGGGACGACCGCCCCGGGCAGGGGCAGGATGACGGCGACGACCGCGCAGGCGGCCAGACCCGCCCGGGCCACGGGGTAGGCGCCGCGGCGATCCGCCAGCCTCCCGACGACCGGGTTGATCGCGGCCTCGACCGCCGTGCAGACGAAGAAGGTGAGGGCGATCGCCACGGACCCCGCGCCGAGCGCGCTCAGCCGCAGCGGCGCCAGCACCTCCAGCACGCCGAAGAGGGTCGAGGGAAGCGCCGTGAACCAGAGGCCGGCCCGGAGGCTGGGCTCCGCCCGGGCGGCGCGCACCAGGTCCCCGAGCGTGTCGGGCCGCCCGGGCGGCGGGGCCGGGATGCGCAGTGCCAGGAACCCGAGGGCCGCGATCACCGCGGCGACCGCGCTGAAGACGAGCTCCGGGCTGGTGACCGTCGCGATCCCTCCCAGCACCGGCCCCAGCAGCGCCCCGGCGATCCCGACGCCGACCGCCGCGCCGACCAGCTCGCCGCGCCGCTGCCTGGGCGCCGTCGAGACCAGCCAGGTGAGGCCGGCGGCCCAGACGCAGGCCCCGCCGGCACCCTGCAGGAAGCGCGCCGCGTCGAGCAGCTCCAGGTCCCGGGCGAAGCCGAAGGCGATGCTGGAGACGGCGAGCAGCGCGACCCCGGTCAGCACCGTCCGCCGCGCGCCGATCCGCGCGACCAGGAATCCGGCGGGAACCGCGAAGGCGATCATCGCGAAGGCGTAGAAGGCCGAGAGGGTGCCGGCCGACGCCTTGGTGAGCCCCAGCTCACCGACGTAGAAGGGCAGCAGCGGGATCAGCACCGAGTAGAAGAGGTTCTCGACCAGGACCATCGTCCCGACGAGGACGAACAGCCTCCGGTCGACCACCCCCGCTGGGCGGTGCCGCCCGGCAACCATCGGGCTCTCTAGGCGCCGACCGGCTCGGGCACGGCTCCGGGGGCCACCGCCAGCAGTTCGTCCAGGCCGCGCTTTCGCACCTCGTTGGCGACGATCAGCCGCTGGATCTCGGAGGTGCCCTCCCAGATCCGGTCCACCCGGATGTCCCGGTAGAGCCTCTCGACGGGGTGCTCGCGCATGTAGCCGCGGCCGCCGAAGATCTGCACGGCGCGGTCGATCACGCGGCCGGCCGCCTCCGAGGCGGCGAGCTTGACCATCGCGGCCTTGGCGTGGAGCAGCTTGCGCGGAATCCCCGCATCCGCCTCCCAGGCCACCTGGTAGACGAGCGCCCGGTTCAGCGCGATCTCCGTAGCGCTGTCGGCGATCATCGCCGCGATCAGCTGGTGCTCGGCGATCGGCTTTCCCCCCTGGACGCGCTCGTCGGCCCAGCCGGAGGCCAGGCGCAGCGCCCTCTCCGCGGCGCCGGTGGCCCGGGCGGCGATCATCAGCCGCTCCTCGACGAACCAGTCGCGGGTCAGCTCGTAGCCCCGGCCGACCTCGCCCAGCACCTGCTCAGGCCCCAGCCTGACCCGCTCGAAGACGAACTCCGGGTGCTCGTAGACGAAGGTGTGCATGTAGGCGGGGGTCCGCTTGACGGCCACCCCGGGGAGGTCGCGGTCGACCAGGAAGAGGGTCGGCTCGCCGCCCGGCATCACCCGGGCGAGCACGATCAGGAAGTCGGCGACGTCGCCGACGGTGACGAACCACTTCTCGCCGCTCAGCAGGAAATCGTCCCCGTCGCGCTCGGCGACGCTGGACAGCGCGGTCGGATCGGAGCCGGCGTCCTCCTCGGTGACCGCCACGCAGTCGCGCCGCTCGCCGCGGATCGCGGGCTCCAGGTAGCGCTCGCGCTGCTGAGGCGTGCAGGCGCGCAGCGCGTTCGCCGGCCGCCACACCGTGTCCCACAGCGCGTTGGTGATCTTGCCGAGCTGCTCGGAGACGATCGCCTGCTCCAGCACCGAGAGCCCCGCGCCGCCCCACTCGGCGGGCATGTTGATCGCGTTGAGGCCGCTGGCCAGCACCTTCTCGGAGATCTCCGCCAGGCGCTCGGCGGGCAGGCCTCCCCCCTGCTCGCACTCCTCCTCGAAGGGAATGATCTCCGCCGCCAGCCGGGCCGCCCTGCCGCGTAGCTCGATCTGCGAGGGGTCAAGCGTGTAGTCCATCGCGTTCCTGCTCCTTGTCGTGTGTGGTCGGTGGTGCTGTCCGGCCGGCCCCCCTTGGCCATGCACGGTGCCGTTGGGGACCTCCGTCGGCAGGTGTGTGGAGTTTCGAGGTCCATGGCAGAAGAACGCCGCACACCGAGCCCGGGTCAGCCACGGCTCGTGGCCTCCGGGACGATCCGGGCGTCGAGCCCGAGCGCCCCCCCGGGCCAGACCACCAGCGGGTTGATCTCGAGCTCGGCCAGATCCGGATGGGAGGCGGCGAGCGTGGAGAGCGAGGCGATCGCCTCCGCCGCCGCATGGAGGTCCACGGCAGGGCGGCCGCGGGCGCCCTCCAGCAGGGGCGCGGCCCGCAGCGATGCGAGCATCTCCAGGGCACGGTCGGCGTCCAAGGGCGCCAGCGCCACGGCTACGTCGTCCAGCAGCTCCGCGTAGATGCCGCCCGCCGCGACCGCGACCACCGGACCGAACCGCGGGTCCCGCCTGGCACCGACCAGGAGCTCGAAGGCCCCCTCCGGCGCCGTCATGGGCTCGACCGAGTAGGTCGCCGAGCCGGTCGCGGCCATCGCATCGAAGGCGGCGCGCAACTCGCCCGGACCCTCCAGCCCGAGCGCCACGCCGCCCAGGTCGGACTTGTGGAGAAGATCGGCCGCCTTCAGCACCACCGGATAGCCGAGCTGGTCCGCGGCCCGCACCGCCGCCTCGACGCCCTCGACCGGGCGTGCCTCGGCGCCCTCGACCGGGCGCGCCTCGACGCCCTCGACCGGGCGCGCCTCGACGCCCTCGACCGGGCGCGCCTCGGCGCTCTCGACCCGGCGTGCCTCGGCCCTCTCGACCCGGCGTGCCTCGGCGCTCTCGACCCGGCGTGCCTCGACCAGGGGGATGCCCGCGTCCGCGAGCACCTCCCGGGCGACCCAGTAGCCCTGCCCGGAGACGGGGGCCTGCGCCGCCGGCATCGCGGGCAGGGGCCCGGCGGGCCCAGGCCCCGCCTCGACGATCCGCGCCAGGGCGGCGACGGCGTCGTCGACCCGGGCGAAGAGCGGCACCCCGGCGGCGCGAAGCGCCAGGGCCGGGCTGCTGTCCCAGTGCATGGTCTGGGCGAGCAGCGGAAGGCCGTGGCGCCGGGCCGCCTCCGCCATCCCCCGGGCGACCTCGGACTCGCGCTCCTCGGCCCCGGCGCCCTCCCCGGCGTCGACGCTGTAGCCGCCGAAGTAGCCGGTCAGCAGGATCGAGTCCGCCTCGCCGGAGGCGCCGATCTCGGCGATCACGCGTTCGTAGCTGCACAGGTCCTCGTCCCCCGCGCCGGCCAGGTCGAGCGGGTTGCCGGGCACCGGCCGGCCCGGGAGCGAGGCGAGGATCCTCTCCCCGAGCCCGCTGCTGAGGGGAGGAAGGTCCAGCCCGGCTTCGCTGGCGAGGTCGGCGGCGATCACCCCGTGGCCGCCCCCGTCGGTGACGATCGCCACCCGAGGCCCGGCGGGGCGCGGCACGCTGACCAGCACCTTGGCGGCCTCGGCCATCTCGGTAAGGGAGGAGACCCGGACGGCGCCGGCCAGACGGCAGGCGGCCGCGACGACCTCGCCGCCGCTGACCATCGCGCCGGTGTGGCTGGCGGCGGCGCGGGCGCCGGCGTCGCTGGAGCCGGCCGGCAGGACGACCACCGGCTTGCCGGCCTCGATCATCGCCCCGGTCAGCGCCCTGCCGCCCCTGAAGTCCTCGACGTAGAGCGCGATCACCTCGGTCGCGTCGTGGGCGGCCAGATCGGCGACGAGCTCGGCGATCTCGAGGTCGGCCTGGTTGCCGATCGAGGCGACCCTCGTGAAGCCGAGCCCCTCCCTGGCGGCGATCCTGGCCAGCTCCAGCGCGACGTTCCCGCTCTGGCAGACGAGGCCGATCGGGCCCCCCACCAGCCCGCCGAGCCCGAGCCGCAGGCCAGAGCCCAGGTCGGCCACGCCTCCGCAGTTGGGGCCGAGCATCAGCGCGCCCGCCTCCCGCACCGAGGCCACGACCGACTCCTGCCGCGCCCGCCCCTCCTCCCCGGTGTCGGCGAACCCGGAGGTGATCGCCACCAGCGCCCTGGCGCCGGCCCTCAGGGAGTCGTCCACGGCCTCCTCGAAGCGGCTCGCGGGCACCGTCAGCACGACCAGCTCGGGGGGCTCGGGCAACTCCGAGACCGACGCGTAGGCGCGCTGCCCGAGGATCTCGCCGCCCCTGGCGTTGACCAGGAAGACATCGCGGCGATCGGCGCCCTCCAGCGCGTCGCGGGAGAGCCAGTGGCCCCATTTCATGGGGTCGGCGGAGGCGCCGACGACCGCGACCGTGCGCGGCTCGTAGAGGCACTCCAGGGAGCGCCCGGGCGGCTTCCCGGCCGTCTTCGTCCCGGAGTCCTTCCCGGCCGCCCGAGAGTCCTTCCCGGCCGCCCCCGCGTCCTTCTCGGCCGCCTTCACCCCCACGCCCCCGCCGGCGAGCGGAGCTGCTCGGTGAGCCGCCGCGCGACCAGGACCTCGGCCCCCGAGGAGGAGGTCTCGCGGGCCGCGATCAGCCCGGCGAGCCCGGCCCCGACCACGGTCACGTCCGCCTCGCGCGAGGGGCTCACCCCCCCTCCTCCCGTTCCTCGACGCCGAGCGGGTTCTCGGCGGTGACGGTGGTGGCCGCGGTGCCCGGGTCGCCGCGCAGCACCCGCAGCGCCTCGGGGGGGAGGCGGACCAGGACCGGATCGCCCTGGCCGAGGTCCGGCGCGCTGGGGGTGTTGGCCGCCGAGGACTGGACCGCCGAGCCGTTCGCCAGCCGCACGATCGTCTGCAGGTTCGAGCCGACGTAGACCGTCTCGGCGACCATGCCCGGCAGGCAGTTCTCGGGGCGCTCGGCGCCGTGCGGCAGCACCTCGACGCGCTCCGGCCTGACCACGATGTTCGCCTCTCCGCGGGCCCCGGTCTCCCCGCAGCAGGCCCTCAGGCGGAAGTCCCCCAGGGCGACCTCGCAGCCGCCCTCCGCCGGCCCCGTCACCTCGACCCGCATCATGTTCGCGACCCCGAGGAAATCCGCCACGAACACGGTCGCCGGGTTCTCGTAGACCTCCTGGGGGGTGCCGATCTGGTCGACCTTGCCGAGGTTCATCACGGCGATCCGGTCGCTCATGCTCAACGCCTCCTCCTGGTCGTGGGTGACGAAGACGAAGGTGATCCCGACCTCCTCCTGAAGCTGCTTGAGCTCCCCCCGGAGCTGCTTGCGGATCTTCGCGTCGAGGGCCCCGAGGGGCTCGTCGAGCAGGAGCACGGCCGGCCGCAGCACCAGCGCCCGGGCCAGCGCGACGCGCTGCTGCTGACCCCCCGAGAGCTGGTTCGGCCGCCGCTTCGCCAGGTGTCCGAGCTCGACCAGCTCCAGCGCCTCGGTCGCGCGCCGCCTGGCCTCCTTCTTCCCGACCTTCTGCCAGCGCAGGCCGTAGGAGACGTTCTGGATCACGTCGAGGTGCGGGAACAGCGCGTAGTTCTGGAAGACGGTGTTGACGTTGCGCCGGTCGGGGGGCACGTCGGAGAGCTCCGTGCCGTCGAGCAGGATCTCCCCCGCGGTCGGAACCTCGAACCCCGCGATCATGCGAAGCGTCGTCGTCTTGCCGCAGCCCGAGGGGCCGAGCAGGGAGAAGAACTCGCCCCGCTGGATCTCGATGTCGATCCCGTCGACGGCGGTCACTCCCTCGAACTCCTTGACCAGCCGCCTCAGCTCCACCTTTCCGCCCTCCATCCCTCGGCCCTCTCTTCCGTCCGGATTCTCGGCGCTCATCTCAGGGCTCCAATCCCGAGAGCTGGCTGACCGTCTCGGTGGTCGAGGCGGCGGTGCCGCGCCGGCTGAACATGCGCAGGATCAGGTACGCGGCGGCGATCCCCAGCAACGTCACCAGGACCAGGATGGTCGCCAGGGCGTTGAGGGCCGGCGTGGTGCTCCCGCCGCGGGCGTTGGCGTAGAGATACATCGGGATCGTCGTCGTGGACTCGTCCGAAGACATGTACTGGGTGACGACGAAGTCGTCGATCGAGAGCGCGAAGACGATCATCGCGCTGGCCAGGAGCGCCGGCAGCAGGAGCGGCAGGAGAATCGTTCGCAGCGCCTGGCGAGGGGTCGCGCCGAGGTCTCGGGCGGCCTCCTCGTACTCGGGCCCGATCGAGGCCAACCTGCTGCGCACGATCACCACCACGAAGGAGAGCGAGAAGGTCACCTGGCCGACCACCTGCGCCGGCGTCCCCAGGTGAATCGCGGAGAACGGTACGAGGGCGAGCTGGGTGAAGACCAGGAAGAGCGCCACGGCCATCGCCAGCTCCGGAGTGACCAGGGGAATCAGCATCAGGAAATTGGAGGTCCCGGCTCCGCGTCCCCGCCAGCGGGTCAGCCCGATCGCCATCAGGAAGCCGAGCGGGGTGGCGAGCGCCATTGCCAGCACGGCAAGCTCGAGGCTCTGCTGAAGGGCGTCGAGGTAGCTGGGGTCGTGGAAGACCGAGAGGGTCTGGTCGCCCCACCACCATCGGGTCGAGAACCCCTGCCAGATGCTTCGCGAGCGCCCGTCGTTGAAGGAGAAGAGGATCGCCGCCAGCACCGGGACGAGGGCCCAGAGCATGTAGAGCCAGGTCACCGCCGCCAGGAAGCGGGGCCGCCCCCTGGGATTGCGAAACCAGCGGGACACCCGCGCGCCTGGCCCGGGTGCGGCGTGGGCGGCGCCCGCCGCGCTCACGAGAGCCTCCTCGCCTGGCGGGCCGTCTCCCAGACGTAATAGATCATCAGGATCGCCAGCAGGGTCATCATCACCAGGACCAGCGAGGCGCCGAGGTTCTTCTCCGGGCCGCCCTGGACCAGCAGGTTGATGCTGTTGCCGATCATGTTCGTGTTCGGGGACCCCGAGATCAGGTCGTTGGTGTAGTAGTCGCCGAACATCGGCAGAACGATCAGGGCGCTGCCGGCGAGGATGCTGGGCCAGCTCAGCGGCAGGGTGACGGTGAGGAAGGCGCGAAGGCGGGAGGCGCCGAGGTCACGGGCGCCCTCGATCAGGCTCTGGTCTATCCGGTCGAGGCCGGCGAAGACCGGCAGGATGAAGTAGGGGATGTAGCCGTAGGTGAGCGCGGCGACCACCGAGAACGGATTGCCGTCGAGCCAGGCCGGCGGGTTGGCGATCCCGATCGCCTCGAGGAACTTGTTGACGTAGCCGTCGGGGGCCAGCAGCCCGATCCAGGCGAGCATCCGCATCAGGTAGCTGACCCAGAAGGGGATGACCAGCAGGCCGAGCAGCAGCGCCTTGGTCCGGCCGGCGTGCCGGGCGATGTAGTAGGCGACCGGGTAGCCGATCGCGAAGCACAGCAGCAGCGAGCTGACCACGAAGAGCAGCGTGTTGCGGACGGACGGCCAGTAGATGCCTCCCGGCACGACCTCGGTGAAGGCCTCCTTGACGAACCCGACGTTCCAGTCGAGCGGGTTCCAGACGGGCACGGGCTGAAGCAGCGAGTCGATCGAGCCCATCGCCACGCAGACCACCGCGTAGGCGGGCACGACGACGAAGAGCACGAGCCAGACGACCCCCGGGAGCGCGAACCCCCTCCAGTACCAGCGCGGATAGCTCAAGCGGCTCCGCCGATCCGGCCGGCCGGGCTCATGTCGACTTCACCTTGGCCCAGGCCTGCTGCCAGACGACCAGCCCCTTCTGGCTCAGCCCGGCCTGGGCGTAGCCGCGGCTGAACTGGTCCTCGCGGACGATCGTGGTGAGCAGGTTCCTCGGGACGATCCCCAGGTCCAGCACCTTCTCGACGGTGAAGCCGTTGAGCGGCTGCTGGTAGACCACGTACTGGTAGTTCTTCAGCGCCACCTCGAGGTCGAGGATGTAGTTGAGGAAGAGGTGGGCGAGAACCGGGCTGCGCGATCCGTTCAGGACCATGAAGGTGTCGTTGGCGATCATCCCCCGCCCGTCGCGCGGCCACCAGTAGCTGAAGATGTCGGGGGACATTCCCTTCGGGAGGTAGAAGGTGATCGCCGCCATGTCGCCCGACCAGGCCTGCTGGAGCCAGGAGGAGCCGTCGATCAGCCTCTGGTACTCGTTGCCGGTGAACTTCAGGTTCACGCTGCCGACCAGGTCGCTGAGACCTGCGGCGGCCTCGTTGACCAGCTGCTCGCTGTCGGTGTTGATGTCGGTGTGCCCGAGGCGAAGCAGCGAGAGCGAGAGCGCGTCGCGCTGGTCGTCCACCATCCCGACCTTGCCGGAGATGCTCTCCGAACGCCAGAACGCCTCGTAGGGGTTCCTCATCGAGTAGGGGTCGAAGTCGGGGAGGTGGTCGTTGCGCCAGGCGATGCCGGTCGTGTAGGTGGTGTAGGGAACCGTGTACCGGGAGCCGCCGTCGTACCAGGGGTCGGTCAGCCAGCTCCAGACGTTGGCCTTGAGGTTGGGGATGTAGGAGTGGTTGAGGGGTTGCCCGATGCGCCCGGCGACGAGCAGGCCGAGGTAGGGGACGGTGGGCACGAAGAGGTCGAACTGGACCGCTCCGCTCGCCAGCTTCGCGACGGCCTCCTCGATCGAGCTGAAGGTGCTCAGCTCCACCTCGACGTCGAAGCGATCCTGGAAGTCCTTGATCACCGCCGGGTTGAGGTACTCGGCCCAGTTGTAGATCTTCAGGGGGCCCTTCTCGGGTTTGAGCCCCGAGGGGATCGGCCGGTTGTCGGGGTAGATCGGAAAGGTCACCGGGCGCCCGGGGCGCCCCAGGGGGAGCCCGCCCGGACCGCGGCTCGGTGACAGGGTGCCGGCCGGAAGGGTGGTATCCCTGCAGCCCGCCAGCAGCCCGCCGGCATAGAGCGTCGCGGCGCCGCCGATCGCGGCGCGCAGGAAGCGGCGCCGGGTGGTCCCCGGCTCCCCGTAGGGGCCGGCCGGCGCCGGCCGGCTGTTTCTCCCGCTTTCCACGCCTCAGCAAACCACGTCGGGGGGATTCGGATCGGGGTCGAGGGCGAGCTGCCCGGAGACGAAGGACCAGACCAGGCACCGCATCCTCTCGCGGCTCATCCCGGGGTCGCCGAGCAGCACGCGCACCCCGAGCCCGTCGATCAGCGCCAGCAGGTGGTCCGCGAACTCGTCGGGGTCCCAGCCGTCCGACGGGCGGCGATCCCCGGCCGCGGCGAGGGCCGCGTCGCGGACCCGGGCGTGCATGTCGGCGTAGAGGCGGGCGGAGGTCGGCTCCAGCCCGGGGTGGCGCATCGCCCGCAGCCACAGCTCGACCCAGAGCATCCAGTCCCGCCGCTGCTCGCCCGGGAGGGGCAGGTAGGTCTCGACCATCCGGCGCAGGCGCTGCTCGGGGCCGGAGGAAGGGGGCTCGTCGGGCGGGATGCGATCCCGGCCGACCCGGTGGTAGGAGTGCTCCAGCGCCTCGGCGAGCAGCGTCTCGCGCGAGTCGAAGTGGTAGTGGACGAGGGCCGGGGAGACCCCCGCGTCCACCGCGATGCGGGCGATGCGGACGTCGTCGATACCCTCGCCGGCGATCCGCTCGACCGCCGCGTCGAGGATCCTCTCCCTGGCGCTCGACTCCGGGGCCGGGCCGGCCTCGGCCACGGCCGGGAGCTCGGCGTTCAAGCGCCGGCCTCCAGGTCCTCCCGGACCCTGGCGGCAAACCAGCCCACCGCGGCCTCGCGGTCGTTGAGCGGGCCGCACCGGTAGCCGTCGGTCTTCAGGCCCCTCTGGACCGCCTCGACGAGCTCGACGTCCTCGTCGTTGACCAGCTCGTTGACGCGATCGTTGAGGCGGCGGATGAACCGCTCCCGCGCGCCCTCGCCGGTCGGGCGCATCAGGGCCCAGCTGTCGCGGGTCCCCTCCGGGCCGTCGGGGTTGATCTGCCAGTAGCCGATCTGGTCCGGGTAGAGGTCCAGGGCGGTGTTGGGGTAGATGAAGACGTAGCGCCAGATCGACCGGTCGGCGTCGTCGAGCCGCCCCATCGGGCGCACCAGCCTCTGGTAGAGGCGCTCGACCCTGCTCTCGGAGCGGCTCTCCCGCATCGGCGCCTCGAACCAGACGTAGCCCTCCCGGATGTCGGGCAGGTAGCGCTCGTAGTCGAGCATCCGCATCAGGCCCGGGTGGGCGATCGGCACGTGGTAGCCCTCGAGGTAGTTGTCGGCGACGATCTTCCAGTTGGCCCCCTGGCGGTGGTCCTCCGCGCCCTTGGACCGGAGAAGCGAGGGGATGTCGTAGGGCTCCAGCCGCTCGGCGAGGTCGCCGACGAGCTCGGCGAGCGGCGTCGCGCCGGGGTCGAGGTTGACGAAGACGAGCCCGCTGAGCACCTCGACCCTCGCCTCGTGGAGGCCCAGGGCGGCACGGTCGAGCCCGCCCTGGAAGCCGCGGATCTCCGGAGCGCCGAGCAGCGAGCCGTCGAGCGCGTAGGTCCAGCCGTGGTAGGCGCAGCGGATCGCGCGGGCGCATCCGGTGCGCTCGGTGACGAGGCGGCGGCCGCGGTGGCGGCAGACGTTTCGGAAGGCCCGCAGCTCGTCGTCCTTGCCGCGCACCACGAGCACCGATTCCGAGCCGGCGCTGGCCGTCAGGCGGGAGCCCGCCTCGGGCAGGTCGCTGACGTGCCCGGCGATCTGCCAGGTGCGCCCGAATATCGCCCGCTGCTCGCGCCGGGCGACCTCGGGGTCGAAGTACATCGCGGCGTCGAGCGCGGTCCCCGGCCCGGGTCGCGCGGCCCCGGCGGGGGGGCGTGTCGTCGCTTGTGTGGGCATGGCTATGGCTGACCCTCGTGCTCAGCGCAAAGGCGATCGGGCCGCGCCCCCTCTCCTCCCTCCGCGGGTGAAGGCTCGACTGACCTTGTGATCAGTCAAGCTAACATAGGCACATGGGGGGCGCAAGATCGCTGTCCGCTCTCTGGCGAGGGGAGCGATCCGAGCAGCTCGACTGGCTCTCGCTGACCCCCGAGCCCGAGCGCGAGCTCCCCGAGGTGCTGGCGGCGCTGCGCCCAGGCGGCGAGGCGGGAGCCGAGCGGCGACGCCTCGAGGAGGTCGTCCTGCGCGGCGAGGAGCGGGACTGGCTCGCCTACCTGAGCGAGGCGGTCCGGCTCCTGCTTGGCTCGCCGCAGGCGCGGCTCGGCGAGCGCCGGCGGGCCGCGGCGCTGGAGGTCCTCGCCAACCACCACCGGCTGCTGCTCGGAATCCCGGGAAGCGCGGCCGAGAGGACCGAGGCCGAGCGCGCCGCCCTCGAGCGGGCAATAGCCGCGAACGGCGCCTCCGGGGGAGCCGGGGGTGGCAACCCGAGACACAACGGAGGACCATGACGACACCCACCACGGAGGCCGCGGTCGGCCTCGAGCTCACCCCGGCCCAGCGCGAGCTCTGCGAGCGCGCCCGGGCCTTCACCGAGGAGGTCCTGATCCCCCGCGAGGAGGCGGCCGAGCGCAGCGGGGGCCGGCTGCCGGCCGCAGAGGTCGCCGAGATCAAGCGCGCCGCGATCGAGGCCGGTCTGAGCGGCGGCCGCCACAAGCCCGAGAACGGGGGCCAGGGCTGGAGCATGTTCGAGAGCTTCCTGGTCGGCGAGCAGTTCGGGCGCGCCACCAACGGGCTTCACTGGCACGTGCCCCAGGCCTACAACGTGCTCGAGCTGGGCACGCCCGAGCAGATCGACCGCTACCTGCGCCCGGCGCTGGAGGGCGAGGGCGACACCGCCTACGCGGTCACCGAGGAGCACGCCGGCTCCGATCCCTCGGGAATCGCCACCACCGCCCGCCGCAGCGCGGGCGGCTGGCGGATCGACGGCGAGAAGTGGTTCGTCACCTCGGCCGACGCCTCGCTGGTGATCATCGTGATGGCGACGGCGATCGACGGCGACAGCGAGCACCCGACGCTGTTCCTGGTCGAGCCCGGGGCCGAGGGCGTCGAGTTCGTCGACGACCCGCCCTTCACCCACAACTACCCCCACGGCCACCCCACGGTCCGCTTCGACGGGGTCGAGGTCGGCGACGAGGCGATCCTCGGGGAGCTCGGCGCCGGTGAGGAGCTGCAGCGGATGTGGTTCGTCGAGGAGCGGCTGGGGATCGCCACCCACGGGCTCGGGGCGATGTGGAGGCTGATCGACGAATGCACCGCCTGGGCGCTCTCGCGGGAGCAGGGCGGGCGGAGGATCATGGACTACCAGGGCGTCTCCTTCCCGCTCGCCGACTCCGCCGCCGACGCGGCGGCCGGGCGGCTGCTGACCGCGCAGGTGGCGCAACTCGCCGACGCCGGGGCGCCCGGGAAGATCGTCCACGCGAAGGCCTCGATCGCAAAGCTGTTCGTCAGCGAGGCGGCCTGCAGAGCGGCCGACCGCGCCGTGCAGATCTTCGGCGGCCGCGGCTACTTGCGCACCAACGTCGCCGAGCGCTTCTGGCGCGAGCTGCGGGTGGACCGGATCTGGGAGGGAACCTCCGAGATCCAGCGGCTGATCGTCGCCAACGCGCTCGAGAAGCGCGGCGTCGAGGCCACGATCCACTGAGCGTCCTCGGAGGCTTGACCGGCGGGCATCTCCGAGGCTAGCCTCGAGAGATCCCAAGGAAGGAGCGGGCCATGAGCGACAACGCCGAGACCGCGGTCCTCGCGGGAGGCTGCGCCTGGGTCATGCAGCAACTGCTGCGTCATCCCGACGGGGTCATCTCGACCCGCGCGGGATGGAGCGGCGGCGAGGGCGAGGATCCGACTGAGGAGGACCCCGGAGGTCACGCCGAGGTGGTCGAGGTGGTCTTCGACCCGGAGCGGCTCTCCTATCGCGACCTCCTCGACTACTTCTTCCAGGTCCACCGACCGGACCTCGGCGAGGAGCTGGTCGGCTCCATCTACCGCTCGGAGATCTTCTGCACGAGCGACGAGCAGCGCAGGGTGGCCGAGGAGACGATCCGCGACGTCGACGCCTCGGGCCACTGGCCGGGCCGGACCGTGACGAGAATCAGCGGTGCCGGTCGTTTCTGGGAGCTCGAGGCCGCAGATCAGGATTACTTCCTGCGCTATCCGGAATATCCGGACGGCTCCAGGCCCCCCTTCCCGCGGACCGGCGTGAAGACTGCCGCCGCCTAGTCCGGTCAGCCGGCCCGGCGGACGGCGATCCCGGTGATGATCTCGCGGACGATGCGCTCGGCGACCAGCGAGGTGATGTCGGCCGAGCCGACCCCGGTCGGGATCACCTCGACGACGTCGGCCCCGACCAGCTCGGTCCGGGAGGCGATCTGGCGGGCCGCCCACAGCAGGTCGGCGCTGGTCATGCCGCCCGGCTCCGGGGTGCCGGTTCCCGGGGCGAAGGCGGGGTCGAGGACGTCGACGTCGATGGAGAGGAAGAGCGGGCCGGCGCCCGCCGCGGCGATCGCCAGGTCGGTGACCTCGGCGATGCCCAGGTCGCGGACGTCGTGCATGAAGAAGCTGGTGATGCCCCGCTCCGCCTGCCAGCCGAACTCCTTCTCGCCGGGCCAGTAGCCACGCAGGCCGACCTGGACGTAGCGGGAGGGGTCCAGGCCCCCCCGCTCGACCAGGCGGTACATCGGGGTCCCGTGGGAGACCTCCACCCCGAAGACCTCCTCGCCGGTGTCGGTGTGGGTGTCGAAGTGGATCAGGCCGAGCGGCCCGTGCCTTGCCGCGCAGGCCCGGATGTCGGGCTCGGCGATCCCGTGGTCGCCCCCCAGAACGATCGGCACGGCGCCGGCCCCGACCACCTCCCCCACGGTGCGCTCGATCGCCTCGTGGGTTCGGAGAGGGTCGGCGGGGAGCACCGGCGCGTCGCCGTAGTCGAGGACGCTGAGCTCCCCGATCCCGTCCACCTTGGCCTCCAGGTGCGGCCCGGGCGGGCAGCTCGCGGCGCGGATGCCGCGGGGCCCGAAGCGGGCACCGGGGCGGTCGGAGACGAGGTCGTCGGTGGGGGCCCCGACGATCGCCACGTCGGCACCCGCGAGCTCGGCGGGGTCCTCCGTGTAGGGCACCCCCGCGAAGGTCAGCAGGCCCGCGTAGTCGGGCTTCTCCCCGTGTTGCCGCCAGCGCTCGAGGGGATCGATCACGGCACCCATCCTAAGCCGCCCGGCATCGGTGGACCCTCCGCGCCGCCCCCCGGCCCGCCGGTCTCGCCCGCCCCGGGCTCACCGCCGGCTCACCCCGGCTTGCGGGCGCTGAGCACGGAGATCGGCCCCGCCCCGCGCCTCGGCTCGAGCGGCTCGAGGCCGGCCTCCCGCACCCAGGCCCCCAGCTCCTCGGCGGTCCAGGTCCAGCCGCCCTCGTTCTCGACCAGCATCATCGGCGTGAACATCGCGACCTCGGACGGGCTGACGCGGTCGGCCGCGATCACCCACTCATAGATCAGCAGCGTGCCCCCGGGCCGGAGCAGACCGGCGGCCTCGCGCACCAGCTCGGAGCAGCGCGCGGCCGGGTGGTCGTGGAGGACGTTGGCGAGCAGCACGGCGTCCCACTCCTCCTCCTCCGGCCTTCCGAATCGCGGCCTCTCGAGGTCGCCGGCGACGAAACGGAGCTCCGGGTGGCGCTCGCGGACCAGGGCCTCGACCTCCGGGAGGTCGAGCACGGTCGCCTCCAGCCCCTCGCATTCGGCGACCAGCGCCGCCGCGTGGGACCCGGCCCCACCGCCCGCGTCGAGCAGGCGCCCGGGCCCGGAGAGCGCGGCGAGCTCCGGCAGCTCGCCCCCGAACATCGAGGCGAGGTCGTCGAGCGCCCGCAGGAAGTCCAGCGAGGTGGCAGGGTCGTCGGCGAGGCGCCGGCGCCACGGAGCGATCCTGGCGTGGCCGTCGCGCACGGCCTCCGGCAGCTCCGCCCAGACGCGGTAGAAGAACCACTCCTTGCGGACGATCCCGGCGACGCTGGCCGGATGGCCCGCGGCCAGGAAGCATCCGGCCGGGCTCAGCTCGAAGCCGCTGCCGCCGCGCAGCGCCAGCCCCTGGGCGACCATCGCCCCGAGCAGCGCCAGCGCGCCGCGCGGGTCGGTCCCGGTGGCCTCGGCCACCTCCGCCTCGCTGCGGGCGCCGGCGTAGAGCGCGTCGGCGATCCCGGTCTCCACCGCCGCGCCGATCACCGCCGAGCGCTGGTAGGCGGCGATCGGCTCGAGCAGGTCGGCCGGGCTCGGGCCGGCGCGCACCGCCTCCCCGCCCCCACCGCCGGGCCCGGGCGCCCTCACGCGGCCCCCCGGAGCGCTCGAGCGGCGCGCAGGGCGTCGCGAAGCAGGGCGATCCGGGAGCGCAGCCGGCCCGCCCGCGAACGCCGCCGCAGGCCGAGGTCGGCGAGGACGACCGCCGCCGCGTTGCGGCCCGGCATCCCGGTCACCCCGCCGCCCGGGTGCGTCCCCGCGCCGCTCAGGTAGAGGCCGCCGACCGGCGTCCGGTAGCCGGAGAGGCTGGGAGAGGGGCGCATCCCCATCAGCTGGTCGATGCTCATCTCGACGTGGTTGGGATTCGCCTCGGCGTTGCCGTGCCGCTCGACCCACTGCTCGGGGCCCGTGAGGACCCGCTCGCGGACCTCCAGCCGGGTCCCGAGCGCCCGCTCGGCGGTCGCCCAGGCCAGCTCGGCCGCCGCCTCGAGGGCGTCGCCGTCCCAGGCCCCGGACCGTAGCGCCCAGGGGACGAAGGTCGAGAGCCAGACCGCGTCCTCTCCCTCCCCGGCCCACCCGTCCTCCAGCCTGGAGGGGAAGCCGACCATCAGCGGCGGGCGCTCGGGAAGCTCGCCGCAGCCGATGCGGGCGAACGCCGCGGCGATGTCGGAACCGCTGTTCGGGGAGAGCATCAGCGCCCGCTCGAAGCCCGGCGGCCCCGGCAGCGAACCGGGCGCGGTGACGATCGCGTCCACCTTCAGCTCGGAGACGTTGTGCTGGGTGGTGTGGATGCGCCTCACCTCCTCGAGCAGCGCCGGGGGCACGTCGGCCTCCTCCAGGAGGCCGAGGAAGACCCGCCGGGCGTCGATCGCCGAGACGACGCCCCGGCGCACCGTGATCCGCTCGCCGCCGGCGACGACCGCGCCGGCCCGGCCACCCGCCAGCTCGATCCGCTCGGCGGGAGCCGAGCATCGCAGCCGGCCCCCGGCCGCCTCGAGGCAGCGGACAAGGGCGTCCACGGTGCCCCGGGAACCGCCGGCCGGGCGGATCGAGGGGGAGCCGTGCCCCGCCGCCAGGAACAGGGCCCCCGCCCCGGTGCCCGGCATCTGCGGGGGAAGCTGGGAGTGGGCCGCCCAGTGGTCGAGGGTCCCGCGCAGCCGGTCGTCGGAGAAGGCGGCCCCGGTGACGGCGGTCGCCGGTGCGAGCAGGGACTGGACCAGCCGGCCCCCCTCGCTCCCGAGCCCCGCCTCGGCGAGGGCGGTCAGCTCCCGCAGGCTCGGGGGCGGGCCCGCGTCGGCCTGCCCGAGCACGGCCATCGCCGCCTCCGACCAGCGCGCGAAGCGCCGGTAGCGCTCCGCCTCCTGCGGGCCGCAGACCTCTCCCAGGCCCTCGACGGTGCGGTCCAGCGAGCTCCAGAAGGCCAGGGCGGTGCCGTCGTCGCACGGGGAGAGGGTCTGCTGGTCGCGCTCGTGGAAGCGCAGGCCGAAGCGGCTCTCCAGCTCGAGGTCGGCGGCGACCCCGCTGGCCCGGATGCCGCCGTGCTCGTAGGCGCCCAGCTCGAGTCGGCCGCGCCCCCCGGGGAGGTCCAGCGTGGCGATGCACCCGCCCGGCTCGGGGGCCGCCTCGAGGACGAGCACGTCGAGCCCGGCGCGGGCCAGGTAGCAGCCGGCGACCAGGCCGTTGTGGCCGGCGCCGATCACGCAGACGTCGGCCTGCGCGCTCACCTTCGCGGTGCCCCGAGGCGCCCCGGCCCCGCGTAGACCGACTCCGCCCCCATTCCGGCGCGCCGGGCCAGGGCGATGCCGGCCTCCCGGGCGTCGCCGGCGAGGGCCCGCAGGTCGGCGCCCGGCAGCCCGCCCCCGGCGACCCTGCGGGCACCGTCGACCCAGACGTCGGAGACGCAGCGGGCGGTGGCGCAGTAGACGACCTGCTGGAAGGGGTCGTGGATGGTCGCGAGCTCGGGGGTGTCGCCGTCGAGCAGGACGACGTCGGCGCGCTTCCCGGGGCTCAGCGAGCCGACCTCCCGGTCGAGCCCCAGGGCCCGCGCCCCGCCGATCGTCGCCATCTCCAGCACGGCCGGGGCGGTCATCGCCTCCGCGTCGAGAGCACTGACCTTCTGCAGAAGAGCCGCGCACTTGAGCACCCCGAACATGTCCTGGTTGTCGTTGGAGGCGGCGCCGTCGGTCCCCAGCCCGACCACGATCCCCTCGCGGAGCAGGCGGGGGAGCGGGCAGACCCCGGAGGCCAGGATCATGTTGGCCACCGGGTTGTGGGCGACCGCGACCTCCTTGCTGGCCAGCAGGCCGATGTCGCGCTCGCCGCACCAGATGCAATGGCCCGCGATCACCGGGTGGTCGAGCAGACCCATGCGGCCGGCGTGCTCGATCGTCCCGTGCCCGTGGAGCAGGCGGGACTCGGTGATCTCCTCGCGGACCTCGGCGAGGTGGGTGTGGACCGCCCACCCGTTGGACTCGCAGGACTCCACGGTCAGCCGGAAGAGCCCCTCGCTGAGGCCGAGCACCGTGCCCACGCCGGCCCGGAAGCCGATCAGCGCCTCGCCGTCGGTCCGCCGGGCCAGCGCCTCGTGCTCCTCCATGAACGCCTCCGGGGCGGGCGCCCCCTCGTAGGCGTCCTCGGCGCCGAAGCAGACGACGGCGCGCATGCCCGCCTCGGCCAGCCCGTCCACCGCCCCCAGGGTGACGAGCTGCCCCGGGTTGCGGTGGCAGGACATGTCGTTGACCGTGGTGATGCCCGAGAGCAGCATCTCGGCGGCCTTCAGCCTCGTCCCGATCACCATGTCCTCGCGGGTGATCACCTTGCCGGCCGGGTTGACCACCCGCTCGAACCAGTCGAACAGGGTCGCCGTCTCCGCCATCCCGGGGATCAGGCACTCGGTCAGGTGGGTGTGGGCGTTGACCAGCCCCGGGAGCACGATCCCGTTGCCGTCGCCGACCACCTCGGCGTCCCGGTGGCGCGCCAGGACCCCCTCGGCGTCCCCGACCTCGGCGATGCTGCCGTCGGCCGCGATCGCCACGGCGGCGTCGCGGACCGGCCCCAGGCCGGGGTCCATGGTCAGCGCCCAGGCGCCCCGGACCACTGTCGCGGCTGCCTCGCTCACCTGGTCCCCGGCTCGACCTCGAGCTCCAGGCCCTCGCCCTCGCCCCGGCGGCTCTCGTAGTACCAGGGCAGGAGCAGGCGCTCGATCAGCGAGACCAGCAGGAAGAGCCCGATCCCGATCAGGGCGAGGACGACGATCGCCGCGAACATCTCGGTGGTCGCGGTCTGGTTGTTGAGCAGCAGGATCAGGTAGCCGAGCCCCTCCGAGGCGCCCACCCACTCGGCGAAGACGGCGCCGATCACGCTGAACGCCGCGCCCACCTTCAGCCCCGAGAAGACGAAGGGAAGGGAGGCGGGGAGCTGGGCCTTGCGAAAGCGCTGCCACCTACCGGCCCGCAGCGTCTTCAGGAGGTCGAGCAGCTCCGGCTCGGCGGCCCGCAGCCCGTCGATCGTGTTGACGGCGATCGGGAAGAAGCTGACCAGGGCGATGACGATCACCTTGGGCCGCAGGTCGAAGCCGGTCCAGATCACGATGATCGGCGCGATCGCGGGGATCGGGACCATCTGGGAGACGACCAGCCACGGGTAGATCGCACGCTCGATCGCCCGCGAGGAGCTGATCAGCACCGCGAGGCCGACCCCGAGCGCGATCGCGGCGAGGTATCCGACCGCGATCTCCTTGAGCGTCACCTTGGCGTTGTCGAGCAGGAGCTGGCGGTTGCTCCACAGGGCCGAGGCGATCTCCGTGGGGGTCGGCAGGGTGGACTCCTTGACGTCGCCGAGGACGCAGTAGGCCTGCCAGGCCGCCAGCACCGCGATCGCGAAGAGGATCGGCGGGCCGGCGGCGCGGGCCAGCCGGCGCAGCCGCGACCCGGAGCTGCGCCGCAGCCCGAAGCGGGTCCGCAGCCGGGCCCGGAGGGTGGTCTGGGCGGTCGCCATCAGGCGCCCCCCACCTCGCCGCCCGACCCGATCTCCTCCTCGATCGGCGCGAGCAGGCGCTCCTTGAGCTCGATGAAGCGGTCCGTGGAGGAGACCTCGCGGCTGCGGGGCCGCGGCAGATCCACGTCGAGGCTGAGGATCACCCGCCCGGGCCGGCCCGACATCACGTGGACGCGGTCGGAGAGGAAGACCGCCTCCTCGACGTCGTGGGTGACGAAGAGGATCGTCTTGCGGTCCTGCTGCCAGATCTTCAGCAGCCAGGCCTGCATCTGCTGGCGGGTGAGGGCGTCGAGCGCCCCGAAGGGCTCGTCGAGCAGCATCACCTCCCGGCCGGTGAGGAAGGTTCGCAGCAGCGCCGCGCGCTGGCGCATCCCCCCCGACAGCTTCCCCGGCCAGTGGTCCTCGAACCCGGAGAGCCCGAAGCGCTGGAACTCCGCCAGGGCCAGTTGCCGGGCCTGGCGGCGCGGCACGCCGTTCAGCTCCAGGCCCAGGGTGGTGTTGGCGAGCACCGTGCGCCAGGGCATCAGCAGGTCGCGCTGGTGCATGTACCCGACCTCGCCCAGAAGCTGCTCCGGCTCGTGCCCGTCGAGCAGCACCCTGCCGCTGGTCGGCCTGATCAGGCCGGCGACGATGTTGAACAGAGTGGACTTGCCACAGCCCGACGGCCCGACGATCGAGACGAACTCGCCGTCGGCGACATCGATCGCCACCCCCTCGAGCGCCACCACGGCGTCGCCGCCGTTCGGCGTGCCGTAGCGCTTGCAGAGCGCCTCGGTGCGCAGCTTCGGCGTCGCGGCGCTCACCGCCGCACCTCGACCTCGAGCGGGGCCGGGCGCCAGCCGGGGATTGTGTCGTCCGGGCAGGCGCTGAGGGCCACGGTCACGTCCCGCAGCGCCTCGAAGCTGACGAAGTCCCCGGGCTTCACGATCGCCTCCTCCTCGAATCCCCTGTAGACGCCATCCTCCACGGTGCCCTGGAGGAAGAACGAGAGCATGCCGGTGATCTCGCTGCGCCCGATGCCGAGCTGCTCGGAGATCAGCTCCCGGCAGCCGGGGCGCCGGTCGGGGTAGATCTCGCTCCAGCACCCCGCGTAGGAGATGTCGATGTGCCCGGGGCCGCGGCTCGGCCCGACCCGCAGCACCGCCTCGCCGCCGCCGTCGAAGAGGCGCATGCCCTCCTCGACCCAGAGCACCTGCCAGGGCCGGCCATAGCGCTCCCAGCCGTTGATGTTCCGGCTCAGGGCCTGATCGAAGCCGAGGAAGCTGAGATCGCCGCCCTGGCCCCCCTCGGGGGCCACGACCGCCAGCTCGTCGCCGGCTTCGAGCTCGACGGTCGTGGCCTTCCCGGGGGCTACTCGCTTGACCTTTCCAGGCACTGCCGGCGCCTGCTCCCTTCCGGTGCGCTCAGCCGCCCGCGCCGGGCACGAACTCGTTCGTGCCGTAGCGCTCGGGCGAGATCGGCTGGTCGATCAGCTTGTTGTCGACCAGGAACGACGAGAGCTCCTCGATGTTCTTCTTGACGAACTCACCGTAGACCGGCGCGCCCTCGAACAGCGGCATGTAGGCCTTCAGGGTTGCCGACGCGAGCTCGGAATCGGTGCCCGGCACCTGGTCCACCAGGTCCTGGACGCTCTTCTCGGGCGACTTGAAGGTCGCCTGGTAGCCCTTGATCGTCGCGTCCACGAAGGCCCGCATCAGAGCCGGGTCCTTGGAGATCTTCTCCTGGGTCGAGAAGACGACCAGCCCCGGATAGGCGGGACCGCCGTTCTCGTAGAGCGGGAAGGCCTTGATCGGGTAGCCGTCCTGCTCGACCTGCACCCCGTCGGCCGGCACGAACCCCGTGAAGGCGGAGATCTTTCCGTTCTCGAGGTTCTGCACGCCGTTGAACCCGATCGTGACCACGTTGACGTCGTCCGGGTTGCCGCCCGCGTTGGTCACCTCGGTGTTGAGGATCGCCGTGTCCGAGGGGACGCCGGTGATCCCGACCGTCTTGCCCTCGAGCTGCTTGGGGGAGGTGATCCCGTCCTTCTTCAGGGTGATCAGACCGCCCGGAGGCTTCTCCAGCAGGGCCATGATCCCCTTGGCGTCGCGGCCGTCGTTGATCTGGCTGGCCACGTCGATGCCGTCGGCGATCCCGAAGTCGGCCTTGCCGGCGTCGATCAGGCGCAGGGTGTCGGCCGTCGAGGTCGGCTGGATCACCTTCAGGTTGATGTTGTTGTCCTTGTAGTCGCCGTCCGCGAGCGCCCTGTAGATGCCGGCGTGCACCCCGTTGGGGATGAAGTCCAGCACCAGGGTCGCGTCGGTCGGCTCGGCCAGCTTGCCCCCGGAGGAGGTCGCGACCGTGGTCGAGGAATCGCTGCCTCCGCAGGCGGCCAACCCGAGGGCGACCGCGAATGCGCCGAGGGCGGCAAGCGCTGCCCGCCCCCTGCGGCTCAATGAACTCCCACTCATCTGACTGGCTCCTCTCCTTCGTTGCCGTTTTCCTGCCCAGGCTCCTCCGCGTCCCCGTAGCGCCGGCGCAGCCACCGGTGCGCCCGCTCGCGCTCGGCCGCGAACCATCGCGACCTCGAGGCCAGCTCCGCCTCGCTCACCCCGGAGACCCCCGGGGAGTCCAGCGCCACCGCGCAGCGCTCCTCCAGGTAGTAGGCCCGAACCAGCGCCTCGGGGAGGTCGGCGCCGACGGCGATCGCCCCGTTCGCCCGGATCAGCAGGCAGTCGGCGGGCCCGAGGGCCCCGGCGCAGCGCTCGGCGAGGGCGCGGTCGGTGATCAGCTCGGCGCAGTCGTAGGTCCTCACATCGCCCGCGAGGCCGCCGAGGCCGTGCAGCACCGGGGGCGCCTGGCCGCGCGCGCCGAGCAGCACCGCCGCCCGGGAGTGGGTGCGGCAGATCGCCCCGACCTCCGCGCGGACCGAGTACACGGCGGCGTGAAGCGGGGTCTCCAGCGGCAGGCCGCCGGCCTCGCCGCGCGCTTCCCCGGCGACGTCGCAGATCGCCACCTCGGCGCTCCGTGCCTCCCCGAGGGGGGCCGTCGAGGTGATCGCGAACCCCTCCTCGCACCTGGCCGAGACGTGCCCGAAGGCCTCGACGAGGCCGGCCCGGGAGAGGATCCGGGCGACCGAGGCCACCTGCCCGGCAACCGCCGAGGCCCGCTGCCCGACCGTGCTCACGGCGCCTCCAGGACCCGCAGCTCCATCGGAGTGGGCCGATACGCGTTGCAGGGCGAGAGGTCCTGAGGGCATGCCGAGAGGGCGACGACGAGGTCCTCGAGGACCTCCATCGAGATCTTCGCCCCCGGGCCGTGCCCCGGCTCGTGGGTGACGATCCGGTTGCCCTCGTGGACGTTGTTCATGAACACGTTCCAGCACTGCTCCCCGTCGAGCCGGAGGTCGAGCCCCTCCGACTCCAGCGCCGCCTGCAGGGAGCGCAGGCAGGAGGGGTGGTCGTCGAGGCCGTAGTCGCGCGAGTAGCGCTCGGGGTCGCAGCAGGGGACGATCAGGTCGTGGGTGCCGACCTCGTCGCGGAGGATCCGCAGCAGCGGGCGCCGGTGGTTGGAGAAGATCTCGTCGCCCTCCTCGGGGACCAGCTTGGTGAGGCAGGAGAGGGTGTGGCCGGGGGACAGGTACTCGGCCGGGTTCGCGGCCATCCAGGCGGCCAGGTCGCCCACCTGCCGGCCCTCGAGGTCGACCACCTCGAGCACCTGGCCGGCGGCGACGCGCACCACCCGTGCCTCCCGGGCCGGGACGGTGACCGAGCTGAGAAGGGCGCCGCTCAAGGCGCGGGCACCTCCGCCGGCTCGACCACCCGGCAGCGCCCGGCGGGAGCCGGCGTGTTGCGCGAGCGCAGCGCCCGGACGGCGCCCTCGACGACCACCGCGGCGATCCCGGGGATGTCGCCGTGCTCGATCGCCGAGAGAGGGTCGCCCCAGGCCGAGCCGAGCGGCTCGAAGCAGAGCGAGAGGTCGGCGGGCCGGCCCGGCGCCAGCACCCCCTCGGGGCGGCGGAGCACGGCGCCGTTGCTTCCCGAGGCCATCGCGATCGCGTCGGGCGCCGGGAGGCCGCCGAGCGAGGAGAGCTCGCAGACGGTCTTGATCATCCCCAGCGGCATCACCCCGGTCCCGGTCGGCGTGTCGGTGGCGATCACCAGGCGGTCGAGCGCGCCCCGCTCGCGGGCCAGATCGACGATCCGCAGGCTCGAGCGAAGGTTCCCGGCCTGCACGAGCTGGATCGCCCCCGGGGCCTCGAAGAGGCGCGGCAGGTCGGCGTCGGGAAGCGCCGTCGTGCCCCCGTTGGCGTGGCCGATGATGTCGCACCCCAGCGCCAGGACGTCGGAGATCGTCACCGGCGAGGAGTCCGGTATCGAGGCGCCGCCGGTGTGGTTCATGACCACGAAGCCCGCCTCCTGCGCCGCCCTCACGAGCGGGGCGGCGTCCGCCTGGCTCTCGAAGTCGCCGAAGCCGACCTTGGCCAGCCAGACCCCCTGCTCCGCCAGCTCGGCGAAGTCGGAGGGCTCCAGCGTCGGCTCGATGATCAGCGACCCGGCCAGCACCTTCACCCCTCCGGGCCTGAACCCCGAGTAGGCGCGCTGGGCGGTCAGCGCCAGGGCCTTGACGCCGTCGCGGTCCTTCGGGCGCCCGGGCAGGTGGACCTCGGAGGCCGACATCATCGCCGTGACGCCGCCGTGCATCGAGGACTCGATCCAGCCGAGCGCCTGCTGGCGCGGGGTCCAGTCGCCGAAGACGACGTGGGCGTGCGAGTCGATCAGCCCCGGGATCGCCACGGCGCCGCCGGCCTCGAGCACCGAGTCCGCCTCGCCCGTCGCCTCGAACCCCGCGATCAGGCCGTCCTCGACGCGGATCGCCTCGACCTCGGCGACCGCCTCGCCGATCCGGCCGGTGACCAGGCCCCCGAGGCCGCGGATCTCCAGCGAAGCGCTCAACCGGCCTCCTCCATCTCGGCGATCGCCTCCTCCATGGTCTTGCCGCCGAGCCGGGCGTTCAGCCTGCCCCGCGAGGCGACCGCTCCGATCAGGACGATCTCGTCCGGGGCCGGGGCGTCGGGGACGAAGACGGTGATCGTGTCGTAGTGGGACCGCACCCAGATCTCGTCCTTGAAGCACAGCGGCACGTCGATCGGCGCCCCGGGGGCGCACCGCTTGGTGGTGGACGGAAGCCAGGCGCGGCCTCCCCCGAACGCCTCCCGGAAGGGGTTGCCGAAGGTGGTCGTCTTGACGGCGTTCCCGTGCTCCTGCTCGCCGGCCGTCCCCACCATCACCGCCTTGCCGTGGCTCTGCACCGGCTCGCCGAGCACCTCGACGCAGCGCTCGCCGATCAGGGTGCCGAGCGCCGCGCTGGGCTCGATCAGCTCGGAGAGCTCCTCGGCGTGCTCGGCGCCCGCGTAGGGGTTGCGGAAGACGGCGGCGACCGCGGCCTTGCGCAGCGGCGCGCCGTCGGCCGGGGCGCCGTCGGCGCGGACCTCTTCGACGACGCTGACGAGCTTGCGTATGTCCAGGCTCATTCCGATGCCTCCGAAGCCTCCGCGGCCACCGGGACCCGCTGGTCGGTGTTGGGAACGCCGGTCGGCGTGTTGGGGCCGCAGGGACGCTGCGGCAGCCCGCGCAGGTACTCGATCACCTCGTCGGTGGCCTTCACGTCCCCGTACTTCATCTGGATGTCGAAGAGGTTGACCTTGTGGGTGAGCTCGCCGCGGTCCCAGACGCACTCCTCGGGGACGATCGAGCGCAGGTTGTACTGGGCGGCGTCGACGGCGGTCGCACGCACGCAGCCGCTGGTCGTGGTGCCGGTCGTGATCACGGTGTCGGCGCCGAGGTAGACCAGGTGGCCGAGCAGCGGCGTCCCCAGGAAGGCGCTGGGCTTGCGCTTCACGAAGTAGACGTCCTGCGGCTGGGGGGCGACCTCGGCGACGATCTCGTTGCCGATCGAGCCGGCGATGTCCGAGGCGTCCGCCGACCTCGATGACTTCCAGTTCCAGGATCCCTGGTCGAAGCCGTCCGGCCTGCGGTCCATCCCCGTGTAGACGATCGGCACCTCCCGCTCGCGGGCCGCCGCGATCAGGCGCTGCAGGTGCGAGACGCCGACCCAGCCGCGCTCGCCGCAGCTGTAGCGCCAGCGCTTGATCGACTCCAGGATCGGCTCGGGGCGGTCGCCGACGAAGTTGTAGATGACGTCGACGACGAGCAGCACCGGGCGCTCGCCGAACCCGGCGTCCCTGCCCCAGCCGGCGGCCTCGTAGACCTCGCGGTCGCGGTCGGGGAGGACGTCGTCCCAGACGGCCAAGGCTCAGACCCCTGCGGCCGGCTCGAGCGCGGTGGGCTGACCGCCCGGGACCCGCTTGAGGTAGAGACCGTCCGCGTCGCCGATGAACTCGGGCCCCGGCGCGCCCTCCTCCCAGCGCGACATCTGCTTGCCGCGCAGGAAGGTGGCGACGTTCCACCCGTGGATGGTGTGGCCGTCGAGGACCGTCCAGCCGGAGCGGGTGAGCACCTGGTCGTTGGAGACCGTCACGGTCCGGTCGAGGTCGACGAGGACGATGTCCGCGTCCGCCCCGATCTCCAGCGAGCCCTTGCGCGGGTGCAGGCCGAAGATCCGCGCCGGGTTGGCGGCCGAGACCTCGACCATCCGCTCCAGCGAGAGCTTGCCCTGGTGGACGCCCTCCAGGAGGGCGGGCAGCAGCATCTCGACCCGGGAGGTGAAGCCGGTCTTCAGCTCCCAGAGGTTCTCGTTGTAGGAGCTTTCGTAGTCGGAGGGCACCCAGGAGACGACGTGGTCGGAGCCCACCGAGTTGATCACGCCCTCGCGAAGGGCCCTCCAGATGTTCGGGTTGTTCTCCCGCGAGCGCAGCGGGACGTTGATCCTCCAGGCGTTGTGCTCGCCCTTGCCGAAGTGCAGCCAGTGGGGGCCGGTCTGGGCGTGGCAGGTGACTCCCCGGCTGCGCAGCTCGAGGATCTCGCGGTAGCTCTCGGGGGTGGTCGCGTGCTGGATGTAGATCGGGCAGCCGAGCTCGCGGGCCATGTCCCCGTAGGTGCGGATGTGGGTCGCCTCCAGGAAGTGCGGGGAGCGGTCCGACCAGGCGGCCCAGTCGGTTCGGCCCTCGGCCCGCAGGCGCTTGTCGAAGATTCGGGCGATCTCCCAGTTCTCGCAGTGCATGCAGACGACGCCGGGGGGTCCGATCTCGGCGACCGCCTCCATGGCCAGCCAGCAGGTCCCGTCGTCGAAGCCGTGGCCCAGCCCGGCGCGACGGCCGGGCCAGTGCGGCTCCGCCTCGGGGCTCATCGACTGCAGGTAGAGCTTGTAGGAGGTGACCCCGTGCTCGCTCGCGTACTCGGGGATCTCCTCGGCCTGCTGGTCGGTCTCCAGCATGTAGGTGAGGAAGACGTCCACCGCCGAGTCGGACTCGACGAGGTCGGTGAAGTGCCCGATCACCTCGTGGAAGGAGACGACGTCGTCGGGCTGCACGAAGTCCACGAAGTCGGGGTGGCCCATGCGGGTCGAGGGGGCGTGCACCCCCCAGGTGGTCACCCCCGCGGTGACCGCGGCGCGGGACTCGCTCCCCAGGTCGTCCTTGAGCGGGGAGTAGCAGCCCGGGTGGGCCTCGGAATCGACCAGCCCGGGGATCAGGTGCAGGCCGGTGGCGTCGTAGGTCTCTCGGGCCGCGGGGAGGAAGGGGTCCTCGGTGACGGCGACGATCCTTCCGTCCTTCACCGCGACTCCGGCGCGCCGGGCGCCGGTCGGCGTCACCACCGTCCCGCCGCTGATAACCAGATCGACCTCGGGGCCGTTTCCCATCCTCTTCCTCCTCAGACGCAGCCGGTCTTTGGTTCAATACTCTGAACCGTGTTCAGCATTCGGGTAATCCTACGCATCCCGGGGCGACCGTGTCAAGGCGCCCGCCGCCCGGGGGCCGGAGGGGGATCGTCGTAGTCGTAGAGGCCGGGCGCCGGCTCCGCGAGGGTGCCGTAGAGGGCGGGGCGCCGGGCCCGCAGCAGTCCCGGGAGCGAGGCGAAGGGCTTTGGCTCGCGCATCGAGTCGTCGCGCCCGCGCAGCCACCGGACCCGCTCGAGGTCGAGGTCGCCGACGCAGATGCCGGGCCGCTCCAGGCGCTCCAGCGTGCCCTCGGGCCCGGCGATCATCGCCGAGCCGCGCTCCTTGCCCAGCAGGCGCTGGGTGAGGACCACGAAGCACTGGTTCTCGATCGCCCTCGCCCGGGCCAGAAGGCGCCAGTTCCGGGCGACCCGGTGGAAGCCTCCGCCGGCCGGGGCGAGAATCACCTCGGCGCCGGAGACGGCCAGCACGCGGGCCACCTCGGGAAGCCAGAGCTCCGAGCAGACCAGCGCCCCCACCCGCACGCCGTCGACCTCGGCCAGCCCGAAGCCCTGCCCGGGAGCGATCGCGACGCCCGAGAGGGTCGGCCCGACGTCCCCGGTCGCCGGGTGAGCGCGCTGGTAACGCATCAGCTCCTCGCCGGCGCCGCCGTGGATGTAGGTGACGGTGCGGTAGCGGCCGTCGTCCCCGCGCTCGATCCGCCCCCAGCAGACGGCGCAGCCGGCGGCGGCTGCGGCCGCGGCGATTTGGCCGGAGCAGTCGAAGTCCGAGGAGACGTGCATCGGGCCCGGATAGGCCACCGGCAGCAGGACCAGTTGGGCGCCCCGTGCCGCGGCCTCGCCGATCAACTCGATCGCCTCGGAGACCCGGCCCCGCTCGGGGCCCGCGGGGGCGGCGGGCTGGGCGGCCGCGACCCTCAAGCCGCGCCGGCCTCCGCGGCATCGCGGGCGGCGCCGGCCTCCCCGGCATCGCGGGCGGCGCCGGCCTCCCCGGCATCGCGGGCGACGCCGGCCTCCGCGGCACCGCGGGCGGGAAGGGTCCCGGAGACGCGCATGATCTCCTCGGCGGTGCCGGCCAGCAGCACCGCAGTCTCCTCCATCCGGTCTCCGCCCAGCTCGGCGGCGAATCCGAGCGCCAGGAGGATCAACTCCACCTCGCCGCTCAGCCCCCAGACCGGAGCGGCGACGGCGTTGTTCTCGTTGAGCTCCTGCTCGCTGATCGCCCAGCCGCGCTCGCGGGTCTGGCGCACCTCCTCGACCAGGGCGGCCGGGTCGGTGATCGTGGAATCGGTGTGGGCGGGCAGCGGCCGTCCCCGCAGCAGGCGCTCGAGCTCGCCCGGCTCCATGGCGGCCATCAGGACCTTGCCGATGGCCCCGTCGAAGGCGCCGAACCTGCTGCCGATCGTGATCCCCACGTGGACGTCGCTCGGGGGGTAGAAGCGCTCGATCACCTGCGCCTGCCCGTCGCCGGTCCGCTGGGCCAGCGCGAAGGACAGCCCCCGGGCACCGGCGAGCGGGGCGAGGAGGTCGATCGCGGTCTGCACCAGCTTGGTCTGGCGCGAGGCGGCGGCTCCCAGGGTGATCAGCGCCGGCCCGAGGCGGTAGCCGCGGGAGCGGGGGTCGCGCCGCACGAAGCCCTCGGCCTCCAGGGTTGCGAGCAGGTTGTGCATGGTGCTCTTCGAGACCCCGGTGGCCCGCACCAGCTCGATCTGGGCGAGGCCGCCGTCCCCGCTCACGTCGAGCTCGTGGAGAACCCGGATCGCCGCGACCACGGAGGGGACCCGGTAGGAGCTCACGACCCCTCCGCCGGCGCCCGGAAGCGGCGCATCACGATCGCCTTCTCGCGGCTCAGCTCGCGGATCGTGTAGCCGAGGCCCTCCCTGCCGGCCCCGGAGAGCTTGACGCCGCCGAAGGGGATCACCGGCGGGCGGTAGTTGTCGCTGCCGTTGATCACCACCCCACCAACCTCGAGCCGCTCGGCGACCCGCAGCGCCCGCCGGGGATCGCCGGAGAAGACGCTGGCCATCAGCCCGAACGAGGAGGCGTTGGCGACCCGGACCGCCTCGACCTCGTCGGCGGCCGGGATCAGGCAGAAGACCGGGCCGAAGATCTCCTCGTCGCGGGCGACGTCGGCCCCGGACGGGACCCCGGAGAGCAGGCAGGGGCCGAAGAAGGGCCCGTCCGCGCGCCCGTCGCCCGCGGCCAGCCTCGCGCCCTGCTCGCGGGCCCGCCGCACCTGGCCCTCCACCCGCTCTGCAGCGGCGGGCGTGATCAGCGGCCCGACCGTGGTCTCGGGCTCGGTGGACGGGCCGACCCGCTGCGCGGCCACCGCCTCGGCGAGGCGTTCCTCCAGCTCGGAGAGCATCGCCGGCGGGACCAGGATGCGCTTGGTCGCCGAGCAGGCCTGCCCGTTCATCATCAGCCGCCCGCGGACCGCCTCCCCGGCGACGAGGTCGAGGTCCGCGTCGTCGAGGACCAGGCAGGCGTTGTTGCCGCCCAGCTCGAGGTGCAGCAGGCCCAGTCGCGGGGCGGCCGCCCGGGCGACGGCGAGACCGGCGGCGGTCGAGCCGGTCAGGGAGATCGCGTCCACCCCGCGGTGCTCGGCCAGCGCCGCTCCCACCTCGGCCCCCCCGCGCACGAGCCCGAGGGCGCCCGGCGGCATCCCGGCCTCCTGGAGGGCGGCGGCGAACCGCCCGACCGCGAGGGGGTCTTCGAGGGGCGGCTTGGCCACCACCGCGTTGCCGGCGACCAGCGCCGCCGCGCACTTCTCGACGAACAGCTCGACCGGGAAGTTGAAGGGGAGGATCGCGGCGACCACCCCGAGCGGCTCGCGGCGGGTGAAGGCCAGGTCCCACTCGGTTCCCGGGTTGCCCTCGGTCGGCAGGACCCTGCCGACCAGGCGCCGGCCCTCCTCGGCGTTGCCGCGCAGCAGCGAGACCGCCCCGGCGACCTCGAACTCGGCCTGGGCGAGGGGTTTCCCGGACTCCGCCGCCAGCAGCCGGCCGAGGTCGGCCGACTGCGCCGTCAGGGTCGCCGCGGCCGATTCCAGGATCGCCGCCCGCTCCACCACCGGGAGGCCGGCCCAGGCGCCCTTCGCCGCCACCGCGGCCTCGACGACACCGGCCACCTCCGCCGGCGAGGTCAGGCCCGCCTCGCCCAGCGTCTCGGTCCCCTGGGGGTTGGTGATCTCGACTGTGTTCACCTCTTAGAACCCGGTTCGAGATACTACATTGGCGACGCGGCGGGGTCAGCCCGCGACCGTCTCGGCCCAGGGGAGGCCGAGGCTGGCGTCCCTGCCGCCCTCCTGCGCGAGCAGCAGCAGGGAGGTGTTGACGATGTGGCGCTTCATCGCCGCGGCGGCCCGCTCGGGACGCCCGGCCTCGATCTCGGCGAGCACGGCCCGGTGCTCGGCGACGATCTCGGTCAGCGAGCGGGAGCGGCGGACGGTGGAGACGCCGCGCATCAGGATCAGGTCGCGGAGCGTGTCCACGTACTCGGCGAGGCGGCGATTCCCCGACGCCTCGAGGATCAGGCCGTGAAAGCGGCGATCGTGCTCCATCAGCACGATCTCGTCGTCGTCGCCGGCGGCCCGCCGCATCGCCCCCAGCTCGCGCTTCAGGGCGGCGAGGGTCGCCCGGTCCATCTGCCGGGTCGCCCGGTGCGTCGCCGGCGCCTCGAGCAGCAGGCGCAGGGTCATCACTTCCTCGAGTCCGTGGATCGAGGTCTGCAGGATCCTCACCCCGCGGTTGCGCTCGAACCGGACCATGTCCTGGCCGGCCAGGTCGATCAGCGCCTCCCGCACGGGGGTCCGGGACACCTCGAGCTGGTCGGCCAGCGCCTTTACCGAGTGCAGCGAGCCGGGGGCCAGCCGCCCGTCGATTATCGCCTGGCGGATCGAGTCGCGCGCCATGCCGGTGAGCGAGCGGTCGGCCCGGACGGCGGGGAGCCCGGCCCCGGCGGCGGACGGGCCCTCGCCCGCCGCCGCCCGCCCCGCTCGGCGCGCCCGCGTCCGGGCCGGGCGCTCAACCACCGGCGTCCGCCCCGCTCGGTGGGCGCGGGTCCGGGGGCCCGACCTCGACCCGGCGGCCGGTCTCGGCCGAGCGGTAGGCGGCCTCGATCAGCGCGACGGTCTCCCGGGCCGCCACCGCGTCGACGCGCGGCGTCTCGGAGCGCTCGAGGCTGGCGAGGATCGACTGCACCGAGCGCACCACCGAGGCGTCCCAGGAATCCCGCGCGGGGTGGTCGCGCCAGGCTGCGCCGTCGCGGACCCGAAGCTGCGGCCCCTCCTCGAGGTAGCCCTCGAAGAACGCCTCGCAGCCGAGGACCTCGGCCATGCCCCGCTCGCCGAACACCTCGACCCTGTCGTCGAAGACCCCCGGCGGCCCGTGGTAGCTGGCGTCGATCACCCCCAGCGCCCCCGAGGCGAACTCGAGCGAGACGACCAGGGTGTCCTCCGCCCCGGGCCGGTCGAAGACGGCGCTCACCGCCCGCACCGGGCCGCCCAGCTCGCGGAGCAGGTAGACGCGGTGGACCCCGGCGTCCATCAGCAGGCCGCCGCCGGCCAGCGAGGGGTCGGCTCGCCACCCGCCGAGCTTCCCGCCGATCCCCAGCCGGGCGCGCAGCGTGCGCACCCGGCCCAGCCCACCGCCGGCGATCAGGTCGCCCAGCGCAGCGTGGGGCTCGAAGAAGAGCTGGTTGTGGGAGACGCCGACCTGGCGCCCGCGGCGCCGGGCAACCGCGATGATCTCGTCGCACTCGCCCAGGGTCGGGGCCAGCGGCTTCTCGACGATCAGGTGGGCGCCGGCCTCCAGGGAGCGGACCGCCAGCGGCGCGTGCAGCGAGTGGGGCACGCAGAGGTCCACGGCGTCCGGCCCGGCCGATTCCAGCATCTCCCCGAAGTCGGCGAACCCCCGCACCCCGGAGCCCTCCGCCGCGGAGACCAGCCGGGAGTCGAGGTCGCAGACCGCGACCAGTTCGGCCCGGGGCGACCCGCGCAGCGCCCTCAGGTGGTGGGCGCCGACCTCGCCGAGGCCGACCAGGGCGACGCGGATCAAGGTCCCGGCTCCGCGCCTCCGGCCAGGGCGCCCACCTGCTCGAAGGCGAGCCGGGCGGCGGCCTCGGGATCGCGCCCGAGCACCTGCTCGTAGTAGCGGAAGGCCTCGAACTCGACGCACATCGGCCCCGCGTAGCCGGCCCGGTCGAGGGCTCCCAGGAACCCGGCCCAGGGCACCCCGCCCTCCCCGAGCAGGCAGAAGTGGAAGTCCTCGCCCTCCATCCCGGGGCTGCCGAAGGCGTCCTTGAGGTGGACGTGGACGAGCCGCGGCGCCCACTCGTCCACCAGGTCGGGGATCGGGTCCCCGCTGATCACGAAGTGGCTCGGGTCGAAGGTGATCCCGACCGGAACCGCGTCCAGGACCCGGCGGGCGCGCTCGGCGTCGGGGGCGATCGTGCCCCAGCAGGGCTCGAACCCCACCGCGACCCCGAGCTGCGCCGCCCTCTCGCAGACCGTCTCCAGCGAGGCCAGGGCCACCGACCAGGCGCCCTCGTCGTCGCGGGGCTCGGCGCCGGGCTCCCAGAGGTTGGGGCCGGCGACCACGTCGACGATCCCCACCCCGGCGGAGTGGGCGCGCTCCAGGGCCTCCAGCGTCTCGCGCAGCGCCTCGCCGCCGCCGCTCACGAGGTCGCGCTGGCAGGCCAGCGCCAGGGCCGGCTCCCGCATCTCCCCCGCGTGCGCCATCGTCCACTCGACTCCGTCGTAGCCGATCTCCAGCAGCGACGAGGCCACCGACTCCGCGGGGCGCTCCTCGAACCCGAGCCCGGCGATGAAGCCGAGCGGGCGCCCGGCGATCATCAGAGGGTCGCCTCGACCTGGGCCAGCGCGCGGCCGAACAGCTCGGCCATCTCGGCGATCTCGTCCTCGCCGACGTTGACCGCCGGCTTGAACTTGATCACGTTGCCGTTCGACCCGAAGACGGGCCCCGTCTTGCCGACCAGCAGGCCCTGCTCCAGGCAGGCGCCCATTACCAGGTCGGCCTCGGCGTTCGCCGGCTCCCTGGTGCTCCGGTCGCGGACCAGCTCGACCCCGACCATCAGGCCCTCGCCGCGGATGTCGCCGATCAGCTTCGAGCCGCGCTCGATCTCCGCCAAGCGGTCGCGCAGCAGCGCCCCCATCCGCTCGGAGTTGGCGGGGAGGTCGTCGCGGATCATCACCTCCAGCATCGCCAGCCCGGCGGCGCATGCCACCGGGTTCCCGGCCTGGGTGAACCCGTACTCCCAGGGCAGCAGCTCCGAGTAGGAGGGGACCGAGATCGTCGCCGAGAGCGGCAGCCCGCCGCCCAGCGCCTTGCCGAGCACGATCATCTCCGGCTCCAGCCCGGCCCGCTCGGAGGCGAAGATCGGGCCGCAGCGGCAGAGCGCTCCCTGCACCTCGTCGAGGATCAGCGGGACACCGTGGGCGCGGCTGATCTCGTGGGCGCGCTGCAGGTACCCCTCGGGCGCCGGGACCATCCCGCCGTTCGCCTGGAAGGGCTCGACGATCACCCCGGCCGGGCCGTTGGTGTGGGCGCGCTCGAGCGCGAAGTCGATGTGCTCCGCGCAGGCCAGCCCGCAGGTCTCGCGCTCCAGGCCCAGCGGGCAGCGATAGCAGTAGTAGCTGGGGATGCGGATCTGGCGCGGCAGGTAGCGGTCTAGGCCGCGGTTGGAGCCCTCGACCATCCCCGGGTGCACGTAGGTGAGGCCGATCGTCGCGAAGGAGCGCCCGTGGAAGGCGGCGTCCAGGCAGACGAAGTCGCTGCCCTCCGTGGTCCGCATCGCCAGGTGCATCGCGCCCTCCACGGCCGCCGCCCCGGAGATCCCGTAGAGCACCTTCGACAGCGCCCCCGGGGCGAGCTCGGCGAGACGCTTTGCCAGCGCGGTCCGCGTCTCGCTCTCGAACACCGGGGAGACGTAGTCGATCTGCCCCAGCGCCTCCTCGATCGCCGCCCTCACCTCCGGGTGGCGGTAGCCGAGGTTGAGCACCCACTCGGCCGAGATCGCGTCCAGGTACTCCCTGCCGTCGGCGTCGCGGACCCTGACGCCTTCTCCCGAGACGAAGCCCATGTCCACGTCCCCCATGCACTTCAGGACGAACTCGTCGGACTCCCGGCGAAGGGCCTCGCCCGCGGTGGTGTGCCTGGTGTTGTCTGCCATCTCGCCCACCCCGCTCAGGGAAGGTAGGCCGGCTTGGGCAGGTCCCAGTGACCCGAGTTGATCCCCTCGGTGTCGACCGGCTGGCGCGAGAGATCGAACTCGAGCAGGTAGGGGCCGCCGGAGGCGATCGCCCTGCCGACGGCCGGGGCCACCTCCTCGGCCTCGGAGACCCGCTCGGCCTCGCAGTTGAAGCCCTTGGCGATGGAGACGAAGTCGACCGGCATCAGGCGGTCGCCGCGCCTGGCGCGGAACTCCACCGAGAAGGCCCGGTCCTCGCCGAACATGCCGCGCTGGAAGTCCCGGATGGATATCCAGCCGGTGTTGTTGAGGCAGGCGACGATCACTCCCACCCCCAGCTCGGCGGCGAGGGCGAGCTCCTGGATCGTCTGCTGCAGGTCCCCGTCCCCGGCGAAGCCGACCACCGGGCGCTCGGGCTGGGCCAGCTTCGCCCCGATCGCCGCCGGCAGCGTGTAGCCCATCGTCGAGTAGCCGCCCGGCGAGATCCAGGTCCGCGGCTCGTAGGAGAGGAACTCCTGGAATGCCTGGATCTGGGGGTGGCCCGCGGAGGCGATCGCGATCGTCTCGCGCGGCGCCGCCTCGCGAACCTCGTGCAGGACTCTGCTCATCGAGAGGTTCGAGGTCCATCGCTCCCGTATCGCCTGCCGCCAGCGTCCCTTCCACTCGGCGATCTCCGCCCGGTAGGCGGGCCGCTCCTCGTTCGCGGCGCCGCCCCGGTCGCGGAGGGCGTCGAGCAGGTCGGCGAGCCCCGAGCGGGCGTCGCAGACGACCCCCACCTCGGTCGGGTAGTTCTTGCCGATCTCCCGGGGGTCGATGTCGAAGTGGACGATCCGGGTCGGCGGAACGCTGAAGGACTGCCCGGGAACGTACGAGGAGCAGGTCTGCTCCGCGAACCGCGTGCCGACCGCGAGGATCACGTCGGCCTCCCGGGTGATGTGGTTCCCGCAGACCGTGCCGTTGGCCCCCGTGTGCTCGGCCGAGAGCGGGTGGTCCTCGGGGAAGACCCCCTTCCCCATCATCGTCACCACCACCGCCGCCCCGAGCCGCTCGGCGATGGCGCGCAGCTCGGCGGCGGCGCCGGCGTCGAGGCAGCCTCCCCCGGCGAGGATCACCGGGCGCTCCGCGCCGAGCAGCAGCTCGGCGGCGGCGTCCACCGCGTCGCTGTCGGGGCGGGGGCCCGACCCCGCCCGCCGCTCGGCGGGGCGGGGCACCTCGGCCTCGACCGCAGCGGCCTGGACGTCCATCGGAAGCTCCACGTGGACCGGGCCCGGACGGCCGGTCAGCGCCGTGTTGAAGGCTCGCGGCAAGACCTCGGGGAGGAGCTCCGTGTGCTGGACCTCCCAGCCCCGCTTGACGATCGGGCGCAGCATGTCGGGGAAGGCGTTGTCGGTGGCCCGCTCGATCTCCTGCAGGACGCCGCGACCGCGCATGTAGGTCTGCGGGCCGCCGGTGAAGGAGATGACCGGGACCGAGTCGACGTAGGAGGTGGCGAGGCCGGTGGCAAGGTTCACCGAGCCGGGGCCGATCGAGGTGAGCGTCGCCAGCGGGCCGCCGCCGGCCCGGTAGTGGGCGTCGGCGATGTGGGCGGCCGCCTGCTCGTGGCGGGGCGCGACGATCGAGATGCTGCCGGCCCGGTCCTTGAACGCGTCGAAGGTCGCCATGTCGCCGTGGCCGGGGATGCCGCAGACGTACGGAACCTCCTCGGCGATCAGGTACTCGGCGACGATCTCGCCTCCGGTCAGCGTCATCGGCCTCCTCCTTGCTCGGGGGTCAACGTCATCGGCCTCCTCCTTGCTCGGGGTGTGCGGCGCGCGAGGGCTCCTGGCCGCCCGATGGGTAGCATGCTACATATCAAGACGACGTCGAGCTTGCCGGCATCTGGTCTTCTCACCGGGCTCTCGGAGATCGTCGGCGCGGAGTTCGCTCTCGCCGGCGACGACCCGGCCGCCTCCCCTGCCCTTCGCGACGCGACCGAGAGCCGCGGCGTCAGCGGATCGGCGCAGGCGGTGGCCCGCCCCGGGAGCCCCGCCGAGGTCGCCGAGCTGATGCGCTGGTGCCTCGAGCGTGGCCTGCCGCTGACCGCCCGCGGCGGCGGCACCGGGCTGGCCGGTGGCGCGGTCCCCGACGGGGGGGTCGTGGTCGAGCTGGACCGGCTCGACCGGATCCGCTCCTTCCAGCCGGGGCTGTGGCGGATCGAGGCGGAGGCCGGAATCCGGACCGCCCGCCTGGCCCGCGTCGCCCGCGAGAGCGGGCTCCTCTTCCCGCCCGACCCGGGCGCATCGGAGCAGTCGACCGTGGGCGGCAACATCGCCACCAACGCCGGCGGGCCACACGCCTTCAAGTACGGGACCACGGGCGCCTGGGTGACCGGCCTGGAGGTTGTGATACCGCCCGGGGAGGTGATCCGCCTGGGGGGACCGATCCGCAAGGACGTCTCGGGCTACGACCTCCGCCACCTTCTGGTCGGCTCCGAAGGAACCCTCGGCATCGTCACCTCGGCCTGGCTCAGGCTCGTCCCCGCGCCGGAGTCGGTGCTCGGGGTGGCCGCCTTCTACGAGAGCCTCGATGACGGCTGCGCCGCGGTCGGCGGGGTGCTCGAGGCGGGGATCACGGCCGCCGCGCTCGAGTTCCTCGACTCCGGCGCGCTCGCCCTGTCGCTCGGCTCCTTCCCGGCCGAGGCGCCCGAGGAGGCGGGCTTCCTCGTGCTGGCCGAGGCCGACGGCTCCGCAGGCGAGGCGGAGCGGATCGCTGCCGAGCTCGCCGCGACCCTGGGCGAGGGCGCCGCCGGCGTCCATCGCTTCAGCGGGGCCGCCGCTTCCAGGGAGCTGTGGCGGTGGAGGGACGGGGTGCCCCTGGCGGTTGCCGCGAAGCGCGGCGGGAAGCTGTCCGAGGACATCGTCGTCCCCCCCGAACGGCTCGCCGAGGCGATCCGGGCGATCGGGGGGATCGGCGAGCGCCACGGCCTCGAGGCCTGCTCGTGGGGCCACGCCGGGGACGGGAACCTGCACGCCACGCTGCTGATCGACCCGGCCGATGCCTCCCAGCTCTCGAGGGCCGAGGCGGCCGCGGGGGAGCTGCTCGACCTGGCCCTCGAGCTCGGCGGCTCGATCAGCGGTGAGCACGGAGTGGGGACTGCCAAGGCCTCCCACATGGCCGGGGGCATGTCGCCCGGCGAGCTGCGCCTCCACGCCGCGATCAAGGCCTGCTTCGACCCCGACGGCCTGCTCAACCCCGGGAAGAAGACCCCCGGACCGGGCGAGCCGCCCCCGGGGCCGGGCAACGTGCCCCAGGGACGGGGCGACGCGCCCCCGGGGCCGGGAGGGGCCGGGCCCGCCGGATCTAGGTGAGCGTGAGCAGCAGGGTCAGCCCGACCACCACGAAGTAGGAGACGGTCAGGAAGATCAGGCCGCGCCTGTCCGCCCTCACCGCGGCGGCGACGTCGCCCTCGGCGTCCACCCAGGAGTTGCGCACGATGATCGCCAGGGTCAGGACCACGAAGGCGTAGGAGGCGATGTAGAGCTTGTCGAGGAGGATCAGGTAGTTGACGTCGGGGAGGCTCGAGTTGTCGGTCAGCTGCAGAGCGACGAGGGTGAGCAGCGCGGTGATGCCGATCCCGATCCGTCCCTCCACGTAGCGGGGGTGCACCGAGAGGGACAGGGCGGCGGTCAGCGCGACCAAGAGCATCGGCAGCAGCAGCTTCATCGCGTAGGTGAAGGCCGGCCGGGTCACGGGAAGGTCGATGACGATCCGCGAGTAGGCGGCGTCCTCGGCGGAGGGATTGCCGAAGTCGGTCGGGTAGCGGTTGTCGACCACGGTCAGCGTCGGGTCGCCGATGTCCCAGCCCGGGAGCGTCAGGTCGGGGCTCATCGCGATCGGGTCCCGATCCGGCACGAAGACGAGGTCGTTGCTGTCCGAGTCGGAGTCCTCGATGGTCACCGTCAGGTGCTGGGTGTCGAACGGGTAGCGCTCCAGGGGGAGCTTGGTGTTGAACTTCCCCTGGTTTCGCAGCACCTGGTAGTAGTCGCCGTTTGGGAGCCGCTCCGGCTTGGAGGTCGCGTAGGTGAGGATGTGGCCCCACAGCTCGAAGGCGTTGAGGAACTCGAACGACCTGGACGGATCGATTTCCGGGTCGCGCCACTTGAACCACAGGTACATGTCCACGTTGTAGGAGTGCGACTGCAGGTCGAGTTGCTGGATGTCGTTGATCAGCGCCCCGACCCGGACCACGGCGGGCCGGTCGGCTCCCTGAGCCGCGGATCGCTCGGCGGCTCCCTGCGCCGCTTCGGCGGCGGCCGCCGCCGAAGCGGCGGGGTTGGCGCCGGTGGCGGCCGCCGCCGGCGCCCCGAAGGTCGCAAGGGCGATGCAGACGAGCCCGGTGCTCCCCGCTGAGCGTGCCCCCATGGGGCAAGTCAATCACCGCTCCGAGGGCCCGGCAAGTCCTGCTGCCGCCCCGACCTGCCGGCCGGCCGCGGGCGCCCGGACCGTCGTCCCGCGGCGAGACCGAGCGGCCACCGCGGCGCAGGGCGCCCGGACCGTCGTCCCGCGGCGAGACCGAGCGGCCACCGCGGCGCGGGGCGCCCGGACCGTCGTCCCGCGGCGAGACCGAGCGGCCACCGCGGCGCGGGGCGCCCGGACCGTCGTCCCGCGGCGAGACCGAGCGGCCACCGCGGCCGCGAGCCGGCTCAGGCCAGTTCGGGGAGGTGGCGCTCGAGGTGTGCGGCGATCGTCTGGCGGACCCAGCGCTGGGTCTCGGAGTCGGCGATCCTGTAGCGGCCGAGCAGCGTCGCCTGGTCGGTGATCGGAAGCCCCGCTATCTCCCAGCGCACCGCGAGGCGCTCGAAGAGCATCTCCGCGCGGCGCCTCCAGGCGTCCTCGGCCGAGGCCCCCGGGGCCGCCGACTCTCGGATCTTGGCGATCGTCCCCGGGCTGAGCGAGCAGCGCAGGGTCAGCACCGCGCCCTCGGCGTCGGAGTACTCGGCGGTCGGCACCGGCTTGCGCGCGTGCCTCTCTCTCCGCTTCGCCACGACCGCAGTCTCCCACCAACCCCCGCCGAGTTTCATCTAACCGCTGATTGACAGAGGCAACTTGAAGCTCGGCGCGACCCGGCTTGCCAAGATGTGGCGATGGCGAGCGAGGAAGCCGTTTCGGCGGCGGGGGAAGGAATCCTGGCCGGGGAGACGGCTTCGGCGGGGGAGAGCGCTTCGGCGGGGGAGAGCGCTTCGGCGGGGGAGAAAACCTTCGCGGACGAGACAGCTTCGACGCGGGAGAGAGCCGACTCGGCGAGCGAGATCCTCTCGCGTGAGGCCGGCTCGCGGCTCGGAGCGGTGCTGCGCGACGGCGAGCAGGTGACGCCGCTGGAGCTGTTCTTCGACCTCGTCTTCGTGCTGGCGATCACCCAGTGCACCGCGCTGATGTCCTCGAACCCGACCTGGTCCGGGGTGGTGCAGGGCATCCTGGTCCTCGCCGTCCTCTGGTGGGCCTGGACCGGGTACGCTTGGCTGACCAGCGTGGTGGACCCCGAGGAGGGCGCCGTGCGGATCGCCATCTTCGGCGCGATGGCGGCGCTGCTGGTCGTCTCCCTCTGCGTACCGGAGGCCTTCGGCGGCCTGGCGCTGACCTTCGCGGTCGCCTACGGGGCGGTCCGGGCCGGCCACATCGCCCTCTTCGTCCTGGCCAGCCGCGACGACACCTCGCTGCGCGAGTCGGTCCTCGGCCTGGCGATCAGCACCGCGATCGGGGTCGGGCTTCTGGTCGCCGCCTCCTTCCTCGACGGTCTGGCGCAGGGGGCGCTGTGGGTCCTCGCCGTCGCCCTCGACATGGGCGGGCCCTACCTGGTCGGCTCGGAGGGCTGGAAGCTCGTCCCCTCCCACTTCGCGGAGCGCCACGGGCTGATCCTGATCATCGCCCTGGGCGAGTCGATCGTCGCGATCGGGGTCGGAGCCGAGGGCGAGCTGACCGCCGGGATCGTCGCCGCCGCGGTGCTCGGGATCGCGCTGACCGCGGGACTGTGGTGGATCTACTTCGACGTGGTGGCGCTGGTGGCGAGCCGCCACCTGGCCTCGATGCCCCCGGGCCGGGAGCGAAACGAGCTGGCCCGCGACGCCTACTCCTACCTGCATCTGCCGATGGTCGCCGGCGTGGTCCTCGCCGCTCTGGGCCTCAAGAAGGCGCTCGGCCACGTCGAGGACCCCCTGGCCACGGTCCCGGACTTCGCGCTGCTCGGAGGTGTCGGGATCTACCTGCTCGCCCACGTCGCCTTCCGGCTGCGCAACATCGGCTCGATCAACCGCGAACGCGCCGTGGTCGGTCTGGTGATGTTCGTGCTGATCCCCCTGGCCCTGGAGATGTCCGCCCTCGCGGCGCTGGCGATGGTCACCGTCGTCCTCTGGGCGCTGATCGTCTACGAGGCGGTGCGCTTCTCCGAGCGCCGCCGGCGCATCCGCCACCCGGATGCCGAGCCCGCCGCCCGGCGGCCGGGCGGCTGACCGGGGCCCGGCCCGCGCCTACCCGGTCTCCAGAGGCCGGCCCAGCCTCTCCCAGCTCCCGACGCCCACCGTGGCCGACGTGGATCACGTCGCCGAAGCCGGCCGCCTGCAGGACGGAGGCCGCCAGGCCGCTGCGCTTGCCCTCCCCGCAGACCGCGGCGAGCGTGGCGTCGCGACTGAGCTCGCCGAGCCGCTCGGGGATCTGGCGGCAGGGGATGTTGACCGAGCCGGGGATGCGACCCTGCTCGAGCTCGCCGGCATCGCGGACGTCGAGGACGACGGTCTCGGGCGCCTCCTCGAGCAGCTCCGAGAGCTGTGCGGCGTCGAGCAGGCGCAGCCGCTCGACCGGCCTGCCCTCCGAGCGCCAGGCCGTCATCCCGCCGTCGAGGAAGCCGCCGACCGAGAGCCCGACCGAGGCGAGCAGCCCGGCGGCCTCGAGCTCGTACCCGTCGGACGCGGCGACCACGATCAGCCCGGCGTCGGGCTCGACCACCTGCGCGACCCGGGTGGCGAAGCCCGTGTCGGAGGCCGGGACGCTGATCGCGCCGGGGACGTGGGCCTCGTCGAACTGCTCGCCGGTGCGGGCGTCCACGACCCGCGCCCCGTCGGCGAGCGCGACCTCCACCGCACCGGGGGTCATCGGCACCGGGGCCGGCGGATCGGCGAACCAGCGGGCCCTTGTTCAGGGCGACGATGCGCTCGAGATTGGGCGGCCGCTCGCCGAGGCCGGCGACCGAATCGGCCACGAACTCCTCGAGCGTCCCGAACGCCGCCGCGCGGTTGTGGCGGCGCTCGAAACCGATCGTCGAGGAGGCCTCGCTGTCGATCCCCGAGGTCCCGCAAAGCGACCCCCCGAGGTGCGCGGGCCAGACCTCGACGTGGTCGGGCAGGGCGAGCAGGTGCTCGTGCAGCGAGCGGAAGACCCCCGCCGCCCCCTCCGCGGCCTCGATCGCCAGGTCGGGCCGGGCGACGTCGCCGACGAACAGCGAGTCCCCCGTCAGCACGGCCCAGGGCTCCTCGCCCCGCGCGAGGTCGCTGAGCAGGAAGGCCGTGTGCTCGGGGCGGTGCCCCGGCGTCTCCATCGCCTCGATCCTGACGCTCCCCAGCTCCAGCCTCCAGCCGTCGCGGAAGGGAAGGTGGGGGTAGGAGGCCTCGGCCAGCTCGCTGACGCAGATCGTCGCCCCGGTGGCGCGCGCCAGGCGGCCGTGCCCGGAGACGTGGTCGGCGTGGTTGTGCGTTTCCAGGACGTGCCCGACCCGCACCCCGTGCAGCCGGCACAGCCGCAGGTGGGGCTCTATGTCCCACTGGGGATCGACCACCGCCGCCGTCCCCGCGTCGCTGTCTCCGAGAAGGTAGAGGCGCAGCCGAGGTCCTCGTGGAGGATCTGGCGGAACAGCATGGGGTCAAGATACCCCGCCATCCGACCGCCGCACCCCTACACTGGGTGCGGATCGTGCGCAGGCTCGCCACACGATTCGGGCTGTGGACCGGCTCGGCCTTGCTGGTCGCGGCTCTCGGCCTCTCGGCCATGGCCGCGGTGACCGTCTACGGAGGCGGCTCGGGCAGGGATTGCGGCTGGGGCCGCTTCGGGCCCGACAATCCGCCCGGCGCCTGCTGGCGCCCCTACTCGGCGAGGAGCCCGTTCAACACCCGGGTGCCGCGCGCGCCGCGGATCGCCTCCAACTCGGCCGGGAAGGCCGCCCGGCTGGCCGGCTTTGGGCTGATGACCGCGGTGCTCGGCGGGGTCGCCGGTACCAGGGACGACTGGGACCACCCGATCTTCTTCTCGCGCCCCACCGACCCCCTCTACACCGTCCACTGCGCCTACTCGTCCTCCTGGGGGCGCTGCGAGGTCGAGGGGATGAGCCTGCGCATCCCCGCCGCGGCGCAGCCGGCGGCCGGGGCCGACGCGCACATGGCCGTGATCGACCAGCGCACCGGGTGGGAGTACGACTTCTGGCAGGTTCGCCAGAAGGCGAGCTCCGGCGGCCGGCTCCTGGTCAGCTACGGCGGCAGGACCAGGGTGAGCGGCAACCGCTCGCGGGGGCTGGGCTCCGACGCGACCGCGGCGGCCTTCGGGCTCGCCGCCGGCGTGGTGCGCCCCGCCGAGCTGGCGGCGGGCAACATCGACCACGCCCTGTTCATGACCGTCCACTGCTCCAACGGTCACTCGGCGTGGCCCGCCGGCGCCTACGGCGCGGGCCGCTCCTGCAGCGAGATCGGCCTCTCGGACCGCTACGCGCCGGCCATGGGACAGCACTTCATTCTGACCATGAGCAACGCGGAGATCGAGGCCCTCCACGTCGCCCGCTGGAAGAAGACGATCCTCCACGCGATGGCCCGCTACGGCCTCTACGTGGGCGACACCAGCAACCCGACCTGGGGGATCCAGTTCGAGTCGGCGACCAGCTTCACCAGCTTCGGGCAGCCGGACCCGTGGCTCGCCCTCGGCAAGCGGCTCGGGGTGCCGGGATGGGTGGAGGGCGGCAGGCAGTACTACAGCTTCGACCTCGGCAGCGCGGTGGACTGGCGCCAGCGGTTGGAGGTCGCCGCCCCCTGCGTCTCCCGCGGCTCCTGCTGAGGTGCGCGTCTCCCGCGGCTCCTGCTGAGGTGCGCACCTCGCCTCCCGCCGGAGCGCGCGTTTCGGCCGGGCCCTGCCGGCCCGGCGCTCGCTGCTAGAAGGGGCGGCCATGACCGCACATCCCACACCGCCGGGCGCCCTTCGCCACCGCGACTTCAGGCTGCTCTGGCTCGCCGGGTCGGCCAGCGTGGTCGGCGACGCGATCGTCACCGTCGCCCTCGCCCTGTTCGTGATCGACCGCACCGGCTCGGCAACGGACCTCGGGCTGGTGATGGCCGGCTACTCGCTGCCGCTGGTCGGCTTCCTTCTGATCGGCGGCGTCTGGGCCGACCGGCTCCCCCGCCACCGCCTGATGGTCGCCACCGACCTGGTCCGCTTCGCGCTCCACGGGCTGCTCGCGGCCCTCATCCTGACCGGCGAGGTGCGGATCTGGCAGATCGTCGTGATCGAGATGCTCTTCGGCAGCGCCGAGGCGTTCTTCCGGCCCGCCGCCACGGCGCTGCTTCCCCAGACGGTGCCCGAGGACGACATCCAGCAGGCCAACGCGCTCGTCTCGACCTCGAACAACGTCGCCGAGTTCGCTGGGCCGGCACTCGCCGCGGCGCTGGTGGTGTGGGCCGGAGCGGGGGCGGCGTTCGCGGTGGACGCCGGGACCTTCCTGCTCAGCGCCGCCTTCCTCTGGGGCATCCACCCCCGGGACCGGGGCGAGCACCGGGCGGCGGAGCGCCGCCCGGTGCTCGAGGAGCTTCGCGAGGGCTACCGCGAGGTGCGCTCCCGGGACTGGGTCTGGGCGACCCTGGTCTCGATCTCCGTCTCGCTCTTCGTCGCGCTGGCCCCGTGGTACGTGCTGGGCCCGGTCCTCGCGGACCAGCAGTACGGGGACACCGCGGTCTACGGGCTGATGGCCGCCTCCTTCGGCGCGGGGACCGTCGCGGGCTCGCTCCTCGGGATCCGTTGGGAGCCCGAGCACCCGATGCGGCTGGGGATCCTCATGCTCCTTCCCTGGCCTCCGGCGATGGCGCTCTTCGCCGCCGGGGTGAGCCTCCCGCTGGCCGCCGCCGGGCTCGCCGTGGCCGGGGCGGGCATCGCGCTCTTCGAAGTCTGGTGGCTGACCGCGCTGGCCGAGCGGATCCCGCCCGAGCGCCTCTCGCGGGTGACGTCGTATGACTGGATGGTCTCCCTCGGGCTGCTGCCGCTCGGCTACCTGCTCGTCGGCCCGCTATCCGAGGCGTTCGGGGCCGTGGAGGTCTTCCTGGCCGGGTGCGCGCTGGCCCTGGTGGCGACCCTCGCGGCGCTGCTGCCCCGGGACACCTGGAACCTGCGGCGGGCCGAGGGCGAGCCGCCGCAGGTCCCGGTCACCCAGACCCCGCCCGGCGTGCCCCTGCCGTGAGGCTCAGCGCAGCGAGTCGAGAACGGCGCCGATGTCGTCCTCGGTGGTCATCGGGTTGACGAAGCAGAAGCGCAGCAGGGTCTCGCCGCGCCAGCTCGTCGGGGCGGTCATGGTCAGGCCCTCCCTCAGCGCCCGGTCCGACCACTCCCTGTAGTCCCCGGACCCCCAGCCGGTGCGCCGGAACAGGACGACCGAGAGCTGGGGCTCGCCCACGAGCTCGAGATCGGGGTGCGCGGAGATCAGCTCCGCGGCGCGATGGGCGAGCGCCAGCCCCCGCTCCACGGCCGCCGAGTACGCCCGCGAGCCGTTCGCGGCCAGCGAGAACCAGAAGGGCAGTCCCCGCGGGCGCCTGCTCAGGTGCGCGGCGTAGTCGGAGGGGTTCCACTCCGAGCGCTCCTCGACGAAGTCGATGTACTCCGCGGTCTGGGTGAAGGCGCGCCGCGCCAGCTCGGGATCGCGGTAGAGCAGCGCGGCGCAGTCATACGGGCTGAACAGCCACTTGTGCGGGTCCACCACGAACGAGTCGGCCCGTTCCACCCCGGCGAACATCGGCCGCGCCGAGGGGACGGCGAGGGCGGCCCCCCCATAGGCCCCGTCCACGTGCATCCACATGCCCCGCTCCTCGCAGACATCCGCGACCGCCTCGAGGTCGTCTATGGCCCCGAGGTTGGTGGTGCCGGCGGTGGCGGCCACCGCGAAGACGTCGTGCTCGGTACGCTCCAGCGCCTCGCGCAGGGCCGGGCCGAGGATGCGGCCCCGCTCGTCGGTCGTGACGTCGATCACCTCGGCGTCCAGGACCCTCGCGGCCAGCGAGATCGAGGAGTGGCCGCCGCCGCTGGCGGCGATCGCCGGCCGTGCCTCCCGGCCCGGCCCGGCGCGGCGGCGCCAGACGTCGCGCCCGACGGCCAGCGCGCTGAGGTTGCCCGAGGTGCCGCCGCTGACGAACACCCCGCCGGCCCCGGGAGGCCAGCCCAGCAGGTCGGCGATCCAGCGCAGCGCCTCGTTCTCGGCGAACACGGCGCCGGAGGCCTCCATCCACCAGTCGGCGCAGATGCCGGTGGCGGCGAGCAGGGAGTCGAAGAGCTTTGCGGCCTCGGTCGGCGCGCCGGGGATGAAGCCCAGGAACCGCGGGTGCGCGGTGCTGACGCAGGCCGGCAGAAGCGTCTCGGTGAAGATCCGCAGGGATTCCTCTGTCCCCAGGCCCTCCTCGGTGATCGTCTCGCCGAGCCTCTCCCGGAGGGCCTCCTCGGTGAGGGTGCCGCCCAGCGACGGGTCCGGGTCGGCGAGCAACTCGCGCCGCAGGGCATCGACGCGCCCGGAGAGCGCCTCGAGGTCCGGGCCGAAGAGGTGCATCTGCTCGTGCCCGCCGGACTCCTTGCCCTGGATGGCGTCATCTCCCACGCGGCGGGAGTTTGCCAGGCCGGGCAGAGGCGATGCGGCTCCCGTCAAGGGTGCTGGGACCCCGCCGGCCCGAGCCGGCTCACACCCCCACGCGCGAGCCGGTGATCACGGTGCGGTCGATCGGCAGGCGGAAGTACTCGATCGGGTTGGCGGCGTTGCGGGAGATCGCCGTGAACAGGTGCTTTCGCCACCCCGCCATTCCCGGCGCTTCGGTGGCGACGATCTCGATCCGGGAGAGGAAGTAGACGGCATGGTCGAGGTCGAGGTCGGTCTCCAGGCCGGTGGTGAGCGCCTGGCGGAGCGTGGCGGGGACGTCGGGCTCGTCCTTGAAACCGAAGCGCAGGCGCAGGTGGCTGATCCCCTCCTCGGCGAACCCGAGGTCGTCCACCAGGATCCGCCGGGACGGGTCGACGTGGGGGACCTTCATCGTCTCGACCGCGACCACCACCGAGCTGCGGTGGAGCATCCCGTTGTGCTCGACGTTGGAGCGCATCGCCAGCGGCGTGGTCTTGAGGTTCGGGTTGAGGAAGACGGCGGTGCCCGGCACCCGGATGATCGGCGGATCCGTCTCGTGCACCTCGGCGACGAACTCGCGCAGGTCGCCCTCGCGCTGCTCGCGGTTGCGGGTGACGATCACCCTGCCGCGCTGCCAGGTGAGCAGGATCACGAAGATCACGCCGCCGACCACCAGCGGCACCCAGCCTCCGTAGATCACCTTGGGGAGGTTGGCGATCAGGAAGCACCCGATCACCCCACCGAAGGCCGCGGCGCCGGCGATCGAGAGCCACAGCGGCTTGCCCCACATGCGGTGCACGACGATGAAGAACAGGGCGGTGTCTATCGCCAGGGTGGCGGTGACCGCGATCCCGTAGGCGGAGGCCAGCCTGGTCGAGGAGCCGAACCCGATCACCAGGGCGATCACCGAGACGAAGAGGATCGCGTTGACGGCGGGGACGAAGATCTGCCCGTACTCGCGGTCGGAGGTCTGGCGGATCACCAGCCGCGGCAGGTAGCCGAGCTGGATCGCCTGGCGGGTCAGCGAGTAGGCGCCCGAGATCACCGCCTGCGAGGCGATCACCGTCGCCGCGGTCGCCAGGATCACCATCGCGATCCGGCCCCAGTGCGGGACGAGCAGGAAGAAGGGGCTGCTGACCGTCTGCGGCGACTCCAGGACCAGGGATCCCTGCCCCAGGTAGTTGAGCGCCAGGGCCGGGAAGGCGACCAGGAACCAGGCGCGGCTGATCGGGCCGCGGCCGAAGTGGCCCATGTCGGCGTAGAGAGCCTCGGCCCCGGTCACCGCCAGGACGACGGAGCCGAGCGAGAAGAATGCGACGCCGAGGTCCTTGGTGAAGTAGGAGATCGCGTAGGTGGGGGAGATCGCCTTGAGGATGACCGGGTCGGAGATCACCTGAGCCGCCCCGATCACCCCGATCGAGGCGAACCAGACGATCATCACCGGCCCGAAGAGCCGGCCGACCGCCCCGGTCCCGAACCGCTGGGCGGCGAACAGCAGGGTGAGGATGACCAGCGAGACCGGGACGACGACGGAGTCGAGGCTCGGGGTCGCGACGCTCACCCCCTCGACGGCGGAGAGGACCGAGATCGCGGGGGTGATCATCCCGTCCCCGTAGAACAGCGAGGCGCCGAACACGCCCATCGCGGCGAGGGTGAACTTGAGGGGGGCGTCGCGCATCGAGATCCGCTCGATCAGCGCCGTCAGCGCCATGATCCCGCCCTCCCCCTCGTTGTCGGCCTTCATGATCAGCAGGACGAACTCGATCGAGACGATGATCGTGATCGCCCAGAAGATCAGCGAGACGACCCCGTAGATCTCGGTGCGCCCGACCGGAACCGCGTGACTGTCCGCGGAGAAGACGGTCTGGAAGGCGTACAGCGGGCTGGTGCCGATATCGCCGAAGACGACGCCGAGGGCGCCGACTGTGAGCGCCGCCGTCCCCAACGAGCGGCGTGCGGAGGGGCGGCCCCGTTGCATCGCGCGGAGACTAGATCAGGGATCCGACCCCCTCAGGGATCCGACCCTCGTGGGCGTCAGGGATCCGACCCTCGTGGGCGGTCGGGGCCCTCAGGCGCCCGGCGGCCCCATCCGGTGCTCCATGATCATCCCCCTCGTGCAGGAGGCGCACGAGCACTCGGGGATGGTCAGGCCGGAGGCGACGCATCGGGTCGCGCCGGGGCCGGGCGGGGCGAGCGCCGGATGGCGCCCGCCCGCCGGACCCTCGAGGGCCTCGGGCTCCCCCGCCGCGGCTACCCCGCCGTTGCCACGAGCCTGTCGGCCCTTCCCCGCCAACATCGCGACCGAATTGAACGCGACAGGCATTGCAGCGCCGTGTTGGCGGCGTTTCCGCAGCGTCAACGACCCCGCGGTGGGCCGTTTTTCCCAGGCACGGCCGGGAGGCGGGAGGGCCCGCGCCGCGAAAATGTCATCCTAGGCGGATGGCAACCCGGGCCCAGAGACGCAGGCGGCGCTCCTCACGCCACCCGGCGTGGAAGAAGGTGCTCTTCGCGCTGGTCGTCGTCTTCGCGATGCTCGCGGTGCTCGCCGGGGTCGCCGCCGGCTGGGCGCTGAAGATCTACAACGAGGCGCCCCCGCCCTCCAGCCTGAAGCCCGTGCAGAAGGGCCGGTCCTCGGCGATCTACGCCGCCGACGGCAGCCTGCTGGGGTTCATCCGCTCCTCCAACGTGCGCCAGCCGATCCCCTACTCGGCGATGCCCCAGCGCCTCCGCGACGCGACGATCGCGATCGAGGACCGCAACTTCTACAACCACGGCGGGGTCGACCCCTCGGCGGTGATCCGCGCCGCCTGGAAGGACATCCTGGCCGGTGGGAAACCGGTGCAGGGCGGCTCGACGATCACCCAGCAGCTGGTCCGCAACCTCTACATCCAGAACCCGCAGGACACGCTGAAGCGAAAGCTGTGGGAGGCCCACCTGGCCAACGACCTCGAGGACATCCACACCAAGCGGTGGATCCTCACCGCCTACCTGAACACCGCCCCCTACGGGACTGTCGAGGGGCAGACGGCGGTGGGGGTCGAGGCGGCCGCCCAGACCTATTTCGGCAAGCCCGCGAAGGACCTGACGCTGACCGAGGCGGCGATGATCGCCGGCCTGCCGCAGGCGCCCTCGGAGTACAACCCGTTCCTCGACCCCAAGGCGGCCAAGAACCGTCGCAACGAGGTGCTGCGGGCGATGGAGGAGCAGGGCTACATCGGCCTCGCCCGCTACCGCCAGGCGGCGCGCAGCGGCCTCGGGCTCAACCCGGGCGACAAGTACCGGACGATCCGCGACCCCTTCCTCTTCGACCTCGTCCAGCAGGAGCTGATCGACCGCTACGGGGTCAACACGGTCCGCAACGGCGGCCTGAAGGCCTACACGACGATCGACCCCACGCTCCAGGACTACGCGCAGGCCGCGGTTGACGCCTGCGGGGTCTGCTACTCGGGGGGCGGCCCGGCGGCTGCGCTCGCCTCGGTCAACCCCGACAACGGCGAGATCGTCGCCCTTGCCTCCTCGCAGGGCTACTCGGTCGACAGCCAGTTCAACTACGCCTGGCAGGCCCACCGCCAGCCCGGGTCCTCGTTCAAGACCTTCGTGCTGACCACGGCGATCAAGCAGGGAGTGGACCCCTACACCACCTACTACGACGGCACCTCGCCAGTCACCCTGACGATCCCCGGGGGCGGCACCTGGACCGTCCACAACGCGGAGCCCGGGGGCGGCGTGATGCCGCTCTCGGCGGCGACCTGGGACTCCGTCAACGCGGTGTTCGCCCAGCTCGACCTCGACGTCGGGCCCGAGAACGTCACCCACACCGCGCAGCAGATGGGCATCACCTCGCCGCTGGAGTCCTACCCCGCGGAGGGGATCGGCGGGCTGGAGGTCGGCGTCACCCCGCTGGAGATGGCCGACGCCTACGCGACCCTCGCCAACGGCGGGATCCACCACGACCCGACCGCGATCAGCCGGGTCGAGTTCCCCGGCGGCAAGGTGGACGAGGCCGGCACCGACTCCGGCAAGAGGGTGCTCACCGAAGGGGAGGCCTACGAGGTCACGAAGCTGCTCGAGGGCGTGATCACCCAGGGCACCGGCGCCGGCTACACCTCGATCGGGTGCGCCTCGGAGGCCGGCAAGACCGGGACCTCGGAGGGCGAGTCCGACGCCTGGTTCGTCGGCTACACGCCGATGTTCTCCACGGCGGTCTGGGTCGGCCATCCCGAGTCACGCGACTACACCGGCTTCGGCGGGCCGACGGCCGGGCCGATCTGGCAGTCCTACATGTCGGCGGCGCAGGGAGGCGAGTGCCCCGACTTCGCGGTTCCCTCGGAGCTGCCGAGCCTCTCGGCCCTGCACAGCTCCAACACCCGCTCGGCCTCCGAGGTCCCCAAGACGCCGACCGGAACCCAGCAGAAGGCGCCCGACAAGTCCGGCAAGCAGTCCAAGCAGGACCAGGGCGGCTCGACCGCCGCACCCGCCCCGGCACCGGCTCCGGCCCCCGCGCCCAGCCCCGCACCGGCCCCCGCGCCCCCGTCGGTCGGCGGGGGCGGCGTGGCCCCGGGCGGAGGTGTGGCGGCCCCCTAGGGTCGACCCTTGCCCGGGCGAGGGGGGGTCGGACGGTTCCCGGCGGCATTCGCCCTGCTGGGCGCCCTGGCCCTGCCGATGCCCCCGGCGGCCGCCGCCAGGGACACCCCCGTCGCCGAGCCGACCCCAGCCGCTGAGCCCACCCCGACCGCTGAGCCCAACCCGGCCGCCGGGGCCACCCCGGCCGCCGGGCCCACCCCGGCCGCCGCGTTGATCCGCGCCTACTCCCCGATCCTGATGCTGCGCTCGCAGCAGGACCCGCCCTGCGACGACGCCGAGGAGCAGTACCAGCCGATGCCGGTGGACGTCGTGCTTGGCAACCCGCGGGTCGTGCTGAAGCTCTACAACGGCGGGCGCTCCAAGCCGGTCGTGAGGGCCCCCACGGCCGCTGAGATCGCGGGGCGGGACGAGAACCACTACCTCGACCTCCCCGGGGACCCGCTCGAGGCGGGCTGCACATACGCCCGCGACTTCGCCGCGCTGCGGCGCGAGGGCAGGGCACCCGCCGTCACCTACGCCCACATCGCCCGCGAGCCCGGCCATCCCGGCTTCGTCGTGCAGTACTGGTTCTTCTGGTACTTCAACCAGTTCAACGACGTTCACGAGGGCGACTGGGAGGGCATGCAGATCGCCTTCGACTCGGCGAACGCGGCCGGGGCGCTGCGCGAGGGGCCCTCGAAGGTCGCCGTCTTCCAGCACGGGGGCGGCGAGACGGTGGGCTGGGGGGACTCCGAGGTCGAGAGGCAAGGGACCCACCCCGTCGTCTACCCGGCAGCCGGGTCGCACGCGACCTTCTTCGAGTCGGCGGTCTTCGTCGAGAACGGCCAGGGCGGGGCGGGCCTGGGCTGCGACAACACTTCCGAGCCTCTGCGGCGGCTGCGCCCGGACCCGGTCCAGATCCCCACCTACCCGGCGGTCGGGAGCCCCGCCCAGTGGCTCACCTACGAGGGCCACTGGGGACAGCGCGAGAAGGGCTTCAACACCGGACCGACCGGGCCCAACACGAAGACCCAGTGGACGCAGCCCTTCACCTGGATGGACGGGCTGCGCACCGCCAGCCCGAAGCTCCCCGGCGGCGCGCTGCTGGGCCCCGCGGTCACCTCGGCCTTCTGCGGCACGGTCGCCGAGGTCTCCAAGCTGGTCAATCTCGAGGCGCGCTCCCGGCTCGGACTTGCCCTGGTTCTGCTGGTCGCGGCCGCGATCGTCGTCGTGCCGGCCCTGCTCACCCGCTGGCGCCCGGTGGACCTGGAGCCGCTGCGACAGCGCCGCGCGCTGGGCCAGCTGCTGCGGGCCGCCCGCCAGATCTACGGGCGCCACTGGCGGGCGATGGTGCCGCTCGGGCTCACCGCGCTGCCGGTCCTGGGCGCCGTGTACGGCGCCTCGGAGCTGACCGGAGCCCTCTTCGGTGACGGCCAGATCGGCGGCTCGGTCGGGGGGGCCGGGCTGCAGACGGCCCCGGCGGCCGACACCCTGCAGACATTTGCCCAGCCGGTCGGCTACGCGATCGTCGGCGGCGCGGTGATCGGGTACCTGAGGCTGCTCGACGAGGGCGCCGAGACCGGCTTCGTCGCGGCCTACCGGCTGCTGCTCGGCCGCTTCTGGCGGGTGGTCGGGACCCAACTCCTGGTCGTCCTGATGCTGATCGGGCTGGTGCTCACGGTGATCGGGATCCCGATCGCGGCGCGCAAGGTGGTGGACTGGCTGTTCGTGCAGCAGGAGGTCCTCTTCCGCGACCGCTCGGTACGCGACGCGGTCCGGGCGAGCAGCGACACGGTGCGCGGAAGCTGGTGGTGGGCGCTCCGGGTTGCCCTGGTCCTCTGGGTGCTGAGCCTCGTGGTCGGGCCGGTCCTGACCTTCGCGCTGATCTTCGCCAACCTCTCGCTTCCCCTGATCAACCTGATCGGCTCGGTGATCTTCGCCCTCCTGATTCCCTACCTGGCGATCGCGGGGACGCTGCTCTTCTTCGACCTCGAGGAGCGCATCGCGGTGAGCGGGCCGGTGCCGCGCGGCCGCTGGAAGCGATCGCTGCCTTGGCGGCAGCCCGGCACGGCCCCCGACCCGGCCGCGAGGTGACGTCCCCAGGCGACCCCCTCGCCGAGCTTCAAGTTAGCGCTGCTCCGCAGCGGTAAGTTGAAGCTCGGCGGGGGTTAGCGGGGGGTGAGGCGGACGGGCAGCGACTTGAGCTGGTTGATGAAGCCGGACTCGACGATCCGCGGCTCCCCGGCGATCTCCATCTCCGGGAACCGCTTCAGCGTCTCCTCGAAGAGGATCCGCAGCTCCAGCCGGGCCAGCGCGGTGCCCAGGCAGTAGTGGCGCCCGCCCGCCCCGAAGGCCTGGTGCTCGGGGTTTCGCAGCACGTCGAAGCGGTCGGGGTCCTCATAGCGGCTCTCGTCGCGGTTGGAGGAGACGTACCACATCACCACCTTGTCGCCCTCGCGGATCTCCCGCCCGTTCAGCTCGGTGTCGCGGGTGGCGGTGCGGCGGAAGTGCGCGAAGGCCGGGAACATCCGCAGCGACTCCTCGACGGCGCTCGGGATGTGGGAGGGATCGTCGAGGAGGATCTCTCGCTGGTCGGGGTTCTCCAGCAGCGCCCGCATGCCGCTGCAGTAGGTGGCCTTGGTGCTGTCGTTGCCCGCCGCGACCAGCAGGAAGAAGCCCATGACGATCTCGTGCTCCTCGAGGCGCTGCCCGTCGATCTCGGCGTGGACCAGGACGCTGGTCAGGTCCTCGGTGGGGTTCTCGCGGCGCTCGGCGATCATCGCCCGGCAGCGGTCGAAGATCTCGGGGATGTCCTTCTCGAGGATGCCCTCCAGCCCCTCGGGGTTGAGGTCGGGGTCGCCGAGCCCGAGGGTGGTGTTCATGAGGTTCGCCCAGATCGCGTCGTCCTCGGGCGGGATGCCCATGAAGCTGCCGATCACCCGCGAGACGGCGGGCTGGGCGACGTCGGTGACCAGGTCGCAGGTCTCGCGCCCTCGAGCCGGTCCAACACGTCCTCGACGATCTCGCGGATCGCCGTCTCGTGCTCGGCGATCCGCTTCGGGGTGAAGCCGCGCTGGAAGAGCATCTTGATGCGGTCGTGCTTGGGCGGGTCCATGCCGATGAACATCGCCCGGCTGAGCTCCATCGGGAAGCCGGCGTTGACCGCGGTGACGCCGCCCAGCTCGGAGGAGTAGGTCTTCCAGTCGTAGCTGACCGTGTGGATGTCGTCGGCCGTGGTCACCGACCAGTAGCCGGCCTCGTCGGGGTATTCGCTGATGTGGTCCGTCCAGTGCACCGGGCAGCCGCCGCGAAGGGCCCGGAAGAGGTCGTGCGGCGGGCCGTCGAGCCAATGCTCGCGCTCGGTGACGCGGACCTTCTCGAGGTTCTCGGTATCGACCGGCTTCATGCCCACTCCTCCGTGATCGGCGCTCGCCTCGAACGGCGGCGATGATACTGGCTGACCAGCCAGGACCCTCGCACCCTCGTCCAGGAGACCCCGCGGTCCCGGCGGATCCGTTATCAGTGGGGCATGGGCCGGCTCGCCAGAATCGCCCATGCGCCGCGGCGCATTGCCGGGGCATCCGCGTGCGCGGCCGCGGCGCTGGCGGCGATCGGATGCATGGCGGCTTCCCTGGCGCCCGCCGCGCGCGCAAGCCGCGCGGTGACCGTCGAAGGAAACCGCCTCGTGGATGGCTCGGGCCGCGCGGTGCGCCTGCTCGGCGTCAACCGCTCCGGCGCCGAGTACGCCTGCGTGCAGGGCTACGGCTTCTTCGACGGTCCCACCGACCGCGCCTCGATCGTGGCGATGAAGTCTTGGCGGATCAACGCCGTGCGGGTGCCGCTCAACCCGCAGTGCTGGCTGGGGAGCGCGACGGTGAAGCCCGCCCTCCGCGGGCCCCGATACCGGGCGGCGATCTCGGGCTACGTCTCCAGGCTCGAGCGGGCCGGGCTCTGGGTGATCCTCGACATGCACCTGGCCGGAGCGGGCGACAACCGCGCCAACCGGATCCTGCGGATGCCCGACGCCGACCACGCACCGGCCTTCTGGCGCAGCGTCGCCTCGCACTTCCGCTCCGACCACCACCTCCTCTTCGACCTCTACAACGAGCCCCACGACGTCGGCTGGCGCTGCTGGCTGCACGGCTGCCGGATCCCCGGCTACGCCGATCCCCAGGGCCACGTGGACTCCTACCGGGCGGCCGGCATGCAGGACCTCGTGGACGCCGTTCGCTCGGCCGGCGCCACCCAGCCCCTGATGCTCGGCGGGCTCGACTGGGCGCGCTCCCTGCGGGGCTGGCTCGCCCACCGCCCCCGTGACCCGCTTCACCACCTGGCCGCCTCCGAGCACAACTACGGCGGCCTTGCACCCTGCGGGCGCCGCTGCCGCTCGGCCATCGCCGCCAGCGCGCGCCGGGTCCCGGTGGTGGTCGGCGAGCTGGGCGAGACCGACTGCCGGCACGGCTACATAGACCGCTTCATGCCCTGGGCGGACTCCCACGGCATCTCCTACCTCGGCTGGACGTGGAACGCGACGGCGCCGGGAAGCTGGACCTGCCGCGGCGGGCCGGCGCTGATCGACACCTTCGGCGGCGTCCCCACCGCCTTCGGGAGGGGCTTCCGGGACCACCTCCGGGACCTCGCCGCGCGGTGAGGGCGCCCCGAGGCCGGGCCCCGAGGCCGCGGCGCCGCCCCGGCTCGCGGCGCACGTCCCGGCCCGGTCGGCGAACAGTCCGCGGCGCACGTCCAGGCCCGGTCGGACATCCCGCGGCGGGCGTCCCGGCCCGGTCGCGGACGCCCGGGCGTTGGTTAGGCTGAGCGAATGGGCAGCGTCCCACCGCCGGTCCGCGAGCTTCTGGGCGGTCGCGAGGGAGAGGAGATGGCGCTCAACGACCGCTATCTCAATCCCCAGCTCGGCCGCATCGTCCGCACCCTCGGGTTCGACCGACGGTGGGTCCGGGGCGACGGGCCCTACCTGGTGGACGACCGGGGCGACCGCTACCTCGACCTGCTGAGCGGCTACGGCGTCTTCGGCATCGGCCGCAACCACCCCGAGGTGCTCGACGCGATCGCCGCCGTCGCGGAGGCCAGGACCGCCAACCTCCCCCAGCTCGGGGTGACCCTGCTCAGCGGCCTGCTCGCCGAGCAGATGGTCGGGCGCTCCCCCGCCCGGATCGAGGCGATGGTGCCGGCCAGCAGCGGCACCGAGGCGGTCGAGGCCGCGATCAAGCTGGCCCGGCGACCACCGGGCGCCCGCGCGTACTCTACGCGGAGCACGCCTTCCACGGCCTCACGATGGGCTCTCTCTCGCTGAACGGGAACGAGGAGTTCCGCGGCGGCTTCGGCCCCTTCCTTCCCGGGTGCGAGCCGGTCGGTTTCGGGGACATCGAGGGGCTCGAGCGCCAGCTCGGGCGCGGCGACGTCGCCGCCTTCGTCGTCGAGCCGGTCCAGGGGAAGGGCGTCAACCTGCCGCCCGAGGGCTACCTCCGAGGGGTCGCCGAGCGCTGCCGCGAGGCCGGGGCCCTGCTGGTCTGCGACGAGGTCCAGACGGGGCTCGGGCGCACCGGGCGCTTCTTCGCGCTCGAGCACTCCGAGCTGGACCCGGACATGATCTGCGTCGCCAAGACCCTCTCGGGCGGCATGGTCCCGATCGGCGCCTTGCTGGCGAGCCGGCAGGTCATGGACGCCGTCTTCGACAGCATGGAGCGCGGGGTGCGCCACGGGTCCACGTTCGGCGGCAACGACCTCGCGGCGGCGGCGGCGCTCGCCACGCTGCGCGTGCTCGACACCGAGGGTCTGGTGGAGCGGGCGGCCCGAAACGGCGAGCTGCTGCTGGAGCTGACCAGGCCCCTGGTGGACCGCTACGAGGTCGTCCGCGAGGTGCGCGGTCTGGGGTTGATCTGGGCGATCGAGCTGGGCCCCCGTCAGGGGCGGCACGCCCGGTGTGGGACATGGTGGAGCGCGCCCAGCCCGGCCTCTTCGCCCAGCTCGTCACCGTGCCGCTCTTCCACGAGCACCGGATCCTCTGCCAGGTCGCCGGGCACCGGATGAACGTGGTCAAGGCGCTGCCGGCCATGGTCGTCTCCGAGGAGGAGATCCGCCGCTTTGCCGGCGCGCTCGACCAGGTGCTCGCCCGCGCGGAGCGGGTCCCGTCGGCGATGGCCCGCTTCGGCCTCGGGATGGCGAGGCGGGCGGCCGCGGGGCGGCGCAGCGCGGCGTGAGGGCCCTGGTCACCGGAGCCGGCGGCTTCATCGGCGCCCACGTCGCCGCGGCGCTGGCGGCGGCCGGGGCCGAGGTGAGGGCGTTCGACCTCGATCCCGCCGGAGACCACCCCGCCGGGGTCGAGCCCGTCGCCGGCGACATCCTCGACCCCGACGCGGTCGGAGCGGCCCTGGAGGGTTGCGACGCCGTTTTCACCTCGCGGCGCTCTACAGCTTCTCCCGGGCCCACGCCGAGCAGATGCGCGCGGTCAACGTCGAAGGCACGCGGGCCCTGCTCGACGCGGCCGCCCGGGGGGGACGCCGGCGGGTCGTCCACACCAGCTCCTGCGCAACCTGCGGGCCGGTCGCGGGCCGGCCCGCGACCGAGCGGGACACACCGAAGGGCGCCGGGCTGAGCGTCCCCTACAAGCGGACGAAGATCGAGGGCGAGCGCCTGGCGCTCGGGGCGGCCCGGCAGGGGATGGACGTCGTGGTGGTCAACCCCACCACGCCGGTCGGCCCGGGTGACCGGCGCCCGACCCCCACGGGGAAGATGGTCGCCGACGTCGCCCGCGGGCGGGCCCGCGGCTACCTGTCGGGGGGGTCCCTGAACGTCGTCGCGGTGACCGACGTCGCCGCCGGCCACCTGCTCGCCCACGAGCGGGGGCGGGCCGGGGAGCGCTACCTGCTCGGCGGGGAGAACATGGCCATGCGGGACGTCTTCGCGGCGGTCGCGCTCGCCGCCGGCCGCCGGCCGCCCCGGGTGCCGGTTCCGTGGGGCCTGGCCAGCGCTGCCTCGCGAGCGGCGGGCGCCGCGCTCGGCGCCCTCGGCCGCGAGCCGTCCCTGCTCGTCCCCGACGAGGTCCGGCTGGCGCGCCACCCGATGACCTTCGACGACTCCAAGGCTCGGCGCGAGCTCGGCTACTCCTCCCGCCCGGCGCCGGAGGCCCTGGCCGAGGCGGCGCGGGCGGCGCTGGGCCCCTGAGCCGGCCGGCGGCGGCTTGCGCCGGGCGCCGCGGGCCGCATCCCGAACCGCGGGCGGAGCCCATATCCTTGTCGCAACCACCAGGAGGTAAGACGAATGCCCCGGATCATCATCGGCGCGATCTGCACCGCCGCCCTTCTCGTCCCGGCGACGTCGGCATCGGCCTTCACGGTCCACCTGAAGGCCCCGGGACACCACCCCAAGGCAGGGAAGCCCTGGAAGATCACCGTTTCCGCGAAGCGCAAGAACGGCAGGAAGGTGCACGCCGCCGCGCTCTACAAGTTCCTCTTCAACGGCTCGGTCGTGGGCACCAGCTACCCCAGCCCGAACAACCCCTGCAGCGACCGCTCGCGGCAGCGGCCGTACCGCTTCTTCGGCAGCTACACCGACCGGCTCTGCTTCCCGTCGCGCTCGGTGGGCATTCCGCTGACACTGCGGGTCGTGGTCCGCGCCGGGCCGCTCGGCACCAAGCACGTGGACTACGACATCAAGGTCGAGGACTGAGGCCGGCGCTGCGGACCGGCGGGCAAGAGGGCTAGACGGCGAGCCGGTGCCGGCGAGCGAACCCACCGCTCGGCGCCGCGGGGCGAGCGTCGTGGTGGACGAGGTGCGCCGCGTCCACCCCGGGCCGGTGGTCGCGCTCGACGGCGTCTCGCTGACCCTCGAGCCCGGCGAGTTCGTGCTGCTCACCGGGCCCTCGGGCTCGGGGAAGACCTCGCTGCTCTCGGTGATCGGAGACCTCGACCGGCCCGACTCCGGGACGGTCGAGGTGGACGGGACGCCGATCGAGGAGTGGAGCAGCTTCCGGTTCCACCGCGAAGTCGTCGGGTTCGTCTTCCAGCACCACCAGCTCCTCGCGCACCTCCCGGCCCGGACCAACGTGGAGATCCCGCTGATCGGGACCGGGATCGGCCGGGCCGAGCGGCGCGGGCGGGCGGACGAGCTGCTCGCCGCGGTCGGGCTGTCGCGACGCGCCGACTCGCTCGCAGTCCATCTCTCCGGGGGGGAGCGCCAGCGGGTGGCGATTGCCCGGGCCCTCGCCAACGATCCCCGGCTGCTGCTGGCCGACGAGCCCACCGGGGCGCTGGACTCCGAGGACACCGAGCGGGTCCTCGAGCTTCTCGAGCAGACCCGTCGCCGCGAGGGGATGACGCTGATGGTGGTCAGCCACGACGAGGCGGTCGGCCTGCAGGCCGACCGCAAGCTCTACATGCGGGACGGCCGTCTGGCCCCCCGCCCCCAGGTGGGGCTAGGCGCCACCCAGCACGCGGGTGGGTGAGACGCTGGTCCCCCGCCAGGCGGGATAGAGGCCTCCCAGCACGCCGATCGCGACGCCGATCAGCAGGGCCTGCCCGATCGTCCAGGGGGTGACGTGGGGCGATACGACCGAGGATACGTCGAGCGCGTCGTTGAGGGCGTTGGCGCCGATCACCCCGAGCAGCAGGCCGAGCGCGGCGCCGAGCATGCTGGTCGCGACCCCCTCGGCTAGGACCAGGGCGGCGATCCGCATCCGCCTCCACCCCACCGCGCTCAGCAGCGCCAGCTCGCGCTCGCGCTCGAGCACCGCCATCGCCATCGTGTTGGCGACGCCGAGCCCGCCCACGATCAGCGCCAGGGCGGCGATGATCGTCACCGCCTTGCGCACCAGGTCGCCGTTTGCGCCCACCCGGCTGGGGTCGTCGCCGCTGCCGATCACCGTGATCCCCGGCAGGGCGCGCTTGATCTGCTCCTCGGCTGTGGCGTGGTCGACTCCGCTGGTCAGCTGGACGGCGATCGTCGTGGCGTCGTCTCCGCGGCCCTCCAGCCGCTGGGCGGAGGCGAGGTCCATCGTGGCCCCGTTGTCCTCGAAGAAGATCCCTGTGTGGTAGATCCCCGCCACCCGCATGGGCCTGCCCTTGACGGCGAGGGTCGAGCCGGGTCGCAGCCTCAGCTGCGAGGCGAGGCCGTCGCCGACCATGACCTGGCCGGGCGCGAGGGCGCGGCGGCCCCGGACGACGACCAGGCGCTTGGCGACGAATCCGCCCGGGTCGAGGCCGAAGACGATCGCCGGCGGACTCCGCTTGATCCCTTCGACGACGAGGAGCAGCGGGGTGGCCGAGGCGACGTCGGAGCGTCGCTCGAGCCGCCCGACCAGCGAAACGGGCAGCACCGAGGTGGTCGGATCCGCGGTCCCGGACTGGAAGATGCCGAGGTCGGCCTCGCCGAGGTGGGTGAGCTCGCCGGCGGTCCGCTTCAGGCCCGCCCCGACCGAGAGCAGCGCGACGATCGTCCCGACGCCCAGGGCGATGCCGATCGCCGTGGCGGCGGTCCGCGCCTTGTGGCGGGTCAGGTTGGACGCGATCAGCCCGATCATCCCGGCCTGCGACCCCTCATCCCCACCTCCGCCCCCCCGTGCCCCCGCCGCGACCCCTCATCCCATGACGTGGGACCTCTCATCGACGCATACGAACGATTAGAGGTCCCACCCCGTTTGGGTCCGTCCCGCATCTAGGCGACGAGGTTGGCGATCAGGTCGGCGGCGCGCTCGCTGCCCCTCGCCTCCCGCAACCGCGCGGAGAGGGCGCCCAGGCGAGCGGCGAGGTCGCGGTCGGCGAGCAGCCCGTCCACGGCGTCGCGAAGCTCGGAGGGCTCGTGGCCGTAGGTGTCCAGGCGCCTGCCGAATCCGGTCTCGTGGATGCGCTGGGCGTTGTCGTACTGGTCCCAGAAGAGGGGCAGCAGGACCATCGGCCTGCCGAAGTGCAGGGACTCTGTGACGGTGTTGTTGCCGCCGTGGGTGATCACCAGGTCCACCTGCGGGAGGATCGAGGTCTGGGGCAGGAACTCCTCGCCCGCCATGTTCGAGGCAAGCTCGAGCTCGGCGTGCTGGGGGCCCATGGAGACGATCACCCGGTAGGGGGCGTCGGCGAGCGAGCCGATCAGCTTGCGCATCAGCTCGACGTCGCCCGACCCCAGCGAGCCGAGGCTCAGGTAGACGAGCGGCTCCTCGCCCGAGGCGAGGGGCTCTGGCAGCTCCCAGGGCGGATCGGTTCTGCGAACGCTCGACTCGAGGTTCCGCCAGCGATCGCCGAGCGGCTCGGCCCGCTCGTAGTCCACCTCCCGGGGGTAGAGCCAGAGGTTGAGGTGCTCGGAGGTGTGGATCAGCTCGAGGTCCGGCAGGGGCGGGGCGCCGCGCTCTCGGCAGAAGGCGTCGAAGGACTCGTGAAGGGGGGCGATGACCCGCCCGTACTCCTCTCGGTAGACGTCCCACCCGGAGCGATCGTCCGCCGGGTAACCGGAGAAGGTCGGGGGCACCTGCGGGTCCTTGACCTCGGCCGGGTTGCAGGAGACGATCCGCACCCAGCGCCGGCCGCTGGCCGGCAGCGCGGGGAAGCTGACCACGTTGTCCTCGACGATCACGTCGGGGGCGACCTCCTCGACGATCTCGACCAGCCGCTCCTCGACGTAGCGGGCCCCGTCCACGAGCGCCTCGAAGGTGGGGGCGATGAAGCCCTCTATCTGCTCGATGGTCGGCCGGCGGAAGACCGGCGCGGTCTCCCTGATGAAGTCCTTCCAGAACTGGCCCGGGTCCTCCTCGGTCTCCGGCGGCGGCCCCAACCTCATCAGCCGCTCTTCGAAGGAGTGCTCGGCGAGCTTGCCCTCGAAGGACTCCTCGATCACGAAGACGACCCGCCAGCCCCGCCTGCGCAAGACGTCGCCGATCCCGACGCAGTTGTTGGTCGGCCCGTAGGCCCCCTCGGGGAAGAACAGCGCCGTCGGCATCGGGCCCAAGCCTAAACCGCCGATCCCCCGTCCCCGCAACTCGTCCGCCCGCGGCGGTTTGATGCGTTCGATGCCGGCCCGCTCTGGGAGGAAGCCGATCGCGGCGGCGGTTGCGCTGGCCGCGATCGCGGCACTCGCGCAGGCCGCCGGGGCGCCCGCCGGCGCGCACGGACCGGGCGCGGCGGCGGCGGAGCGGCCGAACATCGTCCTGATCCAGACCGACGATCAGAACCGAGAGGATCTGACCACCCGCTACAAGGACCGCCACGGGCGGATGGTGGCCGCAATGCCGGCGACGCTGAAGCGGCTCGTCCACCTCGGCGTCACCCTCGCCAACTACTACGCCACCGAGCCGATCTGCTGCCCCTCGCGGACCAGCCTGCTGACCGGCCAGTACCCGCACAACACCGGGGTGAAGACGAACCAGAGGCGGGCGGGCGGCTATCCGACCTTCAAGCGCAGGGTCTGGGGGCACGTCCTGCCGGCCTGGCTGCAGGCCGCCGGGTACGAGACCGCACACGTCGGCAAGTTCCTCAACTACTACGGCGACACGGACCCCGCCGAGGTCCCGCCCGGCTGGGACCAGTGGCTGACCCTGACCGGCGACGAGGACGCGCGCAGCTACTACGGGTACCGCCTGAACCTGAACGGGACGGTGACGGGCCCGGTCGGCTCCTACGCCCACCCCGATCCCTCCGGCTACCGCTCCGACAGCCCCGGCGCCACCTACAACACCGACGTCCTGACGGATCTGGCGGTGGGCGAGATCGGCGAGCTCGCGGCCGGGGGGCCCTTCTACCTGCAGCTCGACTACACCGCCCCCCACAACGACGACCACCCGGGCCTCGGGCCACAGCCGCCGTCCCGCTACGCGGGCACTGTCCGCAAGCGCGCCCCCCGCGACGCCGCCTTCAACGAGCCGAACGTCGCCGACAAGCCGAAGGTGGTGCGGGTCCCCCGCCGAATGGGCCCGAAGCTGATCCGGGAGGTCGACATCCGATACCGGCGCCGCCTCGAGGCCCTGCGCGGGGTGGACGACGGGGTGGCGCGGGTGCTCGACGCGCTGCGCGCCTCCGGCGAGCTGGGCAACACCTGGATCTTCTTCCTCTCCGACAACGGTGCGTTCCAGGGCGACCACCGCCTCGACAGGGCGAAGTTCCTCGCCTACGAGTCGGCCTCGCACATGCCCCTGGTGGTGCGGGGGCCGGGGGTCCCGCGGCGCCGCTTCTCGACTGCCCTGGCGGCCAACATCGACATCGCCCCGACGATCGCACGGATCGCCGGGGCCGAGCCCGACCGCCCGGTTGACGGCGTCAACCTCCTGCCCTACCTCCGCGACCCGGGCGAGACCAACCAGGGCGACCGGACCGTCCTGATCGAGTCGTTCGAGCCGCTGACCGCACCGGAACCAGACCCCGAGGGCGGCGCCCGGGCCTCAGCCGCAGCCCATCCCCGCACCTACGCGGCGCTTCGCTACGGGGTCTGGAAGTTCGTCCGCTACGCGAACGAGGCCGGCTATGAGGTCTACGACCTGCGAAACGACAGGCGGGAGACCAACTCCCTGCAGTCCAAGCCGGGGTTCGGCGCCGTGCGCGACTGGTTCGACGGCTGGCTGGGGAGGCTGGTGGTGTGCGCCTCCGACGACTGCCGGTTCGCGGTCACGGGGCGGGTCCCGCTGCCCCGCTGGTACCTGCGCCGGCACGGGTATCCCGTGCCGGTGATCGCGCCCGGGGCCGGGGGGCGGGGGCGATGAGGCGAGCGATGTGAGAAAAGCCGCGCAGGTGTCCGGCAGCGGGGAGAGCGCCGGGAGCAGGGCGAGCGCCCTGCGGAGGAAACGCCCACCGTTCGCCAGACCGGCAGGCGGACGGATCGCGGAGCCGCACGACGCGCCGGGCGAACTTCCCGTCGAGCTTTCCTGGCAGGCCCGCTGAGCGGCCGCGAGGACGCCTGTGCCGCTGCGCCGAACAGTCGAGCTCGCCCACCTTCCGGACCTCGACGCCGGCCGGCTGATCGAGATCCTCCGCGGCGGGCTCGGCGATCGCTACGAGGCCTCCGACCCGGGCCGGTTCCAGGTGCCCGACGCGATGGTCAAGCGCTCCGACCCGGAGGGAGCCGCGGTGAGGATCACGCAGCGGCGCCGGCGCGGTCAGACGCTCCTGCGCGTCTGGCCGCTGGCCCCCTCGCTGTCCCGTCGCGAGTGGCGCCCGGGGGGGCTGGCCCGCCAGAGCGCCGAGCTGCGCCGCCTGACCGACGAGGTCGTCGAGTTCCTCGAGGGAGCCGCGGAGCTCCACCCGGAAGCCTAGGATCTGCCCCATGGCGACCCCGGTGTTCGAGACGATCGAGGTCAGCGCCGAGGGCCCGCGGGGCGAGATCGCCCTCAACCGGCCCGCGAAGCTCAACCCGCTCAGCCCCCACACGCTGCGTGAGCTGGCGCGCGCCGCGGCCTGGCTGGACTCGCTCCCGGAGCTCAAGGTCGTGGTGGTGCGGGGCCGCGGACGGGCCTTCTCGGCGGGGGCCGACCTGGCGGCATTCGGCGGTGCGCAGGCGCTCGGCGAGGGCGCCAGCGCCTGGCAGGTTCGAGTCGAGGCCGACGCCGGGCGCGCGATGGCAGACGCGCTGGAGCGGATGGCTGTGGTGACGATCGCCCGCATCCAGGGACACTGCGTGGGAGGCGGACTGGTACTGGCCTGCGCCTGCGACCTGCGGGTGGCGGCGGACGACGCGCGCTTCTCGATCCCGGAGGTGGACCTCGGGATCCCGCTCGCCTGGGGCGGGATCCCCCGCCTGGTGCGCGAGCTCGGCCCGGCCCTCACCAAGGAGCTGGTGATGACCTGCCGGCCCTTCGGCGCCGAGGAGGCGCTGCGGGCCGGCTTCCTCAACCGGGTGGTCGGCCCCGGCGACCTCGACGCGGCGGTCGAGGAGCTGGTCGCCTCGCTCGCCGGGAAGCCGCGCCTGGCCCTGCTCTCCACCAAGCGCCACGCCAACGCCGTCACCGCCCAGATGGTCGGCACGGACCGAAGCTGGGCCGACGCCGACGGCCTCCTGGCGGCCAGCGCCGACCCCGAGGGCCGCGAGGCCGCGGCGCGCTACCTGCGCCACCTCGGGAACTAGGCCGAACTTCAACTTTCCGCTGATTATCAGCGGAAAGTTGAAGCTCGGCGGGGGGTGTGAGGGCTACTGGCCCAGGCAGTTCGCCCGGGTCGGGTCGGGCGGGAAGGGGAGGTCGGCGATCGCCGCGGTCTCCAGGTAGTCGTTCTCGGCCCGGTTGCCCGAGTAGGCGGCGCGGCGGGCGGCCGCCGCGATCAGGTCGGCCCGCGGGCCGTCGGGCCGCACCCAGGGGACCAGGGCCAGGAACTGGCGCTTGCGGCCGGTGTAGCGGCGGAACGGGGCGACGTCCTGGGGAGTCGCCCGACGGTTGCCGACGTAGGTGCAGCGGCGCGGGCCGCGCAGCCCACGCTGGGTGATCGCGGTCTGCCCGTCGAACGGCAAGTCGGCGAGGTTCCCGACCATGTGCGGCGTGACGTTGTAGTCGAAGGAGACCTCGGGGTCGGCGGCGGCCCTCCAGGTCGAGCCCATCCACTCCAGCGGCTGCCAGGCGCCCTGCCCACCCGTGCCGGCCCAGGGCCCGGAGTTCGCCTCGTCCTGCATCACCAGGTTGGCGCCGAGGCGGTCCAGGCAGGGCATGTAGTAGGTGGCGATGTCCGAGCAGGGGTCGAGGGCCGGTGGCCGCGCCCCCATCTCGTAGCCGTACTCGAAGGCCGGCAGGCTGGTCGCGAAAGAGATCCTCGCCCTGGTGCCGGGGAGCCGGTAGGGACGCAGGTTGGCGATCCCGTCCGCCCCGCCGGCCGGGCCGGGCGTGAGCGCGAGCGCCTGCTCGATCGGGGTCAGCGGCACCTTGCGGTTGGAGGCGACCACGTTTCGCAGCGGCCTCGGCCCCTCCCGGCGGACGTTCCGCGGCCCCCACATGAACGCCTCGTTGTAGACCTCGGGCGAGGTCGCGACGTAGACGCTCTTCGGCCGCGGCAGGTCGGGATCGCGGAAGAGGTCGATCTCGGCCGGATCGCGGGACTCCCGGAAGGGAGCCTGGTCGTTGGAGCCGAGTATGTAGAGGTGGTAGCGGCGGGCCATGTCCGAGAAGACCTGCATCCAGCCGCGGGCGAAGGTGTCGGTCGTCGCCAGGAAGGGCGCGGCGAAGGGGGGCAGGGCCCCGAACCTGGCCGTGTAGGCGTCGCTCTGGGCCTGGTAGGCGGACCCCACGCCGAGCAGCGTGAAGAGGGCCGCGCAGGGGGGCGGCGAGCCCGAGCACCCGGGCGGGCCGCCCGGCTGGCCGACCAGGGCCCGGGAAGCCGCCCCGCGCGATCCGGTGGCCAGGGTCATCAGGCCGACGTCCTCGTTGAACGCCACCACGTTGGGCCGCCCCCTGGCCTCGAAGGGGACGACGTAGCGGCGGATCATGCACTCGACCTTGCGACGGAAGGTCGAGTAGGTGCGGACGTGGCGCAGCTCCTGCTTGAACTGCATCGCGAAAACCCGCGGTGCGCCCGGGCGGGGGTCGAAGGCGCGGACCGGCGCGCGGCTGCGAGCCGCGGCCGTTCGCCGGCACGCCGCCTTTCCCGGCGCCGCGGGGATCGCCGGGGCCGGACCCTCGGCGCGGCGGAAGACGCTGCGGGCCAGGGAGGGATCGTCGGTGATCAGCGCGTCCACCCCGATGCGGAACGCCTTGCGCATCGAGGCAGCGTCGTCCACCGTGTAGGGGACGACCCGAAGTCCGAGGTCATGGGCGTGGGAGACGAGGGCCTGGTCCACGGGCCACTGCGGCGAGACCCACTCGTCGCCCGCACTCTCGGCGAGCCCCGGCCCCGCCGAGTTGGCCGCGCCGATCGTCAGCAGCGAGGTCTCGACGGAGGGGAGCTGCTGCTTGGAGACCTGGAGGTTCGGGGGCCAGAAGCTCTGCACGATGAGCTGGGAGGAGGGGACGCCGCTCCCGCGGATCGCGCCGGTCACCTCCAGCGCGTAGGCCGAGGTCGGGTCGTAGTCGGGCTCGGTGGGAATGTTCTTGATCTCGACGTTCGCCGAGGCGCCGGTCCGCTTCAGCAGCCCGAGGACCGCCCGCAGGGTGGGGATCGGCGCCCGCCGGGGGTCTCCGCGCGGAAGCTGGCGGAGGTCGTCGGGAGCCCCGATCACATCGACCTTGCAGTGGCCGAGGTCGGCCAGCGTGCGGTCGGCGACCAACCCCGCGCACGGCGTCGTGCGATCCAGGGTGGCGTCGTGGATGACCACGGGGATCCCGTCCTGGGTGAGCTTCACGTCGAGCTCGAGGACGTAGCCGTGCCGGGCCGCCGAGCGGAAGGCGGGCATCGTGTTCTCCGGCCAGATCCGCTTCCCGTCTCTCAGCGTGCCTCCGCGGTGGGCGTGAATGTAGGGCGAGGCGGCTGCGACCGAGGGCGTCGCCCCGATGCAGAGAGCCAGCCCCGCGCACGCCAGGGTCCTCCGCCGCCACTTCCCCATGCCCCGAACCATATTGCAGAGCCGGCTAGGCTGGGCGGATGCGCGAGGTCATCCCCGGCGTCTTTCACTGGACCGCGAAGCACCCGAAGCTCGGGATCGAGGTGAGCTGCCACCACCTGGAGGGATCCGGGACGGCGATCGACCCTCTGATCCCGGCCGAAGGGGGGGAGTGGTTCGACGAGCACCGGCCCGGCGCGGTCGTGCTCTCCAACCGCCACCACCTCAGGGACGCCGCCACCCTCGCCGAGCGCCATGGCTGCCCGATCCGCGCCCATCAGAGCGGGCTGCACGAGTTCGCCGGCGGTCCGCAGGTCACGGGTTTCTCGTTCGGCGAGCGCCTCGCCCCGGACCTCGTGGCCCTGGAGATGGACGCGATCTGCCCCGACGACACCGTCCTTCGCGTGGAGGCTGAGGGCGGGGCCCTCCTCTTCGCGGACAGCATCATCAACTACGGCCAGATCGGGTTCGTGCCCGACGAGCTGATCGGCGACGACCCCGAGGGGGTGAAGGCGGCGGTGCGCGCCCGCTGCGCGGCCCTGCTCGAGGAGGAGAGCTTCGAGCATCTGCTCTTCGCCCACGGGGAGCCCCTGGTCGGGGAGGGGCGCGCGGCGCTCGCCGCGTTCCTCGACGGCTAGCGCGACCGCCGCCGGCCTGGGCTCCTCGGTCGAGCGCGGCCCGGTGGCGACCGGCGCGGCGCCTCGGTCGAGCGCGCCGCTGCGGATCCGGGCAAGGGTCGGCATGCACTCGCCGATCCGGGTGCCATAGGTTGCCCTGCGATGCCGAGCAGGCTCCCCCCCGAGAAGCGCCACCTCCCCGGGACACGGGCCTTCGCGGCCGGGCGCGCCGGGGTTCCGGGGCCGCTGAGGAGCGGGGCGCCGTAGCCGGGCCATGCCGGTCGACTTCTCCCTCACCGACGAGCAGCGCCAGATCCAGGAGCTCGCGCGCGAGTTCGCCCGGCGCGAGATCCGCCCGGTGGCGGCGGACTACGACGAGCGCGAGGAGATGCCCTGGCCGGTGCTCGAGAAGGCGGCGCGGGTCGGCCTGCTGAGCTACGGCTTCCCGGAGGAGCACGGGGGCGGAGGCGTTCCCGACGGGATCGTCGGGATCACCAACTTCGTCGTCACCGAGGAGCTGGCCTGGGGCTGCGCCGCGATCGCCACCGAGATCAACTCGGCCGCCTACGCGGCGGGGCCGATTCTCGGTTTCGGAACCGACCAGCAGCGCGAGCGCTACCTGCCGCTGTTCTGCGACCCGGAGCGGGTGCGGCTCGGCGCCCTCTGCCTGACCGAGCCGCAGGCCGGCTCGGACATCGCCGCGATCGCAACGGTGGCACGACGCGACGGCGACTCCTGGGTGCTCGACGGGCGCAAGCAGTTCATCACCAACGGCGGCATCGCCGACCTCCACGTCGTCTTCGCCCGCGTCCCGGAGGAGGGCGGCACCGGGGCCTTCATCGTGGAGGACGGCACGCCGGGGCTCGAGATGGGGCGCAAGGAGCGCAAGCTGGGGGTGCGCGCCTCGCACACCGCGGAGGTCGTGCTCGAAGGCTGCCGGGTGCCGGACCGGAACCGCCTCCCGGCGGCCCTCTCGGGACCCGCCGGGGCGCTCGCCGGCGGCACGCCCGGCGGGGGGAACGGCGAGCTCTCGGGCGCGGCGCTGGCGCTGACCCTGCTGCAGTACTCGCGCATGAGCTTCGCCGCCGCCGCGCTGGGGGTGGCTCGGGCCGCCTACGAGTACGCCCGCGACTACGCCGGCGAGCGGATCGCGTTCGGGGTCCCGATCGGCCGCCACCAGGCTGTCGGCTTCAAGCTCGCCCAGATGGCGATGGAGATCGAGGCCGCGCGGGCGCTGCTCTGGCGCGCGGGCTGGCTCGCCACCTCGGGGCGCGGACTCGAGCTGGCGGAGGGCTCGATGGCCAAGTGCATGGCCGCCGACGTCGCCGTTCGCTGCTGCACCGAGGCGGTCCAGATCCTCGGCGGGCACGGCTACGTCCGCGACCACCCGGTTGAGAAGTGGTACCGCGACGCGAAGCTCTACCAGATCTGGGAGGGCACGAACGAGATCCAGCGGCTGGTGATCGCGCGGGCGCTTCTCGCGCAGCGCTGAGCCAGCGGCAGCGGGCTGGGGCGGGGCGGTTTCGTCGGCGGCAGGGGCTCAGCCGAAGGTGAACGCGTAGCCGCCGATGCCCCTCCCGGGCTCCAGGGAGAGCAGATGGCTCGCCACGGCAGGGAGGTCGACCAGCTCGTAGAGCCGCGGCGCGCGGACCCCCAGCACTCCCCCGCGGACGTCCTCGCCGCTCTGCGCAGGTGAGATCGGCCGGCCGTCGAGCAGCACCCTGACGCTTCGCCGGCGGTCGGGAGAGCCGAGCACGATGAAGACGCGGCGGGCGTGGAAGCGGAGATCGAGCCCTGCCCGGGGGCCGGCGAGGGCCCGCTCGGGGGTGATCGTCCAGGTGCCGCGGTAGGCGAGCTCTCCGGGGCCGGGAGGTCCGGGATCGCCGTAGCGGTGCGTGCCGGGAACGATCGGGCCGTTGACGAACCGTTCGGCTCTCGCCGATCCCAGGTAGGACTCGGGAGTGGTGAGGCCCGCGGAGGGCCCCGGGGCGCGGGTTCTCGTCTCCGCGCCGAGCCTCGAGGACCCGGCCTCCGCGAGGAGCGAGCGGATCGCCCGCTCCTTGGCCCCGTAGTTGCCCTCGCCGAACTCGACGAGGCGGACCCGCCCGCGGCTGTCCACCAGGTACTCGGCTGGCCAGTACTGGTTCCCGTAGGCGCTCCAGGTCAGGTAGTCGTTGTCCTGCGCCACCGGGTAGTGGATGCCGTCCTGCGAGATCGCCGCCGCGACGTTGGAGGCGCTGTGCTCGAAGGGGAACTCCGGGGTGTGGATGCCGACGATCTCGAGGCCCTTGGAGTGGTAGCGCCGGTACCAGGCGTTCAGGTGGGGCAGGGTGCGGATGCAGTTGATGCATGAGTAGGTCCAGAAGTCCACGAGCACAACCTTCCCCCGCAGGCCATCGAGGGTCAGGGGGCGGCCGGCCGGGGTGTTGAACCACTCCCCGGTGCCGACGAACTCCGGCGCCCGGCCCAGCACCGGAAGGCTCGAGCCCGCCCTCGCCTGCTCGGCCCCGGCGGCGGTCGCGGCGCGGGTGGGGTCACCGATCGCGCCCCGCACGTTCGCCAGCTCCCCCTGGACCGAGGAGCTCGACTCGAGGTCCTCGGTGGGATTGACCAGGAAGGAGGGCACGTCGCTGGCGATCGCTGTCTCGAACCGGGTGTCGAGGTCGGCGAGCATGGCCACGCCGACCAGGACCATGACCGCCCCCATTGCCATCTGGAAGGCGCCGCTGCGCGCGGAGAGCCTCGCGGAGAGGCGCCTGCCTCCCAGGGCCAGCAGGTAGAGGACGGCAGCCGATCCGAGTCCGTAGGCGAGCGCGACGGCAAGCCGCCCGGCGGTGAAGCTCTGCGCCGCCGAGACGGTGATCACCCCGGCGAGGATCGGCCCCGCGCAGGGGGCGTAGACGAAACCGAGCATCGCCCCCACGAGCAGCCCGCCGCCGAAGCCCTCGCCCCGCATCCCTGTGGGGGCGAACCGGGCGGTCAGCGCGCTCGCTCTCCCTTCGAGGCGCGCGGACACCGGCGGAACCAGAAGGACAGCCCCGAAGCCGATCAGCACCACGATCGCGAGCCTTCGAGGGAGCTCCCCCGGCAACCCGAGCGCGTCGATCAGATAGACCAGGGCGACGGTCGCGAAGGTGAAGGAGAGAGCCAGCCCCGTCACCACCCCGAGCGGGCGCCGGCGGCCGCCCGTCGCGCTGGCGGCCAGGACCACCGGGAGGACGGGCAGCACGCAGGGCGAGAGAGCCGTGGCGGCACCGGCGACTATCGCGAAGAGGATCAGCAGAGCCATCCCGCTGATAGAGATAACAGGCAGGGGTGGTGCGCCTGATCAGACGAGCGGGATTCGGCCGGTGGGCGCCGGGCGGCGCACCCGCGGAGGTCGGGCGGCGCACCAGCGCAGGTCGGGCGGCGCACCCGCGGAGGTCGGGCGGCGCACCCGTGGAGGTCGGGCGGCACGCCAGCGCAGGTCGGGCGGCGCACCCGTGGAGGTCGGGCGGCACGCCAGCGCAGGTCGGGCGGCGCACCCGTGGAGGTCGGGCGGCACGCCAGCGCAGGTCGGGCGGCACGCCAGCGCAGGTCGGGCGGCGCACCAGCGCAGGTCGGGCGGGCCTAGGCCGTGGTCCCGCCCAGCCCCCCGCCCTCGATCCGCGCGACGAGGTCGGCGGACTCCTCCCGGATCACGGTGCCGTCGTCCAGCTCGAGAGCCGGCAGCAGCTTTTGGCCGGTCAGTTCGATGTACTCGGTGCGACGGCCCCGGGGAAAGGCCGGGTGCTCGATGAGCTCGTACTCGACGCCCGATTCGTCGAGCGCCTTTTGGACCTTCCAGCAGGGATGGGCGTTGATCCTCAGCCACCTCGCCGTGCAGCGGTGCAGCTTGATGGCCATCTCGGCCTCCTCGGTGGAGTTTTTCGCCAGTCTTCCACAGGCCGGCGCCGGCGCCGGTTGGCGGCTTACAGGGGCCGGCTTCGGTCCGACCTCAGCCGGCTCAGTTCCGACCTCAGCCGGCTCAGCTCCTGGAGGCTCCGTCCACGAGCGCGTCGTGCACGGGGAAGTCCTCCACCGAGGCCGGCTCGGGAAGCCCGTGGCGTTCCAGCAGCGACCTGAACGCTTCGCCCCGGAAGAACCGCTCGTAGATCTCGAGGCTCGGGCAGGTGTCGACCAGGACGATGCCGTCCTCGGCGCGAAGGCAGAGGTGGAGCCTCATGTTCGCGGCGGGTATCTCAGCGATCATCGCGTCGTAGCGACGCAGGAGTTCGCCTGGATCGCCGCTGAATCTCCAGATCGATGCGTGCATGGTCACCCCACGGCGCGCCGGCGCCCGAGCCGGCAGGCTAGCCGCAGACGGGCCAGGGCCTGGTGCCCATCTTGCGCTTCAGCATCACCGCCACCACCGCCTGGGTGCGGTAGGAGTAGCGGATCGGGTCCCCGCCCGGGGTCTTCGGCGAGATCGCCCACGAGGAGAGCAGGAACATGAAGGCGCCGCGGTACCGCCCGCCGCCGCCCACCGCGCGGGGGTTGTGGCCGGACTCGCACCAGCTCGTCTTGCTGGCCCACCGCCGCTCTGCCTGGGTGAGGTTCCCGTAGTAGAGCCTGTCGTAGCGATCGGCAAGACGCTTGGAAGCCTGCGCCATCGTGGGCGCCGAGCCCAGGCCGCCGGTCGCCGCGCCAGAGGACTCCACGAGGACCGCCCCCATCGCGAGGAAGGCGAGGGTGGACACACAGATCAGGCAGATACGACTTCGAACGCTCCGCAGGGAAGGCATCGGTTGTTGAAAGCTCCGCTCTCGTCGCTTGCGGGGTTAGCTGACGGGCTCGCGCTGAAGAGCTTCGCGCTACGTGGCCCGGTGGCCACGATTCGCCCCGACTAGTGGGTCCCCCGCTCCCCGCCGAACGCTCGGCGGGGACTCAGCAGGATTTGCAGTTCCGGCAGGTTAGCAAAGTATTTGCGAATCGCAAGATTTCCTCATCCCCACCACACGGGACCCCCACCCCCACGGCGTGGGACCTCTGATCACTGCATACCAGTGGCTAGAGGTCCCAGGTCGCCGTTGGGGATGGGAGGCGGGTCGGGGCGAGCGGCAAGAGGGTCATTGGCCCAGACGACGGGAGGGGTGGGACCTCTGATCACTGCATACCGGCGGTTAGAGGTCCCACGTCGGTTGGGGTGGCGTGGCATCGGCCGGGGGTGGGAGGTCCGACGTCGGTTGGGGTGGCGTGGCATCGGCCGGGGGTGGGAGGTCCGGCGTCGGTTGGGGTGGCGTGGCCTCGGCCGGGGGTGGGAGGTCCGGCAGGTTGTCGGAGGGAGCGAGGGTCAGGCGGTGCGGCGGGAGATCTCGACCAGGCAGCCGGCCTCGTCGGGATCGCGGGGCTCGAAGGCGCTCAGCTCCATCGAGGGGGAAACCGAGGCGAGCAGTCCCTTGATCACTCCCTTGTGCAGGGTGCAGACGACCTTCGGGTTCTCACGGACCGCCTCGGCGTAGGGGCAGGTCATCAGGCGGTAACGCACCACCTCGCCGCTCTCCGTGCGCTCGGGGTCGAAGCCGAGAGCCTCGAGGGCAACCGAGAGGGCCTCCCGGGGCTCCGCGCTCGCCAGCGGCCCGAGCTGGACGGCCAGCTCGGCACCCATCTGCTCGCCCGCCTCCTCGACCTCGTGCAGCCGCGCGGCAGTGGGCGGGATCGCCCGTGCCAGCGAGCGCGCCATCGCCCACCCGGTATGCGGGCGGTTCGCCTCGGCTATCGCGCTCGGCGACAGAAGCCAGAGGTCGCGGGGGCGGCCGATCCCCTCGCGGGAGCTCTGACGCTCGACCAGGCCCCGGCCCTCGAGGCGCCGGAGCTGCAGCCGCACTCCGTTCGGGTGCATGGAGAGGCAGGCGGCGATCGTGGCCGTGTCGAGCGGCTCCCTGGAACGTCGCAGGAGGTCGATCAGCCGCTGGGTGGTGGGGGTGCGCCGGCCGGCCTTGCCCGCCGGCTTTCCCTTGCTCTTCGATGCCATGGATCCGTAGTTTTGCACACAAAACATGTAATTACATACGGATTGTGCAAAGTGGTAGTCTCCAGCCGATGAGCGACGAGCCCGCAGGAGCCGATTCGAAGGACCCGGGGACTGCGCTCCCGGGGCCGCGACACCTGCGGCCGACCGGGGACGAGGCCGGGCCCGACGGCGGCGCGAAGGCCGGCGGAGACGGCGGCGGAACGGCAACAGTCGCCGGCACGGGGAAGGCCAACGGGAACGGTGGCGGGGCGTCCGGCGGCGGCGGCGGGGAGTCCGGGAACGGCGGCGGGGAGTCCGGCGGCGGCGGCGGGGAGTCCGGGAACGGCGGCGGGGCGTCCGGCGGCGGCGCAAAGGCCCTCGGAGCCGGCGCCGGGGCCAACGGCGGCGGGGACTGGCGGACCTCATCGCGGCACTCACGCGAGTGGGAGGAGCTCTACCGGGACCGGTGGAGCCACGACAAGGTCGTGCGAACGACCCACGGCGTCAACTGCACCGGCTCCTGCTCGTGGAAGGTCTACGTGAAGGACGGGCTGGTCACCTGGGAGACCCAGCAGACCGACTACCCCTCCAACGGCCCCGACGCCCCCGAGTACGAGCCGCGCGGGTGCCCCCGCGGCGCCTCCTTCTCCTGGTACGTGTACTCACCGGTCAGGGTCCGCCATCCCTACGTCAGGGGCGCCCTGCTCGGCCTCTACCGCGAGGAGCTGGAGCGGACCGGCGACCCGGTCGAGGCCTGGGCGGCGATCGTCGAGGATCCCGGCAAGGCCCGCGCCTACAAGACCCAGCGGGGACGGGGAGGGTTCGTGCGCTCCTCCTGGGACGAGGTCTCGGAGATCATCGCGGCCGCCCACGTGCACACGATCAAGCAATACGGCCCGGACCGGCTTGCCGGCTTCTCCCCCATCCCCGCGATGTCCGCGGTCTCCTACGCCGCTGGAACCCGGTTCCTCTCCCTGCTCGGCGGCGTCTGCCTCTCCTTCTACGACTGGTACGCCGACCTTCCGCCGGCCTCGCCCCAGATCTGGGGCGACCAGACCGACGTCCCCGAGTCGGCGGACTGGTGGAACTCGAGCTACGTGATCCTCTGGGGCTCGAACATCCCCCAGACGCGCACACCCGACGCGCACTTCATGACCGAGGCCCGCTACAAGGGCCAGAAGGTCGTGGTCGTCTCGCCCGACTACGCCGGGCACACGAAGTTCGCCGACCACTGGCTGGCGGCGGAACCGGGCACCGACGGCGCCCTGGCGATGGCGATGGCCCACGTGATCCTCAAGGAGCACTACGTCGACCGCCGAACCCCCTACTTCGACGGCTACGCCCGCAAGCGCACGGACCTCCCCTTCCTGGTCTCCCTGCGCGAGCGCGACGGCGCCTACGTGACCGACCGCTTCCTGCGCGCCTCCGACCTCGGCGACACCTCCGAGAACGCCGAGTGGAAGACCGTGGTGCTCGACGAGCGCAGCGGGGAGGCCCGCGTCCCCAACGGCTCGCTGGGCTTCCGCTGGGGCGAGGAGGGCGAGGGGCACTGGAACCTCGACCTGGGCGGGATCGAGCCGCGGCTGACGATCCTCGGCGACGAGGACGAGACGGTCGAGGTCGACCTGCCGCGCTTCGAGGTCGGCGAGACCGAGGGCGGCACGGCGATGCGCCGCGGTGTCCCCGCGAAGCGCATCGGGGACCGCCTGGTGACCACGGTCTTCGACCTCCTCTGCGCCCAGCTCGGCGTCGCCCGCGACGGCCTGCCCGGCGAGTGGCCGGCGGGCCTCGACGACCCCCAGCCCTACACCCCCGCCTGGCAGCAGGAGCACACCGGGGTGGACGCGGAGCTGGTCACCCGCATCGCCCGCGAGTTCGCCCGCAACGCCGAGCGCACCGAGGGCCGCTCGATGATCGTGATGGGGGCGGGCACCAACCACTGGTACCACGGCGACCAGATTTACCGGGCGATGCTCAGCCTGGTCCTGCTCTGCGGCTGCCAGGGCCGCAACGGCGGCGGCTGGGCCCACTACGTGGGCCAGGAGAAGGTCCGCCCGATCACCGGCTTCGGGGTGATGGCCTTCGCCACCGACTGGTCGCGGCCGCCCCGCCAGCAGGCGACCACCTCCTTCTGGTACCTGGCCTCGGACCAGTACCGCTACGAGCGCTACGGGGTCGACGAGCTGACCAGCCCGCTGGGCCGCGGGTCGCTGAAGGGCGCCCACTTCGCCGACACGGTGGTCCGCTCGGCGCGCATGGGGTGGCTGCCCAGCTACCCGACCCTGGACCGCAACCCCCTCGACCTCTGCGACGAGGCCGAGGCCGCCGGCGCCGACCCCGCCGAATACGCCGTCACCGAGCTTCGCGAGGGCAGGCTGCGCTTCGCCGCCGAGGCTCCCGACGACCCGGCCAACTTCCCCCGCGTGCTCACCCTCTGGCGCGCGAACCTGCTCGGCTCCTCCTCGAAGGGCCACGAGTACTTCCTGCGCCACCTCCTGGGGGTCGAGCGCGACGGGGCCACCGCCGAGGAGACCGAGGCCGACGAGCGCCCCACCGAGCTCGAGTGGCGGGAGGAGGCGCCGACCGGGAAGCTCGACCTGTTCACGACGATCGACTTCCGGATGAACGGATCGGCGCTCTACTCCGACATCGTCCTCCCGGCTGCCACCTGGTACGAGAAGAACGACATCTCCAGCACCGACCTGCACCCCTTCGTCCACTCCTTCACCGAGGCGGTGCCGCCGCCCTGGGAGGCCCGCACCGACTGGGACGCCTTCAACATGGTCGCCGAGCGCTTCGCCGAGCTCGCCGCCGACCATCTCGGGGTGCGCCGCGACCTCGTCGCCACCCCCCTGCTCCACGACACCCCCGAGGAGATGGCGCAGCCCGGCGGCGAGGTTCGGGACTGGAAGCGAGGAGAGTGCGAGCCGGTGCCCGGAAAGACGATGCCGAAGCTGGTCGTGGTCGAGCGCGACTACGGCGCCGTCCACGAGAAGATGACCTCGCTGGGCCCCCTGGTCGAGAGCGCCGGGATCGCCTGGAAGGGGATCGCCTGGAAGCCCGAGCAGGAGGTCGAGGATCTGCGGCGGCGAAACGGCACGGTGCGCGAGGGGCTCGCGGCGGGGCGGCCCAGGCTGACCCGGGACACCCACGTCGCCGAGGCGATCTTCCGGCTCTCGGGCACCACCAACGGGCGCCTCGCAGTCGAGGGCTTCCGGGCCCTGGAGAAGCGGACCGGGATGCCCCTCGCCGACCTGGCGGCCGACCGCGAGGACGACCGCATCACCGTCGAGCAGGTCGGGGTCCAGCCCCGCAAGGTGATCACCTCGCCCGAGTGGTCGGGGATCGAGAGCCGCACCCGCCGCTACTCGCCCTTCACCGTCAACGTCGATCGCGACGTCCCCTGGCGCACCCTGACCGGCCGCCAGCACTTCTACCTCGACCACGACTGGATGCTGGAGTTCGGCGAGGGCCTGCCCGCCTACCGGCCGCCGTTGGCAACCGCCCGCCACTCGCAGGGGGCCCTGAGGCCCGGCCCCTCGGAGGTGCTGCTGAGGTGGATCAGCCCCCACTCCAAGTGGTCGATCCACTCCGAGTACCAGGACAACCTGCGGATGCTCGAGCTGTTCCGCGGCGGCCCCGTGGTCTGGCTCTCTCCCTCCGACGCGGAGCGCATCGATGCCGCCGACAACGACTGGGTCGAGTGCCTCAACCGCAACGGCGTGATCGCCTGCCGGGCGGTGGTCTCCCACCGCATCCCCGAAGGCACGGCGCTGATGTACCACTCCCAGGACCGCCACGTCAACGTGCCGATCTCCGAGACCTCGGGGACCCGCGGAGGCACCGACAACTCGATCACCCGGATCATCGTCAAGCCGACCCACCTGATCGGCGGCTATGCCCAGCTGAGCTGGGGCTTCAACTACTACGGCGCGGTCGGCACCCAGCGCGACGCCTTCACCCTGGTCCGCAAGCGCCGCTCGGAGGTGACCTACTGATGCGGGTGATGGCGCAGGTCGGGATGGTGATGAACCTCGACAAGTGCATCGGCTGCCACACCTGCTCGGTGACCTGCAAGAACGTCTGGACCAACCGCCGCGGCGCCGAGTACATGTGGTTCAACGACGTCGAGACGAAGCCCGGCGTCGGCTACCCGAAACGCTGGGAGGACCAGGAGCAGTGGAAGGGCGGCTGGGAGCTCGACCGCCGGGGAAGGCTGCGGCTGAAGGCGGGCGGGGCGCTGCAGAAGCTGGCCACCATCTTCGCCAACCCCAACCTGCCCGAGCTCGACGACTACTACGAGCCCTGGACCTACGACTACGGCTCGCTGATCAGCGCCGGCCCGAGCAAGCACCAGCCGGTCGCGCGGCCGGTCTCGCGGGTCACCGACCGCCCCATGGACCTGGAATGGGGGCCGAACTGGGAGGACGACCTCGGGGGAGGGCCCGAGCAGGTCCAGCTCGACCCGAACCTGCGCGAGGGGGTCGAGCAGAAGGTGCGGGCCGACTACGAGTCGGTGTTCATGATGTACCTGCCCCGGATCTGCGAGCACTGCCTCAACCCGGCCTGCGTCGCCTCCTGCCCCTCCGGCGCGATGTACAAGCGCGAGGAGGACGGCATCGTCCTGGTCGACCAGGAGCGCTGCCGCGGCTGGCGGATGTGCGTCAGCGGCTGCCCCTACAAGAAGGTCTACTTCAACTGGCACACCGGCAAGGCCGAGAAGTGCACCCTCTGCTACCCGCGCGTCGAGGCCGGGATGCCGACGGTCTGCTCGGAGACCTGCGTAGGGAGGATCCGCTACCTGGGCCTGGTGCTCTACGACGCCGACCGGATCGAGGAGGCTGCCTCGGTGCCCGACGAGCGGGACCTCCTCGACTCCCAGCTCGGCGTCTTCCTCGACCCCACCGACCCGGAGGTCCGCGATCAGGCCCGCCGCGACGGCATCCCCGCCGACTGGCTCGACGCCGCCGAGCGCTCCCCGGTCTGGAAGCTGGCCATGGACTGGCGCGTCGCCCTTCCCCTGCACCCCGAGTACCGGACCCTGCCGATGGTCTGGTACATCCCGCCCCTCTCCCCGGTGATGTCCCTGGTCGAGGGCCCCGGCTCCGAGGCCGACCCCGACGACGTGTTCGGAGCGATCGACGATCTGCGGATTCCCGTCTCCTATCTGGCGAACATCCTCAGCGCGGGAGACGAGGAGGTGATCCGCGGCGTGCTCAAGCGGCTCGCTGCGATGCGCAGCCAGATGCGCCTCCAGACCCTGGGAGCCGAGCCGGACGCCGGCCAGGCCGAGCGGGTCGGGATGAGCGTCGCCGAGATCGAGGAGATGTACCGGCTCTGCGCGATCGCCAAGTACGAGGAGCGCTACGTGATCCCGCCCGCCCATCGCGAGGTCGCCGACAACCTCGAAGCACGCCAGGGCGGCTGCGGGCTCGACTTCGCCGGCGGGCCCGGCTCCTGCGGAGCGGGGGCGGACACCGCCGAGGGCGAGGCCGCGGAGGAGCTCGACCTGGTGGTGATGGCGCGCAGCCGTGGCGGGCGGAACGGGGGGTCGTGATGAGCGATCTGCTGCGCATCGCCTCGCTGCTGCTCTCCTACCCCGACGCCGAGCTCTACGCCGCCACCCCGGCGCTGAGGCGGGCCGCCGCCGGGATCGAGGGCCGGGCCGGGCGCGACCTGCTGAGCGTGATCGACCATCGCGCCTCGCTGGGCGAGCTGCGCGCCCAGGAGGAGTACGTGGCCACCTTCGACTTCCACAAGCGGGCTTCGCTCCACCTCTCCTACTTCCGCGACGGCGACCGCCGCCAGCGCGGCGCGACCCTGCTCGGGCTCAAGCGCCGCTACCGCGACGCGGGGCTGGAGCTGACCGGCGGCGAGCTGCCCGACTTCCTGCCCGCCGTGCTCGAGTTCGCGGCGCTCGCCCCCGCGGAGGCCGCCGACCAGGTGATGGGGCGGATGCGACCGGGCATCGAGCTGCTGCGCTCCTCGCTGCACGAGATCGGGAGCCCCTACGCGGCCGTCCTCGACGCGGTCGTCTCGACCCTGCCGCCGCTCAGCCTCGAAGAGCTCGAGGAAGCGCGGCGGATCGCCCGCGAGGGGCCCCCCGACGAGGAGGTGGGCCTGGAGCCCTTCGCGCCCCCCGAGGTGATGCCGCCGGCCGAGGTCGGTGCGCGGTGATCCCGCTGGGCGTGAGCCGGGCCGCCTTCTTCCTCTGGGTCGTCCTGCCCTACCTGGCGATCGCCACCTTCGTGGTCGGGCACGTCTGGCGCTACCGCCGCGACCAGTTCACCTGGACGACGCGGTCCACCCAGCTCCTGGAGGCGCGCTGGCTGAAGATCGGCGGGCCGCTCTTCCACTTCGGGCTGCTGGCGGTGATCGGCGGCCACGTGATCGGGATCCTCGTGCCCAAGGCCTGGACCGACTCCCTGGGAGTCACCGAGAGCGCCTACCGGGCCTTCTCCGCGACCATGGGGACGATCGCCGGCGGGGCGATGCTCGGCGGCCTGGCGATCCTGATCGTGAGGCGGCTGACCAACCCGCGCGTCGCCGCCACCACCCGCGGCTGGGACGTCGCGGTGATGGTCCTGCTCGCGGTGATGGTCGCCACCGGGATGTGGAACACCTCGATCCACAACCTGATCGAGGGCGGCTACGACTACCGCGAAACCGTCTCGCCCTGGTTCCGGGGCATCTTCGGCCTCGACCCCGACCCGGCCCTGATGAGCGCCTCCGGGGTCCCCTTGAGCTACCAGGTTCACGCCGCCTGCGCCTGGCTGCTCTTCATGGTCTGGCCCTTCAGCAGGCTGGTCCACGCCTGGAGCGTGCCGCTCGCCTACCTTCGACGCAGACCCATCGTCTACCGGGCGCGGGCCCCAAGGAACGTCCGCGCCGGTGCCGGCGGCCTCTTGCGAGTCACCGCCGGCAAAACCGAAAGGAGGGTCCATGCCAGATCCTGAACGAACCCCCGACAGCCCGCAGGGCAACCCCTCGGCGCTCGCCCTCGGGACGATCGCCTTCACGCTCTGCTTCTACGCCTGGGCGCTGCTCGGTCCCCTGGGGCCGGACCTCCAGGACCAGCTCGGCCTCTCCGACACCCAGCTCGCGCTGACCGTCTCGATCCCGGTCGTGCTCGGCTCGCTGATGCGGATTCCCCTCGGGGTGCTGACCGACCGCTACGGCGGGCGCCGGGTGTTCACGATGCTGATGGCCTTCACCCCGATCCCCCTGATCGGCCTGGCCCTCTTCAACGACTCCTGGGGGGCGGTGCTGGTCTTCGGCTTCCTGCTCGGGTTCACCGGCGCCTCCTTCGCGGTCGGCGTGCCGTTCGTCAACGGCTGGTACCCGAAGAGCCGCCAGGGCTTCGCGCTGGGGATCTACGGGATGGGCATGGGAGGCACCGTGCTCGGCGCCCTCACGGCGCCGCGAATCGTCGACCTCACCAACATCGACGTGCCCTTCTGGATCGCCGCGGCGCTGCTCGCCGTCATGTCGGTCGTCTTCTGGACGATGGCGGAGGACGCGCCGGGGACGGGCACCGGCAAGGACGGTTCGATGTTCGCGCCTCTGCGGGTCTTCACCGGCGAGGGCGCCGGGCGGGCCTGGGCGCTGACCCTCTTCTACTTCATGGCCTTCGGCGGCTTCGTGGCGATGTTCCTCTACCTGCCGAAGCTGCTGGTTGACGTCCACGACCTCAGCAAGACCGACGCGGGCGCCCGGGCCGCAGGGTTCGCCCTGCTGGCGGTGCTCGCGCGCCCGGTGGGCGGCACCCTCTCCGACCGGGTCGGCGCGCGCAGGGTGCTGATCGCCTCCTTCGTCGGGACCGCGGTCCTCGCCCTCGGCCTCGCCCTCGGCTACAAGACGATGGTGCCGCTGACCATCTTCTGCCTGACCATGGCCATCTTCCTCGGTCTGGGCACCGGAGCCGTCTTCAAGCTGGTCCCCGAGTGGTTCCCCGCCCAGGTCGGCGCCGTCACCGGCGTGGTCGGGGCGGCCGGAGGCCTGGGCGGCTTCTTCCCGCCGCTGGTGATGGCTCTCGTCAAGTCGGCGACCGGCTCCTACTGGCTGGGCTTCGCGCTGATGGCCGCGGTCGCCACCGCCGCGCTCGTCGTGCTGCTCAGCGTCGGAAGGGCAGGGTCCCCGGCCGGCGGGGAATCCGAGGAGACCCTGGCCGCCACCTGAGGCGGAGACGGCCGCGAGGCGCCCGGTCCGGCTCGGCCCCGAGCCGGACCGAGGCGGCGGTCCGGGCCGGGGTCTCTTCGCGCCGCTCAGGCGACCGCGCCGACCTCCATCGAGGTCCCGCGGTGCCGCACGTACATCTCCGTCACCCAGGCCCCGCCCGGGCGGGCCGTCAGCTCCTCGCGGAGCTCGAGGATGGGCGGGGCGAAGTGCCTTGGCAGGTAGGGCCTGCCCGGCGGTGCGATCACCGGCGTGAAGAGGGCGGCGGCGGTCAGGTCGGCGACGCTGAAGGCGTCCCCGACCAGGTACTCGGAGCCGTCCAGCTCGGCCTCGAGGCGGTCCATCGCCGCGACGATCGCCCGCCGCGCCCGGGCCGCGGACTCGTCGTCGATGTCGTAGTCGGCGCGGACGAAGCGGGTCGCCACCGGGGCGGTGGCGCGCAGCAGCCGCTCCCGCCTCGGGCTTGGCCGGGTGAAGAGCGTCGCGGTGAAGGCGTCGGGGTCGGGGAGCGTGTGGTGCCAGGCGAAGCGGCGCAGGGTCGGGCCCAGCTCCTCGTCGAAATGGTCCTCCAGCTCCAGCGCCCGGCGGCGCTCCTCGGGGCCGGAGGGGTAAAGCGGCGGCTCGGGCCGGTACTCCTCGAGGGCGGCGATGATCGCCGTGGAGTCGCCGATCCGGCGCCCCTCGAGGTCGATCACCGGCAGACGGCGCTGGGCCCCCCGGGTGAGGAGCAGCGCCCTGGCGCCGTGCAGACCGGGCATCGGCACGCGGCGCTCGTGCGGGATGCCCTTGTAGTCGAGCGCCCAGCGCACCTTCTCGTTGTAGTGGCTCAGCTCGATGTGCCAGAGGACGACGGTCACCTCGGCCCCGACCCTACACCCGCACTTCCCCCGCCGCGGATCGCCTGCGAGACTGGCGCCAGCGTGACCCCAAGCAGGCAACAGGCCCCGGTCGGCGCCTCCCCGCAGCGGGCGCGAGGCCCGGCGGGCGACCCGGCTCCGGCGGAAGCGACGCGCCTAGGCACCCACCGGCGAGCCGCGGGATCGACACGCCGCGGCCCCCACCGGCGGGCCGTGGAAGCGACGCGCCTAGGCACCCACCGGCGAGCCGCGGGAGCGCGAGGGCGGATCGCGGCCGGGGTGTGTGCGGCGCTGGTCGGGGCGCTCGGCTTCCTCGTCTCCATGCGCGCGGCGGGAGCGGAGGCGGCCGCGCCTCCGGCCCCGCTCTCGGCCCAGCGCAGCACCCCGCCGATCGACTCTGCCGTCGGCAGCGGCGCCTTCGGCCGCTGGGGCGTGGACCGCTTCGGCCTGCCGCTCTACCGCTACCTGATCGACGAGGAGTCGGTGCCCTGGGCGGCCCAGCCCGAGCTCGGAGGCGACACCGCCGCCCAGCACGAGCTCGGCAACGACCGCATCGTCGCCGCCGCCTTCAACCACGGCTACACCCAGCTCTGGAGCCAGGACCGCCTCGCCCAGTGGGCCAACCGCTACGAGCCCGCCGCCCGCCACTTCGCCGGCGGTTACGGCTACCTGAACGTCGGCGGGCGGGTGCTCAGCACCCTGCACAGCGACCGCCCGGCGGGCTCCCCGACCGCGCGCCGCTTCGGGGTCGGCTACTACGAGCGCCGGATGCGGGCCCGCGGCCTCGACGTCCGCGAGGAGGTCTACGCGCCGTTCGGCAACTCCCCCCTGCTGCTCCACGACGTCAGCATCCGGAACCGCAGCACATCGCCCCGGCGCCTCTCCTGGTTCGAGTACTGGGACCTCAACCCCTACGACCAGACCGACCACCGTCACCGGGGCACCCGGGCATCGCGCTGGGACCCGGCGAGGCGGGCGCTGATCGTCCCCCAGGAGCGCGGCGACGGCGGCGACGCCCGGCCGCTCAGCGTCTTCGCCGCCTCGCTGCGCGGGCCGCTCGCCGGGCACGAGGCCTCGGCCGCGGCGTTCTTCGGGGCGGGCGACCGGGCCGCCCCCGCAGAGGTGGCGGCCGACCAGCTGAGCGGCGGCGCCGCGCCGGCTGCCCCGGGAGGGGCGACGGCCGGGCAGGGCCTCTTCGCGTTCAGGGCCCCGCTGCGGCTCGCGCCGGGGCAGCGGGTGACCCTGCGCTACGCCTACGGGATGGCCCACCCCGCAGCGATCCCCGGGCTGCTCTCGCGCTACCGGGGCGCCGGGGACCCCTTCGGGCGCAGCGAGCGGCGCTGGAGGGCATGGCTGCCGGTGGCGGGCTTCGGGCCCGGGCGCAAGTGGGTCGCCCGGGAGTTCCAGTGGGACGCCTACCTGCTGCGCGCCACCTCGGTCTACGAGGAGGCCTGCGGCCACCACACCGTCACCCAGGGCGGCTACTACCAGTACTCCGGCGGCGCCAACCTCGGCTCGCGCAGCTGGCTGCACTACCTGCTGCCCCTGGTCTACGCCGAACCGCGCATGGCGCGGGAGATCCTCCGCTTCTCGGTCACCCTGCAGTCCCGCGCCGACGGGCAGATCCCCTACGGAGACGTCCCGTTCTGCAAGCCCTACAACGAGCTGGGGACCTCCACCGACCTCGACTTCTGGCTGTTGCTCGCCGCCGCCCAGTACGGGCTGGGCAGCCGCGACCTCGGCTTCTTCTCGGAGCGGCTCCCGTTTACCGACAGCCCCCGGCGGGAGAGCGTCTGGCGCCATCTCAAGCTCGCCTTCCGCCACCAGGAGTCGCTGCGAGGGCCGCACGGGGGCTACCTGGCCGGGACCAACGGCGACTGGTCCGACTTCTCGGCGATCTTCCTGAAGATGAGCGAGTCGATGCTGATCGCCGACCAGCTCGCCTACGCCTACCCGCGGCTGGCGACCCTGGCGGAGCTGCGCGGGGACCGCGACTTCGCGGCGCGGCTGCGGCGCAGGGCACGCCAGCTCCTCGGCGTGGTGCGCCGCGAATGGACCGGGCTCGGCTGGTACTCGCGCGGGTACACCGCGGCCGGGACCCAGATCGGCTACGGGGCGATCTTCGGCGAGCCGCAACCCTGGGCGATCCTCGATCGGGCCCCCGGCCCGGCGAGGGCGGCGCGCCTGGTCTCGAACATCCGCCGCTTCCTGACCGGGGTCGGGGCGCCGGCGGCGCTTCACGGCCCGGCGGAGATCGGCTCGGCCCAGTCTCCCGCGGCGAGCGACCCCGCGGTCACCGAGCCGCCCACGCCGTTCGCCTTCGACGGCTCCAGCCAGTACGTGGGGGGCTCCTGGTACGACATCGACGGCTGGCTGACCTGGGCCCTGGCCGGTCTGCAGGGGGAGGTGCCCGGCGCCGCCCGCTACGCCTGGAGCGAGTACTCCCGCAACACGCTCGCCGCCCACGCCCGGGCCTTCCCCCGGCACTGGGGCGGGATCGTCTCCGTCGACGACGCCTGCAACGCCTTCTACGCCAGCCGGCCGGAGCGCTGCGGGGTCGGCCTGTACCCGGACTACGACGGGCAGATCACCGAGCAGCCGACTTGGATGGTGATGAACGCGGTCAACCTCGCCGGCGTCACCCCCACCGCTCGCGGCTTCCGCATCACGCCTCACCTTCGGCGCTTCGACCTGCGCCTTTGGGGCCTCGGCATCGAGCGCGCCGCGCACCGCCTGCGCGGCTACTTCCGGGTCGAGCGGCCGGGTGCCCTGTCCCTCGGCGTCGGGGGGGTTCCCGCCGGGGCGCGCGAGCTGACCGCCTGGGCCGATGGCCGCCGGGTTCCTCACGCCCGCCACGACGGCCTCGTCTGGCTGCGCCTTCCCGCCCGGGCCGGCCGAGCGGCCGACTGGGCCCTGGTCTGGCGCTAGTGGCCCGTCTCGCCGACTGGGCCCTGGTCTGGCGCTAGTGGCCCGTCTCGCCGACTGGGCCCTGGTCTGGCGCTAGTGGCCCGTCTCGTAACCTCCGGCGGAAGGTTGGGGGAAGGGCCACCAGGCGCCGGGCGGGAAGACCGCTGGGCAGGTGTGCGGACTTTCGATGCCTGGGGCAGCAGAACCGCACACACGTGCGCCCCGGTCGACATCGGCCCGCCAGAATGGTCGCGTGCCGGCTGACGCCGAGATCCGGGGCAGCTGCGACGACCGCTTCCGCGCGGTGAGGGAGGCGTTCGCCGAGAACTTCGCCGAGCGGGGCGAGTTGGGCGCATCGCTGTCTGTCTGGGTCGAGGCGAGGCCGGTGGTCGAGCTGCGGGGCGGCTGGGCGGACTCCGGCCGCAGCCGGCCCTGGGGCGAGGACACGCTCGTCGACGTCTTCTCGGTGGGCAAGGCGATGGCGGCGATCTGCGTGCTGATGCTGTCCGAGGAGGGCCGGATCGACCTCGACGGGCCGGTCTCCTCGCTCTGGCCCGAGTTCGCCCGGGCCGGCAAGGAGGGCGTGACGCCGCGCATGATCCTCGCCCACCGGGCCGGCGTCCCCGGGATCCGCCGACCCCTGGGCGAGACCGCGATGTACGAGTGGGGGACGATGACGCGGGCCCTCGAGGAGGAGGAGCCGTGGTGGGAGCCGGGGACCGCCCACGGCTACCACGTCAACACCTTCGGGTTCCTGGTCGGCGAGCTGGTCAAGCGGGCCGCCGGCACGACCCTGGGAGAGCTGTTCCGCGAACGGGTCGCCGAGCCCCTCGCCGCGGACCTCCACTTCGGAGTCCCCCCCGGCAGCGAGGAGCGGGTCGCCGAGTTCCTCTTCGACCTCGACCCCCCGACCGAGCGGGACCCGCTGCCCGACGGCATTGCGCCCTCCGGCGCCATGGACCCCGAGATGTTCCGCAGCGTCTACTTCAACCCGCCCGGCATCTCAGGGATGGGGACCGTCAACACCCCCGAGTGGCGCGCCGCGCTGATGCCCTCGACCAACGCCCACGCGACCGCCCGCGGCATCGCCAGGGTCTGCGCCGCCCTGGCGGGCGGCGGATCGCTGGAGGGGGTGCGCATCCTCGACGCGGCGACGATCGCCGAGGCCGCCACCGAGGCATCCGGCGGGCCCGACTTCGTGCTGGGCCGTCCCTCGCGGTTCGGGCTCGGCTTCCAGCTCACCCAGCCGGAGAGGCCGCTGGGCCCCGGCGAGCACGGCTTCGGCCACTTCGGGGCGGGCGGCTCGCTCGGATTCGCCGACCCCGACCACGGCCTCGCCTTCGGCTACGCGATGAACGCAGCCGGCCCGCGCTGGCAGAACCCCCGCAACCGGGCGCTGATCGACGCGGTCTACCGGTCGCTCTAGCGCGCTGCCTGCAACAGCGTCACGCCGCCGGTGTCGCTGGACAGGTAGACGTCGCGGCCCCGGCCGGCGAGCGCCACCTGATACGGACCGTGCGCAGGTGCCTTGCCGCAGGTCCCCGCGCCGTCCTCGCTGGAGCCGTCCAGGCTGACGCAGCCCGCCCTGCCGGGAAGCTGGCCGAAGGCTCCCGTTCTCGGCGAGACGCGGAACACGTCGACGGCGTTGACCTTGTAGGAGGGGAAGTACAGCGTCCTGCCGCTCGGCGCGATCGCGCCCGCGTAGCCGCCCGCAAGGGCGCGACCGTTGCGGCAGGTCCCGGGGCCGTCCTCGCTGGCTCCGTCGGAGCTCATGCAGGAGGCGATGCCGGCCCGCTGCGAGATCAGTCCCGTCGCGGGGTTGCGGTCCACCACCGCGAAGACGCCGTTGTCGACGTATCCGGCCGTGTAGATGAACCGCTTGTTCGGGGAGACCACGGCCCGCTCCAGTCTGAACATCCCGCGGCCGTCCACGCACGCTCCCGAGGGGCTCGTGCCGTCGTCGCTGATGCAGCTGTGCTTGCCCGCCATCTGCACAAGGCCACCCTTCGAGTTCCTCCGGAAGACCTGCAGGAGGTCGGGGCCGTAGGAAGCGGGCACGTAGGCGAAGTGGTTGTCGGGGGTCGCCACGTCCCAGACCTCGGCGAGGTTCTCGGCCACCCGGCAGACCCGGCTCGGGGAGCTCTGCAGGGTGGTCCCATCCCCGGTGATGCACCCGTCCTTGCCCTTCAGCTGGCGCAACGCCCCGGTCCTGCGGCTGCGGGCGAAGACCGCGATCCCGCCGTTGGGCGAGTTGTCGTAGTTGGAGACGTAGAGGAACCTCTGGTCGGGCGTGAGGTGCACCGCGGAGGAATCGTCCATCTCGCGGCCCCGCGCACAGGTGCCCGGCCCGTCCTCGCTGCCGCCGGTCGCCGAGACGCAGCCCCGCTTGCCCTTCGGCTGCCTCAGCGTCCCGTCGGAGGGGTCGCGGCGGAAGATCGCCACGCCCCCGATGCTGTCGGAGTTCTCCCGGTACTGGGAGGCGACGTAGAGCGAGCGCCCGTCTCGGGAGATGGTCAGCGAGGTCGCGTCGCCGCTGTCGAGGTCGCGGGCGTTCGTGCAGGTCCCCGGCCCGTCCTCGCTCCAGCCGTTGATCGAGAAGCAGCCCCTCTTTCCGGGAAGCTGGCGGAGCAAGCCGTCGCGCGCGTTGCGGCGAAACACCGAGAGGACCGGGACGTCCGCCTCGGGCGAGACTCCGTTGGTCCCGTATCCGACCAGGTACGCGAAGCGCCCGTCGGGGCTGACGGCGAGGCTGGTCGCCCCCCCGCCGCCACGGATGTTGCGGCACCCGTTGAGGTGGGTGCCGTCAGAGCCGGTCGCCGTGTAGCAGCCGTCCTTGCCCGCCACCCTGGTCAGCGAGCCCGCCGGTCCCCCGGCGAGCGCCGCGGCCGTCATCGAGAGGCACAGCGCCAGGGCCGCCGCGGCGGCGCCCGCCAGGCGAGCCCGATCTGAGTTCCTGCCCGCGCTCACCTATCCGTCCCCTTCGCCCGGCGGACTCTCCTTCGCCCGGCGGCGCGACAGAGCCGACCGTGCCGTGAGCCCACCCGTGCCGTGAGCCCACCCGTGCCCGTGCTCGATCACGACCGTGATTCTCGCCCCTTCGGGCGGGCGAATCAAGTCGCCCCTTCTCGCCCCTTCGGGCGGGCGATTCAAGTCGCCCCTTCCCGCCCCTTCGGGCGGGCGAATCAAGTCGCCCCTAGTAGCGGTAGTGCTCGGGCTTGTAGGGGCCACCGACCGGGACACCGAGGTAGTCGGCCTGCTCGGCGCTCAGCTCGGTCAGCTCCGCCCCCAGGGCGGCGAGGTGAAGCCGCGCCACCTTCTCGTCGAGGTGCTTGGGGAGCACGTGGACCCCGAGCTGGTATTCCGAGGTCTTCGTGAACAGCTCGACCTGGGCGATCACCTGGTTGGTGAAGGAATTCGACATCACGAAGGACGGATGCCCGGTGGCGTTGCCGAGGTTGAGCAGCCGCCCCTCGGAGAGGACGATCACCGAGTGGCCGTCGCCGAAGCGGAACTCGTCCACCTGGGGCTTGATGTTGATCCGCTCGACGCCGGGTCGGGAGTTCAGCGCCGCCATCTCGATCTCGTTGTCGAAGTGACCGATGTTGCCGACGATCGCGTTGTGCTTCATGCGGGCCATGTGCTCGGCGGTGATCACGTCGCGGTTGCCGGTCGCGGTGACGAAGATGTCGGCCGTTGCCACCACCTCGTCGAGGCGGCGGACCTCGTAGCCCTCCATCGCCGCCTGCAGGGCGCAGATCGGATCGATCTCGGTGACCACCACCCGGGCGCCCTGGCCCCGCAGCGACTCGGCGCAGCCCTTGCCGACGTCGCCGTAGCCGCAGACCACCGCGGTCTTGCCGCCGATCATCACGTCGGTGGCGCGGTTGATGCCGTCGATCAGCGAGTGCCGGCAGCCGTAGAGGTTGTCGAACTTCGACTTGGTGACCGAATCGTTGACGTTGATCGCCGGGAAGAGCAGCTTCCCGGCCTCGGCGAACTGGTAGAGGCGGTGCACGCCGGTCGTCGTCTCCTCGGTGACCCCCTTAACCCCGGCGGCGATCCTGGTGAACCGCTGCGGGTCCTCGGCCAGGGAGCGCCGCAGGAGCTCCAGCACCACGCCCCACTCCTCGGAGTCCTCGGGGGTGGTGTCGGGCACCGCGCCGGCGGCCTCGTACTCGGCCCCCCGGTGGAGCAGGAGGGTGGCGTCGCCGCCGTCGTCGAGGATCATGTTCGGCCCCTCGCCGCCGGGCCAGCGCAGCGCCTGCTCGGTGCACCACCAGTACTCGGGGAGCGTCTCCCCCTTCCAGGCGAAGACCGGCACGGCGGCGGCGGCGATCGCCGCCGCCGCGTGGTCCTGGGTGGAGAAGATGTTGCAGGAGGCCCAGCGCACCTCGGCCCCCAGCGCCACCAGGGTCTCGATCAGCACCGCCGTCTGCACGGTCATGTGCAGGGAGCCGGTGATTCGCGCGCCGGTCAGGGGCTGGGAGGGGCCGAACTCCTCGCGGATCCCCATCAGGCCGGGCATCTCGACCTCTGCCAGGGAGATCTCCTTGCGCCCGAAGTCGGCGAGCGAGAGGTCCGCGACCTTGTGATCGGGGGTGGTCTGGGTTGCTGCGGCCGTGCTCAAGTGCGCTCCTTGCTCTCCGTTGGTCGTAGGAGTCTAGGGGGGAGTGGCGGGCAGGAGGCTCAGCGGCGCCCGCGGACGCAGTAGGCGTAGACGGTCGCCTTCGCGCCCTTGCGATCGGAGATCGTCACCGAGGAGGTCTGCCAGGCGCGGGGGCCGAGGCGGCGGGAGGCGACCGCCCCCGAGCCGGTCGAGTCCACCGAGAGGTAGATGTTCCCGTCGAAGCCGCCGGAGAGGACGCGCGTGCGGTCCGGGCAGCGGGCCGTGACCTTCCTCGGAACGCCCATCGCCCCCGCCGCCGCGGTCCTCGAGCGGGTGAGGATCCGGGGGCCGTGCTCGAGGCAGTAGGCGTAGGCGACCAGCGTGCCGGCATGCGGCTGGGGGTCCGGGCCGCTGCCATCGACGAGGTTAAAGGCCTCCACCCGCCAGGCGTTGCGCCCCTCGCGCCTGGAGGTGAGGGCGACGACCCGGGGACCCTGGTCGGCGAATCCGGGGCTCGCGAAGCCCCCGGAGATCGCCTCGGTGCCGGGCGGGCAGGTGGCGATCGCCACGCCGGGCGTCTGGGGCGGCAGGAAGACCTTCTGCCTGGCCACCCTGACCCCCAGGCCCAGCTTCGAACAGTAGGGGATGCCCCGCAGGGTGCCCGGCTTCTCGCCGAAGTTGTAGCCGGTCGTCCTCAGCCTGCGCGGGCCCAGTCGGTGCGACCCGACGCGGACCGGCGCCGCGCCGCCCAGACCCGGGGTGAAGTTCCCGGCCCCGAACCCTGCCGCGACGATGCCCTTGCCCGCCGGGCAGCGCGAGACCGCGGAGCCGACCTGCCCGGCCGCGAGCTTCACCTTTCCCGCCGTGCCCCCGGCAGCGAGGGCCGCGGAGGCGCTGAGCAGGGCCGCGATGCAGGCCGGCGCGACGAGGAGGCGGGGGGCGAGGCGCGACCGAGCCATTGCCGCACTATCGGAGCGACCGCCGCAAACCTTTACCCCCACCCCCGCAGCGTGCCGCCCGGCGCCCCCACCGGGGACGCCGGGCGGTTGGATCGGGGCGGGCCCGAGGGGGCCGCTCCCTTCCCGGCTACTGCTGGGCGCGCAGGGTGACGCTGTTGGCCGGCAGGCACTGCGGGGTGCGGGTGGCGCGGGCGTAGTAGCGGCCGCTGTGCAGGCCGGGGTCGCCGAGGTTCCACTCGTACCCATCGCCGTTGGCCTGGGCGATGTCCATCGCCACGCGCTTGTCGGTGGCGGGGCGCTGCTTGGAGCCGAGCTGCTTGAAGACGACGACGGTCCGGTTCGCCTTGCAGGCCAGCTTCGGTGACTTGACGGAGCCGTAGAAGCTTCCGGACTCGGCCTCGATCAGCACCTTGGTGGGGGCCGGCGAGGCGGCCGACGCGATCCCGGCGTATCCGGCGAGCGCGGTGGCCGAGACGGCGAGGGCGGCGATCGAGTTGCGGATCTTGGTCTTGGTGGTCATCTCTTGTCTCCTTGTTGGCGATGGGTGTCTGGCGGGTGCTGCTTGCAGGGGCCATGTTCGTCCCGCCGCGGCGCCGCCACCAGGGGCCCTAGGGTGGAACCGGGCAACACCTTCGGATCCGCGCCTGCGCGCCCGGCTCCGGACCGGGATAGGATCGGGGCGGCGATGAAGGGGAGCCCGGTTTCGCCACCCTGAACGGAGAGCAATGAGCCTCGTCCTGGCCCGCGTGTCCGACATCGGCTTCTTCGGCCTCTTCCTGCTCTGCGTGCTGCTCGGGACCGCCGCCGGAGTGCTCGTCGACAGCTACGGGAAGCAGCGCGGCTGGCGCGAGTCCGACCGCGCGATGGCCGGCGTGATCGCCTTTGCCTTCGTGGTCGCGATCGCCGCGCTGATGGGGACCGCGCTCTTCTGAGCGCCGGCCGGGCCCGCGCCCGCGCCGGGCCCCGCGGGACCCCGACTCCGCCTAGTAGGGGTCGCTGGCCGAGCGGTCCTCAGAGAGCGAGGGCTGGGAGCCCTCGACGAGGGCCTCTATCGCGTCGGCCAGGTGGACCTGGGCGATGTTGTAGTCGCCGCGCTCGGTGCGGATGCGGTGCGCCTCGAGGAGCACCTCGGCGTGGGTGTGCCCGGCCGGAGGCTCGAAGCGGTAGGCGGCCAGCTCGATCAGCAGGCCGAGCGGGTCGGTGAAGTAGATCGAGTCCATGAAGCCGCGGTCCTTGACGCCGCTGTGCTCGATCCCGCGCTCCTCGAGCCGCTCCACGGCCTGATCGAAGGTCGCCTTGGAGATCGCGATCGCGATGTGGTGCACGCAACCGGGCTCGGTGGGGGTGCGCTCGCGGTCGCCCCGGCGCTCCTCGTCGGTGAACACCGTGATCAGGCGGCCGTCGCCCGGGTCGAAGTAGAGGTGGCTCTCGGAGGGGTTGTCGAGGTTCGGCTGCTCGAACACGAAGGGCATGCCCAGCACGCCCTCCCAGAAGTCGATCGAGGTCCTCCGGTCCGCGCCGGTGATCGTGATGTGGTGGACGCCCTGGCTCTGGAGCTTTCGCATGACCGAGCCCTACGGTAGCGCCCGCCCCCGGCCGGCGGCCCTCTGACGCCGCGGCGAGATCGGGCGGGCTGAGGTCGCGCCTGCGACCGCGCAGAGCAACGCCGCCACCGCCGCCGCACAGCGCACCCGCGCCGCCGCCGCACAGCGCACCCGCACCGCCGCCGCACAGCGCACCCGCGGCATCGAGGCACACCCCGGCAGCGCGAAGACCGCGCCCGGCGGTCCTGCCGCCGAGGGCGCGGTCTTCGCTGTGGGGGGCGGTCTTCGGTCGGTGCTAGGAGGGTCGCTGCGACGCGTACCTGCACTGGGCTCGCTTGTTGCCCTGCACCAGACGGCCCTGGCTGTTGGCGCGATTGGTGATGACCATGCGGCAGACCGTGCCGTTGGTGAACCCGTAGTAGGACATGCAGTCAACCCGCGACGGCCCCTGGCGCCTGCAGATCGGGACCGCCGTCCGATAGCAGCCGGAGCTGCTGGCGCAGACGTTGTCCGCGTAGGTCTTGCTGTGCTTCTTCGCGTAGCCGTAGTTCAGGTAGTAGGAGCTGGCGTGCGCCTCGCCCGTCGCGAAGACTCCGGTGAGCATCACGATCAGCGCCACGGCCTCGGCCTTGTGTCTGAACCGCCGCCGCTTCTTGGCGGTCGGCGCCGGGCGCTCCGCGACCGGGCGCGTGCCGCGCGACTTGACCAGGTGGGTCATCCAGGTGGCTTGCATCTCGTTCTCCTCTTGCTTGATTCCGGGCTGTGCCCGGCCTTGACTGAGCGTGCGGCCGGAGGCTGAAGGAGGGCCTTGAACGGATCCTTGACAGGAACGGCTCGCCGCCCCGTAGGATCGGATCACTGTGTCCGCTCACCGGGTAGGCCGGATCGCCCGCCCCGCGCTTGCCAAGCGGGTATGCGAGGGCCTCGAGCGCGGGTCGGTGATGCTCGTGGCGGGGGCGGGGTACGGGAAGTCCACCGTGATCGAGGAAGCGCTGGAGCTGACCGGCAACCCCTCGGTCTGGCTGCGCTGCGGCGAGGCCTCCAGGGAACCGGCCCGGCTGCTCAGCGAGCTCGTGGAGAGGGTCCGCTCCGCGGTCCCCGGCCTCGGGGGCACGGTCGGAGATGCCCTCAACGCTCCGCTGGAGCGAGTCGACGTGGGCTCGGCGACGACCGCCTTCGTGGTCGACGTCGAGCGGCTGCTGGTCGAGCCGCTGGTGATCGTCGTCGACGACGCCGAGGGCCTGGAGGGATCCGGCGAGGCGCTCGCTGTCCTCGATCAGCTCCTCAACGTCCGCGGCGCGCCGCTATCGCTGGCGATCGGGACCCGCGTCGCGCTGCCGCTGCGGATCGGCAAGCTGCGCGCCTCGGGCGAGCTCCTCGAGCTGGGCCAGGCGGACCTGATCTTCAGCGCCGCGGAAACCGAGCAGGTGCTCGAGCTGCGGCGCGGTGGCGCCCCCAGCGAGGCCGAGGTCGAGTCGGTGCAGGCGGCCAGCCGAGGGTGGCCGATCGCCGTGGCGCTGACGGGGATGACCAACGACGCCGGCGGCCCGGGACCGCTGCGGAGCGAGGACCTGTTCCGCTACCTGGCCGAGGAGGTTCTGGAGCGGCTCGGGGAGGCCGAGCGCCTGCAGATGGTCGACTCCGGCGTCCCCGACGCGCTCACTCCCACGCTTGCGGCCGACCTCGGGCTGCCCGATGGGTTCAACGCCGCCGCGGAGGCCTCGGGCCTGTTCCGGCGCGGCCAGGACGGGTCCGGGACCTACCACCCGCTGTTCCTCGGCTTCCTGCGCGAGCGGCTGCGGGCGATGCGGACCGAGCAGGAGCTCGCCGATCTCCACGCCCGGGTCGCCGCCAGCCTGGTGTCCAGCGGGCTCCACGAGGACGCGATCGAGCACTGGCTGGCGGCGGGGCGCCACGAGGAGGCGCTGCAGAGCCTCGTCGCGGTGGGGCCGAGGCTGACCCGGGTCTCACCGGGGCTGGCGACCTCCTACATCGCCGCCCTTCCGCCCGAGCTGCGGACCAGGCCCGACTGCCTGCTGCTGGAGGGGCAGATCCTCTGGGGCACCGGGGACCACGAGCGAGCCCTCACCCAGCTCCGGGCGGCGGCGGACGGCTTCCGCGCCGCAGGCCAGGCCGAGCTCGATTGGCTGGCGCGGATCCTGCTCGCCGACACCCTGGTCTTCACCGGCGCCTTTGAGGAGATCTCCGACCTCGCACGCGGCTGGGAGGATGCCCAGGGTGCGGCGGCATTTGCGGCCGCGGCGGTCGCCTGGTTCCAGCTGATCGCGCTGGCGACCACCGGGCGCTTCGAGGAGGCCGAGGAGCTTCGCGGGCGCCTGCACCGCGAGCCGGAGGCCCTGGCGCAGTTCGGCTTCCTGGATGCGATCGCTCACTGCTCGAGGGAGCTGGCCGCCGGGAACACCGAGGAGGCGCTCGGGTTGCTGCGCTCGGCGATCGAGCAGCTGGAGATGGGGGATCCGCAGGGCCGCATGCCCTACGTGCTGGGCATCGTGCTGGTCATCCTGCGGCTGACCGGGCGGCGTGGGGACGCTCTCGCCTGGCTCGAGCGATGCGAGGAGGAGGCCGAGCGCGTCGGCATGGGCTTCGCCACCCAGGACTTCCGCTTGCAGCGCGCCTCGCTGCTGGCCAGGCGGGGCGAGCTCGAGCACGCCGAGATCGAGCTGGCGCATGCCGGCGGCAGGGAGGGTGGCGGCTGGGGCGGGATCTACCAGGCCGAGGCCGAGGCCCGGGTGGCGAGCGGGCGAGGCGAGGCGGCCGTGGCCGCGACCGCCGCGCGCGCGGCCCTCGACCACGCGGCACGCGCGCCGATGCCGTGGCGCGTCCTGATCTGCATGGAGATGGCCGCGCTGCTGTGCGAGGCGGGGGCGCCGGAGGCCGCCCTGGAGGCGATCGCGCGGACGCGGAGCGTCCTCGACGAGCAGTTCCCGGGCGAGCGGGGCCGCCTCTATCGCGCCTGGCTGCTCGCCTCCGCGGCCTGCCTCGGGCACCGCACCGGGGAGGCGCCGAGCGCCTGTGAGGAGCTCGCCCGGGCCTGGGAGCAGGCCGGCGATCAGGCGGGGGCCATGGTGCGAGCCCACTGGCCCTCGATCCGCCCGGTGCTCTGGGAGGCGCTGGCGGAGGGCCTGATCGAGACCGCCGCGGCGCTCCCGGCGATGCAGGAGGCCCTGCCCGGCGGGGAGGCGCTGGTGGAGATGACGGACCACCCAGAGGCCGCGGTCCGCAGCGCGGCGCTGGTCGCCGCGATCGGGGCCGACCACCCGGCCGTGCTGGCGGAGCTCCCCGAGCTCGCCGAGAGCTCCGAGGAGGCGGTCGCCCGAGCTGCCCGGGTCGCGCGCCGGCGCCTTCGCGAGGACCCACCGCCCCTGGCCATGGAGCTCTACGGGGGCTTCAGGGTCAAGCGGGCCGGCTGGGAGATCGAGGAGTCGGCCTGGAAGCGGCCGATGGCGGCGCGCGTGGTGCGCTTCCTGATCGTCATGGGGCCCGACCCGGTGTCCGAGGACGCGCTGTTCGAGGCGTTCTGGGCGGACCGGCCCTCCGACGCGGCCCGCCAGCACCTCGCGGTCGCGGTCTCGCGGGCGCGCAAGGTGCTCGACCTTCCCGAGAGCGAGCAGAGCGTCATCGAGGCGAGGGAGCGCACCTACCGGCTGGCGCTGCGCGAGGTCGACCGGGTCGACGTCTGGCGGTTCGAGCGGGCGGCGCGGATGGCGCTCGAGGCCGGCGGCGAGGAACGCCGCGCGGCGCTGGAGCATGCCGCGGAGCAGTGGAGCGGCGAGCTGCTGCCGCAGGACCGCTACTCGGAGTGGACCTTCGGCTGGCGGGAGCGTATGGCCGAGCTCCACGCCGACCTGCTGACGGCCCTGCTGGAGAGCTACGAGGCCGCGGGGCAGGTGCAGCGTTCGATCCATGCGGCCCGCCGGCTGCTCGAGTTCGACCCGACCAACGAACGCGCCCACCGCGTGCTGATGCTCGGCTACGCGCGCACCGGCCGCGTCAGCCAGGCGCTGCGCCAGTACCTGGAGTGCCGCAGCGCCATGGTCACCGAGCTCGGGGTCGAGCCCTCCGAGGAGACGTCACGGATCCAGGCCGCGATCCTCACCGGCGAGACCGTCTGACCGCGACGGGCGGGGTGCGAAGGCCGACCTCGGCCGCATCCCCGAGCGGGGCCGTGACAGCGCCGCCGATCCCGGGTAACCTCGTGCTCATGCGCAGGGCTCTGGGGAGAACCGCACCGCTCGGGGCGATCGTCGCCTGCTTGGCGGCGGCCGCGCCGGCCGCAGCGTCGGACTTCGCGGTGACCCGCACCAACGACCCGGCCCCGAACGGGTGCAGGAAGGCCGACTGCAGCCTCCGCGAGGCGATCTCGGCGGCCAACTCCCACCCCGGGCCGGACCGCGTGCTGCTGAAGCCGGGGAAGACCTACACGCTGCAGATCCCCGGGCCGGGAGAGGACCTCAACGCGACCGGCGACCTCGACCCCACCGGTCCGCTCACCGTCGAGTCCCCCGGCCCCAAGCCCGCGACCGTGGACGGCGGCGCCCTCGACAACGTCTTCAGCGACTTCGCCGGGATCACCGTGCGGCGACTGGTGATCCGCGACGCGGGCCCGGGCGGCTACGGGATCGTCGACCGGGGGCCGGGCTCGGTGCGGGTGATCCGCAGCACCCTCGCCGGCTCCGGGGCCGCGACGATCAACGAGTACGACGCGGGAAGCGTCTTCGCCACCAGGACGACCATCTCCAAGTCCGTCTTCGGGGCCATCACCGAGTACGGCGGCGGCAACGTGACCACGACGCGAACGACGATTGCCGACCCCGCCTACGCCGCGATCACCGAGTTCGACGCCGGCGAGGTGAAGACCGAGCGCACCAGGATCCTGCGGCCCGGCTACGACGGGCTGACCGAGTTCGGGACGGGCAGCGTCACGATGACGCGGACCCAGATCGTCAAGCCCGGCTACGCCGGCATCACCGAGTTCGACGCCGGCGACGTCCGCGCCCAGCGCACCGCTGTCTCCGACCCCAGCCGTGACGGGGTCACGGAGTTCTCGGGAGGCTCGGTGATCTTCGACCGGGTGCAGATCAGCTCGTCGGGCTATTCAGGGGTGACGCAGTTCCCGCCCGGCGGCCTGACGGGCACGCAGGTGAAGATCACCGGGTCCGGCCGCGACGGCCTCGGCGACTTCGGCAGCAAGGGCCTGGTGCTGCGCGACTCGCTGGTCGCGGGCAGCGGCTACGCGGGGATCTACTCCTCCGACGACGGCGGCATGCGCCTCGACGCGGTCACCGTGCGAGGCAGCGACCGCAGCGGCGTCAGCTTCTTCGGCGACGGCAAGGGCACCGTGTCCGGCTCGACCATCGCCGGCAACGGCAGCGCGATCTCCGACGGCGGCGGGATCTACGCAGGCGGCAAGCAGCTCACCGTCCGCGACTCGACGATCACCGCCAACACGGTGAAGGGCACGGGCGGCGGGATCTACGCGGCCGCCCCGTTGACGCTCGTCAACGACACGATCGCCGGGAATCGCGCCGGCCTCGACGGCGGCGGAGTCGCCGCAAACGCCGGCAAGGTGAGGATGAACGCGGTGACCGTGGCGCGCAACGTCGCCGACGCGGACTCCTCGGGCACCGGTACCGGCGGCGGCATCTTCATCGGTGCCAGCCCGGCCACGACCTTCCGCGTGGAGAACTCGCTGATCGCCCTCAACAGCGTCAACTTCGCGGGCGCGCTCGGGCCCGACTGCACGACGCTCGGCAACCCCTTCGACTCCCGCGGCCACAACCTGCTCACCCACAAGCCCGGCTGCACCGGGTTCAACGGGCCGGTCGACCTGGTCCGCGCCAACCCCAAGATCGGGCAGCTCGCGGGCAACGGGGGGCCGACCAAGACCATTGCACTGAAGGCGGGGAGCCCGGCGATCGGCAGGGCCGCGTCCAGCGCGCCGTCCCGCGACCAGCGCGGCCACAGGCGCGACCGCGACCCGGACATCGGGGCCTTCGAGCGCTAGGGGACCGATGGGGCTGTTCCGTGGAGACGATCTGGACGGCGGTGCCCGCTACCGGATGCGGGAGAAGATGCTCTCGATCGGGGACGACTACTGGATCGACGACGAGGACGGCGACCACGCCTTCAAGGTGGACGGCAAGGCGATGCGGCTGCGCCAGACCTTCGTCCTGCGGGACGGCTCCGGAAACGAGGTGGCGAAGATCCAGGAGCGGAAGCTGAGCGTCCGCGACAAGATGGCGATCGAGCGCGACGGCGACACCGTCGCCACCGTCAAGAAGGCGCTGGTCGGCATCCGCGACCGCTTCTCGATCGATGTCCGCGACGGCGAGGACATGCGGGCCAAGGGGAACGTCCTCGAGCACGAGTACAAGGTCGAGCGCGACGGCGACGCCGTCGCGGAGATCTCCAAGCGCTGGTTCCGGGTGCGCGAGACCTACGGGGTGCAGATCGCCCCCGGCGAGGACGCCGCGCTGCTGCTGGCGATCACCGTCTGCATCGAGGCGCTCTGCGAGGGGCGCGACTAGGCGCCGGGCCGCCACCCACCCATCGAACGTCCCGGAGTACCCCGCATAGCGACAACTCCGGGACGTTCGGCGGGTTGGCGCGAAGGGCCGGACTACGGGCGCATCTGGTAGGCGCCCGCCAGGCCGCGGACCTTGGCGACGACGCTCTCGAAGCGCTGCGGGTCGGTGTGGGGCTTGGTGACCGCCCGCAGCGCCCAGTCCTGCTGGGCCCCGGTCGCCGAGATCTTCCCGTGCAGCTCCACCGCGTAGGCCGAGAAGTCGCGGACCAGGACGTCGAAGATCTGATCGAGGGTGTCCTCGGCCAGGCCGTGGAGCTCGGCCTCCTCGAGGATCAGCTGTCCGTAGGGGATCAGGGTGAATAGCTCGCCCAGGGTCAGCAGGTAGTCGAGGTCCCTCTGCTGGTGCTCGTCGGGCGGCGCCGTCGCCAGCAGCTCGGCGAGCGAGCCGGCCTGCTCGGCGAACACCCCCACGTTGGGGACGTGGCCGAAGCGCTCGTAGACCGCCCGCCAGTCGGCAAAGCGAACCTTCGACAGTCCCCTGGTCGGGCCCTGGTCGAAGAGGAAGGCGTCGTCGGCGGGGTCCCGGCGCCTCGGCACCGGCTCGAGCGCACCGGGGTCGAAGAGGAAGGCGGCCATGAACTTGAGCACCAGCGCCATGTTCACGTGCACGGTCCCCTCCAGCTTCGGGAGCGCGCGGATGTCGCGGGCCGCCATCTCGAAGTAGGTGTCCTTCTCGAAGCCCTTGGCGGCGATCACGTCCCATAGGGCGTCGATCACCTTCTCGCCCTCGGTCGTGACCTTCATCTTGGTCAGCGGGTTGAAGAGGAGGTAGCGGCGGTCCTCGGGGCCGGCCGAGCGCATGTAGTCGATCGCCCGGGTGGCGAAGAGCTTCATCCCGACCAGGCGGGCGTAGGCGTCGGCGAGCAGGCGGCGGACGTGGGGAAACTCGGTGACCCGGGAGCCGAACAGGACCCTGTTCTCGGCGTGGGTGATCGCCTCGTAGGTGGCGTGGGTGCAGATCCCGATCGAGGCGAAGCCGAGGTTGAACTTGCCGACGTTGATCGTGTTCAGCGCCGCGTCGAAGGCCGCCGGGCCGGTGTGCAGGACGTCGGCGGGCGTGACCGGGTAGTCCTCGAGCTCGAAGTTGGAGACGTAATTCTGCGAGTTGACCACGTTCTTGAGGAGCCGGTAACGGGGGTTGCCGGGGTCGGCCGCGAAGAAGACGTAGCCCTCGGGCCCCTCGGTGTCGGCCCGGCGGCCGAACACCGAGACCATCCCCGCCGCGTTGCCGTTGCCGATGTAGTACTTGGCGCCGCTCGCCAGGAACCCGCCGTCCAGGCCCGGATCTTCGGCGAGGACCATGTCGGTCGAGTAGATGTCGGCTCCGTGGGCCTGCTCGGAGAGGCCGAAGGCGAAGACCGCCCCCTCCTCGAGCAGCGCCGCCGCCCGCCGCCGCGCCCCCTCGTTGACCGACATCAGGATCGGGCCGAGCCCGAGGATCGAGACCTGCCAGGTGTACCAGTAGGCGAGCCCGTAGAAGCCGGTGATCTCGTTGAACTGGCAGATCCGGTAGGTGTCCCATCGCTTCTCGGGATCGCCGCCCCCGTCGCGCTCGGGGGTGAGCATCGTCGCGAAGGCCCGCTCGGAGGCCTGGAAGTCGATGAAATCGCGGTAGAAGGTGCGCTCGTGGTCGGCCTCCTTGAGCGCCGCCTTGCCGCGGTCCTCGAACCACTCGATGGTCGAGCGCATGATCCGTGCCGAGGCGGAGTCCAGCTCGGACCCCCGATAGGCGTGCGGGTTGAGCAGGACCCCGTCGCCGTCGCCTCCCCCGTTCTCGCTGGCACCGCTCATCGATCCGGCCCTCCGCTCCTCGCTGGTTGGACCGGCCGAACTGTAGTCGCAGGGCGCCGCCCGGCCGTGGCACCCGACCATCGGGGACCCCCCGCCGAGCTTCAAGAAACCGCTGGCATGCAGCGGGAACTTGAACCTCGACACGGGCCCGCGGCGCGGCAGGGCTCGGAGGCGCCCGGGCAGGCAGCCGGAAGCGGGGATCGGCGCCAGCCGGAATTGACCCGCCGGCGGGGTGGAGGTAGGTTCGTACCGTGCGTCCACGCCTCAGCTACGCGAACGTGATGGCCCGGCGCCAAGCTGAAGCCCGAGTCGGTCGGACCCTTCGCGCTGAAGAGCCTCTTCGCCCACGTGAGCTCGAGCGGGGTCCTGGGGGAGGCGAGCGGCGTCACCGACGCCGGGCGGACCGGGACCGGGCAGTACTTCGTCACCTTCAACCGCAGCCTCCGGGGCTGCGTCCCGGTTGCGACCGTGGGCTTCGGTTTTGGTCCGGCGTGATCGGAGCCGGAGCGACTGCTCAGGCCCGCCTCAACCTCGACAACAACCCGAACAAGGTCGGCGTGACGATCTACAGGAAGGGCTTCACCTTCAACGACGTCGAGGACAACGACTTCCACCTGATAGTCGAGTGCTGATCAACGCCGTCGCGCAGCGCCCACCTCACTGATTCGCGGCGTCCACCGCGTGGAGCCGACTAGGGGCGAAGCTCGAACGACCCGACGTGGCAGCGGCGCCCCTGGGCGCTGCTGACACCGCGCTGATCAACCCCCGTGCACGACCGGGCACCGGAATTGAAGGCGGGGCTCCTCCCTCGATCCCCATTGTGGCGGTCAGCGGTAACCCAGTCACCGTCTGCCAATCCAGCCCGGAATCCCGGAACCGGCCTGCGGTCAAGGAAATGCCGGGCCGGGAGACCGGGACCGCGACTGTGGTCCCGGTCTCCCGGTGGCTGCGCTTCCCAGCTGGCTACAGCTTGGGCGGGATCAGCACCCGGTTGATCGCGTGGACGATGCCGTTGCTGCAGCGGATGTCCGCGGCTATCACCTTCGCGTCGTTGACGTAGGCCTTGCCGCCCTTGACGCTGAACCGGACCCGGGCACCCTCGAGGGTCTTTGCCGAGTCACGGCTGACCACCTTGCTGGCTGGGTACTTGCCGGCCAGCACGTGGTAGAGGAGCACCTTCCGCAGCTTCCTCGGGTGGTTGCCCAGGTAGTTGAGCGTCTTCTTGGGCACCTTGGCGAACGCCGCGTTGGTCGGAGCGAAGACGGTCAGCTTCTTGGGGCCCGACAGGTCGTCGACCAGGCCCGCCTTCTTGACCAGCGAGACCAGGGTCGAGAACTGCGGGGCCGACTGCGCCGTCTGGACGATGTTCTTGCTCGGTGCGGCCGCCGCCGGGGCCGCGAACGCCGCGACCAGGGCTATCGATGCCCCGAGTATCAACATGCGCTTCACCTTGGAACCTCCTTGATGGTTGAACTTTCCTGGGTCAGCTACGACGGCTCCCGGCGCATCGGTTTCGAACTTGCGCAATTCCCCACACCGACCGCTGCTCCGAGGGCCAGAGGGCGGCACCCTTTCGGGCCGGGGGGCGGCACCCTTCGTCTGGACCCCGCGTTCAGGGGGCAGGGGCGCTTCGGCCCGGCGGGCGCGAGCGCTTCCTAGCCGAGCTCGGACAGCGGCGCGACAGTCGCCTCGCAGACCTCGGCCGCCCAGGCAGGCGGGTCGGGGACCCTGTTGGAGACCCAGACCTTTCCGATGCCGAGCCCGGCCATTGACTCCATCGCCGCCAGGAAGCCTTCGACGTCGTCCAGCGGGTTGCCGGAGTGAAGGATCGTCTTCTCGATCGACTCGTAGTCGCGGCCGAGGTCGTCACAGTGGCCCCTGAGGACCTCGAGCTTGCGGGCGATGACGTCGCGATCGCTCCCGAACAGGTTGCAGCCGTCGGCATACCGGGCCACCAGCCGCAGCGTCTTGCGCTCGCCTCCGCCGCCGATCAGCAGGGTCGGGCGCGGCCGCTGGACCGGGGGCGGCGAGCAGAGCGTGCGGGCAAGGCTGTAGTGCTTGCCCTCGAACGGGCCGTCGTCGGGCCCCCACATCTGCAGGCAGATCCGGATCGTCTCCTCGAGCCGCTCGAAGCGCTCGCCCAGCGGCGGGTAGGGGACGCCGAGGCCGCGGTGCTCCTCCTCGAACCAGGCGGCTCCCAGGCCTAGCTCCGCCCGGCCGCCGGAGAGAACGTCGAGCGTCGTCACCGTCTTCGCAAGCAGGCCCGGGTGGCGGTAGGTGACGCCGGTGACCAGCAGGCCCAGCCGGATCCGCTCGGTCTGGGCGGCGAGGTAGCCGAGCGCCGTGTAGCCCTCCAGCATCGGCCGCTCGGCGGCCCCGAACGACGGGATCTGGAACCAGTGATCCATCAGCGTGTATTGGTCCGCCCCTCCCTGCTCGGCGGCGCGCGCGGTCGCCGCCAGCGTCGGCGCGATCATCTCCGGGCCGCCGGCGTAGTCGAAGGAGGGGTTGTGGATCGCAAGCTTCAAGAGGCCTTCTTCGCGTTCGGCTATTCGCGCCCAGACTAGCCGGCTGATTCCGCCCAGGCCCGGCCAGGGAGTACTCGTAACGCTGCTGCGGAAGCGGACGCGACGGCCGGCAGCGCCCGCGACCGAGTGGCCGTGATCTCGAACCGGCGGCCGAACTGTGGGAGGATTTCCGGCGAGCCGGCCCCGATCTGAGGAGGTCGTGATGGAGACCGGCAAGGACGCCCGAATGAAGCGCGTGGTCGTGGACCGTTACGGCGGACCCGAGGTCGTGAGGGTGATCGACGATCGGGTTCCCCGACCCGGTCCGGGCGAGGTTCGCGTCAGGGTTCTCGCGGCGGGTGTGTCGTACACCGATGCGATGCTCCGGGCCGGTTCATACCTCGGCGTGCCGAGGCCGCCGTTTACCCCTGGCTACGAGCTGGTGGGCGTCGTCGAAGAGCTCGGCCCCGGCTGTTCGAGGCTTCGGATCGGAGACCGTGTCGGCACGCTGACCGTGTGGGGCGCGGACGCGGAGCGCGTCTGCGTGTTGGAGGAGAACGCGGTGGATGTGCCCGAGGACATTGACCCGGCGGAGGGTCTGAGCCTGCTCTTCACGCACATGACCGCCTACCAGCTGCTGCACCGCACCGCCGGGGTGGCGCCGGGGGAGTCGGTGCTCGTCCACGGGGCGGCCGGTCGAGTGGGCACCGCGGTCCTCGAGCTTGGTGCGGTGGCGGGGCTTCGCATGTACGGGACCTGTTCCGCACGCGACTTCTCCGCCGTGGAGCAGCTCGGTGCGACGCCAATCGACTACCGCAACGAAGACTTCCTTGCGCGGATTCGCGAGTTGACCGATGGCGAAGGGGTGGACGTGGCCCTGGACGGATTCGGCGGCGTGCTCTCGCTGCGCTCCTTCCGCGCGCTTCGACCAGGCGGGAGGCTTGTGGTGTTCGGCCACTCCGGAACCGTTGTCAACGGGCGCAAGAGCTGGCGCGGGTGGATGAAGTGGTACGCGGCAACCGCCGCCGTCTCGCTGTGGGGCCTGCTATCACCCCGCCGGCGGGTGCTGGTCTACCGGGTCCAAAAGCTGCGCAGTGGCCGCCAGGTGCTTCCGGTGAGCAGCCGTCACGCAGCGCTTCCGGTGGGCGGGGGGCCCCGCGACACGGACTGGTACCGAGAGGATTTCGGCGCCCTGCTCGAGTTGCTCCGCGAGGGCAGGATCCACCCGGTCGTCGCCGATCGAATGCCGCTGTCCGAGGCTCGCCGAGCCCATGAAATGCTCGAGAGCTCGGCGGACAGGGGGAAACTCGTGCTCGTTCCCTAGGCCGAGGGGGGAGATCGCAAATGGCGCAAACGTCACTGCTGGGTTCCCCCAGGCCACTGCACACCTTGCGCTGATCAGCGCCGCCTCCAACCTGGACCGCCAGCTGGGATGATGCCGGGCAGGTCGCGACAATGGCATCCAAGTCGGTGCGACACACCTCGGGGCGGCTGAGGGCGGCGGCTCAACCCACCCGGCGATAGCGGATGTGGGTGGCCAGCGGAGAGTGCAAGACCTCGACGGGCTCCAGCGCGAAGGAATCGACGCCGTCGAAGATCCGCTCGCCGGACCCGAGCAGGACCGGGGCGATGTCGAGCGTGAGCTCGTCGACAACCCCGGCGCCGAGCGCCTGCCGCACGGTCGAGGCGCCGCCAGCGATGTCCACGCCCCTCTTGCCGGCCGTCTCACAGGCCTGTGCGTAGGCGGCTTCGAAGCCGTCGGTTACGAAGTGGAACGTCGTCCCGCCCTTCATCTCGATCGGCTCGCGAGGATGGTGGGTGAGCACGAACACCGGAGCGTGATAAGGCGGCTCGGGCCCCCACCACCCGCGCCAATCCTCCCTCCACTCGCCGCGGATCGGCCCGAACATGTTGCGGCCCATGAGGTAGGCGCCCCGCGGGCGCATGAGCCAGCCGGACGCCGTCTCGTCGGCCTCGTTGGCGCGTTCGTCGCCGAGGTGCCAGCTGTGCAGCTCCCGCCCGCGCTTCCCAAGGGGGTGCTCGCGACTCTGGCCTGGCCCGGCGACGAAGCCGTCGAGCGAGATCGACATGTGGCAGGTGGTGTCCGTCATCGGTGTCCCTCCGGGGTGATGGGGCCCGCCGGTGGCCCACCCGGTTTGCCCACGCTCCGGTTTTCGGCGAGCGCGCCCGACAGGATTCGAACCTGTGACCTTCGGTTTCGTAGACCGACGAGCCTCCGCGCTATTTCGCTCTGCAATGGGGGATCCTTGGAGAATGAGACCAGGATGAGACATGACATCTTCGGCGAATTTCGCCGAAGGTCATGGCGCCGCCGAGACCGATGGCGCTCCTAGCCGATCGCGGGACTCAAAGTCCTCGGAACTCCTGGGCGAACGCGGCATGGACTGGCGCATACATCTCCTCATCGAGAGGCTTGAGGCAGTTGACCGTGTTCATGACCTCATAGCCGGCAGCTGCCAGGTCCTCGGCGAGCTTCTTCTCGAGCGCCCCGATCAGATCGCGCCTTTCCTTATGCGCCTCCATGCCATCGGCCTCCTCGAGGATCGGCCCGTGCGCGACTAAGCGAAACTTGCACTGCTCGGGGAGGACCCCGCGCTTGTCGAGGTGGTTACGCAGCATGCTGCTGGTCTCGAGGTTGCCGAGATGTTTACCCATCCGATTGAAGGGCGACTGCGCGTTCGGCGACGAGCTGTCTCCGGTACGGCCCACATAGAGGAGTTTCTCGCCGTCAGGCGGTGTGACTTCCCATGTGTAGAGCCAAAAGCCGCGCTGGAGGGTGCCCCCGTCCAAGGCGACGGTGTGAGTGTTCGGCATCATGGCTTCATCGTCTCCTCGCTAGTCATAGGCGCCCCTCGACAAGCTCTCTCCATGAACGCTGCCCACCATCGGTCACACCCTGCTCGCGCATGCGGGCCGCGAACGCACCGGGGAGCTCAGCCTCGATCCGTACCGCCGGCGTCGCCGAGAGCACGGCGACCGAGCTGACCAGCTCAAGCACGCTCTCGCAGACAAAGAGCAGGACACCGTGGTCGCGGAGCGCCTCTCGCTGCACCCGTTCGCGGTCGAGGGCTGCGTGTCTCTCGGCAATCACCACCAGAAGGGCGAGGTCGGTGCCCAGCTCCGCGGCTTCCCGGGCCAGCTCGAGCGGGACGGCCTCCCCGACCGGCAGTTGCTTCACCTCGACCGCAAGGACGAGCTCCCCTTCCGAGAAGATCCGGACGTCGCCGGGGTGGGGGCTGTTGATCGGCTGGAGCGCAACCTCATCGAAGGCGCAATCGAAAATGGCCGCGACCAGGGCCTGGGCGCGTCGGCCGCCCTCAGGGTCCTCGCGGACGAATCGATCGATGATCCCCTCCAGGGCCTCCAGCGCAACACCGCTCTCGAGCTCGCGGACGCTACGCGTTTCGGCGCGCTCCGCCTCTTGGACCGCCATCCGCACACGCAGGAACGCCGCAAGAGCCTGAAGAGCCCCGGGACGGTCCAGCCGGTTCAGGTCCCGCGCGCTATCCAAGAAGGCTTCGTAGGCTGGCCTCGCCTTGCCCGAGATCTTCGTGAACTCGTCGATGCGAGCCGGCCCTCCCAGGAACGGGCGGTTGTTCAGCGGCCATCGGCCTTGAGCGCCGAGGTGGTATCGGCCCTCGTTGTGGTGAGCAAGGAACTCAGCGGCCTTGCGGAGGCTGTAGCCCCGCGGGCCCGCTCCCTCGTCCTGGCTGAGGCTGTCGACCCGAGGATCCGTGGCCTTTGCAAGCAGCGCTCCGCCGAGCGCCGCGATGTAGGTCTTGATCCCGAGCTCCCCGAGACGCTCTACGCGGGCGAGCCATAACGCCGGCAACTCTTCCCTCGATCGTGCCAAGGCAATGGCGTCATCGAGGACCAGCAGCAGCGCCTGATCTTCCAACCTGATCCCCATCTGCTGGAACCTAGCCGGGTGCTCCGAGGCCGGCGTCTGGGAGTGGAGTCCGCTGACGCTCAGGCAGCGAGAGCAAGCTCAAGTCGCTCCGCATCGCTGAGCCGGCGAAGCTCGTCGGCGATTGCCGAAGCGACCGCTTCGCCGAGCTTGGGCGGCACAGCATTTCCGAGCTGAAGCTGCTGCTCCCTGCGCGCCCCGAGCACCTCGAACTCATCTGGGAAGGTCATCAGCCGCTTGACCTCCGGGACGCGAAGCCGCCTGCTGTCCCAGTGGAACGGGCCCACCCAGGGCCCCGGCTGCCCCTGAATCGTGGGCGAGGGTCTCTCTGGGTGAAGCTTCAGCAGGAAGCTCCAGTAGCGAGAGCGCCACTCGAATCGGGGTCGCGGGTGGCCGCGCTGCGCGGTCCAGAACAGGTAGTTCTCGCCGGGTGGGACCTTTCGAAGGCTGTCGGCGTGCGTCCCTCCGACCTTCTCTTCCGGCTCGGGTGGGTTTAGCTCAGCCGGCAGGGAGGCCAAGGCCTCTCCAGCGCTCATGTGGCGCGGCAGCCCCGCGTCCCATCCTTTGCGGGTCTCGTGCGGGCCGGAGTGCGTTGGCTCGGGCCAGGGGAACCGCCATTCACGCGAAGCGGGCTGCAGGAGATCGCGGCGAAACCCGACGCAGAACAGCCGCTGGCGCAGCTGGGGCACGCCGAGATCGGCAGCCAGGAGGACCCGGAAGTCGACGACGTATCCCGCGTCGCGGGTCGCGCAGAGGAACCTCTCCAGCACGGCCCGGTTCTGGTTGCGGTACGCGAGCCCGTAGACGTTCTCCATGAGGAAGGCCCGCGGCCTGATGCCCCCCAGCATGCGCACGTATTCGTCGAGCAGACTCGCCCGCGGGTCCGCGCCAGCCCGCTTGTAGGCGAGCCAATACCCCGACTTCGAGAACGGGGTGCATGGGGGGCCGCCGTGGAGCAACGCCGCCTCGCCCCGCTCCAGTCCGCTTCGCTCTAGGAGATCGCGCGGCTCCGTATCCATGATGTCGCTCAGCACAGCGTTCTCTCGCAAGTTCGGGAAGAAGTGGCGCCGGTTCGCGTGCATCGTGGACCGGGCCGTCTGATCGAGCTCAACCGCAGCAACCGTCTTGAAACCAGCCGCCTCGCAACCAAGATCCAGCCCGCCAGCCCCCGAGAAAAGTGAGATCGCGTCCATCTCGGGGAAGCTAGATACTGGGGCCGATGGAACGCTGCTCCAAGCGCAGCCCAGAATTCGTGTGATCGAGGTTCCCCGGGCACCGGCCGCTTCGTCGCCAGCCGTCAGAGCGGCGATGCAGGGCAACCGAAAGCGGGATACCCGTCCCGAGCTTGCGCTGCGCTCTGCGCTGCACGGCCGCGGCCTGCGCTATCGCGTGAACGCCAAGCCCACCAAGGAACTGGCCTGTCGCGCCGATGTCGTCTTCCGCCGGCAGAAGGTCGCTGTCTTCGTCGATGGGTGCTTCTGGCATGCGTGCCCTGACCACGGAAAGAGCCCTCAAACGAACGCCTCCTACTGGAGCGCAAAGATCGCGCGGAACGTCGAGCGCGATCGACGGACCAACGCGGAGCTGGCTGCTGCAGGCTGGGCGGTCATCAGGGTCTGGGAGCACGAGCCGCCGGAAGATGCCGCCCGCAAGGTGATCGATGCCCTCGAAAGATCCTGATGGCTGCGTCACCCAATGACTCCCCGCACTTGCTCGAAGCTCCGTCGCAATGGGTGGGTGTAGCGAGCCAGCATCGTCTCAACCCGGTGGCCGGCGATCTCGGCGAGATCGGCATCGTTGACGCCGGCGGCGCGGAGGTGGGTGACGTAGGAGTGCCGGCACTCGTGCGGGCGGATGTCGATGCCCGCGGACTTCTGGGTCGGGTACCAGACGTCCCGATAGAAATTCCGCTCGCGCCAGAGCTTGCCCGTTGGGGTCGGGAAGAGAAGGTCCGTGTCGATCCGCGGCGCCGTCGCCTCGATCAGCGCCGCCAGACCCGGCGGGCATGGGACCACTCGGCCGGCCGAGGGCTGGCCGTGATCGGTCTTCGTTCCTTCGAGGATCGAGCCTTCGTGCGCCGTTCGCCGCACCGTGAACGTCTCCCCATCGAAGTCCTCGCGTCGTAATGGCAGGACCTCGCCAAGGCGCATCCCCGTGTCGGTGAAGACGCGCACCATCGGCTCCCACCGTCCTGCGGCCGCGGCGAAGTGGTGCATCTCGGCGAAGCTGAAGACCCGTGGCGGGCGCGGTGCTTTTAGCGCCCGCGGATCGTTGGCCCGAACCCTCAGCCCTTTGAACGGGTTGACCTCGGCGACGTCGTCGGTGATTGCGTCCTCTGTCATCGCCGAGAGCGCCGCGAGGATCCCCCGCGCGCCGGTTGCGGCCCGGCCCTGGACGCGCAGCATGTAGTCGAGGAGCGCCATCGTGTGCCGGCGCCGAAGGTCGCGCAGCGGCCAGCTGCGCAGCGGGATCCCGTCCAGCTCGACGTCGAGCACGCGGTTGATCCGGTGCTCGTTTGTTGCGTCGGTTCGCGCCGAGCGCGGGTGGCGCTTGGGCCAGATCGTGAAGTAGTCGCCGAGCGTGTCGGGTCGATCGGAGCGCTCGTAGGCCTCGTCAATCGCACGCTGGGCCTCGCGCTTCCGCGCGAAGGTGCCCTTGCCGTCGTTCCATGCCGGCTTTGCGATTCGCCGCTTCCCATCGCGACTCGTGTAGCGGGCGACCCAAACCCGCTCGCCGGAGGGGTTGTGGCGCTTGATCGGCGACTCGCGACGCCTCATCGGCGGACCTCGCGGCGCGCAGCAAGGAAGACCTCGACGTCGGCGGGGTCGATCCGTCGCGAGCCCCCGAGCTTGTAAGAAGGGAGATCTCCTCGGCGGATCCAGTCACGGATGGTGCGATCAGAGACAGCCAAGTACTCGGCGAGGCTCTTTTCGGTGAAGAACCGCTTGACCTGTGAGGCGATCTCGCCCATCACCCGTATCTGTCGAGAATGGAGTCGAAATGCGCCGCCGCTCACCGCGCATACCCTCCTTTCGCCAAGCGCTCGGGCACCTCATCGCTGAAGACCAAGGCGTCAAAGCTGGCCTCGGCCTCCAGTGAGATCAGCGAAGCCGCTCGGATCCCCTTCGCAGAGCTTCATGGCTGCTTGAGCGATTAGGGCGCCGATCTACTCCCCAGCGGTCTCGAGAGAGCCACGAAGCGCCAACCCGCCCCTCCGCCACCGAGCGGTTTACCTTGGTGTGGGTCCAACCGGTGATCTGGCAAATCTCGCGGTAGCTGAACCCGGCCGCCAGCAGGCCGAGGGCCCGACGCTGGTCGGGTTTCAGCTCGGCGAGCATCTCCTGGCGCTCGCCGAGGTCCTCGCCGCGGAGCGCCAGCTCCGCCGGCCCGGGCACGTTACTTGGCATCGCCTCGACCCAGGATTGCCCGGAGTCCTCCGCGCCCAGGGGGCGGTCGAGGCTGAGCTCGCGCCGCCGCGATGCCCGTCGGCGGATCCGCCAGGCCTCGCGCTTCACCGTGGTGTAGAGCCAGGCGAGCGGCTCGCAGTCGCCGCGGAAGCGCTTGATGAACATAGGGTAGGCCGACTGCAGGGCGTCCTCGGCGTCCTCGGGCAGCTCGGCGTGGCGGCGGGCCTGGCTTCGCAGCCGTCCCTCGTCTCGCTCGAGGAGCGCTGAGAGCAGCTCGGCGTTTGACTCGCGGCGGGCAGTTGCGGGCGGCTTCGTCTGGGTGTCCATGAGGCGGCCAACCGCACGGCTTTGCCGTGCCAAACTTGGCCGCCGGACGCCCAGGCGATGCCGGGTGGACGTCGCCGGGAAGAGTCAGCCCGAGCAGTCGCTCAGGGCCCGAAGCTGATGCCGAGGTCGCGCTCGAGGCCAATCTCGCGGCTTCGCCCAAGCTGGCGCTGGACCTCGGCGAGGCGGTTCTCGGATCGCTCCCAGGCGGCGCGCTTAAAGCCGCTCTCCGGCTCACGCCCCAGGGCGCTTCCTCGGTCCCTGATGCCATGGGTCTGGCGGTGTCTCTCGATCAGCTCCACCCCACGCTCCCAGCGGGCGAGCTGAGCCGCGTCGGCGGGTCTCTCGCCTAACGCCGCGGTGACGTATCCGGGAGGACGGGCGCGGTCGGCGGCGATCACCAGCCCGCGTCGCTCGGCGAGCAACGATTCGACGATCGCCAGCTCCGCCTCTGGCTCCGACGAAGGCTGCGCGGGCTCGTTGGGCCCCTGTCCAAGCTGCTCGGCCCGATATTGCGATTCGAGCGCTTCGCGGCCCTCAACCAGCTCTGACGTCGCAAGGCCGGCGAGCGGGGCCCGGAGCGCCTCATCTACTGCGGCGAGCTGGGAGCCGTCGCGCTCGATCGCTTCGCGCAGGTCGATGATCTGCTCCCGCCCGGAGGGCTGGCGCGGTGCGTATTCCTCGCGCTCTGACTGTGGCTCGGCTACGAGGTAGAGCTGGCTTTGCTCGCGGGCGCGGGAGAGGGCGACGTAGAAATCCTGGCGGTCCATCGAAGGCTCGGCGGCGACGAAGGCTCGCTCAACTGTGCGTCCCTGCGCGAGGTAGAGGTTGGAGGCGTAGGTGTGCTCGATCGCCGGGGCTCCGCTCTGCGGGTTCCTGGCCTCGAGGTAGGAGGAGCCGAGCACGACCTCTCGCTGCTGATCGAGCCCCCGAAGCGCCACCTCTCGGCGCTCCGGGTCGACCCCGGCGATCAGCCAGCGCTCGCGGTTGTGGACGCCGTGGGAGAGGTCGTTGACCCGGGTGACGACGTGATCGCCGGCGGCGAAGGGATGGCCGCCGACCTCGATCTCCGCCTCTTCCAGGCGGCCGTGGGTGCGCATCAGCGAGCGGGCGCCGGCGTTCAGCCGCTCGACCTCGGCGTTTCGCTGGCAGATGATCAGCGCCTCCTCGCCCCGGGAGAACGAGGCCCACCAGTCGGCGAGGATCGCCTCCCGCCTGGCGGGCGCATCGGCTGCGACCACCACCCGCCCCGAGGAGCGGTAGAGCTCGAACGCCTCCACCCCACGCCCTTCGCGGATCCGCTTCGCCGCCCGCATCTCCAGCTCGTGGTTGTGGCGGATCACCTCGTCAAGGCGAATTGGCTCTGAGCGCTCAGCGAGCGCCCGGAAGAGACCTCCGGCTTCGATCGCCGGAAGCTGCTCGGGATCGCCGACCAGGACCAGCTTCGCCTCGGCGCGAGCGGCCTGGGAGATCAACCGGCCCAGGGTCCGGGAGTCGACCATCGCCGCCTCGTCGATCAGCAGGACCGAGCCCCGCGGCAGGGTGAGGAGACCGCGGCGCTCGGAGTCGTCGAGCTCGCCCAGGAGGCAGGCGATGCTGGTCGCCGGCACACCCTCGGCCTCCAGGACGTTGGCGGCCTGCCAGGTCGGCGCAGCAGCCCGTAAGGAGATCCCAGCCTGGGCCCAGCCTTCGGCCGCGGCGGCGATCGCGTAGCTCTTACCGGTGCCGGCCTCGCCGATCACGATCTGAAGGCCCTCGGAGCCTGCCAGCAGGCGCTCGACCATTCGGCGCTGGTCGGCCTTCAGGCTCGGGCGGGCGCCGATCACGCCCTCGGCGACCGTCTCGCCGACGACCGGCCGCTCCTCCGCGCGCATCCGCCGAGCAGTTGAGAGCGCCTCCTGCTCGAGCTCCCAGATCCGAACGGTGGTGAAGCGCTCGCCCTTTGGACCCTGGCCGAGGCTGACGATGTTCTCAGAGGCGAGGTAGGCATCGGCCGTTCGCTCAACCTCATCTGCCTCCGCCCCATCTGGAAGGCACTGAGCCACCGCCTGGACTGCGTCGCGACGATCGAAGTGAGATGCGCGCGCCGTCACCGCACGGTCTACCTGCTCGGCGGTTAAGACCGTGCGGGTGACGGCGGCAGGGTTGGGGGCGCTGCCAAGGACAAGGGAGATCTGCAGCTGGTCGAGCTCGACCTCGAGCGCTCGCTCGGCCCAACGCTCGCGGAGGGTACCGGTGGTTAGCTCGCGCTCCTTGGCCGAGCGGGTGGCCAGGGTCGCCACTTGGCGGGCCCGGGCCGAGGCATCGGCTCCCGCCGCGGCGAGGATCTCCGCCCTTCTGGTCGAGAACTCGCGCAGCTGGCGATCGGTGAAGCCGATCAGCTCGGCGATCCCGTTGCGGACCTCCTGCCAGCGGACGCCGAGCTCTTGGGTCAGCTCGTGGCGGAGCTGAGCCTCATAGGGGTAGCCGGCGGTCTTGGCGTGCTCATAGATCGCCGGGTGGTAGAGCCTGGTCCAGCGGCCATCCTCTGCCCTCGTGGCGTTGGCGATCAGGACGTGGGTGTGGAGCTGGGGGTCGCCGGCTCTGGAGGAGCGGTGGCGGTAGGCGGCCGCTAGGTAGCCAGAGCCCTCCAGGAAGGTGGCGCCGCCGGCGCCGCGGCGGGTCCAGCATGCCTGGCGCTCGAGGTAGCCCAGGGCCGCGTCGATCGAGCGCTCGTGCGCATCGCGGATCGGCGCTGAGATCCCAGGGTCGCCGAGGGCCCAGAGTAAGGAGACCGACTTCGGCGCCGAGAAGGTGAGGTCGAAGCCGGGGACGGCGCCGCGGGCTCGAACGCCGACGTTGCCGAGAAGCTGGTCGCCCGTGGCCGGGTCCCGGCCGGTCAGCATCGCGGTCAGCTGCTCTGCGCCGATCTCGCCCTCGAGCCCGAGGTCTCTGGCGGCATCGCCCCTCCAGCGGCCCCCCGCCTCGCCCTCGCCGGAGTAGTAGTCCTCGGCGCCCCCGGCGACCTTCTCGAGGTAGTAGGCCTCCTGGCCGGCGCCGAGCTTTCCGATCGTGAGCATCCACCGGGGATGTCGAGGATCGGGGCCGTTTGGGTCAGCTCACTCAGCGAGTGATAGTGCGTGAGGGGTGAAGCGTTGGCGCTGAACTGCGGCTGAGAGTGGCGCGGTCCCGCGCCACTCTCAGCCTTGGCGAGCCTCTGAAGGAGCGCGGCGGCTTCGTGGGAAGCAAGCGGTGGTTGGGGGCCGATGTGAATCCGGGGTTGGATCCCCGCCGTTCCGTCCGGCCGGATCGGGTACAACCCCCGCGTCGTAGCTGTCAAGCCTCATCCCCGCCGGCGAGGCCTCATCACCCTTGCCGGCGGGGCTTCAACGTCCGGGCCAATTGCGACCATGGTCACGAGTCGCGTCCTCGGGGTGATACCTCGCTTACTGGGCTCGCTCAACAGCTGACAGCTACGACCTTGGAGGGCCAGATGGCTTCCAGAAGCGGCCCCGACCACACGGGGCAGATCCTGACCAACGTGCGGCGGCAGATCGCCGTCGACGATGACGTGCTCTTAGAGACCAAGGAGCGGCGAAACCTCGTCAAACGTATGGCGCGCAAGTTCGAGGGGGCGCTGAAGACCTTCGACTCCGGCTCGGTCGCCCACGGCACCGTCAACAAACCGGTCTCCGACGCCGACTGCGGCGTCGTGCTCGACCGCCGACACCACCCCGAGCTCGGTCCCGACGGCGACGGCGTAGCTCCCGACACGATCGTGCGAGAGGTGGCCGAGTTCGTCATCGGCGGCGTGCGCGAGGAATATCCGGCCGCCATCTGCGAGGTATCGAAGCGCGCGATCGTCATCAGCTTCAACGAGCCGCTCGACAGAGATCAAGACCCGAGCGTCGACTTGATCGTCGCCCTCACCAGGGCCGAAGGTGACGGTCGCTGGATTCCCAACACGGAGCAGCACGATTGGGACGCGAGCGACCCGGAGAAGCACACCGAATTGCTGAATGGCCCGACCGGGTCGGCCCGCATTCATCGGGCTCGGGTGATCAGGTTGGCGAAGGCGGCAACGAAGCAGGACGATCGGCCGGTCGTGAGCTCGTTCAACACCGAGGCGCTCGCTCTCGGCCATGTTGACGAGGAGGACACCATCGCTGAGAGCCTCCGGGATCTTTTCCATGGCGCTGCAGACGATCTCGCTTCGCGGGACACGCCCGATCCGGCTGGCGTCTCCGACCCGATCAAGCTCCCTGAGGGGGTCTCCCGCGAGGAGGCCGTTGATCGACTTCGCGGCTTTGGCGATTCGATTAGCGAGGCGATCGACAACGCCGAGGACGAGGACCGCGCCCGGTCAGTGCTCCGCCGCGTCTTCCCCGATTACGTTGAGACCGAACCCTCGGCGAAGGCCAGCCTCGCCGAGGCCGTCGCCGCCGGTGACTCGGCGAAGGTGGGTGCAGCGTTTGGTGCCGGTGCAGCCAGCCTGAAGCGGACATCCGCCTACGGCGATGGCACGGCGAAGTAAGCCGGCGCCCTGGTACCACGACTTCCGGACCCGCCTGCGCTTCGAGCGGGAGGCCCGGAAGTCGTTCAGCACGATGGGCTGCAAGAAGGTCGGGAAGGGGAAGGGGGCTGAAATCGTCTACGTCGTCGCCGTCCCAGTGCCGGAGTACGAGGTGACCAGGACCTTGACCATCCGGCTCCGGAACCGGACCGAGCCGGCCCTGATCGACGTCACCGTCGACGGCCCAATCGAGTCCCCGCATCGCTACTCCAGAGCACGCCTGTGTATGTGGCCCCCCTGGGCCGCCCCGGAGGAGTGCTGGACGCCAGATGAGGGCCTGCTCGGCCTGATCCAGTACGCGCGGATCCACCTCTTCCGGGAGGAGTACTGGCGGGAGACCGGCGGGCTCAAGGGAGGCATCTGGGCGGGGCCCGAGGCGCCGCACGACGGACCGAAGGAGGAAGCAGCGTGATCCTGCTTGCGGCGGAGCAGTCCGGCTGGACGGCGGCGGCGATCGCCACGATTGTGGCCGGGGGGGTCAGCGCGATCGTCGCGCTGATCAGCCTCTGGATCACGGGGGTCCGGCAGGAGCGATCTCGCCGCCAACAGCTCTACGCCGACGCGCTTGCTGCAGTCGTTTCGTACCGCGAGTTCGTCTACGTGATCCGACGCCGCGCCGCTCCGAGCCCGGGTCATGAGGAGATCGCCGGCGAGGAGCGGGTCCGCATCTCCGAGGCGCTCCGCGAGGTGCAGAGGGACATCGCCTACTTTAGTGCGTGGATGAGGACGGAGCCATCAAGCGAGGTGTCCACCCGGTACGACGAACTGGTCCGGGAAACCCGGCGGGTTGCCGGCAGCTACATGCGCGATGCATGGAACGCCCCTCCACTCGATGACGACACGGGGATGAACCTCCCGGACATCGACTGCTCGTCGCTTGAGCGCTTCGAAACGGCATACCTGGAGGCGGTGCCGAGAGCGCTCAGGTTCTGGCGCGTTGCGTTCCCGTGGATACCGCGTGCTTAGCCACTCACCGCATGGTGCGCCGCAATTGATGATTGCCGCGGCCGAGAAGGAGGCGCGCGTCAGCGGCACGTTGGAGAATTGGCGGTTCAGGCTGTCCTGGGTGCTCGGGGACCTGATCCACGGGCGCGACCGGCCTCGTGGCCCGGGTGACGTTCTCGGACATTGGCTCCAAGGCCGACGGTATGGCTATCCCGTCTGCTGTATCGCTCACTTCTGCTGGGACAACGCCCTGAATCGGGCTGCCGATATGGATCGCTGGAAGCAAATCCACCACAACCGAAACTTTGACGGTCCTGTTCCCTGCGGCATTTTCCACGCAGGCGGATCGCCGTACTCCGCTCGCAACCGGATGCGGCGGATCCTGCAATTCGAATGGCAGTTCCTCCAGACCCCGGCGGTCAGTCTGCGTCAGCGTGCACTTACCGCGCAGGGAGGGCCGCCCTATCAGGAGGCGAGCGTCGAGTTGAGGCAATGGGCTGAGGACCACCGCAGGCTTGAACAAATTTGGTCGGACGACGGCGATCTCGACCCCGAACTCGACTGGGCGTAGCGTCGGGGCGACTCAGGAGCGTTTGGTCACGCGATTTGCGTGAGAGCGTCGATCTGCTTAACGGCCCAATCGGCCACCGATTCCGCCTGTAGATCCAAATTGGTGTCATCGGACGCGATCTTGCTCAGCGGGAGAGTGGCGAAGATCCGATAGATCCTCCCCCTTTGCGTCGTACCAAAGTCGAATTCGCCAGCTGTCATGACAGCTGCTCGAAGTGCCCCGCCTTCCTCCAGACCGGTAGGCCATCCAGCTGCGCCCATAAACCCAATACCAACCCCGCATCCGGGCTGGCGGTCGCCGCCGAGCCACCAGCCGTCGGGCGACAGCACGAGCTCCTGCCAGCTCCACTCCGGTGGCGGGTGCAGGCCATCGAGTGCTGGCCAGCCCGCGCCGTTCCAGCCAGGCAGGGACATCAAGGTTAGCGACCAGCCCAGCCAGCCTCGAGTCTCCTTGCCTCGCTCGGCAGCCCATCTTCTCTCTTGCTGCGTTCCCTCTCCCTGCCGATCGCTCAGCCGATCCACGACGAGTTGAAACAGCTCGTCCCACGTCGCGACAAGCTCGGGTACACAGGGAATGATCTCAAGATCGGCCTGCGTGAGCGGCTCATGAATGCTCACATCGACACCTTCCTCTCGCTCCAGATAACCGAGAAGCTCGGCCAGCATCCTGTACTGACTGGGGACCTTGGGATGCATAGCCAAGGCACGCCAAGTATCCGAGGCCGAGGCACGTCGCGCCCAGGCTCGGCCGAGCTGGTGAACCTGACGAGCCAGCTCTGCCCAAGTGATCGGCCGGATGCGCACGTCATCGGTAAAGCCCGGAGGAATCCGGCCGTCTGGTGAAAAGACGACTATCCGGGAGGGATCCAGCACGGATGGATAGCCGCACTTCTGCCACTCCGTCCAGTCGGCATGGATCTTGCTCTCGCAGAACAGTTCGCCCGGCGGATTGCTTCGACCGGTAAACCGAACTCGCATGTCGGGTCGCTCGCCACTGGGCAGCCTGAGCTGTGTATCTACCTCGTAGTCGGAGTAACGCGTCCATTCGCGGGCCTCTCCTTCACTGACGTCAAACGCCTTCCTGACTAGCCATCTCATGAGAGCCGGAGCGGTCCGGAGGACCTCGGCGAGGATCGCGGTAAGCCGATTCTCCGGCTCGCTCTCATGGCGGTAGGAGTCGGCAGCCTCGAGGAGGTAATGCTCAGCGGAAGGCACGTGAAGAACGCTACATGCGTCATTGGGGTGCTGAATGCGACCAGGATGCGACCACGACCTCGCGGAATACTCCGGATGGGCGCGGAAAGCGGCGGAGCCGCAACGCCAGTCAATTCCCTGCACTCGGCTCTGCAATGGGAAGAATCCGGCGCCTACCGGCGAAACGAGGAGCGCGCCCGACAGGATTCGAACCTGTGACCTTCGGTTTCGTAGACCGACGCTCTATCCAACTGAGCTACGGGCGCGAGGCCGGGTTTGCCCGGCTGGGAGCGATTCTACGAGAGGGCACGCTTGGCGCGCACCGCGCGGGCGTGCTCGTAGCGCTCGCGCAGCAGCTCGATCGCCTTCCCGGCCCGGGCCTGATCGCGAAGGTCGAAAGTCACCCAGCCTGATTCGGGGCGGGTCCAGCGGTGGCTCTCGGCCTCGCCGCGCTCGACCAGCTCTCGCTTCAGCGCCGGTGGCAGAGACATGTCCAAGGTGGCCGGCGGATGGAGGTGACCCAGCTCGCGACGGCCGAGCATCAGCGTGGTCGAACCGAAGCGGCCCTCCCCGGTGCTCACCCCCTCCCACGCCGAGACCTCGGCGATGACTTTCGCTGCGGCCCCTTCGTCCATGAGCGAAAGGTAGCTGCCGGGCTCTCGCTAGGCTCGGCTCCGGAGTCGCAAGCAAGAAAGGAGGCGGCAGATGAAGGTCGGCGTGCTGGGAACGGGCGGCGTCGGGCAGACGATCGGGACGAAGCTCATCGAGCTCGGCCACGAGGTGACGATGGGCTCGCGCACCCCTGACAACGAGGCCGCCGCCGAGTGGGTCCAGGCGAGCGGCGAGTCGGCGAGCCAGGGCACCTTCGGCGCCGCCGCGGCCGCCTCGGAGACCCTCTTCAACTGCACCGCCGGCGCCGCCTCGCTGGAGGCGCTGGAGGCCGCAGGCCGCGAGAACCTGGCCGGGAAGCTGCTGATCGACCTCGCCAACCCGCTGGACTTCTCGGCCGGGATGCCCCCCACCCTCACCGTCTGCAACGACGACAGCCTCGGCGAGCAGATCCAGGGCGCCTTCCCCGAGGCCCGCGTCGAAGACGCTGAACACGGTCAACGCGGCGGTGATGACCGCGCCGGGTCAGCTCTCCGAGCCGACCACGGTCTTCATCGCCGGGAACGACGAGGCCGCCAAGGCCGAGGCGGTGCAGCTCCTGGAGAGCTTCGGCTGGCCCCGTGACTCGGTCCTCGACCTCGGCGACATCTCCGCCGCCCGGGGCATGGAGATGTACCTGCCGATCTGGCTGCGGATAATGGGCGCCCTGGGGACGCCGGCATTCAACGTGCGTGCGGTGCGCTGAGGGCGCCGCCGCGGCCGAAGGCCGCGATCAGCGGGCCCCCACGACTAGCGGTGCCTGACGCCCTCGGTCACGAAGTTCGCAAGCCGCGGCTCGGTGATCGGCAGATCGCCCAGCGCCCGGTCGATCGCGTCGAGGCTGTCCTGTGAGAGCTCCACCCCCGCAGCCTCGGCGTTGGAGTGGACCTGCTCGGGCCGGGATGCGCCGATGATCACCGAGGCGAGGTTCTCCTGGCGCAGGGCCCACGCGAGCGCCATGGTCGCCATGCTCAGCCCGGCGCCCTCGGCGACCGGCGCCAGCCGCTGGACCGCCTCGAGCAGATCGTCGGAGCGGTAGCGGTCCATCGCCCAGTTCATCTCAGCGCTGGCGGCGCGCGAGCCCGGCGGCGGCGGCTCGCCCGGTGTGTACTTGCCGCTCAGCACCCCCTGGGCGAGCGGCGACCAGACGATCTGCGAGATCCCGCGCTTCTCGCAGTAGGGGATGAGCTCGGCCTCGGGCGCGCGCCAGATCATGTTGTACTGGGGCTGCGAGGAGACGAACTTCTTCGTCTCCGGGACCCCGAGGCCGGCTTCGATCTGCTCGATCGTCCACTCGCTGAAGCCGATCTCACGAGCCTTCCCGGCCTCGCACACCTCGGTCAGCGCCTCCATCGTCTCCTCGATCGGCGTCTCGGGATCGGGGCGGTGGCACTGGTAGAGGTCGACGTAGTCGGTCTGCAGGCGCTCGAGCGACGCATCGATCTGCTTGTGGATCTGCTCGCGCGAGAGGCCGTGGTCCGTCTCCGACATCGGGAAGAAGACCTTGGTGGCGAGCACGTAGGAGCCGCGGTCGAAGCCCCTCAGCACCTCGCCCCAGACGGACTCCGCCGCGCCGCCGCCATAGACGTTTGCGGTGTCGAAGAAGTTGATCCCGGCATCGAAGGCCGCGCGGGTGCAGGCCTCGGTCTGCTCCCGCTCGAGCCCCCCTCCGTATGTGAGCCAGGACCCGAGCGAGATCTCCGAGACCTCGATGTCCGAATCTCCGAGCTTGCGGAACTTCACCCGGCGGACCCTACCCAACGCGGCTGCCCGGCCATCCGGGGGGGCCGACCGGCCAGGCCTGCGCGCCCCGCGCGCCAGGCGCTACCGGCTGGCGCAAATCGCGAAGACCTTGAAGAAGCGCACCGCCGGAGCGCGGTTGTAGACCGAGCCATCCCAGTAGCGAACGAGGTCACCGTCCATCGTGGTGGCGGTAGTCCCGCTCGGGCCCTGGGGGCCGTCCGAGATGACATCGAGCAGAGGCGTCGGCGAGCCGAGGATGCTGAGGCCACCGCCCAGCGCTCGGTCTGCGGGAGGGCAGGCGGCCGCGATCTCGGTCGAGTCGTTCGGGTTGACGTCGACCTTGTCGGAGACGATCCGGGCATTGCCGGTGCGGGCGCAGGTCACCATCGCCTTGAAGCTCCGCTTGGCGGGGAAGCCGTTGTAGGCCGAGACCATCCATCTGCGCGCGACATCGCCGGTGTTCGCCGAAGCGACCCCGCCCGATCCCGCGAGGGGTCCCGAAGAGATCTGATAGACGCCGTTCTCCTGACCGTCGCTGACCCCGAGGCCGCCTCCGAGCGCACGCTGGTGGGGCGGGCAGGAGACGATCGCGGTCCGTGTCCTCCCGGGCCCGATCGCGAAACTCCGCACCCGCAGCCGCGCGGCGCTGGAGCGCGAGCAGATCGCAAACGTTTTGAAGTCGACCTCACTCGCGGTGCCGCTGTAGGCCGAGGCGTACCAGCCGCGGGCCGCGTCGCCCGACTTGGTGTGAGAGGTCAGCTGGCTTGCGTTGACCGGACCGCTGACGTTGATCGCCGAGTTCGGGACTCCCGGTGGCCCAGCCGCTACGCCCAGACCGCCTCCGACGGCGACGCTGCCCGGGGGGCAGCTGACGACGCTGGAGCCGTCGTTGTTGAAGAGCAGCTCGAAGCTCGAGCTCCGGACGCCGGCGTCCTGGCCGGGGCTCGCCGAGGCCAGGCCCACGGCCGTGAGGGCCAGGGTCGCTGCCACGGTTCCTGCGATACCGATTCTCGACATTTTGGACTCCCTCCCTTGCAGCGATCCTACAACGGCGGCCAGATCGGCGAGGATCGCTGTGCATTCCTGCCCGCAAATCCCCTCAAGGGCATCTTGGAGTCAAGTCGCCTGAAGTGGTGCAACTGCTCGTCGGCTCCTCAGGCGCTTTCGAGCTTGGTCCACCTGCCTCTGATCCTGGGAGGGGATTCCTCGATCTCCCCGTCGAGGATGAGAGAGACCGATTCCCCTGAGAGATAGCGCCGCTGACTAGCCATTCGTCGTTCTGCTCGATCAGCAGCGCGCCGACGAGGCGGATCACCGAGGCGTCGTTGGGGAAGATCCCGACCACGTTTGATGAACGACCGACCTCGTGGTTGACGCGCTGCAAGGGCTTGGTCGAGCTCAGCTTCGGTCTAGCGCTGCGCTTGGAGGCGGTAGAAAGCGAGCAGGTCCTCCTCGGACTCGCGCATCCCGAGGCAGACCGTCAGCAGCACCCGCGCGCCCGCCTCATCGACGGCCCAGGCGCAGAGGACGCCCTCCTTGGCGCCGGCGGGGCGGACCCGCGGGCAGATCGCGTCCAAGAACAGGGTCACGAGCCGGACCCCGGACAGACGCCGGGCCATGAATGCTCCGAAGCGGTCGTGCAAATCGCTGGTGATCCGCGAGGCGGACGACTTCGAGATCTGGCCGAGGCCGGCTTCGGAGCAGAGCGAGGAGACGTCGCGCATCGAAGAGCCCGGACGAAGGCGCGTCTTCAGCGGCTCCGTGGTCAACAGCCGCTTCGAGCAGCGCGGGAAGAGCTTCGAGGCGAAGGGCTCCGCCGCCGCGCAACTGCGGGACCTCGACCTCTCCCTCCACGCTGTGCAGGCGTCGCGGCCGCAGCCGTTGCGGTTGCGGGGCGGCGCCTCGGGCTTTCGCTCGTAGCGGACCACCTACAACACCTACGGGCACCAGTCCCCCAGCGACGAGGAGGCTCTGGCCGGCATGTTCGGCGAATAGTCGCCGCCCACGATTGTCGCGAAACTGCACGGCTGAGCCACGAGCGCCGAGATGCGACCTTGCCGCCAGCTCGGCGCCCCGGCAGCTTTAGGCAGCGTCGCGCTCGGCGTCAGCCTCGCCGGTGCGCTCCGGAATCTGAGCCTGCTGCTCAAACTGCAGCGCACGAAGAAACCCGCTGAGCCGGTCGGCGTCGCTACTGTCCAGCCGGGGCGGCAGCCGCAGCTCAGCGATCTGCCCGTTGCGGAGCGGGAACGGGAACCGGATCAGCTGCCCGCTGCTCTCCCCGCTAGCCGCCTCCTGTGGGTGCGGGGACTCAGAGCGGCGGGACTTTTCATCGGCACGCGAGCGGCGCTTCGGCTTGCGGAATGACGGTGGCTTTCCGTGGTCGCGGTAGTGGGCCTGCGCCTCCAGGGCATTGCGGATGCGGCGCTCGTAAACGCTGATCGTCTCTGCCTTGTACTGGGCGCCAGCGCGTGTCCGAAAGCGGCCGATGAACTCGTCGAGGTCGAGCTCGTCCAGGCTGATCACCATGTAATCGTCGGGCTCGACCGTCGCGAAGACCTTCTTGATCGCGGTCTTCCAGGCCTCGACTGCGTTGTCGCTCTGGTAGCTCTTTGCCTTCAGCCAATCGCAGTAGGCGAGAAGCCCGGCAACGGTTGGGGTCTTTAGATCTGGTGATTCCATGATGGTCCTTCCATCAGATGTTCGTTCCTTGCCGCCAAAATTTAGAAACGCCGTCGGATGGAATCTTCGAATGGCCGGGAACGCCATTCCACGAGCCCGTTCCAAGTCGTGGTTCCCCGTCGCTCCCTCATCCCGGCCGCGAGCAAGGATGGAGTTCATTGTCGGGCCTACGCACTCGCGGCTGATGAAGCCAGGTTTCGGGCAGCTTCGCGGCCCGGCGGGTAGCACGACGCGAGCTGGTGTGCTCAAATCGCGTGCGTGCAACCAGTGCGCGACAGACCCTTCACCCCCTCAGAGCTCGAGCGACTGCGGCTGCTCCTATCGACGTTCTGCGACGGGTCAGGGCAGTACCTCGGCAAGCTAAAGGCGTTTATGCCCGACTACCTGGCGTTCGAACGCTCCACCGCGTTCGTGTGCGGCGGGCAGACGACGGAGAACAAGGGCATCTTCGACGTTCTTGTTCCCTCGGACGATCCTGGCGGGTTGCCCTTCGGCATCAGCTGCAAGATGGCGACCGCGCAGCCCCGCAACCGCTCATGGTTCATGGAGTTGTCGAACTCCGCTAAGAAGTTCCATGACGCGTTCGGGGCGGCTGGCGTGGATTGGACTAAGAACCCCGAGCTCGCCGGCCAGTTGCTCGTTGATGTCGTGGAGAGCTGGCACGACGACGTGCGCGACAGCGTTGACGTCGGGCGCAGCAAGTACCTGATCCTCGCCCACGACACGGCGTGGAAGCAGTTCCAGATTGCATGCCTTGACCTCAACCTCCGGCGTGCTGACCCGGCTGCTGACGTTCGGTGGGCTTCGGAAGGACGAGGCGCAACGCCGTCATCCATCGCGGGATACATAGAGATCGAGGATGGAGCCGATCTGCGGCTTTGGCAGTTCTACGCCAACAGTGGCGGGCAGCTGAAGTACTACCCGCCGATTGGCTGGGCGGAATGGACGACCCCCGTGTTCGAACTGGAACTGCCTCCCGTTCGGGACCTGCGGGACAAGGTCGATGAATACTGGCCTGGAAGCTGGCCCGCGGAGGACTGACGCCGCTTAAGCGCCCTTGACCCAGAGCACTTCCATGCGGCTAGCCCCGGCTTCGACCTTCGGGGGCTTGACCATCACCTTCCGCCAACTCGGTAGCTGCTTGTCGTAAAGGGCGTTTTCGTATCCCGAGAGCACAACCGGGCCTGGGTGTTGACGCAGAACGTCAAGCATCTCAACGTGATCGTCCGTCGTCATCTCATACGCGTACATCATCTGAGTACGCGTCTCCGGCAAGTACGGCGGGTCGGCGTATATGAGCGTGTCGGTCGTCGCAAACCGACGCATCAGGTCCACCGCGGGTCGGCACTCAATCTCGGCGTCCTTCAATCGGTGAGCCAACTCCGCCAACTCGCCGGGGACGCGAAGCCAGCGCTGGCTCATACCTCGGGCGCGCTGCTTGGAGCCGCGATTCTTCCAGCCCGTCTTTTTGGCGAGGTCCGACGCGTGCGCTTGCCAAATCCGAACGACGAAACGCCTTGCATCTTCCAATTCGTCGCCGATTAGTACGTGGCTGTGGTCGTATTCCTCGCGGCTCCAGGGAGTTGCTTCAAGCGCGAATTGCAGATCGTCCGTACGGTCCCGAAGGACCTTGAAGAAGTTGACCACGAGGTGATTCGTGTCGTTGATGAGCTCATGCGGCGAGACTTCTTTCGTGAAGAACACTGCGCCTGAGCCGAAGTAGGGCTCAACGTAGTGGTAGTGCGGCCCAAAGTAGCTCGTGATCGTCGTCGCCCACGACCACTTCGAGCCCGGATAGCGGAGCGCGGCGCTCCGAGGGCGGGGGCTCGGCGCTGACGGTCCTACGACGAACAGTCCATCTTGAGCACTCATCCCGAGGGATCGTAGTGCTCCCCGCCGACATTCTTCCGCGCTCATTGCGCCGAATCCCGCGCGATCTCGTGTCAAGACTGAAGGAACGGAACCGGACCATGCCCCCTCCATGGCGGGGCGGGACGGAGGCTGGCTCGATCCCCTGGCTGTGCCCTCTGAAGCCGGAAACCCAGCCGTAGCTGGGCTTTCCTGAGCGCGCCCGACAAGATTCTGAACCTGTGACCTTCTTTCGGGGACCGACGCTCGATCAACTGAGCTACGGGCGCGAGGGGCCGGGTCTCCCCGGCTAACAGCGATTCTACGAGAGCGCGGCCGGCCAGGGGGGCTCGGCGTGGAAACCGGCCCGCTAGGCTCGGGATCCAACTGGGAAGCGAAGCGGGAGGCGCCAGATGAAGGTCGGCGTGCTGGGAACGGGCGGCGTCGGGCAGACGATCAGGACGAAGCTGATCGAGCTCGGCCACGACGTGACGATGGGCTCGCGCACCCCGGACAACGAAGCAGCCGCCGAGTGGGTCCAGGCGAGCGGCGGGTCGGCGAGCCAGGGCACCTTCGCCGAGGCCGCGGCCGCCTCGGAGACCCTCTTCAACTGCACCGCCGGCGCCGCCTCGCTGGAGGCGCTGGAGGCCGCAGGCCGCGAGAACCTGGCCGGGAAGCTGCTGATCGACCTCGCCAACCCGCTGGACTTCTCGGCCGGGATGCCCCCCACCCTCACCGTCTGCAACGACGACAGCCTCGGCGAGCAGATCCAGGGCGCCTTCCCCCAGGCCCGCGTCGTGAAGACGCTCAACACGGTCAACGCGGCGGTGATGACGGCGCCGGGTCAGCTCTCCGAGCCGACCACGGTCTTCATCGCCGGGAACGACGAGGCCGCCAAGGCCGAGGCGGTGCAGCTCCTGGAGAGCTTCGGCTGGCCCCGTGACTCGGTCCTCGACCTCGGCGACATCTCCGCCGCCCGGGGCATGGAGATGTACCTGCCGATCTGGCTCCGGATGATGGGCGCCCTGGGGACGCCGGCATTCAACGTGCGCGCCGTGCGCTGAGGTCGCCGCCGCGACCGAAGGCCGCGATCAACGCGCCCCGCAACCGCCTGGGCGCCGGCGGCGCGGCCGGCGAGGCGAATCAGCCGGCCGGCTTGACCCGGAAGCCGTTGCCGCCGGGCCCGCGGCGGAACTTGGCGGTCGGGGGATAGACGCGCCAGGGCGCGGGCAGCTTGCCGCTGGGGTCGGCGAGGAACTTGGTGAAGAGCTGGGAGGCGCGGGAACAGCTGAGCCCGTTGCGCTGCAGCAGGATGATCCAGTAGCGGCCCTTGGGGAGCTGGAGCTTGCCGATATGGTCGTTGTGGAGGACCTGGAAGGTGCCGGGACAGAAGCTGCCGCCCTGGGGGTGGTGGTGCCCCCCTCCCCCACCGCCGCCTCCGCCACCGCCCAGGCGCGTCACCGCAAACCCGACCCCCGGGCGCTGCACGAAGGCGCGCTTGGCGACGCTGACGCGGTAGCCATTGGGCAGCTTGCCGTCGAAGTCCTGCAGGAAGCGCGCGAAGAGGGTCGAGGCCGCCTGGCAGCTCGGGGTGCCGCTCTTCAGGATGGTGACCTGGTAGCGACCGGCCGGAAGCGAGAGCCGCCCGATGTGGTCGTTGTGCAGGACGTGGAAGGTCCCCGGGCACTTGACCCGGGCCGCCGAGGCGCCCGGAGCGCTCAGCGCGAGCACCGACACGGCGGCCGCGAGAAGCGACCCGAGGATCGCCGCCCGGCGGCGGGTCGGTTTCACAGCGCTGGCTCCCTGCGCGATCACCGCGCGCATCCTAGGGCCTGCCGCCGGACGGCGCCACACGAGGCGCGCGTGGGTCGAATACGCTCGCCCCGTGGCTGAGAGGCTCTCCTCGTCGGACATGTCCTCGCTGCTCGCCGAGCGCGGCCCGATCCACGTAAACGTCGGCGGCACGATGATCATGGAGGGGGAGCCGCCGGGCTTCGAGGAGCTGCTGGGCCACGTCTCGGCGCGGCTCTCGCTGATCCCCCGCTATCGCCAGCGGGTGACCGAGGCGCCGCTGGTCCAGATCACCAACCCCTCCTGGCGCGACGACCCACGCTTCGACCTCCGCTGGCACGTGCGCCGGGCGGCGCTGCCGCGCCCCGGCTCGCGGGCCGAGCTGCGCGAGCTGGTCGGCCAGATCATCTCGCAGCCGCTCGACCTGAGCCGGCCGCTGTGGCAGCTCCACCTGATCGAGGGCCTGGAGGGAGGCGGCCACGCCTACCTCTCCACGACCCACCACGCGCTTGTGGACGGAGTCTCGGCGATCGACGTCGGAACGGTCCTCCTCGATCCCGATCCCGAGGTCCGCGGGCCCGCGGAGGCCGAGCCGTGGGAGCCCGAGGAGACCGACGCCGCGATGCTCTTCGCGAGCGAGGCGGCCGCGGTGGTGAGGCGGCCGATCGCGGCGGCCCGCCGCGCCGCCCACGGGGCCCTCTCGATGCCGCTCGACACCGCCACCCGGGTGATGAGGACGGCGGAGGGCTTCGCCGGCCTGGCCGCCGGCGGGCCCGCCGCGCCGCGCAGCACGCTGAACGTCGAGGTCGGCCGCGACCGGCGGGTCGCCTGGGCGTCCGCCGACCTGGCGGCGCTGAAGGGGGCGAGGGCGGTCGAGGGCTCGACTGTCAACGACGTGATCCTGGCCGTGGTGAGCGGCGCCCTGGCCCGCTTCCTGAAGGGGCGCGGCGACCCCGTCCCCGAGCGGCTCGTCGCGCTCGTCCCGGTCAGCATCCGCCGCGCCGAGGAGGCCGGGGGGCTCGGCAACCGGATAACCAGCATCCAGGTCCCGCTGCCGCTCGGCCTCACCGACCCGCTGGAGCGCCTCTCGGCGATCCACTCCGACACCGAGCGCCTGAAGGCATCCGAGCAGGCGCGGGCCGCCTCGCTGATCATCGAGGCGACCGGCTGGACGCCGCCGACGATCAACCGGGTCCTGGCCGATGCGATCTCGCGGCCGCTCACCTGGAACCTGGTGGTCTCCAACGTCCCGGGCCCGCAGACGCCCTTCTTCCTGCTCGGCCGGCGCCTGGTGGAGGTCTATCCCTGCGTGCCGCTCTCTCCGCAGAACCACGCCCTCTCGGTCGGGGTGGTGAGCTACGACGGCCGGGTCTTCTTCGGCCTGAACGGCGACCGCGACGCGCTCGCCGACATCGAGGACCTCGCCACCGCGATCGGATCGGCCCTCGCCGAGCAGACCGCGGCCGCCTGAGCCGGGGCGGGGGCGGGCCGCTGAGCCGGGGTGGCCGGGCGGGCGGGCGGGCGCTGAGCCGGGGCGGCCCGCCTCAGGCGCTGACGAAGACCGGCGTGCCCAGGGGGATGCGGCGGAACAGAACCCGCATGGCGGCGTTGGTGGCCCGGATGCAGCCGTGGGAGAGCGCCGCGCCGACCGGTCCGATCGTCCCGTGGATCGCCACCCGGCTGCCGCCCAGCCAGCCGATCGGGAGCTTGGGCTGATGCCCGCTGAGCGCCAGCGCGCAGCAGCCGTAGTAGGGGCTGGAGTCGAAGGTCAGGGCGTCGGTAACCGAATATCGGCCCAGCGGCGTCTCCGAGCCGGCGGCCCCGACGGTGACTGGCCAGCGGGCCACCCTTCTGTCGCCGTAGCGGAGGGTCAGGGAGCGCGAGGAGAGGTCCACCCGCAGCGAGTAGCGGGTCCAGTAGAGCTCCATTCCCGGGCCGAGCCGGGTCCAGCCGAGCGCCCCGTTGGGCAGCTTCGGGGTCGGGAACCCGATCCACCCGCCCCGCCGCGCCGCCACGCCGAGCACGACCGGGGAGCCGAACTCGGTGCGCGGGCCGAGCCTTCCGACCCTCTCGCCGCCGGGCCGGCGATAGAGCGGCGCGCCGAAGCGGCCCGCCAGGCGGACCAGGGCGAAGCGGGGGGTCAGCGCCGGGCGCGCCGCGAGGCTGGGCACCGCCCTGCTCCGCCCGGAGCCCCGAGGCCCGCCGGCCGCCGCCCCGCGGTCTGCCGCCCTCCCATCCGTCGCCCCCTGGTTTTTCGGGGTGGCATCCGCCGACTCGGCCGGCCCTTGGGCGGAGGGCGGGGCACCGGCGTCCTTGGCGCGGCCGGTCGGGGGGTCGATCTCGACGGTTCGGGCGGGGCCGTCGGACGGGTCCACCAGCAGGCGCGTCTGCCCCCGGTCAGGCGAGGCCAGCAGCACCGTTCGGGTCGGCGCGGAGCCCTCGCCCCGGCCCGATAGCCAGACGGCGAGCAGGCCCGAGGCGGCCAGCACCGCCGCGCCGGCGATCCACGCTCCGAGTCTCCGCCGATCCCGCACGATCAGATGATCGCAACCGCCGGCCGGCCGGCGGGATAAGCGGAATGAGAGGCCGGTCCCCGACTCCAGCCCAGCGAGGCGGGGCAGGCACGCTGCTGCCGCCGCCGGCCGTACTCCTGTCGGCCGCGGCTGCGCCCGCGACGGCGACTTCGCCCTCGCCCGCTATCGCACGGAGGCGCTCAGGCCCGGCTGCGCAGGGCGCTGAGCTCGCCGGGCGCCTGGCTGCGAGCGCCGACGCCGACCTGGGCGCGGGGGGCCCCGGCGCTGCCGGCCGGCGGCCCCGCGAAAGGCCGCCGGCCGGGCCGGGATCGGGGTCAGACCCGCTCGCCGACCGACTCCAGGTACTCCCCCGGGATGGCGATCGCACCGGCATCGGGGCCGAGGCGGTTCCACTCGCCCGCCAGCTCGGTGAGGTCCGAGCGCAGCGCCCCGGCATTCTCGCCGAGCGACTCGAAGCCCTTGTGGGTGGGCCCGTAGTTGGTGGCGAAGAAGTCCACGAAGGCCTCCGGCGAGGTGAACCGGAAGGTGTGGACGCGGCGCTCGTGCGCGGTCCAGTCCACCGACTCGTCGAAGAGCTCGGCGAGGTGCTGCTCGGAGCCCCAGAGCATCGGGGAGGCGACGCCGGCCGGCGGCGGGACGTGGGCGGCCATGGTGCGGAACATGTCCCCGAGGAAGCCCTCGGGAGTCCAGCTCGCCAGCGCCACGCGCCCGCCGGGCCGGCAGACCCTCGCGATCTCGGCGGCGGTGCGGCCCTGGTCGGGGGCGAACATCGAGCCGTAGACGCTGAGCACGGCGTCGAAGTCGCCGTCCGGGAAGGGCAGCTCCTCGGCATCGCCCTCGACCAGGGTCACCGGCAGGCGCTCGGCGGCGGCGCGCTCGCGGCCGCGCTCCAGCAGGGCGGGCACGTAGTCGCAGCCGGTCGCCTCGGTGCCCAGCCTGGCCGCGGCGATCGCCGCGTTGCCGCTGCCGGTGGCCACGTCGAGCACCCGCCAGCCCGCGTGGAGGTCGGCCGAGTCGACCAGCCGCTCGGACACCGAGACGATGGTCGTGGCGACCGCAGAGAAGTCGCCGCTCGCCCAGGTCGTCTGCTGGCGGGCCTTGATGGCGGCGAGGTCGGGGGCCGATGCGCCGTCCGGGGCGGCGGTCGGGATTGCGGGCGGGGAAGCGGGGGGCTTGTCTGCCACTTCTGAACTCCTCTCCGGTCGCAGCTGGGACGACCGATCGGTTGCTCTCCACCCCAGATACTACGACCGGTCGTGCTATCTTGTCAAGCGATGGAGGGGGGAACCAGGACGAAGAGCACGACCCGGCGACCGCGCAGCGACGGTATCCGCAGCCGCCGGGCGATCCTCCGCGAGGCCGCGAGCCTGGCGACGGTGGACGGGATCGAGGGCCTCTCGCTGGGACGGCTCGCCGAGGCGGTCGGGATGAGCAAGAGCGGCCTGTTCGCCCACTTCGGCTCCAAGGAGGAGCTTCAGCTCGCGACCATCGACACCGCCGACCGGATCTACCGGGAGGTCGTGGTCGACCCGGCCCGCGAGGCCGAACCCGGGACCGCGCGGCTGCTCGCCTACACCGATCGCTTCCTCGCCCACGTTCGCGACGGCGTCTTCCCGGGAGGTTGCTTCTTCGCCTCGGCCGCCGGCGAGCTGGACACCCGCCCCGGCCCGGTCCGGGACCGCGCGATGAGGAGCGTCAACGACTGGATCGAGCTGCTGGTCGCCGAGGTCTCCGCGGCGCAGGAAGCCGGTGAGGTGGACCCCTCGCTGGACCCCGCCCAGCTCGCCTTCGAGCTGCACGCCTTCATGCTGCTCGCCAACATGCAGTTCATCGCCACCGGGGAGGAGGCGCCCCTGGGCCGCGCCCGGCGGGCCGTCGAGTCCCGCCTCGCGGCGGCCGCCCCCGGCTGAGGCTGAGGACCGCCCCCGGGCTCGCCGAGGCCTCGGGGGAGATCGCCGGCAGGGGTCGGAAGAGATCGCCGGCAGGGTCGGGAGAGATCGCCGGCGCAGGCCTCGGGGGCGGTCCCGCGCCGTGAAGCCTCAGGGGAAGATCGCCAGGAAGACGAAGGTCGCGAACAGGACCAGGTGAACGCCTGCTTCCTGGATCGTGGCGCGCCCGGGGAGCACGGTCAGGGCCCCGATCGCGGCGGTGATCGCGAGCAGCACCATCTGGGTGGACCCGAGGCCGAGAACCAGCGGGCCCTCGAGCCAGATCGAGGCCACCGCGATCACCGGGATGGTCAGCCCGATGCTCGCCATGGCGGAGCCGAGCGCGAGGTTGAAGCTGGTCTGCAGGCCGCCGCGCCTGGCGCTGCGCACGGCGGCCAGGGTCTCGGGGAGCAGCACCAGCAGCGCGATCACCACGCCCACCGCGGATTGCGGCGCGCCGATCGCCAGCACCGCGTCCTCGATCGCTCCGGACTCGACCTTGGCCAGGCCGACCACGGCGACCAGCGCCAGGAAGAGCAGGGCGAGGCTGCTGCGCAGCGCGCCGGAGACGTCGGCGGGCTCGGGCTCCTGCTCGGGCGCGAAGAAATCACGGTGGCGAACGGTCTGCACGAACACGAAGAGCAGGTAGAGGGCCAGGGAGAGGAAGGCCGCGAAGGCGAGCTGGGCGGCTGAGAACTGGCGGCCGGGGCTGCTGGTGGTGAAGGTCGGCAGCACCAGGCTGAGGGTCGCGAGCGCCAGCACCGTGGCCAGGGCCGAGGCTGTCCCCTCCGCGTTGAAGGAGCCGACCCGCTCGCGCAGGGTCGCCACCAGCAGTGAGAGGCCGACGACACCGTTGAGGGTGATCATCACCGCCGCGAAGACCGTGTCGCGGGCGAGCGTGCCTGTCTCCGAGCCGGCCGAGACCATCAGGGTGACGATCAGCGCCACCTCGATCACGGTGACCGCGACGGCCAGCACCAGCGCGCCGAAGGGCTCACCCACCCGGTGGGCGATGACCTCGGCGTGATGGACCGCGGCCAGCACCGAACCGGCGAGGAAGAGGCCGGCAACCACAAGCACGGCGGCGGGCGGCTTGCCCCCCCAGGTGAACGCGAGGACGGCGATCGACACCACGGGCACGGCCACGGTCCAGCGCATCCAGGCGGGTCTCCTGCGGGGTCGCGCTTCGTCCATTGCTCCGGATTGTCCCCGAACCACCCCGCCGAACGTCCCGGAGTTGTCGCTATGAGGGGTACTCCGGGACGTTCGGCGGGGGGGTGAGGCGGAGGAGGAGATGCGGGCGCTCGTAGATGTCCTCGGAGGGGATCCGGTGCACCGTCCAGCCCGCCCTTCGCCACGCGTCCTCCTTGCGGGCGTCCTCGCCGCGGTCGAGGTGGAAGGGGCGGCCGTCGATCTCGACGATCAGCCGCCGGTCGGCCCAGCTCAGGTCTGCCTCCTCCCCCGCGATGCGGATGTTGAGGCCGGGAAGAGGCCGGCCCGCCGCGCGGAGTGTCTCCAGGGCCCTGACCTCCGCGCCGCTGCGGGCGCGTTCGAGCGGCAGGCCCGCGTAGCGGGCAACCGTCTGAGCCAGCCTCCGCGAACCGCGTCGGCCGCGGAACCGCCCGAGGGCGTCCGCGAGCTCCTCGACCGTGACCAGCCCGAGCCTCACCGCCTCGCGCACGGCCCTCGCCAGGGCCCGGCCGCTCGAGCCCGGGCTGAGGTCGAGCAGAGTGCGGGGGACCGTCGTGATCGGGATCCCCCGCAGCTCGGTTCTCTCCCCTTCGAGGGTCGAGCTTCGGTGCACCAGCACCCCGCCGTGGCGCCTCGGGCCGCCGCTGCCGGGGCGGGTGACGACCTCGAAGCGGCGCCCCCCGGACGAGATTCCCCAGGCCGCCGCTGCGCTGGTGCGGCTCAGGACGCTCCCGGGCGCGGTCAGCGTTGCCCCCATCCACCTTCCCCAGGGATCGTGCTCGAGCAGGGGCGCGACCGCGAACACACCCTCCTCCGCCACCGCCAGGCGTCCCGTGGAGAGTCGGTGGACGATCGCCGCGTCGCTGAGGCCGAGCCCGTGAAGCTGCCTCCGGGAGATCCGGTTGAACTGCCGCCCAGCCAACTCTGCTACCCGAGCGTCCCGCACCACCCCCTATAGGCACAACTCCGGGACGTTCGCCCCCCCGGGGGGCGGGGGGAGCGGAGAGGGAGGGATTCGAACCCTCGAGAGAGCTTGCGCCCCCTACTCGCTTAGCAGGCGAGTGCCTTCAGCCGCTCGGCCACCTCTCCGGGCCGCACGATTGTAGGGGCCCTGAGCGGCAGGTAGGCTCGGCCGGGTTGTCTCAGTCCGCCCCCGAGCAGATCCATCGCCGCTACGAGGAGGCCTTCGCCGAGGTCGAGGCGCCGTTTGCCTTCGTGGACCTCGATGCGATGCGCTCCAACGCGGAGCGGATGTGCGGGCGGGCCGGCGGCAAGCCGATCCGGGTGGCGACCAAGTCGCTGCGCTGCCGGGCGCTGCTGGAGCGGATCCTGGCCGAGGGCGGGGGATTCAGCGGCCTGCTCACCTTCACCCTCCCCGAGACCCTGTGGCTCGCCGGGCAGGGATTCGAGGATCTGCTCCTCGCCTACCCCACCACCGACACCGGCGCGCTCGGCGAGCTTGCGATGCAAAGCGCCGCCAACCCCGAGGCGGCGCCGATCGTCCCGGTGGACTGCGCCGAGCACCTCGACCTGATCGAGTCGGTGCTGGGATCGGGCGCCGCGCCGGTGCGTGTCTGCCTGGACATCGACGCCGGCTGGCGGGCGCTGGGCGGCCGGATCGCCTTCGGCCCCAGGCGCTCGCCCGTCCACACCCCCGAGCGGGCGGCGGAGCTTGCCCGGGACATCGCCGACCGTCCCCAGCTCAGCCTGGTGGCGCTGATGGCCTACGAGGGGCAGATCGCCGGCGTGCCCGACAGGCCGCCCGGCCGGGCGCTGCGCGGCGCCGCGATCCGCTTCATGCAGCGGCGCTCGCTCCGCGAGCTCTCGCGACGGCGACCGCGAATCGTCGCCGCGGTCGGGGAGATCGCCGAGCTCGAGCTGGTCAACGGGGGCGGGACCGGGAGCCTCGAGCTGACCGCCGCGGACCCCTCGGTCACCGAGCTGAGCGCCGGCTCCGGTTTCTTCGCGCCCGCCCTCTTCGACCACTTTGGCCGCGTGGATCTGACCCCCGCGGCCGGATTCGCGCTGCCCGTCACCCGCCGTCCCGGCCCGGGAGTCGTCACCGCGCTGGGGGGCGGCTACGTGGCGTCCGGCGGCCGGCACGACAGCGCCGTCCCGGTGCCGTGGCTCCCCGCAGGCCTCGAGCTCGACCCCGAGGAGGGGGCGGGCGAGGTGCAGACCCCGTTGCTCGGACCGCCCGCCGACAGCCTCCGGCTCGGCGACCGGGTCTACCTCCGCCACGCCAAGGCGGGGGAGCTCTGCGAGCGCTTCGACACCCTCTACCTGCTCGAGGGCGGGCAGATCGTCGAGGAGGCCCCCACCTATCGCGGCGAAGGTAAGGCCTTCCTGTGAGGCCGCGGCGAAGTAAGGCCTTCCTGTGAGGCGCCGGGGCGGCTGTGAGGCCGCGGCGAAGGCCTTCCTGTGAGGCGCCGGGGCGGCTCCCGGCCGGGGCCTCTCCAGCCGGGCCCGCTCCCGCTCCCTCCTAGTCGGCAGCCTCGGCCGGGAGGGCGGCCGCGCCGAAGCGCCGCATCCCGGCGGCGACGACGAGCAGCAGCGCGGAGATGAACAGGAAGGGCGCGGCGTCGCCGAGCGCGGAGGCGCCGGCGCCTCCGCCGAGCCCGCCGACGACCTGCCCGCCCGCCCAGGCCACGTTGGTCAGCCCGGCGGCGATCCCCTGGTGCATCCCGGTGGCATCCGCGGCGTCGGCGAGGGCCGCCGTCGCCGGCGTGAACAGGAGCCCCGCCCCCGCGCCGAGGACCACCGTGGCGGCGAGAACCAGCGGAAGCGCGCCCAGGCCGAGCGCTATCAGGGAGGCGGCCGAGACCAGCAGACCGGCGAGGTAGGGCGCGACCCTTCCGGCCCGGTCGGAGTAGCGGCCCACGAACGGCGCCACCACGGACTCGACCCCCGCCGCCGCGGTGAAGCCGGCGGCGATGGCGAGCGCGCTCCCCCCCAGCTCGTCGATCCGCAGGGGGACCAGCACGCCCTCGGCCCCGAACACGGTCGAGGGAACCGCCACCATCGCCACCCCCAGGAGCACGTTGCGGTCCGCCGCCGCCGAGACGACCGTGCCGAGGCCCTCGCGACGGGGCTCGGCCGTCTCCGGGGTGCGGGCAGCGGCGACGGCAAGCAGCAGGGCGACCAGCAGCACCGAGCCGAACACCGCCTGCGTGCCGACTGCGATCGCCAGCGCCCCGAGCGGCGGGCCGAGCAGCGCCCCGACGACGGCGACGGCGAGCGTGGTCCCGATCATCTGGCCCCGCTTCTCGGCGGGGGTCCCGGTGATTACCCAGGTGAAGGCGCCGGCCCAGGCCATCGAGCCGCCGACGCCCTGCAGGAAGCGGGCGCCGTCGAGGAGGGCGACCTGCCCGGCGAACCCGAAGGCGCAGCTTGCCGTGCCGAGCAGGACGAGGCCGCCGATCGCGCAGGCGCGCGAACCCACCCGCGCCGCCAGCAGGCCCGCGGGAATCGCCGCCACGAGGTTCCCGGCGGCGTAGGAGGCCGAGAGCAGGCCCGCCCCGGTGCGGCCGAGGCCGAGGTCGTCGACATAGGTCGGAAGCAGCGGGACGATCGCCGTGTAGAAGGCGACGTCGAGGAAGACGATCGAGCAGGCGAGTACGAGAAGGCGTCGCACGGCTCCATCCTGGCAAGGTTGCGCGGATGCACGATCCGAACACCGGGTCCCCGCGCCTCGCCGTGATCGTCCCCTGCCGCGACGACGGCCCGCTGGCTCTCGAGGCGGTCGCCTCTGTCAGGGAGGCCGAGCCGGTCGAGGTGATCGTCGTCGACAACGGCTCGGCGGGGGCCGAGACGGCGGCGGCGATGGAGGAGCTGCGAGGGCGCGGGGTGAGGGTGGTGCGCCGGCCCCCCGGGAGCATCGGCGAGGGCCGGATGAGCGGGCTCGCCGAGACCGGGGCCCGCTTCGCCTTCCCGCTCGACGCCGACGATCTCCTGCTGCCCGGCTCGCTCTCCCGGCTCGCCGCCGCGCTGGAGGCGGCGCCGGGCGCCGCGGTGGCCTTCGGCGACTTCGAGCTCTTCGGGCGCCTCGAGGGCGTCTTCCGGGCGCCTCGGCGTTTCGATCCGTGGGCTCTCACCTACGCGAACTTCATCCCCTCGGGGTCGCTGCTGCGGCGGGAGGCGGTGATCGCCGCCGGCGGCTGGGACTTCCTCAACGGGATGGAGGACTGGGACCTCTGGCTGAAGCTCGCCGAGGCCGGCTGGGGAGGCGCCCGGGTCGAAGGCCCCGTCTACCGAAAGCGGGTCGAGGGAGCGCGCGCGCAGGCGCTCGGGCGGCGCAACCACCGCCGCCTGTTCGCCGAGCTCAGGCGCCGCCACGCCGGCCTCTTCGCCTCGCGGCGGGTCCTCGCCAGAGCCTCGAGACCCCCGCTGAGCGCGAGGCTCGCCTACCCGCTCCTGTTCGGGGCCCGCAACGGCGGCCTCGTCCCCCCCGGGATCGAGGCGCCGGTCTATCGCTGGATGGTCGGCCGCGAGAAGCGCCGGGGCGGCGCGGCGGCCGCCTCCGGCCCCGGGCGGGGCTAGGCTAGCCTCGCGCGCCCGGAGGGGTGGCAGAGCGGTCGATTGCGGCGGCCTTGAAAGCCGTTGGGCGTCTTCGGGCGTCCCGTGGGTTCGAATCCCACCCCCTCCGCTGAGAGCGTCTCGTTTGAACCCCGGCGCGAAGAAGTGCCGATGCGGCTCTCGGCGCGAAGGCGTCGAGGCGTGTCACGATCGGTCAGCAGTCGGAAGTCTTCGGTGAGCGGAGCCTCAAGACCGTCGGG
>JAXLSZ010000007.1:0-351794 GCA_046330315.1 Solirubrobacterales bacterium
AGCCCGACAGCGCCCCGCCCAGCGCGGAGACCGCGTCCTCGAAGAGGCGCGGATCGACCGGCGAGCCGCCGCGGGGCTCGCGCCGCCCGTAGCGCATGCCCTTGTCGGCGACCTCGAGCCCCAGCCGCTTCGCGGTCTCGATCACCGCGGTGTTGCCGGGGAGGATGAACTCGGCGCCCAGCTCGGCCACGGCGCCGTTCGGCATCCGGACCGAGCCCACCCTCCCGCCGACCCGGTCCCTGGCCTCCAGGACGGTGACCCCGGCGCCCGAGTCGCGCAGCGCGACGGCGGCCCCCAGCCCCGCGAAGCCGGCGCCGACCACGACCGCCTCCCAGCGGTCTGCGTTCATCCGGATCCCTTTGACGGGTGCGGGGTCACGCCGCTTAGTATCCCTCCCGCAGAGTCCACGGGCGCGAGCCGACTGCGACGGAAGGAGAGCGATGACCGGGAAGGCCGACTTCAGCGAGCAGGAATGGGAGCTGATCCTGGAAGCCCCGCCGGCCGCCGGGATGATCGTGATCACCGCGCAGCGGGGCGGCTCGATCCGGGAGAGCATCTCGATGGCCAAGGCCTACACGGAGGCACGCCAGGCCCACGGCGAGAGCGAGCTGCTCGACGAGGTGGTTGCGACCAAGCCGCACGTGGACCACACCCGCTTCCACTCCTACGACGAGCTCGCCGAGCACGGCCTCGGCAAGCTCCGCGACGCCCTGGCGCTGCTCGAGAAGAAGGCGACGCCGCAGGAGGGCGAGGACTACAGGCGCTTCGTCCTCGGCCTCGCGAAGCGGGTCGCCGAGGCCCACCGCGAGGGCTTCATGGGAATGAGCGGCGAGCGGGTCAGCGAGGCCGAGCAGGCCGCCGTCGCCGAGATCGCCTCCACGCTGGGCCTGGCGGACTGAGGCCGGGGCGGCCCGCGACGGCCCGGAGACCGTGATCGGGGTAGACACAACTTCCTTCTTCGTAATCGTCCTGGTCTCGGCGCTGGCGGCGGTCACCGTCGCCCTTTTCCCCGGACGCGTGGCCCCCCCGGTCGTCGTCCTGGAGCTGGTCCTGGGGATCCTGATCGGGCCGGACGTGCTCGGCATCGCCGACTCCGACGCCTTCATCGGGTTCTTCTCGAACCTCGGGCTGGGCATGCTCTTCTTCTTCGCCGGCTACGAGATCGACTTCGAGCGGATCGCCGGGCGCCCGATGACCCTGGGCGCCTGGGGCTGGGTCCTCTCGGTTGCCCTCGCCTACGGGATCGGGGGGTTGCTCGCCGCGGCCGGCGTCGTCATCTCCTTCCTCTACACGGGGTCGGCGATGGCGACGACGGCGATCGGGACGCTGATCCCGATCCTGCGCGATGCCGGCGAGACCAGGACCCGGTTTGGCACCTACCTGCTCGCCGCGGGCGCGGCCGGAGAGTTCTTCCCGATCCTGCTGATCACGCTGGTCCTCTCGGCCTCCCAACCGCTGCACGAGGCAATGATCCTGCTCGCCTTCATCGCGCTCGCCGTCGCCATCGCGCTCGCCTCGGTCCGGCTCGCGGTGAGCGGGTGGAAGTTCCTGGAGAACACCCTGGAGGCCAGCAACCAGCTCGCGGTGCGGATCACCGTGGTCCTGATCTTCGGCCTGGTGGCGATCGCCAGCAGCCTCGGCCTGGACATCCTGCTCGGCGGGTTCGTCGCCGGCCTGATCACGCGGATGTCGCTGAAGGGACACGAGGTGAGCGTCTTCGAGTCGAAACTGACGGCGGTCGGGTTCGGGTTCCTGATCCCCTTCTTCTTCGTGACCAGCGGGATCGACTTCGACCTCAACGCCTTGCTCGACAGCGCGTCGGCGCTGCTCAAGCTCCCCCTCTTTCTTGCCCTCTTCCTGGTCGTCCGGGGAGTCCCGGCGGTGCTGCTCTACCGGGGCGTGATGGGCACGCGCGACCGCTTCGCTCTCGCCTTCTTCTGCGCAACCGAGCTCCCGCTGGTGGTCGCGATCACCACGATCGCCGTCGAGGAGGGCCACATGGAGACCACCACCTCGGCCGCCCTGGTCGGCGCCGCGATCATCTCGACCCTCGTCTATCCGCTGATCGGCCTGGCCCTGCGCCGGGGATCCGCAGAGCGCGAAGAGCCCGTCGAGGCCGTCACGCCGCAACGGCCCGCGCAGGCCGCGGGGTAGCCCCCTCGGCGTGCGCGGCGATAGCCCCCAGGCGGCGAAGCAGCCCGAGGCGGCGAAGCAGCCCGAGGCGGCGAGACACTCCCTCCCTGCGACGTGGGACCTTTTTCCCCTGCCTGGGGGGTGGTCCGAGGTCCCACCCCCGGTTGGGGGTGGGCTCAGCCCGCCAGGTCCCCCTGCCCGGATGCCGCGTCATCGGCCCCCGAGGCCCCTTCGTCGCTGGCCGCGCCGGTCAGGGTCAGCCGGCCCTGATCATCGATCGTCCCGGTGACCGCGACCGAGTCCCCGATATCCAGCCGGGCGAGATCGATCCCCCTGGCGGCCATCAGCGAGATGTCCTGCCCGCTCTCGCGCACGTCGTCCGCGGAGAGCAGGAGCCGGCCCGTCTCGGGGCAGGAGATCACGATCCCCTCGAAGTCGGAGTAGGTGAAGTGGTCCTTGACCTTCAGCGAAGTCTGGGTGAGGCTGCCCCGGGCTGCCGAATCCGGGGGCGGAACGCTCTCGGAATCCGGTGAGCAGGCCGATGCGTCGGCTGCCGAGGCGCGGCTCTGCGCCGGGCGCGACACCAGCCGGGCTAGCCCGGGCAGGGATCCGAAGAACCCGGCCCGTCGCGGCCTCGGCGGCGAGGCAGGCTCGATACGGACCCCGACCTCGACGTAATCTCCCACCTGAGGGCGATCGGGGATCGGCCCATCGGTGACCTCGGGGGGCCCGATCAGCATAGAGATTCCCCTCTTCGACAGCGTGTAGCCACCGGTCTGGAGATCGCGGAAGGTGACGACCCCCGTCAGCTTCGCCGTGTCGGACTGACCGAGGCTCTCGCGCCCTCCCTTCTGCAGATAGGTCCCGTTGGCAAGCTCGGCTACGGTCACTTTCAGATCGGTGCCTGCCTTCGGAAGGCTCGAGGAGTGGACCGCGTTGAGGTCCCCGCCCCCCTTCGCGGCGATCGCGTAGCTCTCAGCCGCCGGGTTGACGTGGACCACGATTCCGCTCAGCGTGACCGGCTTGGGTGCATGGCTCTTGGGGGGAGTCTTGCTGGGCTGGTTGGGCCTGGCGGGCGGTTGCGGCCGAGGGGCAGGGCCGGGCGCCGGAGCCGGCGCCGGAGCAGGCGCAGGGGCGGGCGCCGGGGCGGGGGCGGGCGAGCTCCCGGCGTTGCCGACCGGCCCCCCGAGAGCCGCAAGGGGAGCGCCGCTCCCGCCGCCGCCGCCCGAATCCGCAGTGGCGCTGGCATCCGGGCCGCCGCCGAACAGCGAGGCGGGGATCCGGATGATTTGCCCGGCGCCGTTTGCCAGGCCGCCTGCGCCCGGGCCGATCGCGACTCCGATGAACAGGCCGAGGCCCAGCGCGCAGGCCGCCAGCGGGCCGGCCCAGCGGCGATCGGTGACCACCTTCGAGGACCAGGCAAGCCAGGGAGGAAGGGCCGGCGCGGCCACGGTGGCGGCCGGCTTTCGCGGCGGGTCGCCGGGGGGAGCCGCGGGCTCGTCAGCAGGAAGCGCCGGCCGGGCCGCCCCCCGGACCCCGAGCGAGGCCCCGCACGAGATGCAGTAGCGCTGATCGGAGACCGCCGGGCTCCCGCAGCCGGGGCAGAGCTCAGCCAACCCGGCCCTCGAGCGGCTGCTGATACTCCCGCACCGGCGAGGGGGCCAGCGGGTCGGGCATCGGCGGCGCCTCCGGAACAGCCGGTGGGGGGATCGAGGGGGCCTCGACCGGCCGGACCGGCGCGGCCGGAGGGCTCGCCGCGGGCGGCGACGGAGGGGCGGCGCGGGCGGCGGCGGAGGGGGCGGCGGCGGGACCGCGGCGGGCGGCGGCGGGACCGCGGCGGGCGGCTCGGCGGGCGGCGGGATCGCAGAGGGCGGGGCGGCCGCGGGCGGCTGTGATTGGGCGGGGGCGGCGGGAGCCGGCGGAGCGATCGGCACCGGTGCAGCGGGCGCGACCGGCGCCGGTGCAGCGGGCGCGACCGGCGCCGGTGCAGCGGGCGCGGCCGGCGCCGGTGCAGCGGGCGCGGGCGGCGGGGGCGGTTGCCCCTGGGTCGGCTGCGAAGCCTGAGCCGGCGGGCTCGCCGGTGGCTGCGCCGTGGGTGCCGCGGGCGGCTCGGATACGGGCAGGCCATCGACGCCGCTGCGCTCCATCAGGTCCTTGCCGCACTGCCAGCAGAAGACCGCACCCCGGGCGTAGAGCGCCCCGCAGGATGGGCACGCACCCGCAGCGCCGGCCTCGTCGAGCTTCAGCAGCCGCTCGGCCTCGGCCAGCTCGGCATCCACCTGCTGGAGCTTCGCGGCCTGCCGGGTGATCACGTCGAGGCGGAAGTGGTCGCGGCTGGCCATCTCGTAGGCGAGGCCTCCGAGGTCCCACTGCAGGTCCGCGAACTCCCGCGTCAGCGCGTCCCGCCGCTCACGGAGGCTCGGAGACCGGGACCGCTCCCGGCGAGGCGCCGTCCTGCCCGCCCGGCGGCCCGGGCGCGGCGCCCGGCGGCCCGGGCGCGGCACCCGGCTGCCCGGGCGCGGCGCCCCCGGGGGGTCGGCGCGGACCCGGGCGCCGTCGGGCCCGGGGGACGGCTCCCGGCTGAGGCCGCAGCGGGGGCGCTGCGCCGCGGCGGCCCCGCCGTCCGAACCTCCCGATTAGGTCCGATGCCCCCATCAGCCGCCGATCGTCACGGTCCCGGAGCCCCCGCCCGTCTGCTTGTTCGGGTTCAGCGGAGCCTGCTTGCCCTGGGTGGAGATCTGGTCCGGCAGCTTCTTGATCGCGTCCTCGTAGGACTGGCCGGACTGGCTGTTGAGGTCCTTCAGCGCGTTATCGGAGGCGCTGACCGGGCCCTTCGCGCCCTGCGCGGCCTGGCTGGTCAGGTCGCCGGCCGAGTTGGCCGTCTGCGTGGCTCCGGTGGAGGCCGCCGCGGCGGCGCCGCCGCCCCCTCCGGCCTGCTTGGAGACCTTGACCACGGTCGCGGTCGGGAAGTCCTTCTTCAGCCCGCCCAGCGCCTTCGAGGCCTCGGCCTTGGTGTCGTAGACGCCCGAATAGATCACGTACTTGCCGGCGGGAAGGCTCTTGTAGAGGTCGGAGTCGAGGGCGCCGACGTCGCCAGCTCCCTTCGCCTCGGCCGCCTGCTTCTGGGCGTCCACGTCGGCGGCGCTGGTCCCGCTCTTCGGCACGGTCCCGAGCTCCACCGTGTAGCCGGTCTTGCCGGCGGGCCAGTCGCTCTTGAAGGTGGCCTCTGCGGCGACGTTCTGGGAGGTCGATCCCGTGCCGGAGCCCGAAGTGTCAGCCGCCGTCGCGCCGCTGCCGCCGACCTGGACCACGGGGGTCCCCGAGGAGCCTCCATCGCCGGAGTTCCCCTTGCCGATCAGCACGCCGAGCAGGAGCATCAGCCCCAGCGCGCCGATCCCGAGCACCGCGGCCAGCGGGGACTCCGCCAGGGAGCTGCGCTTCTGAGTCGGCTCGGTCTGGGCGGATGCCTCGGGCTGCGGGGGCCTGGCGCCGTTGCCGTTGCCTTCGGTGTGGAGCAGGCTCTCGTAGTCGAGGCGCCGCTCGCCGCGGCGCTCGCCGCAGTTCAGGCAGTAGCGCTGGTCGGCGGCGAGCGGCGCGCCGCACGAGTGGCAGGGCTGCCCCTGCTCTCCGAGGATCGCCGTGGGGAGGGTTTCGGTGCTTGCCATGGCTTGCTCCTATCCGCTGCTAGAGGCTTGCTCGACGGTTGGGAACGAGGTCACGTCGACCTTCGCCCCCTTCGGGTCTCCGATGAAGAAGATCGTGTAGTGGAGGGCCTTGGTGCTCGGCTTCAGGTGGTCGATCCCCCCGCGCCCCGCCGCGACGACCTTCGACCCCTGCTTGGCGACCGCGAAGAGCAGCAGCGGGCCCTGTTCCTTGCCGGTCTTGTTGACGACGGTACCGCGCACGTCGAGGCCGGAGACCGGGTCCTGCTCCAGCTTCGGAGGGCCGACCTCGATGTCGGGAAGCTCGCCGCTCAGGGTCGAGCCGCCCGCCCCCACCTCGGCCTTCACCGTCTTCGGCTTGCCGGTCGCGAGCACCTGGTCGTTCACCCAATAGGAGTCGCCGGGGGGGACGATCGGCATCGAGGTGAGGTTGGGCTCGAGACCGGGGGTGGTGTTCGTGTAGACGACCCTGCCCTTCGCGTCGAGCACCTTGACCTGGATCGGGACGTCCGTGAGGGTCTGGCTGGAGTCGTTCCTGAGGCCCAGCACCACGGCGCTTCCGTTGACGTCGGAGAGCACCGTGGAGGAGACGACCTTGACGTCGGCGCTCCGCTGGGTCACCTTCAGGCCCTGCTCCTTCTCCAGGACGGTGGACCCCTGCTTGGCCAGCTCCGCGCTGCGGTCCTGGGTCGACTGGCAGGCGGCGAACGCAAGGATGGCGCCGAACGCCGCCGCCGCGAACGCAAAAGGGCGCATCGCCGCCGCACTCATCCGAAGCCCCCGCTCACGTACTCGCGGGTGCGCTCGGCCCGCGGGGCGGAGAAGAGCTGAGCGGCGTCGCCGTACTCGATCAGGTCCCCCAGGTACATGAAGGCGACCCGGTCCGCGACCCGCTGGGCCTGCTGGAGGTTGTGGGTGACGATCACGATCGCGATCTCTGACCGCAGCCGCACGATCGTCTCCTCGATCACCTGGGTGGAGAGCGGGTCCAGGGCCGAGCAGGGCTCGTCCAGCAGCAGCACCTCGGGCCGGATCGCCAGCGAACGCGCGATGCAGAGCCGCTGCTGCTGGCCGCCGGAGAGCGCCAGCGCCGGATGGTCGAGGTTGTCCCTGACCTCCTCGAAGAGGCCGGCCCGCTGAAGCGCGTCCACCACGGCGGGCTCCAGGGCGCTGCGGCTCGGGCGCTTGGAGCCGCGCTCGCGCAGCCCGTAGGCGATGTTGTCGAAGATGCTCATCGGGAAGGGGTTGGGCTGCTGGAAGAGCATCCCGACGCGACGGCGGAGATGCGTCTCGTCGAATCCGTCCACGTCGGTCCCGTCGAGCAGGATCCGACCGCTGCGGGTGGCGGTCGGGGTGAGGTCCACGAGACGGTTCAGCGAGCGCAGCAGGGTGGTCTTGCCGCAACCGGACGGACCGATCAGCGCGAGCACCTCTCCCTGTCGCACCGGAAGCGAGACCTGGTTGACGGCCAGCTTCTGGCCGAAGGCGACGGAGAGCGCCTCGGTGCGCATCCGCTCGACCGCGTTGGTCGGCGGCTTGCGGGCCCGGGCAGCGGCCGCCGCCACGGCCACGGCGGGGCCGTGTCCGTTGGATCCCGGTGCCCGGTACGCCCCGGGTGGGGGCGGGGCCGCGACGGTCGGGGGATCGTTGACCACGATCCGCCTCACCGGTGGCGGCAGACGGGGGTTCCCGCGGCCCGCCTGTGTCGCTACTTCTTCCACGCGGCCTTCCTCCTTCTGGAGATCGTGTCGATCGTGAAGTTGAGCCCGATCACCATCAGCAGCAGCACGAAGGCGGCGGCGTAGGCCTTCTCGGGCGCGCCCCCCTCTCCGGCCGGCGAGTTGTTGTAGACGTAGCTGGTCAGCGTGCTGCCCGTGCCCCTCAGGGTGCCGAGGATCGGGGTGCCGCCCTGACCCTGAAGGGTCTGGGAGGCGCCGAGCAGGATCACCACAATCGCGGTGTCGCCGATGATCCGCCCCATGCCGAGCGCCACGCCTGTTCCGATGCCCGGACGGGAGGCCGGCAGCAGCACCCGCCTGATCGTCGAGGCCCTGTCCTTGCCGAGCGCGTAGGAGGCCTCCCGCACGTGCTGGGGGATCGCCTGCAGCGCCTCCCTGGTCCCCCCGACGACCAGAGGGATCGCGATCAGCGACATGATCGCCCCCGCGGTCAGGAAGGACTTGCCGAAGACGGCGCCGCCGGCCGCGGTGAACGAGAGGAAGGAGAAGGCGCCGTTCTGGAAGACCAGCAGCCCGAAGATCGCCAGCACGATCGTTGGAGTGCCCGCGACGATCTCCACCCCCGACTCGACCGCGCGGGCCAGTCCCGCCGGCCGCCCGTACTCGGAGAGCCAGACCGCGATCCCGATCCCAACCGGGGCGGCGATCAGCGTCCCGATCACGGTCAGGATCAGGGTGCCGAGGAGGGGATCGAGAAAGCCGCCGCTCTTCGCCTGGTTCAACGAGGGATTGGGGCTGGTGACGAGCTGGTCGAGGCTGAGGAACTCGATTCCCTTGAAGAGCATGTAGAGGCAGATCGCCGCGGCGATCACGCAGAGCGAGATGCCGGCCACCCATGCGGCCCCCAGCCCGATCTTGTCGAAGAGGCTCCAGGAGGGGCCGTCGGCGTCCCCGTGGCGGCTCAGCGCGACGGCCGGCGCGGGGGACTGATGTTGGGCGTGCGCGCTCAACGGCTCTGCAGCGTGTAGCGCCGGATCGAGCGGCGGGCGAACCAGCCGGCGAAGGACAGGAAGGCGCTGGAGACGAGCAGGACGGCCGCGAAGGCGTAGAGCGTCTGGCCGAAGGGCTTCACGGTGAGCCCCTCGGCGTTGGCGACGATGCTCGCCGCCAGGGGCCGCGCAGGCTCGAGGAAGAAGATCGCACCGTCGAGCGGGTTGGGCGCGAACCCGATCCCGCCGGTGACCATCGAGAGCATGATCGCCTCGCCCAGCGCCCGGGCGGTGGCCAGCACCGCCGCCGCGACTATCGCCGGCCTGGCGGCCCGCACGGTGACCGTCCACATGGCCCGCCAGCGGTTGACGCCGAGAGCCAGCGCGCCCTCGGTCCAGGCCGAGGGCACCGAGCGCAGCCCGTCGACCGTGATCGCGATCATGATCGGGGTGATCATCACGGTCAGCACGATGATCCCCACGCCGATGCTCTCCCCGGTGAGCTGGATGACGTACTGCACGGACTGCTTGGCGCCCTCGCTGATCAGGTGCTGATCGACGAAGGGGACGAGCACCAGGACCCCGATCAGCCCGTAGATCACCGAGGGCACGGCGGCGAGCAGGCGCACGACCGGATCGAGGACGCGGCGGATCCCGGGCGGCGCGAACTCGACGATGAAGATCGCCGAGAGCACCGCGATGACCAGCGCCAGGACGACGGAGATGCCGGTGATCAGGAGCGTCGCCCAGATCAGCGGCCAGGCGTGCAGGGTGTAGTTGTAGGCGGACGGGTCGCCAGGCGAGTTGAAGATGTCGGTGAGCTGCTGGTTGACGTCGCCGCCCGGGCCGAACCAGGCCAGGCCGTTGTGGCTGAACGACGGCCAGGCCTTGGTGAAGACGAAGACCAGCATGAAGCCGATCAGCGCCAGCACCACGCAGGACAGCGCGCCGAGCATCAGCTCGACGCGCCTGTCCGTGCGGTCCAGCTCCGCCGCCCCCGTTGCCAGGGGCGGCGGAGAGGAGAACTGCTCTGCGGTGGCTAGCTCAGCGGTACCCACTGGGTGGAGACGATCTGCCGGGCCGCCTTGCTGTGCTTGATCCAGTTGATCCACTTCTTCACGGCGCCCTTGGGCTTGCCCCGGGTCACCATGTAGAAGTTGCGCAGGCCGCCGTACTGGCCGGACTTCGCGTTGCGCAGCGTGCAGGGGACCCCGGCGTAGGGGATCGCCCAGTTGGTCTTCGCAAAGAACAGCGAGACGTAGCCGACCCCCGCCTTGTCCTTGTGGACGCGCTGCTGGATCAGGCCGTTGGAGCCCTCCTGGGTGGCACCCGAGAAGATCTTCGTGGAGCCCATGAAGATCTTCTGGAAGGCGTCCTGGGTCCCGGAGGCCGGGGTCCGCACGTAGACGTCGATCGTGTCGTTGCGCGGCGAGCCCGGCACGCCGCCCCAGTTGCGGACGTCACCGCCGAAGATCGCCTGGACGCCGTTCTGGCTGATCCCCGCGATCTTGTTGGCGGGGTTGGTGGTGATGCAGATCGCGTCCTTGGCGATCTTGTTGAACACCAGTCCGCCCGGGTCGCCCGGCTTGGGGTCGCGCGAGGAGTTGCCGATCGAGACGGCGCCTGCCGCCACGTCGGCGATCCCCACGTCCGAACCACCCTGCTGGAGCTTGAACGCGACGTTGTGGGTTTTCACGTACTTGCGGGCGAGCAGCGCCGCAAGGGGGGCGACCGAGGTCGACCCGCTCATGGTGATTGTCGTCTTGGCCGAGGCCGCAGCCGGCACCGCCCCCAGCAGGGCCAGCGCCGCGGCAACGCTCACCAAGCGCATCTTCGCTCTGGACAACTCAGCACTCCTTTCGGGGCCCGAGGGCCGTCGTTCCCTGGATGACCGCGATGCTCGCCGCACGGCTTCCCCGCCGTGTGACCAAATCGTGACCGCGTTGTAAAAACCCGGTACCCGGCGCTGTCCCTCCCGGGAACGAAGGACGGCGGCGCGGATCGCTCCGCACCGCCGTCCTGACGCCCCGGTGGTCTCCGGTCCGAGCGAGCCCTAGGCCCGATGCCTGTGGACGTTCCGCTTGTGCCTGGCCTTGCACGGACCGCCCAGCGCGACCGGCTCGGACTGCGTGTAGTACGGCTTGTCGGGAGCGGTCGGCTTGGCCTCCTGCACGGTGACCGTCACCCAGACCCGCCAGCGGTCCTGCCCGGCCTTGCGCTTCGCGCAGGGGTTCCTGTCGAGGCCGATCTGCCCGACGATCCTCGAAGGCGGCGAGGCGAGACCGTGACAGCCGACACCTTCCCCGGGGAAGAGACCCTCGCACTCGAAGGACTCGGCGGTTGGGCTGCCGCCCTGGCGTCCCTCGGCGCTGGGCGAGAAGTACTCGATCTGCCGGTTGGAGATCACGCTGAACGCGTAGACGTCCTCGTTGCAGAAGAAGCTGTAGTCGTAGGCGAAGCCGTCGTAGCCGGGGACGTCCTTGTTGGGGATCGTCTTGCCGGCGCACGAGACCCTCGCCGCCGAGGCGTCGCCGGGCAGCGCCATCGCGCCGACGCACAGTGCGGCGACCGCCAGAGCCAGTACCTGCCAACGTGCCCGCCGTTGGTGGCGGGAGACTGCTGTGTTCCTCACTTGGGACTCCTTGGATTGCGTTGGGCGCCGCGTCACCGCGGGCCGAAGACACACCGATCGCCGGCAGTCTCCGCCTGCCGGTGTGTCGCGCATGTTGCGATCCTGTTGCCGCGTTGTAAAAAGGGTCGGCGGCCACCGCGCGGTTGCGGGGAGCTGGCCGGGAAGAGCGTCGCTGGGAGCTGCGCCTAGGTAAGAGGAGGAGTCGTCGCGGAATGCTCCTCCCGGACCGGGGCGCGCGCGGAGCCCGCGGGTCGATCCGCCCGGGCGCCCTCCGCCCTCGCGCCCTCCGCCCTGCTGCCCTCACCCCTCGCGCCCTCCGCCCTGCCGCCCTCACCCCTCGCGCCCTCCGCCCTGCCGCCCTCGCCCCTCGCGCCCGCCAGGGAGTCGACGACCCGGGGGTCGAACTGGGTGCCCGCGCAGCGCCGGAGCTCGGCCATCGCCTCGGAATGGCTGCGCACCGAGTCGTAGGCACGCCCGGTGGTGATCGCGTTGTAGGCGTCGCAAACCGCGATCACCCGGGCGGCGAGGGGAATCGCCTCGCCGGCCAGGCCGTCCGGGTAGCCTGCGCCGTCCATCCTTTCGTGGGTTGAGCGCACGACCTGGGCCACCGGGCGAAGGGCCGGCACCGAGTTGAGGATCCGCTCGCCGATCACCGTGTGGCGCCGCATCACCCCCCACTCCTGCTCGCTGAGCGGTCCGCACTTGTGGAGGATCGCGTCGGGGATCGCCATCTTGCCGATGTCGTGGAGCTCGGCCGCTCGGACCACGATGTCGGTTTGCTCGTTTCCGAGGCCGAGCTCGGTCGCCACCCCGCGGGCCAGGCGCGCGATCTCGTGCAGGTGCTCGTCGAGGCCCGGCTCCCGCTCCTGCAGGATGCTGAGCAGGATTGCGCGGGTCTCCTTGAAGGTCCCCTCGCGACCGTGCTTGGCGCGGTACATCCGCTGGTCCGCGAGCTGCAGCGCCGAGCCGGCGTCGGCGGCCTCCAGGCCCAGCGCCGCCGAGCCGTGCGAGGGTCGCACCGTGAAGCCGGAGCCGCTCTCCGAGAGCGCGGCGCAGGCACCCGCCAGGATTGACTCCTCCTTGAGCGTGTCGGTGCGCACGATCGCGCAGAACTCGTCCCCTCCCATCCGGTAGGCCGACCCGTGAGGGCCGACGGCCCCCCGGAAACTGGCTCCCAGCCTGGAGAGCAGGGCGTCTCCGGCCGGGTGCCCGAAGGAGTCGTTGTAGTGCTTGAAGCCGTCGAGATCGAAGAGGATCAGCGACCTCGGCTCTCCCGCCGCGGCGTCGCGCAGGGCGGTCTCGAGGTCCCGCATCAGCGCCCGGCGATTGCCGAGCCCGGTGAGGTTGTCGGTGAGCGAGTCACGCTCCCGGGCGGCCAGCAGCGTCACGTTGTCGCGGAAGGCCAGCGCCGTTCGCACCACGACCGCGACCATCGTCGCCGCGGCCAGCACAACCGCGACCGGGCTGATCTGCTCGAACGAGGCGACGACGAGGATCCCGAGGGCGATGACCGCCGAGAGCAGGGGGGCGGCGACCCTGCGCGCGTCGTCGGAGTGCCGCGTCACGGTCGGCTCGATCGGGAACCAGGCCGCCAACCCGAGAAGCAGTGCGGAGAGGAGGTAGAGCGAGTCAACGAGGGTGCCGCGCTCGAACGACCCGGCGCCGGTCGCGTGGACCAGCGCGACGTTGCCAACTGAGTTGACGACGATACCCGCCGAGATCAGCGCCCAGCAGGCCCCGGGGCGCCACCCGGTCAGCCCGATGCTGACCACGACGAAGGCGAGGATCGCGAGGTCCGCGAGGAGGAAGACGGCGGGGGGGCCGGGCTGGCTCGCGGGGCCCCCGCCGACCGGGAAGAGCATCCCGGCGGTGACCGCTGCGGCCGCCAGCCCGCCGATCAGCCCGTCGAGCGCCAGCCCCTTCTGGAATCCCTCGATCCTCTTCCGCGCCAGCAGGGCGAGGGTGGTCGCGGCCGCCGCGAAGCTGAGCAGGAGAAGGCCCCGGGTGAGCGGCGGGTAGGGTGCGGCCGGGTCCGGCTCGAGCAGCCGGTAGGAGACCTCGGCAGACCCCCAGAGGACCACCCCGGCCACCGCGATCAGCCAGGGACGGGGGTCTCCCCCCTCCCTGCGCTCCCGCCGGGCGCGCAGCGCGCAGCTGAGGGCGGCGAGGCCGAACAGGGAGCCGTATAGCCAGTCCGCCACCGCCGGGTCCGCCCCGGGGTCGGAGGCCGTACCCGCGTGGACCGCGTGGGCCAGCAGCCCCATGGCCGCCACTACCGCGAAGGCGAGCGCTGCGTCGCGCCCGCGACGCGGGTCGTCCTTGAGCGCCCCGCGAAGCCGGTGGTCCTTGAGCGCCCCGCGAAGCCGGTGGTCCTTGAGCGCCCCGCGAAGCCGGTGGTCCTTGAGCGCCCCGCGAAGCCGGTGGTCCTTGAGCGCCCCGGGGGGCCGGTCGTCCTTGAGCGGCTCGGGGGGCCGGTCGTCCTTGAGCGGCTCGGGGGGCCGGTCGTCCTTGAGCGCCCCGGGGGGTCGGTCGTCCTGGAGCGCCCCGCGGTGCAGCGCCCTGGGCGCGGCAGTGCTCGAATGGCGACTGGCCACGGGTCATTGATCGGCCGCGCCGCGCCGCGCCTTGAGCCGCTGAGGGGGGCGCGCCGGCGCCGAGTGTGGACTTTCGGGGTCCATGGCAGAAAAACTCCACACACCGCGGCGGCGGAGCGGGGCGGCGGCGGAGCGGGCCGGCGGCGGAGCGGGCCGGCGGCGGAGCGGGGCGGCGGCGGAGCGGGGCGGCGGCGGAGCGGGCCGGCGGCGGAGCGGGCGGCGCTAGCGGAGCGGGCGGCGCTAGCGGAGCGGGCCGCGCTCGAAGACGTCGAAGTCCACGCCGGAGTCGCCGGCCGTGAACCTGCCCTGCGAGGAGAAGGCAACCCAGTGGCCGTCGGCCGAGATCCCCGGGAGCTGGTGGGAGTAGCCGTCCACCGCCTTGCCCTTGGTGGTGACGCTGATCCTCAGCGTCCGCTTGGCCTTGCGATCCCGGACGTAGACGTCGCGGAGCAGGTTGGTGTCGCCCGGGACGAGCTTGCCGTAGGACTCGAAGGCGATCCGCGAGCCGTCGGCGGAGATCGCCGAGGGAGCGTCAACTCCGCTGGGGTCGGGGGACTGGGACCCGTCCGTCTGGAGGCTCACCCGCGATACCGAGCCGGTCTTCAGATCCCCCACGTAGACGTCGTATGCGTTGTTGGTGTCGCCGGGGGCGAAGGGACCGAAGCCATCGGCGGCGAAGGCGACGTAGCGCCCGTTGCCCGAGATGGCCGGGAACCTGTTGCTCTGGCTCTGGCTGGTGCTGGCCTCGGTGCCACCGGGCTTGATGCTGACCCGGACCGTCGTGCCCGCCGAGACGTTGCGGGCGAAGATGTCGGAGTCGCCCTTGTTGTCGTAATCGGGGTCGGCGGTCATCTGGTCGTCGGTGCACTCGAACCCGATCACGTTCCCGTCGTTGGAGATGGTCGGATCGCTGCTCCCGCCAAAACCGAACCCGTCGTTCTCCGCCTGGCTGCCGTCGGAGCGCAGGCTCACCCTGATCGTCTTCCCGGTCTTCATGTCGTGCCGGAAGACGTCGACCAGGCCGTTCGTGTCGGCGCCGACGAAGGGGCCATCCGACGCGAAGGCGACGTAGCGGCCATTCCCTGAGATGGCCGGCTCGGTGCTGTCGTAGGGGAGCTCGGAGCCGTCCGAGCGGACGCTGGCTCGCTTCACCTTGCCGGTCTTCATGTCCTTGACGTAGACGTCGTCGGTGCCGTTGCTGTCTGCGGGGGTGAAGGCCCCCTCTGCGTGGAACGCCACGAACCGGCCGTCGTTCGAGATCGAGGAGTCGTTGGCGCCTCCTCCGGGAACCTGCTTGCCGTTCGAGCGCAGGCTCGCCCGCCTGGTCCTGCCGTTCAGACGGTCGTGGACGAAGACGTCCTCGCTCGCCGTCGCGTCGCCCTTGGTGAAGCGGCCAACCGACTCGAAGCTGACGTAGCGCCCGTTCCCGGAGACCGACGGAAAATCGTTGTCGGCGTTGACCTCCTTGCCGTCCGAGCGCACGCTGACCCGCTTGGTCGCGAGCTTCGGCTTGGCCGGCCTGGCGACGGCGAGCGCCCCGAGCCCCAGCAGCGCGACCAAGGCCGCCGCCACCGCGAGCGGCAAGGGCCGGACAGAACCACTGAGCCCTCCTGGCGTCTTCACGCTCTTTCCAACACGCCCGGGCGCCATTCGATTCACCCCCGCAGGTAGGCCGGGGCCTCACGGCCTACCAGGCCGGCCAGATCGCCGAGCGCGATGTTGGCGTCCACCAGGTGCAGGCCCCAGCCGGCGCTCGGGATCGGGTTGAGCGCCGGAGCGCCGCCCAGCGCCTCGGTCTGCAGGACATGTGCCCCGCCGGCCCCCGAGCATCGGCCATCGTAGGCGCCCCGGAACTCCAGCCAGGGAGTGCCCGCTGAGGGGACTGTCGGCATGCCGACGAGCGTCGTGGCGATGCCGATCGTGGTTCCCGGCGCGAAGGGAGCCGAGGGCACGACCGTGTCGAGCCTGGCGGTCCCCCCGTCGAGCGCCGCCGGGTTCGTGCAGAGGACGTCGAGCTTGTCCGGGTCTCCCTGGCTCAGCGCCCCGCCGACCCTGCCGAACAGCGCGTCGGGGGGAACCGGCGCGTCGAAGGTGGAGTAGGCCACCACGCACCCGGTCTGGGTCGCCGAGCGGCAGGCCGGGATGTGCTGGAAGTCCCCACCGATCTTCCGCCCCTTGGCAACCTCGACGTTTCCGCCGAGCAGAATCGCCGAGACCAGCCGCCGGCGCAGCGAGGGCTTCGGATCGACCTCCTCGGCGATCAGCCGGCGGAGCATGCCGGTGCCCTGGGAATGGCCGATGAAAACGATGCCCCGGCCCCGGTTGTAGCGGGCGAGGTAGGTCCGCCAGGCGCTGCGCAGGCTCCGGTAGGCCTTCTCGAAGGCGACTTCGGACGCGCCCCCACTCCCCCCGAGCCCGAGGCCCGAGAGCGTCACTTGCCGGTACATCGGGGCGAAGACCCGGCAGCGCTGGGAGTACCGCGCCGCCTGGTAGAGGGCGATCGAGCGCTCCTCCGGGTCCACGTGGAGGTTCGCGTTGGTCGTCTGCTGATCACTGACGGTCGGGTAGACGTAGAAGCAGTCCACCCGGCGGTGCCGGGGCCGTCGCGGCGAGCGGACCCCGAGCACCTGGCCGCTGGGCGAAACCATCGTCGTCCTCAGGCCGGGAGTGCACGGGTTTGCGGCGAGGCCCGGCCGGCACAGCCACACGGTGCCCGGATTGGCGGCGGCGCCCGCCGCGGCAGGAAGGCAGAGAGCGAGCGCTGCGCCCGCTGCCACCGCCACGACCCAAGATCGCCCTGCTGGGAACTTCGCCATATCCCCCTTCCCGCTGCCGTTCTCCTCCTGGAGTGCCCGGCCACTCTACCGCGGCGGCGGCGGTGGGATAATGGTTCCCCGCGAAGGGCGGCCGATGGGAGGACGGATGCGACGTCGATGGACATTGCTGATCGTGGTGCTCGCGCTCTCGGCCGGGCTCGGCGCGTGCGGATCGGGCGGCGAGGAGACCTCCGGCCCACTCACGCTCGGCGAGCTCTCAGCGCAGGCCGGGCGGAGCTGCCGGCAGACCGCCAAGCAGGTCGCCGGCTTCGTCAGCTCCTACGACTTCGGCGCTCCCAGGGACGCCTCCGGGGCCGACCTCTATCTGGAGCAGCAGCGTCGGGCCCTGCTCGACCGCGACGTCACCGTGATGGAGCGCTGGGTGGACGCGATGGCCGCGCTGAAGCCGGACCAGCAGGCGGCAGCACGCTGGCGGGCCTACCTGGAGGCTCAGCGGGCCTACCTGGAGCGGATCCGCGACCTGGCGGCCTTCCAGCGGCGGGTCGCAGCGGAGCGGGACTTCGGAGCGCGCGAGCTGCGCAAGAGCTTCGGCCAGAGCTACGTGGACAACAGGGACGCGGCCGAGGCGACCGCCTCGGAGGCGGGAGCCAGGGTCGGAAAGGGAGCGCGCCGCTGGTGCCCCTCCAAGCTCCCCAGCCAGAGCGTCTTCACCTTCCCAACGATCGAGCAGGCCTACCTGAGCCGCCTGCGGGGCGACTATGCCGGGACGGTGCGGCAGATCGGCCCCGGCCGGCAGCGCAGCAGCTACCCCGTGAAGGTGAGCCTCACCAGGCTCGTCCGGGGCAAGGTGGGCGGCTTCGTGTCCTACCCCTCCTTCCCGTGCTCGGGAGACTGGAGGTTCCTCGGCCTCAGGGGCCGCCGCTTCTTCTACCGGGAGGAGATCGACACCGGCGACCGCACCTGCTTCGTGAAGGGGGCCGTCTCGGTGAGGGTGGTCGGCGACCGCCTCGACTTCGACTGGCGCAGCGACGACGGCGCCGTCGAGGTCGTCGGCGGCATCCGGCGCACCTCCGAGTCCCCCTGAGAGCACGGCGCTCAGAAGTGCCCGGCCACCGCCTCGCCTGAGATCCGGCGCCGGTCGCTGGGGGCGGGCCGGAGCACGAGCACCTCGGCCGGCACGCGCTGCAGAAGCCATTCGACGTCGGCCGCCTTGAGCCCCGAGTCCCAGCCGCTCGCCGGGACGATCACCCGGTCGACATCCTCGGCCTCCAGCTGGCGACGGAGCGCGTCCCTGGCGCTGCGCCCCCGAGATACCCGCGAGTCCACGCGTGCGCCCTGGGCGGCCGCCTTCTGCTCGATCGCCTCGAGCAGGGGCATCCCCTGCAGGCAGCGGCTGGGAAGCGCGGCGTCGAGCGGCAGGTTGAGCGGGACCTTGGCCAGGAAGGCCGGCATCACCGTCGCGTCCTCGGCCTTCGCGAGCCGAACTGCGGCCTCCAACGCCCTGCGGGAGATCGATGCGCCGGTGAACGGAAGCAGAATCCGCCGCACCGGGGGAGCGCCATCCGCCATCCAGCTCCGGCGAGACCGCAGCACCCACCCTGCCGCAAGGCCAGAGGCGAGGGCGATGAGGGTCAGCGCGGCGCCCGCAGCGGCGCTCATCGCCTCGCCCCCCTCTCCACCCGCTCGGCGACGACCCTGACGTCGACTCCGGGAAGGGCCTCCATGAGCCGCTGCGGCAGTGGCGTCTCGAGGCGGGCGAGGCCGCGAGCCGGCCGGGAGCGGCCCATCAGCAAATAGGTGGTTCCGCGCCGGCCTGCCACCTCGGCGATCGCGGCGACGAGGTCGTCGGACTCCTCGACGATCAGGTGCGCGCCGAGCACCGAAGCGAGCTCGCGCAGGACCTCGAGCGAGCGCTCGGAGTCCGGGTCGAACCCCCTGCCGGGACGCCTGACCCAGAGGAGATCGAGGTCCGTGTTGAGGCGCTGCGCCGAGCGCCAGGCACGCCGGACCAGGCGCTGGGCGCCGGGGTCGGGCTCGACAAGGGCCATCAGGCGCTCGCCCACCGCCCTGGTGGCGTCCGGGGCGATGCTCTCCCCCCGGGTGCCGACCAGCTCCGTGGTGAGCCGCTGGGCCTCGACCTGTTCGGCGACCTGGCGAAGCGCGATCTCCCGAAGGCTGCGGAGGTTCTCGATCCGGAAGAAATTGTTGAGCGCCGAGTCGATGTTGCGCTCCGGATAGACTTTGCCCTCTCGCAGGCGCTCGAGGAGTGCCTCCGGGGTGACGTCGATCAGGACCACCTCGTCGGCCTCGGCGAGGACGTCGTCGGGGACCGTTTCCCGGACTCTGATCCCGCTGAACTCCGCAACCCGGTCGTTCAGCGACTCCAGGTGCTGGACGTTGAGGGTGGAGAAGACGTCGACTCCCGCCGCCCGGACGTCGGCGATGTCCTGGTAACGCTTTCCGTGCTCGAGGCCGGGGGCGTTGGTGTGGGCGAGCTCGTCGATCAGGCAGAGCTCCGGCGACCGGGCGAGGATGCCGGGCAGGTCCATCTCGTCGATCGAGGTGTCCCGGTAGGCGACCCGGCGCCGCGGGATCAGCTCCAGGCCGCGCGAGAGATCCGCAACCTCCACCCGGCCGTGGGTCTCGAGCAGGCCGATCGCGACATCGCGGCCCGCCTCCTGCTCGGCGTGGCCCTCCTGGAGCATCCGGTAGGTCTTTCCGACCCCGGCCGCCATCCCCAAGAAAACCCTGTAGCTGCCGGTTCGGCCGCCGGGCCCGGGCACGGTGCTCAGGCTCCCAGCAGGTTGTGGACGACCAGGTCCACCAGCTTGATACCGATGAACGGGGCGATCACGCCGCCGAGGCCGTAGATCAGCAGGTTGCGGCGCAGCAGATGGACGGCCCCGACCGGCCGGTAGCGCACGCCGCGCAGGGCGAGCGGCACGAGCAGGGGAATGATCAGGGCGTTGAAGACGATCGCCGAGATGATCGCCGACATCGGGCTCCCCAGATTCATCACGTTGAGCTTGTCGAGCGGCCCGTCCTGGCCCGGAGCGGTGGCGTAGGTGGCGGCGAAGATCGCCGGCAGAATGGCGAAGTACTTGGCGACGTCGTTGGCGATCGAGAAGGTGGTCAGGGCGCCGCGCGTGATCAGCAGCTGCTTGCCGACCTCGACGATCTCGATCAGCTTCGTGGGATTGGAGTCCAGGTCGATCATGTTCCCGGCTTCCCGGGCGGCCTGGGTGCCGGTATTCATCGTCACCCCGACGTCCGCCTGGGCCAGTGCTGGCGCATCGTTCGTCCCGTCGCCGGTCATCGCCACCATGCGGCCCTCCGCCTGCTCCTCCCGGATCAGCTCGAGCTTGCGCTCCGGGGTCGCCTGGGCGAGGAAATCGTCCACCCCGGCCTCCTGCGCGATCTTCGTCGCGGTCAGCGGATTGTCGCCGGTCACCATCACTGTGCGGATGCCCATCGCCCGCAGGTGATCGAAGCGCTCGGTCATCCCCTCCTTGACGACGTCCTTGAGGTAGATGACGCCGAGCACCTGGCTGTCGCGGGCCACTGCCAGCGGCGTCCCACCATCCCGCGCCACCTTCTCGATCACCCCGTTGAGCTCCGGCGGCACCGCGCCGCCCTCGGACTCGACGAAGGCGATGATCGCGTCGCCGGCACCCTTGCGCAGACGGCTGCCGTTGAGGTCCACCCCGCTCATCCTGGTCTCGGCGGTGAAGGCCACGAAGCTCGCCTCGTGGGACCCGAACTCCCTCTCGCGGATTCCGTAACGCTTCGCGAGCACGACGATCGAGCGCCCCTCCGGCGTCTCGTCGGCGATCGAGGCGAGTTGGGCGGCCTGGGCAAGCTCGGCCTCCTCGACGCCCGGCATCGGCAGAAACTCCGTGGCCTCGCGATTGCCCAGGGTGATCGTCCCGGTCTTGTCGAGCAGCAGCACGTCAACGTCGCCCGAGGCCTCGACGGCCCGTCCGGAGAGGGCGAGGACGTTACGGCGAACCAGCCGGTCCATGCCGGCGATTCCGATCGCCGAGAGCAGGGCCCCGATGGTCGTCGGGATCAGCGCGACGAGCAGGGCGATCAGCGTCGCAACCGAGGCGTCGGTGTTCGCGTACTCGGCGAACGGGCGCAGGCTGACGACGACGGAGAGGAAGATCAGGGTGAGCCCGGCCAGCAGGATGTTGAGGGCGATCTCGTTGGGCGTCTTGCGCCGCTCGGCGCCCTCGACCAGGGCGATCATCTTGTCGAGGAAGCTCTTGCCCGGCTCGGCGGTGACCTCGACGACGATCCGGTCCGATAGAACCCTGGTACCGCCGGTCACCGCACTTCGGTCGCCACCCGCCTCTCGGATCACCGGAGCGGACTCGCCGGTGATCGCCGACTCGTCGACCGAGGCGATGCCCTCCACGACCGTCCCGTCGCCCGGGATGATCTCGCCCGCCTCCACGACAACCAGGTCGCCGGGCCGAAGCTCGGTGGCCGGGACCTCGCCGCCGTCGCGGAGGCGTGCCACCGTCTCGGTCCGGGTGGCCCGCAGGGCCTCGGCCTGGGCCTTGCCGCGCCCTTCGGCCAGCGCCTCGGCGAAGTTCGCGAAGGCGACGGTCAGCCAGAGCCAGACTGCGACCGCGAAGGTGAACCAGGAGGGCTCCTCGCCGCCGCCCAGCGGCGGGCCCCCGAAGAGCTGGATCAGCCAGCCGATCGAGGTGATCACCGCGCCCACCTCGACCACGAACATTACGGGGTTGCGGATCTGGAGGCGGGGGTCGAGCTTGGTCAGCGAGCCCCAGAGCGCGGGTGCGCGGATGCCGCGGTCGAACACCGAGGCGCCGGCTGATTCCGTCATCGAGCGGACTCCCTGTCGAGATCGAGGTTCAGCTCCAGCACGTTCACGCCCGGCTCGCCGAGCACCGAGGCAAAGCGCCCGTCGGTATTGGCGTCGATCAGCTCCCGGACGCGCCCGAGCGAAAGACCCCGCACCGTCGCGACCCGGTGGGCCTGGATCGCGGCGTTCGCCTGCGAAATGTGTGGGTCCACGCCCGAGGCGGAGGTCTGGACGGCATCCGGGGGGACGTCCGCGAGGGTCAGCCCCGGGTCATAGGGCCTCTCCAGCGCCAGGTACGCGCGCGCGTTCTTGGCGAAGAGCTGCTCGAGCTGGCGGTCGTTGGGCCCGAGGTTGTTGAAGTAGGTCACGTCTGCGGAGTACCCGGTCACCGACGGCCGGCTCTGGAAGTAGCGGCGATCGGGGCGGGTGAGGAGGTTGCCGTCGGCGTCGGTCCTGGGCTTGCCGCCGGCGCCCAGCACCGGCCGCGCGAAGGACTGGCCGATCAGGCTGGAGCCGACGGCTCTTCCGTTCTGCTCGATGCGGCTGCCGTCGGCCCTGCCCGGGAACAGCACCTGGCTGATCCCGGTCAGGGCGAGCGGGTAGACGAGGCCCAGCAGCACGCTGAAGATGGCGATCCCGGTCACGGACTGGAGCAGGTTGCGCCGCATCAGAAGAGCCTCGGGGTCAGCGACTGGACGATCGGCCCCAGCAGCAGGGCCGGCATGAAGGTGAGCAGAGCGACGAGCAGGATCACGCCGATCAGCAGGACAGCGAAGGTCGGTGTGTCGGTGCGCATCGTCCCCAGCCCGGTCGGCGCCACCCGCTTGACCGCCAGGGAGCCCGCGACCGCGAGGGCGGCCAGAAGCGGTACGAAACGCCCGATCAGCATCGTGATGCCACCGAGGACGTCGGCGAAGGTCACGCCGTAGGAGCCGACGTTGCCGGGCGCCTCGGGCTGCAGGAATCCGGTGTACCCGGCGAAGGCCGAGCCGTTGTTGTTGGCCTGCGAGGTGTGGGCGTAGAGGGTCTCCGAGAACCCCTGGGGGTTGGGGTTGTAGACGGAGTCCGCCCCGTAGGGGGTGGTCACCGCGAGCGCTGTCGCCACCAGGACCAGCAGCGGCACGACCAGGGTCGCGATCAGCACCAGCTTGACCTCTCTGGCCTCGACCTTCTTGCCGAGGTACTCCGGCGTGCGACCCACCATCAGCCCGGCGATGAATACGGCCAGAAGGACCATCATCAGCATCCCGTACAGCCCGGAACCGACCCCGCCCCACACGACCTCTCCCGTCATCATGTTGGAGAGCGGCACGGCGCCGCCCAGCCCCGTATAGGAGTCCAGCGCCGAGTTGACCGATCCGTTGGAGGCGTCGGTCGTTGTCGTCGCCCACAGCGCAGAGTCGGCGATGCCGAAGCGCTGGTCCTTGCCCTCCATGTTGCCGCCGGTGGTCCCGTCCGACGCCGCGGTCTCGATGCCCGCGGCCTTCTGCGCCGGGGAGCCGTTCTGCTCGGCTCCGTAGGAGATCGCCAGGCCGGCGACCATCATCACGGCCATCGCCGCGTACAGCGCCCAGCCCTGGCGGTGGCTCCCCACCATGCGGCCGAACTGAATCGCCGCGCCGGCCGGGATCAGCAGGATGAAGAGGTTCTCGACGAAGTTGGAGAGCTGGGTGGGGTTCTCGAAGGGGAAGGAGGAGTTGACGTTGAAGAACCCGCCCCCGTTCGTCCCGAGCTGCTTGATCGCGATCTGCGAGGCCGCCGGCCCCAGCGCCAGCGTCTGGTCGAACCCGGTCAGCGTCTTCAGGCTGGCATAGCCGGAAAGTGTCTGAACGACACCCTGGGAGACGAGGATCAGCGCGCCGACGACGGAGAGGGGCAGCAGGATGTAGAGGATCGACCGGGTCAGGTCCTCCCAGAAGTTGCCAAGCCTCTTCTCCTCCCTGGAGGCGAAACCGCGAATCACCGCGGCCAGGACCGCCATGCCGACCCCTGCGGAGACGAAGTTCTGCACGGCCAGCCCGAACATCTGGCTGAAGTAGGACAGCGTCGTCTCGCCGCCGTAGTACTGCCAGTTGGTGTTGGTGGTGAAGGAGGAGGTGGTGTTGAAGGTCACATCCCAGGGGGCGGGCCCGAAACCCTCCGGGTTGAAGGGGAGCACCCCCTGGAGGCGCAGCACCGCGAACAGGAAGACCCAGAAAAGCGCGCTGAACACCAGCACCGTCTTGCCGTAGGACTTCCAGTCCTGGCTTTGGCGCTCCGGCTGCACTCCCAGCATCCGGTAGATCAGCCGCTCCGCGGGCCCGACCACCGGGGTCAGGAAGACCCGCCGACCCTGGTAGACCCGGGCCATATAGGTGCCGAGCGGGACGGCCAGCGCGGTCAGCACCGCGACGTAGACGGCGATCTGAAGCCAGCCCTGGGCGGTCATCAGAGATCCTCGCCCCGCAGCAGGGCGTAGACCAGATAGGCCGCCAGCAGCAGCGACACCACCAGCATCGCGGCCTCCGCGGGGCTCATACCCACTCCAGCCCGCGGATCAGCGCGTAGATCACCGCGAAGGCCAGCAGCGCGATTGCGATTGCGATCAGGTCCATCCACGCCAGGGTGGCGCGGAACCCGTCAAGCGATCGTCAAGGTCGCTGCGGCAGCCGTGAAGATTTCGTCAAGCCGGGGGCGTGGCTATTCGGCGAGGCGGTAGCCGATCCCCGGGTCGGTGCGGATCAGCCTCGGTCGGCCCTCGGTCTCCAGCTTGCCGCGCAGGTTTGCGATATGGGTGCGAAGCGTCCCGGTGTCCTCTGCCCAGGCGGGCCCCCAGACCTCGGTCAGCAGGGCCCGGTGAGTCAGAAGCCGGCCGCGGTTGCGAGCCAGGACCCGCAGCAGGTCGAACTCCTTGGGAGTGAGATGGATGTCCTCCCCGCCGCGGGTGACCGAGTGGGCAGCCAGGTCGATCACCAGATCCCCGACCGCGATCCTGGGCTCCCCCTCACCGGAGACCCGCCGCATCGCCGCGTTCAGACGGGCGACCAGCTCTCGCGAGCCGAAGGGCTTGGTGACGTAGTCGTCGGCCCCCGCCTCCAGCGCCCTCACCTTCTCCTCCTCCTCGCCGACCGCCGAGAGGACGATGATCGGCATCTCGCTCCACGCGCGGATCTCCCGGCAGACCTCGGTGCCATCGCCGTCCGGGAGGACGAGGTCGATGATCGCCGCGTCAGGGGGGCTGACGGCGGCCGCGTCCATGGCCTCGGAGGCGGAAGCGACCGCGGTCACCTCGAAGCCCGCCTCGCGCAGCACGACCTTCAGCGCGCGCAGGATCTGCAACTCGTCGTCGCAGACCAGCACCCTGGCGCCTGTCATCGCGCCCCCGCCGGAGCCGGCGCCGGGGCGGGGAACTCGAGCACGAAGGTGGACCCCTGGCCGGGCACCGACTCGACGCTGATCGTGCCGTCGTTCGCCTCCACGAATCCCCGGGCTATGGCCAGCCCAAGTCCGCTCCCCGTGCGCCGCCGGCCTCCCTCTCCCCGGTAGAAGGCGTCGAAGACGTGGGGGGCTTCGGCATGAGGTATCCCCGGTCCGCGGTCGATGACCCTGAGCACGGCCCGGTCCCCGACCCTTGCCCCCCTGATCAGGACCTGGGCGCCGCCGGAATACAGCCGGGCGTTGCGGAGGAGGTTCGAGAGGGCTCGCTGCAGCTGCGCCGCGTCGGCGCGAACCATGGGCAGGTCGTCGCGCACCTCCAACCGCACTTCGTCGCCGCCGAGGCCGAGCTCGTCGGCGGCGGCGCGGGCGATCTCCTCCAGCGAGCACCAGTCCCGCCTGGGCTTGGCGGCCCCCGCCTCGAGCCTCGAGAGGTCGAGCAGGTTGTCGACCAGTTCCGCCAGGCGCCGGCTCTCCTGCACCACCGAGGCGGACAGCTGGTGGCGCTCCTCTGCACCGAGCGAGGAGGAGTCAAGCGCCTCGCCGGCCGCCACGATCGCCGTCAGGGGCGAGCGCAGGTCATGGGAGACCGCCCGCAGCAGGGTCGTCTTCACCGCGTCGCTCCGCCGCAGCGCCTCTGCCCGCACCTCGCCGGCCAGCAACCTCTCGCGCTCCCCGGCCGCGGCGATCAGCGCGGCGACCGCGGGGGCCAGATGGGTCCGGAGCCGCTTGCCTAGATCACCGCCGACCGTGGCGGGGACGACCAGCGTGCCGACCCGGTCGCCCTCGGAGACGAGCGGCAGCGCCAGGTCACGGGGCGAGCCCTCGACGACCTCCACCGAGATACTCGCGGAGGGAAGGTCGTAGGCGTCGCTGAGGAGCTTGGAGGCCTGCGCGAGGCCCGAGCCAAGGTCGATCCCGGAGAGGAGCGCCTGGGCCAGGGCGGCGAGCAGGTCGGCCTCGCGACGGCGCTGGTTCGCCTCCACCGCCCTCGCCCTGGCGATCTGCGCGACCGTGCTGGTCGCCACCGCGACCAGCACGAAGGCAGCCAGGGCCACCCAGTTCCCCTCCTCGGCGATGGTAAACCGGTGCAGGGGCGGGATGTGGAAGAAGTTGAAGGCGAGCGCGCTCAGCACCGAGGCCAGCAGGCCGAGGCGCAGGCCCCAGATGGTCGAGATCAGAAGGATCCCCGGCAGGTAGACGACGCCGAGGGAGACCACCGGGGCCGCGCCGCGGAGTATGTAGATCAGCCCGGTGCTGGCCGCGACCACGGCCAGCGTCACCAGCACCCCGCTCCACGCGGAGGGGGCCTCTTCGCCCAGGGGGCCTGGCCCTCGGGACCCGCTCATGGTCCCAAGGGTAGGCGTTCTGCTAGCGGCTGCGGGAGGCCTTCCTGCGACCCGTTGCGGTCGCCTTTCCTCGCTTCGCCGGGGCGGGGCGGGCCGGCTTGCGCGCGCCCTCTGCCGCCTTCCGCGCCTGCTCGATGTCGCGCTGGAGCGCCCGGCCGAGCTTGCGGCTGTCGCGGCGCGCATCGCGGACGAACTTCTGCACGTCCTTGTAGAGGTCGCGGGCACCGGCGCTCACATCCTTGCTCAGGTCCTTGCGCAACGCGGCGATCGAGTCCTGCGCGCTGTCGAGCTGCTTGTTCAGCCGCTTCAGCGCGGCGGGCTCCCGGGACGGCGCCCGGCGGGTCGTGCGCTTCGGCTTCGCGCCGGCCTTGCTCCTTGCACCCTTCTTGGCTGTCTTCGCTGCGGGCATCTGGTCACGCTCCTGTCTGTTGGTTGTCCGCTGTCGGTGGGATTCAGGCGGTTGCAGGCTGGATTGGGGGGGTTGCGAGCAGGTCGAGGGGCGGCCACTTCGACGGCGGGCCGGCCGGCCTTCGCACCTTCTCGGGGCGGGTTGCGCGGGGAAGCTCCGCGAGCAGCTGGCGGTTCTCGGGCCGCTCGATCTGCTCGGCAACCGTCATCCGCGCCACCTCGATCACCTCGTTGCGGTTCCGGGTGCTCATCAGGTTGACACTCATCGCCCTCAGATCCTCCTCGAGCGGCTGGATCAGGACAACCTCGGCCCCCGCGGCGCGCAGCTTCTTGGCTTCGCGCCCGAGCCGGCGACCGGACGCGCGGTGCAGCAGCAGCCGGGTCGCGGCGCCCGGGCCCAGCGCCCGGACCGGGTGCAGGGACGAGGTGGGGTTGAGGCAGATCACGAGGTCGAGCCCCTCCCGCCGCAGCAGGTCGGCGTTGGACGCGGAGTACACGCCCCCGTCCACGTACTGGCGGTTCCCGATCTCCACCGAGCGGTAGAAGCCGGGAATCGCGCAGGAGGAGGCGACGGCGTCGGCGAGGTCGGCGGAAGGCGCCGCCGGCGAGCCGAAGGCAACCCGGCGCCCGGTGGCGTAGTCGCAGGCGACGATCCTCAGGCCCGGGTGGGGGCCCCACCCCGACGGGACGACCCGCCGGACCTGCTCGGAGAGTGGCTCCGTGGAGACCGGCCCGCGCGGCAGCCAGGCGCTGAGGAGCGCCGCGGGCGTGTGGCGGTCGGGTCGCGAGAGGGTGCGCCACAGCAGCGACCAGGACCCGGGCCCGATCGATGGCATCCCGCGGTGCAGGCGGAAGACGGCTCCGCCCGAGCGGTCCGCCGCGCTGGCCGGGCGGCCCTCCGCGTCGCGCACCCCTTCGAAGCTCTCGCCGCGCGAATGGGCCACCATGAACCAGGGTGGCACGCCCGACGCGCACAGCGCCGCGATCATCGAACCCGCCGAGGTGCCGACCAGGAAATCGGCCGAGGCGGGGTCCCACCCCGTGCCCTCCGAGAGCGCATCCAGCGCGCCGGTCAGCCAGGCGCCCCCCTGCACGCCGCCGGCGCCGAGGACCAGCCCAACCCTCACCGGGCGACCCCTCGGCGGTGGGATTCCTGAGCGGACGTCACGCGCTCCGCCCGACCCCGGCGGCCGGGCGGCTGACGAAGTGGACGTCTTCGGGCTCCTCGAGGGAGAAGGTGCCGGGTGCCCCGGGGGCGACGTCGATCAGCAGGGCCGGCTCGCCGAGGCGCCGGTACTCCTCGCGGTCGACGAAGACCGGGGCGCCGCAGACCGCGCCGAGCTTGAGGTCCCCGTCGCGGGGGATCAACTCGGCCCGGGTCAGGCAGGTGGCGCCGGTGTCCTCCCCGCCCCCGCCGCACTGCAGGAAGGCGACCGGACCGTGCCTGTCCTTGAGCCGCTCGATCACCTTGAGCGCTTCGGCCGTTGCCGAGACCTTCTGGGTCATCTCATCGAACAGGGAATCACCTCCGCGCCCCCGCTCCATCCGTGTATTGCCCCAACCTTTCCGCGGCCGAACTCGGATCGGCGCGGGCCGCCGGGTGCCGGGCGTCAGCGGGGCGCCGGCCCCATGCGGTGGTGTGCCGGGCCATGGGGTGCCGGCCCGCCGCGGTGTGTTGGCAGGCCACCCGGGCGCTGCGGGAAAACCCGGATGCCGGCGGCGGCGCGCCGGCCTACCGTTGTCGGCGTGGAAGGAAGGAGGGAGAGCTCGGGAGCGAACCGCCGGTTCAACGGCTCCGGGCGGGAGCCGCGGGGGCGTGCCCTGCCCCCGATCGAGCGGCACTTCGCGGCGATCCTCAGCTACGTCGCCCACACCGCCACCCGCCCCTCCCTCCCGGCCCTTCCCGCCCGGCATCTCCGCAGGCCGGCGCGGATCACCCACCTGCGCTCCTAGACCGGTCCGGCCCGCGATCCGCGGAGGCCCGCCATGAGCACACCGGGGGACGAGGCCGAACGGGAGATCGACCTCCTCCACCGCGACCTTCGCACCGGCCCGGCAGGACTCTCGGCCCGGGAGGCCGAGCACCGCCTGGTCGTCTACGGCCCCAACGTCCTGGAGAGCCGCAAGCGGAGATCCTGGCCCCGCGAGATAGCCCGCCAGCTGACCCACCCCCTGGCCCTCCTGCTCTGGGGGGCGGCGGTGCTGGCCGCGATCGCGGGGATCACGGCGATCGCGGCCGCGATCGTCGTCGTGATCGTCGTCAACGCCGTGTTCGCCTTCGCCCAGGAGGTGCAGGCCGAGCGCGCGGTTGAGACGTTGCGCCGCTACATGCCGGAGACCGCGACCGTGATCCGGGACGGCGGGCGGGCGGTCGTCGCAGCGGGTGACCTGGTCCCGGGCGACCTCCTCGAAATCGGGGAGGGCGACCGGATCTCGGCGGACGCCCGCCTGGTCTCGGGGTCCCTGGAGGTGGACCTCTCGACGGTCACCGGCGAGTCCCAGCCGGTCATCCGCTCTGCGGAGTTCGCCGACACCGACCGGCCGGCGCTGCAGGCGCGCCACCTGCTCTTCAGCGGCACCAGCGCCACGGCGGGCGAGGCGCGGGCGGTGGTCACCGCGACCGGGATGCACACGGAGCTGGGGCGCATCGCCGCCCTGTCGGAGCGCGTCGAGCGCGAGGACAGCCCCCTGGAGACCCAGGTCCGGCGCGTCGCCTGGCTGATCGCCGGGATCGCGGTGGCCTTCGGCCTCGCCTTCATCCCCCTCGCGATGCTCGCCGCGGGGCTCTCGGTCTCCAAGTCGGTGGTCTTCACGATCGGCCTGATCGTCGGCAACGTCCCCGAGGGGCTGCTCCCGGTGATCACCCTGGCGCTCGCGGTCGGCGTCCGCGAGCTGGCCCGGCGGGGGGCCGTCGTGAAGCGCCTCAGCGCGGTCGAGACTCTTGGCTCCACCGACGTCGTCTGCACGGACAAGACCGGGACCCTGACCGAGAACAGGATGCGGGTCAGCGCCGTCTGGACCCCCGGCGGCGAGCTCGCGCTCGATCGCCCCGGGTCGGCCGACGGGCCCGCCCCCTCGATCGCCACCGCGATGGCCCTGTGCAACAACGCCGAGCGGACGCCGGAAGGCGACCTGCGGGGCGACTCGACCGAGGTGGCGATGCTGCGGGCCGCCGAGGCGCTGGGCGCGGCGCCGAGCCGCTCCGCCCGCCTCCTGCACTTCCACTTCGACCCCGGCCTGAAGCGGATGTCCACGGTCGACCGCGTCGAGGGCGGCATCTGGCTCAACACGAAGGGGGCGCCCGAGTCGGTGCTTCCGCTCTGCGAGGAGATCGAGACGCCCGACGGCCGGCGCGCCCTATCCGGATCCGAGCGCCAGCGACTCCAGGGCGAGGTCGTCGACGCCTACGCGCGCTCGGGGCTCCGGGTGCTCGCCGTCGCCCGCCGTCCCCTGGAAGCGGTTCCGGACCCATCCCGGCGCGAGCCGGCCGAGTCGGGGCTCGCGCTGGCCGGCTTCGTCGCCCTGATCGACCCTCCCCGGGCGGAGGTCGCCGAGGCGGTCGCCCGCTGCCACGAGGCCGGTATCCGCATCATCGTCGTGACCGGCGACCACCCGCTCACCGCGGCCGCCATCGCCCGGCGGATCGGTGTGGCGGGCGAGCATCCGACGGTGGTCACCGAGGAGGAGCTCGAGGCGATGGGCGACCGCGAGCTCGACCGCCTGCTGCGCGAGGGGGAGGAGACGATCTTCGCCCGCAGCACGCCGGAGGCGAAGTTGAGGATCGCCGAGGCGCTGCAGGCCGAAGGCCACGTGGTGGCGATGACCGGCGACGGGGTCAACGACGCGCCGGCGCTTCGGCGGGCCGACATCGGGGTCGCGATGGGAAGGTCGGGAACCGACGTTTCCCGCGAGGCCTCGACGATGGTCCTCACCGACGACAACTTCGCGACGATCGTCGCCGCGATCGCGGCCGGCCGGCGGATCTACGACAACATCCGCAAGTTCATCCTCTACATCTTCGCCCACGCGACGCCCGAGGTCACACCGTTCGTCGTCTTCGCCCTGGGTGGCGGGGCGATCCCGCTGCCGCTGAACGTCCTGCAGCTGCTCGCCTTCGACGTCGGCACCGAGACCCTCCCCGCGCTTGCCCTGGGACGGGAGCCCGCCGAGCCCGGGATCATGGGCCGCCCGCCCCGGCCCAGGGAGCAGAGCATCATCACCCGCGGCATGCTCGTCCGCGCCTGGCTCTTCCTCGGGGTGATCGCGGCGGCGCTGGAGATGGCCGCCTTCTTCTTCGTGCTGACCCACGGCGGGTGGGAGCCGGGCGACCCGGTGGGCCCGGGCGACCCCCTTCACCACCTCTACCTCCAGGCCACGACCATCACCTTCCTCTCGATGGTGATGGGCCAGATCGGGACCGCGTTCGCGGCCCGCACCGAGAAGGCCTCGCTGCGCTCGATCGGCGCCCTCTCGAACCCGCTGCTCCTCTGGGGGATCGCCTTCGAGCTGGCGCTGAGCGCCGCCTTCGTCTACCTGCCGCCCTTCCAGGAGCTGCTCGGAACCGCAGCGCCCGAACCGTGGCAGCTCCTGGTCATCCTGCCGTTCCCGGCGATCGTCTGGGGGGCAGACGAGATCCGCCGCTGGCTGGTGCGGCGAGGTTCTCGATCAGCTCCACGTAGGCCGAGAGGTGGCTGAACACCAGGTAGCGCTCGACGACGCGCTCGCGGGCCGCCTCCCCGAGGCGCTCGCGCAGCTGCTGGTCGGCGAGAAGCCTCGCGACGGCCCCGCCGATCGCCTCCCTGTCTCCCGGCTCCACGTGAAGGCCGCTCTCGCCGTCGACGAGCTGCACCGCCAGGCCCCCGGTCCGCGTCGCGACCACGGCGGCGCGCTTCAGCATCGCCTCGGTGACCGAGAAACCGAACCCCTCCTGCAGCGCCGCGTGAACGACGACGTCGGCGCGCCGCTGGATCGCGTTGACCATCACCGCGTTCTCCTCGAGGTCGGAGAGCGGGAGCTGGACGAGGTGGATCCTGGCCGCGACCCCGGGGTCGAGCTCGGCCCGGCGACTGCGCAGCTCGGCTAGCACCTCCGCCTCCTCGGAGCCGGACGGCCGGTCCGCCACCGCCGGCCCGACCAGCAGCAGGTGGGGACCCCCCTCGCGGCAATGCCCGGCGAATGCCTCCAGGACGTCGAGCTGGCCCTTGGTCCGCTCCCAGCCGGAGATCTGGGCCACCACCGGGGCGTCCGCGGGGACCGGGGCCTCCTGATCGGTGACGGCGACGCCGCTCAACCGCTGCGGGGTTCCGTCGCTGCGCCGGAAGGTGGGCGCCGTTGCGGTCCCGGACGCCCCCAGACCGATCTGGTCGAAGACCGCGGCGACCAGGTCGTCGTCCAGAAGCTCGTTCTTCGGCGAGAAGGGATCGATCCCCGGGCGCAGCACGTGGAACCGCTCTTCGGGAACCTGGTCCCAGCGATAGACGCGCCGGGAGAAGACGAACGCGTCGGCCTCTGAGACGAAGGGCCACAGAAAGCCCCAGGCCGACCTCGCCTCCCGGTTCGGGTCCTCCATGCCCAGGTGGCAGCGCCAGACGGCCCGCGCGCCGGTCTCCTTCACGGGCCGGACCAGGCCCGGCGTGTCGTGCAGGAAGACGATGTCCTCCGGGCGGATCCGGGCGGTCAGCTCGCGGGCCTGCTCGGCACCGACCCGCTCGAGCAGCGCGGCCTCGTCCTCCCCGAGGGGGCCGCCGTCGCCCGGCGAGCCGTAGAGCCGGTGGTAAAGGCGCCTGGTCAGGGTGTGGAAGCCGTGGTCGGCGCTTGCCACCAGCCAGTGCGCGTCCACCCCGCCGTCGCGCGTGTAGCCGACGATCGAGCGGAGCATCTCGGCGACGCTGTCGCCCGAGGACCGGCTGACGTGCCAGATCGCCCTCCCCTCGAATGCCCGCCGGAACTCGGCGATCCGGGCCCCGCTTGCTTCGAAGCCTTCCGGATCGAGCCGCGCGAACCCGGCGAGGGTGCGGCGCGGCACGGCCATCTCCTCGACCGTTGCGGGTGTCGAGAGTGCGCCCGGGACCTCAGTCACCTCCGGAGACGATCAGGACCGGGACCTTGCTGGCCTGCGCCACGTAGTTGCTGACGCTCCCCAGCAGCAGCGCGCCGACCGGGCCCCTGCCCCGCGAGCCGAGCACGATCACGTCGTAGCCGCCCGAGCCGGCCTCCTCGACGATCGCCGGGCCCGGGCTGCCGGTCAGCAGCTTGGACTCGGGCCGAAGGTCCTCGGGCACGAGCCCCCTGGAGCGCTCGAGCTCGAGCCTGGCGCCGCGCTCGATGTCCTCCTGGATCTCGCCCACGGTCACGGGGGGAGGCGCCCCTCCCCCCGCGATGATCCAGGAGGAGGGCTGGGGCACGACGGTGAGCAGGGTCAGCCTCCCTCCGGTGGCCCGGGCCAGGTCCACAGCCTCGGCGATCGCCCGCTCGGCGTGCTTGGAGCCGTCGGTCGCCACCAGGATCCTCTCGAACATCAGCCCGCCCCGGCGCCCGCTCCCGCCTCCTTCGAGGCGGGGTCGAGCGAGCTCGCGCCGGCGCCGCGCGGCAGCACGAGAACGGGCAGGGCCGCGGAGGACGCCACCTCTCCCGAGGTGCTGCCGAGCAGGGCGCTGCGCAGGGGCCCGTAGCCTCGCGAGCCGAGTACCAGGACGTCGAGCGCGGCCTCGGCCGCGGCCGAGGCCAGCTCGTTCCCGGGCTCGCCCCTGCGCAGGTGGGAGCGCACCGTCAGGCCCCCGGGGGCCCTGGACTCGGCCTCGCGCAGAAGTGCCTCCACCCTGGACTCGGCACGCGCCTCGACCTCGCCCGCGCTGAAGATGCTCAGCACGGCTCCCGGGACGTCGGGCGGCGGCGGGTGGAGCACGGCGATCGCGTGAAGCTCGGCACCGAGCCGGCGGGCCAGCGCCCCGGCCGCCTCGAAGGCCCCCCAGGACTCCTCGGAGCCGTCCAGGCCGACCCCGATCCGGGAGATCGGGCCCGCCTCCCCGGATGCGTAGCCCTTGGGGGCGACGATCACCGGGCACGGGGACCCCGAGAGCAGGCTCCGCCCCACCGATCCGAGCAGCAAGCGGCCGACGGCCCCGCGGTGGGCGGAGCCGATCACGATCGCGATCGGGGCGCGCGCGCCCGCGACCTCGGTGAGGGCACGCGCCGGCGAGCCGTCGGTGAGGGCGAGCGTCTCGCAGTCGAGGCCCCCGGCCCGGCTGCGGACGTGCTCGAGCACCGGCTCGGAGAGGGCGTGCAGGGCCTCCTCGATCTCCTGCGGGACGACCAGGAACTGCGGCAGGCGGAAGGTGGCGACGACCACGGGCCTGGCGCCGAGATCGCGGGCGAGCCGGAGGCCGAGCGAGAGCGCGTCGTCGCTGGTGCCGGTGCCGTCGTAGCCGATCAGCAGCTCGTCCGCCACCTCAGGCCGCTCCCTCCGCGAGCGCCCGGGCGATGTCGAGCGTCGAGACGACCCCGATCGGCTCGCCGCCCTCGGGTCCGGTCACGAACAGATGGGAGACCTCGTGCTCGACCATCAGCTGGACGGCCCGCTCCAGAGGAGCGCCCGCGTCCACGGTCAGCGGCTCGGTGGCCGCGGCCTCGGCGGCGCTAGCCGCCGATCCCATCCTGATCGCCTCGACGAGGTCGAGGTCGGCGATCACGCCCCACCCGGCGCCGGCGCCGGAAGGCAGGTCGGAGACCACCACCGAATGGACCCGCTCGCCCGCCATCAGACCCGCAACCTCTCTCAGCGGGGCCTCGGGGGGGCAGGTGATCACCCCGGGGGTGATCACATCCGATACAGAGCCGCTCAGGACCGCCTCCTCGCTCACTTCGTCGCTCCTTCCCAGACGTGGGTTCCAGGGTAGGCGAAGTTACCGCGGCGCGCGCGCGCGGGGATCGGGGAATCACCACATCACTTGGTTGTCGAATCCCGATGCGCGGTGCCCGGCCCTGCGCTTCAATCGGCTCGAGATGAAGGGCCGTCCGCTCCCAGGTGAGGCGCGCGTCGCCAGGTGGCAGACCGTTCGCGGCTTCGGCGACCGCCGCCAGGCGGGCCGGGCCCTTGGCGCCCGCCTCTCGCACCTGCGCGGCCTCGACCCCGTGGTGGTCGCGGTTCCGCGTGGCGGCGTACCGGTGGGATACGAGGTGGCCGCGGCCCTCGACGCCCCTCTCGGGGTCCTCGCCGTCCGGGGCGGGCTGACGGTCGGGGTCGCGGGTCGCGCCGCGATCGTCACCGACGACGGCGTGGCGGCCGGGGGCCCCGACCTCGCCGCGCTGGAGGCGATCCGCAAGCGTGGCCCGCGGCGCCTGGTCCTGGCGGTGCCGGTCTGCCCTCCGGACTCGCTGAAACGGCTGACCAGGCTCACCGACGAGGTCGTCTGCCTGATATCCCCCGCCCACATGATCGCGGTGGGCCATTGGTACCGGGACTTCACCCCGGTCTCCGAGGACGAGGTCCTGCGACTTCTCGCCGCGGCGGCGAAGCGGCGACCCGGCGGCTCGGGTCTGCCCGTCCCGGGGCGGTCGGCGGCGAGCGGTCCGTGAGCGGCGCGATCCGCCGGCGGGTCCTCGTCGAAGGCCGCGTGCAGGGTGTCTGGTTCCGCGATTCCACCCGCCGCATCGCCGAGCGCGAAGGAGTGGCGGGATGGGTGCGGAACCGCGCCGACGGAGCGCTCGAGGCCGTCTTCGAAGGCCCCGAGGACGCGGTGCGGCGCCTGGTCGAGTTCTGCGGCACCGGGCCCGAGGCGGCCCGCGTGCGCCGGGTCGGCGTCAGCGAGGAACCGCCGGCCGGCGAGTCCTCGTTCCGGGTCCTCTAGCGGGTCCCGGGTCCACTGCCTCGACGGGCCCCCGCGGAGGCAGGCCGTCCCGCGGAGGCAGACCGGCCCGTGCCCCAGGGCCCCTCAGCCCTCGACGAGCGACTTCAGCCCCTCCGGGAAGGCGGCCGCGACGTCGTCGAGCTCGCCGCCCGAGATGTGCCTGCGCAGCACCCGGACGGTCGCCGAGACTGCAAAGGACGCCTCGGTCTCGCCGGCGAGCCCGGCCTCCCCGGCGACCCTGTCCAGAAAGGCGCCGATGTCCCGGTAGGCGATGGGGGTCGCGCTCGGTCGCCAGTTCTCGTAGTAGATGCCCCGGATCAGGAGGGGCATCTGGGCGGCAAGCTGGGCCGCCTCCTCCACCGGAAGGCGGTCGCGAACCGCGTGCAGCGTCGCCCGCAGGGCCCGGTAGGCGGCCTGCCGGTCGTCGGTCTCGAGTTCCTCGGCCATGTCCTTGAGCCAGATGTTGGCCTTCTCGACGCTGCGATCGATTATCTGCACCACGTGGGTCAAGCTCGGCTCCTCTTCGGCTTGGCGCTGCTCGGTCTCGGCTTTGCCTGGGCTCCGAGGCTAGGCCCGCGCCCCTCCCGCCGCATCAGCAGATTCCACACGGAACGTGTGAGTTTTCCCGCGGCGCTCGTCCGTCGGTCCAGGCTGGGCGCGGAGACCTCAAGCCGCCGCGCGGAGGGGCCGATGAGGGTCGCGAAGACCGCTCTCGTCGACGGAGGATTCAAGAGGAATGCTCGTTCTGGGCATCATCGCGCTGCTGGTCGCCACCACGGGTGGCATGTATCTCGCGGCCTTCTGGGTCCGCTAGCGGCCTGGTCTCGGCCCGCCCCGGCCTGGTCTCGGCCCGCCCCGGCCTGGTCTCGGCCCGCCCCGGCCTGGTCTCGGCCCGCCCCGGCCTGGTCTCGGCCGTAGGCTGGGGCCGTGCGAGCGCTGCTGGCCGTCGACGGCCCCCTCCTGCTCTACCGGGCCTACTTCGCCCTGCCCTCGACGATCACCGGGGCCGCGGGGCGGCCGGTCAACGCGCTGCTGGGGGCGACCAACGCGATCATGCGGGAGGTGGAGGGCCACGACCCTCGCGCCGTGGTCGTCTGCTTCGGTCCCGACGCAGCGGCCTATCGGGTGGACCTCTACCCCGCCTACCACGCACACAGGGAGCCGGCGCCGGCCGATCTCGCCGAGCAGTTCGCCGCCTGCCCGCGGCTCTTCGGGTCGCTGGGGTGGACGGTCGCCGACCACCCCTCCCTCGAGGCCGACGACCTGCTGGGCAGCTACGCGACGGTCGAGACCGGAGCGGGCGGGCGCGCCCTGCTTCTGACCGGGGATCGCGACATGTTCCAGTGCGCCGCCGGGCGGGTAACGGTCCTCTACCTCGGCAGGCGGGGAGCCGGCGCCGAGCGGGTCGGGCCGGCGGAGGTGCGCGATCGCTACGGGGTCGAGCCCGGCCAGGTGCCGGACTTCATCGCGCTGCGCGGCGACCCCTCCGACGGGCTCCCGGGGGCGAGGGGAGTCGGGCCGAAGACCGCGGCCGAGCTGCTGCGGCGTCACGGCACGCTCGAGCGCGTTCTGGAGGCCGCTCCGTCCGAGCCCCGCCGCAAGCTGCGCTCGGCCCTGCTCGGCGCGAGCGAGGAGCTCCTCGCCTTCAAGCAGATCGCCACCCTTCGCGACGCGGGGGTCGCCCGCCCCGCCGACCGAGAGACCGACCGCGGCGCCGGCGCCGCGGTCGCCGCGGAGATGGGGATGGACCGGCTCTGCGAGCGGTTGAGGGCCGGACCGGGCTCCTTCAGCCGGCCCCGCGGTTGATCGCCGCGTAGAGACGCCGGTTGCGCCTGTAGAGGCGCCGGAACTCCTCGAAGCGGCGATCGTGGACGCGGGCCGCGGCGGGGTCGGGCCTGTGCGTGGCGGCGATCTCCACGCGGTCCGGTATCTCGGCCGGGGAGATCTCGCCCAGCGCGGCGAATCCGGCGAGCGCCGCCCCGGCGGCGTTGGCGTGGCGCGGCTCGGAGACGCGGGCCACCTCACAGCCCAGCACGTCGGCGAGGATCTGGCTCCAGGTCGGCGAGAGCGCGGCCCCGCCGATGAACGGCAGGGTCGAGAACCGGTTGCGCGAGAAGCGCTCGACGTGCCCCTTCAGCCAGCGCAGGTTGTAGGCGACCCCCTCCATCACCGCCCGCACGTAGTGGGCCCTGCTCGTGGTCAGGCTCTGGTTGAAGAAGGCGCTGCGGGTGAATGCGTCCCCCGCGGGCGCCAGCACACCGGTCAGCCAGGGCGTGAAGATCAGGCCGTCGCAGCCGGGCGGCACGCTCGCCGCATCGCGCTCGAAGCGCTCGAAGACCTCGTCGGGCGCCGGCGGGTCGCCGTCGCGGCCGCCGACTAGCAGGGTGTCGCGCAGGAACTCGAGGCAGCGGCCGGCCGGGCCCTGCTCGGCGACGACCATGTGACGGCCGGGCAGCCCCGCGGGCATCGTCGCGATCAGATGGAGGATGTCGGTCTTCTTGGCCGGCACCAGGCAGGAGAGCCAGGAGGAGGTCCCGATCGAGAAGTAGCCGCGGCCCTCCTCGACGATCCCCGCTCCCACGGCCGCCGCCTGCAGGTCCGACATCCCCGCCATCACCTTGGTCTCGGTGCGCAGGCCCAGCCTTCGGGCGGCCTCGGCGGTGAGCTTGCCGACCTCCGCGTCCACCGGCAGCAGCTCGGGGAGCTTGGCCGGGTCGACCCCGGCCCTGCGGACGAGGACGGGGTCGTAGCGGACCCGCTCGACGTCGCGGTTGTCGGTCAGCCAGTAGGGGTACATCGTGCCGTAGGAGGCGGCGACCCTGCCGCTGAGCCGGGCGTTCAGGTAGTCCATCGGCTCCAGGAAGGCGCTGGCGGCACCGTAGACCTCCGGCCGCTCGCGCTTCAGGTAGACCAGGTGCCCGAACCCGTCCATCCCGGCCCGCACCGGGGCGCCGCCGGTGAGGCGCAGCCAGCGCGGAAGCAGGCGCACGTCGTATCCCTCGATGCTCACCGGCCCGGAGACCAGATCCCTGACGGCCGGGCCGGCCCGGGTGTCCATCCAGCTGATCGCCGGGGAGATCGGGTGCCCGGCGGCGTCCACCGCGACGGTCGTGGCCCACTGCGTCGTGCAGCGGACCGCCAGCACGGCGCCGGGATCGGCGCCGGAGCGGCGGACCACCTCGCTGCCGGCCTCGCAGACGGCGTCCCACCACTCCTCCGGGTCCTGCTCCACCCCGCCTCCGGGCAGGTGGGTCAGGGTCACCGGCCGGGTCGCGGTGGCGGCGATCCGGCCGCTGCGCTCGACGAGCGCCGTCTTCACGGCCCCCGAGCCCATGTCCACGGCGAGCACGTAGCGCGCCGCGGGCCCGCCGGGCTCGCCGCTCACGCCCCCGGCGCCGGCGTCGCGGTGGCGTCGAGGAACCCCGTGAGCAGGTCGCCGGGGTCCGGTGCGCCGGCCCCGGCGGCCCCGTAGAGGGCACCGCTGCGCGGCGGGGCGTCCGGCGGGTCCTTCGCATAGGCGACGGCGGCGCGCAGGTCCTCGGCGAAGGCCTCCGCAACCCCCGGCTGCGTGTTCGGCCTGGTCACGCAGAAGTGAAGGCCCGGGGGGTGCTGGCAGCCGTTGAGGCGCCACCCGCGGTCCTGCAGGGCGTCGTTGAGGTGCCAGACGTCGAGCTCCTCGGAGCCGAAGGCGACCATGAACGGCGACCGTCCCAGGGTGCGCAGCTCGGGGATGCCCTCGACCGTGGCGCGAAGCTCCGCAGCCGTGTCGAGGATCGGGCGGGCCAGGTCCAGGTAGCCGCGCTCCCCGAGGCCGACCATCGCCGCCCAGGTCGCCGCGATCAGGCCTCCCGAGCGCGACCCGGCGATCCCCGGCGAGGCGTAGACCCCGCCCGGCCACTCGGTGTAGACGAAGTACTGCCGGTGCCGGAGCTCCGGGGTCCGGTAGAGCAGAACGCCGGTCCCCTTCGGCGCGTAGCCGAACTTGTGGGTGTCGGCGGAGATCGAGGTGACTCCGGGCACCCGGAAGTCCCACGGCGGGACCTCGTGCCCGAGGCGCTCGGCCCAGGGCAGGATGAAGCCCCCCAGGCAGCCGTCGACGTGCAGGCCGAGATCGTGCTCGAGGGCCAGCGCCGAAAGGGCCTCGATCGGGTCGACGACGCCGTGCGGATAGGTCCCCGCGGAACCGACCAGGGCGACGGTCCGCGGGCCGATCGCCGCGGCCACGGCGTCGAGGTCCGCCGCGAAGTCGTCGTCCACCGGTGCGTGCACCAGCCTCACCCCGAGGTAGTGGGCGGCCTTGTCGAGGGCCACGTGGGCGGTGCGGGGAATCACCACCTCGGGGTCGGAGATCCCGCGGTCCCGCCCCCGCTCGCGGTAGACGAGGAGGATCTCGAAAAGGCTCTCGCTGCCCCCGAAGGTGATCACCCCGCAGGGGTTGTCCCCCGCCTCCCTGGCGGCCCCGGCGCCCAGCAGCTCGGCCGACATCGAGAGGACCTCGCCCTCGAACTTGGTGGCACTCGGGTACATGTCGCGCTGCAGCACGTTCATGTGGGAGAAGAGGCGGTAGACCTCGGCGAGGAAGGCGAAGTGCTCCTCTCCCCCGTGGTAGAGGGAGCCCGAGATCTTCCCGGCCCGAGCCGGGGCGTCCTCGCGCTCAGCCATCTCGGCGACCATGGCCAGAAGCCGGTCATGCGGCATTCCCTGCTCGGGGATGCGGCGCCGGATCTCGTAGGCGTCCCGGTAGGGGTAGAGGAAGTCGAGGATCTCGTTCGGGTCGCCGGGGGCGGAAGGGCTCATCTCAGCTCCTCTCTCGCTGGCACTCGGGGAAGGCTCACCGTAGCGTCATCCCCGCGGCTCACAGCGGCAGCTCCACCCGCTCCACCGCGCCCGAGCCGTCGCGGTGCTCGAGGGTCAGGGGCAGACCCCCGCCGATCCCGAAGTGCGGCACCACCTCGCGGGCGAGCGCGATCATCTCGGTCGGGACCACCGCCGCCTCGGGCGGGAACACCCCCTCGGCGCCGATGGCGCCCCTGAGCATCAGGATCGCCCCCAGGGCGGCCGGTATCCCCGTTCCCTCACCGGCCCCCCGCTGCCCCGAGGACATCGTGAACTCGTAGAGGTGGCGCTCCCCTCCGCGGGTGCCGGAGACCTCCACCTTCAGGCAGCCACGGGGGCCCGCGATGCCCGCCTCGGCGAGCAGCCCGGGGCGCCGCGAGCGGATGAAGGCCACGGCGAAGTCGATCGCAGGGACCCCGGTGCCCGCGACCTCGACCTCCCGCTCGCCGCAGATTCCCAGCCGGACCGCGTCCATGGTGAGCTCGAAATAGGGGAACGGCACGACCACCCCCAGGTTCGTGGCCCTGGAGATCCCCTCGATGTGGCGGGGCAAGGTGATCGTCTCCGGGTGCGGGTAGGGGTAGACGGTGCAGGTGCCGACGTCGGGGAAGTCGACCTCGCGCAGGAACGGCCGGGCGCTCTCCTCGAGCATCCGCACCGAGACGAATTCCCCGTCCACGAAGAGCGGGACGTCGTTCGTCATCGCGTGGATCCGGTGCTTGATCACGGCCGGGCCCTCGTCGGGCTCACCACCGTGCACGTGCATGATCTCGGCGCCGTCGACCCTGTCGAGCAGGTGGTCGGCGCAGAAGCGCACCAGGACGTTGGCGAGGCCGGGCGAGTTCCCCATGCCGATCAGGGCGCGCACCCCCCGCTCGCGGGCCCGCCCGTCCATCTCCAGCATCCGCACCGTCGCGTCGAGGTCGTCGCAGACGTCCACGTAGGCGACCCCGGCCTCGATCGCCGCCTCGAGGATCGGGGGCCCGAACCGGTAGAAGGGGCCGACGCAGTTGACGACGGCGTCGGCCCCGCGCAACGCCGCGGAGAGGGTCTGCGGTGACGCGGCGTCGAAGCCGACCGCCTCGAGGCGGTCGTCCCCGACCTCGTCCACCAGGCGGGAGGCGCCGGCCAGGTCCCGGTCGGCGACGGTCACCGAGCCGACCTCCTCGAAGCAGGCCAGCGCCCGCACGGCGGTGGAGCCGATGCCGCCGGCGCCGCCGAGGACTGCGACCGTCGCCATCGCGCCGACCTCCGCCCCGGCCTCAGAGGACCGGGGCGAGGACCTCTTCGAGCGCCGGCCCGCCGACGACCTCGAGCGAGTAGGTGGCGTGGCGGATCGGGTGGCGGGACTCGATCAGGCGGCCGAGGTCGATCGGGGTGCCGGTGACGACCACGTCGCAGTCGGTGGCGTTGATCGTCGCCTCGAGGTCGGCGAGCTGCTGCTCGGAGTAGCCCATCGCCGGAAGCACCGACTCGATGTGGCCGAAGCGCTCCAGCGTCTCGGCGATGCTCCCCACGGCTCCAGCCCGGGGATCGGCGAGCCGCGAGGCGCCCCCCTGGCGGGCGGCGACGGTGCCGGCGCCGAAGGGCATCTCGCCGTGGGTGACGGTCGGCCCGTCCTCGACGACGAGCACGGTCCTGCCTTCGAGCGAGGGGCCGTCCCGCAGGGTGACCGGCGAGCGGGCCTCGATCACGGTGGCGCCGGGGTTCGCCGCGGCCGCCCCGGACCGCACCGCCCCCAGCTGCTCCTCGCTCGCCGAGTCCACCTTGTTGATCAGGACCGCGTCCGCCATCCGCAGGTTGGTCTCCCCGGGGTGGTAGCGGAACTCGTCCCCCGGGCGCAGGGGGTCCAGGACGGTGATCAGCAGGTCCGGCTCAAAGAAGGAGAAATCGTTGTTCCCCCCGTCCCAGATCACCACGTCGGCCTCGCTCTCGGCACGGCGCAGGATCTCCCCGTAGTCCACGCCGGCCCAGACCACGATTCCCATCCCGACCGGCGCCTCGTACTCCTCGCGCTCCTCGATGGTCGGGTTCGAGGCATCGATCTCGGCGAGGCTGGCGAAGCGCTGCACGGCCATCTCCTCGAGGTCGTGGTAGGGCATCGGATGGCGCACCAGGGCTACCTCGAGGCCGCGTTCGCGCAGGATGCGCCCGATCTCGCGGCTCGTCTGGCTCTTTCCCGAGCCGGTCCGCGCGGCGCAGACCGCGACCACCGGCTTGCTGGACCGCAGCATCGTCGAGCCGGGTCCGAGCAGGGTGAAGTCGGCCCCGGCGGCCAGAGCCTCGCTGGCCCTGTGCATGACCGTCGCGTGGCTGACGTCGGAGTAGGCGAAGACGACCTCGTCTGCCCGCTCGCGCGCGATCAGCTCCGCCAGCTCGGACTCGGGGCGGATCGGGATGCCCTGCGGGTAGCGCTCGCCGGCCAGCGCCGCCGGGTAGGTGCGGTCGTCGATCCCGGGGATCTGGGTCGCGGTGAAGGCGACGACCTCGACCTCGGGGTCGTCGCGGTAGGCGACGTTGAAGTCGTGGAAGTCACGCCCGCCCGCGCCCATGATGATCACCCGTCGCATCCGCGCTCCTTCTCCACTCGGATCGGCCCCGCGCAGACTAGTGCGTCCGATCGCCGGGCCGCCCCGACGAGCGGGTCCAGAGCTCGCGAAGCGCCGCGGCCAGCCGCCCGCCCAGCTCCCAGCCGTCCGCCAGGGGCTCGCCGTCGAGCGAGCGCGCCGGGGAGATCCCGCGCACCGAGCCAGTGAGCATGACCTCGTCCGCACCGAGCAGCTCCCGGCGCCAGAGGCGGCGCTCGCGCACCGGGATGCCGAGCTTCCGGGCGATCTCGAGCACGCGGGCGCGGGTGACGCCGGGGAGGATGCGCCCGTCGAGCGGGGGTGTGGAGACGACTCCGTCGGCGGCGACGAGCACGTTGGCCCAGCCGGCCTCGAGCACCTCGTCGCCGGCGTCGAGCAGAAGCGGCACCTCGTCGGGGCCGAGGCCGGGAAGGCGCGAGCGGTCCCTCATCTTGTGGCCGCCGAGGCCCCCTTCGAGGCGCACGCTGCGAAGCGCCGGGGCGCGCTCGCGGCCGGGGAAGACGATCGCCGGGTCGACCGCCTCGATCGTCGCCGCCTGCCGCAGGCCGGAGTCCGCCGGCGCGACGACCAGCCGCAGGCGCCCGGTCTCCACCCCGGCGGCCCGTTCGCGAGCCAGCACCGCCAGCTCGGCCGGGGGCTCGGCGCCGAACAGCTTGCGCAGGCTGCCCGCCATCCGCTCCAGGTGCGCATCGAGCTCGATCGGCCGCCCGCCCAGCACCAGGAGCGTCTCGAAGACGCCCTGGGCCCGGTCGGGTTCGGGGATGGTCACCATCGCCCGGGTCTATCTTGATGACCTCGCCCGACCCCACGGAAGGGGAGTGCGATGAAGACCCTGCTGATCGACAACTACGACTCCTTCACCTACAACCTCTTCCAGCTGCTCTCGGAGGCCAACGGAGAGGAGCCGACCGTCGTGCGCAACGACGAGCTGAGCTGGGCGGAGATCGCCGGCCGGCGGGGCTTCGACAGCATCGTCGTCTCCCCGGGGCCCGGCAACCCAGACCGCGAGTCCGACTTCGGCGTCTGCGCGGACGCGATCCGCGAGTCCGAGGTGCCGCTGCTCGGCGTCTGCCTCGGCCACCAGGGCCTCTGCTCGCTCCACGGCGCCAGGGTCGTGCACGCGCCGGAGCCCATGCACGGCCGCCTCAGCGCCGTGATCCACGAGGGGGCGCCGCTGATGCGCGGCCTGCCGCGCGAGTTCCGGGCGGTGCGCTACCACTCGCTCTGCGTCGAGCAGCCGCTGCCCGAGGAGCTCGAGGCGATCGCCTGGACCAGCGACGGGATCCTCATGGGCGTCGCCCACCGCGAGCGCCCGCAGTGGGGGCTGCAGTTCCACCCGGAGTCGATCTGCACCGAGCACGGGCGCCGCCTGCTGGCCAACTTCCGCGACCTCGCCCTCGCCCACTCGGACCGCCGCAACGGCGCGATCGCCCTGCCGCCGCGCCGCACCAGGGCAGCCGCCGGCGCCGGCTCCGGCCTCGAGCTGAAGGCGACGCGCCTCGACTCGATCGGCGACCCCGAGCGCGCCTTCGCCCACCTCCACGGCGAGAGCGAGGACGCCTTCTGGCTGGACAGCGGCATGCTCGACGGGCGGGCGCGATTCTCCTTCATGGGCGACGCCTCCGGACCGCTCGCCGCGACGATCGACTACGACGTCGGGACGGGCGAGCTGACGATCCGCACCGCCGGCCGGACCCGCGTCCTCGAGGAGTCGATCTTCGACTACCTGGGGCGCGAGATGCGGCGCCTGCGCCACCTCTCCGACGACCTCCCGTTCGACTTCAACTGCGGTTTCGTCGGCTACTTCGGGTACGAGCTGAAGGGCGACTGCGGCGCCGGCAACGCCCACCGCTCGACCCTCCCCGACGCCCACTTCCTGTTCGCCGACCGGCTCGTAGCCTTCGATCACGCCGAGCGGTGCACCTACGTGCTCGGGGTCGCCGAGCGGGGCGCCGGGGAGGACCTCGAGCGCTGGATCGCCGAGACCGCCGGCCGGCTCTCCTCGCTGCCGCCGATCGAGTCCCCGGAGTGGAGCGAGGTGGCGACCGAGCGCGAGCCGGTCCGCTTCGCCCTCTCGCGCTCCCACCGGCAGTACATCGAGGACATCGAGGCCTGCAGGCGGTACCTGATAGACGGCGAGAGCTACGAGATCTGCCTCACCAACAAGATCACCGCCGAGGTCAGCCCCGACCCCTTCGCCCTCTACCGCACCCTGCGCCGGGTCAACCCGGCTCCCTTCTCGAGCTACCTGCGGATCGGCGAGGCGGCGGTGCTGAGCTCCTCGCCGGAGCGCTTCCTCTCGATCGGCCGCGACCGCTGGGCGGAGGCCAAGCCGATCAAGGGCACGGTGCGGCGCAGCGACGACCCCGCCGAGGACGTCCGCCTCGCCGAGCGGATGCGGCTCGACGAGAAGACCCAGGCCGAGAACCTGATGATCTGCGACCTGCTCCGCAACGACCTCGGCGTGGTCAGCGAGATCGGCACCGTCCACGTGCCCCACCTGATGCACGTCGAGAGCTACGAGACCGTCCACCAGCTCGTCTCGACCGTGCGCGGCCTGCTGCGCGAGGACCTCGAGCCGCCCGACTGCATCCGCGCCTGCTTCCCCGGCGGCTCGGTGACCGGGGCACCGAAGAAGCGCACGATGGAGCTGATCGACGGCCTCGAGGGCGAGGCGCGCGGCGTCTACTCGGGCGCGATCGGCTACCTCGGCCTGAGCGGCGGCTGCGACCTGAGCATCGTCATCCGCACGATCGTGATCGACAGGGAGACCACCACGATCGGGGTCGGCGGCGCGATCGTGATGCAGTCCGACCCCGAGGAGGAGTATCAGGAGATCCTGCTCAAGGGCACCGCGCCGATGCAGGCGATCGACCCCCGGGTCGACCCGCGCCGGGTCTTCGAGCCGGAGTCCCCGGGCGCCCGCGACCCGGCGGCGAGAGGACCGGCCGGCTACGTGCGGCGGGGCGGGGCGGGTTTCCCCCGCCCACCGGGCGGGCGCCTCTACCCTCCCGGCATGCGCTGGATCGTCGACGGCATGAACGTGATCGGGACCCGTCCGGACGGCTGGTGGAAGGACCGCCACGGGGCGATGGTCAGGCTGGTAGACCGCCTCGAGCGCTTCTCGGCGGCCAGCGGCGACGAGGTCACGGTGGTCTTCGAGCAGCCCCCCTCGCCCCCGATCGACTCGCCGGTGGTCGAGGTCGCCCACGCGCCCCGGCCCGGCCCGGACTCCGCCGACCATGAGATCGTCAGGCGCCTGCGCGCCGACCCGGACCCCGAGAGCGTCCGCGTGGTCACCTCCGACCGGGCGCTCGCCGACCAGGCGCGATTCGCCGGAGCCCTGGTCGAGGCGGCCGAGGCCTTCCGCCGCGAGATCGAAGGGGAGCGCTAGGGTCGGCCGGTGGCCGAGATCCCCCCTCTCCATCCCGCCCCGGCCCGCTTCCCCGGGGGCTTGGTCGAGGCCGGCGAGGGGGTCCACGCCTGGCTGCAGCCCAACGGCGAGCTGGGCGAGAGCAACGCGGCGCTGGTCGTGGGCGAGGGTGCCTCGCTGCTGGTGGACACGCTCTGGGACCCGCCGCTGACGCGGCGGATGCTGGGCGCGATGGCGCCGCTCACCGCCGCCGCGCCGATCGCGACCGTCGTCAACACCCACTCCGACGGCGACCACTGGTGGGGCAACCAGGAGGTCGCCGGGGCCGAGCTGATCACCAGCCGCCGCTCGGCCGAGGTGATGGCCGAGCAGTCGCCCTCGGAGATGGGGCGCTTCGGGATGCTGGCGGGGGCGATGCGCGCGGCCGGCTCGGTGCCGATCCCCTACCCGAGGCGCGGCGAGGTGCGGGCGATCGCCGACTACATGAGCGGGGCCCTGCGGCCGTTCGACTTCGGAGCGGTCCACCTGACGCGGCCCTCCCGGACCTTCTCGGGGGCCCTGGAGCTCGAGGTCGGCGGGCGGAGGGTCGAGCTGATCGAGGTCGGCCCCGCCCACACGCCGGGCGACCTGATCGCCTGGGTGCCCGACGCGCGGGTGGCGATCGCCGCCGACATCCTCTTCGTCGGGGTGACGCCGATCATGTGGGCCGGGCCCACCGAGGGATGGATCGCCGCGCTGGAGCGCCTGCTGGACCTCGGCGCCGAGCGCTTCGTGCCCGGCCACGGCCCGGTGTGCGGGCCGGCGGAGGTGCGCCGCCTGCTCGACTACTGGCGCTGGCTGGACCCCGCCGCCCGCTCCCTGCTGGAGGCCGGCGAGCCGCCCGCCGCGGCCGCCCGCCGCCTGGTCCTCGGCGGGGAGATCGCCGAGCGCGGCTTCGCCGGCTGGCTCGGCCCCGAGCGCGCCCTGGTCAGCGTCGGCACCATCGACGCCCACCGCCGCGGCGTGCCGAGCCGTCCCAGCCCCCTCAGGCTGGTGGACTCCTTCTGCCGGATGGCCCTGCTGGCGCGGGATCTCGCGGAGCGGGATCGCTAGCGGGTTCCCGGCCGGCTCCTCGCCGGGGGCGACCGCCGCCGAACCCCGGCCCGGCGGGGCGCCGAGACCGCCCCCGCGTATCCGGGAAGAGCCTCCGAGCGCGCCCGGAACCTCGCGCCCCGCCTGATCCTGACGCGGATTCCGGCCACGCACCCCGGCCCGTTGACGATCTTCGCTCCGGCGCTCCTCCAGCGGCCCTTCACGAGCCGCTGGAAGCGGACCAGCTGCCAGGTGGTCTCCGGGCAGGGACGGAGCCTGGCGTGGAGGACCGCCTCGCCGCCCCGGCGGACGCGCCGGGCCCGGACCTCGAGAGAGAGGGCGCGGCGGCGAGCCGGCACGGTGTGCTTGGGGCCGAACGAGAGCCAGGTTCCCTCGAGAGGCATCTGGCCGGCCCCCGGCTTCGAGTAATCGCAGACGCCGCCCGGGAACACCGCCTCGGCCCGCTGCTCCTGGGCCGGGCTGAGCGGAGGGTAGTCGCCGAAGTCGATCGGCCGCAGCCTGCACTTGCCGGCGAGGGCGCCGAGCGGCTTGCCGGCGACCATGTCGGGGAGGCTGTGCGGTGGATAGGTGGTCTCGCAGAGGTTCTGGTCGCCGATCAGGGCGGCGCCGTCGGTCCTCTGGCCGCCGTTGGTCCAGCAGGCGTCGACGGCGTCGGCGGGTCGCTCGGCGAGCACCTTGGCCGCCGGGGAGCGACCGGAGTGATCCGCCACGATCCGGTCCAGCCAGCTCGCCAGGGTGTCCAGGGCGGTGTCGTTCATCGCGCTCACGTTCTGCCCGCCCTTCGCCCGGAACATGACCTGGTTTCCGTAGGTCCCGTTGGCCTGCTGGAGGCGGGCCCGGAACCGGTAGGTGTTGACGTACTGGTGGACGTTCACCTCGTCGTCCACGTAGGTGCGGACGTCGACGATCGGCACGCGCGGCAGGCCTCCGGCGCCGGCGTTGATCCTGCCGGTCCGGCTGGCGATCGAAGACGCCCCTGGATCGGCGACGGTGCGCTGGGGCTGCAGGAAGCCGTTGCTGTCATAGCCGCCGATGCTCTCGTTGAGGTCGAGGAACTGGTCCACGTCGATCTTCCCTTCGTTCAGCGCCTGCAGCCCGTACTGGACGCCGACGTTGTCGAGCGGGCGCCGCGCCGCACCCGTCGCCGGGTCCCTTCCGTAGACGGCGATCAGGCTGTCGAACAGCGTGCAGCGGATCCCGCCGGGGTTGGTGATCGGGTCGAAGATCACCGCGGGCGGCACCACCGACTCGTTGCAGCCCTCGGAGGCGTTCACGACGTCGGCCCCGGCCCCCAGGGCCAGACACCCGTCGGGGTTGGCCAGGCCGGTGATCGCCGACCGCTGCGTCGCGCTGAGGCCGGAGCCGGCCGGCGAGGCGAAATAGGAGTTGAGGAGCCGGCAGTCGGGATAGGCGGGCGAGGAGTTGTCCGGGAAGCTCGCCGCCGGCATCAGCCCGTCCAGGATCCCCGGGTAGTTCTGGGCGATCATCTGGATCTGGACCGAGCCGCCCGAGCCCCCCTCCCCGATCGTCCACCGGGGGGCCTCGCCGAGGCTCTCGACCAGACGCTCCTTGATCATCGACGCCGTCTCGGCGGAGAGCACGTCGTTGCAGGCGGTGCCGAGGACGTTGAGGCTCGAGCTGACCACGGTGTACCCGCGCGAGAGCTGCCGGTTGTCGAGCACCGCGGAGACCGGCGCGTCCCCCTGCTCGTGGCCGGCGGCGCACCCACCCCCGAAGCTGTAGATCATCCGGTGGTTCCAGCCCTTGCCGAGCTGACCGCCCGGGGCGAGGATCGCCCACCGATACACCGAGCGGTTGACCACTCCCGACTCGATCCTCACGACGTAGTCGACCGTCTTCCCCTCGCTCGTCGTCGTCTGGGCCAGGTCGGCTGGGCGCGACGACGGGTCGGGCAGCGGCTTGAAGGTTCCGTCCTGGGAGCGGTAGCGGTACTCGACGGCCGTCGGCGCCGAGCAGTCCTCGTCGGTGGGTGCTCCGAGGCCGTTCTCGACGGTCCGGCAGTAGAAGGGCGTCTGGTGGGGGCCCGAGAAGATCGGGCCGGTGATCGGCGAGTCGAAGACCCTCAGCACGCTGGCGCGGCTCAACCCCGGGGCCCATGCTGAGATCGTGTTGCCCCCCCTGCGCAGGCCGCGGACGAGACCGATCAGCCGGCGGCTCTCCCCGGGCCTCGCCGAGAACGCCGGTGTGACCGCGGTCCCGTTGCGCCGAACCACCACCCGGGCGGGGCCGATCCCTCTGGGAACCTCGACCGCGACCAGGGCGTCCTCGCCGCTCACGTCCTCGGCCCTGCTGGAGACGGTGGAGAGCTTCAGACGGGGGGCGCCGGAGGCCGGCGGGGAGGCGGCACCGAGTGCGATCGCGAAGGCCACCGCGGCGGCCGTTGCCGCGCCCCCGAGGCTTCGCGGGCCGACCGCCGACACCGGCCCGATGCACCACCGCGGCGCCGAAGCGGTCGCGGCCCGGTTGCGGGCCGGGCCACGGTCAGGGAGCCGGGCCGGCCTAGAACTGCCCGGACGGGGGGGTCGCCTGCCCCTGATCGTCGAGGCCCCAGCAGTCGAGGGTCCCGTCGCCGCGGATCCCGCAGGTGTGGTCGGCGCCGGCGGCGAGCGCCTGGAACTTCCCGGACGGGGGCGTGGCCTGCCCGGACTCGTCGAGGCCCCAGCAGCCCACGGTCCCGTCGCCGCGGATCGCGCAGGTGTGGTTGGCGCCGACGCTCAGCGCCTCGAAGGTCCCCGACGGGGGCGTGGCCTTGGAGTGTTCGTCGGCGCCCCAGCAGGCCACGGTCCCGTTGACGCGGATCGCGCAGTTGTAGTCGGGGCCCGCTCCGACCGCCTTGAACTTCCCGGACGGGGGCGTGGACTCCCCCTGCGAGTCACTGCCCCAGCACTCCAGGGTCCCGTCGCCGCGGATCCCGCAGTTGTGGTCGCCGCCGGCGCTCAGCGCCTCGAAGGTCCCGGACGGGGGCGTGGCCTGCTTCCAGGTGTCCTGCCCCCAGCAGGCCACGGTCCCGTTGAGGTGGATCGCGCAGGTGTGGCCGAGGCCCGCGCTCACCGCCTCGAAGGTCCCGGACGGGGGCGTGGCCTGCCCGAAGACGTCCTGCCCCCAGCAGGCCACGGTCCCGTCGCCGCGGATGCCGCAGTTGTGGTAGGAGCCGGCGCTGAGCGCGCTGAAGGTCCCGGACGGGGGCGTGGACTGCTTCCAGTCGTCCTTCCCCCAGCAGGCCAAGGTCCCGTCGCTGCGGATCGCGCAGGTGTGCTGGTCGCCGGCGCTCACCCTCGCGGACTCGCCCGTGGCCTTGCCGCCGCAGGCCTGCTCGACGAGTTGCTCGGCGTCCTGGAGGCTCGCGGCGGCACCGTTGACCGCCCGCTTTGCCGCCGCGAGCTGTTTGCGGGCCTTCCCGAGCCGCTGGCGGGCCTGGGCGATGGCCTTCCTCGATCCCTTCCGCTTGGCTGCCTTCAGGGAGGCGCCGGCCCGGCCGACCTTGCGCTTCGCGGCCGCCAGCTTGCTCTTCGCCGCTGCCAGCCGGGTCTTGGCCTGGGCTTCGGCCGCCTTGGCCTCCTCGCAGGTGATCGGGGCGTCACCGGTCGCCTGCGGAGCCGCGGCGCCGTGCGGCGATGCCCCGCCGGCGCTCGAGCGGGCTGGGCAGGTCAGCGAGACGAGGGCGATCAGCGCCGCCGCCAGCGCGAGCGAGAGCAGGACGATCCGTCCCCCCTGCCGGGCATCGTCCCGGTGCTCCCCAGCTGAATGTCCTCGACCGTCGCCGAGCCCCATTTTCTTCACCCCCGGCCAGAATAGTTGCAACGAGCCCCCATGCGCAAGTCAGGACCGGCGCGCTCCGTGCCTTCAGTCGGGGCGACTGGATTTGAACCAGCGACCGCTCGGCCCCCAGCCGAGTGCGCTACCAGACTGCGCCACGCCCCGAGGTGGGGGCCGAGTCTAGCGACGATTCTGTCCTCGGCGGACGCGAACGGGGGCTCGATGCGGGCGGCGCCGGCTCTGGAGGGCCAGGGCACGAGAGGAGCGGGCGACCGGACTTGAACCGGCACTTAGACCTTGGAAGGGTCTTGTGCAACCGTTACACCACGCCCGCCGGCCCGCCGATCATAGCTCCGGGTCAGCGGCCGGCCCGCACCCGCACCGGCCGGCTGGTGGCACCTCCCTGCAGATCGTCCGGCGCGATCGCCACCCGGTAGGCGCCCGGCCCCGGGAGCGAGCCGCTCGCGAACTTCCAGCAGCCTCGCTTCCGCGCGAGCTCGAGCGCGGCGGCGCGGCGCCAGGTGCGGGCACGCGGAGCCCATCGCTCCAGGCGGCCGGCGCCGTCCTCCCCGGCCGGGCAGGCGCGGCCGGCGATCCGCCCCCGCCCTGGCCCTCCCCGCCGCTCGACGCGCAGGCGAAGCCGGCGCCGCGGCAGGATGCGGAGGGGGTCCCGCAGCTCGGCGAGGTGGCGCTGCGCGGTCGCCTCGCCTGCTCCGGGTGGGTCGAAGAAGAGGGTGCGCTCGGTGCTGAGGCTGGAGGCCGCCCCCCTGGAGGGGTCCGTGTTGGGGATGCCGCTCGTCACGTAGAGGCCGCTGGAGGCGTAGGCCGCGGAGTCGCCGGTGCACTGGGTGACCCCGGGGTTGGCGTCGTCGAGGTAGTAGGAGGTGACGGTGGGCGAGAAATCCGCGGAGAGCGCATGGACCTGGGTGAGCGCCCCCTGGAGCCCGCTCACCTGCTCCCAGCTCAGGGCGCCCGCGGTCGCGGTGTCGGGGACGCCGTCGACCGCCAGGCCCCCCGGGTCGAGGTTGCTGCGGTAGGTCATCCCCACGGCGGCCGCCGAGTAGTCGAAGAAGTCCATGACGCTGCCGATCGGGTGAACCCGAAGAAACGTGGTGATCTCCTCGCGGTCGCGGTAGAAGAGGTGCTGGCGCCCGGTGTAGGGGCCGCTGTTGGCGCCGACGTAGGAGCGGATCGCCCGCACCGGGCCGGTCCGGTTGGCGATGAACGCCCCCTCTCCGGCCGAGAAGGTGTCCTCGCTGCGTGCGCAGTTCCCCGGCGCGAAGAGCGACTTGTGGCGATCGAGGATGTCCTCACCCGAGGCCGTGCCGGCCCGGACGCGCAGCCCGTCGTCGATCCAGCGATCGGAGAAGTGCTGCGAGTAGCTGCGGGTGGTCACGGTCGAGTCCTCGGGGTTGGGGCCCGAGTTGAGGTGGTAGGTCGCCTTGTAGTCGCCCGAGGCGAGGTTGAAGGCGTAGCCGACGTAGCTGCGCCCGGCGCCGGGCGAGCGCGATCCGTCGCCCCGGAAGAGGTAGAGGTAGGCGGGTTTGGCCCCGGGGCGGGTGATTCGCACCTCCACCCCCGAGCCCGCGACCGCCCCCGCAGGCTCGCCCGGGCCGTTCGCCTTGGCGCCCGCGTCGGAGCTCATCGCCGCGATCTCGTCGTTGGCGTCGAGCGATGCCACGGGGTCCGCGCCGACGAAGGTGCCGGCGTCGGTGTAGGTGAGCTGGGTCACTCCGGCCGGGCCCGAGTCGTACGCGCTGCCGAGGTCGATCAGGGCGCGCTCGTCGACCTGGACGGGCACCTGCTTCCAGCCTCCGCGCCAGGCGTAGGCGAGGATCCGGCCGGGGGCCGCGCCGCCGAGCGAGGGAACCGCCGAGCCCGTGAGGACGACGGGCTCCTCCGCCGTCGCGGCACCGGCCGCCCCCGGGGCAGCGAGAAGCGCCCCCGCCGCCGCAAGCAACGCCCCGGCACTTCGCATTGCCCGATCATAGCCCGGCACGACATCCTCCAGATCGGGCATTGGCCCGGCACGACATCCTCCAGGTCGGCATCCCCGCCCGCGGCCTGAAGGCGGGACGGGTGGGGTCGGCCCTCAGCCGGCGATCCCCCGAGCACGGCGACCAGCGGGGCAGCCAGGATTCGAACCCGGACTTGTGGTTTTGGAGACCACCGTGCTGACCGTTGACACTACTGCCCCGAGTCGGCGGCCCATGCTACCCGTGCTGTTGGGCCCGACGCGGCGATTGCGGGCGGAGGGACTCGAACCCCCAAGGGCCGAAGCCCACCAGGACCTAAACCTGGCGCGTATTCCAGTTCCGCCACGCCCGCGGGCCCTCAGATTCTAGGCGGCTCCGCCCGGGCCGGATCGAGCACCCGAGGCGCGCATCCCGCAGAGATTCTATGATCGCGGGGATGCCGGTAGGCGAGGCCAGGCCCGGGTACGAGTTGTGGCGGCCCAACAGGGAGAAGCCCGAGTCCAAGACGGCCAAGTTCGTGGTCGTCCTGCTGCTGGTCGTCTCGGCGGTGATCGCCGGGTTAGTGACGATCTGCGGCTGGTCGTTGCTGCAGGGCGGCCCCGCGATGGGCGTGATCTGCCTGATCTTCTACGTCTTCCTCTACCTGCTCTTCGCGTATTTCATCGCCCGCTGGAACCGGGGTCTGCTGCCGGTCGCCTCGGCCTGGGCCGTCCTGCTGATCATCTTCTGCGCGGTCGGGGCCAACAGCTGGTTCGCGCGGCACAAGCCGGGCTTCGACGAAGCGCTGATCCCGGTCCCGCTGATCGGCCTCCTCGTGGTCATCCTCATCCCCATCCAGGTCGCGCTGATGGTCGCGACGATGGTGGCCTTCAACCAGGAGTGGCACGTCGAGGAGGAGCGCCCGATCGGCTCCGGCGAGGACTACGGGGCCGGGACGATCCACGGCGGCGCGGCGCCCGGCGCCCCGGCCTGACGCCGCGCGAGGGTTCCGCCGGTCTCCCTGCAGCGCGCCCCCTGCCGGGAAAGGCCCGACCGGCATTGGCCCGGCCGGTCACGCGCAACCGGGGCATTGGCCCGGCCGGTCACGCGCAACCGGCTTGCCCAGTCGGCGTTGCGATACCCGGCGGCGTTGCGATGCCGGCGTTTCGCTGCCGGGCAGCGCCAGCCGGCAGCGTCGGGCGGGTGCCGTCCCGGCGGAATCTACAATTGGCACGCTGCGGCGGTGGCGAAACCGGGAAACGCGATGGATTCAAAATCCATTGCCCGAAAGGGCTTGTGGGTTCGAGTCCCACCCGCCGCATCCGGCCGGGTGCCGGTCCTCCAGGCACGGGGCCGGCGCAGGCGAAACCGAGCCTCGCTCCGCCGGAGCCGACGCCGCCCGGACCGCGGCGCTCTGCCGGCGGCTGCCCTCCACCGCGACCCCTTCGTCCTTCCGGACACCCACTTCACGGCAGCCCCTCGTCCTGGGGGCGGTGATCCCGCGGCGGCGCGCGCCGTCCTGCCGGGGCGGTGATCCCGCGGCGGCACGCGCCGTCCTGCCGGGGCGGTGATCCCGCGGCGGCACGCCCGGGGATAATCCGCGCGTGGACGCGGCCGGCCGCAGAGCGCTCATCGAGGAGCTCTGCTCCTTCGAGGGGCGGGGGCCCGGAACCGACGCCGAGCGCCGCGCCGCCAACTGGCTCGCGGCCGGGCTGCGGGACGCGGGGCGCCGGGTCACCGTGGAGCCGACCTACGTCCATCCCCAGTACGCGCTGGCGATCGCCCTGCACCTGGCCGTGGCGATCGCGGGGTCGCTGATCGCCGCCCTGCTCTCCCCCGCCGCAGGCTTCGCGCTCGTGCTCCTCGCCGCCGTTTCGCTGTACCTCGACCAGAGCACCCGCGCCTACCTGCTGCGCAGGCTGCTCTTCCGGCGGGCGTCCCAGAACGTCGTCTCGCCGGGCGGCAGGCCGGAGGCCCCGGTCCGGGTCGTGCTGAGCGCCCACTACGACGCGGGCCGCACCGGCCTCGTCTTCGGCCCTCGCTCGGTTGCCCTCGCGCACCGGCTCGCCGAGCGCTGGCGCCTCCTGCTCGGCCCGATCCGCCTCCTCTACTGGGCGGGCGTGGTCCCCCTGCTGGCGATCAGCGGGCTGCGCATGGCCGGGGCCGGGGGCGCCGCGCTCTCGGCGGTGCAACTCGCCCCGATCGCGCTCTTGCTGGTGGCGATCGCCCTGCTCGTCGACATCACCCTCTCGGAGGTCGTCCCGGGCGCCTGCGACAACGCCTCGGGGGTCGCCGCCGTGCTCTCCGCGGCGCAGGACCTCGACGCCGACCCCCCCGCCGGCCTCGACCTCTGGGTCGTCCTGCCGGGGGCGGAGGAGGCCAACGCGCAGGGGATGGCCCGCTTCGTCGCGGCCCACCGCGACGACCTCGACCCCGAGCGAACGCTCTTCGTCAACCTCGACTCGGTCTCCTACGGAGAGGTCCACTGCGAGCGCGGCGAGGGGGCGATCGTCACCTACGCGATGGACTCCCGCCTGGCCGAGATCTGCGCCGAGGTGGGCGAGGACACCGGGATCGGGTCCCGCCCCCTTCGCCATCCCTTCCACACCGACGCCCTCCCGGCCCGAGTCCGGGGGTACCGGGCGATCTCGCTGCTGGGAGCGAGCGACGGCGTCGGGGCCCCCTACTACCACACCCACGACGACGTCCCGGACAACCTCGACGAGGTCGCGCTGACCAGGGCCACGGCCTTCACCGTGGCCCTGGTCCGGGCGATCGCCGCGGACGCGAACCTGGCCCCGGAGCCGGCCCCGGCGGGCGCGGGGGTCCGCCCGGCGGCGCATCGGGTATAAGCGGTCGCCCGTGAAAGCGCCGGGACAGAGCAAGGGCGAGCTCCTCTGGGAGCCCTCGGCCGGGATGGTCGAGCGCTCCCGGATGCGCGAGTACATGGGCTGGCTCGCCGCCGAGCGGGGCCTGCGGTTCGACGGCTACCCGGACCTCTGGGAGTGGTCGGTCGGCGACCTCGAGGGCTTCTGGGCCTCGATCTGGGACTTCTTCGAGGTGGTCGCCGAGCCCGGATACGAGCGGGTCCTCGAGGCGCGCCGCATGCCGGGTGCCCGCTGGTTCGAGGGGGCCCGCCTCAACTACGCCGAGCACTGCTTCCGCGACCGGGACCCCGGCGAGGTCGCGATCCTCGCGGCCTCCGAGCTGCGCGACCTCGCCGAGATCACCTGGGGGGAGCTCGCCGGGCAGGTGGCGGCGCTCGCCGCCGCGCTGCGCTCGGAGGGGGTCGGCCCCGGCGATCGTGTGGTCGCCTACCTGCCGAACATCCCGGAGGCGATCGTCGCCTTCCTCGCCACCGCGTCGATCGGGGCGATCTGGTCCTCGTGCTCGCCGGACTTCGGGCCCTCCAGCGTCGTCGACCGCTTCGCCCAGATCGAGCCGAAGCTGCTCTTCTGCGTGGACGGCTACCGCTACGCGGGCAGGGACTTCGACCGGCTCGGGGTGATCGCCGACCTGCAGACGCAGATGCCCTCCCTTCGGCGCACCGTCGTCCTCCCCTACCTCTCGGCGGATTCCGATCTCTCTGGCCTCTCGGCGGCGATCGCCTGGGACGAGTTCGCCGCCGCCGGGGCGGGAGCCGAGCTTGGATTCGAGCGGGTGGGCTTCTCAGACCCTCTCTGGGTCCTCTACTCCTCGGGCACCACCGGCCTGCCCAAGGCGATCGTCCAGAGCCAGGGCGGCATCCTGCTCGAGCACCTCAAGAAGCTCCACCTCCACCTCGACGCCCACCCCGGGGACCGGCTCTTCTGGTTCACCACGACCGGCTGGATGATGTGGAACTTCCTGGTCTCGGGGCTGCTCACCCGCGCCGCGATCGTCCTCTACGACGGCAACCCCGGTCACCCCGACATGGGCGTACTCTGGGACCTCGCAGAGCGGGCCGGCGTCACCTGCTTCGGGACGAGCGCCGCCTACATCTCGGCCTGCATGAAGGACGGCGTCGAGCCCGCCGCGGGCCGCGACCTCTCCGCGCTTCGCGCCGTCGGCTCCACCGGCTCCCCCCTCTCCCCCGAGGGGTTCGACTGGATCTACGCCCAGATCGGCTCGGACACCTGGCTGTTCTCGACCTCGGGGGGCACGGACCTCTGCACGGCCTTCGTGGGCGGCGTCCCGATCCTCCCCGTCTACCGCGGCGAGCTCCAGGGCCGGGCGCTGGGCGCCGCGGTGGAGGCGTGGGACGAGCAGGGCCGACCGGTCGTGGACGAGGTCGGCGAGCTGGTGGTCACCGAGCCGATGCCCTCGATGCCGGTTCGCTTCTGGGGCGACGAGGACGGCAGCCGCTACCGGGCCGCCTACTTCGAGCACTTCCCCGGAGTCTGGCGCCACGGCGACTGGATCGAGATCACCTCCCGCGGCACCGCGATCATCTACGGGCGCTCGGACTCCACCATCAACCGCGGCGGGATCCGCATGGGCACCAGCGAGATCTACCGGGCCGTGGCCGCCGTGCCCGAGGTGCTCGACGCGCTCGTCGTGGACGTCCCGCGGCCCGGCACGGAGGGCTGGATGCCGCTGTTCGTCGTGCTGCGCGACGGCGCCGTGCTCGACGCCGACCTCACGGGCCGGATCAAGAGCGCCATCCGCTCCGCCTGCTCGCCGCGCCACGTCCCCGACGAGGTCTTCGCGATCACCGAGGTGCCGAGGACCCTCAGCGGCAAGGTCCTCGAGGTGCCCGTGAAGCGGATCCTCATGGGCACGCCCGCCGAGCGGGCCGCCAGCCGCGACTCCCTCGCCAACCCCTCCGCACTCGACTACTTCACCAACCTCGCCGCCGAGATCGCCTGAGCGCGCGGGCGCCGGCGGGAGGGTCCGGCGGACGGGGTCCCGGCCCCGGCCCGGGCCCGGCTCAGGGCGTCCGGCGCCTCAGCGTCGCGGCACCGAGGGTCAGCGCGGCGAGGGTGACAAGGCAGACGACCACCGTGTCCACCACGCCCCTCCTGCCCAGCGACCCCTCCACGGTGACCCTGTGCAGGGCATCGAACGCGTAGGTCAGCGGCATCACGTAGGAGACGGCCTCCAGGGCCGGCGCCATCTGGCTGCGGGCGACGAAGAGCCCGCAGAGCACGTACTGGGGGAAGACGATCGCCGGCATGAACTGGACCGCCTGGAACTCGGTGCGGGCGAAGGCGCTGACGAACAACCCCAGGGACATCCCGAGCAGCGCGTTGAGCATCGCCAGGAAGATGACCAGGGCGGTGGGCCCGACCACCCTCACGTCGAGCAGGCCGAAGGCCACGAACGAGGTGAAGAGCGCCTGCACGACGCCGACCACGGCGAAGGCGAGCCCGTACCCGGCCAGCAGGTCGAGCTTGGTCAGCGGCATGGTCATCAGGCGCTCCAGCGTCCCGGTCACGCGCTCGCGCAGCATGGTGATCGAGGTGACCACGAACATCGTCGTGAAGGGGAAGATGCCGACCAGGGTCCCGCCGATCGCCTGGAAGGACGCCAGGTCCTGGTCGAAGGCGAACCGCAGCAGGGTGATCAGGAACGGCGGCACGACCATCAGCAGCGCGATCGTGCGCGGATCGCGGCGCAGCTGGGTGAGCACCCGCACCGCGGTCGCCCAGGTGATCGCGGGGCTCACCCCGCCCCCTCGCGCTCGATCAGGGCGAGGAAGGCGTCTTCGAGGCCGGCCTCCCCGGTCTGGCGGCGCAGCTCGGCAGGTGTCTTCGAGGGCAGCAGCCGCCCCTCGCGCATGAGCAGCAGCCTGTCGCAGTGATCAGCCTCCTCGATCACGTGGCTGGAGACGAGCATCGTCGTTCCCTGCGCAGCGAGGCGGGAGAAGGTTTCCCAGAGCTGCCGGCGGAGGATCGGGTCGAGACCGATCGTCGGCTCGTCGAGCACCAGCAGTCGCGGCCCGCCCAGCAACGCCGTGGCCAGCGACACCCGCGAGAGCTGGCCGCCGGAGAGGTTGGCCGCGACCTGGCCCGCGTAGGCGCTGAGGTCGACGCTCTCTATGACCCGCTCGACGCGTTCGGCGGAGGCCCCGAGGACCTTGGCGAAGTAGGCGAGGTTCTCCTGCACGCTCAGGTCCCGGTAGATCGACGGCGCCTGGGTCACGTAGCCGACCTCGGTGCGGAGAGCCCGGGCGCCGGCCGGCTCGCCGAACACGGTGATCTCGCCCGAGGCGACCACCTGGACCCCGACGATCGACCGCATCAGGGTCGTCTTGCCGCAGCCGCTGGGCCCGAGCAGCCCCGTGATCCGGCCCGCCGGGATCCCGAAATCGAGGCTCTTCAGCACCTCTTTCCCGCCCCTCCTCACGGTCAGGGAGCGGGCCCGGACGGCCTCCATCGCTCCTACTCGCGCGACAGCGCGGTGAGCACCCCGACCAGGGTCAGCGAGAAGACCGCGATGCCGAAGGCGACCGCGACCGCGATCGTGTGGGCGCGTGCGTAGGTGAATATCTCGCCCGCCCGGGAGAGCGCGAGGACCATCGCGACAGCGCAGATGCCGAGCCCGGTCGCCTCCAGGAGGCCGCGCCGGGCCTCCGGGGCGAGCACCGTGCCGGGGCGCGGCGGGCTGGGCCGGTGGCGCTCGGTCAGCGAGAGGCCGGCCAGGGCCGCGAAGCCGAAGCCGGTGGCGACCAGCATGCCGCCGACCACGTCGCTGGGATAGTGCCAGCCGAGGACCGTCACCGAGATGCCCACGGCGAGGGAGTAGCCCGCCCCCAGCAGGGCCGCGAGCGGCCTCACCTCGCGGGGGGCGACGATCGCGAAGGCCACCGCGATCGACATCGCCGCCGTCGCGTGCCCGCTGGGAAACGCCACGGGCCCGAGCTGGTCGGTGCCCAGCACCGGCTGGTAGCGGGGGTGGGCGAGCAGCACCTTCAGGACCTGGGCGGTGACGTTGGCCCCGGCGACCACCGCGACCGCCGCAGCGGTCTGCCGGGGCCGGCGCCAGTAGAGGCCGAGGGCGACCACCCCGGCGAGCATCGCCAGCAGCGGCAGCGGGTTGGCCGAGTTGGCCGCCAGGGAGGCGGCCGAGCCGGTGACCCGGCCGTCGAGGGCCATCAGCCCGTTCAGGGCGGTGGCGTCGATCCGGCCCGCGGGACCGACCAGGTAGGCGAGCAGCATGACCGCGGCGAACACCGCCGCGCTCCCCGCCAGCGCCCAGAGGGGCTCCTTGAGGCGCGATTCCATGCCGAAACGGTACCGCGACCGCTCCGGCGGGAGCGCAGACAGGCACGACCCGGGCGACGCAACCGGCACGACCCGGGCGACGCAACCGGCACGACCCGGGCGACGCAACCGGCACGACCCGGGGCGAGAGTGAAGATAAGCACCTATGCGGTGTTTTCGATCAGTTTCGCCGGGAGAGCGGGGGCTAGGCGGGCGTGACCGGGTTCCTGCGCGCGGCGAAGGCCCGGTCCTTGCCCTCGGCCAGCGCGAAGCGGCGGATCAGCTCGGCGCGCAGCTCCCCGGGATCGACCACCGCGTCCACGACCAGCTCCGAGGCGAGGTGGAGGATGTCGATGTCCTCCGCGTACTCCCGCCGCTTCTCCTCGACGAAGAGGGCTCGCTCCTCGGGGTCGGGAATCTCCCGGATCTGGTTGAAGAAGACCGCGTTGATCGCCGCCTCGGGGCCCATCACTGCGATCGAGGCGCTGGGCAGGGCGATGCAGCAGTCGGGGTCGAAGGCCGGGCCGGCCATCGCGTAGAGCCCGGCCCCGTAGGCCTTGCGGACGATCACCGAGATCTTCGGCACCGTCGCTTCGGAGACGGCGCTGATCATCTTCGCGCCGTGGCGGATGATCCCCTGGCGCTCGACCGCGGTGCCGATCATGAACCCGGGCACGTCGGCGAGGAAGAGCAGCGGCACGTTGAAGGCGTTGCAGGTCCCGATGAAGCAGGCCGCCTTGTCGGCCGAGTCCACGAACAGCACCCCGCCCTTCTGACGGGGCTGGTTGGCGACGACCCCCACCGCGCGGCCGCCGAGCCGCGCGAAGCCGACGATCAGCTCCTTGGCCCAGCGCTCGTGAACCTGCAGCAGCGAGTCCGCGTCGAGCAGGGAATCGAGCAGCTCGCGCATGTCGAAGGGCTGGTTCTCGTCGGCGGGGATTAGGTCGGCGATCGGTGCCCCGGAGGCAGGCTCGGCCGGGGTGGCGGCGGGCGGGTCGGCGCGCCAGCTCGACGGCATGTAGGAGAGGTAGCGGCGGGCCGTTGCGATCGCCGCGGCGTCGTCGGGCGCCAGGAAGTGCCCGCACCCCGAGACCCCGGTGTGCATCTTGGCGCCGCCCATCTCCTCGAGGCTGACCTTCTCGCCGATCACCATCTCGGCCATGCGAGGCGAGCCCAGGTACATCGAGGCGTTGCCCTCGCGCATGATCACCACGTCGCAGAATGCCGGGATGTAGGCGCCGCCCGCCGCCGAGGGCCCGAACAGCACGCAGACCTGCGGGACCTGTCCCGAGAGGCGGACCTGGTTGTGGAAGATGCGCCCCGCCCCGCGGCGCCCGGGGAACATCGCCACCTGGTCGGTGATCCGCGCCCCGGCGGAGTCGACGAGGTAGATCATCGGCATCCCGATTCGCAGCGCCCTCTCCTGGATGCGGAGGATCTTCTCCACGGTCTTCGGGCCCCAGGAGCCGGCCTTGACCGTCGGGTCGTTGGCCATCAGCGCGACGGCCCGCCCCTCGATCCGGCCCATGCCCGTCACCACGCCGTCGGCTCCCAGGCCCTCCTGCTGCCAGTTGGCGAGCAGCGCCTCTTCGGCGAAGGACCCCTCGTCCAGCAGCAGCGCGACCCTCTCGCGGACCTCCAGCTTTCCCTGCTCGGCAAGCTTGGCGTGGTGGCGCTCCGGGCCCCCCGCCAGCGCCGCCTCGAGCGCGTGGCGGATCTCGGTCATCTCGGGGCGGTGCGCGTCATCGGGCGGCTACTCCCCGGGGTCCGCCGCGACCGGCTTCTCGCCCGAGTAGTCGTAGAAGCCGCGGCCGCTCTTGCGACCGTGGTGGCCCGCGTCGACCAGCTTTCGCAGGGTCGCGGGTGGGGCGAACCTCTCCTCGCCGTAGGCCTCCCGCATCACCTCGCCGATCGAGACCAGGGTGTCGAGACCGACGAAGTCCGAGAGGGTCAACGGTCCCATCGGGTGGCTCGCCCCCGCCTTCATGCCCGTGTCGATGTCCTCGATCGAGCCGATCCCCTCCTCGTAGCCGCGGATCGCGTCGAACAGGTAGGGGACGAGCAGGCGGTTGACGATGAAGCCGCGGTTGTCGCCGGCGGCGACCGTCGTCTTGCCGAGCTTCTCGCCGAGCTCGAAGCCGAGGTCGTAGGCCTGCTGGGAGGTCTGCTCGGCGCGGACCACCTCGAGCAGAGGCATCACCTGGGCCGGGTTGAAGAAGTGCAGACCCAGGAAGCGCTCCGGGCGCCCCGTCTCCTCGGCCTGGCGGGCGACCGGAAGCGAGGAGGTGTTGGAGGCGAAGTAGGCCCCGTCCTTGGCTATCGAGTCCACCTCGCGCCACATCTCCAGCTTCATCTCGAGATCCTCGGTGATCGCCTCGATGAGCAGGTCGCAGTCCGCGAGGTCGGCGTAGTCGAGCGTGCCCCGGATCCGCCCGCGGACCCCGTCCGCGTCCTCCTGGGAGAGCTTCCCCTTCTCGACCGCCCTGGCGAGCTGCTTCTCGATCTTGCCGATGCCGCCGTCGAGCTTCTCCTGGGAGACCTCGCGGACCACGACGTCCCATCCGGCCTGGGCGCAGATCTGGGTGATCCCGTGACCCATCAGCCCGCAGCCAAGAACGCCTACCTTCTCGATCTCCACTCTCGCTCCTCGATCCGTTTGAACTGGAAGGCCGCGCAGCCTAATGCCTAGGCGGCCGGCGACGGCGGCGCGGGGCTCTCGACGCCGAGGCGGCGCGCCATCTCCTCGGCCAGCGCGTGCATGCCGCTCATCGGCCGCACCATGACCATCATCTCGTCGATCAGGCCATCCTCGCCGAAGTGAAGGATGTCCACCCCGTTCAGCTCGCGGTCTCCGACCCTCGCCTCGAAGACCAGCACGGCGGTGTCGCCCGTCTCGACCTGATCGGCGTAGCGGAAGTCCTCGAAGACCGCCACCACCGTGCTCAGCAGCACCCGCAGCGCGTCGATCCCCTCGTAGGGCTTGAAGACGACCGGGCTGCGGAAGACCACGCCCGGCGAGAAGAGCTCCTCCATTTCGGAGAAGTCCTTCGACTCGGCGGCCCTGCGGAACCTGTCGCTCCTCATGCCGGCCACCCTACCCGGCCGGGTCCCAATCCACCGGGCCGGCCCGCAGCAGGTGGGCGCCGAGCGGGCGGCCGAGGACCTCCTGCGCCGCCCGGGATGCGGCGAGAAGCGCCCCGAGATCCACTCCCGTCGCTATCCCCATCTCGTCGAGCATCGAGACGACGTCCTCGGTGGAGACGTTGCCGGTGCTGCCCGGGGGGACCGGGCAGCCCCCCAGCTCGCCGAAGCTCGACTCGAAGGAGTCCACGCCCTCCTCCAGCGCCGCGAGCACGTTCGCGAGCCCCTGGCCCCGGGTGTTGTGGAAGTGGGCGGTCAGCTCCGCGCCCCCGCCGGAGCCGGCCCCGAGCCGGTCGCGTGCGGCGGCGAAGAACTCCCGCACCTGGCGGGGATTCGCCATCCCGGTGGTGTCGCCGAAGCCGATCTCCTCGCAGCCCGCTGCGGCGAGCCGCTCGGCGATGGCGAGCACCCGTCCCGCCGGCACCTGCCCCTCGTAGGGACAGCCGAAGGAGGTCGCGATCACACCCTCGCGGCGCAGGCCCGCCTCGCCGGCGGCCGCCAGCACCTCCTCGAGCCCGGCCAGGGACTCCGACACGGAGCGGTTGACGTTGCGGCGGTTGTGGGTCTCCGAGGCCGAGAGGAAGACGCTGACCTCGTCGAACCTCTCGCGCATCTCCAGGGCCCGCTCGAGGCCTCTCATGTTCGGGATCAGCACCGAGAGGGAGACGCCTTCGCGGCGCTGGATCCCGGCCAGCACCTCGGCAGCGTCGGCGAGCTGGGGGATGACGTCGGGGCGCACGAACGAGGTGACCTCGAGCCGTCTCAGCCCCGCCGCCGTCAGCAGGTCGATCAACCGGACCTTCTCCTCGGTCGGGATGACTTCGGGCTCGTTCTGGAAGCCGTCCCGCGGTCCGACCTCGCGGATCCGCACAGAGTCGGGGATCCCGCTCATCGCCATCGGGAACTGCCGGGTCGGCTCTCGCGCACGGCCTGAGGATATTCCGAGCGCCGCCCCATCTCGCGCCCGAGGCCCGCACCGCCACTCACCGGACCGGTACGTCCCAGGCCAGCGACCCCAGCCGCCGCTCACTTGCCCCTCGTGCCCGGCGTGCCAGGCCACAGACCCCAGCCGCCGCTCACTTGCCCCTCGTGCCCGGCGTGCCAGGCCACAGATCCCAGCCGCCGCTCACTTGCCCCTCGTGCCCGGCGTGCCGGTGCGCGCCATCACCTCCGCGATGGTCGAGACCACCCGTCCCGGCTCACCGAATACCTGCGCGTGGGTGAACCTGAGGGCGGTCAGGCCCGCCCTCGTGTGTGCCTGGTCCCTGATCCGGTCCCTCGCCTGCTGCGCGGGGGTGCGGTGGTACCGCAGCCCATCCGTCTCGACCACGAGGCCGAGGTCCGCCCAGAAGAAGTCCACGCGAAAGCCGTTGAGCACTCGCCCGGTCTCCGGCGCAGGCAGGTTCGCGTCCCTGAGGATCGCCAGGAATCGGCGCTCGAGCTCGGAGTCGGTGACCGCAAAGGTGTCGCGATCGAGGAGGCGGCAGAGCCGGGCGACGCCGGGACGGCCCTGAAACCGGCCCAGCGAGGACCTCAGCGCGGCGGAGCTCAGCAGGCCCAGCTTGTCCGCCTCGCCGACCGCCCGCTCCAACCTCGACAGGGAAAGGCGGGCGGAAATGTCGACCAGGGTCAGAAGCGGGGACGTCAGGGGCACGCCGCTCAGGGTCCTCAAGTGCTCGCCGGGGAGGCGCCGGCGCCGGTGAACGCGGATCCCGGGAGCGCGGGGACCCCGACCGGCATCCACCGAGACCTCGATCCGCTCCCGGCCCGTGCGGGTCCGCCCGGCGCCCGGCGCGAACCCCCAGGCCTCCGCTGCGCTGCCGTGGCTGAGGACCGCACCGGCGCCACACCGCAGGACCGCCGCCATCCACCTGCCCTCCCTGCTGAGCTCGGGCCTTCCGACCGCGTAGACGCCCCGGTGAACCCGGTGGAGTCTCCCGGTCGCGACCCGGTGCACGATCGCCGCGGAGTCGAGACCCAGCTCGAGCAGCTGCCTCCTCGACACCACCCCGTGCTGCCGCTTGGCCAGCGACCAGGCGCCGGACCCCTTTCCGTGTGAAGTTTCGGTGCCCATGGCAGAAAAAGTCCACACACCCCGACCTTCTCCCCCGCTCGACCCGGCCAATGGTGCAGGGACCGAAGACGCCCGTGGCCGGGGGGGTCGGCGCGCCCAGCCCGTGGCCGGGGGGGTCGGCGCGCCCAGCTCGTGGCCGGGGGGGTCGGCGCGCCCAGCCCGTGGCCGGGGGGTCGGCACGCCCGTGCCCCGGGGGGTGGGCGCGGCCGTGCCCGGGGGGTGGGCGCGGCTCTTGGCGGGGCGCGGCGCGAACACTCCGGCGGCCCGGGCGGACCGGGGCCCGAGCAACGCGAGGGCGCAACGGATAGGGTGCGCGGCCGTGAGCCTTGCGGGCAAGACGATGATCATGTCGGGGGGAAGCCGCGGCATCGGGCTGGCGATCGCCGTGCGGGCCGCGCAGCAGGGCGCCAACGTCGCCCTGCTGGCCAAGACCGCCGAGCCGCACCCAAAGCTGCCGGGCACGATCTACACAGCGGCCGAGGAGATCGAGGCCGCGGGCGGCAAGGCGCTGCCGATCGTCGGCGACGTCCGCGACGACGAGGCCGTGGAGAACGCCGTGACCCGGGCGGCCGAGGAGTTCAGCGGGATCGACATCTGCGTCAACAACGCCAGCGCGATCGACCTGCGCTCCACGGAGCAGATCGACATGAAGCGCTACGACCTCATGCAGGACATCAACTGCCGCGGGACCTTCGTGCTCAGCCGGTCGTGCATCCCCCACCTGCGCGAGGCCGAGAACCCCCACATCCTCACCCTCTCCCCCCCGATCAACCTCAGCCCGAAGTGGGCGGGCGGGCAGCTCGCCTACACGATCGCCAAGTACGGGATGAGCCTCTGCACCCTGGGATTGGCCGAGGAGCTGCGCGGGGACGGGATCGCCGCCAACTCGCTGTGGCCGAGGACGGTGATCGCCACCGCCGCGGTCCAGAACCTGCTGGGGGGCGACGAGGCGATGGCCCGCTCGCGCCGCCCCGAGATCCTCGCCGACGCGGCCGCCGCGATCTTCGCCCGGCCCAGCCGGGAGGCGACCGGCAACTTCTACATCGATGACGAGGTGCTCGCCGAGGAGGGGATCACGGACCTCTCGGGCTACGGGTACGGCGGCGCGGAGTCCGAGCTGCTGCCCGACCTCTTCCTCGACGAGTAGCGCCGAGAGGGCGCCCGGTCGGCCAGGGACGGCTCGCCCCGGGGGTCCGGCGTGGCCTCAGGCTCGGCGGCCCGTCGCGGCGCCTTGGCTCAGCCGGCCCGCTCGCGCAGCGGCGGGAGCACGTCCCGGGCGAACTGGCGCAGGAAGCGGGCCTGGTCCTCTCCGGGTGCGTGGATCACCAGGTCCTCGAAGCCGAGGTCCAGATAGGCGCCGATCCTCTCCGCGACCTCCTCGGGGTCGCTGGAGACGATGAAGCGGGTGTGGGCGTTCTCGGCGTTGGCGTCGGCCACCCGCTCCATCTCGATCGGATCCTCGATCCCCTCCTTCTGCTCGGGGCGCAGCGCCAGCGCCGCCCACCATCGGCAGGCATCGTGCGCGTAGGCCACGTCCTCGTCGTAGGAGACCTTCACCTCGATCATCCGCCGGATCGAGGCGGGGTCGCGCCCTGCCGCCTCGGCCCCCTCCACGACCTTGCCGAGCAGGGTCCCGTAGAGCTCGGGATCCTTGCCGCTGGTGCAGATGAAGCCGTCGCCGACCCGCCCGGCGAGCTTCGCGGCGAGCGGCCCCGAGGCGGCCACGAAGATGGGCACCGGCTGCTCGGGCCGGTCGTAGATCGTCGCCCTCGAGGCCTTGTAGTACTCGCCCTCGAAGTCCACCCGTTCCTCGGTCCACAGGCGGCGGATCAGCCCGATCGCCTCCGCCAGCCTCATCCGCCGCTCCTTGCGGCCGGGGAACTCCTCTCCGGTCGCCGGGGTCTCGTTCATCGCCTCGCCGGAGCCGACGCCGAGGAAGATCCGCCCCGGGTACATTGCCCCGAGGGTCCCGAACGCCTGGGCGACGATCGAAGGGTGGTAGCGAAGGGTCGGCGTCAGCACGCTGGTCCCGAGCACGGCGCTCCCGGTCGCCTGGGCAGCCGAGCCCAGCCAGGTCAGCGCCGACGGTCCGTGGCCGCCGTGGTGGCGCCAGGGCTGGAAGTGGTCGGAGACGGCGACGATGTCGAGGCCCAGCCGCTCGGCCTCCACCGAGAGGTCGAGCAGGCGCCGGGGACCGAACTGCTCGGCCGATGCCTTGTATCCGATCCTCACGCTCACTCTCTCATCTCTTCATGGCCCCGACCACCTACTCATTCTCCCTCGCTCGCTGCCTTCAAACCATTCCAAGAGCCAATGAAGAGACTGGAAAGCATTCTAATCTCGGCCCAGCCTCTGCGTCGCTCAGAAAGCCAGATTGCGGCCATCGAACACCTCGCTTACGGACTCGTCGATGAAGATACGCCGAATCGAGTCGCTCAAGAGGATGTCGCAGGACAGGACCCGAACGTTGTCCGGGGCGCCGACTCGCAGCGGGATGGTATCGGTCACCACGACCTGTTCGAAGGGCGCCGCGGCGAGGTTCTCGAAAGCGTCGCCGCTGAAGATGCCGTGTGTCGCAGCCGCGTACACGCGGGCTGCCCCGGCCTGAGCCAGGGTCTCTCCCCCAACCCGCAGCGTTTCCGCAGTGTCGATGATGTCGTCCACGATGATCGCCGTCTTGCCGGTGACGTCCCCAACCAGCTCCGTCGACTCCGCCTCCCCGTCCCCGCGGTGGCCCGGAGCGAGGATCGCCAGGCCCGCCCCGATCACGTCAGCGAACTTCTTGTTGAGCTTGGCCCTGCCAGCATCCGGAGCCACGACCACGAGGCTCCCTCCCAGCTCGAGGTCGGCGACGTGGCGGCAAAGCATGGTCATCGCGGTCATGTGGTCGACGGGCACGCTGAAGAACCCCTGCATTTGGCCCGTATGCAGGTCCATGGTCAGCACCCTGTCCACGCCCGCCGCCTCGAGGAGGCGGGCCACCAGGCGGGCCGAGATCGGCTCTCTCGGAGCGCTCTTCTTGTCCTGTCGCGAGTAGCCGAACCACGGGCTCACCGCGATCACCCGGTGGGCGCTCGCCCCCACCGCAGCGTCAACCATCACGAGAAGCTCCATTAGAGCGTCGTTCGTGCTGAGACCCGCCTCGGGGTTCCCGCAGGTCGGCTGAATCAGGAAGACGTCGGCGCCGCGAACCGACTCGCCAAGCCGGCAATAGACCTCGGAATCCGAGAAGGTCCGCAACTCGACCGGACCAAGCTGGAGCCCGAGCCTAGCGGCGATCGCTTCGGCGAGACTGGGGTTGACTCTGCCGCTGTAGAGCATCATCCGCTTCCCATACCCCGCCCGCGCGCTGCTGCGGGCCGGCCGGGGGCGGGGCGGAGCGCTCACGCAGACCTGGTGCTCTCGGTCGCGGTGCCTGAGATCAAGCGGCGCCCCGCGGCGTAGGCATCTCTGAGGTCCAACCCCTCGTACTCGACCGCCGCGACGTCCCGGAGGCTCGCGGTCGCGTTGACGGCGACCGTGTGGACGAGGGTTTCGAACAGAGGGATGTCCGAGGAGGAGTCCCCGTAGGCAACCGTCTCTCCGGGGCCAAGCCGGTAACGCCGCATCAGACCCCTGGCGACCTCCACCTTGGATTCCGGGGTCAGCACCAGGGCCGGGTCGGGCAGGACACCCGCCTGAACCTCCGCCGCGTGCGCGGACCCCAAGCCCCAGCGCATCAACCGGTCGGCGAAGAACTTGGGCGAGAGCGTGATCACTGCGCTGTGTTCTCCGCGCTGGGCGATGTCCGACCACACCTCCCGGATTCCGGAGATCCACTCCACCCGCTCAAAGACTGCATCGACGTCCTCGTCTCTCATCCCCTCCCAAAGCGGGAGGCAGAGCTCGTAAAACTCGACGTGACCCACCTCGCCGACGGCCCAGGCCGCCTCGATCTCGCTGACCGCCTCAATCTCGCCCATCTGCCTCGACAGTTCCAGGCATGCGGAGCCCGGAAGCAGCGTGCCGTCCATGTCGAAGATGTGCAGTTTGCTCATCTCGCAGGCGGCTCCGGATGCCCGCCGCACAAACCTCGGGGTGCGGCGGGCATCGCGCTCCCTAGGCCTCGACCGGGACGGCCTCGCCCTCGGACTCGCTGACGCTCATCGCGGCAAGCGCCTCCGCCGAGTAGTGCTCGGGGTACTCCTGCTCGGCGCGCTCGATGAGCTCGCTGAAGTCCCACTTCTTGAGCAGCTGGCCGTTGCGGTAGACGGGGACGAGCTGGTTCTCGTCCTCGGGGATCGAATCTCTTGGGACGGTCCTGAAATCGCCGTCTACGCATTGGAGTGCAAGCCGGCCCTTCTTGGAAACCTTCATTGAGTCCCCGGTCGGGCGCTTGGAGATCTCTCTCCACTCCCCGTTGACGCACACGGCGTTCGCCTTCATCCCAAACTCCAAGGTGTCGCGGTTGCAGTGCTGCAGGAGGCCGCCGCCCATTCCGAATACAGCGTTTTCGGTCGAGAGGCCGCGCCGCTCCATCTCGGCGAAGACCTTCGGCAGGCTGTGGCGAGTCACTCCGTCGCCCTGCACAACCCGGACGAAAGGAGGCAGCACCTTGAACCCCTTGCTGTTGGTCTCGTAGCCGAAGGCGTCCATCAACCACTCGGTGGTGTCCGAGGTGACCTGGACGACGTCGCCGGAGTCGGGGCGAGCGCCGACCAGTCCCGGGAAATTCTGGATCTGCTCCTTGAGCTCCCCGCCCATGATGTTCTTGACCGCGTGCTCGTGATCGTAGGTGTCGGTGAGCAGCAGCGCGACGCCGTTCTCGGCGAAGACCTCCAACATGTTGCGCATCGCCCCGACTTCGTTCTCCTCGCCCCAAGCGCAGAAGCCGGCGTGCTCCGAGTTCGGCCCCGAGTTCGAGGGGTCGACCGCGTTGTACCACTTCTTGGCGCCGACGATTCCAGGGACGGTGTCGCTTTGGCTGAAGTTGACCAGGTGGGCCATCCCTCCCAGCGCAGCCGATTCTTGTGAGCTGACGCCGCGAGCGCCGTAGTCGTGGAGAATGTTGCGCGCGAGCTGCTCGTTGTCGGAGGTCCGCCGCAGGGCCTCATTTACCTGCTGCTTGGCGAGCCAGCTGATCGTTCCGATCGTGGTCGGGTACCAGACGGCCCGCAGCAGGGCGGTCTCAAAGAAGCTGGTGGCCCAGAAGTATTTCGGGTCGGTATTGATCACCTGCACGAGCACGTTGCGGGTCGGGAGAACGGTCCCTTCGGGGACGGCCTCGATCTCGACCGGGAGGTAACCGCCGTGGTCGTTGAGGATCCCGAGCCAGTTGTCGCGGTTGAAGTGCATGCCCTGCTCGCGCTCGGTGAACTCGGCCTCGTCGATATCCTCGATCGTGATCGGGCGCAGAAGGTACTCGCGGATGAACGCCTGCAGGCCAACGAACATCTGCACGGGGAACTCGCCACCACGGGACTCGATGTAGCTCGAGACGTACTCGGTGCCCGCGGGATAGAGGGGGTAGTGGCAGTGCTTGTAGTTGTCCGTGTTGATGATGATGTTGTCGAACCCAGGCATCTATCGAAACCCTTTCTCTCGATATTGGATCACTGCTCTCCTCGCATGAATAACGCGGCCTCGGATCCCGGAGGCCCCCCCGAATATAAACGCTTCCACCCGATCAAGTCAAGACCCGATCGTCAAACCTCAGCCGTCCACCTTGCGAAAGGTGTCCTTGAGGCTGATCCGGTCCCCGTCGAACTCGAACACGTCGCACCCGTGAACGTCCGGCGAAGCGTCCTCGTCCGGCCAGCGCAGCCTCCAGCGGGTGACCGCGAAGTCTTCGCAGACAAGGGTGGGTTCGGGCACGGCCTCGGGCTCCGGGCCTCGGCCACCGAGGAACTGCTCGAACCCACTGCGGACCTCGTCCCGTCCCGAGAAAGTGCGGCCCGGCTCCGGCCCGACTGACGCCCTGAATTCGGGGTGCTCGGACATCATCTCCATCAGGGCGTCCAGGTCTCTTGCCGTCCATGCCTTCGCGAAAGCCTCGATCAGTCTCAACCGCCCGTGCGTGCCCATCCGTCTCCTTCCTTGCGCCGACCCGCCTCAGCGGTGGCCAGCGCCTCTTCGATCTCCTCGACGCTCGGCATGCCTCCCCTTGCCCCGGCTCTGGCTACCGAGAGCGACGCCGCCACGACTGCTCGGCGAACGGCCGGCTCCAGATCCTCGCTCCCCGCCAGACCGGCGGCGAGGACCCCGTTGAAGGTGTCGCCGGCTCCGGTAGTGTCCACCACGCTAGCCTCCGGCGGCTGCAACTCCCGCAGCCCATCCTCGTCGGCCATCAGTGCCCCCTCTGCGCCCAAGGTGACGATCACCGGAGCGCCGGTTCTCGACCTCAGTCCAACCGCCAGTTCCGCGGTTCCCGCCGGCCCCGGCGAGTGCTCTTCGGAAAGGCCTCCCCGAGCAGGGAGCATTGCAATCAAGTCGGTCATCTCGTTTGCGTTCGGGGTCATGATCGGGCCGGCACCCAGGACTTCGAGCACGGCGGGGATCACTGGTGCAGGGTTGAGCACCGTGGCCGCGCCGGCGGAGGCCGCAAGCGTGACGGCAGCGACCACCGCCTCGCCGGGGATCTCGGTGCTCACTAGGACGCAGTCGTCCTCCGCGACACCGTCGAGGCCGGCGGAGACCTGTTCGGCGCTCACCGCCGCATTGGCTCCTGCCCCCACCGCGATCTGGTTCTCGCCCCGTTCGTCGACAACGATCAAGGCGACGCCGGTCGGAATCCCGGAGAGCTCGGCGACAGCCTCGACCTCGATGCCCTCGTCACGGAGGTCCCCGAGCACGCCACGGCCGACATCGTCGTCCCCAACCGCACCCACAAGGCGCACCGAAGCGCCCGCCCTGGCGGCCGCGACCGCCGCGTTGGCGCCTTTCCCTCCGCCATGCGTTTCCAAGCCGGGGCCGACCACGGTCTCTCCGGGACAAGGCAGCGTCGAGGCGGCCACGACCATGTCGACGTTGATCGCTCCGACTACCACCACGGTGCCGGGTAGACCCGAATCGCTCACCGCGGCGCTCCGTTCAGGGGGGTGGCGCCGCGACCGAATCCCGGATCTCGAGTGTCGTCGGGAACGGATCCCGGGGCGAAACCTCTTCGGAGTCCCCGAAGAGATCGAACAGGAGCCTCGCGGCCTCGTATCCCATCTCGCGCGCGGGCTGGCGGACGGTCGTGAGCCTCGGGGTGACGAGGGCGGCGATCGGGACGTCGTCGAATCCGACGATGCTCACCTCCTCGGGAACCGCAATCTCGGCGGACTTGCAATGCTCCAGGGCCCCGATCGCCATCAGGTCGTTCGCGCAGAGCAGCGCCGTGGGGCGCTTGGTCCTGCCCCTGCCCCCCCGCAGCGCCTTCGCAGCCAGCTTCACGCCCGACTCCTGCCTGTAATCCCCAATCAGAACCGGGACCCCGTCCGGCTCGATCCCCGCCGCCGCGAATGCCTCCCGATACCCGGCCAGCCGTTGCTCGGCCGTCCAGAGCTCGGCCGGTCCTCCGATCACGGCAATCCTCTCGTGACCCCATTCGAGCACGTGACCGGCGACCTCGCGAGCCCCCTTGCGGCCATCGGAGACCACCGCGGGAAGGTCGAAGCCCGGGATCTGCTCGTCGACCAACACAACCGGGCCGGTACGGGAAAGCTCGAGTATTGACCGCGCCGGAGTGCCGGCCCCCGAGAGGTATATGACTCCGTCCAAACGCTGGCTGCGAAGCAGCGCCGCGTGCTGGGTGTCCGGCTTCTCGGTGGCCTCGGGAGCGCAGAGCACGACCAGAACGTCGCGCTCGGAGGCGGCACGCTCCACCCCCTCGGCCAGCAGCGCGAAAAACTGGTTGGCGAGATCGGGAACGACCAGCCCGATGGTCGAGGTCGAGCGCCGCTTCAGGCTCCGCGCCGACTCGTTCGGCGTGTAATTGAGAACCCGGATCGCGTCGAGGACACGGGCCCGCCTCGCCTCCGCGACCGGGCCACTGTTGTTCACGACGTAGCTGACCGTGCTCAGAGAAACGCCAGCATGCTCGGCGACGTCCTTCATGGTCGGCCGTCGGCGCGGCTTCATCTCCGCCACTCGGCAACCCCCCCGTCATGCCAAAATCGAATCGAATCCATCGTGATTGATCATAGGAGACCGCACCCAGGACCTCGGATGGCGCGTGACCAACTCGCATGAAACGCCCCGGGAGTCCTAGACGCTCGCCATCTCCCGGCCGCCCGCCCAGCTGACAATCGAGCTCCAGAGCTTCGGGTAGTCCGACCAGTCGACGAACTCCGGAGGCGCCCAGTGGGGCGCGAAGTCCGAGGCGAACGCGACGGCCTGACCCGAACCGGCGGTCCCGACCACGAGCAGCGGATCGCTGGCGACGCTGGCGACCACGGTGGCGTCCGCCTTGGCGATCAGGCGGTTGTATCCGAGCAGCGCCGGCCAATCGCTGCTGGTGCCGCCAAGCGCCGGATGGTTGGGAAGGCTCACCTTTGGGACCACCCCCTCGGGCGTTTCCACTCGGTCGTCGCCGATGAGCATTTGCACCGGCATCACATCGGCGAGCGGACTCGATCCGTAGCGGGCGCGCCCGTCGATTCCCGAGAACGACATGTACCCGCCCACCATCAGCAGACCGCCACCGCCCTCCACGTATGCCGCGAGTTCTGCGAGACGGTTGGTCGTACGCCGCGAGCGCAGGAACGTCTCGTCGGTGAGCAGGAACGAGTTCGAGCCGATGTCGCTCAGGACCACGACGTCGAACCGGTCGAGCTCCTCCCGGGAGGCCGGGAAGCGGGCCGAGATCTCATGGGCCCGGACGTAGGTGACCTCAGCGCCGCACTGGTCCATTGCGTCGAGAAACGCCCCTCCTCCTTCCTCGTACTCGGTGGTGTGGAACTGGTCGAACCCCTTCAGGTGGACGGTGTGCTTGATCCACGATTCACCGACCACCAGGACACTCAGGCTTGAATTTCCCGCTGCGCTCATTTGGCCTCCGTCTCGCCGATTGCCCAACCCGAACCGCGGCTTTCCCTCAGGAAGCGCCTTCCGGCAGATTCTCGAGACGCCGGTCGCCCACGAAGTCGGGGAGCGAGTGGGCCTCGGGAACCTGCGGCATCGTGGTCTCGCGCATGTCCCAACCGATCATCTTCTCCGGAACGAGCTCGTAGTAGCGGCGGCCCGCGGCCTTGCCGAAGCCGAGGTAGGCGTCCGCGAACGGGTGGCCGGTGTAGAAGTACTTCTCGAACACCTTCTCCTGGAGCCGCTCGACCAGGGCCTCGTCGGTGACAAGCTCCATCTTTCCGAGGATCCGGACCCCGTGCACGGTCGCGTACTCGTCGCCGGAGTCCACCAGCGCCGAGAGAGGCCGCCCGGCCTCGAAGTTCTCGCCGTGGCGGCTCGCCGCGTCGACCGGAATGTAGATGTGCTCGTCGTCGACAACGAACCAGAGCGGTGAGAGGTAGATGCTCCCGTCCTCGTTCGCCGTGGCGAATCGGATCGTTCTCGATCTCTCGAGGTAGGCCCACCTCTTCTTGCCCCGAAGGGGCATCAGCATGCTTGCCGTGATCTCTGTGACTGCCATCTTCAGCTCCTCAGTGAGCGGAGTTCGTCGCTGTATTCCTTCGCCTCGACGAGGCCCGGCCTCGGCGAGGGGCCGCTGGTCCAGAAGAAGATGCTCTCCACCCCCGTGGACTCAAGCGTGTACTTGTAGCCCCCGGGGAGGTAGATGTGCTCGCCCGCCGCGGCCTCGAGCGTGACCTTCCTGCCGTCCGCATCCTCGACGATCAGCCGGATCATCCCCTTGATGCAGTAGTGGGTCTCGTCGAAGTTGTTCTGGTCCCAGATGTAGGGTCCGTGGTCCGGCTCCATGTAGCAGTAGCCCTGCCGGAAGTACCTGGCGTCGTCCCGCTCCAGGGAGAGAAAGATCCGGGTGCCGATCCCGTTGTTGAACTCGAGCCACGGAACCTGCTCGATCTCCTCCGTTGTGATCACCCTGGGGTAGCGGCGGGCATCATGCGCCGCGGGGTCGTAATCAGCCATCTACTCGCCTCCTTCCGTGCTCTGTTGTCATCGAGCCGTACAGTCTTTCGTGCGGTGCCCGAAACCCCGGCGGACTCCCCGTCCGGCGGGTTCCCGTGTTCCCCGATGGAAACGATTCTGAGTCTATGTCAGGTCCCCGGCACAGTCAACCTTTTTTTGGGCTTGTCCGGTTCCATAGAATCGAATACGGGATGAGTGAAGGGAACCCGGCGGGGGCGACCCCGTTGATCATCGATTGCGACCCGGGAATCGACGACGCCGTGTCGATCGCGATGGCGGTCGCGAGCCCGGAGCTCGACCTCAGGGGGATCACCACGGTGGCGGGCAACGCTTCCCTCTCCACCACCACCCGCAACGCCCGAGCCCTGCTCGCCGCGCTCGGGTCATCCGGTGTGCCGGTCGCCCCGGGCGCCTCCCGCTCCCTGGTCCGCAACCCTCCCCCCTACCCGCCGATCCACGGGGACAACGGCCTGGGAGGCGTCCGCCTCGATCCTCCCGCCGACCCTCCGGCCGCCCGGCCGGCGTCCGCACTTGAGCTGTTCGCCGACGTGCTGGGGCCGGCCGAGCGGCGGTCGGTCACCCTCCTCGCCCTCGGGCCACTCACCAACATCGCGCTGCTGGCGGCCACCCGACCCGACCTTCTCGAAAGGGTCGAGCGCCTGATCGTGATGGGCGGCAGCACGGACCGGGGCAACATCACGCCGGTCGCGGAGTTCAACGTCTGGGTCGATCCCGAGGCGGCCCGCAGGGTCCTCTGCCCCCCGGCCCTCGAGCTCTGCCTGGTCGGCCTCAACGTCACCCGGGGAGCGACGATCGATGACGCGGGCCTTGCCCGTCTGGGTGCATGCTCGCTGGCCGGGGGCCGGCTGGCGAAGATGATCACCGGCTATGCCGACCTCGGTCAGGACGGCTGGCCGCTGCACGACGTCGCGATCGTCACGGCGGCCCTGGAGCCGGGGCTTCTGGTCACCCGCCCGGCGACCATCGAGGTCGATACGGGGGCGGGGCCCTCCCGCGCCCAGACCGTCTGCGAGTTCGACGAGGCCCCCGCCTTCCTCAGCCTGCGAGACGACCCCGAACTGCCCTCCAGGGCCAGGGTCGCCGTCGAACTCGACCGCAAGCTGTTCCGGGAGATGCTCTTCGAGCGGATCGGCCGGCTCGGCTGAGGGCGACCGGGCGGGGGGCCGCAGGAGTCGGCTCCCGGCGCCGGCGCGAAACGGGCCCGGCACGTGCCGGGCCCGTAGTCGAGAAGCGGAAGGGAGCCTCAGAGGGCGACGATGACCGCCTTGGTCTCCAGGTACATGTCTGTGGCGTCGGGGCCGAGCTCCCGCCCCCAGCCCGACTCCTTGTATCCGCCGAAGGGCAGCGAGGGGTCGATCGCGCCCCACGTGTTGACGAAGACCATGCCCGCCTGCAACTCGGCGGCGGCCAGGTGAGCCTTCGAGAGGTCGCTCGTCCAGACCCCGGCGGCGAGGCCGTAGCGGGTGTTGTTGGCCTCCCGGGCCAGCTCGACCGGGTCGTCGAACGGACGGGCCACCAGCACCGGCCCGAAGATCTCCTCCTGGACCACCTTGGCGTCCGGCTCCACGTCGACCAAGACGGTGGGCTCGACGAAGTAGCCTTCGGCGCCGTGCCGGCTGCCCCCGGCGAGAGCCTTCGCGCCGCCCTTGATCCCGTCCTCGACGTAGCCGGTAACGCGATCGAACTGCTCCTGGGAGACGAGCGGGCCGAGCTGGCTCTCGGGGTGAGTCCCGGGGCCGATCTTCAGACCCTTGGCGGCATCCGCCACGCCACCGACGACGTCGTCGAAGACGTCGTTCTGGACATAGAGCCGGGAGCCCGCGATGCAAACCTCGCCCATGTGGCTGAAGATCGCTCCCGCGGCCGTCGAGGTGGCGGCCTCGAGGTCGGCGTCCGCGAAGACCACGTTCGGGGACTTCCCACCCAGCTCGAGGCTGACCTTCTTAAGGTTGCCGGCGGCCGCCTGGACGATCGCCCGGCCAGTCTGGGCCGAGCCCGTGAAGGCGATCTTGTCGACTCCGTCGTGCGCGGCAAGAGCTGCGCCGGTCACGTGACCCTCGCCGTTGACGACGTTGAGCGCGCCGGCGGGCAGGCCTGCCTCGAGGAACAGCTCACCCAGACGGAGGGCCGAGAGCGGCGTTTGCTCGGCCGGCTTGAGAACTACCGAGTTTCCGGTCGCGATCGCCGGCGCCACCTTCCAGGCCGCCATCATCAGGGGGAAGTTCCAGGGGATGATCTGCCCGACGACGCCGAGCGGCTCGCGGCGCGTGTATGCGTGCCAGTTGCCGGGGTTCGAGGGAGTCACCGTGCGGCCGTCGATCTTCGTAGCGGCACCCGCGTAGTAGCGGAAGGTCTCCGCCGAGAAGCCCATGTCCCCCATCGCCTCGGCGAGCGGCTTGCCGTTGTCGAGGCTCTCGATCAGCGCCAGCTCCTCGGCGTGCTCCTCGATCAGGTCGGCCAGACGCCAGAGCACTTTCCCGCGCGCGGACGGCGTGAGGTCCCGCCAGGCGCCCTCGAACGCCGCACGGCCCGAGCGCACGGCGCGGTCGACGTCCTCGGCCCCGGCGACGGCCACCTCCGCCTGGACATTGCCCGTCGCGGGGTTGTGGCAGGGCATCGTTGCGCCATCGGCCGCGTCGACGAACTCCCCGTCGATCAGCAAACCCCTCGGCCCGTCCGGGAGGGCGGGCATCTTGGTGCTCGGATCCTTGGTGGCCTGAGTGGTACTCACGTGAATGACCTCGTCTTGTCGAGATTTGCGGACGTTTCGGGAAATACCCCGAAGAGGCCTGCATATAGCCGACCAAAAGTGATATAGAAACGTATCACAGCAAGTCAAGCGGGCCGATCGGCTCCACCGGAACCCGAAGAGCCTGCTTTTCCTGCTTACCCCTCTCCAAAGGACGAGCGCCCCGGCGATGCCGGGGCGCTCGTCTGCTCGGAGGTGCAGCTTTCGATCAGGTGAACCGCGCGGTCGCCTCCTGATCGGAGGGGCCGGCATCCCAGAGCGCGTGATCGAGGCCGGCGATCTCATCCTCCCTCGAGACTCTGAGGCCGATGGTCTTCTCCAGCGCGAAGATCAGGATCAGCCCGCTCACGCCGGCGATGCCGAGCGTGACCAGGAGACCGACCAGCTGGTGGCCGATGTTGATCGTCGCGCTCTGGAATGCGAACGAGCCCTCGGTGATGCCGGGATAACCGCCCGTCGGGTCGCCGCTGCCGATGATCCCGGCCGCCAGCACCGCGTAGATGCCACCGCCGAGCGTGAGGGGAACGATCTTCTTGTCGTCGATCCTCACCGCCAGGAGCAGCTTGTAGACGCCGTAGACAACGATCGGCGCGATCATCGCGCAGACCAGCATCTCCAGCGGCTTGGCGATGTCCATCGAGGCCGAGGAGCCAATGTAGCCGGCCACCGGACCGAGCAGCACCATGATCGGGTTCTTCGTGACGTAGGAGATGATGGCGCCAACCACCGCGCCGCCCATGAACGCCATGAAGATGTTGATCAGGGCCACCCCGAAACCGCTGGTGGTCATCGAGATCCCGAAGTAGCCGGCATCCGCGACGATATAGCCGCACCCGAGGGCTGCGAACGGGACCGCGAACAGCGCCAGAGCCACGCCTGAAGCGGTGAAACTCAGGTCGTGCGGCTTGTGAGCGGGGTGGTCCGGCGGATTGACTTCGTGGTTCTCGAACGTCCCGATCCGCGGCCCGGCACGCCACGCGAGGATCAGGCTCCAGACTCCGACCAGGATGTACAGCGAGTACGAACCCATGTAGTCGTGGACTCCGTTCTTGGTCAACGGGCTGACCGAGCCCCACGTGTAGTAGAGGAGAATGGGAATCACCAGTGTGCCGGCGAAGGCACAGATGATGTACATCGGTGCCGCCTTGACTCGTTCGAGCCCGGCGGAGTGCAGCAGCGCACCACCGACCATGGCGTAGGCCACGAAGAAGACCAGGAAGACCTGGAAGACGTCGTTCTCGACCGCGACCTTCGGGTCGAGTTGCTGCGAGAAGGTGATTGCGTTGGTACCTCCGATCCACCAGTCGGATATCGCTTGGCTGACCGGGGTCGGGATCGCAAACGCCTGGTAGAACTGGACTTCCCAGATCGCGTAGCCGATCGCCGCCATCCCGAGGCCGGCGACCATCGCCGACATCAGCTTGCCGATCCAGACATCCAGCACGTTCTTGCGCTGTACGAGGCCGCTGTCGATCAGCCCGATCGCCATGACCAGCAGGAACAGGCAGACCGTGGCCAAACCGTAGAAGACGTCAAGGAGATAGATGTCCGTAGTCACCTGCTCCTTGAAGAACTCCGCTGCTCCTAACACGAGCGGTATGTGCATCCCGTCACTCCTCCTTGTGGTTGCCGCGGAAAGCCCGGTGAGGCGCCTGCCCGACCGGTCTCCGAGCGATCTCCCCTTGGGTTGCCCAAAGTAGAAAGGATTATGTTCATACGGAAGGGGCCCTTGTCAACCCCCAATTACTTTTGCTCAGTAGAGCCCTTGTAGCGGCGAGAGTGCCGAACTCGAAGCGCTTCCGGCGGGCCGGAGCCCCCGCTGCCGCGGACGACTGCCTTTTCCACCGGCGGCCGTCTAATGGGTCGACCGCAGGAGGCCCCCGAACTACACGGAGCGCAGGTAGACCGTCTTCGAGGTCGTGAAGAACTGCCGGGCGGCCTTGCCCTGCTCGCGGCTCATGCTGCTCGAGCCCTTCACGCCTCCGAACGGAACGTGCGGCTCCACGCCCGCCGTCTCGCGGTTGACGTGGACGACCCCGGACTCGGTGCGGCGGATGAACTCGGTGGCGCGGGAGATGCTGCTGGTGAAGACCGTCGAGGAGAGGCCGAACTCGGTGTCGTTCGCCGCCGCGATCCCCTCCTCGAAGCCGCCGATCTCCTCGACCACCAGCACCGGGCCGAAGATCTCCTCACGGAGCAGGGCGCTGCCGGGGTCGACGCCGGAGAGGACGGTCGGCCTCACGAAGCAGTCCCCGGGGGCCTGCGGGCCGAGCGCCGCCGGCGAGAGCTCGCCGGTGAGCACCGCGGCACCCTCCCGATCGGCGATCTCCAGGTACCCCCCGACCGTGGCGAGCTGCTCCGCGGAGCCCAGGGGCCCCACGTCGGTCGCCTCCTCGAAGGGATCCCCGACCTCCAGGGCCTCGGCCTTCTCGGCGAGCAGCTCCCGAAAGCGCGGCGCCACGGACCGCTCGACGTAGACGCGGCTGGTCGCGGTGCAGCGCTGACCGGTCGAGAGCATCGCCCCCCGCACCACCTGCACCGCTGCGTCCTCGAGGTCGGCGTCGGCGAGCACGATCGCCGGGTTCTTGCCACCAAGCTCGAGCTGCACCTTGACGTTGCGGTCCGCCACGGCCTGGCGGAGGCGCGTCCCCACGGCGCCCGAGCCGGTGAAGGTCAGCGCGGCGAGCCGCCGGTCCCCGACCAGCGCCCCCGACATCTTGCGGCCCTTCCCGGTCAGCAGGTTGAGCACGCCGCCGGGCAGGCCGGCCGCCGCCAGCGCCTCGGTGAGCAGCACCGCGCTCCCGGAGGCGACCTCGGCGGGCTTCCAGACGGCCGCGTTGCCGAACCCGATCGCCGGCGCCAGCTTCCAGGTCGGGATCGCGAAGGGGAAGTTCCAGGGCGTTATCGCGCAGACGACCCCGAGCGGCTGCTCGACCGTGAACAGGGTGGTCGAGCGGTCGGCGCTCGGGTAGGTCTCTCCCCAGGGCTGGTGCAGCTCACCGGAGAAATAGCGGAGGATCGCCACGCTCCGGCCCACCTCCGCCCGGGCGTCGCGGATCGCCTTCCCCATGTCGGCGGTCAGCCGCCTGGCCGCAGGCTCGAGGCGGTCCTCGAGGAGGTCGGCGGCCACCCGCAGGACCTCGGCCCGCTGCGGGGCGGGGGTGGCGCCCCATTCAGCCTGAGCGCCGGCGGCGGCCCCGTAGGCGGCGTCGACCTCGGCCTCAGACGCGGCGGCGAAGACGCCCGTCGAGCGCCCGAGGTCGGAGGGGTCGAACCGCTCGTAGGTCTCCGAGGCGGTCCTCCACTCACCGCCGACGAATAGGGTGCGGCCGTCGGGCTTGGGGAATTGCTCGGTCATCTGTTCTCGAATCCTCCGGTCATCAGCTCTGCTCATCGGGCTCGGCGGCCTCCCCGGCGCCCGGCAGGCGCGGAGGCGCGCTGCGGTAGCTGGGAGGCGTCGCGGAGAGACCGATCGGGTTCCTGGCAAGCCTCACCTCGGTGCCGTCCGGCCGGCGCATCCGCGCCACCGGGTCGAGTCCGAGCGACCCCGCCAGCTCGAACGCCGCGGCGATGTCGTTGACCACGCCCGCCGGCACCCGCGCCCCGGTCAGCTCGTCGGCCCACTCGCCGGCGGGCCGCTCCACGGTGCGCCGGGCCAACTCCTCGTGAAGGGCGCGGCGGTTCTCGACCCTCGCGCCGTTGGTGGCAAAGCGCGGGTCCGCGGCCAGCTCGGGCGCGCCGACCAGCTCGGCCAGGGCGGCGAACTGGCGATCGTTGCCGACCGCGACCACGAGGTCGCCGTCCTCGGCGGGCAGCAGCTCGTAGGGAGCGATGCTGGGGTGCTCGTTTCCCATCCGCCGGGGGACCACCCCGGCGATCGTATAGGCCGACGCCTGGTTGACGAGGGCGGCCAGCAGCGAGGAGAGCAGGTCCACCTCGACCCACTGGCCCCGGCCCGTGGCGTCGCGGTGGCGCAGCGCCGCGAGGATCCCGACCGCGGAGAAGAGCCCCGCGAGGACGTCGACGAGCGCCACCCCCACCTTCTGGGGCTCGCCCTCGGGGGAGCCGGTGATGCTCATCATGCCGCCGAGGGCCTGGACGAGGAGGTCGTAGCCGGGCAGGCCGGCGCCGCGGCCGCGGCCGAAGCCGGTCACCGAGCAGTAGACCAGTCCGGGGCTCTCGCCCCGCAGGTCCTCGTAGCCGAGGCCGAAGCGGTCCATCACCCCCGGCCTGAAGTTCTCGACCACGACGTCGGCGCCCAGAGCCAGCTCCCGGGCGCGGGCGCGGTCGGCGGGCTCGCGCAGGTCGAGCACGATGCTCCGCTTGTTGCGGTTGACCGACTGGAAGTAGGTGGCCTCGCCGCTCTCGTCGAAGGGGGGCCCCCAGGCCCGCGTGTCGTCGCCGCCGCCCGGCCGCTCCACTTTGGTCACGGCGGCGCCGAGGTCCGCCAGCATCATCGTGGCGAAAGGCCCCGCGAGGACCCTGGAGAAGTCGAGTACCCGGAGGTTGTCAAGGGCGGCCGCCATGTGGTTCAATGAATCCTAGATCTTCGAAACTCTAAATCAAGGGGCACCGACCAGAATGAGCGCAGTGGCTGCCGCACCGCCCAAGATCCGGCCCGACGACTACCTGGGCATCGACCGCCTCCTCTCCGACGAGGAGCGCGACATCCGCGACACGGTCCGGGCCTTCGTCCGCGACAGGGTCGTGCCCAACGTGGGCGAGTGGTTCGAGCAGGCGCGGCTGCCGCTCGAGCTGGCGCGCGAGCTCGGCGAGATCGGCCTGCTCGGCATGCACCTCGAGGGCTACGGCTGCGCCGGGACCAGCGCCACCGCCTACGGACTCGCCTGCCTCGAGCTCGAGGCGGGCGACAGCGGCGTCCGCAGCCTCGTCTCCGTGCAGGGTTCGCTGGCCATGTTCGCGATCCATCGCTGGGGCTCGGAGGAGCAGAAGCGGGAGTGGCTGCCGAAGATGGCCGCCGGCGAGGCGATCGGCTGCTTCGGGCTGACCGAGCCCGACGCGGGCTCGGACCCGGGCTCGATGCGCACCCGCGCCAAGCGCGACGGCGACGACTGGGTCCTGCACGGGCAGAAGATGTGGATCACCAACGGCTCGGTGGCCGATGTCGCGGTGGTCTGGGCGCAGACCGACGGCGGGGTCCGCGGCTTCCTCGTCCCCAAGGGGACCAGGGGGTTCACGACCCAGGACATCCACAACAAGCTCTCCCTGCGGGCCTCGGTGACCTCCGAGCTGCTGCTCGACGACGTCCGGCTCCCGGCCGAGGCGATGCTGCCCGGGGCCGACTCGCTCCGCGGGCCGCTCTCCTGCCTCGACGAGGCGCGCTTCGGGATCGTCTGGGGCGCGGTCGGAGCCGGCCGGGCCTGTTATGAGTCGGCCCTCTCCTACGCGCTGGAACGGGTCCAGTTCGGCAAGCCGATCGCCTCCTTCCAGATCCAGCAGCAGAAGCTGGCGACGATGGCGACGGAGGTCAACCGGGCCAACCTCCTGGCCCTGCACCTGGGCCGGATGAAGGACGAGGGCCTGATCCGACCCGAGCACGTGAGCATGGGCAAGCTCGCCAACGTCAACGCGGCCCTGGAGGTGGCGCGCTCTGCGCGGCAGGTGCTGGGGGCGAACGGGGTGACGCTGGAGTACCCGGTCATCCGGCACATGAACAACCTGGAGTCCGTGGTCACCTACGAGGGCACCGCGGACGTCCACGCGCTGGTGGTGGGCGGCGCGGTGACCGGGATCCAGGCGTTCCGGTGAGCGCGACCGCGACGGAGGGGCCCCGGATCGGCCTGGTCGGCGGGGGCATCATGGGCACGGGGATCGCCGAGGTCTGCGTGCGCTCGGGACTCGACACCAAGCTCGTGGAGGTCGACGCCGCAGCCGCCGAGGGGGCGCGGGGGAGGGTCGTTCACTCCCTGGAGCGCGCGGTGGAACGGGGCAAGGTCGACTCCTCCGACGCCGAGGCCGCCCTGGGGCGCCTCGAGTGCGCCGCCGACTTCGACCAGCTCGCCGACCGCACCGTCGTCGTCGAGGCCGTGGTCGAGGACCGCGACACCAAGCTCGGCGTCTTCAGGAGGCTGGCCGAGACGGTCGAGGACCCCGAGGCGATCCTCGCCTCGAACACCTCGTCGATCCCGATCGTCCAGCTTGCCGCCGAGAGCGGCGAGCGCGGCGACCACGTGCTCGGCATGCACTTCTTCAACCCCGTGCCGGTCCTCAGCCTGGTCGAGATCATCCCCTCGCTGCTCACCGACCCCGAGGTCGTTCAGAGGGCGCGGGCCTTCGCCCGCGAGCGGCTCGGCAAGGACCCGATCGACGCCCCCGACCGGGCCGGTTTCACCGTCAACGCCCTGCTCGTCCCCTACCTGCTCTCCGCGATCCGGATGTTCGAGCAGGGCCTGGCCACCGCCGAGGACATCGACCAGGGGATGGTCAAGGGCTGCGCCCACCCGATGGGCCCGCTGGCCCTCTGCGACCTGATCGGGCTGGACACCGTGATGAGCGTGGCCGAAACTCTCTACAACGAGCACCGGGAGCAGCTCTTCGCCCCTCCCCCGCTTCTCCAGCGCCTGGTCGCGGCGAACATGCTGGGCCGCAAGACCGGCCGGGGCCTCTACAGCTATGACGACGGCTGATGCCGAGGCGCACGAGCGCACCCGGGCCCCGGGAACCAGCTCCCAGTACGCGCTGGAGTGCCTGCGGCGCGCGATAGTCGCGGGAGAGCTGCGGCCCGGGCAGCGGGTCCTCCAGGAGGAGCTCGCGGAGCGCTTCGGCGTCAGCGTCGCGCCGCTGCGCGAGGCGCTCGCGGTCCTCGAGCAGGAGGGGCAGGCCACCTACCGGCCGCGCCGCGGCTACTTCGTCAGCGAGCTCCGGGTCTCCGACCTCAAGGAGATCTACGAGCTCAGGCAGATCCTCGAGGAGCGCTGCGCGCGCCACGCCCTGCCCGGACTCGAAGAGGAGCGGATCGAGCGGGTCAGGATCGCGGCCCGCGACTGCGTGGACGCCGCCGAGCGCGGGGACATCGCGGCCGAGCTGGAGGCTAACCGCCGTTTCCACTTCGGCATCCTCGAGTCCCCCGACCAGGTGCACGCGATGCGCCTGGTCCGGCTGCTGTGGGACTCGACCGAGGCCTACCGGGCGATGTACTACAACTCGCCCGCCGAGCGGCGCCACGCGGTGCTCTCCCACGACCGCATCCTCGAGGCCGTCCACGAGCGCGACGCCGACCGGCTCGTCCGCGAGCTGGACGCCCACCGGGCCAGGGCCCTGGAGAAGCTGGAGGCGATCCTCGACACCGAGGTCAACGACTAGCCCCACACCATGCCGAGCTTCAACTTTCCGCTGACTGTCAGATGAAACTTGAAGCTCGGCGGTCGGTGCTGAGGCGATGGGCGTTAGACCATCCCCAGTCCGCCGCTCACGCCGAGCGTCTCGCCGGTCACGAACGAGGCCTCCTCGGAGGCGAGGAAGGCGATCGCGGCGGCGACCTCCTCGGGCCTGCCGAGGCGGCGCATCTGGGTCTGGCCCTTCATCGTCTCGATGATCCGCTCGCCGAGCTCGCCGAGCTGCCTCGCTCCCATCAGCAGCGGCGTCTCGATCGGGCCCGGCGCCACCGAGTTGGCGGTGACCCCGTAGCGGCCGTTCTCGCGGGCTATCACCTTCATGAAGGCAATCACCCCTCCCTTCGCGGCCGAGTAGACCGCCGAGCCCTTGGAGCCGACCCGGCCCGCCTCCGACGCGGTGGTGACGATCCGCCCGTAGCCGGCCCGCTGCATCCCCGGGAGCGCCGCGGCGGTGCAGTTGAGCACGCCGGTGAGGTTGACCGCGATCACCTTCGCCCACTGCTCCGGGGTCGTCTGGGTGAAGAAGCCGAACTCGTCGGTGCCGGCGTTGTTGACGAGCACGTCGAGCGTGCCCCCGGCGGCCTCGACCGCCTGCCCGGCGGAGTCGCGGTCGGTGACGTCGAGGTGCACGGCGTGGCCGGCGATCCCGGCGGCGACCTCGGCGGCTCCCGCCTCGTTGACGTCGCCGACCCAGACCTCGGCACCCTCGGCCGCAAGCCGCGCTGCCGTTGCCGCGCCGATCCCGCTCGCCCCGCCGGTGACCAGCGCCTTCCGTCCCTCCAGCCTCATCGGCGGACAGCATAGACTGGCCCGCCTTGACCGCGAGCACGGGCGAGGAAGCGCACGGCGCCGGCTCCCCGGGCCCGCCCGGGCCCGGCGTCGTCGTGCTCGCCGGCGGAAGCGGCGGGGGAAAGCTCGCGGCCGGCCTCTACGCCCACCTCGGCGATCGCCTCACGGTGATCGCCAACACCGGCGACGACGTCGAGGCCCTGGGCGTGCACGTCTCCCCCGACCCCGACCTCGTGACCTACTGGCTCTCGGGAGAGATAGACGAGGAGCGGGGCTGGGGGATCCGCGAGGACACCTTCACGGTGCTCGATCGCATGGTGCGCTTCGGCGCGCCGGACTGGTTCGGCCTCTCCGACCGCGACCTGGCGGCCTGCCTGTACCGCCGGCACTTCCTCGAGGAGGGAGGCCGGCTGACCGACGCGCAGGCCCAGCTCACCAGGGGGCTGGGCATCACCGCGTCGGTGCTGCCGATGTGCGAGGAGCCGGTGAGGACCCGGGTCCTCACCCCGGGCGGCTGGCGGGCGCTTCAGGAGTACCTGGTGATCGACCGCGGCGAGGCTGAGGTGCTCGGAGTCGAGCTGGAGGGGATCGGGTCGGCACGGCCCACGCCCGAGGTCAGCGCGGCGCTTGCCGCCGCCGACCTCGTGGTGATCGGGCCGTCCAACCCGGTGATCAGCATCGGCCCGATCCTCGCGGTGCCGGGGATCCGCGAGGCGATCCGCTCCTCCCCCGCCCCGGTGATCGCGGTCAGCCCGTTCGTCGCCGGCCGGGTCGTCAAGGGACCGACCGAGCGGTTCATGTCGGCTCTCGGGCGCCCGGTCAGCGCCGCCGGCGTCGCCTCTCTCTACGAGGGGCTGCTCGACGCGATGCTCGTGGACGAGGACGACCCCGACCCGCCGCCCGAGGGCCTCGAGGTCCGCCTCGCGCCGACCCTGATGGACGGCCCCGAGGGGCGCGCGAACCTGGCCGCGAGGGTGCTCGCCTTCGCCGATGACCTGGCCGGTTCGGCCGGGCCGCGAAGCGGGGCCCCGTGAGGTCCGCGGGTGGGCCCGTGAGGTTCACGGCCGTCCTCCCGGTCAAGAGGCTGGGCGCCGCGAAGCAGCGCCTCGGCGCGGGGGTCGAGACGGAGCGTCGTGGCCCCCTGGTGGTGGCGATGCTGGCCGACTCGCTGGAGGCGGCAGGCGGGGCGCGGACGCTGGAACGCGTCCTGGTGGTGAGCGGCGACCCCGAGATCGGCCGGATCGCCTCGGCGGCCGGGGCCGAGGTCCTGGAGGATCCCTCCGACAGCGGGCACTCCGAGGCCGCCATGCTCGGGATCGCAGCGGCCGCGGGTGCAGAGGCGGTCGTCCTTCTCCCCGGCGACTGTCCGCTGCTCGACCCCCGTGAGCTGGACAGCCTGCTGACCGGGATCCCGGGGCGCTTCGTCGCCGTCGTGCCCGACCGGCACGGCACCGGAACGAACGCCCTGGTCCTCTCGCCCCCGGACGCCATCTCTCCGGCCTTCGGCCCCGGGAGCCGGGAACGCCACGTGACCGCCGCCCGGGCTGCGGGAATCCCGCACGCCGTCGAGGAGCTCCCCTCGCTCGGGCTCGACATCGACACCCCCGCCGACATCGTCGCCCTGGCGCGCGAGCTCGAAGCCCGCCCCGGCCGGGCGCGGCACACCGCGGAGGTGCTGGGCATCTGAGCGGCGGCGGAATCACCGTCCGGCCGGTCACCGGGCTGCCCGAGATCGGCGAGGGCGACGACCTCGGCGCGGCGATCGCCGCGCGGGCGGCGCTTGAGCCGGGAGACACGGTGGTCGTCTCCCAGAAGATCGTCTCCAAGGCCGAGGGCCGCGTGCGGAGACTCTCCAGCGTCCTGCCGAGCGCGGAGGCCCGGCGCCTCGCGGCCCACCTCGGCAAGGAGCCCGCCCTGGTCCAGCTCGTCCTCGAGGAGAGCGCCGCGGTCCTGCGGGCCGAGCGGGGGGTGCTGATCGTCGAGACCCGCCACGGCTGGATCTGCGCCAACGCCGGGATTGACAGCTCGAACCTGCCCGAGGCCGGCACCGTGTCCCTGCTCCCCCTCGACTCCGACGCCTCGGCCCGGGCCATCCGGGAGCAGCTCGCCGCTGCGGCCGGGGTGCGGCCGGCGGTGATCGTCTCGGACAGCTTCGGCCGCGCCTGGCGCCTCGGCCAGAGCGAGGTGGCGATCGGCTGCGCCGGCCTGGCCCCGCTGGAGGACTGGCGAGGGCGCCGCGACCGCCACGGCCGCCTGCTCGAGGCGACGATGATTGCCGTGGCGGACGAGCTCGCCGCCGCGGCGGCGCTAGTCAAGGGGAAGGACAGCGGCGTCCCGGTCGCCGTGGTGCGGGGCTCGGGGAGCGTCACGGAAGAGGACGGCCCCGGGGCCGCGGCGATCCGTCGCGAAGCCGGGGACGACCTGTTCCGCTGAGCCGGGCCGCGGCGATCCGTCGCGAAGCCGGGGACGACCTGTTCCGCTGAGCCGGGCCGCGGCGATCCGTCGCGAAGCCGGGGACGACCCGTCCCGTCTAGTGGTGGGCCTTCTCGCCGAGGTGCGGGGTGGCGCCCCCCTCCTCGGTCCAGGCGGGAGCCTCGTAGGGCTCGCCGGGAACCCCGCCGAGGCAGAGCAGGCGCACGCCCTCGGGCCCGGTGATCAGCTTCCGCTTCTCCCCCGGCCCGACCCGCGCAAAAACTCCCGGCTCGAGGGTGAACGACTCCTCGCCGACCTCCAGGGTGGCGACGCCGCGCAGGGGCGTGTAGACCTCCTCCTGTGAGTCGTGGCTGTGGTCGTGCAGCGGGTACATCCGGTAATCCGGGGGAAGCTCTATGACCTGCATGCCGAACGAGCTGACGCCGAGTCCGGCCCTGGCCCGGAGCATCCCGCCACCGAAGATCGCCTCGAACTCGTCCAGCCTCTTCACCGTCACGTCGGCCACTTGCTTTCCCCTAGTCCTCTCCGCCCGCGATCCTCAGCGCCGCGGCACCGAACAGCCTACCCGCGCGAAGGTCGTCGAGCGCCAGGTTGGCCTCGCTGAGCGGATACGCCCGGACCTGGGTGCGGACCCCGGCCTCGGGGGCGATCCTCATGAACTCCTCGCCGTCGCGGCGGGTGAGGTTGGCGACCGAGCGCACGCCGCGCTCGCCCCAGAGGATCTCGTAGGGAAAGGCCGGGATCTCGGACATGTGGATCCCAGCGCAGACGACGGTGGCGCCCTTCGCGCTCGCCCTCAGGGCGGCCGGCACCAGCTCCCCCGCCGGAGCGAAGACGATCGCGGCGTCGAGCTCCTCGGGCGCCGGGTCGCCGGAGGCCCCGGCCCACTCGGCGCCGAGCCGGCGCGCGAAGGCCTGCCCCTCCGAATCCCCCTCCCGGGTGAACGCGAAGACCCGGCGCCCCTGCGAGACGGCCACCTGGCAGAGGATGTGCGCGGAGGCGCCGAACCCGTAGAAGCCCAGCCGCTCGGCGTCGCCGGCCATGCGCAGGGCCCGGTACCCGATCAGTCCGGCGCAGAGCAGCGGCGCCGCCTGCAGGTCGGGGTACCCCTCGGGGATCGGGAAGCAGAAGCGCTGGTCGGCGACGGCCGCCTCCGCGTAGCCGCCGTCGAGGTCATAGCCGGTGAAGCGGGCCCGGTCGCAGAGGTTCTCCCGGCCGCTGCGGCAGAAGCGGCACTCGCCGCAGGTCCAGCCCAGCCATGGGACGCCGACCCGGTCTCCGGGGCCGAACCGCGCCCCGCCCTCCCCTACGGCGTCCACCCGGCCGACGATCTGGTGCCCGAGCACCAGCGGCAGCTTCGGCCGGTCGAGATCGCCGTCGAGGACGTGGAGGTCGGTCCGGCAGACCCCGCAGGCGCTGACCGCCACCCGCACCTGCCCCGGTCCCGGCTCGGGAAGGGGTATATCGGCATCGCGCAGCGGCTCGCGCCGGCGCTCCAGCAGCATCGCCCGCATCGGGGCATTATCGCCGCCGGGCCGGGGATCAGTGGGTCTCGAGGATCTCGTAGAGGGTGCTGCGCCGGGCCGGGGTGCGCCCTCCGGCGCGGGCCGCCTCGATCAGCTGCCCCGGCTCGAGCCGGACCCCGTGCTGCGAGCCGGCCATCCGCGAGATGTTCTCCTCCATCAGGGTCCCGCCGAGGTCGTTGACCCCCCAGCGCAGCGCCTCGGTAGCCGCGTCGAGGCCCATCTTTACCCAGCTCGCCTGCAGGTTGGGGATGGTGCGTCCCAGGGCCAGCCGGAAGGCCGCCGTGTGCTTGAGGTTCTCGGCGCGTGAGATCTCCTCGATCCCGTGGGTCCGCCCCAGCATCGTGTTGAACGGGATGAAGCTGAGCGGCACGAACTCGGTGATGCCCCCCGTCCGCTCCTGGAGCGCCCTGATCACGGCCATGTGGCGCGCCAGCTCCCGGGGCTCCTCGATGTGGCCGAACATCACCGTGGAGGTCGAGCGCAGGCCGGCCGCATGGGAGGCCTCGATGATCTCCACCCAGCGCCGGGTGGGGAGCTTGTTCGGCGAGATCCGCATGCGGACCCCGTCGTCGAGCACCTCCGCCGCCGTTCCCGGCGTCGAGCCCAGCCCGCAGTCGCGCAGGTGGGCGAAGACCTCCGCGGGGCTGCGGCCGGAGCGCTCGCACATGTAGTGGACCTCCATCGGCGAGAAGGCGTGCAGGTGGATCTCCGGGGCGGCCTCCTTCGCCAGTCGCAGCCAGCGACCGTAGTCCTCGAGCGTGTAGTCGGGATGGATGCCCCCCTGCATGCAGATCTCCGTGGCGCCGAACTCGACCGCCTCGCGAACCCGCTCGGCGAACTCCGCCGGCTCCAGCAGGTAGGCGTCGGGGGAGCGGCGCCCCTGCCCGAAGCCGCAGAAAGCGCACCCCACGACGCAGACGTTGGTGAAGTTGATGTTGCGGTTGACGACGAAGGTGGCCAGGTCGCCGCAGAGCTCGGCGCGCAGCTCGTCCGCCGCCGCCCGCATCTCCTCGACGGCCTCGGGCCTGGTCTCGGCGAACAGTGCCGTCAGCTCGTCCTCGCTGAGCCTGCGCCCGTCGCGCCCGCGCTCGATCGCGCCGGCCGCGAGCCCCGGGTCGGCCGGGACCCCGTTGCGCCGGCCCGATCCGCGCCGGGGGATGAAGCTCCAGTACCTCAGCTTGACCACGTCGAGGACCCCCTGCTCGATCCAATCGGGGTCCAGGTACCGGGGGTATGCGCAGAGGCGCTCGCTGAGGGCGAAGCCCCGCGGGGTGAGGGTCCTGCGCACCCGGTGGGGGCTGGGGAAGGCGTGCTCGGGGGAGATGTGGTCGCCGTTCGCCGAGAGACCGCCGAGGTCGGTGGCCCCCGCCTCGACCAGCTCCGGCCACCAGTCCGAGAGGTTCGGCGGGACCTGGATCCCGACCTCGGGCATCAGCCGCCTGCACTCGGCGATCAGCCGCTTCATCTCCTCGAGCGACACCTCACTCGCCCACGCGGGAAACGCCGGTGCGGCGCCCCCCTCCGAAGCAACGGCCTGCGAGGCTTCCTCGGGGGGCACCCCACCGGCGTCCTCGAAGCCGTCCGGGAGGTTCGATCGGGCCCCCGAGGAAGGAGCGATCGAGTCTGTCGCTGCGAGGGAGGGGGCCCGGCCGGCCCACCTCGCCCGCGCCGATGCGTCGGCGATCTCGGCGACCTCCCGGCCGTAGTAGCGCGGGTGCGGGACGAAGTTCTGGAGGATCACCTCCTGGATGTGGCCGTGGCGCGCGTGGGAGGCGGCGAGCATCTCCAGGGAGGCAACCCGCTCCTCCTCGGTCTCCCCGATCCCGACGAGGATCCCGCTGGTGAAAGGGATCCGCAGCTCGCCGGCCAGCTCGATCGTCTCCATGCGGCGCGCGGGGTGCTTGCTCGGAGAGCCGGCGTGCACGGTGTCCATGAGCCGCACCGAGGCCGACTCGAGCATCAGGCCCTGCGAGGCGGTGACCTCCCGCAGGCGCAGGAGGTCGTCGCGGTCCAGCACGCCGATGTTGGTGTGCGGGAGGATGCCCCTCCCCAGCGCCCGCTCGCAGGCCCAGGCGACGTAGGAGGTGAAGTCGGGGTGCCCCCACTCGCCCAGCCGCCGGGCCACCTCGGCGTTGGCCTCCGGGCGCTCCCCGGTCAGGATCAGGAGCTCCTTGGCGTTGCGGCGCCCGGCCTCCTCGAGGCGCCGCTCGACCTCCTCGGGGGGGTGGATGTGGGCCAGGCGCGTCGCGAAGGCGCAGTACCTGCAGTAGCACCGGCAGGTGCGCGAGAGGGAAAGCGTGTAGTTGCGGGAGTAGGTGACCCGTCGCACGCGACCGAGGCTACGGACCCCGGGAGCCGGACCCGGGGCGGCCGCCTAGCTGCTCTTGACCTTCTCGGGGGGCTCGGTGGGGGCCGGGCCGGCCTTCTCGAGCACGAACAGGAAGACCAGGGCGGCGAGCAGCGAGCCGACCGCCGGCCCGACCAGGTAGGGCCAGGTGCCGCCCCAGTCGTTGCTGACCAGGGCCGGCCCGAACCAGCGGGCGGGGTTGTAGGAGCCGCCGGTCAGCGGGCCGCCGACCATGACGATGAAGCCGAGGGTCGTCCCGATCGCCAGCGGGGCCCACTCCTTCACCGACTTCCGCGAGAAGACGGCGGCGAGGATCACCAGCACCAGGCAGAAGGTGCCGATTCCCTCCACGCAGGCGCCGGCCACGTTGCCGGCGAGCAGCGGGCTGACGTTCGCCGCACCGTAGTTCGTGGCGCGCCCCTCGTCGAGCAGCAGCGCCTTGGTGAGGAGCGCCCCGAGCACGCCGCCGGAGAGCTGGGCGAGCATGTAGACGATCCCGTCGAGGACCGCGATCCTCTTGATCACGATGGCGGCCAGCGTCACCGCCGGGTTGAAGTGGCCGCCGCTGGCGATGCCGAACATCATGATCAGGCCGAACAGCAGGAAGGCGTGGACCAGGCCGATCACCGCGAAGTCGGAGCCGAACTGGGCCTGGTTGCCCGTCGAGACGAACAGGACGACGACGCTGGTGATGAAGAAGACCAGCAGCAGGGTGCCGATCAGCTCGGCCAGATAGGCGGAAAGTCCTCGTTCCTCCACTGCTCGTCTCCTTGGGTCGGGTCGTTTGCGCCCGGCAGTCTAACCCGGCGGCCCGCCGGACGCGTTGGCGCCGCGCCCGCCCCTGCGATGGTCGCGCAGGTAACGGCGCACCAGCGGGCCGACCGGCGTGCAGCGACGCGTCCCGCGGTCCATGCGCCGGCCTCCGGGGGCGCGCACGAAGGCCCACCGGTAGCGACCCCTTCCCAGGCGCATCCGCAGGATCCCGAAGCGCCTGTCCTCGCGCACCCTGCTGTTCGGTGCCGGCCGGCCGAGCCGGAACAGGGACTGCCCGCCGGTGCCGACCACGAACTCGACCACGCCGCGGCGGCGATCCAGCCGTCCCCCGGTTCCCTGCGGCGCGAAGCGCTCGTAGTCGTGGTCGTGCCCGTTCAGCACCACGTCCACCCCGGCCCGGTAGAGCACCCTCCATAGGGTGCCGACCCGTTCGTCGCCCTCGTGCCTGCCGGAGGAGTAGCGCGGGTGATGGTATGCAGCGAGCACGCAGCGGTCCGGGTGGCGGCCGAGGTTGCGCCGCAGCCACCTCACCTGGCGGGAGCGCGGGCCGCAGCCGACCCGTCGGCAGTTCGAGTTGAGCACGACGATGTGCCAGCGCCCGAGGTCCCGGCCGTACCAGCCGAGCCCGCGGATCCCGGCCCTGCCGTCGCGGCGGCCGCGACCCTCGAAGAAGCGGAAGTACGGCCTCGCTCCGACCGTGCCGTACTCGTGGTTGCCCAGCACCGGCAACGTCCTGCTCCTGAACCGGCCCCAGGTCGGCCCGTAGGAGCGGCGAAGCTTCCACAGCCTTCCGTCCCGGTACTGGAGGTCCCCGAGGGCGAGCACCGCCCGGTAGCGGCCCCGCAGGATGAGGTCGGAGGTGGCCCTCTGGCGGCAGTGAAGCGGCGAGCCCCGCCCGCGCCCGAAATGCGGACTGCCGGGGTCGCAGGCTATGTCGCCCGCGGCTGCGATCAACGGGGGCCGGGCGGTCGCGGCGGCTGCGACCGACGGGGGCCGGGCGGTCGCGGCGGCAGGGGCGAGGCAGAGGAGCAAGGCAGCCCGGAGGGCCACCCACCAACGGCGGTTCCTCAATCCGCCGCCTCGCCCGCCTCGGCGAGGTGGAGGCGTCGCCCGTCGGCGATCACCTCGAGCGCCTCCTCGAGCGAGCGCCAGCCGTCCACCTCGACCTCCTTGTCCTCGAGCTGCTTGTAGACCGAGAAGAAGTGCGTGATCTCGCGCTGAAGCTGGCGCGGGATGTCCTCCAGCGTGCGCGCCGTGTTCCAGCCGGGGTCGTGGGTCGGCACGCAGACCACCTTGTCGTCCTCACCCTTCTCGTCGTGCATCTTGAACAGGGCGACCGGCTTGACCGGGATCACGCAGCCCGGAAAGGTGGGCTCGGAGACGCAGACGAGCGCGTCCAGCGGATCGCCGTCCCGCCCCCGATGGCCGATCAGGTAGCCGTAGTCGGTCGGGTAGACCATCGAAGAGGAGAGGAAGCGGTCGAGTATCACGACCCCCATCCCCTCGTCGTACTCGTACTTGTTGCGGCTCCCCTTGGGGATCTCGACCAGGGCCAGCAGCTCCTCGCCGAGGTGGTGGTCGGCCATCGGGCAAGGCTATCCTGCCGGCCCCGGCAGCGCCCGCGGCGGCCGGCGGCGGCTCGGTCCGCCTGCGACGCTCAGGCGTCCGGGGAGCCCCCGCCGAGCAGGCGCTCGACCAGGACCGGCAGCTCGCGGGCCATCCGCGAGCGCGGCACCACCATCGAGACGCCCGCCGCCGAGGCGCGGTCCCTGGTCTCGACGTCAACGTGCGAGTAGAAGCCCAGGGCCGGGATCCCGGTCGCGGCGGCGGCCTCGGGATCGACGCAGTCGAGGTCGCAGACCAGCGCCTCCGCGCTGACCTCCCCGGGCATCGCCGCCTGCACCTCGACCTCGTGGCCGGCCGCCCGCAGGCTGCCCTCCACCCGGCTTGCGAGCATCAGATCCGCGACGACCGCCAGCACCCGGGCCAAGGCACCCTCCCGGGGCTACTGCGCCCGGCGCACGCGGAACTCCTCCCGCACGCTTTGCGGCCGGCCCCACATCTGCACGACCTCGACCCTACCCTCCCGGACCTCCCGCAGCCTCATGGTTCCCGTGATCCCCTGGCCGTCGAGGCCCCCGAGCACGCCCCTGACCGTCTCCGCGGCGGCGGCGTGCCCGAAGCTGTGGGCGACGAGGATGCGCCAGTGCCAGTCCGCCGTCGAGTAGGGCTGGGCGTTGATCTGGACCAGGGCCACGGCCGCCTCCACGTAGCGGTCCTCGTCGTCGATGCGGAGGTCGAGCTCGAGGTCGGTCCAGTCCGGCGGCAGGGAGTCGAGGACCTGCTGGAAGTCGTCCGCGAGGGGCACGGGCCCAGGCTATTCGATCAACCGCCCTGCGACCAGCCGAGAAACAGCCAACGGAGGCCCTGCGACTAGCCGAGAAACAGCTGCCCGAGGAGGAAGACGTTCAGGGCGATGATCAGCGCCGCCAGGGTCCCCGCCAGCGCGGTCAGCCAGGGCGGGTTCGCCAGCCCCCCCATCACCTCGGGCTTGCGGGCGATGATCAGCAGCGGAATCAGGGCGAAGGGGATGCCGAAGGAGAGGACGACCTGGCTGCCGACCAGGGCATCCGTCGGGGGGATGCCGGCCGCCAGCACGACCAGGGCCGGCGCCAGGGTGACGGCGCGGCGCAGGAAGATCGGGATCCGGCGCCGGATGAACCCCTGCATCACCACCTGCCCGGCCATCGTGCCGACCGAGGAGGATGCGAAGCCCGAGGCCAGCAGGGCGATCCCGAAGATCGTCGCGGCGCCGGAGGAGACGAGGTCTCCGAAGCCCTCGTAGGCACCCTCGATCGAGTCGATCCCGGTCAGCCCCCCCTGGTGGAAGAGCGCCGCTGCCACGACCATCATCGAGAGGTTGACCACGCCGGCCAGCGACATCGCGATAACCACGTCGACCTTCTCGAAGCGGAGGATCTTCCGCCGCTCGGGCTCGTTGCGCCCGACCACCCGACGCTGGGTCAGCGCCGAGTGCAGGTAGATGACGTGCGGCATCACCGTGGCGCCGATGATCCCGCTGGCCAGGAGGATGCTCTCGGTCCCGGAGAAGCCGGGCACGAACAAGTGCGACGCGACCTGCCCCGAGTCCGGGTTGGCGTGGAAGAGCTCGACGATGAAGGAGGCCACGACGACGCCCACCAGGACGCTGATCCCGGCCTCCAGCCGCCGGAACCCCATCTGCTGCAGCGCCAGGATCGCGAACGCCCCGGCTCCGGCGATCACCCCGGCCGGGAAGAGCGGGATCCCGAAGAGCAGGTTGAGGCCGAGCGCGGCGCCCACCACCTCGGCGATGTCGGTGGCCATCGCCACCAGCTCCGCCTGCAGCCAGAGGCCGACCGAGGTGCGCCGGCCGAAGCTCTCGCGGCAGAGCTCGGCGAGGTTCCTGCCGGTGGCGATCCCCAGCTTCGCGGACTGCGTCTGGACCACCATCGCGATCAGGTTGGCGACGAGGACCACCCAGAGCAGCAGGTAGCCGAACTGCGCTCCGCCGGCGATGTTGGTCGCGAAGTTCCCGGGGTCGATGTAGGCGACGGCGGCGATGAACGCGGGGCCGAGGAAGGGCCAGACCCTGCGCAGCCCGCGGGTGTGGCCCTCCAGCGAGCGCCTCGCCGCCTCGGCGACCGCGGCCTCGCCGGGAAGGACGTCCTCGGGCCCCGGGGATGCCGGCATCCCGTCCTTGCCCGCCGGCAAGGCCGGGACCGCGCGCAGCTCGGCCTCGGGCGCCTCACGGGTGGCGGTCTCGGGAGGCTTCACCGGCGCGCCTCGCTGACCCTGATCCGCCGCACCAGCTCGTGGCCGAGCGCGTGCTCGACCCCTCCGACCTCGACCAGGAGCGGCCCCTGGAAGGGCTGGCGGCCGGTGACCAGGAACTCGACGCCCGGCCCCAGGCCTCGCTCGGAGAGGTAGCGGAGCATCGCCGGATCGCTGTCGGAGACGCGCGAGAAGACGCCGGCCTCGCCGGGGCCGAGCTCCGCGAGCGGACGCGTCTCGGCCTCGCTCGGGGGCTCGAGGTCGGGGCCCGGAATCGGGTCGCCGTGGGGATCGTGGGTCGGCTCGCCGAGGCGCGCCGCGATCCGCGCCTCGAGGTCCTCGGAGATGTGGTGCTCGAGGACCTCGGCCTCCGCGTGGACCCGGTCCCACGGCATCTCCAGGGCCTCGGCGAGGAAGGCCTCGATCAACCTGTGGTGGCGGATCACCTCGAGCGCCACCCGCTCCCCCTCGGGGGTGAGCGTCGCCCCCTTGTAGGGCTGGTAGCGGACCAGACCCCGATCGGCGAGGCGCTTCAGCATCGCCGTCGCGGTCGCCGGGGTGACCGCGAGACGCTCGGCCAGCTCGCTGGTCCCGACCGGCCCCCCGCTGCGGTGGGCGAGCGCGTAGATCGCCTTCGCGTAGTCCTCGACCGCCTCGCTGGTGGGAGCCGGGGACCTGGGCCTGGTGTGCCCGGCCGCCGGGGCTTGTTTTTGGGCCCTCACAAACAGAATTTTGACATATCTAAATCCTCAGGTCCACCTCCCGCCGTGCTCGTAGAATCGTCTGCGTGGAAGCCCCGATCGCCGTCGAGCTCGATGCCCAGTACCGCCAGCTCCGCGAGGAGTGCGGACTGCTGGACCGCTCCGCTCGGGGCATCTTCGAGGTTCGCGGCGCGGAGGCGGCCGAGTACCTCCAGGGCCAGCTCACCAACGACGTCGAGGCGCTCGGGCCCGGCGACGGCTGCTACGCGGCACTGCTCGACCGCAAGGGCCACATGCAGTCCGACATGCGCGTCCTGCGGCCCGCCGGTGAGGAGTTCTGGATCGACACCGAGGCGCTCGCGGCCGACGCCGTCCTGCGCCACCTCGAGACCTACAAGATCGGCCGCGAGGTGACGATCTGCGATCGCCGCGGCGAGATCGCCCTGCTCTCGCTGATCGGCCCCCGCAGCATCGAGGTGGCCGGGTTCGCCGCTCCCCCCCCAGCCGCATGCGAGCGGGTCGAGGCCCGCGGGATCGGGTGCCTGGCGATCGCCACCGAGGGGGGTCTCGACCTCGCCTGCGAGAGCGCTTCGTCGGGGAGCCTGCGAGGCTCGCTGCTCGAGGCCGGCGCCGCGGAGGTCGGCGAGGAGGCGGCGGAGATCCTGCGGATCGAGGCGGGGACGCCGCGCTTCGGCGCGGAGATGACCGGCGCCACCATGCCCGCAGAGGCCGGGATCGTCGAGCGGGCCGTCAGCTTCACCAAGGGGTGCTACATCGGCCAGGAGACGGTGGCCCGGCTCCACTACCGCGGCCGGAGCAACCGGCGGCTGGCGGGTCTCTCCCTCGACTCGGCGGAACCGTCCCCCGGGGCGCCGATCACCCTGGGCGAGCGCGAGGTGGGCGTGCTCGGCAGCGTCTGCGTGTCACCGGCCCTGGGCCCGATCGGTCTGGCGATCCTGCGGCGCGAGGCCGAGGAAGGCGACACCGTACGGGTCGGGATCGAGACCGGGGCGAGGGTGGTCGGCCTCCCCTTCAGGGCCCCGGAATGAGCGCCAGGGGCCGCGGCCTCGGCGGGCGGCCGCTGGACGCCGGGAGCCCGCTCCTGGGCGGGCCGACCGACGCCGATGTCGCCCCGGGGATGGGGAGGGCGCCGGAGAGCGTCGCGGGGGCCGAGGACTCCGACGCCTCCGAGGACGGCTTCGACCCCAATCCCGACCAGCTATCTGTCCCCGAGCGGCCCGGATCGGCCGAGCTTTCCGCCAACCCGGTGGAGCGCCCTGGTCCGAGCGGCCATCTGCCGGACCTCAGGGCCCTCCTCCCTGCCAGCGAGGAGGACCGCTCCCTCGACGACTGGGGGCGCTCGGAGCGGGTGATCTCGATGGTCGAGCCGCTCCTGAACTTCTACTACCGCTACTGGTTCCGGGTCGAGGTCGAGGGGATCGAAAACGTGCCCGGGGAGGGCGGGGCGCTGCTCGTCTCCAACCACTCGGGGGCGCTGCCGCCCGACGCGCCGATGGTGATGCAGGCGATCCGCAACGAGCACCCGAGCCCGCGACCGCTCTACATGCTCGGGGAGCACTGGTTCAAGGGCTATCCCGGTGTCGGGATGATGGCCAACAAGATCGGCCTGGTGGCCGCCCAGCGCGACAACGCCCAGCGACTGCTCCACGACGAGGGGAGGCTGGCGATCGTCTTCCCCGAGGGGCAGAAGGGCTCGCGCAAGCTCTACTGGCAGCGCTACCGGCTGCGTCGCTTCGGCCGCGGAGGTTTCGTGCGGACCGCGATCCGCGCCCGCGTCCCGATCGTCCCGATCGCCCTCGTGGGCGGCGAGGAGGCGATGCCTATCTTCGCCCACCTGCGCACGCTGCAGCGCCTCACCGGGCTGATCTACTTCCCGCTCACCCCCAGCTTCCCGCAGTTCGGCCTCGCGGCCGGCCTCATGTACCTGCCGGCCAGGTTCAAGATCCGCTTCGGGGAGCCGCTGGAGATGTCCGCCTACCCGCCTGAGACCGCCGAGGATCCGGCCGAGGTCCAGGCGATCTCCGAGGGGATCCGGACCCGGATCCAGCTCGAGCTCGACGCGATGGTGGCCAGCCGGCGCTCGGTCTGGTTCGGCTAGCCGGCCGGCAGCCGGCGCCGCATTCGGTTCGGCGGGCCGGCGCTTCGCCCGGCGATCCCAATGGCCGCTCCGGGGCTTCGCCCGGCGATCCAATGGCCGCTCCGGCGTTTCGCCCGGCCGGCCCGGTGGCCGGTCCGGAGCTTCGCCCGGCCGGCCCGGTGGTCGCTCCGGCGCTTCGCCCGTGGTGGATTTCCGACCTGTTGTCGCTCGCGACCGCTAGATTGCCCGCGATGGCCCGCGGGAGAGGCAAGCCGACGTTCGCCTGCGCGTACGGGGCCACCGCCCTCGCGGCCACCGCCCTCGCTGTCCTGCTGGGCGGGTGCGGGGCTAAGGAGCACGCCAACGAGCCGCGGCCCGCGCTGGCAACCCAGGTCTCGGTCGCGATCGGGCCGGACAAGGTGACCACCTCGCCGCGGGTGGTCGGCGTCACCCCGCCGCGACTTCGCGCCCGCGCCGACCAGCAAGGCGTCGCCCAGGACACCCCGCTGCTGGTCTGGTTCACGATTGCCAACCTGACCGACTTCGACAGCCACCTGGAGATTCGCGGCGCCAGGAGGTCCACCTCGCCCCTCGTGGTCGGAAACGGCAACGCCGACTACAAGGCCTACCTGCCGACCGGCGAGTACCTGCTCAGCGCAGCCGACATCCCCGGCGCCGTGGCCGCCCGCTTCACGGTCGGGCCCGACCGCGTCTCCTCCTCGAACGACCTCAACATCCCCTGAGTCGAGTCGCCCTGGCGGCGTGCCGGCCGGCCGAGCGCGGCGCCGGGCCGCCTCCACGATCCCGACGGCCCAGGGCGGCGCCGGGCCGCCTCCACGATCCCGATCGGCCCCGGGCGGCGCCGCCTCGTTCGCGCCGCGCCGGCAGGGATCGCTTCGCTGAACCGAAACGACACCAATGGGTGGTCGATCTGTTCAGCGAACCGGCTGCGCGAACCGGCTGGACGGCGGGACCCGACCGGCTGCGCGAACCGGCTGGACCGCGGGACCCGACCGGTTGGGCGAACCGGCTGGACCGCGGGACCCGGGTTCGCCCTGCCCCCCTTACCCAGACTGCCCCCTGCCCAGACGGACAGCTAGGCGTCCTCGACTGCCTCGGCGTCCTTGGCCTCGGCGTCCTTGGCCTCGGCGTCCTCGGCGTCCTCGGCCGCGACGTCCTCGGCGTCCTCGGCCTCGGCGTCCTCGGCGTCCTCGGCCTCGGCGTCCTCGGCCGCGACGTTCTCGGGCTCGTCGGCCTCGGCCGCCTCGGCGGCCTCGCCGACCAGTGAGTCGATCCGCTCCAGCTTGCCCCGGAGCGCCTCGACCAGCTCGTCGAGCCCGGCCCGGGCCTTGTCGGAGCTGGTCTTGATCCCGGTCAGGGTCGAGCGGATTGCCTGCGCCTGCTTGAGCGTCGCCACGGCCTCCTGGGCGGCGTCGCGGACGGCGGCGGCGTCCACCTCGAGCTCGCCGTCCCGCGCCATCAACACCCGCGCGGCGGCAAGCCGGTAAGCGACCTCGAGCGCCATGCCCTCCGGCTGCTCGCGGTCCACGGCGACGAGCACCTTGTTCCCCTGGTACTCGGTGAGGACGTCGCAACCGGCGGGAACCCTCTCCTCTCCGGCGACGACCAGCACCCCGAAGGCGGCGGCCCGGACCGACATCGCCTCGTTGAGCTCCTTCCAGGCCGCGTTCTGGGAAAGGCCCTTGTCCTTTGCCTCGAAGACGACCCTCCCGGCGGAAGGCCCCTCGGCGGCCCGCAGCTCGACCAGGGTGTCGCCCTTGCGGCCCCCGCCCTCGGCCTGCTCCGCACCGGTGTGCGAAGCCGCGTCGCCGCGCGCCGAGGCGATGCGGGCGATCGCCTCGTGGACCCGATCCTCGAAGCCGAAGCCCTTGCGGGTGCCGGCCTGCTCTGCCTCCTCGACCCTGCGGTCGGCCTCGTCGCGCTCCTTGAGCTCGACGATCTCCCGGCTCAGCCTGGCGATCTCGCGGCGGCTCTCCTCGCTCTCCTTCTGGCGGCGCTCCTCCGCCTCTCCGAGAGCGCGGACCACGCTCTCCTTGAAGTCGAACAGCGGGTTGCTCCCGTCGGTCGCCGAGAACTGGCGGGCGAGCGCCTCGCGCTGGTGCTCGGCGGTGCGGTCGAGCATCTCCTTGATCTGGTGCTGGACGGTGCCGGTGCGATCGGGCCCGAAGCTCTTGGCGATCTCCTCGGCAAGGACCTCGTTGGCGGAGTCGATCGACTCGACGAGCCTCTGAGCGACCTCGCCGGCGTGCCTGCCGAACTCCGCCTTCACGTAGTCCACCTCGGCGCCCGTGTCCTCCCGCTCGAGGACCCGCGCTCCGATCTCGATCGCGTCGCGGACCGTCTCCGGGCCGGGGTGCCCGGCCTCGACGCGCTCGCGGACGACCCTGGCGGCGCGCTCGTCCTCGACCTCGAGGTGCTCGATGACCAGCCGGCTGCCGATCGGGCGAACCGTGGCCTTCGCGGGTCGGTCGTCGTGTCTTTCGGAGGCTTCCATGCGGACTCACGAAGGTAGTCGGGTCCGCGGACGGGAATCTGACGCCGGCAGGCGAGTTCTCCTAGGATTCGCCCCGTCCGCCCCCGACTGTGGAGGAACGCCTTGGCAGTTGACACCACCCAGATCTCCAAGCTCGACGTCGAGCCCGGAACGCTTCCCGAGTCGATGGCTGCATGGGTGATCAGGCCCGAGACCGAGGGCGAGCCCAAGGACGCCTTCCGGCTCGAGGAGATCGAGGTCCCCGAGCCCGGCGCGTTCGAGGTGATCGTCCGCGTGATGGCCGCCGGGGTCAACTTCAACAACGTCTGGGCCGCCCTTGGCAAGCCGGTCTCGGTGTTCGGCTACGGCGACCATCCCGACTACGGCCACCACATCGGCGGCTCCGACGCCTCCGGGATCGTCTGGAGGGTCGGCGAGGGGGTCACCAAGTGGAAGCCCGGCGACGAGGTGGTGATCCACTGCAACCAGGCCTCCTACGAGGACGTCGAGGTTCACGGCCTCGACCCCCTGGCCGCGCCCAGCCAGATGATCTGGGGATACGAGACCACCTGGGGGTCCTTCGCCCAGTTCACCAAGGTCCAGGCCCAGCAGCTTCTGCCGCGCCCCCAGAACCTCTCCTGGGCCGACTCCTCGGCCTACGGGCTCACCTACTTCACGGCCTACCGGATGCTGATCGACCAGTGCAAGCTCCAGGCCGGCCACAACGTTCTGATCTGGGGCGCTGCCGGGGGCCTCGGCGTCTTCGCCACCCAGCTCTGCAGGGCGGCGGGCGCCAATGCGGTCGGCGTGGTCTCCTCCGACGAGAAGGGGGAGCTGGTCAAGCAGCTCGGCGCCGTGGACTACATCAACCGCGGCGAGTTCGCGGGAATGATGCGGAAGGGCGGTGAGACCCCCGAGCAGGAGAAGGAGCGCTTCAAGGTATCCCGGGGCTTCGCGAAGCGGGTCAAGGAGATTCTCGGCGATGCGCCCGACATCGTCTTCGAGCACGTCGGCATGGCGACCTTCCCGACCTCGGTCTTCGTGGTCAAGCCGTTCGGCAAGGTGGTGATCTGCGGCGCCACCTCCGGCTACACGCTCGACTTCGACGTCCGCTACCTGTGGATGCGACAGAAGCAGATCATCGGCTCGCACTTCGCCAACGCCTACGAGTGCATGCGGGCCAACCAGCTGATGGCCGAGGGCAAGGTCCGTCCGGTGCTCTGGCAGGCGATGGGCTTCGACGGGGTTCCCGGCGCCCACCAGCTGCTGCACGAGAACAAGCACCTCGGCAAGATCTCGATCCTGGTCGGCGCCGAGTCCGCCGAGGAGGGCAAGAACGAGGAGGGCCCGGGGGCGATCCGGGCCGAGGTGGGGGCCTAGCGATGGCCGCCGGAGAGATCTGCAACATCGACTGGCACGTCGCGCCTTTCCGCGCCGATCGCTGGTACGAGCTCTGGTACCCCTCGGCGGCGAAGATGCCAGCCTACGGCGCCGTCGCCTGGTCGCTGACCCGCTCGGTCGACGACCCCCTGGCGTTCCGCCAATCGGCCCTGTGGCCGAGCCGCGCCGACTTCGAGCGCTACTGGTTCTCGGGGGAGATCGAGGCGGCGCGGGAGGAGGTCATCGACCTCTACGACAAGCCCCTCCTGCCCACCTGGCACACGCTTCTGGCGGCGGAGTAGATGAGGGGGCCGGCGCTTCTCGCGACCGGTTTGCTGGCGGCCTGCGCGGGGCTGGTCTCGCTCGCGGCCCCGGACCGCAGCCCGGCGGCGAGCGGCTGCGGGTTCACGGCCCTGGCCGGCTTCGGGGGGCTCTCGGTGGAGGGCGACAACTCTCCGGAGAACGGGTGCGCGGAGCGGATCTCGGTCCGCTGCACGGGCGGGTTCGTCGAGGTCGACCACTCCCAGCCGCCGGCGAGCCCGCCAACCGTGGACTTTCCCGATGACCTGGGCTTCTCCGGCTACCAGCCATATCCCTGCGCGAACCTGGGCCACATCGAGGTCCTCGGATCCTTCGGCAACGACATCATCGACCTCTCGCCCGTCGACCACCCCGCCGGGTTCGGGACCCTCGGAACGCTGGTCACGACCCTCGACGGAGGCGACGGATCGGACTCGATCACCGGCTCCTCCTTCCGGGACCGGATCTCGCAGGGCAACGACGGAGGAGGCGGCCCGATCGCCGCGGGGGCCGGAAACGACAGGCTGGTCGGCGATTCGGGGAAGGACAGTCTGAAGGGCGGGCCCGGCCGAGACACCCTGCTGGGCCTCGAGGGCAGCGACTCGCTGACCGGGGGGGGCGGCGAGGATGCCGCCTCCGGCGGCGACGGCGCCGACCGGATCGACGGCCAGGTGGGCGCCGACCGGCTGTCCGGCGACAGCGGGCGCGACGTCGTGCGCGGGGGGCCGGGCAACGACGCCCTGTTCGGCGGGCCGGGACGGGACCGCCTCGTCGGCGGGCCCGGTCGCGACCGCGTCAGGCAGTGAACGGGTAGGCCCGGCCGGCGACCCCCGCCGCCCCGCCCGCGAGAGTGATCGAAACCATCAATGCGATGCTTATCTTCACTCTCGCCGGCGGGGCCGGCGAACGGCCCCCGCAGGGGGCCCAGGTTGGCGCTAGTGCTGCTCGAGGGGGGCCATCGTGAGGCCGGCGGCCTGCAGCAGCTCCCAGTAGTGCTCGGCCGGCTCCCTCGGCCCCGACCAGACCATCGCCTTGCCGCTGTTGTGGATCTGGTCGGCGAGCCCGTAACCGGCCTGCAGCGAGATCCCGGGGATCACGGCGGAGAGCGTCTGCGCCACGTGGTCGAAGGTGTTGTGGTCGTCGTTGCGCACGATCACGTGCCAGTTGCCGCCCAGCCCGGAGCCCGGGCCGGCCACCTGCGGGCGCTCCACGGTGGTGGTGGACATCGAGGGGATTATGGGGCCTCGGCCCGTCAGGACCTCAGAAGGGGGTGGGGACTCTCACGACCACGTCGTCGAAGCTGGCCACGGCGCCCCTGGCGCTCTTGCGCGAGCCGACCGAGAAACCGGAGAAGCGCCCGTCCAGCTCGCCCCCCTTCGGATCCGTGACCGCGACCGTCTTGCGCCCGTTCAGGTAGACGACCAGGCGGCAGCCGCCCTTGTTCGGGCCGCTGGTCACGTTGAAGGCGCGCAGGCGCACCTCGTTCGCGTTGTTGATCTTGTTGCGGATCCGCTTCAGGCCCTTGACCACCTTGAGGTAGCGGATCGAGCCGTTCGGGAGGACCTTGCGGAGCTGGATCTTGCGCCGGGTCGGGAACATCGCGAGCTGGTAGCGCCCGCCCCCGCCGGAACGCAGGTTGGCAGCCAAGTAGACGCGCTTGCGGATCGCACGCGGCGTGCCGCTGAGCAGCCGCGCCGTCGTCCAGATCTCGAGGTCGCGGCCGACGACCGGGGTGCTGTAGGAGCACTCCTCGGTGCGCTTTCCGACGCTGACGCGCAGGGCAACCGTGCCGCCGCCCCTGGTGCAGTTGGCCCCCGAGAGCTTCAGCATCTGGGCGCGCTGGGAGACGGTCTCCATCGGGTTGCGGTAGATCCCGATCGCGCTGCTCGCCCAAGCGGCGCCGGCGACCGTCAGGACGATCGCGAATGCGGCCAGGGCGGCCAGGGACACGTGTGTGAGGCGTTCTCTCATGCTCGCGTGGCGGGCCGGCGGGCCCGCTCAGGGAGCCTAAACACACGTGGCGCCAAAAGGTGCGGCCCGCGGGAGGTTGAAACGCCGATCCCGCGGGCACCGCGGGATCGGCCCGCCGCGTCGCCGGCCCGCTCTGCCCCCCCGGCGAGACGCAAATATCATCTGTGGCATGAGCGATCACCGCCTGCCCGAGCCGGATCTCCCTTGGGTGATGCGGACCTACGCAGGCCACTCCGACGCCCGCCGCTCCAACCAGCTGTACCGGCGCAACCTGGCCAAGGGCCAGACCGGGCTCTCGGTCGCCTTCGACCTCCCGACCCAGACGGGCTACGACCCCGACCACACGCTCGCCCGCGGCGAGGTCGGCAAGGTCGGGGTCTCGATCGCCCACAAGGGGGACATGCACACGCTGCTCGACGGCATCCCGCTGGGCGAGATGAACACCTCGATGACGATCAACGCGACGGCCGCCTGGCTGCTCGGCCTCTACGTCGCGGTCGCCGAGGAGAACGGGGTCGAGCGCTCGGCGCTGAAGGGCACGACCCAGAACGACATCATCAAGGAATACCTCTCGCGCGGCACCTACGCCTTCCCGCCCGGGCCCTCGATGCGCCTGATCGCCGACACCGTTGCCTTCGCGGTCAACGAGGTGCCGAGCTGGAACCCGACCAACGTCTGCAGCTACCACCTCCAGGAGGCAGGCGCGACGCCGGTCCAGGAGATCGCCTACGCGCTCTGCACCGGGATCGCGGTCCTCGACGAGGTCCGCGGGCGCGGCCAGGTGGCCGAGGCGGACTTCCCGAAGGTCTTCGGGCGGATCTCCTTCTTCGTCAACGCCGGCATCAGGCTGGTCGAGGAGATCGCCAAGCTGCGCGCCATGGGGCGGCTGTGGAGCGAGATCGGCCGCGAGCGCTACGGGGTCACCGACCCGAAGATGCTGCGCTTCCGCTACGGCGTCCAGGTCAACTCGCTCGGCCTCACCGAGTCCCAGCCCGAGAACAACGTGCAGCGCATCGTCCTCGAGGCCCTCGCCGTGACGCTCAGCCGCGACGCCCGGGCGCGCGCCCTGCAGCTCCCGGCCTGGAACGAGGCGATGGGGCTGCCGCGTCCCTGGGACCAGCAGTGGAGCCTGCGCATCCAGCAGGTGCTCGCCTACGAGACCGACCTGCTCGACTACCCCGACGTCTTCGAGGGCTCCGAGGTGATGGAGGGCCTGGTCGCCGAGCTCTGCGAGCAGGCGCGGGCCGAGATCGAGGTGGTCGAGAGCCACGGCGGCGCCGTGGACGCCGTCCCCTACATGAAGGCCCGCCTGGTCGAGTCCCAGCGCGAGCGGGTCGCCCGCATCGAGCGCGGGGAGCAGAGGGTGGTCGGGCAGAACTGCTTCACGGAGACCGAGCCCTCCCCCCTCACCGCCGGCGAAGACAGCGGCATCCTCGAGCCCGACCCCGAGGTCGAGCGCGAGCGCGTCGACGCCCTGGAGCGCTGGCGCGCCGAGCGCGACGCGGCGGCGGTTCGCGCCGCCCTGGACGAGCTGGCCCGGGCTGCGGAGGACGAGAGCGCCAACGTCATGCCGGCGACGATCGCCGCCGCCCGGGCCGGGGCGACGACCGGCGAGTGGGCGGAGGTCCTCCGCGAGGCCTTCGGCGCCTACCGCGCCCCCACCGGGGTCGAGGGCGCCGCCCCTCCCTCCGACCCCGGCAGCCTCGCCGAGGTCCGCACTCGCGTCGACGCGGTCTCGGAGGAGATCGGGCACCGGCTGAAGATCCTGGTCGGCAAGCCCGGCCTCGACGGCCACTCCAACGGCTCCGAGCAGATCGCCCTGCGCGCCCGCGACGTCGGCATGGAGGTGGTCTACCAGGGCATCCGCCTCACCCCGGCCGAGATCGCCGCCTCGGCGATCGAGGAGGACGTGGACCTGGTCGGCCTCTCGATCCTCTCCGGCTCCCACCTGGAGCTGATCCCCGAGGTCGTCCGCCTGCTCGCCGAGCAGGGGGTCGAGGTCCCTGTCGTGGTCGGGGGGATCATCCCCCCGCCCGACGCCGAGCGCCTGCGCTCGCAGGGCGTCGCCGGCGTCTACACCCCCCGCGACTTCGACCTCAACCGGATCATGGCCGAGATGGTCGAGCTGGTCGCCGATCGCCACGGCTCCGCCGAGCCGGCGCCGGCCTGAGCGGTCCCGCCCCTACCCGGTCCGCGTCACGCCTCCGCCGAGCCGGCCAAGGGGCGCCGCGCCCGCGACCCTACAATCCCGCGGATGCCGAGCGAGCTGAGCCTTCGCCGCGCGGCCGGTGCCGTTTCCGTGGTCGGGATTGGCGTCGCCACCTACATCGCCGTCGTCGAAGCGGGCGGGGGCGCCCCGGCCTGCGTGGCCGGCGGCGGAGGGTGCGAGACGGTCGCCAACAGCACCTACTCCCACCTTGCCGGGATCAACGTGGCGGTGCTCGGGATCGCCGGCTACGTGATGGTCCTGGTCGCCTCGGTGCTGCGCGGCGACGCCGCCCGCTTCGGCGCCCTGCTGCTCGCCCTCGCGGGATTCGGGTTCAGCGCCTACCTGACCTACCTCGAGCTGTTCGTGATCGAGGCGATCTGCCAGTGGTGCGTGGCCAGCGCGGTGCTGATGACGATCCTGCTCTGCCTCACCGCCTGGCGGGCCTTCGCGTACGCTGGAAGCGAAATCGCCTCGGGCGGCCATGGCGGGGACTCGTCCGTGGGCGGCGCCACCTAGGATTCGGGGCCATGGGCAAGAGCGACAGAGAGTCAAGGAAGAAGGAGCTGCGCGAGCAGCGGCTCGCCGAGGAGGCCAAGGCGCAGGCGGTCGAACGGCGCCAGCGGATGCTGAAGTTCGGCGCTGCGGCGGTGCTCGGGGCGATCGTCGTGGTCGTCGCGGCGATCCTGATCAGCCAGTCCGGCTCGGGCGGCGGCGACTCCAGCGTCGAGGGCGCGGCCGACGTCAACCAGCTGCTCGCCGGAGTCCCCCACAAGGAGATGGTCCTCGGCGACCCCGCGAACAAGGTGGAGATACTCGAGTTCGGCGACCTGCAGTGCCCGGTCTGCAAGGAGTATTCGGAGTCGGTGATCCCCCAGCTGATCTCCGGCCCGGTCAGCGGCGGCGAGGCCAAGCTCGAGTTCCGCAACTACATCGTGATCGGCTCGCAGTCGGTGGATGCCGGGGCGGCGGCGCTCGCCGCCGGCCAGCAGGGCCGCGGCTGGAACTTCGTCGAGCTCTTCTACCGCAACCAGGGCTTCGAGAACTCCGGCTACGTCACCGACTCCTTCCTGGAGTCGATCGCGAAGGCGGCGGGGGTCCCGAGCATTTCCAAGTGGAACCAGGCCCGCCAGAGCGCGGCTCTGCGCAAGGAGGTCAAGGCGACCACCAACGAGGCGCTGAACTTCGGCGGCGGCGGCACCCCGCTGTTCGTGGTCAGGGGCCCGGGCGGGACCAAGGTGCTGGGCGCGCCGGGAGCCTCGGTGGCACCGTTCGAGCAGGCGATCTCGCAGGTTGGCTAGGCGACCCGCGCCGGGGCGCCGGGCGCGCCACAATTAGGGCATGAGCGAGCTCGACGGCGACCGCTCGGCCTGGCTTCGCTGCTACCGCTGCTGGTCGCAGAACCTGGAGGTCCAGATCCACTACGACGCGATCCGCCGGGTCGACCCCGAGACCGGCATCCCCACGGAGGGCGTGGACGAGGTCCAGGAGGCGGTCGTGCAGTGCCTGGACTGCATGCACGACCAGCCTCACCTGATTCTGCAGGGGGACCGGGTGGTCAGCGTCGAGGACCGCTGGGAGCGGATGGTCGCCGGGACGCCCTGGGTCGCCTCGTGCACGGTGATGGTGGACCAGGACCGGGTGGAGACCTGCTCGGGCCCCGAAGCGGCGGAGTCGCTGACCTACGGGGCCTTCGGCGAGGCCGGCACGCGCGAGTTCTTCACCCACGTGCGCTTCCACAAGCACGAGGAAGAGAAGATCGTCATCCACCTGCTGGTCGAGCTCTACGCCCGCTCCGCCCAGGAGGCCTCCGAGGTCCTCACGGAGGCCGCCCGGGGGATGCTGGAGATCACCTCGCTGGCCGAGGAATCCCGGCCCCCCGCCCACGCCTCCGACGAGGCGCACTGAGGCTCAGGCGCCGTGCCGTGCGGCGCGGCGCGGGTCGCCGTGCGGCGCGGCGCGGGTCGCCGTGTCGTGCGGCGCGGGTCGCCGTGTCGTGCGGCGCGGCGCCGTGGCGTGCACGAACCGGCGCGGTGCCGCGCACTCGCCGCCGCACCGGTTCGCTGAAGCGAACAGACACCCATGGGTGGCTCAACTGTTCAGCGAGCACCGAGCCTGGCTCGCGGGGATCTCGCCGCCCTTTTCGGCCTCGCCGCCCGTCTCGGCCTCGCCTATCGGGACGGACCGTCCTCGGCCGGCGGCTCCGAGCCCGAGCCGGGCGCGCCGGGCTCCTTGACCGCGGCCGCGGCGGCCTTCGCCTTGTCCTTGAGGCCCCCCTTGCCCTTGGCGATGTCGCCGAGCTCCCTGGCGTCCTCCTTGAGGGAGTCCACGCCGCCGCGCTTGTCGACCACGTCCTTGGCCTTCTCGGTCAGCCGCTTGAAGTTGACCACCGCTTCCTCCTTGGGGATCGGGTTGGCGGTCAATCTAGCGCCGCGCTCGCCGGGCGGGGCGGTCCGTCGTCCGGCTCGGCTCAGGGTGGCAGCGTGACGGCTCGCCCGGCTCTCCGGCTCGGCCCAGGGTGGCAGCGTGACGGCTCGCCCGGCTCTCCGGCTCGGCCCAGGGTGGCAGCGTGACGGCTCGCCCGGCTCTCCGGCTCGGCCCAGGGTGGCAGCCGATGGTCCGGCCAGCCGAGCCAGCGGATCCGCCCGGAGTGCGGATCAGCCGAGGCGCCGGATCAGCCTGCGGTACTCGCCGAAGGCGGGCTTGGGCGTGTAGTCGTCGCGCAGCAGCCCGTAGTGGTGCTGGAAGTTGGGCGAGGAGCTGTTGTGGTCGCGCAGGGAGAACCAGCGGTAGTCGGTCACCCCGAAGGTGCCGCGGAAGCGGTTGACCGCCCCGACCATGGCGCGCAGCGCGAGGCGCTGGTCGGCCGCGGTCCGTCCCGGCCCGGTCGGCCAGCCGTTCTCCTCGACGTGGATGGGGACGCGGTGGCCCAGACCTGCCAGCGGCATCAGGCAGCGCAGGCGGCTGAGGCCCGCCACCATCGCGTCGCGCTCCGCCCCCGGAGTCGCGGTCGAGGGGTAGAAGGTGCCCGGGTAGGCGTCCAGCCCGACCCAGTCCACGGAGCGGGCGAATCGCCGGCCGCCGAGGTCCGCAAGGGAAGCGAAGAAGGTCTCCTCCCTGGCCAGCGGCGGCCAGTAGACCCAGTTGAAGCCGATGCCGAGATGGTCGTATCGACGCGCCGCCGCAACCGAGTGGGCCGCGATCACGCCCCGCACCAGCGCCTCGTCGGCGCCCTCGTAGGCGCTGTCGGAGGCATCGGGCGCGATCGGCGCAAGGTTGACCTCGTTGGCGACCTGGATTCCGACAACGCCGCGGTCCGCGCCGAAGGCCGCAGTGACGTGGCGAACGAAGCGGACCCAGCGCCCGATCCTTCCCTCCTGGCCGGGCGCGGGGTGGTAGCGGAGTTGAAGCTCGACGCGAAAGCCACGGCGCGTGTATCCGTGGGCGCGCCGCAGAAACTTCCGAAAGCCCTCCGCCCCGAGCGCCCAGAAGAAGCGGTTGAGGCGCAGCACCAGGGGCCGGTGCGGCGCGCGCAGCCGCCGCAGGGCGGTGAGGGTCTGGGCCCTGGTCCCCGGGGTCACCGGGATCGGCGCACCCGTCGCCCCCGAGCGCCCGGCGGGGGTGATCCCGAACAGCAGGGGGCCGGGGGCGGGCAGCACCGGAGTCCCCGCGGCCCCGGCATGCGCGGGGCAGGCGGCGCCCCGGGCAGCCTGGGCGGCGCCGGCGGGGGCAGCGGCCGCTGCGGCGGCGGAGGGCGGCGAGCCGGGAACGGCCGGCCAGGCGACCACGAGCAGCGCCGCGGCTGCGACGGCGGGTCTCATCCGAGCGGGCATCGAACCCTCAACACGCCCGCGCGCCGATCGGCGCGCGGGCTGCGCGAGCCTCGCCGGTCTCCGCGGCCGCAGACCAAACGCACCGGCAGCCGCCGGTGGGCCCCCTACTCCGGGCGGCGCGGGACCAGCACCGCGCGCTTGAACTCGGCGACCAGCGTCCCGTCCTGCTTGTAGACGCGGGTGTGGACCTTGACCACCCCGCGGTCCGGCTTGGAGCTGGACGGCCGCACCTCGAGCACCTCGGATTCGCAGTAGAGCGTGTCGCCGTGGAAGACCGGCGCCGGGTGGCTGAGCTCCTCCGTGGCCAGGTTGGCGATCGCCTTCCCGGAGACGTCGGATACCGACATCCCCAGGGCCAGCGAGTAGACCAGCGGCCCGACGACGACGTTCTGGCCCTGCTGGGACCCGGAGGCGTAGACGTCGTTGAGGTGGAGCGGGTGGTGGTTCATGGTGATCAGGCAGAAGAGGTGGTCGTCCGCCTCTGTGACCGTCTTGGCGGGCCAGTGCTCGTAGACGTCGCCGACCTCGAACTCCTCGAGATAGCGCCCGTAGCGGTGTGCGCCCGAGGCCTCGCGGCTCGCCTGGTCGGTGTTCAGGTTGTGGGTCTGTTCACTCATCTGGTGGGGTGTCTCCTTGGCAGTGGTTCGCCCCTCCTCCGGCGCGGGATGCTACCCACCCCGCGCCGCCGGAGCCGCCCGCCGGGCGGCGCCACGCTGCCCGGCCGCCCGGCGGGCGCTCGAACCGCACCGACCCGGGCGGGGCCGCGGCCCCCGGGACACCGACAGCTGCGCCTAGCGCGCCTTCTTCAGCCGGGAGCGCTGCTCCTGGCGCTCCACGACCTGGCCGATCAGCTTCAGGACGTTGGAGTCACCCTGGGCCTTGATGTGGCCGGTCTCGTAGGCCCGGCGGTAGCCCTTCAGCGTCCCCTTCTCGGCGAGCTCGTTGAAGGTGGCGCGGTCCATCTCGACGAGCACCCGCTCGTCGCGGGCGAGGTCCTTGCGGATCTCCGGCCCGGGAAGCCGGACCCGGTAGAGCTGGATGTCGCCCCGGCCCCTGAGCTCCAGCCCGAAGACGAGCTTCAGGTTCGCCAGCGCGGGCACCTGCTCCTGCAAGCGCCGCACCGCGGTCTCGATCTGCGCGGCGGTCGACGCCATCAGACCGGCGAACGTCCCGGAGTGGTCGCCATAGGGGGTACTCCGGGACGTTCGTTGTGGGGCGCGGCGGATGAGAACCCGGTTGGAATCAGATCTTGTTCCTTTGCAGGAGCTTCTTGCCGATCACCATGCGCTGGATCTCCGAGGTCCCCTCCCCGATCAGCAGCAGCGGCGCGTCGCGGTAGAGCCGCTCGATCTCGTACTCCTTGGAGTAGCCGTAGCCACCGTGGATCCGGAACGACTGCTCGACCACCTCCTTGCCGGTCTCCGAGGCGATCAGCTTCGCCATCCCGGCCTCCAGGTCCGAGCGCTGCCCGGCGTCCTTCATCCTCGCCGCCTTCAGGGTGACCAGCCGGGCCGCCTCGATCTTCGTCGCCATGTCGGCGAGCTTGAAGAGGATCGCCTGGTGTTCGGCGATCGGCCGCCCGAAGGTCTTGCGCTCCTGGCTGTAGCGGAGGGCCAGCTCCAGCGCCCGCTGGGCGATGCCGACGCCGCGGGCGGCGACGTTCACCCTCCCGACCTCCAGCGCGTCCATCATCTGCGAGAAGCCCTTGCCCAGCCCTTCGGGCCCACCGAGGATGCGGTCCTCGGAACAGCGGTAGCCGTCGTAGACGAGCTCGGTGGACTCGACTCCCTTGTAGCCCATCTTCTTGATCTTCGGGGGGACGGTGAGGCCCTCGAACTCGCCCTCCTGGGTCTCCTTCCAGGGCTCCTTCTCGGTGATGAAGCAGGTCATCCCCTTGTGCGGCGGGTCGGCCTTCGGATCCGACTTCATCAGCACGAAGACGACGCTGGACCCGAGCCCGTTGGTGACCCACATCTTCTGACCGTTGAGCTCCCAGCGGCCGTCCTCGCTCCGGGTGGCGATGGACTTGATGCCCTGCACGTCGGAGCCGACCTCGGGCTCCGAGAGCGAGAAGGCCGCGCGGATCTCGCCGGTCGCCATCTTCGGCAGGAAGTGGCTCTTCTGCTCGTCGGTCCCGAACTTCATCAGCAGGTAGGAGCCGATGAAGTGGGTGTTGACCACGCCCGAGATCGAGATCCAGCCCCGAGAGAGCTCCTCGACGATCATCGCGTAGGTCGTCAGGTCGAGCCCCATCCCGTCGTATTCCTCGGGGATCGTCACGCCGAACAACCCGAGCTCCTTCATCTGCTCGACGATCGGCTCGGGGAACTTGTCCTCGTGGTCGTAGCGCTCGGCGTTGGGGATGATCTCGTTGTCGACGAACTCGCGGACCATGTCCAGGATGGCGCGCTGCTCGTCGGTCTGCTCGCTGTAGGAGGCGGTGTCTACTGCCATTTCTCCAGTCCGTGTGTCGGTTTGAGGGCGGGCTCGGTTCGGTTACGCGGGAGCGCGCCGGGGGGTCGAAGAATAGCTGCGCGGGGCGGGCTCAGCGGGCCGCGGCGGGATCGCCCGGCGCCGGCCTGGCGACCCGGAAGGCGACCGGCAGGCGCTCGAGGTCTCGCAGCCTGCGCACGATCCGGTCGGCCCGCTCGTCGAAGCTGCGGACGGTCAGCTGCTCGCGCTTGGCCTCGGCGAGGCGGCGCTCGATCGCCATCTCGCGGGCCTCCAGCCTCGACAGAGCCTCCTCGACCCGTGCGGCCAGGTCGGCCAGCCGCCCCGGGCTTGCGGCCTCGGCGCGCCCGGCGGCCTTGCGGGCGTCCTGCGCCAGGCGCAGCGCCTCGCGCGCCACGGACAGCGCGTCATCCAGGCGCTCCTCCAGGCCGGGCCCGGGGGGCTCCAGGGCCTCGCGGTCCTCGGGGATCAGCCAGTCGGCGGTGCTACCGCGATCGTCGAGGGGCTGCATCGGCGCCCCGAATGTAGCGGCGGGGGTGGCGGCAAAGCCGGCACCGGGCGGCGACGTGGGCCGTGTCGCAGCCCTGCCGGGCCGCTCGACAGCCCGGGTCGCCGCGGGCCGGGCCGCGAAGCAGCCCGGGTCGCCCGATATGTAGATTTCGCCGCCGTGAGAAACCCCAGAGACTTCTTCCAGCCTCAGGCGATCGGCGCCCCCGAGCCGCTCCGCGAGATCCCGATCAAGCCCTCGCGGATGATCCACTTCCTCGACTTCTCGAACGAGAAGATGGTGGCCAAGGCGCCCGACATCGCCGCCAAGACCGACATCCTCCTCGGCAACCTCGAGGATGCGATCCCCGTGGACCGCAAGGAGGCCGCCCGCGCCGGCCTGGTCAAGGCAGCCAAGGAGTCGGACCTCGGGCAGACCGCCCTCTGGACCCGGGTCAACTCGCTCGAGAGCCCCTGGGTGCTCGACGACCTGACCACGCTGGTGACCGAGATCGGCGACGTGCTGGAGGTCGTGATGGTGCCCAAGGTCGAGGGCCCCTGGGACATCCATTACGTGGACCGCCTGCTCGCCCAGCTCGAGGCCAAGGCCGGTCTGGAGCGGCCGATCCTCGTGCACGCGATCCTCGAGACGGCGCAGGGAGTCGTCAACCTCGAGGAGATCGCCGCAGCCAGCCCCCGTATGCAGGGGATGAGCTTCGGCCCCGCCGACCTCGCGGCCTCGCGCCGGATGAAGACCACCCGGGTCGGCGGCGGCCACCCCGGCTACCGGGTGATGGAGGACCCCGAGGACCCCGAGAATCCCGGTGAGAGCCGCGTCAGCGCCCAGCAGGATCTCTGGCACTACTCGATCGCCCGCATGGTCGACGCCTGCGCGGCGACCGGGATCCTGCCCTTCTACGGCCCCTTCGGCGACATCAAGGACACGGCGGGGTGCGAGACGCAGTTCCGCGCCGCCTTCCTGATGGGCTGCGTCGGGGCCTGGTCCCTGCACCCCGCGCAGATAGATGTCGCCAAGAAGGTCTTCAGCCCGCCCGCCGAAGAGGTCCGCTTCGCCAGGAAGGTTCTGGAGGCGATCCCCGACGGCCGCGGCGTCCACATGATCGACGGCAAGATGCAGGACGACGCGACCTGGAAGCAGTGCAAGGTGATGGTCGAGCTGGCCGAGATGCTGGCCGCCAAGGACCCCGAGCTGGCCGAGGCCTACGGGCTCTAGCGGCGTCGGACCCCGAGCTGGCCGAGGCCTGCCGGCTCTAGCGGCGTCGGACCCCGAGCTGGCCGAGGCCTGCGGGCTCTAGCGGCGTCGGACCCCGAGCTGGCCGAGGCCTGCCGGCTCTAGCGGCGTCGGACCCTGAAGGCCGCACGGTCGGCCGGGCCCGCCGCCCCGCCGTACAGCGCGGACTCCGAAGACGTGCCTTCCCGGCCCCACCGTGTAGGTGCGGGGAGAGCGGCAGGGTGAGAACTCCACCGCCCCGATGCGACACTCGAACCGTGACCCCGGACGGCTCGAGCCGAAGGCGAACGACACCCTGACTCGCCGCCTCGCCGTGACGATCACGGCCGGGGGGCGCTTGCGGATCTGGGCTCGGGGCGGCGGCGGGTGCCCGGCAACGACGCGCCGGATGAACCCCGTGATCGCGGCCGTTTCCCCGGTGGCGTCGGTGGGGGAACCCACCGCCTCGTTGATCCCCTCGTGGTCGAGCGGCACCTGGAGGACGGACTGTGCGGAGTCCTGGCCCAGGGCGGCCGCCATCGCCCGGTTGTTCGCGCCGCTCGCCGCCCGGTTCTGGGTGATCAGCAGGAACGGAGGATCGCCGGGATCGGCGAAGCGGATCGGCGAGGCCTTGGCCCAGGCGCCGGTCAAGGCATTCTCGGCGGGGGTGCCGAACGCGTTGTAGTAGAGGGCGGCGTCAGGGGAAGAGGCGCGCGCGACGATGTCGAAGCCGGCGGTGTCGAGCGAGACGACCCCGCGGATGCGCCCGGGGCTCACCGAGTAGGCCTGAAGGTAGGTGGGATCGGTGCCGGCCAGGGAGACAAGGTGAGCGCCGGCCGAATGACCGATCAGAACGATCCGGGTGGGATCGCCGCCGTAGCCGGCGGCGTTGCGGTCAAGCCAGGCCACCGCCTCACCGAGATCATGAGGATGGTCGGGAAAGAGAACCCGGTCGGGGTTGGTGAGGTCGATCGGGTCCGGGGAGAGCCGGTAGTTGACGCTCGCGAAGAGGTATCCGGAGCCGGTGAACAGGTTCGCCTTGTTGAGGATCCTGTAGGCCTTGTCGCCCCTCCTCCAGCCGCCGCCGTGGACGTAGACCACCAGCGGGCGCCGCGCGCCCGGGTCGAGACCCGCGGGGACGTAGAGGTCGAGCCGGTTGAGACCGGGCGGCGAGACGGGCGAGTCGAGGTCGTAGCTCACCGTGTGCTTGACGTAGGACGCAACCGCCGAGCCCGGCCAGGAGGCCATGGCGAGGCCCGCGAGCAACGCGGCGAGCACCCGGCACCGGGTCCGGCGACTGCCGCCGGGAGCCCCGGGCTCTGCCTGCCGGGCGCCCGCCCTCCTTGAGTCCGAGAAGGTCACGGTCCGATAGCAAATCTCTCTCCGCCCCCCGGCACAAGGGGCCCTGGGGCTATTCCTTTCCCACACCGGGGTGTTGTCCCCGAGGGAAGCCAACCGCCTCGCCGAACCGCCCCCCCCCCCCCCACGGGGGCCGATTGGCTCGCTCAGCCCGCCCCCGGGAGCTCCCCCGCCCTCGCTGAACCGGACCGGCACCCATAGGGGTGCCAACCGTTCAGCGAGCGGTGGCGGGCGGGGGCGGCGCGGGCGGGTTCGGGCGGCGAAGGCGGCGCGGGCTCAGGAGATCGCCGGGGGTCTCGGGCGGGCTCAGGAGATCGCCGGGGCCTCGGGCAGGCTGGCCAGAGCCTTCTCCATCTCGGCCTCGGAGAACTCGAGGTCCTCGAGCTCGCCGGCGTGGAAGGCGGCGTAGGCCGACATGTCGAAGTGCCCGTGGCCGCAGACGTTGACGAGGATGACGCGCTCCTCGCCGGCCTGCTTGGCCTCCTCGGCCTCGTCGATCGCCGCCCGGATCGCGTGGGCCGGCTCGGGCGCCGGGATGATCCCCTCGCAACCGGCGAAGCGCACCGCCGCCTCGAAGGCGGCGTTCTGGGCGATCGCCCTCGCCTCCACCAGGCCTTCCTTGACCAGGGCGCATAGGCTCGGGGCGTCGCCGTGGTAGCGCAGGCCGCCGGCGTGCACGGGGGGCGGCACGAAGTCGTGGCCGAGCGTGTACATCGGCATCATCGGGGTCATCCCGACCGTGTCGCCGAAGTCGTAGGCGTAGACGCCGCGGGTGAGGGTGGGGCAGGCGGCCGGCTCGGCGGCGACGAAGCGCGTGTTCTTCCCCTCGCGGAGGTTCGCCCGGATGAACGGGTAGGCGACCCCGGCGAAATTCGAGCCGCCGCCCACGCAGCCGACCACGACGTCGGGGTACTCCCCGGCCATCTCCAGGGCGGCGATCGCCTCCTGGCCGATCACCGTCTGGTGCAGGCAGACGTGGTTGAGGACTGAGCCGAGCGAGTAGTTGGTGTCCTCGCTTCCGGCCGCCACCTCGACCGCCTCGGAGATCGCGATGCCGAGGCTCCCGGTGGGATGCTCGGCCTGCGAGCGGCCGGCCTCGGTGAGGTCGGAGGGGCTGCGGTGCACGGTCCCCCCCCAGGTCTCGATCATCGCCCGCCGGTAGGGCTTCTGGTCGTAGGAGACGCCGACCATGAAGACCTCGCACTCGAGCCCGAACAGCCTGCAGGCCAGCGCCAGCGAGGACCCCCACTGCCCGGCTCCCGTCTCGGTGGCGAGCTTGCGAATCCCTGCCTCGCGGTTGAAGTAGGCCTGGGGAACCGCGGTGTTCGGCTTGTGGGAGCCGGCGGGCGAGACGCCCTCGTACTTGTAGTAGATGTGCGCCGGCGTGTCGATCTCGCGCTCCAGCCTGCGGGCCCGGATCAGCGGCGTCGGGCGCCAGAGCTTGTAGATCTCGCGGACCTCCTCGGGGATGCCGATCTCCGGCTCGCCGGAGACCTCCTGCTCGATCAGCGCCATCGGGAAGATCGGCGCCAGGTCCGGCGGCCCCGCCGGCTCGCCCGTCTGGGGGCTCAGCGGGGGCAGGGGCTCGCCCGGCAGGTCGGGCAGCAGGTTCACCCACGACGTGGGGATCGCGGACTCGGGCAGCTGGTACTTCGTCGTCTCCTCGCTCATGGGAGCGAGTCTATTCCGCGCCACCCTCGAGGCGGCGCTCGAGGTCGGCGAGCTGCACGTGCAGCTCGTCCGGGAGATGCCTGCCGAAGCGCGCGAAGTGCTGATGGATCGCCGGCAGCTCCTTCCGCCAGTCCGCGGCCTCCACGGCGAGCAGCTCGGCCATGTCCTCCGCGGAGACCTCCAGCCCCTCGGTGTCTATCGAGCCCTCCGCCGGGACCAGCCCGATCGGGGTCTCGACCGCCTCCGCCGTTCCCTCGCAGCGCCTGAAGATCCACTCCAGCACCCTGCTGTTCTCGCCGTACCCGGGCCACAGGAACCTGCCGTCGGAGCCCTTGCGGAACCAGTTGACGTAGAAGATCCGCGGCAGCCTCGCGGCATCGGCCTTGGCGCCGAGGCCAACCCAGTGCGAGAAGTAGTCGCCCATGTGGTACCCGCAGAAGGGCAGCATCGCGAAGGGGTCGTGGCGCAGCTTGCCGATCTCGCCGGCGGCCGCGGCGGTGGTCTCCGAGGACATCATCGCCCCCAGGAAGACCCCGTGCTCCCAGTCGAAGGCCTCACGGACGAGCGGTACCACGGTCGAGCGCCGCCCCCCGAACAGGAAGGCGTCGATCGGCACCCCGGCCGGGTCCTCCCACTCCTCGGCGATCGAGGGACAGCGCGCCGCGGGTGTCGTGAAGCGGGCGTTGGGATGGGCGGCCGGGCGGTCCGCCTCGGGCGTCCAGTCCTCCCCGTGCCAGTCGGTGAGGTGGGCGGGGACCTCCTCGGTCATGCCCTCCCACCAGATGTCGCCGTCGTCGGTCAGCGCGCAGTTGGTGAAGATCGAGTCCCCCGCCACGGTCTTCATCGCGTTGGGGTTGGTCTTCTCGCCGGTTCCGGGCGCGACGCCGAAGAAGCCGGCCTCGGGGTTGATCGCGTAGAGGCGGCCGTCCTCGCCGAACTTCATCCAGGCGATGTCGTCGCCGATCGTCTCGACCTTCCAGCCGGGAAGCGTGGGGATCAGCATCGCCAGGTTGGTCTTCCCGCAGGCCGAGGGGAAGGCGCCGGTCACGTGCTTGACCTCGCCCTCGGGGGAGGTCAGCTTGAGGATCAGCATGTGCTCGGCGAGCCAGCCCTCGTCGCGGGCCATCACCGAGGCGATCCGCAGCGCGAAGCACTTCTTGCCGAGCAGGGCGTTGCCGCCGTAGCCGGAGCCGTAGGACCAGATCTCGCGGGTCTCGGGGTAGTGGACGATCCACTTGTTCTCGGCGTTGCAGGGCCAGGGGACGTCCTCCTCGCCCTCGGCGAGGGGGGCGCCGACGGAGTGCACGCAGGGAACGAACTCGCCGTCCTCCCCCAGCACCTCCAGGGCGCCGGCACCCATCCTGGTCATGATCCGCATCGAGACCGCCACGTAGGCGGAGTCGGTGAGCTGGACCCCGATGTGGGCGATCGGCGAGCCCAGCGGCCCCATCGAGAAGGGGACCACGTACATCGTGCGCCCCTTCATCGAGCCCCGGAAGAGGCCCTCCAGGGTGGCGCGCATCTCCCCGGGCTCGCGCCAGTTGTTGGTCGGGCCGGCATCCTCCTCGCGCTCCGAGCAGATGAACGTCCGGTCCTCCACCCTGGCCACGTCCCCGGGGTCGGAGAAGGCGAGGTAGGAGTTCGGGCGCTTCGCCTCGGAGAGGTGCCTGAAGGTCCCCGCCTCCACCAGGCCCTGCGCGAGGCGGTCGTACTCCTCGGCGCTTCCGTCACACCAGTGGACTTCGTCCGGCTGGGTCAGTTCGGCAATCTCCTGCACCCAGGAGATCAGCTTCTCGTTCTTGCTCGGCGCGGAGGCCGCGATGGATTGGCTCACGGGTCAGACCTCATTGCTCCTTTTCGTGCTGCGATTCGTGGGACCCCGCTCTCCCTTGGGCCATTCTTTCGCACCTTGCGCCGGGGCGACGTGCGCCCCGGCGGATCTGGTGATTTTCGTCACTTGCTCGGGGGCTGCGACCCAGGTCGCCCGGTCGCCCGGAGGTCGACGAACCTCACGTCGGCGTCGGAGTCGAGGATCCTCAGCGTCGCCGTCGCCCGCCCGCCGCCCTTCGCGACGACGGCGCATTCGAAGGTCGTGCCCGGCTCCACCTCGACGTCTGACGGGCACTCGACGGAGCGGACCTCGACGCCGAGGTTGGTCTCGATGTCGTCGCGGATCGCGTCCTCGGCCTTGGCGTCGTCGATCACCGTCCCCCCGCAGGCGGCCAGGGCCAGCGCCAACGCAGGGGCGGCCAGTGCGATCGCTGCCCGGGAGTGCACTCGCCAAGCCTACGAAGTAGGGTTGCCGGCCGCCGATGCGCTTCTACGAGTACGAGGCCCGAAGGATCGTCGAGGAGGCCGGGATCCCGGTCACCGGATACGGCTTCTGCACGACCGCAGAGGAGGCCCGGGCGGCCGCCGGGGAGATCGGCGGGCCGGTGGTGATCAAGTCCCAGGTGCTGACCGGCGGCCGGATGAAGGCCGGCGGCGTCAGGTTCGCCGACAGCGCCGAGGAGGCGGCCGCGCACGCCGCCGAGATCCTCGAGCTGGAGATCAACGGGCACCTGCCGCGAGGGGTCCTGGTGGACCCCAGGGCCGAGGTCAAGCAGGAGTACTACGCCGGGGTGGTCTGGGACGGGACCGCCAAGAGGCCGCTGATGCTGTTCAGCGACATGGGCGGCATCGACATCGAGGAGGTCGCCGAGAAGCACCCCGACCACGTGGGCCGCGGGCACCTCTCCAACCTCCTCCCGATCTCCGACTTCGAGGCCAAGCAGGCGATCGCGGCGACCGGGGTCACCGGCTCCCGGCTCAACCGGGCGAGCCCGATCCTGGCCCGCCTCGCCCGCCTCTTCCGCGACCACGACATGACCCTCGCCGAGATCAACCCCCTCGCCGAACTGGCCGACGGGAGCTTCGTCGCGCTCGACGCCCACATGGAGATGGAGAACGAGGGCAAGCCGCGCCAGAGGGCCCTGCTCGAGGGAGTGCTCGGGATCGAGGCCGGCGACACCCGCGAGAGCTACGAGCCGAGCGGCTTCGAGCGCAACGTCGCAGCGATCGACGCCGCCGACCACCGCGGGGTGATCCAGGGGCGCGACCACGGCTTCGAGGGCAACCTCGGCCTGGTGATCGGGGCCGGGGGCGGCTCGCTGACCCTCACCGACGCGGTGCGCAGCCAGGGCGGGCGGCCCGCCAACTACTCGGAGATCGGCGGCAACCCCTCGGTCGCCAAGTCCTGCGGCCTGGCCAAGGAGGTGCTGCGCAAGGACGGGGTCGAGAAGATCGCGGTGATGATGTCGATCGTCTCCAACACCAGGGTGGACATCGTCGCCCGCGGCGTGATCAAGGCCTGCCTCGAGCTCGGCAAGGACCCCGCCGAGACGATCGCGATCTTCCGCATCCCGGGCGCCTGGGAGGAGGAGGGCTTCAAGATCCTCGAGCGCTACGGGGTCGAGTCCTGCGACCGCTCGGTCTCGATGTGGGAGGCGGCCGGCCGCGCCGTCGCCAAGGTCCAGGGAGAAGCGGCCTGATGTCCATCCTGCTGACCGAGGAGACGACGTTCATAGTGCAGGGGATCACCGGGCGCGAGGCCGTCAACCTAACCCGGGAGTGCCTGGACTACGGCTCCAGGGTGGTGGGCGGGGTCACGCCGGGGCGCAAGGGCCGCGAGGTGCACGGGGTCCCGGTCTTCGACACGGTCGGGCAGGCGATCGCCAACCACGGCTCCCCCGTCGACGGCTCGGTGGTGACTGTCCCCCCCGCCTTCACCAAGGACGCCGTCCTGGAGGCGATCGAGAACGGGATCAAGCTTCTCGTCGTCGTCACCGAGCGGATTCCCCGCCGCGACGTGGCCCAGATGGTCGAGCTCGCCGAGCTGCGAGGGGCGAGGATCATCGGGCCCAACTGCCTCGGGCTGATCGTCCCGGGGGTCTGCAAGATGGGGGGGATCGGGGGCCCGGCGAAGGACGCGGCGAAGGCCTACTCGCCCGGCCCCGTGGGGGTGATGTCCCGCTCGGGGGGCATGACCACCGAGATCTCCTCCTCGCTGACCGCGGCCGGCCTCGGCGTCTCCACGGCGATCTCGATCGGCGGGGACGCGATCATCGGCTCCACCTACGCGGAGTTGATGCCGCTGTTCGAGGCCGACGAGCAGACGCGGGCGATCGTCATCTACACCGAGCCGGGGGGGCGCATGGAGGCCCAGCTCGCGGCGTGGGTGGCGGACAACGACTCGCGGCTGCCGATCGTCGCCTTCATGGCCGGGAAGTTCATGGACGACGAGGAGATGAAGGGGATGAGCTTCGGCCACGCCGGGACCATCGTCGAGGGCAAGGAGGACACGGCGGCCGAGAAGATCGCCCGCCTGGAGTCGGCCGGGATCCGGGTCGTCGAGCGCATCGACGAGATCCCCGGCGCGGTCTCCGAGCGGCTGGGGAGCGGGGCGTGAGCGCCGGGGAGCCGCTGCACGGCATCTTCATCGCGGTCGAGGTCGAGCCCTCGGCGGCCTCCGATCCCGGGCTTGCCTCGAAGCTGGAGGAGGTCTGCCCTGTGGACATCTTCCGTGCCACCGGAGACGGCGTCGAGATCGTCACCGAGAACCTCGACGAGTGCGTGCTCTGCGACCTCTGCGTGGACGCCGCCCCCGAGGGCGCGGTGACGATCCGCCGGCTCTACGAGAGCCCGGCCTGAGCGCGCCTGCGCCACCTCGGCGTCGCCTCCGCGCCCGGTGACGGGCGCTGCCTTCGCGCTACTTGAACTGTCCGGGCGGAACGTAGTAGCGGATGTGGCCGTCGCTGTCGAGCTGGGTGACCTTCACGGTTGCCTCGCTGCCGTCGGGCGCGGTCAGCGTGCAGGTGAAGGTGCCGCCCTTCTCCGCCTTGACATCGCCCGGGCAATCGACCGACTTCGGCTTGGTGCCCGTCTTCTGGGCAAGGCCGCTGCTGATCGACGACTGCACGTCGTCGGTGTTGAGCGTCTTCGTCCCGCAACCGCCGATCGCCAGCGCCGCCGGCACAAGGGCCGCGACCGCCAGCGCCGCGAACCGCCCCGCATTGCTTCTGTGAACTCTCATGGCGGCAATCCTATGCTCCGGGGCCGACGCGGGTCCTGACGCCGCCGCGGCCCGCGGTCCGGCAGACTGGCGGGCCGTGAACCTGATCGAGGACCTCCTCGAGGGCTTCCCGGCATCGAAGCTGGGGGTAATCGCCCTGGACGCCGAGGGCCGGCGGCGCGACTGGCACTTCGGAGAGCTGATCGCCCGCAGCGCGGGCCTCTCTGGGGCGATGGCCGCCCGCGGGGTGCGCCGCGGCGACGTCGTGATGACGCTGGTGGGCAACCGGATCGAGTGGGTCCTGGCGATGCTGGCCTGCTGGCGGATGGGCGCCGTTGCCCTGCCCTGCAACACGCAGCTTCGCCGCCACGATCTCGAGTTGCGGGTCGACGCCGCCTCGCCGGCGCTGGCGATCGGCGAGGAGTCCCTGCTCTCCGGGCTTCCCGGAGGAGTGCCAACCATCACCCTCGCCGAGATCGCCGAAGTGATGGACGAGGAACGTCCCCAGGAGGCCCCCGCGCTGCCCGAGGACATTGGCGCCGGCGAGCCGGCCCTGATCGTCTTCACCTCGGGCACGACCGGAGAGCCGCGCGGGGTGGTCCACGCCTACCGCTACCTCTACGGGCAGCGGGCCCAGGCCGAGCGCTGGTTTGGGTCCCGGGAGGGCGAGATCGCCTGGTGCACGACCGCCACCGGCTGGTCGAAGTCCTCACGAAACGTGTTCCTCGCCCCCTGGCTCACCGGAGCCGCAGCGGTGATCCACGACGCCCGTTTCGAGCCGTCGGAGCGGCTCGACCTGATCGCCGGGCTCGGCGTCAACGTGCTCTGCCAGGCCCCGACCGAGTACCGGATGATGGCCAAGCGGGCCACGCTGCGGCCCCTGCCCGGGCTGCGTCGCATGGTCTCCGCCGGCGAGCCGCTCAACCCCGAGGTGATCGCCGCCTTCCGCGAGGCCACCGGCCTCGAGGTCGCCGACGGCTACGGGCAGACCGAGACCGGGCAGCTGACCGGCAACCTCTCGGGCCGGGCGGTGCGCGAGGGATCGATGGGGCAGCCCCTGCCCGGGATCGTGACCCGGGTGCGCGAGGGCGAGCTGGAGCTGGACGTCTCGACCTGCCCGACCTTCTTCTCGCACTACCTCGACGGCGAGCGCTTCGCCGGGGAGTGGTGGCGGACCGGCGACCTCGTCTCGGAGGACGAGGACGGCTACCTGCACTTCGAGGGCCGCGACGACGACATCATCCTCTCCTCCGGCTACCGGATCGGACCCTTCGAGGTCGAGTCCGCCCTCCTCACCCATCCCAGGGTCGCCGAGGCCGCCGCGGTCAGCGCTCCCGACCCCGAGCGCGGGGCGGTGGTGCGCGCCGTCGTCGTCCTCCGCGACGGCCAGCCCGGCGAGGCCCTGGCCCGCGAGCTGCAGGAGCACTGCAAGAGCGAAACCGCACCGTACAAGTTCCCGCGAATCGTCGACTTCGCCGAGGAGCTGCCGAAGACGGCGAGCGGCAAGATCAAGCGCGCGCAGCTTCGAGGCGAGCCCGGTGTCGGGTGGCCCTCCGGCGAGGCGCCTCGGTAGGCTCCCCGAAACCGAGTACGAAAGGAAGCGGATGACGGAGGGGATGAGGTTGGGAGAAGCGGTCGATCGCGGCAAGCTCAAGGAGCTGACTGAGAAGGAGCTCGACCTGTACCGGCAGCGCACGGGGACCTCGGGCGAGTACTTTCAGCGCGCCAAGCAGGTGATGCCGAACGGCGTCCCCTCCTCCTTCCAGGTCAACGACCCCTGGCCCGTCTACATCGACCGCGGCTCCGGCTCGCGGGTCTGGGACGTCGACGGCGGCGAGTACGTGGACTTCCACAACGGCTTCGGCGTGATGTGCATCGGCCACGCCAACCCCGCGGTCGGGGCAGCGGTGAAGGAGCGCCACGACCTGGGCACCCACTTCGCCGCCCCCACCGACGGCTCGGTCGCCGTGGCCGAGGAGCTCGCCAAGCGCTTCGGCCTGCCCCAGTGGCGGTTCACCAACTCGGGCACCGAGTCCACGATGGCGGCGATCCACCTGGCCCGCGGCGCCACCGGCCGCGACCGGGTGGTCAAGGTCGAGGGCTCCTACGACGGCCACCACGACGCCGTGATGGTCTCCTGCTATCCGGAGCTCGACGAGCTGGGGCCCAGGGAGAACCCGAACCCGGTGCCCTTCGGCGCCGGCTACCCGCGGGCGATCACCGACCTCACCCTCCCGGTCCCCTTCAACGACGCCGAGATCCTCGAGCAGGTGCTGAAGGCCCACGAGGGCCAGGTCGCCGGGATGATCGTCGAGCCGGCGATGATGAACATCAACATCATCCCGCCGCGCGACGGCTACCTGCGGCGCGTCCGCGAGCTCTGCGACGAGCACGGGGCGGTGCTGATCTTCGACGAGGTGAAGACGGGGGCGACGATCGCCTACGGAGGCGCGACCGAGCGCTTCGGCGTGCAGCCGGACGTCGTCGCCCTGGCGAAGGCGATCGCCGGCGGCTACCCGGGCGGTGCGATCGGGATGACGGCGGAGCTGGGCGAGGTGGTCGCCTCCGACAAGGTCCACCAGATCGGCACCTTCAACGGCAACCCGCTGGTCATGGCCGCGTCGAAGGCGACGCTGACCGAGGTGCTGACCAGGGACGCCTACGAACAGCTCGAGAGGACCAACGACGCCCTGCTCGAGGGCTGCCAGGGGATCGTCGACTCCTACGGGCTGCCCGCGTACACCCAGGGGCTCGGGGCCAAGGGCTGCGTGATCTTCGCGCCGGAGCCGATCTACGAGTACCGCGACTACCTGACCAAGGTGGACGGAGAGCTCTCGACCCTGGCCTGGCTCTACCACATGAACCACGGCATCTTCATGACGCCGGGGGTCGAGGAGGAGTGGACGCTGTCGATCGCCCACTCCGCCGAGGACGTCGAGCGCTACCTCAACGCCTTCGAGACCTTCGCCCGGGACCTCACCGAGGGCTGAGGGGCAGGGAGCCGGGGCCGCCCCGAGCCGGCCCCTAACCTGGGTCGATGAGCAACCGCCTCGCCGCGGAGACCAGCCCCTACCTCCGCCAGCACCGCGACAACCCGGTCGACTGGTACCCGTGGGGGGAGGAGGCCCTGGCCCGTGCCCGCGAGGAGGACCTCCCGATCCTGCTCTCGGTCGGGTACTCGGCCTGCCACTGGTGCCACGTGATGGAGAGGGAGTCCTTCGAGGACCCGGCGACGGCCGCCTACATGAACGAGCACTTCGTCAACGTCAAGGTGGACCGCGAGGAGCGCCCCGACGTGGACGCGCTCTACATGGAGTTCGTGCAGGCCTCGACCGGGCACGGGGGTTGGCCGATGACCGTTTTCCTCGATCCCGAAGGGGTGCCCTTCTTCGGCGGGACCTACTTCCCCCCCGAACCGGCCCCCGGCAGCCCGAGCTTCATGCAGGTGCTGGCCGCGGTCGCCGCCGGCTACGGCGAACGCCGCGAGGAGATCCGGGTCGCCGCCGACCTGACCCGCGAGCGGCTGGGGGCGACGGCGCGGATCGAACCCTCGGGGGAGCCGCTGCGCCCGGCGCTCGTGGACGAGGCCGTCGCCGCGATCCGCCGCTCGGCCGACCTGCGCCGCGGCGGCTTCGGCGGGGCGCCCAAGTTCCCGCCCGCCCCGGCTCTCGAGCTGCTCCTCGCCCGGGGCCATACGGACGTGGTCGAGATCACCCTGGACGGGATGGCGGCCGGCGGGATCTACGACCAGATCGGCGGCGGCTTCGCCCGTTATTCGGTGGACGCCGCCTGGCTCGTGCCCCACTTCGAGAAGATGCTCTACGACAACGCCCTGCTTGCCCGCGCCTACCTGCACGGGTGGCAGGAGCTCGGCCACGAGCGCTACCGGCGGGTGGTGACCGAGACACTCGACTGGGCCCTGGCCGAGATGCGCGGCCCCGAGGGCGGCTTCCACTCGGCGCTCGACGCGGACTCCGAGGGCGAGGAGGGGACCTTCTACCTCTGGGAGAGGGCGGAGATCGAGGAGGTCCTCGGCGACGACGCCCCGCCGGTCATCGAGCACCTCGGCGTCAGCGGGCGCGGCAACTTCGAGGGTCGCAACATCCTCCACCTCCCGGCGGGCGCCGCGGCGGAGCCGCCGGACGGCTTCGCCTCCGCGCGGCGGGCGCTGTACGAGCGCCGGGCAAGGCGCGTCCGGCCCGGCCTCGACGACAAGCGAATCGCCTCCTGGAACGCGCTGATGATCGCCGCCCTGGCCGACGCGGGATCGGTTCTGCGGCGTCCCGACTACCTCGAGGCGGCGCGCGACTGCGCCGGCTTCGTGCTGGGTGGGATGCGCGACGGCGGCGGCAGGCTGCTGCGCACCTACAAGGGCGGCGAGGCCCGCATCCCCGCCTACCTCGAGGACCACGCATTCCTGCTCGAAGCCCTGCTGGTGCTCTACCAGGCGACCTTCGAGGTCGGCTGGTTCGAGCGGGCGCGCGAGGTCGCGGAGACGATGATCGCGCGCTTCGCCGACCCCGAGTGGGGCGGCTTCTTCTCGACCGCCGACGACGGCGAGCAGCTGATCGCCAGGCGCAAGGACCTCGACGACCATCCGATCCCCTCCGGCTCCTCCTCCGCCGCGGCCGGCCTGCTGCGACTGGCCGCGCTGAGCGGCGAGCGTGAGTTCGAGCGGCACGCGGTCGGCGTCCTGCGCCTCCTCGCTCCGCTCGCCGGGCGCCAGCCGGCGGGATTCCCCCACCTGCTCGCGGCCCTCGACTTCCACCTCTCCCCCACCCGTGAGCTGGCCCTGGCCGGGGCTGACACGGCGGAGCTGGAGGAGGTCGCCCGGGCCCGGCTGCGCCCCCACCTCGTCCTGGCAGGCGGGCCGGACGGCACCTCGGTGCCGGAACTGATGCGGGGACGCACCGAGGTCGCGGGTCGCCCTGCCGCCTACCTCTGCGAGAACTTCACCTGCCAGACTCCGGTGACCGACCCCGAGCAGCTGAGGAGGACCCTCGATGGCGACGGCTGAGACGAGATCGACAGAGGAGCTCGCCCGCAACTACTTCGCCGGCGCCCGGCGCCGCGACGTCGACGCGATGATCGCGAACTGGGCCCCCGGCGGCGTCGCCCACATCTACGGGATGGCGGAGCTGCGCGTCCCCGACGGGTACCGCGAGTACTTCGAGAACCTCTTCGCCGCCTTCCCGGACTTCCAGTTCGAGGTCGTCGAGGTGGTCGCTTCCGAGAGCAGTGCCGCGGTCCGCTGGCGGGCGACCGGAACCTTTACCGGCGGGGCCCGGTTCCAGGGACTTCTCGCCAACGGCGCCCGGATCGAGACCGAGGGCTGCGACGTGCTCAGCTTCGACGAGGAGGGGCTGGTGACCGAGAATCGCGCCTACGTCAACGGCGCCGACATCGCCCAGAAGCTCGGGGCGCTGCCGCCGACCGGCTCCATCCAGGAGCGCCTGATGCTGGGAGCGGTGAACCTGAAGACGTCGATCGCGGCGAGGATCAGAGGGCGCTGAGCGGGTAATCGGAGCAGCGCTCCAGCGCCACCGCGCCCCCGACCTCACCGCGGCCTCCGCCGAGCGCGCGCGCCCGCAGGAGCGAGCCGCGGCCCTGGTGGATCTCCAGCTCGCGATCAAGCTCGACCGCCAGGCCGAGGGCGGCCGATCCTGTCGCCTCGTCCTCGGGGACGCCGAGCTGGGGCGCGAAGGAGCGGGCCCTGACAGTCCCTGCCGCCTCGTCGATCCAGGCCCAGGCGTAGAGATTGCCGCCGCGGTCGCCGGGGCGGCCGTCGAGGGCGTCCACCTCGTCCGGCCGGGCAAGCTTGAGGGTCTCGAAGGCGGACCACTCACCGAGGCCGGACACGTGGACGAGCGGCTCGCCCGCTCCCCCTGGCCCGCCCCCGGCCTCGAATCGCACCGCTGTCTCCCCCACCGGGGGCCGCAGGGCTTCCGGCGGGCGCCCCTGGCGGGCGAGCAGCCAGGCGGTGCCGAGAAGCGGGTGCCCGGCGAAGGGGAGCTCCGCAGCGGGGGTGAGGATCCGGAGCTCGCCGGTGGCGACGTCATCGACGAAGACGGTCTCGCTGAAGCCGAGGTCCGCCGCGACCCGCCGTCGATCCTCCTCGGGCACCGAGGGGCCGTCGAGGAAGACTCCCAGGGGATTGCCGAACCGGCCTCCCTCGCCGACGAAGACCCGCACCACCGCAAGCTCGGGCATCAGCCGGTCCCGCGAGCCGCCGGGGCGGGCATCAGCCGGTCCCGCGAGCCGCCGGGGCGGGCATCAGAGGATCGGCAGGAAGTGCTCGATCTCCCAGGGGGTCACCTGGACGCGGTAGTCGTCCCACTCCTGGCGCTTGATCTCGACGAAGCGCCGAAAGGTGTGCTCACCGAGGGTGCGCAGCACCAGCTCGGATTCCGCCGCCACCTCGATCGCCTCCCCGAGCGTCGCCGGGAGCTGCTCGATCCCCCGCTGCGAGCGCTCCTCCGGGGAGAGGTGGTAGAGGTTCTGCTCCATCGGCTCGGGGAGCTCGTAGCCCTTCTCGATGCCCTCGAGACCCGCCTGGAGCATCCCGGCGAAGCAGAGGTAGGGGTTGCAGGCCGGATCGGGGCAGCGCAGCTCGGCCCGGGTCGCTCCCTCCTTGCCCGGGTGGTAGAGCGGGACCCGGATCAGCGCCGAGCGGTTGCGCCGCGACCAGGCCAGGTAGACCGGGGCCTCGTAGCCGGGCACCAGGCGCTTGTAGGAGTTCACCCACTGGGCGAACAGGGGCGAGATCTCCCTGGCGTGCTTGAGCTGGCCGGCGATGAACGACTTCGCCGTCTCGGAGAGGTAGTACTGGTCGTCGGCGTCGTAGAAGGCGTTGCGCCCGTCCCTGGAAAGCGACTGGTGGACGTGCATCCCGGAGCCGTTCTCGCCGAACAGGGGCTTGGGCATGAAGGTGGCGTGCCAGCCGTACTTCATCGCGTATTCCTTGACCACGATCCGGTAGGTCATGCAATCGTCCGCCATGGCCAGCGCGTCCTTGTAGCGCATGTCCACCTCGTGCTGGGAGGGGCCGACCTCGTGGTGGGTGTACTCGACGTGGATCCCCATCTTCTCCAGGGCCAGGACGGTCTCGCGGCGCACGTCGGAGCCCGCGTCGAGCGTGGTGAGGTCGAAGTAGCCGCCCTCGTCGAGCACCTCGGGCACCCCGTCGGGGTTGGCCGACGTGAAGTAGAAGAACTCGAGCTCCGGCCCGACGTTGTAGGCCTCGAAGCCCATCTCGCGGGCGCGGCCGAGGGCGCGGCGGAGGATCCAGCGGGGGTCTCCCTCGTAGGCGTCGCCCCCGGGCACCCGGATGTCGCAGAACAGCCGGGCGGTCGCGTTGCGGTCCTCCGGGCGCCACGGCAGCAGCGAGAAGGTGCTGGGGTCCGGCATGGCGATCATGTCCGACTCCTCGATCGGGTTGAAGCCGGTGATCGAGGATCCGTCGAAGCCCATCCCACCGTCGAAGGCGTCGTCGAGCTCGGAGGCGTTGATCGAGAAGCTCTTGAGCTGACCGAGGACGTCGGTGAACCAGAGCCGCACGAAGCGCACGTCGCGCTCCTTGCAGGCCTCGATCACGTCACTTGCGGTCGGGGGCTTCGCCGGCATCTGTGGTCTCCCTCTCTTCGATCTCCGAGAGGGCAACGATAGGCCAAATCCGTGAACCGCCGAGGTGCCGGCCTCCGTATCTGAGACAGAGAAGATGTGCCGGTGGGCCTTGCCGGCCCGGCCGGAAAGAGCTATAACTTACTTCTCGTAAGGTATTGGCTCAAAGTAAAGTAAAGGCAGGCTAATCGCTTCCTAAAGGCACGCGACGCCGGCGGGGCGGTTGGCCCCCGAGCCGGAAGCAGGTTCAAGTTGACGGTCAAGACAGACGTAAGCAGGTTCCATATCCACGACGAGCTCACCGCGCCCGACGAGAGCGCGCCGCTCTTGAGGAGCATCCAGGCGGCCGGAGGCGCCGTCACCAAGTTCGTCGGCGTGCTGGCAGGCGCCCCGGCGGTGCTGCGGGCCTACACACGGATGCGCTCGGAGCTTCGCGGCGGAGTCCTGCCCAGGGCGACCCGGGAGCGCATCGCGCTCGCAGTCGCCGAGCAACGCGGCGACACCTACAGCATCGCCCAGCACGCGCGCTCGGCAAGGAGCGCCGGGCTCGGGCTGGACGAGGTGGCACGGGCCCGCGGCTTCGGGTCGGCCGACCCCAAGGAGGCGGCGCTGCTGGAGTACCTGCGGGCGGCCCTGGAAGCCCGCGGCCATCCCCCGCTCCACCTCCACGAGGAGGCCCGCGAGATCGGCTGGACCGACGAGGAGATCCTCGAGGCCGTGGGACACCTCGCTCTCAACGAGTTCCAGAGCCTGATCGCAGGCTCCGCGGCGCTCCCCCAGGACCAGGCAGTACCCAGGGTCCTCCCCTCGGCCGCCTGATCCCCCCCGCCGCCGAGCTTCAACTTTCAGCTGATAATCGGTTGGAAGTTGAAGCTCGGCGGTGGAGGTCGCCGGGGCCGTGCCGGCCCCCGCGCCCCCTGCCGGCCCCGGCGCCCCCTGCCGGCCCCGGCGCCCCCTGCCGGCCCCGGCGCCCCCTGCCGGTGCTCAGTCCTCGACCAGCGTCGCCGTGTAGAGCAGCCGGGCCGTCGAGTAGCGGCACCCGTAGACCCGCTTGGTGTCCACGATCTGCTGCGGGCGGCCCTGGCGAAGCGCGGTCGTGTTGAAGCACTTGCCCTTCTGGCGACTGGCCCGCCAGGTGTCCCGGGCGGACTGGTTGACCGCGAAGGCCGGGATCCAGGTCGGAACGGTGAGCCCGACGATGTTGCCGCGGCGCACCGCCAGGGGCTTGCCGAGCCTGAACTTCACCGTCTGGCCCAGGTAGGGGCTGAGCACACGGATGGGGCTCTGCCGACGCAGCTTGTAGACCGGAGGAGAGGTTTTGGGGATCCGCTTGAGGATCGCCAGGCGCGCCTCCGGCGGGGTGCCGAAGAAGCCGTTGAAGAATGCCCGTTGGGAGTTCGTGGGCTGCGCCAGCGTGACGCTCCAGGAGACGATCCGGCCGTTTCGCGGGACACGGAACGGCAGCTGCGCGTTCGCCGTCGAGCTCTGGAAGCCGGTGACGCTGCCGATCGCCCGGCAGGGTTGGTCGGGACAGGCGGGGTCGGGCAGGGAGCCTCCGCCGCCGAGGATCACCGTGGTCTTGCCCGCCGCCCCGGCTCCGGGCGCGGCAGCGACCATCGCGACGAGCAGCGACAGCACCCCAATGGCGGCGGCGATCGTCGCGACCTTGCGGCGCGGCCCTTGCAGGGTCCCCGGCGCGCTGGCACCGAACTTGGACATTTCTCGAAGGCTCCTCTCGTCTTGAGAATCGGGATCCATGAGCCTAAATGCTCTGCAGCCCGAAAGTTGCGGAGGAAGGGACGTGGTGTCCGCGCCCGGAGGAATGGCGTGGTGTCCGCCGCCGGGTGGAATGGGCGTGGTTTCCGCACCCTGAGGAATGGCGTGGTTCCCGCACCCGGTGGAATGTTGCGGTGTCCGCGCCCGGAGGCGCAGGACCCCGCCGCGATGCGGGAGGTCGGCGCGGCGGCCCGCCCTACCTCGACCTGCGGGCGACCCTGCGGGCGACCGCGTAGCGGACCTCGTCGCGCCCCTCGAAGCCGAGCAACTCGCGCAGGCCGTTGGTGAGATCCCAGTCGTTGCCCTTCGAGTAGGGGCCGCGGTCTATCACCACGGCGATCGCGTAGTGGCCGTGGTACGCGAAAGTCACCGGGGTGCCGCAGGGCAAGGTGCGGTGGGCGACGCCGATCGTGTCGCGGTGCAGCACCTGCCCGCATGCCGTGTGGTTCCCGTAGAGCCCCGGCCCGTACCAGGTCGCCCCGGCCCTCTTCATCGAGCCGGCGAGCGCGTCGGCGGTGGCCCTGGTGACCACCCCCGTCCTGTGCAGCCCCTTGCGCTGCTGGAAGCGGCGAACGGCGCTGGCCGTGCCCTCGCCGAAGCGACTGCCCATCGGGACCGCCGAGCCGTACAGCTTGGACTTCACGATCCCGTTGAGGACTGCGACGTCGCTGCCCTCCATCCCTACCCGCAGAACCCTGCTGCCGAAGGGGATGCCGAGGCCCGGCAGCCCGGTCCCGCCGCTGGCCCGCCCCGCCGCGCCGGAGGCGACGGCCCCCGACATGGCGAGGATCCCGGCCAGCACGGCCGCGGTCAGCGTCGTCGGCGGTCTGCGGCGCCGGAGCGGCCGGCCGCGATGATCTCCTATCGCCCCTCCCGGGCGCTTGCTTCGGCTCATCTCTTCTCGACGCTTACGGGGTTAGCTGACGGGCTCGCGCCGGAAGAGCTGCGCTACGCGGCTGGTGCCTGCGATTCGCCCCACGAACGGGTTCCCCCGATCTCCGGATATGTGGCGGAGACTCAGCGGCTGGCGCGATGCTAACAGAGCTCATGGCGGTCCTCGATGGCCGGCCGGTCTGCCCGGTCCTGGGCCCGTGACGGCTATCGGCAGGCTCGGCGCCCCGCCCCAGGCCTGCACCCGACTATTCTCCGGCCGATGCCGTCCGCCGTGGTAACCGGTGCCGCTCGGGGCCTCGGCCGCGCCGTGGCCAGCACCCTGTCCGTGCGCGGCTACACGGTCCACGTGACCGACGTCGAGGAGACCGAGGCGGTCGAGGCGGCCGGGGCGATCGGAGGCCAGGCGTTCGGCTCGGCCCTCGACGTCCGCGACGAGGAGGCCTGCCACTCGGTCGCCGCCGCGACCGTGCAGATGACAGGGTCGCTGGACCTCTGGGTCAACAACGCGGGCGTGCTGATCACCGGCGACGCCTGGGAGCAGGACGCGGCGGCCCGGCGGCTGATGATCGACGTGAACCTGATCGGGACGATGAACGGGACGGTCGCCGCCCTCGAGCCGATGATGGCGGCCGGCCGCGGCCACGTGATCAACGTCATCTCCCTGACCGGTTTGGTGGCGGCGCCGGGAGAGGTCGCCTACGCGGCCAGCAAGCACGGCGCAATCGCCTTCACCCTCGGCACCCTGCTCGACCTGCGCCGGGCCGGGATCCGGGGCATCCACCTCTCGGCCCTCTGCCCCGATGGCATCTGGACCCCGATGCTCAAGAACAAGGTCGACGACCCGGCTGCCGCGGTCTCCTTCTCGGGCGTCCTGCTCACCCCCGAGCAGGTTGCCGCGGAGCTGGGCAGGCTGGTGGACCGCCCGCGCCCGGTGGCGAGCTTTCCGCGCTGGCGCGGCGCCCTGGTCCGCACCCTCGACACCTTCCCCGCCCTCGGGGCGATCGGGGTCGGCTGGTTCATGCGCGACGCGGCCCGGCGCCAGCGCCGCTACAGGCGGCTGATCGAGTCCGGCCAGTGGCCCCCGCCCTGAGCCAGCCAGAGCCGGTGACCCCGCCCTGAGTCAGCCAGCGCCGGTGACCCCGCCCTGAGCGGGCCGGTCATCGGGCTCCCACGCCCAATAGAAGAGGCCCCTGGCGGGGCCCCTTCCTTAGCGCGCCTGTAAGCCGGATCCTGTCTTGAGCGACCATCTGTCTCGCCGGGGCTCTCGCCCCGCCGGGGCCCGCGACCGCGGTCACGGGGCCCTGCGGCCCACCTGGACCTCGCCGGGCAGGGTCGACGGTCCCGTTTGGCCTTGCACCGGGCGGGGTTTGCCTGGCCGCCGCGTCACCGCGACGCCGGTGCGCTCTTACCGCACCCTTTCACCTTTGCCTGTGCGCGGCTCACGTGTGGCCGCGCCATCGGCCGTGTGTTTCTGTGGCACTTTCCCGCGGGTTTCCCCGGGTGGGCGTTACCCACCGCCCTCGCCCTTCGGTGTCCGGACTTTCCTCGAGGGGTTTTCTCTCCCCGCGATCGCCCGGCGCGCCCCTCAATCGTAGCCCCGTGCGCGAACTTCGTCGAGCCCGGACCTGCCGTTCAGTCGAGGCGCGAGCCGCAGTCCTCGCAACCGGCCGCCGCCAGCAGCCGGCCACGGCAGACGGGACACTCGGCGGAGCCGTCGCGGACCAGGTCCTCCCAGGCCCTCAGGATCATCTCCTCGAGGGTCAAACCCGGTCCGTCGAACAGCTTTCCCGCCGAGTCTCCCGCCGCCGCGACGGCCCGCCGGGCCTCCGGCGCCGCGACCGTCACTGGACCTTCCTGAAGACACCGATCACCTTGCCGAGAACCCGCGCGTCGGCGGTCCGGATCGGTTCCATGGCCTGGTTCTCGGGCTGCAGGCGGATGTGGTCGGACTCGCGGTAGATGCGCTTCACGGTGGCCTCCTCGCCGATCAGCGCGACCACGATCTCGCCGTTGTCGGCGTCCTCGCTGGGACGGACGATCACGTAGTCGCCTTCGAGGATGCCCGCGTCCTTCATGCTCTCGCCGCGCACCTGGAGGATGTAGTCCCCGTCCTCCCCTCCGATCACGTCCGGGATCTCGAGGTACTCCTCGATGTTCTCCTCGGCGACGATCGGCTCCCCGGCGGCCACCTGCCCGACCAGCGGCAGGCCGTCGGCGCGGATCGCCCTCTTCGCCTTGTCTATCAGCAGCTCGATCGCCCGCGGCTTGGAGGGGTCGCGGCGCAGCAGCCCCGCCTTCTCCAGGTTCGCAAGGTGGGCGTGGACCGTCGAGGAGGAGTGCAGGCCGACCGCCTTGCCGATCTCCCGGACGGTGGGCGGGTAGCCGGTCTTTGCCGCGTAGCGGCGGATGAAGTCGAAGATCTCCTTCTGCCTCTTGGTCAGGTCCATCTCAGCCCTTTCCGCGGTCGCCCCTCGATCGCTTGCACCGATCCGTTCGAACACATGTTCGTAGAGTAGCCGCCCCCGCGGACGCTTTCAAGTGCGGGGCGCCCGTGACCCCCGGAATGCCCCCGCCCACTACAATCGGCCGCCCCTCTAGCGGCTGTGGCGGAACTGGTAGACGCGCAAGGTTGAGGGCCTTGTGGACCGCAAGGTCCGTGGAGGTTCGACTCCTCTCAGCCGCACTTCCCCGGACCTCCAAGAAGCCCGCGAGAGTCCTGGTCCGCCTCGGTTGGCGCATGACGCGGGGCCGGTTCCGGTCGGCCCCCAGGCAAGGCGCGAGCCGTTCCGCCGCATCCACCTACCGGGCCGGCCCCTTACGGACCGCAGCGACGGACAGTGGCGACCAGCACCGAGCGGACGTACTCCGGTCGGTGGGCGACCTGCGAGTGGGTGAACCGAAGCGCCCTCAGTCCGGCCATGACGTGGGCCTGGTCTCGCAGACGGTCCCGGGCCTGCTGGGCGGCCGTGCGGTGATAGCGAAGACCGTCGGTCTCCACGACGAGGCCCAGCTGCGGCCAGTGGAAGTCCACCCTGAAGCCGTTCAGCCGCACGCCGGTCTGCGGCTCCGGCAGCCCTGCCGCGCGCACGAGCCGCAGGAAGCGGCGCTCCAGCTCGGAATCGGTGAGGCTGAAGCTGCCCCTCTCGAGGAGGCGGCGCAGCGCGCCGAGCCCGGGACGCCGAGGGATCCGGTCCAGGTGGGTGGCGAGCGACTCCGGGTCGACGAGGCCCAGACGGTCGGCCTCGTTGACCGCGGCCTCGAGCTGAGCCTCTCCGAGAACGGCGGCCAGGTCCACGAGGGTGTCGGCTGGAGCCGTGACCGGGATCCCGTCCCGGATTACCGGACCGACGGTGAACCGCCGGTGCACGAGGATGCCCGGTGGCCGGGGGTTCCGGTCCTGGGGCACCGTGACCTCGATCGGCCCGCGCCACTCCCGCACGCCCCAAAGGGCGCCCGCGCTGCGGTGACTGAGGAAAGCGCCCCTGCCGCAGGCCAGCACCGCGGCCATCCACCGGCCGGACTCGTCCAGCCCGGGCCGGCCAACCGCGAAGACGCCGCGCCAGACCGGATGCAGCCGGCCGCGGCCCACCCTGTGGGCGATCGCCCTTGCACTGAGCCCGAGGCCCCGAAGCTGGGTCCGCGAGACCACGCCGTGCTGCCGCGCCGCGAGCCCGAGCACGGTCGCCATGCCGGGCCGGACGGCTTCGCCGCGGCGACCCTCCTCGCTCGCTCCTTCCGGCACCGCACTCCGGCCGGCTCCTCGCTGAACCGGATCGACCTCCATGGGTGGTCCAACCGCTCAGCGAGGCCCTTGTCTTCCCCCTGAGGCCCGGGCGCGCTTGCTCGCTGAAGCGCGGAGCCATCCATGGGTGGTCAAAGTGTTCAGCGAGCCCGGCAGATGCTCGGCGGCGGCACCTATCGCGGTCACGACGGTGTCGTGAGGGCCCCTCGAGCCTCGCCGGCGGCTGAGTGCCGCTAGATCTTCAGCAGGACGAAGGTGTTGAGGACGAAGAGGATCGCGAAGAAGATCGTGGCGCGGTCGAGGTTGCGCTCGACCATCGAACCGCCGCCGATCGAGCTGCCGCCGCCGCCGATGCCGAAGGCACCCGAAAGCCCTGCGTCCTTCCCCGAGTGCAGCAGGATGAGGAAGATCAGGACGACGGAGATGATCACCTGTATGACCGCGAGGATCGCGTACACGGGCCGGATTCTAGGGGGTGGGAGTGTCGCTCGGGTCCCGGGGGGCCGGGGTGGGAGCGTCGCTCGGGTCCCGGGGGGCCGGGGTGGGAGCGTCGCTCGGGTCCCGGGGGGCGGCCCGGCCCGTGCCCGGGGGGCCCGGGGCGGCCTCGGATCGCTCTCCGCCCCCCTTCCGTGCCGCGTCCAGCTCGCGGAGGATCTCGGCCGCCTCGCCCCGGAGGCGCGCCTCCTGGGCCCTGAAGTCCTCCTCGCCGAGCTTGCCCGAAGCGTGGTCGAGCTGGGTGTCGCGGACCTCGCGGTACTTGGCCTCCTTGCGCGCCTCAAGGTCGGCTATCAGCGGGTCCTCCCCGCGGGCCGGGTGCCGGGGGCCGCGCAGCGGCGCAAGCACGAAGGCGGCGACCAGGACGATCAGGATCAGCCCGAAGAGGACCTCCACGCCGGCCCGCCGATCAGGCCCGCGAGAGGCCGCGGCCCAGCCGGGCGCCCTGATATCCGCGGACCCGGCGGAGCCCGGCGCCGGGGGTGGGCCAGATCGCGATCAACGCTCCCGCCAGGGCGATCAGCCCGCCGACCCACATCCAGCTGACCAGCGGGTCGACGATCACGCGGAAGGTGGCCGTCGAGCGGTCGGCCAGATAGCTGCGGGAGATCCGGTCGGCCGTCCCCCTCTGCAGCGCCCCGATCTGGGCCAGCGCCAGCGGCCGGATCGAGGGGTCGACCGCCGCGCGGCGCATCAGGGCGTTGACCGCCTGGCAGGCCGGCGGCGTGCCGGGAGCCCCGCGCACGCACTGGCGGAAGCCGCGGTCGGCGGCCCGGACCCGGCGCTCGACTCCGCTGATGTCGGGCTGCACGGCGGTCCAGAGGTCGTTGCGGACCGCGGACTTCAGCCCCACCTCGCTGGTCGATTCGCCCTCGAAGAAGCCGCCGATCGTCCCCACCCGCACGCCGGTGGGCCGGTAGTAGCGCCGGGTCGGGGTCAGCACCGCGTAGCGCTTCCCGCCCCTGCTGACGTCGAGGACCGCGCCGAAGCTGAAGGCCTGGCCGTCGACGCCGACCGTGGGCCGCACGTAGGTGACCCGGTAGCCGTCCACCACGGCGCTCTGGCCGGGACGCAGGCTGACGTCGCGGTTGGTCTGGAAGCTGGAGGAGGCGGCCACCCCGATCAGCAGCACGATCACCCCGGCGTGGACGACGTAGCCGCCGTAGCGGCGCCTGTTGCGGGTGACGAGCCCGAGCGCGGAGGCGGGCAGCGACCCGCCGGCGAGGCTGCGGCGGGCGACGGCCCCCCGCCAGATCTCCTGCCCCAGCGCGGTGAGGGCGAATATCGCGAAGACGAATAGCGCGAAGGCCATCGGCCGGCCCGGCGCATCGGTGAGCAGGGCCAGCGCCACGGCGCCCGCCGCGGCGACCGCCACCGGCCAGGCGAAGACCCGCCTGGCCGCCCCCCAGGAGATCCGCCTCCACGCCAGCAGCGGGCCGATCCCCGTGAACAGCACCAGAAGCACGGCGAGCGGCGCCGCGTAGCGGTTGAACCACGGCGCCGCCAGGGAGGCCTTGCTCCCGGTGAAGAGCTCCGAGATCAGCGGGAAGAACGTCCCCCAGAAGATCACCGCGGTGAGCGCCACCAGCAGCAGGTTGTTGACCAGGAAGACGGCCTCGCGGGAGGCGAGCGAGTCGATCCTCTTGTCGCTGCGCAGGTCGTCGAGGCGGCTGACGATCAGCGCCGTGGAGCCGATCAGCACGACGGCGATCAGCCCCAGGATGTAGGGCCCGACCGTCGAGTCCCCGAAGGCGTGGATCGACTGCAGGACGCCGGAGCGCACCAGGAAGGTCCCGAGCAGGGCCAGCGAGAAGCTGGCGACGATAAGCGCCACGTTCCAGACCTTCAGCATGCCGCGCTTCTCCTGGACCATCACCGAGTGCAGGAAGGCGGTGCAGGTGAGCCAGGGCATCAGGGCGGCGTTCTCCACGGGGTCCCAGGCCCAGTAGCCGCCCCAGCCCAGCTCGGTGTAGGACCAGCGGGCGCCGAGCAGGAGCCCGATTCCCAGGAACGCCCACGCGGCGAGCGCGAAGCGCCGGGTCGAGCGGATCCAGGCGGCGTCGAGGCGCCGGGTGATCAGGGCGCCCACCGCGAAGGCGAAGGGCACGGTCAGCGCCACGTACCCGGAGTAGAGCATCGGCGGGTGGACCATCATGCTCGGGTGGCGCAGCAGCGGGGTCAGGCCGATTCCGTCGGCGGGGGCTGGACTGAGGGTTGCGAAGGGGTCCACGCCGGGCGCGAAGAGCATCAGCCCGACGAAGAAGGAGGCGATCCCCATCATCACCGCCGTCGCGTAGGGGACGACCTCGCGCAGCTTCCCGCGCGTCAGAAGGAGCGAGATCGCCGCCGCCGCCGAGAGGACCCAGGCCCACAGCAGCAGCGAGCCCTCCTGGCTGGACCACATCGCGGCCAGCTTGTAGAAGGCCGGAGTCTCGATCGAGGAGTGCTGCGCGACGATGTTGAAGGAGAAGTCGTCGCCCGCGAAGGCGATCTCGATGACCGCGACGCAGAGCGTCAGCAGGCCGAACAGCGCGTAGACGCCCCGCCGCGAGACCTCGACCCAGCGCTCGTCGCCGTGGCGGCCGAGCAGCGCGGCGATGGCCGAGAAGATGGCCGTCAGCAAGGCGAGCGCCAGGGCGGCGCTGCCGAGGCTATTGATGCTTGGCCTCCGTGTACTTCGACGGGCACTTGGTGACCAGCGTGTCCCGCTCGCCGACGAACCGGTGGTCCCGGACCTCGCCGGTCAGCACGATCTCCCGGCCGCCCCGGAAGGGGTCGGGCACTGTCCCCCTGTAGACCACCGGGAGGCTCCTGCCGCCCTCGCGGTCCGAGACCCGGAAGCGGAGCGCATCGCCGCTGCGGCGCACCGACCCCGGAACGACCTTGCCGGTCAGCTCGTAGGTCTGCCCGGGAGCAGCGCTGAGCAGCTGCGAGGGCTGCTTGGCGTCGGTGGAGGCGCTGAACGAGGTGTAGACCAGGGCGGCCGAGAGCAGCACGGCGGCGCCGAGCGCGATCACCAGGCGGACCTTGCGCCGCGTCGCGGGGTCTCTCATGGATCCGGATTATCGCAAGGCGGCGACCCGGGCCGCCTCCCGGGCCGGCGGCCATCATCTGCCAGAATCGGCCGATGAGCACTGCCCCGCCCGGCCCCGAGCCCGTGCTGCTGATCACCGGGGCCGGAAGCGGCATCGGGGCCGCCACGGCGCGGGCGGCCGCCCCCACCCACCGCCTCGCCCTGGCCGCCCGCCGCAGCGAGCCGCTGCAGCGGCTCGCCGAGGAGCTGGGCGGGCCGGAGCGGGCGATCGCGCTCCCCTGCGACGTCTGCGAGCCCGACCAGGTGGAGGCGATGGCCGCGGGCGCCCTGGAGGCCTTCGGGCGGATCGACGCGGTCTTCGCGAACGCCGGGTTCGGCGCCACCCGCGGGTTCCTCGAGGAATCGGTCGAGCACTGGCGCTCGATGGTGCTCACCAACGTCTACGGGGTGGCGCTGACGATCCGTGCCACCCTCCCCCACCTGCTCGAGCGCGGCGACGGCCATTACCTTATCACCAGCTCGATTGCCGGCCGCCGGGCCCTGCCCGGCTCGCTGTACTCGGCGACCAAGTGGGCCGCCACCGCGATGGGCGAGGCGCTGCGCCAGGAGCTTCGCACCATGCACCCGGACAACACGATCAAGGTGACGCTGATCGAGCCGGGCATGGTCGACACCCCGTTCTTCGACCAGCGCCCCGGCGAGCGAGCGCTGAGCGACGAGGATGTCGCGCGGGCCGTCATCTTCGCGCTCGAGCAGCCGGCGGGCGTGGACGTCAACGAGATCCTGATCCGGCCGATCGAGCAGGCAACCTAGGGCCCGGGGCGGCCCGGCGCCTAGGGAATGACGCGGAAGGCGCCCCGCATCGCGAAGTGGATGCGGCAGAAGAAGGTGTAGGTGCCGGCGGGCAGGTTCGCGGGGGTGCTCCAGGTGGTGCGCGGGACGGTGGGCGGGCCGCGGTTGCCGAGCTGGCCCGAGTCGAACTGGACCTTGCCGTCGGGGATCGGGTAGGCGATCCCGGTAGAGCGGTTGCAGGGCGCGGCGCAGGAGGTGATCGAGTGCCAGATCTCGTTCGCGCGGTCGCTGCTGGATAGCTGGAAGGTCAGCGACTGGCCCTTCTTGACGACCGGCACCTGACCGCCCGAGCCGGGAAGCAGGCTGGCGTCGTCGTAGCCGAAGCCGCCGATCACGAAGGGGTCGCTCGCCGAGGTGAAGCCGGGGAGCTTGCGCGCGTCGGGAAGGTCGGTCGGCTTGCCCCCGTGCACGTTGTTCTCGGGAAGGTGGCCGTGGGTCACCTGCCCGGGATAGTCAACCCGGGTCTTGTAGGGATTGGCGCCGCCACCCGGGTCGGCCATGTAGACGATCATGATCCCCATCGACTCGTACCAGGAGGCGCGCCGGGTCTCGTAGTCGGTGGTGACCTCCAGGGTGTCGCCCTTGTGCACGGCGGGCCGCCAGTCCGCGGGCGTGCCCCGGGCGCTCATGTCCCAGGAGATCGGCCCGCCGGGCTCCCAGTACTTCATCGAGGAGCGGAACAGGTGGACCCGGTCGCCCACCACGTTGGGGGCCCTGCGCCGGCATTCGCGCCGGGCCTGCGCGCCCGACCGGTGCGCGCACTTGGGGCCCTCGTAGCCGGCCCCGGGGCGCCGGAGGTAGAGGTCGGCGGCGAGGCCGCCCGAGTGGACATGGCCGGCCGCGGCGACCAGGACGCCGTTCTGGTCGACGGTCCAGAGGTTCTTGTGGACCCCTGGCGGGTAGGCGGTCGGGTCGTCGTCGGGATAGGTGAAGACGCCCTTGTGGCCGGAGCCCTTCAGCACGTCGAAGACCGGGTAGATGCTGCCGTTCTGGACGTCCATCCAGATCGGCCGGACCGGCTTGATGCCGGCCGCCTGCGGAGCGGTGTCGGGGATGAAGTCGATCGTGTACGTGATGTCGAGCTTCATCGGCTTCGGGGTGAGGTTGTGGATCATGTCGTTGAGCACCCACCCGTCGCCGGCCCTGTAGCGGTAGCCGTAGCCCTTGGGCAGCTCCATGATCGTCTTCTCCTCGCCGGTCGCGAAGAACCGCTCCCCTCCGATGCCCGGAATCGTCGCGTCCTTGCGCGAGAGGTTGAGCCAGACCCCGTGGTGGAACATCACGTGGTCAGAGCGCGGCGCCTTGCCCTTGTTGGGACCGCTCGGCCAGACCATGTTCGGGCGAAGGCGGGTGATCCAGCCGTCCACGGCGGGCTTGTCGGCGCCGGTGATCGGCTTGAACTCGATCCGGTTCTGTCCGGGGGTGACGTCGATCGGGCCAATCGTGTAGGTGATCCGCTCGACGCCGCCCGGGAGGCGCTTGGCCGGCCCGTGCGAGGCCTGGGCCGCGGGGGCGAGCGCGAGCAGCGCCGCGATCGCCGCAAGGCCCCCCGCTGCACGCCGAACGCGCCTCATGCCGGAAAACCTAGCAACCATTCCCCACTTGCCCTCGAGCCCGCTCATCTGCCGCGCTCGCTACTTGACGACCCGGAAGGCGCCGCGCATCTGGAAGTGGATCCTGCAGAAGAACGTGTAGGTGCCCGGGGGCAGGTCGTTGGGAGTCTTCCAGGAGGTCCAGGGGACGGTCGGCGGCGAGCCGTTGCCGTTGAGGTTGCCCATCTGGCCGGAGTCGAACTGGTATTTGCCGTCGGGGAGCGGGTAGGCGATCCCGGTCGAGCGGTTGCACGGCGCTGCGCAGGAGGTCAGCGAGTGCCATATCTGGTTGGCCCGGTCCGAATCGGAGATCTTGAAGGTCAGCGACTGGCCCTGCTTGACGAGCGGTACCGTGCCGCCGCCTCCGGGAAGGATCGTCGCGTCGCCGTAGGCGAAGCCGGCGATCAGGAAGGGATCGCCGGTTGCCGAAGCGCCCGGCAGCTTGCGCGGATCCGGAAGGTCCGTCGGCTTGCCCCCGTGCACGCTGTTCTCGGGAAGGTGGCCGTGGGTGACCTCACCGGGATAGTCCACCTTGGTGGCGTAGGGATCCTTCCCACCCCCGCCGTCGGCCATGTAGACGACCATGATCCCCATCGACTCGTACCAGGAGCCGATCTTCGTCTCGTAGTCGGCGGTCACCTCGAGCCTGTCGCCCTTGTGGACCGCGACCCGCCAGCCGTCCGGGGTGCCCTTCGCGCTCATGTCCCAGGAGACCGGCCCGGCCGGCTCGTAGTACTTCATCCCCGACCTGAAAAGGTGGACCCGGTCGCCGACCACGTTGGGCGCCTTGGCGCGGCAAGCGCGGCGTTGCCGGGCGGTCGGACGCTTCGAGCACCTGGGCCCGGCGTACTCGGCGCCGTCGCGGTGCAGGTAGAGGTCGCCGGCCAGCCCGCCCGTGTGGACGTGGGCGGCGGTCGAGACCAGGACACCGTCACGGTCGACGGTCCAGAAGTTCTTGTGCACGCCGGGCGGGTAGGCGTTGGGGACCTCGTCGGGATAGGTCAGAACTCCGTCACCCCCACCCTCCCCCTTGTGGACGTCGAACACCGGGTAGCCGCTGCCGTTCTCGACGTCCATCCAGACCGGGCGCACCGCCCTCAGGCCGTCGGCCGCCGGGGAGGTGTCGGGGATGAAGTCGATCGTGTAGCTGATGTCGAGCGTCATGTGCTGCGGCGACAGGTTGTGGATCATCTCGTTGATCAGCCAGTGGTCGCTTGCCTTGTAGCGGTAGGCGAAGGGCCGCGGGAACTGCATGATCGTCTTCTCCTCGCCGCTGCCCATGAAGCGCTCGAACCGCCCGCCCGTGGTGGCGTCGGTCCGGGAGAGGTTGATGAAGACGCCGTGGTGGAACATCACCTTCTCGGTCGAGGGCGCGTGGCCCTCCCGGGAGCCGCCGTGCCAGACGAGGTCGGGCTTCATGCGCACGATCCAACCGTCCACGGCGGGGCGCTCGGAACCCACCACAGTGCGGTTGCGGATCTTGTTCTGGCCGGGGGCGACGTCGAGCGGGCCGATCCTGTACTTGATCCGCTCCACCCCGTTTGGAAGCCGGTCGAGGACCTTGAAGGAGGCCTGCGCGGCAGGGGCGAGCACGAGCATCAGGCCCGCGAGAACCAACCCCCCTGCGAGGCGCCAAGGTCGCGACACGGCGGCAGCCTAGCACGAGGCCGGGGCAATGTGCCATGGATCGGTGTCGGGTTCGGCGCCCGGGGGCTCCCGGGCTCGGCGAAGCGGACGACGGGTCTCGAACCCGCGACCTCGAGCTTGGGAAGCTCGCGCTCTACCAGCTGAGCTACGTCCGCGAGACAGCTGGATTCTAGGCGGACGGGGAGCGCCTCGGCGAGATCCGGGCAGAGGCCGCCGGCGGGCGCGGCTATCTACCCTTGCCGGTGTGAGCACCCGCAGCTTCCTGGTGGTGATGGGCGTCCTCGCCGTGGTCGGCCTGCTGGCCTTCGGCCTGCTCAACAAGGCCTCCTCGGGGGTCGAGGTCGGCTCGACCGCGCCAGATCCGACGCTGCCCAGGCTCGACGGGCGCGGGAGCGGCTCCCTCTCCGACTACCGGGGCCGCTGGGTGCTGGTCAACTTCTGGGCCTCTTGGTGTGAGCCGTGCCGGCAGGAGTCCCCGGCACTCGAGGAGTTCCAGCGGAACCAGCCCCGCTCGCGCTTCACGGTCCTGGGGATCGACACCCGCGACCTCAGCGGGGACGGCAGGGCATTCGTGCGCGAGTTCCGCCTCACCTACCCCCAGCTTCGCGACGGCGACGGCAGCGCCGCCCACGACTACGGGACGACCGGCGTCCCGGAGTCCTTCCTGATCGACCCGCAGGGGAGGCTCCGGCTGGCCCGGCGCGGGCCGGTGACCGCCGCCTATCTCGAGGACTTCGTCGCCCCGCTGGTGGACGGGGAGCGCGGGTGAGGGCACGGCTCGCCCTGCTCCTGGCGGCCGCGCTGCTCGCGGTGCCCGCGGCGCTGCCGGCGGGACACGCCACCGCGGCCGCCGCACCCCGCGCGTCGCTTCCCGACATCGAGGACGAGGTGATGTGCCCGATCTGCGGCACTCTCCTCGGGCTCGCGCAATCGCCCCAGGCCGATCGCGAGCGCGTCTTCATCCGCCGGCTGATCGCGGCCGGGCGCACCAAGCAGCAGATCGAGGACGCCCTGGTCGCCGAGTACGGCCAGGAGGTGCTCGCCGTCCCGGCCCACTCGGGCTTCTCGCTCTCCGCCTACTGGCTGCCTATCGCCGGCTTCGCGATCGCCGTGATCGCGCTCGGCGGGGCGCTACTTCGCTGGCGCCGCCGCGGGCCCGCGGCGGAGGCGGACGGCCCGAGCGCGCCCGAGGGCGAGGAGGCCGCCCGGCTCGACCGCGACCTCGCGCGCTACGACCTCTGAGGGGCGCCCGGCCCCCGGGCCGCCGCTGCGCCAGCCGGGCACACCGTGGCGGGATCCCGGAGAGCCGGGCCGCTCAGGCCCCGGCCGCGAGCAGGGAAGCGTGGGGCGGCGTCCAGCGCCCGAGCACCGAGCAGGCGGCTCGAGCCTCCGCCCGGGTGGTCTCCCCCGCCCGCGCGCAGACCAGCGCGGCATCGGCAAGCGGCATCACCCTGCAGGGCTGCGATTCGGCGAGCAGCGGCTCACCGGAGAGCACGACGAAGTCGTACGCCCTCTGCGCCTTCTCCATGAAGTGGCTGAAACGCTCCCAGGTGAAGGGCGGCATCGGGGTCGGGCTGCCGCTCCCGGCGCCGATGATCACCAGCCGCCCGGAGCGCCGCCCCGGCTCGAGCGCCGGGCCGTCCAACTCCATCGCCTGCAGAACCTCGGCCGGCGCGGCCGCCGTGTTCAGGTAGTCGCCGATTCCCGGCCGCTGGCGGAGGCCCAGCGCGGTCGCGACAGGGGCCTCGAGGAAGTCGAGGTCGACGAGCAGGGTGCGCCTGCCCTCGATCGCCGCGGCGGTGGCCACCGAGATCGCCACGGTCGGGCCCGAGGCGGCGCCGATCCCCGGGCAGACCAGGAGCGAGCCGGGTGGCCGGTTGCCCCCCAGCGGGCGAAGGCGGCGGCAGATCGAGCGGGCGGCGTCGAGCTGGCGGCGGTTGATCGTCGGCCCGCGGCTCTCGTCGGGCTCGCCCAGCGGGTCCAGGGCCCCGCCGGAGACCTCGAGCAGCAGCGGCAGCCCGGTGAGGCGGGCGAGGTCGGCGGCGTCGTCGACCGCGCCCACCGCCGGCGCCTCCCGGTCCTGCTCCTTCCTTCGGCGCCATCGGAGTCGCATGCGCCCCCATTCGCCGGCGCGGCGGCGCGACCCTTCCGCCGCGCCGCGATGAAAGCCCGCTGTCGCGGCGCCGGGAGCCCCTGGTCGGCCGCGCCGAGAACGGCGCGGTCGCCGCGCCGGGAGCGGCCGCTACATGCGGTCGGGGGCGGAGATGCCCAGCAGCCCCAGGGTCCGGGCGATCGTCTTCCTGGTGATCAGGCACAGCCGCAGCCTGGAGGCCTCCACGCCGGGCTCCCCTGCCCCGACCACCTGGCAGTCACGGTAGAAGCCGTGGAAATCGGAGGCGACCTCCATCCCGTAGGCGCAGAGGCGGTGGGGGGCCCGCCGCCCGGCCGCCTCGCGGACCTCGCCGGGGAACTCGAGCAGGCGCTTGACCAGCAGCCGCTCGGCGGGCTCCAGCGGAGCGGTGCGCGCACCGTCGTCCTCGGCCCCGGCGCCCCCGGACTCTGCCTTTCGCATGATGCTGGCGATGCGTGCGTGTGCGTACTGCACGTAGTAGACCGGGTTCTCGCTGGACTGGCGCCGGGCGAGGTCGAGGTCGAGGTCGACGGTGGTGTCGTGGCTGCGCTGCAGCATGAAGAAGCGGGTCGCGTCCGCCCCGATGTCGTCGACCAGCTCGTCGAGGGTGACGAACTCGCCGCGGCGCTTCGACATCTGGGCCCGCTCGGAGCCGTCGACGATGTGCACGAGCTGCATGATCTGCGCCTCGAAGGAATCCGCCGAGCCGCCCAGCGCGCAGATCGCCGCCCGCAGCCGGGCGACGTAGCCGTGGTGGTCGGCGCCGAGCACGTTGATCAGCAGCTCGAAGCCCCGCTCCAGCTTGTCCGCGTGGTAGGCGACGTCGCCCGCCAGGTAGGTCGGGGAGCCGTCGGCCCGGATCAGCACCCGGTCCTTGTCGTCCCCGAACTCGGTGGTGCGCAGCCACAGCGCCCCCTCGCTCTCGTAGGTGTGGCCCCCCTGATCGAGCCTCCGAAGCGCCGAGCTGACCTTCCCGGACTCGAACAGCGAGGCCTCCGACACCCATCCGTCGTGGGAGACCCCGAAGCGGGCGAGCGTGGCCCGGATGCCCTGGAGCATCCGCTCGACGCCCGCCCCCCGCACGGCGCCGGCGTCGCCGGGGTCCACCCCGGCGGCCGCCAGCTCGGCGCCGAGGTCGCTCACGTAGGAGCCGCGGTAGCCGTCCTCGGGAGGGTCCTCCCCCCGCATCGCAGCCGAGACGGAGGCCCCGAAACGCTCGATCTGGCCCCCCGTGTCGTTGACGTAGTACTCGCGCCTAACCGCGTTGCCGACCGCCTCCAGCAGCCTCGCAACCGAGTCCCCGTAGGCGGCGTGGCGACCGCTCGCCGCGGTCAGCGGCCCGGTCGGATTGGCGGAGACGAACTCGACCAGCACCTGCATCGGCTCGCCGCCGGGCCCCTCCCCCACCGGCAGAGCGGCGCCCTGCGCCATCGCCTCGATCGCGGCCCGAAACCAGGCGTCGGAGAGGTGGAGGTTGACGAATCCGGGACCGGCGACCTCGATCCGCTCTGCCTGCTCTCCCAGCTCAGGCCCGAGCCGGCCCACGAGGCGCTCGGCAACCTCCCTGGGCGGCTCGCCGAGCGAGCCGGCCAGCAGCATCGCGGCGTTGGAGCTGTAATCGCCCATCTCGGGCCTCGGTGGCCGCTCGAGCGAGTGGCGGGACTCGCCTAGGCCCTCCGGCCGGAGGGCCGAGGCGGCGCGAGCGACCGCGGCGTCGAGGGCGGCGAGCGGGTCTTGCTGGGTCTCTCCCATCGCGGCAGCAATCGTAGGTGAGGCGTGGGGCTCAGCGGTGGTAGGGCTCGCCGGCGAGGATCTTCGCCGCCCGAAAGAGCTGCTCGAGGAAGACGACCCGGGCGAGCTGGTGGGCCATCGTCTGGGGGCCCAGGGAGATCAGCTCGTCGGCACGGTCGAGGAGCGGGTCACCGAGGCCCTCGTGACCGCCAACGGCGATCCACAGCGGCCGACCCTCGAGCCGGCGCTCCGAGAGCCAGCGGCTCCACCCCTCCGAGCTCCTCGCGCTGCCGCGAGCGTCCAGCGCCGCGAGCCAGGCCCGCTCGTCCACCCGGCCGGCGAGGCCGGCCGGGTCGCGCACCTCGACGACCTCCACGGGCTGGTGGCGCGAGAGGAGCCTGCGGTAGTGGGCCTCGGCCTCCGCGAAGGGAGGGCGGGAACGGCCGACTGTGATCAGGACGGTCTTCATCGGGTGCGGGAACCGCTGCGATACTAGGTCCACAGCGAGAGAGGAGAGCCATGCCGGACCCTGATCACGAGGAGCGCCAGATCAACATCCACAGCTCGCCCGAGCAGATGGCCGGGGTCTACGCCAACTTCGCGAACGTCAGCCACTCCGACTACGAGTTCACGATCACCTTCGCGCGGGTCGACCACGAGATCGAAGAGGGCGAGGTGCCCGGGGTGGTGGTCTCCAGAGTGGCGCTCGCGCCGCGCTTCATGCGCGAGCTGATCGACGCACTCGAGGACAACTTCTCGAAGTGGAGCACCCGGGAGGGCATCAAGAGCCTCCCCGAGTACTCCGACGAGGAGCCCTGATCCCGGCGTCCCGCCGGTAGGCGACGGCGGCGCCGATCCGCTCCATCGTGGTCGGGTGGGTGCCGAACAGGAAGTGCGCCAGGCCGGGCGGGCTGGGATCGCTCAGGTTGACCACGCCGAACCGCCTCTGAAGGCCGATGAAGGCGCCCGGGTCGCGGGTCAGGCGCAGCGCGAAGGCGTCGGCGCGCGCCTCCATCTGCCGGGAGAGCTGGTTGCCGGGCACCGAGAGCACCGCGGTGGCCACCGCGACGCAGAGGGCGAGGGCGGGGATCACGCCCGGCGAGCGCACGTCGTCGCCGCTGCGCCTGGCCAGCTCCCAGGCGGCGAGCTGGACGAAGAGGACCCCGAGGGGAGCGACCAGGGCGACGAAGGCGATCCCGTGCAGGACGTCGTCGAACCTGACGTGCGCGAGCTCGTGGGCGATCACGGAGCGCAGCTCGGCCGGAGTGAGGCGCTCGATCGCGTTGTCGTAGATCACCACCCGCTTGCTGGAGCCGAGTCCGTCCACGTAGGCGTTGATCGCCGTCGAGCGGCGGCTGGCGTCCACCCGGTAGACCTGGCCGACGTCGACACCCGAGCGCCGGGCCAGCGAGAGGACCTCGCCGCGCAGCTCCCCGCGCGGGAGCGGCCGGAAGTCGTTGAAGACCGGCGCGAGCAAGACCGGGGCCAGCCAGGTGGAGACGAGGGCCCAGGCGATCACCCCCGCGGTGCCGCCGATCCAGAAGCGGCGACCGAGCCGGCGGACCGCCAGGAGCGCGAGAGCGGCACCGGCGGCGGCGAGCGCGGCGGCGATCGCGGCCGAGGTCGCCCGGTCGCCGAGCCACCCTCCGAGCCCCTGCGTGGAGAGCCCGAAGTCCTCGGCCCGCCGGTGGGCGATCGCCCCCAGCGGGAGGCCGGCGACAGCGAGCAGCAGCGACAACCCCGCCCCGATTGCCGCGGCCCCGAGCAGCGGCCGCCCCGAAAGGCCGGCGAGCGGCCTCCTCAGAGCCGGGGGCCGCCACAGGGCCAGGACGGCGAGTACCGCGATCTCGACCGCCAGCGAGCCGAGCCCGAGCCAGCGCTGCGCTCCGCTGAACTCGGCCACCCGCGAGAGCTGGGAGGCGCGGAAGTAGGCGGACTCGGGGACCCGCGCGGGATCGATGGAGTCTCCGGGGCCAAGCAGCCAGACGGCGGCCTCCGCCACCGCCACCGCGGCGAACCCGACCACGGCGACGCGGGCGCCGGGGCGCCGGGTCAGCGACCCCGATGCGCCCGCGGGGGCGGCGCTCTCCTCAGTGCGGGGGGCCACTCATCTCTACCATAGACGCCCCCTCCGGCCACCCGGCGGCGTCCACCCGCCTCGCCTGCCGAGCCCTCCATGCGCGCAGCCGTGATCAGCGACATCCACGCGAACCTCCCGGCCCTGGAGGCCGTCCTGGCCTCGATCGAGGAGTCGGGCACCGAGGAGACCTGGTGCCTGGGGGACGTGGTCGGCTACGGAGCCGATCCCGACGCCTGCGCGCGCCTGGTCGAGGAGAGCTGCCAGGTGAAGCTGGTCGGCAACCACGACCTCGCGGTGCTCGGCGAGCTCGACATCAGCTCCTTCTCGGCCGCCGCCGCCGAAGCGGTCCGCTGGACCCAGGAGGTGGCGGCCCCAGAGACCCTCGAGATGCTGCGCGCCGGGCGCCCCGCCGGCGAGCGGGAGGGAATGGGGCTCTTCCACGCCTCGCCGCGGGACCCGGTCTGGGAGTACGTGCTCTCGATCGAGCAGGCCGAGGACTGCATGGAGGCGGCCGAGCGGCCGGTGAACCTGATCGGCCACTCCCACGTGGCGCTCTACTTCGAGGCCCCGCCCGGGGAGAGCGGCGGGGAGGCGCGCGGCTCCCCGGCGCCGGAGGGATCGCGGCTGCGCCTCGGCGAGGGACGCTGGCTGCTCAACCCGGGAAGCGTCGGCCAGCCCCGCGACGGCGACCCCCGCGCCGCCTGGCTGGAGCTCGACACCGAAGCGGCGTCCGCCCTCTTTCACAGGGTTCCCTACGATGTCGGGAAGGCCGCCGGATCGATCCTCGACGCAGGCCTTCCCAGACACCTGGCCGACCGGCTCCACCTCGGCCAGTGACCCCGGCCCCGACCCGCTTCGTGAAACGCCTGATCGCATCGCTCCTCGCACTCGCCCTGGGCGCCGGGACGGCCCTTGCCCTGGTCGCCTGCGGCGGCGGCGGCAGCGGCCTGCTGCCCGGCGACACCGCCGATCAGATCGTCGCGAACCTCCAGAGCGTCGAAAAGCTCAACGCCGGCGGGGACTGCGCCCAAGCCCAGTCGGCAGCCGACGAGGTCCGAAGCCAGGTCTCAAGCCTCGGAGGAGAGGTGGACCCGAGGTTGAAGAGGGCTCTGATCCGCGGCGCCGACCGCCTCGTCGCCGTGACCGCAAACTGCGTGGAGACGACGGTGGCGGCTCCCGACACCGTGGAGCCCCCGACCTCGAACACCTCCGAGACGACCAGGCAGACCACCAGGGACACGACCGCCACGCAGACCACGGACACGCAGACCACCCCGACGACCCCGACGACCACCACGACCACCACGACGCCCACCACACCGACGACGACCCCGACCGTGCCGACCACCCCCGCGGGCGGCTCCTCGGGCGGGGTCGGCCCGGGCAAGCCCGCCGGAAGGCCACGGTGACGGACGCCGGGGCCCTCTCCGGGCGCTACGAGCTCTCCGACCGGCTCGGCTCGGGCGGGATGTCGAACGTGTACCGCGCGACCGATCGCATCCTCGAGCGCACGGTCGCGGTGAAGATCCTCGCCGAGCACCTCTCCGACGACGAGCGCTTCGTCGCCCGCTTCCGCCGCGAGGCGCTGGCCGTCGCCAAGCTGATCCACCCCAACATCGTCCAGGTCTACGACACGGGGATCGACGAAGGGCGCCGCTACATAGTCATGGAGTACGTGGAGGGCCGCTCGGGCGCACAGCTGCTCCAGAGGCTCGGCCATCTCGACCCGCCCACCGCGGTGGAGATCGGGATCCAGGCCTGCGCCGGGCTGGACTTCGCTCACCGGCGCGGGATCATCCATCGCGATGTCAAGCCCGGCAACCTGATGATCGAGGGCGGCCCCGCCGGGAACGGCCCGGAGATGATCGTCAAGCTGACCGACTTCGGCATCGCCCGCGCCGCCGAGCAGACCCGGATCACGCAGGTCGGCTCGGTGGTCGGCACCGCCGCATACCTGGCCCCGGAGCAGGTGCGCGGCGAGGAGGCGACCCCGGCCTCCGACGTCTACGCGCTCGGCGTCGTCCTCTACCAGTTCCTGACCGGGCGGCTCCCGTACGAGGGCTCCTCGCTGGCCGAGCTCGCGGTCCGCCAGCAGAACGAGAAGCCGCTGCCGCCCACCACCTACAACGGGGAAGTCCCGGAGTCGATCTCCAGCGCCGTGCTGTGCGCCCTGGAGGGCGACACGGTGCGGCGCTACGCGAGCGCCGAGGAGTTCGCCGTGGGCCTTCGCCGCGGCCTGGAGGGAGAGGACGTGACCCTGCCGCTGGTCGAAGAGGACACCCCGACCAGGTTGTTGGGCGGGACCGACGGCGGCCGCCCGGTCACGGCGGCGACCGCCTACCGCCCCGCCCCCTCCCCGGCGGCGCCGCCGAGGCCGAGGGAGCCGGTCGCCCCGGCCGCGGCGGCCGGCCCGCCGCGCCGCTCCTTCCCGCGCCGCTTCGCCCGGGGCCTGCTGGCGCTGCTCGCCCTGATCCTGATCGCCGCCGCCGTCGCGGCGGCGGTGATCCTGGCCACCGACAGGGCCACCGGCGTGCAGATCAAGAAAGTCGCGGGCGACACCGTGGACAGGGTCGTCACCGATCTCAAGGACCTGGTCAACAGCAACACGAAGTAGCCGCGCTTAGGCGGCCTCCCAGGGGGTCCGGCCCGCCTCGACGACCGCGTCCCGGTAGCCACGCAACCGGCCGGCTCCGATCGCCTCCCTCGCCCCGCGCACCACGGCCTCCAGATAGGCCAGGTTGTGCAGGGCAAGCAGCCGCACGGCGGTCAGCTCCTCGGCGCGCGAGAGGTAGCTGAGGTAGTCGCGGTCGTGGCGGCGGCAGGCCGCGCAGGGGCAGTCCTCGACCAGCGGCCGCCGGTCTCCCTCGAACCCGGACTTGCGCAGGTCGAGCCGGAAGCGGGAGTCGGGGTCGGGCACCAGCGCGACCCCGTGGCGAGCGAGGCGGGTGGGCACGGCGCAGTCGAAGGTGTCGAGGCCGAGCGCGATCCCGTCGAGCAGGTCGTCCACCTCTCCGATCCCCAGCAGGTGCTTCGGCGCCGCCTCCGGGAGCAGCGGGGCGAGGAGGCCGAGGACGCCGCGCATCTCATCCTTGTCGCGGCCGAGCGTCCCGCCGATCGCGATGCCATCGACGCCGGCCCCCGATACGAAGGAGGCCGACTCGCAGCGCAGGTCCTCGTGAACGCCGCCCTGGACGATCCCGAACACGGACTGGCCGGGCGGGCCGTGGCGATCGTGCCACCGCAGGCAGCGGTCGAGCCAGCGGTGGGTGCGCTCGGTGGAGCGAGCCGTGTAATCGCGGTCCGCGTGGTAGGGGGTGCACTCGTCGAAGGCAAGCGCGATGTCGGACCCCAGCGCGGCCTGGATCTCCATCGAGGACTCGGGCCCCAGGAACCGCTCGGCCCCGTCGCGGTAGGAGCGGAACCTGACCCCCTCCTCCTCGACCTCGATGATCGTCCCCTCGCTGCCCCTGCGGCCGCCGCTGCCCTTGATCTCCTCGGCGACTCCGCCGTGGGCGAGCGAGAAGACCTGGAAGCCCCCGGAGTCGGTGATCACCGGGCGCTCCCAGGCCATGAACCCGTGCAGGCCGCCGGCCGCGGCGATCCGCTCGGGCCCGGGCGAGACCAGCAGGTGAAAGGTGTTGCCGAGCACCATCTCGTAGCCGAGACGGCCGACCTCGTCGAGGTCGAGCCCGCGAACGGTCGCCTTGGTGGCCAGCGGCACGAAGGCCGGCGTGGCGAGCGGCCCGTGCGCGGTGCTCAGGACACCCGACCGGGCGGCGCCGTCGCGCGCCGTGATCTCGAAGCCGAGACGGTCGGGATCGGTGCGCACCGGCCCAAGGGTATGGGGACCGCCGGGCCGGTGCGCCGCCGGCCCGCGCCTACGCCTTCTCGCTGCCCGAGCCCTCCACGGTGCCGCCACCGATCTCGACCCTGGTGGCCTTGCGCTCGGCCGGCTTGGGGACCTTGACCTCGAGGACCCCGCGGTCGAAGTTCGCGGTCACCTGCCCGGGGTCGATCCCCTCGGGAAGGCTCAGCGAGCGGGAGAAGGAGCCGAAGGAGCGCTCGATGCGCCGGATGCCCCCGCGCTTCTCCTCGTGCTCGGCCCTGCGCTCACCGGAGACCGTGAGCACCCGGTCCTTGACCTCGATCTTGACGTCGTCCTCGCTGATCCCGGGCAGGTCGGCCCGGAGCACCAGGTGATCGTCGTCCTCGACCAGGTCCATCGCGGGAACCCAGCGGCGCCGGCCGCCCTCACCGCTGCGGCCCTCGAAGAAGCTGTCGAACAGCCGGTTGAAATCCGACTGAAGGGCGTCCAGGTCGCGGGCGGGATCCCATCTCACAATTGCCATCTCGTTACCTCCTTCAACGTTCGATCTCGTGACCTTCTGCATGGCAGATTATAAAATCTAAGTGTGAATCTATCAACTCGTCAGGGGGGCTGGCTCTGGGTCCCCTGGTCCCCGCCGCAGGCGAGCACGCCTGGGTTTCGGGCTGGCGCCGTGCGTGGCGAGGCTGGCGCCGTGCGTGGCGAGGCTGCCGCCGTGCGTGGCGGGGGCGAGCGGCGGGCGGGCGGCTCAGCCGGCCAGCAGGGAGGTGCCGGTCATCTCCGGCGGCTTCGCGATCCCCAGCAGCTCGAGCGCCGTGGGGGCGACGTCGGCGAGGATCCCGGAGTCCCGCAGCCGCACGCCCGTCGCGCTGACGATCAGCGGCACCGGGTTCAGCGAGTGGGCGGTGTTCGGCGAGCCGTCGGGCTCGAGCATGTTGTCGGCGTTCCCGTGGTCCGCCGTGACGATGCATGCCCCGCCCGAGCCGTGGACCGCGTCCACCACCTCGCCCAGGCACCCGTCCACGAACTCCACCGCTCGCACCGCCGCCGGGATCGAGCCGGTGTGTCCGACCATGTCGGGGTTGGCGAAGTTGATGATCCCGAACCTGAAGCCGTCGGCGGACCAGCGCCCGGCGAACTCCCGGGCGGCGGCGGCGGCGCTCATCTCGGGCTTCTGGTCGTAGGTCGGCACGTCCCGGGGGGAGTCCACCAGCCGGCGCTCCTCGCCCGACCACTGCTCCTCGCGCCCCCCGTTGAAGAAGTAGGTGACATGGGCGTACTTCTCGGTCTCGGCGACGTGGAGCTGACGCCCTCCCGCCTCCGAGACCACCTCGGCGAGGGTTGTCTCGGGGCGCGCCTCGGGAAAGGCCACCGGGTAGGGCCAGCCTTCCCTGTAGGTCGTCATCGTGGTGATGTCCAGGAACGGGCCGCCCGCCCTGGCGAAGCCGTCGAAATCGGGATCGGCGAGTGCCATCGTCATCTCCCTGGCCCTATCCGGCCTGAAATTGACGAAGATCGCGACGTCGCCCTCCTCCGCCCCGTCGTAGTCGCCGACCACCGTCGGCCTGATGAACTCGTCGGTCTCGCCGCGCTCGTAGGCGGACGCCACGGCCTCGTCCGCGTCGCGGGACCGGAGGCCCTCGCCGTGAACGATCGCGTCGTAGGCGAGCTTGACCCGCTCCCAGCGGGTGTCCCGGTCCATCGCGTAGTAGCGCCCCGACACTGTCCCAACGCGACCGGCGTGGCGCAGCCAGCGCACCAGCTCGGAGACGTAGCCGCGGCCGGAGTGCGGGAGCGTGTCGCGGCCGTCCGTGAAGGCGTGGAAGACGACGTCGGGAACGCCCTCCTGGGTGGCCAGCTCGATGCAGGCCTCGAGGTGCTCCCAGCCCGAGTGGACGCCGCCGTCGGAGACCAGGCCGAGCAGGTGCACCCGGCCGCTGGCGCTGTCGCGGGCTCGCGCGCAGGCCGAGCGCAGGGGCTCGATGTCGAAGAAGGATCCGTCGGCGATCGCGTCGTCGATACGGGCGAGGTCCTGCTTGACCACGGCTCCGGCGCCGAGGTTGAGATGCCCGACCTCCGAGTTGCCCATCTGCCCCTCGGGCAGGCCCACGTCGCGACCCTGGGCCGAGAGCCGGGTGTGCGGGCACCGGGCCCAAAGCTCGTCGAAGACCGGCGTGTCGGCCCGGGAGATCGCGTTCCCCGGGCCCGGGGGAGCCAGTCCCCACCCGTCGAGGATGATCAGCGCCAGCGAGGGGACCGGCAGCCCGGCGGGCCCGGGCGCGACGCTCACGGACGCCCCCGCGAGGGCCCCGGGCCGGCGCCGCTCACCCAGCCGCCTCGACGATCGCCGCGAAGTCGGCCGCCTCGAGGCTGGCGCCGCCGACCAGAGCGCCGTCGATGTCCGGCCGGGAGAGCAGCTCGGCGGCGTTCGCCGGCTTCACCGAGCCTCCGTAGAGGATCCGGACCGCCTCCGCTCCCGCGCCTCTGGCGCGCAGCATGTCGCGGATGAAGGCGATCGCCTCCTGGGCCTGCTCGGGGGTGGCGGTGCGGCCGGTGCCGATCGCCCAGATCGGCTCGTAGGCGACCACCACCCCGGCCAGGTCGGTGGACCCGACCTCGGAGAGGTCGGCCTGGACCTGGCGCTCCAGCACCGCCTCGGTCTGCCCGTCGTCCCGGGCCCGCTCGGTCTCCCCGACGCAGAGGATCGGCTCCAGGCCGGCGGCGATCGCCGCCGGCACCTTGCGCGCCAGCGCCTCGTCGGTCTCGCCGAACAGCTCGCGCCGCTCGGAGTGCCCGAGGATGACCGCGCCGGCGCCGACGTCGAGCAGCATCGAGGCGGAGACCTCTCCGGTGAAGGCCCCCGATGCGGCCTCGTGCATGTTCTGGGCCGCCACCCTCACGTGGGACCCGGCGCAGGCCTCGACTGCGGCCGCCAGCGCCGTGAAGGGCGGGCAGACCACGACCTCGGGCCCGTCGGGCCCCGGGGCGCCGGGCAGGAACTCCGCAAGGAAGGCGCCGGCCTCGTCTGCCGTCTTGTTCATCTTCCAGTTCGCCGCCAGGTAGGGGCGCCGCTTGCTCACGACTCAGCTCCTTTCCCGGGCGCGCCGCCCGGATCGCCGGATCCAGCCTCGGGGACGTCCATCAGGGCCTCCACGCCGGGCAGCTTCCTGCCCTCCAGCAACTCCAGGGAGGCGCCGCCGCCGGTGCTCAGCCAGTCGACCCGGTCGGCGAGGCCGAACCGCTTGAGGGCGGCGACCGAGTCGCCACCGCCGACCACGGTGGTGCCGGGTGCCCCGGCAACCGCCTCGGCGACCGCGCGCGTCCCGGCGGCGAAGGGCTCCATCTCGAAGGCCCCCATCGGCCCGTTCCACAGCACCGTCCCGGCCTTCCCCACCGCCTCGGCGTAGGCCTCGCGGGTGCGGGGCCCGATGTCCAGGCCCATCCACCCCGCGGGAACCTCGACCCCGTCCGTCTCGCGGCTCTCGGCCTCGGCGTCGAAGCGGGCGGCGATCACCAGGTCGCTGGGAAGGGAGAGCTCGCAGCCCCCCTTCGCGGCCTCGGCCAGCGCCCGCTCGGCGAGGCCCACCCCCTCATCCTCGACCAGGGAGTCGCCGGTCGCGATCCCCAGGGCCCGGAAGAAGCTGAAGCACATCGCTCCCCCGATCAGGATCCTGTCGGCCAGCTCCAGGAAGCGGTCGATGACGCCGATCTTGTCGCTCACCTTCGCCCCGCCCAGCACCACCACGAGCGGGCGATCGGGATCGGTGACGATCGCCCCGAGATGGGAGAGCTCGCTGTCCATCAGCAGGCCAGCGTAGGAGGGGAGCAGCCCCGCGACGCCGGCCGTGGAGGCGTGGGCGCGGTGGGCGGTGCCGAAGGCGTCGTTGACGTAGAGATCGGCCAGGGAAGCGAGGGCGCGGGCGAGCGCCGCGTCGTTCCCGGTCTCACCCGGCTCGAAGCGGCTGTTCTCCAGCAGCATCACCTCGCCCTCGGCCAGCTCGGAGGCCATCTCCGAGGCGCCCTCCCCGGCGACGTCTGGAGCGCAGCGGACCTCGGTGCCGAGCAGCTCGCCGAGGCGCCGGGCCACCGGGGCCATCGAGAGCGCCGGGTCCGGCCTCCCGCCGGGGCGCCCGAGGTGGGAGACGCAGATCACCCGGGCGCCGCGCTCGCGCAGCAGCGCGATGGTCGGCAGGGCGGCGCGGATCCGGGTGTCGTCGGCGACCTCCCCCCCGCTCAGGGGGACGTTGAAGTCCACCCGGACCAGCACCCGCCGGCCCGCAACGTCGGCGTCACGGACGCTTGCCTTGCGAGCGCTCAAGGCCCGGCGAGCCCCGTCAGCCGGCGAGGACCTTGCCGGCAAGCTCGACGCAGCGGTTCGAGTAGCCCCACTCGTTGTCGTACCAGGAGACCACCTTGACCATGCGCCCGTCCCCGATCACCATCGTCTGCGCCGCGTCGAAGATCGAGGAGTGCGGGTCGCCGACGATGTCGGTGGAGACGATCGGGTCCTCGGTGTAGGCGAGGATCCCCTTCATCGGCCCCTCGGCGGCCGCCTGGACGGCGGAGTTGATCTCCTCCGCGCCGGCCTCCCGGGAGACCGTCGCGACCAGGTCCACGACCGAGCCCGTGGGGACGGGGGCGCGAACCGCGATCCCGTTCAGCCTGCCGTTGAGGTCGGGCAGCACCAGGCCGACGGCCTTGGCGGCCCCGGTGGTGGTCGGGATCAGGTTGAGGGCCGCGGCGCGGGCCCGGCGGGGATCCTTGTGGGGCATGTCCTGGAGGCGCTGGTCAGCCGTGTAGGCGTGGATCGTGGTCATCAGGCCGGTCTCGATCCCCACCGTCTCGTGCAGGACCTTGGCCACCGGGGCCAGGCAGTTGGTCGTGCAGGATGCGTTGGAGACGATGTGGTGGCTGTCGGGGTCGTAGGCGTCGTCGAAGTTAACTCCCAGCGCGACGGTGACGTCGGGCTCCTTGGCGGGGGCCGAGATGATCACCTTCCTGGCCCCGGCCTCGAGATGCTTGGCGGCGTCGGCGCGGGCCGTGAACAGCCCGGTGGACTCGATCACCACCTCCACTCCGAGATCGCCCCAGGGAAGGTCCGCGGGGTCGCGCTCGGAGAGGACCTTCACCTCCCTGCCGTCGACGCTGATCGCGCCGTCCCCGGCCTCGACCTCGCCGGGAAAGCGGCCGTAGATCGAGTCGTACTTGAGCAGATGGGCGATCGTCGGGGGGTCGATGAGGTCGTTGAGGGCGACGAACTCGATGTCCGCGCCGCCGGACATCGCCGCCCTGAAGACGTTGCGCCCGATCCGCCCGAAGCCGTTGATCCCGACCTTGACAGCCATTTCAGTGGTTCCTCCTGGGTCTCATTGGAGACCCGATCTTATGGACTCTCAGGTGGCGCCGATGGTCAGCTCGATGTCGTAGCCGTCCGGGTCGGTGAGGAAGGCCGAGTACGAGCCGGAGCCCTCGCCCCGGGATTCGCCGGGCCCGGCGGCGCTGCGGCCGCCCGCCCCCACCCCGGCCTCCCAGCCCGCCTTGACCGCGGCGATTCCCTTCGCCGCGAAGCAGAGAAGGCCGAAGCCGGGCCTCGCCTGCGAGCCGGAGGAGACGAAGAAGACCGGCTTGGCGATGCCCCAGCCGATCGTCTGCCCGTCCTCGAAGTGCCGGCGCCATCCGAGCGGGCCGAGCAGCGCGTCGTAGAAGGCGGCGCTCCTCCCCAGGTCGGACACTTCGAGGCGGACGTGATGCAGCACGGCGGTCAGGCTATACGGGGGCGGGGCAGCGGTGCTTGGAGACCCGCCAGGGACGGGGCTGCGGTGCCTGGGGACCCCCGCCGCCGGACCCCGACGGGGCCACGGTCAGCCCGATCTCGGCGTCCAGCGGAAGAAGCGGGCGGCGAACAGCAGACCGGCCACCCCCCAGACCGCGACGATCGCCAGGTTGTCGAGCTCCAGGCCGGAGCCGCCCCCGCCGGCCGGGACGTAGGCGCTGAAGAAGGCCTCGAAGAAGTGACGGATCGGGAAGGCGTCGGCAAAATGGATCACGCCGCTGGGAAGCTGGTCGTCGGGGATGAACACCCCCGAGAGGAAGTAGAGCGGTAGGAGGATCGCATTGACGATCGGGGCGGCGGCGTCCTGCGAGGGGATCACCGCGGTCAGCGCGATCCCAAGGCAGCAGAAGGCGGCGGCCCCGACGCAGAGGGTGATCAGCACGGCCGGCATCCGCCCCCAGGGGATCGGCACCCCGTAGAGAAGCCAGCCGATCGCCGCCAGCAGCGCGAACATCACCAGGGAGACGACGATCGAGTTGCCGACCCGGCCGGAGACGAAGACCCAGGGCGGCATCGGCGTCCCCCTCCCGCGCTTCAGCCGCCCGTCCTCCCGAGCGACCGTCAGCGACATCGCGAGGTTCTGCATGGTCGCCGAGATGATCGAGAGGGTGATGATCGCCGGGACGTAGTAGGTGGTGGTCTTGATGCCGCCGCGCACGTCCACGGTCTGCCCGCCGAACACCGTGGCGAAGATCAGCAGCAGGATCACGGGGAACATCACCGTGAAGAAGACCGACGCCGGGTTGCGCCAGAAGGTCTTCTGGTCGTAGCGGAACTGGTGCAGCGCGAGGGCCGGCCCGCTCATCGTTCCTCCTCGCCGCCGCTGGTCAGCTCGATGTAGATGTCCTCGAGGGTCGGCCTCGTCACCTCGAGGCCCTCGAGCTCGAGGCGGCGCTCCAGGGCCCAGCCCGTGAGTCGGTTCAGGTCGGCCACCGGGTCGCCGGAGGCGAGCTCCACCGCCCCCGCGCCGTTGGACGCGGGGACGGCGCGGAGGCCCGCCGGGAGCTCGGAGGCCTGCACCCCCTGCGGCAGCCTGAAGCTGATCGTCGCCGGCTGCTCGCCACGGTCGCCGAGGTCGTCGGGGGTTCCCCGCGCGACGATCTCGCCGCGAGCGATGATCGCCACGCGGTCGGCGAGCCGCTGCGCCTCGTCCATGTAGTGGGTGGTGAGGAAGATCGTCTTTCCGAGATCGCGCAGCCCCGCGATCACGTCCCACGCCTGGCGGCGGGCCGTCGGGTCAAACCCCGTGGTCGGCTCGTCGAGGAAGAGCAGCTCCGGATCCCCGACCAGGGCGATGCCGACGTCGAGGCGGCGCTGCTGGCCCCCGGACAGCCTGCTCGCCCTCTCCTCCGCCTTCTCGCCGAGGCCGACCAGCGCGATCACCTCGTCAACCGGCCGCGGCTCGCGGTAGTAGCCGGCGTAGAGCTCCAGCGACTCCCGGACGGTCAGGTAGGGATCGAGCTTGTTGGTCTGCAGGACGATCCCGATCCGCTCCCTCCAGGCCGCCCCGGCCGTCCCGGGGTCCTTGCCCAGCACCTCGACCTCCCCCCCGCTTCGCTGCCTGTAGCCCTCGAGGATCTCGACCGTGGTCGTCTTCCCGGCCCCGTTCGGGCCGAGGAACGCGAAGACCTCTCCCGGCTCGACCTCGAGGTCGATCCCGCGCACCGCCTCGAAGTCCCCGTAGGACTTGCGCAGGCCGCCTATCGAGATCGCGGATTCCACCGGGTGGATGGTAGGGGCGGACGGCCCGGAGGGGTCAGTCGTCGAGCTCCACGTCGCGGTGCTTGACCCGCACCACGACGTCCTCGCGGGCGGCGAGGTCCCGCCGAATGCGATCGGCCACCGTCACCGAGCGGTGGCGGCCCCCGGTGCAGCCGATCGCGATCGTCAGGTGGCTCTTCCCCTCGGCCACGTAGGCCGGGACCAGGAACTCCAGCAGGGGCAGGAGCCGCCCGTAGAACTCGCCCGCCTGGGTACCCGACTCGACGTAGGCGCGCACCTCCCCGTCGAGGCCGGTCATCGGCCTCAGCTCGGGGAGGTAGTGGGGGTTGGGGAGGAAGCGGACGTCGAGCGTGAGGTCGGCGTCCCTGGGGGGCCCGTTCTTGAACCCGAAGGTGAGCAGCGTCAGGGCGAGCCGCCCGCCCGGCTCGGCCCCGAGGATCTCCTCGGAGATCCTCCGCCGCAGGGCGCCGGCCTTCAGCCCGCTGGTGTCGATCACGACGTCGGCGCGCTCGCGCAGGGGGGCGAGCGGCTCCTGCTCGGCCCTGATCCCCTCGACGATCCTGCCCTCCGGGGCCAGGGGGTGGCGGCGGCGGGTCTCCTTGTAGCGGTCGACCAGCGTCTCCTCGTCGGCCTCGAGGAAGAGCACCAGGGGGCGCAGGCCCTGGTGGTCGAGCTCGTCGAGCACCTGGATCAGCTCCTCGAAGAACCCGCCGCCGCGCACGTCGGAGACCACCGCGGCCCGCTCGACCGAGCTCCCGGGATGCCTGAAGAGCTCGCCGAGCTGGCCGATCATCCGCGGCGGAAGGTTGTCCACGCAGAAGTAACCGCCGTCCTCGAAGGCGGCGATCGCCTCCGACTTCCCGGCCCCCGAGCGGCCGGTGATCACGACCATGCGCACGCCTGGTCTGTCGGGCGGGCCGCTCATCCGGTCCGGTTGAGCTGCTCGTGGATCTCCCGGGCGACCTTCCCCGGGACCCCCGGAACCGCCTCCAGCTCCTCGCGGCTCGCCGCCAGAAGCCTGTCCGGAGAGCCGAAGTGCTGAAGCAGCGCGCGCTTGCGCACGGGCCCCACCCCGCGGAGCTCGTCCAGCACCGAGCCGGTCATCGCCCGGTCGCGCCTGCCGCGGTGATGCTCGACGGCAAACCGGTGCGCCTCGTCGCGAACCCTCTGCAGGAGCTTCGAGGCCTCCGAGTCGGGCGCCAGGTCGATCGGCTCCCGGCGCCCGGGGACGAAGACCTCCTCGAGCCGCTTGGCGAGACCGATCACCGTCACCCCGCGCTCCGCGAAGGGCCGCAGAGCCCGCATCCCGGCGCCGAGCTGTCCCTTGCCCCCGTCGATGACGATCAGCGACGGCCGCGAGGCGAAGCTCTCGTCGCGCTCGGCGTCGTGGGGGGAGAGGTCGGCCTGCTCGAGGTAGCGGTTCATGCGCCGGCCGAGGACCTCCTCCATCGCCGCGAAGTCGTCGGGCCCACGCGCCTCGGGTCCGGGCGCGGAACGCAGGTCTCCGCGGACCCGAAAGCGGCGGTAGTGGGCCTTCTTGGTGGCGCCACCCTCGAAGACGACCATCGAGGCAACGGCGTGCTCGGCCCCGAGGTTGGAGATGTCGAACCCCTCGACCCTCACCGGGACCTCCTCCATGCCGAGCGCGTCGCGGAGCGCCGAGAGCGACTCGACGCGGCGCTGGCGGCGGTGCTCGCGTCGCAGGCGGTCCTGGTCGAGCGCCAGTCTCGCGTTTCGCTCCGCCAGCTCGCGGAGGCGGCGCTTGTCGCCGCGCTCCGCCGGCCTCACCTCCACCGGGGAGCCGCGCCGCTCGCTGAGGGCCTCGGAGAGCAGCTCCGCCCTGTCGCGCAGGTAGGGCCCGACGACGATCGTCCGCGGGGTCGCCGGAGTGGCCGCGTAGTACTGGCCGATGAACTCCTCGGCCACCTCCGGGAGTTCCCTCTCCCCCTTGTTGTCGAGGTAGAAGCTCTGGCGCTCGGCCAGGATGCCGTCGCGGACCTGGAAGACCTGGGCGTTCGCGTCGGGACCCTCGACGGCGACTCCGATCACGTCGGCGGTCCCGATCGACCCGCCGGCCACCTGCTGGCGCTCGAACAGCGAGCGCACCGCGGCGAGGCGGTCCCGATGCATCGCCGCCCGCTCGAACTGCCGGGCCGCCGCCGCCCTCTCCATGGCACCCTCCTCGTCGCGCTCCACCTGGCGGTAGCGACCCGAGAGGAAGTCGACGATCGCGTCGATGTTCGCCCGGTAGCTGTCGCGATCGATGTAGTCCACGCAGGGCGCCCCGCAGCGCTTGATGAAGTAGTCGAGGCAGGGGCTTCCGGAGCGCCGGCCTGGCTCTGGGCCCTCGCAGGTGCGGTACTGGAAGAGCTTGCCGAGCAGGTCGAGGGTCTCGCGGACCCGCCTGGCGCTCGAGAACGGCCCGAAATAGGCGCGCCCGGGGCGGTGCCTCTCCCGGGTGAAGTAGACGCGGGGGAAGTCCTCGTCGAGGCTGATCCCCACGTAGGGATAGGACTTGTCGTCCCGCAGCCGGATGTTGAAGCGGGGGCGATGGCGCTTGATGAAGCTCTGCTCGGCGAGCAGCGCCTCCGCCTCGGTGGCGGTGACCAGGCACTCGATCGATTCCACCCGCCTGGTCAGCTCGCTCTCGCGGCCGGAGAAGTGCGAGGCGACCCGCTTGCGGATCGAGCGCGCCTTGCCGACGTAGAGCACCCGTCCGGTGCGGTCCTTGAAGACGTAGACGCCCGGCGAGTCCGGCAGTCCCCGGCGCTGCTCGGCGAGGCGGTCGGTCCCGGAACCCCGAGGCTCGCCGATATGACCGGACCCCTCGGCAGCCCCGGGGGTGCGCTGTCCGTCGCTCTCGCTCATCCGTTCAAAGGGTAGGCTCCCGGCCCCACGGCCCGGGCGGTGACGGTCCGGCCCCCGACCCGAGAGGAGACCGCTGAGCGCCATGAGCACGAAGGACCCGACGCCCCCCGACCTGAACACGCTGCGGATCGAGATCGATGGCGAGATCGGCACCCTCACGCTCGAGCGGCCGGACGTCTTCAACGCGATGAGCCCCGAGATGATCGGGGAGCTCACAGTGGCCTTCGCCTGGCTGGCGGACCGGGCTCCGCTGCGGGCTCTGATCGTCACCGGGGCGGGCCCGGCCTTCTCGGCCGGAGGGGACGTGAACTGGTTCCGCAGGGGTGTCGAGGACGAGGGGATCGACCTGCCCTCCGAGGTCCGGCGCGGCGCCGAGGTCCTTCACCAGGCGATCATCGACCTGCGGCGCATCCCCTACCCGGTGATCGCCGCCGTCAACGGACCGGCGGCCGGAGCCGGGTTCTCCCTCGCCCTCGCCTGCGACACCCGGATCGCCTCCGAGAGCGCCTTCTTCGCTCCCGCCTACGGGCGGATCGGCGCCTCGCCCGACGGCGGCATGACCTACTTCCTGCCCCGCGTGGTGGGCCCCAGCCGGGCGCTGGAGATCCTGCTGGAGGATCCCAACATGACCGCCGAGCAGGCGCTGGCCGAGCGCCTGGTCACCGAGGTGGTCCCGGCGGACGAGCTCATCCGGCGCTCCCGCGAGGTGGCCGAGAAGATGGCTGCCAAAGCCCCGCACTACGTGCGGATGGCAAAGCTGCTGACCGGGACAAGCATCGAGCACACCCTGGCCGAGCACCTGCAGATCGAGCGGCACGGCATAGCCGACAGCATGGGGACCGAGGACCTGCGGGCCGGGGTCGCCGCGTTCTTCGCCGGCGACAAACCGGAGTTCACGGGAGGTTGAGCCGGGGGCAGAGGCGGTCGGGCCGGGGTCAGAGGGAGTTGAACCCCTCGCGGCACGGGCTCGTATCCGGTTAGAGTCGTGTCACCCCCCAAGAGAGGACCGTCATCCATGAAGAGAGCCGCTGCCCTTCCCGCCGTCCTAGCAGCCTCGGTCGCCCTGGTCGCCTGTGGCGGCAGTGGCTCGACCGACACCTCCGCCGGTGGTGCCGGAGCCACGGCGACCACGGCCGGCGGCTCCACGGCGGGTGCTTCCACGGTCCAGCTCACCGCAAACGCCGACAACCAGCTCGCCTACGACCAGAAGACCTTGACGGCCAAGGCGGGCTCGGTGACCATCGACTTCGACAACCCCGCGGCGATCCAGCACAACGTCGCGGTCAGCGACTCCTCCGGCAAGGTGCTCGGCACCTCCGACCTGATCGCCCAGGGCAAGACCACACTCGTCCTCGCCGACCTCAAACCCGGCAGCTACACCTTCTACTGCACCGTCCCGGGACACCGCGAGGCCGGCATGCAGGGCACGCTCGCCGTGAACTGACTGCTCCACCACCCGCCAGCTTCGCTGAACCGCAGCGACCCCCATGGGTGGTCCAAGTGTTCAGCGAAGCTGGGGGTTCAGGCCGGCAGGGCGCGGCCGACGCTGTCGGCGACGCAGCAGGGCTTCTCGGAGCCCTCGACCTCGACCGTGAAGCGGGTGACTATCTGGAACCAGCCGCCGCCGACGTCGTCCACTGAGACGACCTCGGCGCTGGCCCTGACCCGGCTGCCGGCCGGCACCGGCGCGGGGAAGCGCACCTTGTTCCAGCCGTAGTTGACGCCCAGAGAGAATCCGGTGGAGGCGATCAGCTCCTTGCGCAGGCCGTCGATCAGAGAGAGCGTCAGGTTGCCGTGGGCGATCGTGGTCCCGAAAGGGCTCTCCTGCTTGGCCCGCTCGACCTCCACGTGTATCCACTGGTCGTCGCCCGAGAGCTCGGCGAAGCGGTCGATGTCCTCCTGGGTGACAGAGCGCCACTCGCTCGGGCCGACGGTCTGGCCGATCAGCCCCCTGAGCCCCTCTATCCCCTCAACCTCGACGGCAGGCACGAGGCGGCACCCTATCCGTTCGCGCCCGTGGGCCGCACCTCAGTCGATCAACCTGACCTCGAAGGGCGGGGCGGCGAGTGCCCCGGCTCCGTCGAGCAGGCCGAGGATCCGGGCCACGTAGGCCTGGGTCTCGGGGATCGGCGGGATACACCGGCAGGCCGCCACGGCCGCGGGTCCGGCGTTGTAGGCAGCGAGGGCGAGGGAGGGCGACCCGAAACGGCGCAGGAGGTCCGACATCAGGTGAGCCTGGGCCTCGATCGCCTCCTCGGGGTCGAAGGGGTTGCCGAGACCGTAGGCGGCCGCGGTCGACGGCATGAACTGGGCGATGCCCTGGGCGCCCGCCCCCGACTGGGCGTGGGGATCGAAATTGGACTCGGCCATCAGCTGGGCTGCGAGAAGGGGGGCCGAGACGTTCCAGCGGGAGGCGGCCAGGAGCAGGGGCCGGCGGAACCTGGCCGGCACGAAGGCGGGCAGCCCTCCCGCCGCCACGAGCGAGCCGTCCCCCGCCGCTCCCGAGAGCGAGCTCCCCGCCGCTCCCGAGAGCGAGTTCGCGGCTGCGGAGCAGGGAGCCGGCCCGGCGGCGAAGCCGAAGTGCCAGGCCTCCCAGGAATAGCGCTGCACGAAACCGAACCGCCGCGCATTCGCGGCGAGCCAGCCGTACGCACCGGGCGGGCCGAGGTCGAGCTCGGTGGCGCAGCGGTGCAGCGACTGCCCGGGCGGGGCGACCCAGCGCGGGTCGGGATGCGCGGCGAAGAGCGCCGCCTGCTCGGCATCGGACCGGTAGCCGGAGTTGATCACCAGGGCAACCCCCGCCGACCGTGCGGCGACGGCCATGCGGTCGAAGGCCGCCGCCACGTCGGGGCGCATGCCCTCTCCCTGCCGCATCGCCAGCGGGCCCGAGTAGCCGCCGCCGCTCGCCATGGTGGCGCTCCCGGCGCCGGAGGGTGCCATCGCCAGGGCTGTCGCGGTGGTCAGGACGCGGTGTCCCGGCCGCTCACCCGCCAGCGAGGCGACGACGATGGCGCGGGCCCGCAGAGGCGCAAAGGAGCGCCGGTCGGGGAACCGGATGCGCAGGCGCCCGGCCCCGACCCCGTTGGCCCTGGCCGCGGCCTCGCCGGCCGCACGCGCCCGCCCCAGGTAGGTCGCCTTGGCAAGGTGCCCGGGGTTGGGCATGCCGTCGGGCAGCATCGGCGGCGCGAGCAGGCGACCGAGGTCGTCCCGCATCGAGCGTGCCGCCGAGAGGGCCGCGAGGTCGGCGGTCCGATGGGCCCTTCCCTTCCCGGTGAGCGCGCCGGCGATCGCGACGAGCGCGAGGGTCGCGGCGATCAGCACCAGCGTCGCCCCCATCGCCAGCGGAAGCGCCTGCCCCCGCTCCGAGCGAAGCGCGGCAAGGAGCCGTCCGAAATCGGCCTCGAGGCGCTCGCCGAGCGGGGCGCCGGCCAGAGCGAGCAGACCGGCCAGCCGTCCCAACGGCCGTTTCAGGATCCGGACCCGCAGGCCGTGGCCGATCAGGTCGCGCACCGCCAGGGCCGCCAGGGCCCGCTCCTCCGGCAGATCGGCGCGGAGCAACGCTCCCGAGGCCTTCCCGGGCCCGCCCGGCCGGCCCAGCGATTCCCGCAGCAGCCCGGGCGGCAGGTGCAGCACCCGGGTGGCGCCGTCGGGGAGGGCCGCGGCTGCTGCAGCGGCCAGGGCGAGTCCCTCGCGATCCGCGGGTACGGAGACGTGGCAGATCCTCCCCCTGGCGGCGACCTCAGCGCCGCGGACGGCCTCCGCCACCCGAAGCTCGGAGTCCCTGGCGCCCGAAGAGGCAAGGACCGTCGGCCGGCGGGCCGCACCGTCGGCCAGCTCGACGAGCAGGGCACGCTCGCCCTGCGAGGCCGCGGCACCGGCGAGGGCAGCCGCCGCCTCCACGCAGCCCGCCGAGCCCCCCGGAGCGCAGACGAGGACGGCGGGCGCGCTCACCGCGCCGGCCTCCGCACCCTCGCCACCGAGTCGACCGCCATCCGGCGGGCGAGGAAGGCGATCGGGGAGGGCGGCAGCAGTCTGACCCTGACCGCTCCGCGGCGGACCGCGACCCGCATGCGGTTCGCAGCCCAGCCGGGAAGCGCCGCGCGCGCCGCGGAGGCCGCCGGCCGGCCGGCGGCCAGGGCGAGCGCCCCCGCCTCCGCCGCCCCGTCGGCCAGGGTGAGCGTGTAGCCGGCCGCGAGAAGCTGCAGGCTGACGAGGGCGGCGAGGGCCAGCAACACGACCGCTCCAACCGACTCCACGGACGCCTGGCCGCGCTCAGCCACCGCCGCCTCCCAGCCCGAACCGCGCCCGCACCAGCAGGCCCGCAGGGCCCGGCAGGACCCAGGGCACCCGTACGGCGACCGCAACCGGGTCGCCACCGGTGATCCGCGCTCCCTCGCGCAGCGGCGCCGGGAGCGCCCGGCGCGCGGCCCGACCCGGGTCCCTGCCCACCGCCGCGGCCCGGGCACCGGCCCGGGCGGCGAGCCCCGCGGACCAGAGAGCGTGGCCGGCGAGGGCGAGCTGGACGACGATCGCGGCACCGACCAGGAGCGCCGGGATCGCCCCGATCAGCTCGACCGAGGCCTGCCCCGACTCCGCGCCTGCTGTCCGAACGCGCCACACCGGCGCACCATCGCCCCCTGCGCCCCAACGGTGGCGCGCTCAGTGTGCCGAAACCCTCAGCGTCCTGTCAGGAAAGCGCTCCGCAGGAGCCCCGGCCTTGAGACTTCCGGCGGAAGGGCCGGCCGCATAAAGCGTCCTGACGTCCCGGCGGAAGGGCCGGCGTCCTGGAGCGTCCTGACGTTCCGGCGGAAGGGGCCGGCTTCCTGGAGCGCCTTGGCGGAAGGCCCGCCTAGAGCGTCTTGGCGTCCAGCCAGACTCGCCAGATCGCGGCCAGGGCCGCAGCGGCGAGCACGATCCAGGCCAGCGTCCCGCCACCGGTCCGGAACAGCTCGTCGGTTCCGGCGATCAGCAGCGCGATCAGGCCGAGCGAGCCGTAGAGGACGGCCCGGCGGGCGTCGCCGAGGCTGGCGAGGGTCAAGCGGTTCTCGCGGCTGAGGATGTAAAGGAGCCAGGCGATCGCCGCCAGGAAGCCGATGGTCAGCGCCGCGAGCACGGTGCTCGCCACGTTGCCGCCGTTGGGCAGGAAGGCGACCCCGAACGCAAGCGCCATCACGATGGCGATGTTCCTGGCGGCCTTCACCCCCCCAATTCTACTTCGTGGCGATCGGCGCGTGGCCCTTGTCGGGGCGATCGGCGGGTCGCCCTTGTCGGGGCGATCGGCGGGTCGCCTATTTCTGGGCCATCACCACGATGCCGAAGACGACGGCGCCGACGGTCACGGCGGCGGCGAGCAGCGCCAGCGCGGCCGCGCCGGTCGCCGCGATCGGCCGCTCGGAGCTGCCGAAGTCGGTGTAGCGCGCCGCGCCCCAGACCGCGAGCGAGAAGACCAGGGCGAGGCCGATCCCCGCCGCCAGCGAGTAGAGCACCGTCTGGCCGAGCTCCTTCCAGGCGATGATCTGGGCGAGCATCCGGCGTTCCTCCTAAGCGGCGGGCACCGGAGGGCCCTGCTGGATGCGCCTGGCGAAGGCGAGCCCGACCAGCCCCAGCGCGATCACGCTGACCACCACCGGGCCCAGCGCGCCGGTCCCGAATGCCCGGGTGAGCCCGTAGGTCGCCGCTCCGATGATCGCGGCAGCGGGCAGGGTCAGCGCCCAGGCCATCGCGATGTTTCCCGCCACCCCCCAGCGGACGGCCGAGAAGCGCTTGGCGGCGCCGGAGCCCATCACGCCGCCGTTGATCACGTGGGTGGTCGAGAGAGGGAAGCCGAAATGCGTGGAGGCCAGGATCACCGCGGCGCCGGCACCCTGGGAGGAGAAGCCCTGCGCGGCGTCCATCTTGATGATCCGGGTCCCGGTCGTGCGGATGATCCGCCAGCCACCCATGTAGGTCCCCAGCGCGATCGCCGTAGCCGCGGACACGACCACCCAGGTCGGCACTCCGGCGTTCTCGGGCAAGGAGCCGTTGGCGATCAGGGCCAGGGTGATGACGCCCATCGTCTTCTGCGCGTCGTTGGTGCCGTGCGCGAGCGAGAGGAGGCCGCCCGAGACGACCTGGCCCATGCGGAAGCCGCGGGTCACCGGGCCCGGCCGCAGGCGGCCGACGATGCGGTAGGTGATCCCGATCGCCACCCCGGCGACCGCGAAGGCGAGGACGGGCGCGACGACAGCGGGGGCGAGCACCTTGCCTACCAGGCCGTCGGCGAGCACGGCGTCGAGGCCCGCGGCCGCGACCGCGGAGCCGACCACCCCGCCGATCAGGGCGTGGGAGGAGCTCGAGGGAAGCCCGAAGTACCAGGTCGCGAGGTTCCATGCGATCGCCCCGATCAGCCCGGCGAAGACGATCGTCGGGGTGATCACCTCCGGGTTGACGACGTCCTTGGCGACCGTCGCCGCCACCGCCAGGGAGATGAAGGCGCCGACGAAGTTGAGCACCGAGGCCATCGCGATCGCCACCCGCGGCGGCGCAGCCCCCGTCGAGATCGTCGTCGCCACCACGTTGGCGGTGTCGTGGAAGCCGTTGGTGAAGTCGAAGGCAAGCGCGGTGCCGACGACGATGACCAGGATGATGTCGGAGCTCACTCGCTCAGCTGTTCTTGATCACGATCCCCTCGAGGATCTGGGCCGCGTCCTCGGTGGCGTCGATGGCGTTCTCGAGCACCGCGAACATGTCCTTCCAGCGGATCACCACCATCGGGTCGATCCCGGTCGAGAACAGCGAGGCGACAGCGTCGCGCGAGATCCGGTCCCCCTCGTTCTCGAGCCGGTGGATCTCGATCCAGTAGCTCTCGAGATCCTTGAAAGAGCGCAGGTGGTCAAGACCTTCGGAGAGCTGCTCGCAGGCCCCGACCAGGACCTTGGTGAGGTCGCTCGCCTGCTGCATCGGGGCCTCGATCTTGTAGAGGCCGAGGAAGTCGGCGGCCTCCTCGGTGAAGTCGACGACGTCGTCCATCTGCGTGGCCAGCGCGTAGATGTCCTCGCGGTCGATCGGCGTCACGAAGGTCTGGTTGAGGCGCTGGATGATGTCGTGGGTGATCCGGTCGCCCTCCTGCTCCGCCTTGAGGATCTCCCGGGCAAGACCGGGGTCGTCGGGCCAGACGCGCATCATCTCGTCGAGCAGCTTGGCTGCGTGAACGGTGTTGCGACCCGCCTCGCTGAAGAGGTCGAAGAAGGTGCGATCGCGCGGGAGGAGGGATAGGCGCGCCACGGGGCGGCCAAACTAGCAGAGGCGCCGACTACGCCGGGGCGCTGACCGCCGGCTCCGCGGCCCGGCTCGCATGGAGCTCGCGCAACTCGCTCTGGACGTTGCGCGGACCCTCCGGGCCCGGTGCCTGCCGCGTCCAGCCGCCGCGCTCGTCGAGCACCCAGGAGTTGGTGTTGTCGGCGAGGCAGCGCTCCAGCACGTCGAGGATCTCGGAGCGGGCCGCCGGGTCCTCGACCGGGGCCACCAGCTCGACGCGGCTGTCCAGGTTGCGCGGCATCAGGTCGGCCGACCCGATGAAGACCGCCCTCTCCTCGCCCCTCTCGAACGCGTAGATCCGGGAGTGCTCGAGGAAGCGCCCCACCACCGACTTGACCGCGATCCGCTCGGAGACGCCCGGGACGCCGGGGCGCAGGCAGCAGATCCCCCGCACGTTGAGGTCGACGGGCACGCCGGCCGTCGAGGCCCGGTAGAGCGCCTTGATGCACTGCGCGTCGACCAGCGAGTTCATCTTCATCACGATCCGAGCGTGCTCACCGGCCCGGTGGGCCTCGACGGTGAGATCGATCTGCTCGACGATCCCGTCGCGCATCGTGGTCGGCGAGACCAGGACCTTGCGGTAGCCGGCCGGCCGGCCGTATCCGGTCAGGAAGTTGAACATCTCGGCCACGTCGGAGCCGATCTCCGGGTCGGACGTGAAGAGGCCGAGGTCGGTGTAGAGGCGGGCTGTCTTGGGGTGGTAGTTGCCGGTCCCGATGTGGACGTAGTGGCGAACCCTGTCGCCCTCGCGGCGGGCCACGAGGAGCGCCTTCGAGTGCGTCTTCAGGCCCGGGATCCCGTAGACGACGTGGACGCCGGCCTCCTCCAGCGACTTTGCCCACTGGATGTTCGCCTCCTCGTCGAAGCGAGCCTTCAGCTCCACCATGCAGACGGCCTGCTTGCCGCGCTCCGAGGCCCGGATCAGCGCCGGGACGAGCGGCGAGTCGTCGCTGGTCCTGTAGACCGTCTGCTTGATCGCCAGCACGTCGGGGTCGGCGACGGCCTGCTCGATGAACCTCTCCACCGAGGTCTGGAACGACTCGTAGGGGAGGTGGACGAGCACGTCGCCCTTGCGGATCGTCGCGAACAGGTCGGAGGGGGCGTCCTCCTCGGCCTGCAGCCGGGGCTGGGTGACCGGCGTCCAGGACGGGTAGCGGAGGTCGGAGTGCCCGCTCACCCCGACGACGTCCCAGAGGTCGGCGAGGTCGATCATGCCATCCGTCTCGTAGACCTCCCGTGCCTCGAGGCGCAGGGCGTCGACGAGCTGCTCGCGCAGGGCGGGGTTCATCCCGCTGTCCACCTCGAGCCGGACGACCTCGCCGAAGCGCCGCCGGCGTAGCTCGTCCTCGACGGCCTGGACCAGATCGTCGGCCTCGTCGGAGACCGTGAAGTCCGCGTCGCGGGTGACCCGGAAGAAGCCGTGGTCGATCACCTCGGTGCCGGGGAAGAGCGCGTCGAGGTTGGCGGCGATCACGTCTTCGAGCGCCACGAACATCTCGCCGTTCTCGCCGACCGGCAGGAAGCGTCCCAGCAGCTCCTTCGGGACCTTGACCCTGGCGATCACCTCGGTGCCGGCGTCCGGGTCGCGGAGCAGGACCGCGAGGCTGAGCGAGAGGTTGGAGATGTAGGGGAAGGGCCGGCCGAGGCCGATGACCAGCGGCGTCAGCGCCGGGAAGACGTGGTCGTGGAAGTGCTTCTCGATCTGCCGGCGGTCTGCCTCGCTGGCCGAGGAGAGGGGGATGATCCGGATTCCCTGCTCCTCCATCGCCGGCCGCAGGACGTTCTCGAAGCAGCCGTGCAGCCGCCTGCCAAGCTCCAGGACCCTGGCCTGGATCGCGTCGATCTGCCCACCGGGGGAGAGGCCGTCGGGCCCGCGCGCGTCAATCCCCGCGTCGAGCTGGTCGAACAGCCCGGCCACCCGGACCATGAAGAACTCGTCGAGGTTCGAGGAGTAGATGGCGCAGAACTTGACCCGCTCCAGCAGCGGCACGGCCGGGTCCTCGGCCAGCTCCAGGACCCGCTCGTTGAAATCGAGCCAGGAGAGCTCGCGGTTGAAAAAGAGGGAGGGGTCGTCGAGATCGACCGGCTCCCGCGGGGCGGGCTGGGCTTCCGGTGTCGTCTTGAGGTGCTCTTCGAGCAAGGAATCGCGTCAGGTCAGGGACGCGCCGTGGCGCCCCGAGGCGAAGCCCATCGTACCGGCGCGATCGCCGCGGGACAATCTCCGGCGGCTCCCGGGAGGAAAGCGCCCGTGCCGCTCGGCTCCCCCGGCGCGCCGGGATCCGGCCCCCCCTGCACCCCCTAGAGGAGCCGGCGAAGCCGCTCCCAGGTCCCGCCTGGGGCCTGGTGGGCCCGCCACCCCTCGAGGAAGCGGTCGAAGAGCAGCGCCCGGCGAGCGGCGAGATGCGTGATCAGCAGCTCCAGGCCCTCATAGGCACCCGAGTGCGGCGCCGCCGCGACCAGGGCGGGATCGAGGTCCCCGGCGGTGCCCGCGCGGTGCAGGACGGCGCCCGCGTCCTCGGCGCGGAGCCGCTCGATCGTCCCCCGGACCCGGGGGAGCATCACGTCGCAGTCGTGGATCTCCCCCAGCACGTCCTGGAGGTCGCGCGCGGCCTTGCGCGCCCGGTCGGCGTCGGCCCCCAGGCAGGGAGCGGTCACTTCGAGCACGTAGCGCAGCCGCTTGGCGGCGATCCGCATGTCGTGCTGCGCCACGCTCTCCCGAGGTCTGGATGCGAGCTCGGCGAGGCGGCATAGCTCCCCCAGCCTCACCTCGACGATTCTCGACAGGTTCGAGCGCAGCGACGCCGCCGGGTCCAGGCCCTTGACCTTGGCGGCCCTCATCGCCGCTCCTCCCGTGGCCCGGCCCTCAGGTCGCCCTGCCCGGCTTTCCGGCGGGCCGAGGCGACCAGGCGGTCGAGCTCGTCGGCGAGGGCCGCCAGCCGCTCGGGCGTGATCTCCGATTCCAGGCTCTCGTTCACCGACCTCTGCTCGGCGCGGATCTCTTCGACCAGAGTCCCGACCCCCTCTCCGCAGCCCGGCGGCCCCGCCGCGGCGAAGCTCTCGAGCTCGCGGATCGCCACGTCACGGTCCCGGCGCTCTCCCAGAGCATCGGCCAGCGCCTTGACCTCGGACAGCGTCCGCCTGAAGCGCCGCTTCGGGAAGCAGGGCCGAAAGATCTCCATCGAAGCGCGCAGCCGGCGGGTTGCGACCCTCATGTCGTGCAGCGGCTCGACATCGTCGAGGCCGAGGAAGCCCCGCGAGTGGCCGGACAGCTCGGCCGCCCGGACCTCGATCACCCGGGCGGCTGCCAGGTAGAAGCTCTCGTCGCAGTCGAGGTCGTCGACATGTCTGGCCTTCGCCATGAGAGGAGGGTAATCCGGCTCGGGCCGAGGCTAGGCGGCGAGCGCTTCCGGGGAGGAGCCGTTCAGGTCCTCGTGGAGGAGGTCGAGGATGACCCCCTCGCGCAGGCCGCCCTTGCCGATCTGCAGGGGCTGGCCGAGCAGCTCGGAGAACTTCTCGAGCAGGAGCACCCCGGTGGGGAGGATCCGCACCCGCACGGGGTCGAGCTCGAAGCGGCGCGCCACCTCAGCGATCGGGTCGCCGGCCAGCACCCTGACCCCGCGCTCGAGCGTCTCGTACTCGAGCACCGCGCCGACCAGGCGCCGCAGCGAAGTCGCGCTGCCCCCCACGGCGACCGCCTGCTCCGGACGCTTGATCTCGACCCCCTCGAAGATGTCGTCGATCCGGTCCCGCACCTTGCGGATCTCCGCGGCGCTCGGGGGGTCCTGCTCGAGCAGCTCGTCGGCGAGGGTCCCGGAGCCGACCGCCCAGGAGCGGACGCTCCGAACCCCGCCCTCGACGGTGCCAAGGATCACCTCGCTCGACCCGCCGCCGACGTCCACCACAGCCACCCTGCCCTTGACCGGGTGGCCGAGCGCCTTGGTCGCCCCGATGAAGGAGAGCCTCCCCTCCTCCTCCTCGCTGAGGACCTCGACTTCGAGGCCGGAGACCTCGGAGATCGCGTGGACGACCTCCTCGCGGTTCGGCGCCTCGCGGATCGCCGCGGTCGCCACCGGCTTGATCAGGCGCGCTCCGAGCTGCTCGGCCAGGCGGACCTGGGTGGCGACCACCTCGCCGAGCTCGTGGATCTTCGCCTGGGGGATCGAGCCGTCCTCGGCCAGCGCCTTGTTGATCCTCGTGTAGGCGCGCTGCTCCATCACCTTCTTGAGCTGTCCGTGCATGGGCTCGGCCACGAGCAGGCGGGTCGTGTTGGAGCCGATGTCGATGGCTGCGCAGAGCATCGGAATTCCTGGGGCCATGTTGGCAAACCCCGCGGATAGGGCCATCCCGACCCCCCGCCCTGTACACAACTTCTTCACACCCGCTTCACCCCGGCTTCACCCGATGCGTGAGCTGCAGGGAAAAATCCGGCGCATGGGATCCGGTATCCGGGCAAGGCTGGGGTTGAACGTCCCGTATGAGTGGTGGCCCGCGGCGCCGCTGCTCAAGAGCTTCGAGGCGGCCGGATTCGCCTGGGCCCAGATCCCCTCGCCGCCCGCGTCCGTCCTCTCCAACCCCCACGACTGCCTGGCCCATGCCCGCTCGGCCCGGCAGCTGCTCGGCTCGACCGCGATGCGGGCCGTCGTGCACGGCCCGTCCGGGATCGGCGCGGGTGAGCGGCATGGGGACCTCGCCCTGGAAGGGCTCCTCGCCTACGCGGCCGAACTCGGAGCCGAGCAGGTCGTCTACCACGCCCGCGACTTCCCGGACGGCAGGCGGGCAGAGGACCGCGCGCTCGCGGAGACGCGGTCCCTGGCGCGGCTGGCCGCCCGCGCCGAGGCGCTCGGCGTGCTGATCGCCGTCGAGAACCTCGCACCGGTCTATCCCGGGCCCGAGCGCCTCGGGCATTCCCCCGCGGTCCTGCGCACGCTCTGCAAGCGCATCGCCTCCGCGTCGGTGGGCATCTGCCTGGACCTCGGGCACGCTCACGTCGTGGCCTCGGGCCGCGGGACCGCCCTGGCCGACCTGATCGCGCCGGCCCTCGAATTCACCACCCTCTTCCACGTCCACGACAACCTGGGCTCGCGCCGCCTCGGTCCCCGGCCGGCCGAGCTGGATCCGCTGCGGCTGGACCTGCACCTGCCGCCCGGCCGGGGAAGCCTGCCGTGGGGGGAGGTCGCTGCGCCGCTGGAGGCCCACCCCGCGCCCGTGGTGCTCGAGATCCACCCGCCGCACCGCCCGGCGCCCGAAGAGCTGCTGCGCAGCGCAGAGATCGCGCTGGCGGGGGCCGCCGCTACTGCCTGAGCTGCGCCTCGCCGGGGTGCGAGGCGTCCTCGAACTCCCTGAAGAGGCCGGTGACGATGAAGGCCACCTGCTCGCCGATGTCCACGGCGTTGTCGCCGATCCTCTCCAGTGCCCGGGCAACCAGGAGCATCGTCATCGCCCACTCGCGCCGGTCCGCGTCGTCACCGATCTCGAGCGCGAGGTGGAAGCATTGGCGGTTGAGGTCGTCGATCGCGTCGTCCTGCCGGACCAGGTCCCTGGCGAGGGCGATGTCGCGCTCCTCGAAGGCCCGCTTGGACTGGGTGACCAGCGACCCGGCGTGGCTGCCCATCTCGAGGATGCGGCCGAGCAGCCGCTCGTCGGCGGGGGGCTCGTTGCCGGTCAGCGGGATCAGCTTGCAGACGTTCACGCACTGGTCGCCCATCCGCTCGATGTTCTTCATGACGTGCAGGAGCGCGGCGATCAGGCGCAGGTCACCGGCCACCGGCGACTGCGTCGCGAGCAGCGTCACGAGGCTCTGGTGCACCTCCAGGTAGCGCCCGTCTATGCGGTCGTCGTCGTCCACGACGAGCTGGGCGAGCTCGACGTCCTGGTGCTCGACGGCCTCCATGGTGCGCCCCAGCGCCGAGGCGACCAGGGTCAGACCCTCCAGCCCGGAGCGCTCAAGGCGCTCGAGCTCCTCGATGTAGTGGACCCTCACCGACTCGGTCATCAGCCCACCTTCCCCGAGACGTAGTCCTCGGTGCGGGAGTCCGCGGGGTTGGTGAAGATCTTCTCCGTTTCGTCGTACTCGATCAGGCGCCCGTGGCGCGCCTCGGCCTGGTCCAGCTCGACGATCAGGAACGCGGTCCGGTCCGACACCCGGGCCGCCTGCTGCATGTTGTGGGTGACGATCACGATCGAGTAGGTGTGCTTGAGCTCCAGCATCAGGTCCTCGATGCGGCCGGTGGAGATCGGGTCGAGCGCCGAGCAGGGCTCGTCCATGAGGATCACGTCGGGGTCCACGGCCAGGCAGCGGGCGATGCAGAGACGCTGCTGCTGCCCACCCGACATCCCGTAGGCGTTCTCGTCGAGGCGGTCCTTGACCTCCTCCCAGAGGGCGGCGGATCTCAGCGCCCGCTCGATCCGCTCCTCGACGTCCTTGAGGCCGAGTATCTTCGGCCCGAAGGCGACGTTCTCCCTGATCGACTTCGGGAAGGGGTTGGGCTTCTGGAAGACCATCCCGATCCGCTTGCGGACCTCGACCGGGTCCACCGACGGCGCGTAGAGGTCCTGGCCGTGGTAGAGGACGCTTCCCTCGACTTGGGCGCTGGGGATCAGGTCGTTCATCCTGTTGAGGCTGCGCAGCAGGGTGCTCTTGCCGCAGCCGGAGGGGCCGATCAGGGCGGTGATGTCGTTGCGGTGTATGTCCATGGTGACGTCGGTGACCGCGGGCGTGCCGGCGTAGCTCACCGTCACCCCGCCCAGCTCGAAGACGTTCTCGCGGGTCACCCGGCCCGGCTCGCGCCGGCGGACCGTGGTCTGGATCTCCGCCGCCGGCGTCTGGTAACCGGCCGCCGCGGGATCGCCCGGCGACGCCTCGCCGTCACGCGACCCGCGCTCCTCTTCGCTCATCTCACCCACTCGCTCTGACACTACCGATCACCACCTCTGCTGGTAGCGGTTTCGAAGCCATATCGCCACCCCGTTCATGACCAGAAGGACGGCGAGCAGGACGAGAATCGCCGCCGCCGCCAGGTCCTTGAACTCCGACTGCGGCTGGGAGATCCAGTTGAAAGCCTGCAGCGGCAGCACCGTGAAGGCCGAGTTGAGGCCGGTCGGGTCGAAGGCGATGAAGATCGGCGCCCCGACCAGGATCAGCGGGGCGGTCTCCCCGATCGCCCTTGAGAGCGCCAGGATCACCCCGGTCGAGATCCCGGGGATCGCGGCGGGCAGGACCTGCTTCCAGATCGTCTGCCACTGCGTCGCCCCCAGCGCCATCGAACCCTCGCGGATCGAGGGGGGCACGGCGCGGATCGCCTCGCGCCCGGCGATGATCACCACCGGCAGCACCAGCAGCGCGAGGGTGAGCCCGCCGGCCAGCACCGTGCGGCCGAGCGCCAGGGGGCCGCGGACGAGGAAGGCGAGGCCGAGGATGCCGTAGATGATCGAGGGGACCGAGGCGAGGTTCTGGATGTTGACCTCGATGAAGCGGTTGTACCAGCGGTCCCGATCCGCGTACTCCTCGAGGTAGACGGCGCTGGCCACGCCGACCGGGATGATGAACAGCGCGCAGACCCCCATCAACCAGAGGGTGCCGAGCAGCGCCGCCCGGATCCCGGCGTTCTCGGGGAACGAGGACGCGTAGTTGGTGAAGAAGTCGAGGTTGATCGAGCCGACCCCCTTGGCCGCGTCCTGAACGACCAGCGCGACCAGGGTGATCAGCGCGATCGCCAGGCAGGACAGCATCGCCACCTTGAAGGCGAGATCCTTGAGGCGCTCCTTGCGCGGCCCCTCCGAGAGGCCGATCGCGGCGGCGTCGGACGCGGTGGGGAGGGTCGGGTCCGTGGCGCTCACTCGTAGACCTGCCGGTAGCGGCGGACGAAGCGGATCGCGATCATGTTGAAGACGAAGGTGAGCAGGAAGAGGGTCATCCCGGCCGCGAAGATCGTCTTGTACTCGGTGCTGCCGGTGGGGATGTCGCCCTTGCCGGTGGCGGCGATGAAGGCTGCGATCGTCTCGAAGGGCTGCTTGGGGTCGATCCCGGAGCTCGGCTTCTGCCCGGCCGCGATCAGCACGATCATCGTCTCCCCGATCGCCCTGGAGATCCCCAGGACGATCGCCGCGACGACCCCCGAGAGGGCGGCGGGGAAGACGACCCGCGTCGAGACCTGGAGCTTGGTGGCGCCCATCCCGTAGGCGCCCTCGCGCAGCCCCTGCGGCACCGCGGTCATCGCGTCCTCGGAGATCGAGGCGATCGTCGGCAGGATCATGATCGCCATCACCAGCGCCGCGGCGAGCGCGTTGAAGATCTGCACGTCGATCCCGAGGAAGCTCTGCAGGATGGTCGGGGTGACGAAGGTCAGCGCGAAGTACCCGAAGACGATGGTCGGCACGCCGACCAGGATCTCGAGCACCGGCTTGATCGCCTTGCGGGACCGCGGCGATGCGTACTCGGAGAGGTAGATGGCGGAGCCGAGGCCCAGCGGGATCGCCAGCAGGATCGCGATGCCGGTGATCAGGAAGGTCCCGTTGATGAGTTGCCAGATGCCGTACTGGGGCGGGACGAACAGCGGTGCCCACTCGGCGTCGGCGATGAAAGACCAGAATCCGACCTCCGAGAAGAAGCGGATCGTCTCGCTGAGCAAGGCGAAGAGGATGCCCAGCGTGGTCAGCACCGAGACGGCGGCGGCGGCGAACAGCAGGCCGCGGATCAGGCGCTCGCCGTGGTGGCGGCTGGTGGCGCCGAGGGACAATGCCCCCGGCGCCACCTCTCCCGCGGATCCTGTCGCCGCCTCCATGCGGAATCCGCGCCGGCCCCTAGCCCAGGGCCTTCTGGAGCGCCGCCTTGGACTCGCTCTGCTGGGCGGGCGTCAACGGCACCAGCTGCGCGGTGTCGGCGTAGCTGACCGCGTTGTCGACGTAGTCCTGCACGAACGCCTTGACCTGGGCCTGCTTCAGGTCGTCGGTGTTCGGGTAGATGTACAGCGGCCGCGAGAGCGGCGTGTAGGTGCCGTCCTGGATCGTCTTCTTCGCGGGCAGCACGCAACCCTTGCCGGAGTCCACGGCGACGAGGTTCAGCTTGTCCTGGTTCTGCTCGTAGTAGGAGAAGCCGAAGTAGCCGAGGCCGTCGGAGTCGCCGGCCACGCCCTCGACCAGGACGTTGTCGTCCTCGGAGGGTTGGTAGTCGCTGCGGCTGACGCCCTCCGCACCGTTGATCTCGTCGGTGAAGAAGTCGAAGGTGCCGGAATCGGTGCCGGGCCCGTAGAGGCTGACCGGAGCGTCGGGCAGCGGCTTGCCGGTCTCCGGGTCCTTGCCGAGCTGGCTGTAGTTGGTGATCTTCGAGCCCTTGTTCCAGAGCTCCTTGAGCTGCTCGGTGGTCAGGCACTTGATACCCAGATCGGGGTTGGTGACGACCGAGATGCCGTCGTTGGCGACCTGGAAATTGGTGTACGGGATCCCCTTCTTCTTGCAGGCGGAGATCTCCTCGGGCTCGATCGCCCGCGAGGCGTCGTTGATCTGCGTCTCGCCGGCGCAGAACTTCTCGAAGCCCCCGCCGGTTCCGGACTCCCCGACTGTTATCTGCACCCCGGAGTTCTCACCCTGGAACGCCTCGGCCGCCGCCTGGGTGAGCGGGAACACGGTGCTCGACCCGTCGATGGCGATGCTGCCGGAGACGCTCCCGCCTCCCGTGGTGTCCCCGCCCCCGCCGCCGCAGGCAGCGACACCGGCTGCGAGGGCGAAAGAGGAGGCAAGGACGGCGATCAACCTTGAGCTGGTCACTCGGTCTCCTTCTGATGGATTTCGGATTTCGGATTTCTCGGTTTTCGGTCTTGGGGAAGAGCCTGGTGGCCTCCCGGCCCCCATGCAGGCTCGCATCGGGGCCACCGCAGCTTGTTATGGCTCTGTGGCGGCGGTGTAAACAAAATGTGAAAAGCCGGAATTGCGGTCACGGCTCGGGCGAGAACCGGTAGCCGATGCCCGAGTGCGTGTGGATGACGGGCAGGTCGGGCAGGGCCTCGCGCAGCTTCGAGCGCAGCCGGCTGACGTAGACGTCGACCGAGCGATCGGTCCGCCTCGGAACCCTTCCCCAGACCTCCGCGTAGAGCTCCTCGCGGGTCATGATCCTCTGCGGGTGGGAGGCAAGGCTGGTCAGGAGCTGAAGCTCGCGCACGGTGAGTCGCAGCGGCCGGCCGTCGACCAGCACGGCATGCTCGCCGGGACGGATCTCCAGGCGGCCATCGAGGTAGCGGGACCGGGCTTCCCCGTTCTCTCCGATCATGCCCGGCCGAGCCTGACCGGGCCCCGGGGGTCGCCGGTTACGCCGTTGTTACGCTCTTGTGAACGGGCTGTGAAGAGGCGGCATCGCCGCGGCCTTCGGCACCCGCATCCTCGGTCGCCCGCTCCCCGGCCGGCCCCCGATCAGCGCCCGACCCGGCCACCGGCTCCGGGTCGAACCTGTAGCCGACCCCGAAATGGGTGTGGATGTAGCGCCAGCCCGGCGAGCGCTTCTGCAGCTTCTGGCGCAGCTTCCTGACGAACACGTCGACGGAGCGGTCGCCGTGGGCCATCGTGTAACCCCAGACGCGCTGGTAGATGGCCTCGCGCTCGAGCGCCTGGCCCTTTGCCTGGGCGAGCAAAGTGAGCAGCTCGAACTCCCGCCGGGTGAGCTCAAGGCTCTCGCCGCTGACGAACGCCTGGAACTGGTCAGCCCGGATCTCCAGCTCTCCCACCACCAGCGGTCCCTCGCCGGCGCTCGCCCGGCTGCGCCGTCGGCGTCGCGAGATCGCCTCGATCCTGGCGATCACCTCCTCCGGGTGGCAGGGCTTGCCGACCCAGTCGTCGGCGCCGAGGCGCAGACCGCGAACCCTCTGGGCGACGCTGGAGCGACCGGTGCAGACCACCAGGGCCAGATCGGGGAGCATCCCGCAGACGGTCTCGATGTAGGGCCAGCCGCCCTCCCCGAGACAGGCCGGGTCGACGACCAGCGCCCCGAGCTTCATCGCGACCAGCTCGTCGGGGGGCACCGCGCTGGTGAACTGCCGGTGCTGCCATCCCGCCGACTCGATCCGCTTGGCGAGCACGGTGACGAAGCCGCTGTCGTTGTCGATGACTGCGAGTCTGATTTCTGCCTCGTCTCGTCGCGGACGCCTAACGCTTCTCGGACGAGCCTCGCGGCGTCCTGCCGTCTCGCCGACAATCTTAGAAGCTTCGCTGGGCGCCGCCCCGACCCGGCGGTCCGGGTTCACAGGACTTTCACAACTGGGCCGCAATTTGCGCCTGGCCGGGCCCGGCGGGATTTTCCCCGAATCTTCACCTGGGCCCCGGGGCGGTGCTCCACGATTGCCCCGACTCACGAGATTCCTCTCTCGTCAGCGCGCGCGGCCCACTTTCCTGCCCCGGGCCGCGCGCTTCTTTTCTGGCCCGTGAGCGCACTTGCTCCGGCCCCTGAGCGCTGCGGTTCTGGCCCGGGAGCTCAGAAGGTCGCCGGGCGCAGGCCGGTGGCGATGATCAGCATCACGGCCACGCCGACCACCAGCCGGTAGTAGACGAAGGGGCGGTAGCTGGTCGTGCGCAGCAGGCGCAGCAGGAAGGCGATCGCCAGGTACCCCGAGACCGCCGCCCCGATCGACCCGACGACGATCGGGCCGGCGACCCCGTGGGGCAGGCCCTCCGAGACGGCCTTGGCGCCCTTGAAGAAAGTGGCGCCGGCCACCACCGGGATCAGCATCAGAAAGGAGAAGCGGGCGGCGCTGTCGCGGTCCAGCCCGAGGAAGCGCCCGGCCGTGATCGTGATGCCCGAGCGCGAGGTCCCCGGGATCAGGGCGACGACCTGCGCGAGGCCGATCCACAGCCCGTCGCGGTTGCCCGCCTCCTCGAGCGAACGGCGCTGGGGAAGGCTGTCGGCGAGGCCGAGCAGGAGCGCGAAGACGATCAGCTGGATCCCGATCATCCACGGCGCCCCCAGCTTGTCCTCGATGAAGCTGGCGCCCGCCCCGCCGACGATCACCGCCGGAACGGTCCCGATCGCGATCGCGATCGAGAGGCGCTCGCTCGTCGTTTCGACGGCGCGCTTGCGGACCGCCGAGAAGAACCCCTTGGTGATCGAGACGACCTCGACCCGGAAGTAGCCGATCGCGGCGATCAGAGTCCCCGCGTGCAGAGCCACGTCGAAGGTCTTGTTGAAGTCGGGGTTGTCGAGCAGGAACCGGTAGTCCTGCAGCCAGGGGACGAGGATCAGGTGGCCGGACGAGGAGATCGGCAGGAACTCGGTCAGGCCCTGCACGATCCCCAGCAGCAGGGCTTCGAGGTTCGACACGGCGCGCATCGTAGTCCAGCGACGGTAAACCGGACCTAAAGGCAAGCTCCTCGGGCCGGCTCGTGCGCTAGATTCCCGCCCGTGCACCCCGTCCGGCGCAAGATCGGCAGGCTCGCGGCGGCCACGGCGCTGGCCCTGCTCGCCGCGGCCCTGCTCGCTCCCGCGGCGATGGCCGCCGACGGCGTCGGCCTCGCCGGGCGGACGACCGACAGGACGATCACCTTCTTCTGTTTCGGCCTGATCGCCTTCTTCCCGATCCTGGTCACGGTGCTCTCGCTGATCCAGGGCCGTCTGGAAAAGCGCAAGGAGCGCCGCCGCTACGACCTCGAGCGGCTCGGCTGAGGCCGCGGCGCCCGTCGCGGGCGCTTCGTTGCAGGCAGTGTGACCTTCGTCACATGTGCGAAGACATCCGGGGCGGACTGTGTAGTTGCCTCCCCGATGGCGCCGAAGCGACCCAAGACAGCCGCTGGATTTGCGCTGCTCGCGGCCGTGGTGGCTGCTACTGCGCTGCCCTCCTCGGCGGCGGCCTTCGAGACCGCCTACCCCCCGGCCCCGATCGGATTGGGTCCGTACCTGCCGCTGCTGGTGGCCCCCCACTACGGCGAGGGGATCGGCGCGGGCCGCGGCCACGAGGGCCAGGACCTCTTCGCCCCGGCCGGCACCCCCGAGGTGGCGGTGCTCGACGCCGTGGTGCTCGAGTCGGGGACCGGCTATCAGGGCGGCAGGGGCAACTACGTCTCCCTCTACAGCCCGGCCCGCCACCGCACCTACAACTACTTCCACATGCTCTCGGCGCCGCTGGTGGACCGCGGCGACGCGGTGCTCGCCGGTCAGCCACTCGGCCGGCTGGGCTGCTCGGGATCCTGCTGGGGCGACCACCTGCACTTCGAGGTGAGGCGGGGGCGCGACCCCTACGGGCCGGTGATCGATCCCCGACCGCTGCTCGAGCGCTCCCCGCTGGCCCCCACCGCCCGCCAACCCGGGGTGGGACCTCTAACCGCACGCTCACCAGGGTCAAGAGGTCCCACGTCACCGGCGCGGGCTGTCAGTCGGAGAGCCGGAAGCCCGAGAGCAGGCGTTTCTCGCTCTCGCCCCTGACCTCCGCGGAGAGCTCCACACGGCCCTCCAGCGGCGTGCCGCGGATCTTGGTGGCGAGCAGGTCGTCCACCTGGAAGATGCCGGCCGAGTTGTTCAACTCGATCTCGATCTTCACCGGCCGCTCCTCGCCGGCCGTGATCCGCACCTCGTCCACCGCGGCGGCCGAGATCGAGTGGATCCCCTCGTGGCCGCTCTCGATCGGGATCCTGGTGCGCCCCTGGGCCATGTCGAGGGCGTCGGCGACCCGGACCACCCCCGCCTCCACGGTGTAGGGCTCCCCCCGCCGCCGGTGGCCGATGATCGCGTGCAGCGACTCCGAGACGACCACCGTGCGCTGCGGCTCGGGGTAGGCCCCGGCCAGCAGGCGGCCGAGCGCCTCCCGGGCGAGGAAGAGGCTGTAGGCCTCGTGGTCCGCCCGGTGGATGGACATCCCGACGTCGTGAAGCAGCGCCCCGGCCGCGACGACCACCTCGGCGTCGCGGGGGCTCATCCCGTGGTCGCTGACCATCGCCGGCTCGACCCCCGACTTGGTGAGCAGCCGCAGCAGCCGCAGAGCGATGTTGAGGACGATCTGCACGTGCACCCAGGAGTGGTCGGACATCCCCAGCCGCTCGGACTGGACCTGCGCCATGTACCACCAGGCGCGCACCTCCTCGTCGGAGTTGACGGCGTCGAGAAAGCGCTCGAGCCTGCGGTTGCCGCGGGTCGGGGCCCTGACGCGCGCCTCGGCGATCGCCTCGGCCGGGGGCTTTCGCGCGGGCTCCCCGGGGGCGGGCACCGGAGCGTCGCTCACCCGACCTGCTCCCCGGGGGCGGGCACCGGAGCGTCGCTCACCCGACCTCCGCCCCGCTCGCCAGCGCCCGCTCCAGCGCCAGACCCTCCCTGATCCCGCCGCGGGCGACGCGCAGCGGCTCGGGAAGGAGCTCGCAGACCGCCTCCAGGACGGCCAGCGCCGCGGGCAGCAGCCTCACCCTCTCAGGCGCCAGGCCGAGGTCCGCCGCGACCTCGATGCTCGGCTGCCGCTGGAGCCGCTCGAGCATCCCGGCGATCGAGTGGCGATCGAGCGATCCGCCGGAGATCCGGCGCAGCGAGCTCGTCCCGCCACCTACCGCGAGAGCCTGTCCGCAGCGCGGGGGCTCGACGCCGACCAGGCGCCGCGCGGCCGCGTTGCGGGCAGCGCCGATCTGGTCGCGGCTCGGCGGATCGGAGAGCTGCGCCCGCCGGGTCAGGTTTCGAGAGCCGACCGGCCTCGAGGCCCACCAGTGGGGCTCGCTCCCGGGGGCGCCGACGACGATCTGCGTCGACCCTCCCCCGACGTCGGCGACGCCGACCGTGTCGGGAAGCTCGCCCCACTCGCAAGCCGTCGCCCCGAGAAAGGCCAGCCGCGCCTCCTGGGCGGCGCTGAGGACCCTCAGCCCACCTGCCCCGGCCCGCTCGCAGACGCGGTCGAGGGAACGGGCGGAGCGGAGCTGTCGCAGGGAGGCGGTGCCGGCGACCACCAGCTCCTCGGCGCCGAACTCGCGCGCCACCGCCGCCTGGCGCTCCACGAGGTCGCAGAGCCCCTGCTGGGACCCGCTCGCCTCGGGGGTCAGGAAGTGGCGGCGCTCCAGCCTGGGCGAGGGCCGACCGCTCGAGACCTCGGCCACGAGCAGCCGCGTCGTGTTCGAGCCGATGTCGATGACTCCGACCAGCACCGCGGCTGCCATCCTCGCAGAGAGGGGGTCGCGCGCGCCGCGCGCCGGAGGCGAACTTCCGCCGAACCCGGGGCTAGGGTTCGCAGCGATCGCCGCGATGCCTCAGGCACAGCTCTGCCGTACCACCGGGCTCACGGTCCCCGAGTGCTGCTGCTCGGGGTGCATCGAGCGCCAGCTCGAGCGCTTCGCCCCGGAGGGCCTCAGGTTCCGGCGAGCCATCCACGACCCGCTGGTGTGGCGGGAGGTCCGGCCCTCGGCGCGCTCCCCCCTCTCCACCCTCGAGCGGCTCCAGCGCCCCGCCCTCTGAGCCCTACTCGCCGATCACCTTGATCAGGAGCCGCTTCGGGCGGCGCCCGTCGAACTCGCAGTAGAAGACCTGCTGCCATGGCCCGAGGTCCAGCCGGCCGCCGGTCACGGGGACGATCGCCTGGTGGCCGACGAGGAGGTTCTTGAGGTGGGCGTCGCCGTTGTCCTCCCCGCCGCGGTGGTGGCGGTAGTCGCCTCCCGCGGGCAGCAGCTCCCCGGCCACCCGGTTGGCCGGCTCGGCCCAGCTCGGCGGGGCGATCTTGTCGAGCCACTCGAGCATGTCCTCGTGGATCCCCGGCTCGTCGTCGTTCACCCAGACCCCGGCGGTGATGTGCATCGCCGAGACCAGGGCCATGCCCTCTGCGATGCCGGCCTCCTCGACCGCCGCCTGGATCTCGTCGGTGATCCGGATCAGCTCCCGGCGCCTCCCCGTCTGGAAGGTCAGGTACTCGGTGTGGGATCTCATCTGCCCTCCTCTCCGGGGCGGTCGGGCGATCCGCTCGCGCGCAGGAAGGCCAGAACGGCCAGCACCCGGCGGTGGTCCTGCGCGGCCGGACCCAGGTCGAGCTTGCCGAAGATCGAGGTCACGTGCTTCTCCACGGCCCGCTCGGTGACGACGAGCTCGCCGGCGATCGCCTTGTTGGAGCGGCCCTCGGCCATCAGCGCCAGGACCTCGCGCTCCCTGGGGGTCAGCTCGGCGAGCGGGTCGGAGCCCCGGCGGCGACCGAGCATTCCCGAGACCACCTCCGGGTCCAGCGCCGTGCCGCCGCCGCCGACGCGGCGCACGGCGTCGAGGAAATCCTCGATGTCGCCGACCCGATCCTTGAGCAGGTAGCCGACCCCCTCCGCGCCCTCGGAGAGCAGCTCGACCGCATAGCCCTCCTCGACGTACTGAGAGAGGACCAGGACCCCGGTGCCGGGAAGCTCGGAGCGGATCGCCGCCGCCGCCCGCAGTCCCTCGTCGGTGTGGGTCGGCGGCATGCGGATGTCGACGATCGCCACATCGGGGCGGTGGGCCCGCACCTTGCGCAGAAGCTCCTCGCCGTCGCCCGCCTGCCCGGCCACCTCGATCCCGGCTTCCTCGAGCACCCGCACGATCCCCTCGCGGAGCAGCACCGCGTCGTCGGCGACGACTACCCGCACGGGATCCTCGCGACGATCCGCGTGCCGCCGCCCGGCGGGCTGTCCACTTCGAAGGTCCCGTCGAGCGCCTCGACCCGATCGGCGAGCCCGCTGAGGCCCGAGCCCTCGCCGGCCCGGGCCCCGCCGACGCCGTCGTCGCTGACCTCGACCTCCACCCCGCCGTTGCGCCGGGCGATCCGCACCTCCGCGCGGCTGGCCCCCGAATATCGGGCGACGTTGGTCAGCGCCTCGGCGACCACGAAGTAGCCGGCCGACTCGACCGGGGCCGGCAGCCTCTCGACCGGGCTCTCGACCACCTCGACGGGGACCGGTGAACGCCCGGCGAGCCCCTCCACCGCGGCGCCGAGGCCGCGGTCGGTGAGGACCGCGGGGTGGATGCCGCGGGCCAGCTCGCGCAGCTCCGAGGCCGTCGCGCCCAGCTCGGCCACTGCCTCGTCGAGGAGCCCGGCGACCTCGCCGGAATCGTCGTCGAGCTTCGACCGGGCCATCCGCAGGGTGATGCCCAGGGCCATCAGCCGCTGCTGGGCGCCGTCGTGGAGATCCCGCTCGAGGCGCCTGCGCTGCTCGTAGCCGGCCTCGACGATCCGCGCGCGCGAGTTGCGCAGCTCCTCGACCTTCGCCCTCAACTCGGCGTCGAGCCGCTCGTTCTCGGCCGAGAGCGCGGCGGCGCTGTCGAGCCTGGCGCGCAGCAGGCCGTAGAGGAAGCAGAAGGGAACCGCGATCAGGGGGAGCAGCGAGAGCAGGAACAAGGCCGATCGGACGGTGTCTCCGGCGCCGGCGAGGTTGGCCGCGAACACGCAGGCCTGCAGCAGCAGGACGAAGGCACCGGCCCACAGCAGCGGCGCGAAGGAGCGGCGCTCCGCGTCCGACCAGCCGCGCCAGCGCCTCCAGACCGCGACCAGCATCAGCGCGATCGCGACCAGGCTGATCACCCGCATCCCGGCTCCCCAGGCGTCGTAGAAGCCGTTGTCGGGGTGCAGAAGTATCGGGTTGGGGGGGCAGTTCTCGCATCGCGAGTAGTGCGCCGTGTCCACGAAGAGGCTTGGGACCCAGACCCCGACCGTGACGATCAGATAGGTGAGGCCGACCACGGCGCGCTGCAGACGAGTCTCCAGTCGCCCGTCCGGGAAGGAGAGCAGCAGATGGACGAGCAGCCCGTAGCTGAGCGTGCCGAAGAGCTGTCCGAAGGCGAAGACGCCGGGGCTGTTGGAGGCGGCGAGCCCCTGCACCAGCCAGAAGAACCCGACCCCGGTCATCAGCGGCCCGGCCGAGTTGTCCGGTCGCCGGTACCAGGCGAACAGGCCGGTGCCGACGAACGACCACCCGACCGAGAGCTCCACGAACCCGAAGAGGAGGCGGTGGTCCTCGTGGTCCGTGCCCGCGATCACGGCGGCGACCAGAAGGCCGAAGAGGAATCCGGCGACGCCGAGCCCCAGCAGAGCGCGCCTCAGGCCTCTCATTCCAGAAGCCCCCCGACCGCCTCGCTGGTCAGCTCGACCTTGGGGATGAACCCGACCGCTCCGCTGCCCTCGACGCTGCCCCCGAGGTCGGCGCGCGAGTGGCTCGAGGTGAGGATCACCGCCGGGCGCGCCTTCGCGCGGGAGAGCTCCGAGGCGACCGCGAAGCCGTCGCTGTCGGGGAGCTTCACGTCGAGGAGCACGAGGTCGGGCTCCAGGCGCGCTGCGGACTCGATCGCCTCGCCGCCGTCCGCCGCAACGCCCACGACCTCGAAGCCGCCCTCCTGGAGCATCCTGCAGGCCCGGGCCCGGAAGCCGGGGTGGTCGTCGACAACGAGCACGGTCCTCGCCATGCACCGATTGTCTCCGATCCGCGGCCGGCCGCAATACGGCAGGGCCCACCCAGGGGGTTCGGCTTCCCTCACCCCGGGACGCCTGCCTGCCCCATAGGCACCGGGATCGGCGGCCGCGAACATCCGCCCCGGACGCCGTGTGCGGGCTCGCACAGTCCCACCGGGGCCCTGAGTGCAAGACTCGACGACCCAAGGAGACCGAGGAGACCATGGAGAAGACAAGGAACATCGCCGCCAGAGCCGGCCGCTGGAGCGCCCGGCACCGCAAGACCGCGATCTGGGGCTGGCTCGCGTTCGTCGTCGCGGCCATGCTGATCGGCGGCTCGGTGGGGACCAAGACCCTCGACAACAACCAGGGCGGGGTCGGCGAGTCGGGCCGCGCCATGAAGACCGTCTCCGACGCTTTCCCCGACAAGGCGAGCGAGACCGTGCTGGTGCAGAGCGAGACGCTGACCGCCGCGGAGCCGGCCTTCCGCCGGGTGGTCGCCGAGGTCGAGCGAAGGCTCGTGGCGCTGAGGCACGTAGAGAACTTCAAGAGCCCCTACGCCCCCGCCAACCGAGGCCAGATCTCGCGCGACGGGAGATCGGTGCTGCTGACCTTCGACGTGCCGGGCAACTCCGACCTCGCCAAGAAGAGGGTCGAGGCACCCCTGGCCACCGTGGCGGAGATGCAGAAGGCCAACCCCGACTTCGTGGTCGCCGAGTTCGGCGAGGCCAGCGCCGACAAGGAGCTCAGCCAGGCCTTCGAGGACGACTTCCGCAAGGCCGAGATCACCTCGCTGCCGATCACGCTGGTCATCCTGGTCGTGGCCTTCGGCGCGCTGGTGGCGGCCAGCGTGCCGCTGATCCTGGCGCTGACCGCGGTCGCCGCGACGATCGGCCTGCTGGGCCCGGTCAGCCACATCAGCGCCGTGGACGAGGCGATCAACTCGGTGGTGCTGCTGATCGGCCTCGCCGTCGGGGTGGACTACTCGATGTTCTACCTGCGCCGCGAGCGCGAGGAGCGGGCGGCCGGCAACACCGAGTCCGCCTCCCTGGAGGCGGCCGCGGCGACCTCCGGGCGCGCGGTGATCATCTCCGGCTTCACGGTGATGATCGCGATGGCCGGGATGTACCTGGCCGGGGCCTCGACCTTCCAGTCCTTCGCGACGGGCACGATCCTGGTCGTCGCGGTGGCGGTGGTCGGCTCGCTGACCGTGCTCCCCGCGGTGCTCTCCTGGCTCGGCGACCGGGTCGAGAAGGGGCGGGTCCCGTTCATCGGCCGGCTCAAGAAGCGGGCCCCCACCGACGGGGTCTGGGCACGGGTCGTGGACCGGGTGCTGCAGCGCCCGGTGATCTCCGCCCTGGCGGCGGCCGGCGTCCTGGTCGTGCTCGCGCTGCCGGCGCTGAACCTGAAGACCTCCGTCTCGGGTGTGGAGACGCTGCCCCAGAACCTCGGTGTGATCAAGACCTACAACAGGATCACCGAGGCCTTCCCCGGCGGCCCGATCCCCGCCGAGGTCGTGGTCAGCGCCGAGGACGTCACCGCGCCGCCCGTCGCTGAGGCGCTGGGCAAGCTGCGCGCCGAGGCCGCCGCGAGCCCGCTCTACGAGCAGCCGATCACCACCGACGTCAGCCCCGACCGCACCGTGGCGGTCGTGGACATCCCGGTGGTCGGCAACGGGACCGACGGCGACTCCAACCGGGCGCTGGAGAACCTCAGGAACGACCTCGTCCCCGCGACGGTGGGCAGCCTGCCCGGCGTGACGGCGGACGTGGGCGGCTACACGGCCCAGTCGAAGGACTTCAACGAGACCATGCAGTCGCACGTGCCCTTCGTCTTCGCCTTCGTGCTCGGCGCCGCGTTCCTGCTGCTGCTGGTGACGTTCCGGTCGATCGTGATCCCGCTGAAGGCGATCTTCCTCAACCTGCTCTCGGTCGCCGCCGCCTACGGGGTCCTCGTCTGGATCTTCCAGGAGGGCCACCTCGAGTCGGCCCTGGGGTTCAAGTCCAACGGGACGATCACCTCCTGGCTGCCGCTGTTCCTGTTCGTCGTCCTCTTCGGGCTCTCGATGGACTATCACGTGTTCATCCTCACCCGGATCAGGGAGGGGTTCGACCGGGGCCGGAAGACCGGCGACGCGGTCGCCTACGGGATCAAGACGACGGCCGGCGTGGTGACCAGCGCGGCGGTGGTGATGGTCTCGGTGTTCGCGATCTTCGCCACCCTCTCCCTGCTGGAGTTCAAGGAGATGGGGATCGGCCTGGCGGTCGCCATCCTGATCGACGCGACGATCATCCGGGCGGTGCTGCTGCCGGCCACGATGAAGCTGCTCGGAGACTGGAACTGGTACCTGCCGAGCTGGCTGGAGTGGCTGCCGCGCGTCACGCCCCAGGGGCTTGACGGCCTGCCCCCGGAGATGAGGCGCCCGGCCTCGGAGCCGCCCGCTTCCGGCGGGCGCGGGCCCGAGCCGGGCGAGCGCCGGCCCGAGCCGGTCGAGGCCTAGGGCGCGCGGGGTGACCGGCCTGCTCTCGATCGAGCGGCGCGGGCCGGTCGCCCTGCTCACCCTCCAGCGGCCCGAGAAGCGCAACGCGCTCTCGATAGACCTGCGGGTCGAGCTGGCGGAGGCCTTCGCGGGACTCGCCTCCGGCGATGGCGTCACCTGCATCGTCCTGACCGGAGCGGGGAGCGCCTTCTGCTCGGGGATGGACGTGACCGAGTTCGGCGGGGACGCCGAGCACAAGCAGCGACTGGTCTCCTCCTCGACCGGCGCCTTCGAGGCGGTCGGGTCCTGCCGGCTGCCGGTCTTCGCGGCGGTCAACGGCCCCGCCCTGGCCGGCGGTTTCGCCCTCGCCCTCCTCTGCGACGTCCGGATCGCCGCGAGCTCGGCGACCTTCGGGTTCCCGGAGCTGCCGAGGGGAATCCCCCCCTCCTACGCCGCGGCCCGCGCCGTCCTCGGCCCCGGCCCGGCCGCCGAGATCGCCCTCAGCGGGAGGACCTTCGGAGCCGGGGAGGCCCTGCGGCTGGGCGTCGTCAGCGAGGTGGTCGCCGATCGCGAGGTCCTCGGACGCACCCTGGAGGCCGCCGACCGCGTAGCGGCGGCGCCGCGGGCGGCGACCCTGGAGACGAAGCGCCGCATCCTGCTCGACCGGGAGCGGAGCCTGGGCGACCTCTTCGCCGAGGAGTCCAGGGTCTTCCGGGAGGCGCTGCTCGGCGACCCGCCCGACGACGCCGCCTGACCGGCGAGCACCGCCTCGGCAGCGGCCCCGACGGGGGAGTCACCTGACCGGCGACTGCCCCGGCCGGGTCGAAGCCACCTGCCCGGCGGCTGGCCCCGCTGGAGCTTCGGACGCCGGGACAGGCGGGCCGCCGGGGCGCCAGCGCCTCCCTACTGGCCGCAGACCGGCCAGGGGCTGGAGCCCGACCGCGCGTAGAGCAGCGCCGCACGGTAGTCCTGCTCGGCCTCGGGGGCTGCCGCCGGGTCGCCGCTGCCCCCGACCGACGCCCAGGTCCCGGTGTCGAACTGGTACTTGCCGCGGTAGGTGCCTGAGGCATCCACCGCCCCCGGGTCGCCACCGGACTCGCACGAGGCGATCGCGTCGAGGGTCGCCATCGAGATGCCGCCCGGAAGGTTCGCGTAGAGCTGTCGCCTGTGCCGGCGCGCGGCGGCGCGGCGCGCGGCGCGGATCTGGGCGACCTCGACCCGGATGCTCCTGTGCAGCCGCCTTGCGGGCCGCTGGAGCGCCGGGACCTCGAGGGCACGGCCCTGTGAGATACCGATCCGCTCGGTGGCCCCACCGCCCGCCGCCAGCGCCGCGGCCGGGAATGCCACGGCCGCGGTGGCGAGAAGCGCCGTTCCGGTTCTTCCCATGCGAGTGCGTTTTCTTGCTTTGCGATTTCCTTGCACGCTGGACCTCCGTTCGTGCGTCCATGCCCGGTCTGCCGCGCGCGTCGGGCGCGGCACGGCCGCGTATGCGTCCCCGCCGGGGCGGGGAGAAGGCGACTACCCGGACTCCTTGGCCCCGGGCGGATGCTCTCTGGAGCGCGTCGCCTGAGATGGCGCGCGCCTGCCGGGGTCTGCTCCGTGTGTGTTGGGAGGGAACCCTTGCCGGTGCCGTCGTTGCGCTTGTGTGATCTTCGTCACTCGGCAACCTGTGACGTGAGGATCCACACAACCGCACGCACGCCCGCCTCCTCTCGCCCGGCACCCTGCACACGAACTTTCACCCCCCGACCCGACGTGGGACCTCTCGACCCCACGCCATGGCGGCTCAAAGGTCCCACGAGGGTGTTGGGGAACGCTGGGGGTGACGTGGGACCTCTCGACCCCACGCCATGGCGGCTCAAAGGTCCCACGTGGGTGCTCCTGAGCTAATCGCCGGGGCGTCTGCTGCCGAAAAGTAGGGAGATGGTCGACCGCGCAGCAGCCTCGACGCCGGCGCGCCCGGGAAGCATGGCCACCAGGGCAGCGGCGGCGATGATGCTGGTCGGCTCGGTGCTGATCCTGCTGACCGTGGCGCTTCCCCCCGGCGCCACGGGCTCCGACATGACGATCCTCTGCCTGGGCGCCGTGACCGGAGCGATCGGGATCGGCCTGCTGGTCGCCGGGGACGCCCCGGAGTGGGTCCTGGGCCTCTGCGTGGCGGTCGGGACCGCGGTGATCACGCTGGCCACCGCGGAGGGGGGCCTGTCGGGCACCGGCGCCGAGGACAACGAGATCCTCTACGTGTGGATCTGCATCTACTCCTTCTACTTCATGCGCCTGCCCCACGCGCTCGCGCAGCTCGCCCTGGTCGGGGTTGCCTACGGGCTCCTGCTCTCGCTGGACGCCCCCTCACAGACCGTCGCCACCCGCTGGCTGACCACGATGACCACGCTGCTGCTCGCGGGGCTCCTGATCGCCCGGCTGCGATCCTCCCTGGAGTCGAGCTTCGAAGAGCTGAGCCGTCGGGCCGGCCGCGATCCCCTCACCGGGGCGATGAACCGTCGCGCCCTGGAGGAGCGCACCGCCCGTGGCGTCCCGGGGCGCCGGCGGACGGACGAACCGCTGAGCGTGATCGTCGCCGACCTCGACAACCTCAAGGAGCTCAACGACGCCCTCGGCCACTCCGCCGGGGACGATGCCCTCCGCATCACCGCCGAGGTGCTCCGCGCCGCCGTCAGGGACACGGACACCGTCGCGAGGACCGGAGGAGACGAGTTCGTCGTGCTGCTGCCCGGGACCTCCGCCCACCAGGCCCGGGCCATCGCCGAGCGTCTGCACTCCGCCGCGCAGAGCCGGCTGGCGGCGTTCGGAGACACCGGCCTGAGCGTCGGCGTGGCGGGCGACGAGGGGGCCGCCGGCAAGAGCTTCGCGACGCTGTGGAGAGAGGCGGACGAGCTGATGTACGAGGCCAAGCGCGCCGGTGGCGACCGGGTCGGCACCGGCGCGCTCGAGCCCCCGCCGGTCCCCGAACCGGTCTGAGCGGCCCCCATATACTCGGCGTGCGATGGCGGACGGCCCGAATCCGCGCGTGCCCCCGGCCGGCGGGGGGCCGCCGGACCGACCTCTTCCCCTCGGCGCCCGGCTGCTCGGCGCCGGCGTCCGGGGTGCCCAGTCCGTGGCCGGCGCCACCGGCATCGACCGCACCGTGGAGGCCGCCACCGAGGAGGCACTAGTCGCCGCCGTGCAGAGCGAGGCCGTCGAGCGTGCCCTGGTCAGAGTGCTCCAGGGGCCCGTGGTCGAGGAAGCGATCCAGGGCGCGGTGGAGAGCGAGGCGCTCAAGCGGGCGCTCCTCGACGCCCTCGACAGCGAGCTCGTGGACGAGGTCTGGCGGCGGCTTCTGGCCAGCGAGGAGGCCCAGCAACTCGTCGAGCGGATCGCCGAGGCGCCCGAGGTGCGCGCGGCGGTAGCCGCCCAGGGGGTCGGGCTGGTCGCCGACATCGGCAGCCAGATCGGCCGCATCACCCGGCGCCTCGACGGAGTCGTCGAGCGGATCGCCCGCACCGTCCTGTTTCGTGGCCGGCGCACCGAGCCGACCGAGTCGGCCGGCGCTGTCACCCGCGCGGCGGCCCTGGGGATCGACGCGCTGATCGTCAACCTCACCTTCTCCGGCCTGACCGCTCTGATCGCCCTCTTCGGCTCGCTCTTCGAGGGCACCGGCAACGGCGTCTCCGACCAGGCCATCGTGCTCGGCAGCTCCATCTGGCTGCTGATGAGCGCCATCTACCTGGTCGGCCTCTGGTCGCTGGCCGGACAGACCTTCGGCATGCGCTTCCTCGACATCCGCCTCGACCATGACGGGTCGCGGCGGGTGCCCCTCGTGCAGTCGATCAAGCGCCTGATCGGGCTCGGAATCGGGTTCGCAACCCTGGGGATCGCCTTCATCGGCATCCTGCTCGACGATCGCCGCCGCGGCTTCCTCGACCGCCTCGGAGGCACCGTGGTCCTCTACGAGAGCCCCGAGGAGCGGGCGGCGCCCTGGTCTCGGCGGAGCGCCGAGCTGGCGAGCTCCGCCTAGCCCGCGGCCGCGGCCGCGCGATCGGCCAGAGAGGTCTTCGCCCCCCGCCCGGGGCTGATCGTGATGCTCCGCCGCCGGGCCGGCTCCCCGGCGCCGGGGGCGATGCGCCGCCCCCGTAGCACCGCACGCAGCACGATCCCCATCTCCATGATCGCGAAGTTGGCCCCCAGGCACCGGCGCCTGCCGCCGCCGAAGGGGATCCAGGTGTAGGTGCCGGGCGGCCCGGAGAGGAAGCGCTCCGGCCGGAAGGCGTAGGGGTCGGGGTAGATCGCCGGATCGTGATGCACGAGGTAGGCGTTGGCGACTAGGCAAACCCCGGGCGGGTAGGCCCACCCGCCGACCTCGGCGGCCCGCTTGACCAGCCGCGGGGCGGCGTTGGGGAGCACGGGACGGCGGCGCAAAGTCTCCTGGATCGTCGCGGCCAGGTAGTCCTCACCGCCCCCGTCGAGCTCGTCGGTGAGCCGGGAGAGCACCGCGGGCTCCCGGCTCAGCCGCTCGAAGGTCCAGGCGAGCTCGGACGCGGTGGTCTCGTGGCCGGCGACCAGCAGCGTCATCAGCTCGTCGCGGATCTCCTGCCAGGACATCTCGCCGCCGTCCTCGTGACGGGCCTCCAGCAGCATCGCGAGCACGTCGTCGCCGCCTCCCCCCGCCGCCCGCCGCTCGGCCACGAGGTCGCCCAGGTTCGCGTCGATGTCCGAGCGCAGCCGCTCGAACCGCGCCCACCGCGGGGTTCGCCCCAGGAGCCACCAGGCCTGGGGCAGCAACGAGACCGGGTCGGAGCCGAACTGCAGGATGGCGCCGAGCTGCCGGCGGAGATCAGCGAGCCTTCGGCCCTCGCGAAGGCCGAAGACCGCCCGCAGGATCACCTCGAGGGTGAGCGCCTGGAGCCGGGGGTGAAGCGCCACGGTGCCCTCCGCGGGCCAGGATGCCACCTCCCTCTCGGTGACCTCCTCGACCAGCGCCGCCAGACCGTCAAGCCGCTCGCCGTGAAAGGCCGGAAGGAGCAGCCGGCGCTGCTCGAGGTGCTCCCCCTCGTCGAGGAGGATCACCGAGTTGGCGCCGACCACGGGCTCCAGAACGGCCGCCCCCTCGCCCGGATGGAGCAGGTCGTCGGGGGCGGTGAAGAGCTCCTTGACCTCGGCCGGGTCGGAGAGCATCACAAAGGGGGGCGCGCCGAGCAGGCGGATCGTGAAGCGGGGCCCGTACCGCGACCGGCAGCGCTCAAGGAAGGGAATCGGCCGCGACCACCAGCCGATCGTCTGCACGGCGCTCGGCATCCGCGGGCCCGGCGGGAGCCGCATTCCGGCGCTCTTGCGCGAAACGCTCATCGGTGCCAAGCGTAGCCGCGCGCCCGGGGCCGGTGTGTGTGAAGGCTCCGCCGGCCGGGCGATCCTGCTGGCGGCCGCGACCCCGGGAGCTCTAGGCGCGCCCTGCCTCGAGCAGGCGGCGCAGGAAGCGCTTGGTCTCGGGCCGCCGGGGGTCGCCGAGGACCTGCTCGGGCCGGCCCTGCTCGATGAACCGGCCCTCGTGCAGGAAGGCGACCGCGTCGGCAACCTCGCGGGCGAAGCCCATCTCGTGGGTGGCGATGATCATCGTCGCCCCCTGCTCCTTGAGGTCCCGGACCGCCGAGAGGACCTCGCCGACCAGCTCGGGGTCCAGCGCGCTGGTCACCTCGTCGAGCAGCAGCGCCCGGGGGCGGGAGGCGAAGGCCCGGACGATCGCCACCCGCTGCTGCTGGCCGCCGGAGAGGTTGTCGGGCCGCTCCTCCTCGCGGCCGGAGAGCCCGAAGCGCTCGAGCAGCTCCGCGGCGCGCCTCCTGGCCTCGGGCTTGGAGACCCGGTGGGCCCGGGTCACCCCGAGGATCACGTTGTCGATCACCGAGAGGTGCGGGAAGAGGTTGAAGGCCTGGAAGACGACGCCGAGGCGGCGGCGCACCGACACCGGGTCCACGGAGGGATCGGTGATCACCTCGCCGTCGAGGAATATGTCGCCGTCGTCGATCTCCTCCAGAAGGTCGATGCAGCGCAGCAGGGTCGACTTCCCCGACCCCGAGGCGCCGATCATCGCGACCGCCTGGTGCTCGGCCACCGAGAGGTCGACGCCGCGCAGCACCTCGACCCCGTCGAAGGCCTTCGTCACCCCCCGCGCCTCGAGGATCGCGCTCACCGCACCCCCGCCCCGCCTCCCAGCCGGTCCACGAGCCTCGCACAGGGGATCGTTACCGCCAGGAAGAGAAGCGAGGCGGCGACCAGCGGCGTGTAGTTGAACTGCTCTCCCTGGATGATCTGGGCGACCCGGAAGGCCTCCTGGGGCCCGAGGATCGAGATCAGGACGACGTCCTTCTGCAGGGCGACGAAGTCGTTGAGCAGCGGCGCGGCGACCCGGCGCACCGCCTGGGGGAGGATCACGTGGCGAAGCGCCTGCGGCTCGGTGAGCCCGATCGCCAGCGCCGCGTCGCGCTGGCTTCGGTGCACCGAGTTGATGCCGGCGCGGTAGACCTCGGCGACGTAGGCCCCGTAGGAGAGGGTGAGGGCGATGCCTCCCAGCAGGACCTCGCTGGGCGGCTCCTCGGTGAGGTAGAGCGCCGGCACCCCGAAGCCGATCAGGTAGACCAGCAGCAGGGTCGGGATACCGCGGAAGACATCCACGTAGCCGGTCCCGAGAATCCGCAGGGGGAACAGGGCCGGGCTCCGCGAAGTGCGAAGCAGGGCGAGCAGCAGGCCGAGGATCAGAACCGCGACCTCGACCACCAGGAAGATCTTCACGTCGAGCCAGAAGTGCGAGAGGACGTCGGGGAAGGAGTCCTTGAAGACGCTCCAGGAGAAGAAGGTGTCCTTGACGCCCCCCGGCTTCGACCAGCCCGGGCTGGTCACGATCAACGCCACCAGGCCGCCGATGACCAGAACCGACGAGACGGCGGCGATCAGCTGCCCGCGCCGGGCGCGTCTTCTCTTCGCCACCTCGCGGGCGGCACGGCGTTCGCCCTTTGGCTCTGCGGGGCTCACAGGGAGCCCGATTCTGACTTCGGTGTGGGACGGCTAAGCCGCCCCTTCGGGCCTCGGCGAAGGTGCCGAAGCCCGAGCGCCCTGAAGGCTCAGCGCAGGACCGGCGCCCCCGCCGCCTGGCTCATCCACTTGTCGGTGATCTGCTGGAGCTGGCCGTTGGCCTTCAGGTCCTCGATCGCCGTCGAGACGCAGGCAGTCAGCGGGGAGTCCTTGGCCAGCAGCGCCCCCCACTGGTCCCCGCCGGGGGCCGGGAACTGCCCGACGACCTTGGCGGTCGGGACCTGCACCGCGGTCAGGTAGAGCGCCGTCGGCAGGTCCACCACGACGACGTCCACGGTGCCGTTCTTCAGCGCCGTGACGACGTCGTTGGAGCTGTTGAAGACCTGGGGGTCCTGGTCGGGCTGGATCTCGCTGTTCACCGCGTCGAGGCTGGTGGTGCCGATCTGGACGCCGATGTTGGCGTCCTTGAGGTCGGCCAGCGAGGTCGCCTTGGCGGCCTGGGAGTCCTTCAGCGCGACCACCGCCTGGTTCGCCGTGTAGTACGGGGTCGAGAAGTCCACCTGCTTGGCGCGCGCCGGGGTGATCGAGATCTGGTTGACGTCGAAGTCGAAGTCCTTGGGACCGGGGGCGTAGGAGGAGTTGAACGGCTCCACGACCCAATTTACGTCGGACTTCGAGTAACCGATGGTGTCGGCGATCGCGTAGGCGACGGCGCTCTCGAAGCCCTTGCCGTTGGAGGGATCGTCGTCGACGAAGTAGGGCGGATAGGCGGGCTTGTCTGTGGCGACCGTGAGCTGGCCCTTGGTCTGCGTGTCGAGCTTGTTCGGCTTGCAGTCCGTGGCGAGGACGACCGCGGCCTCCCCGCTGTCGGTGCTCGAGCCACTGCTGCCGCAACCTGCGAAGACGGCGAGGGCGAGGGCCAGGGCGATGGCGAAGGCGATTCGGTGCACGGGTTCCTCTCGGCGAGACGACGGACGGCGAGATCCTAAGCGAATCCCGCGCGCTGGCGCAATCCCGGGGGAACCCCTCGCGCCGGCGCCCCGGGGGAACCCCTCGCGCCCGCGCAATCGCGGGGAACCCCACGCGCCCGGACGTGTGTGGACTTCTAGTGGCCATGGCAGAATTACTTCGCACGCTCACACGCGCCGAGGGTCCCGACGCGACCGGCAGGGCCGGCCGGGAAGTCCGGGCACCACCCGGCGATGGCCGAGCGCCGTCGAGGCCGAGCGCCGTCGAGGCCGAGCGCCGTCGAGGCCGAGCGCCGTCGAGGCCGAGCGCCGTCGAGGCCGAGCGCCGTCGAGGCCGAGCGCCGTCGAGGCCGAGCGCCGTCGAGGCCGGACGCTAGCCGAGGTCCTCCAGTTCCCGCGCGATGGAGCGGGCCCAGGCGCGGATCGCTTCCCAGTCGCGGAAGTCGCCGTCCTGGGCCTTCAGCGCGTTGACGAGCATGCGGTCGCGCATCTTCAGGACGCTGCGGTCCAGCTTCCCCGCGAAGACCCGGTGCTCGCGGGCGCCGGTGGCCTCCACTGCGCCGGCGACGTCCACCGGCTCGGCGTCCTCGGGTATCGGTGGCTCGCCGGTCGGGCCGCTGCTGAACAGCCAAACCGGCCGCCCCTTCAGCTCGGCGCCGTGGCGGTCGAGCAGGTGCCTGGCGTGCTTGCGCCAGCGGCCAGCGTAGACGGCGCTGCCGAGCACCACCGCCCCCGCCCCCTCGAAGCTGCCGACACCCGCCGCGTCGAGCAGCCGGGTCCGGTGCCCCGCGTCGCGAAGCTCGCCCGAGATCGCCTCGGCGATCTCGCTCGTGCTCCCGTACTTGCTGGCCGCGACGACCCAGACCTCCATGCCCCCAGCATCGCAGGTCGGGCTGTGCGCTAGACCCGCGCAGCCACCTCGCGGGCGCAGCGCTCGCCGGACTCCACCGCGCCCTCCAGGAAGCCCTGGTAGGCGATCGAGGTGTGTTCCCCGGCGAAGTGAAGGCCACCTTCGCGGCGGGCGATGACGGCACCGAACTCGGTCACCTGGCCGGGCAGGAAGGCGGCGTAGGAGCCGTGGGCCCAAGGGTCCCGGGACCAGTCGTCAAGCCAGGCCCTGCCCGTGAAGTCGCGGCCGATCCCGGGTGCCGCGCGCTCAAGGACCGCAAGGGTGCTGCGGACCACGCCGTTGGGTGCCGGGCCATGGGCGCGGCGCACGGGATAGGCGCTGCCCGCGGCACCGCCGGTGTAGACGGTGATCAGGCTGGTGCGACCCGGCTGGGCGACCGTCGAGTCCCAGGTTGTGAGCGGGGGGCGGTCGGTGGTCAGGTCGCCGTCCCAGAGGCGGTAGTGCGAGGGCCGTTGGCGGAACTGCATCAGCAGCTTCGAGTTCGTCCCCATCCCGAGCTCGGCGATCGCCTGGCGCTTGCGCGGGCTGAGGCCCGAGCGGCCGAGATCCACGCGGCGCAGGGCGGTGAACGGGATGGCGAGGACGATGCGGTCGGCGATCACGGGCTTCGGTACGCCCCCGAAACGCATGCCGTAGGCACCGTCGGCGCGGCGCCACAGCGCGTGCAACGGCGCGTCCATCCGCAGGGCCCCTCCAGGGAGCCTCCGGGCCAGCCTCCTGGGAATCTGGTCGTTGCCGCCGCGGACGTGGAAGCGCTCGTCGGAGCCGTCCGCCGAGGAGGGGTCGGGGCCGCCGCCCTCGAGCAGGTAGAAGAGATTGGTGGCGCTGAGGCGGGCGGGGTCGAGGCCGAACTCCTGAGAGAAGTAGAGACTCATGGTCCGCCCCAGCAGCGAGTCGCGGCCTCCGCGGAGGTTGGCGTCGATCCACCCGGCGACGCTGATCCGATCGAAGCGGCGGGCGGCAGGGCCCGAGTAGGCGCCGAAGTAGCCGGTGCGGCGGGCCTGCGCGCGCAGCTTCCGGCGCACGGCCGGGAAGCCGTGGACGACCCGGCGCAGCCGCCGCGGCTCTCCGTCGAGGTAGATCGCCGACCGCTCTCCGTCGCGGCGGTTCCCCCACCTGAACAGGTCCTCGAGGTGGAGGCCCAGCTCCCGCGCCAGCCTGCGGATCCGCATATGGTCGGTATCGATCAGCTCTCCCCCGTGCTCTCCGACCTGCCCCCCGGCGAACTCGCGGGCCGTCCAGCAGCGCCCCCCAACCCGCTCGGCGCTGGCCTCGTAGACGTGGACCGGAACTCCCCGCTGGGCGAGCCGGTGGGCGCAGGTCAGCCCCGCCAGCCCGGCCCCCACGACCACCACCGGCCGCGCGGCGGTCGCCGCCGTGCTCGTCCCTCCCCGAAACGCTCCCAGCGGCCCCAGCAGCACCACCGAGCCGCCCGCCAGGGCGCCCCGCTGGAGCAGCCGGCGGCGCGAGAGCCTCTCGCCCTCGGCCCTGGGAACAGTTCGCTCGTCGTCGGCTTCCGGCATGGCGCCCTTCTCCTGCGCCGAACGTCCCGGAGTACCCAACCTGGCAACAACTCCGGGACGTTCGATGTTTGTGGGAGTGGAGACGGCCGGAATCGAACCGGCGTCCGCGACCGCTTTGCGAAGGCGTCTACAGGCTTAGCCGGCGCTTCAATCTCGCCTCCCGGGGTCCGCGCCGACGGGCGCTTCCGGAAGGCCAGCCCCCTGTGATGTCCCCTGGCGGCGAGGGCGGGCCGCTTCGGGTGAGCCCGCTTCTGAAGCCGGTGCCCCTCCCCGCGGGCGTGGGAGGACCGACTCTCATCGCCTAGGTTCTAGCTAGGCGGCGAGGGCGAACTCGTGGTCCGCACGTATTGGTTTTTCCCGGGGTTTTACGAGGCCTCCGGGAACCTCGGCCTGCAACCGTTCGCACGAACGACCACGTCGAAGCCATGTCGTCCCCGTGCTATGTGGGACCAATTGTAGGGGCGCGGCGTGCACCGGGTGCCGGATGCCGGCGCTCAGACGGTGGCGGTGCGCTTCAACTCGGCCAGGAAGTCGGCCGGGAAGCCGGGCACCTGGTCAAGGTCGTCCACCGAGGAGAAGCCGCCGAGCCGCTCCCGGTAGGCGAGAACCCGGGTCGCCTGCGTCACCGAGAGCCTCGCGTTGCGGAGCTCCTCGAAGCTGGCGGTGTTGAGGTTGACCCCCTGCGCGGGGGCGGGCTGGGACGGCGGGGCCATCTCGGCCGGATGTCCGGCCGGGGGCGGCTGCGAGATCGGCTGCTCGGGCGCCAGCGGTTGGGCGGGCGGGTGATGGGGCTGGGCCGCCGGCCCGGTCGGCGGCGGCGCCTGCCGCTGGGCCGGATCGGGGACGGGGTAGCTCGGAGGCGGCGCCGCTCCGGCCTGCGGAGCCGCAGGGGGCGGCGCAGGCCCGGGATGGGAAGCCGGCGGGCCGGGCGGAGGCTCGATGTGGGGTGCCGGCGGGTGCGGGGGCGGCGTCGGGGCGGCGTGAGGGAGCGGCGGCTCGGGTGGCGCCGGAGAAGCGGACTCGGCGGGCCCGGGCGCCGGAGGGGCGGGCTCGGCGGGCTGTGCCGCGGGCGGCTCGGCGGCCGGCGGCTGTGCCGCCCGGGAGGCCTGCTCGGCGGCGGCGGCGCGCCGCTCGGCCTCCTGGGCCCGCTGCTCGGCTGCCGCGACGCTGTCCAGAACCTCCTGGAGGCGTTGCTCCTTCTCCGCCTCCCGAACACGCTGTTGGGCAAGCTGTTCGGCGGCGGCGGCGCGCCGCTCGGCCTCCTGGGCCCGCCTCTCCGTCTCCTCGAGACGCTTCTGGGCCTCGTCGATCGCGCGCTCCGCCGTGTCCGGCACCTGCGGGGTTGGCCCGGCCGGCGGCGCGGTCAGACCACCGGGCGCCAGACCCGCGGCCTGCGAGGGCTCGGCGGGAGCGACGTCCGCTGCTTGGCGCTCGGCCTCGAGCCGCGCGGCGCGCTCAGCGTCCTCGCGCGCCCTCCGCTCGGCCTCGACCCGCCGGCGAGTCTCCGCCTCGGCCTCGAGTCGAAGCCTCTCGCTCTCGGCCCGGACGCGCTCCTCGGCCTCGAGCCGGGCCCGCTCGGTCTCTTCCTGGATCTTTTGCTGGGCCTCCGCGTGGGCACGCTGCTCGGCCTCGAGCCAGGCGCGCTCAACCTCGGCCTTCATCCTCGCGGCCTGGTCCTCCTCCGCGGTGGTGCGCTGGGCGGCCTCCTGCTGGATGCGCTCAGCCTCCTGCAGGCGGAGCTGGGTCTCGGCGCGGATCCTGTCCTCCTCGCGGCGTATCTCGTCAACCTTGCTGCGGACCCGCTGCTCGGCCTGTAGCGCCGCCTGGCGCTCGGCATCCTCGGCCGGTGAGAAGGGGGAAACGGCCTCGGCGGGCGAGGGGGTGCCGGGCGCAGGGGCGCCAGGCGCGGGCGGCGCAGACCCCGGCGCGGGCGGCGCTGGTGGCGCAGACCCCGGCGCGGGCGGCGCAGACCCCGGCGCGGGCGGCGCTGGTGGCGCGGCCCCGGGCGCGGGCGGCACTGCCCCCGGCGCGGGCGGAGCGGCCCCCGGCGGCTGGGGCGCGGCGGGCGCGGCGCCCGGGGCCGCAGCCGCGGCCTCCGCGGCGGCGGTCGGCGCGGGCTGCTGCGCGGGCGTGAGCGACGCCGCCGGGCGGTCGCCGAGAGCCGGCTCGGTGGGTGGGACCTCGAGGCTCTCGGTCACGGGCGCGGAGGGAGCGGGGGGTGTCGCGGGTGGTTGGGCCGGCTCAGCCTCGCGGCGCGCCGCGAGGGCGCCCGCCCCCGCTGCGCCGGCCGCGACACCGGCCGCAGCGGCTGCCGCTCCGGTTGCGGGCGAGATCCCGCCGCCGCCCGGCTGGGGCGCCTCGGCGGCCCCCGAAGGCTGAGCTGCCGGAGCTGTCCCCGACGGCTGGGGCGCGGCGGGCGCGGCGCCCTGGGCCGCAGCCCCGGCCTCCGCGGCGGCGGTCGGCGCGCCGCCCTGCCCGGCGCGCACCTCGGCGATCATCGACTCCGCCTTCTTGCGTTCCTCTTCGGCCTTCTTCTGAGCCTTGGCGAGCTTTCGCTGCTGGCGCCGCGAGAGCTTCTTGCCGGGAGCCGCGGCGGCGGCAGTCGCGGAAGCCGCGACCGGTGCGCCCTGCGGGACCGTGCCCGGGCCGGCCGGGACGGTGCCGGCCGCCGCCGGTCCGCCGGGGGCCGCTGCGCTCGGCGCGGGTCCGCCGGCCTGAGGGGCCGGTCCGCCGGGGGCCGCTGCGCTCGGCGCGGGTCCGCCGGCCTGCGGGGCGGGCACAGCCGGTGCCTTCCCCTTCTTGCGGCGCTTGTCCTCCTTGCGCCGCTTCGACTCCTCGGTGCGCTTGCGGCGAAGCTCCTCACGCGCGGCACGCTTTTGCTCCCGCTCGTGCTTGCGTCGCTCGGACTTGCTCATCGCGGCGGCGCCCGCCGCGCCGGCCGCGACACCTGCGCCGGCCGCGACAGCCGCCGGCTGGGCCCCGGCGGGCGCCTGCGGCGGGCTCGCTCCCGGAGCCGGGCGGGGGGCTCCCGACGCCGGAGGCTGTCCGCCGGCTCCGGGTGCAGCCTGGACGCCGGCTCCGGGTGCGCCCTGGACGCCGGGGGCGGCGGCCGCCTGCCCCCCGGACGCGGGTGCCCCCGCTGCGCCGGGAGGCGCGGCCGGCTTACCGGAGCCCGGCTCGGGGGCCGTCCCGCCGGCCGGCTTGGCGCCCTTGGTCCTCGACTTCTCCTTGCCCTTCTCGCCGCCCCGGATCGCAGCGAGGACGATCAGCAGCACCAGGATCGCCGCCACCAGGCCGCCGACGATGTAGGTGACGTTGTCCTCGACGAAGTTGCGGGCCTTGTCGGTGAAGCTCTCCTCGCTGCCCCCCGAGGTGGAGGCGGAGGAGTTCGGGGGCGACGACGTCGCGGAGCCGGTCGTGCCGGTTCCGCCCGGCGAGCTCGACGGAGCCGGAGAGGTTGCACTCTGGCCCGAGCCGCCACCGCCGGAGCCCGAGGCGCTGCCGCCGGAGCCCGAGGCGCTGCCGCCGGATCCCGAGCCCCCACCGGCCCCGCCGGAGCCCGGGTCGGCCGCGAGCGCCGCCGGCGCCGTCGCCAGGGCGGCGGCGAGGAGCAGCGACGCGAGAGTCTTGCGAAGTCGCATGGCCCTCCAATCTTCGCATGCGTGGCGGGCGATGGATGTCAGCCGCCCGCCCTGCGCCAACGATCCCGCCCGCCCGCTCAACGCTGCCTCCCCTTCAGCTCGCGCTCGACCTCCCGCCGCGCGTCGCGCTCGGCGATCTCCCGGCGCCGGTCACGGCCCTCCTTGTTGCGGGCCAGGGCCAGCTCGACCTTGGCGCGCGGCCCCTTGAAGTAGATCCGGGTGGGGACCAGAGTGAGCCCCCTCTGGGCGGTGCGGCCGACAAGCCGCTCGATCTCGGACCGGTGCAGGAGCAGCTTGCGCGGGCGCTCGGGATCGTGGTTCTCGCGGCTGGCCGGCGCGTAGGGAGGGATGTGGAGATTGCGCAACCACACCTCCCCGCCGCTGACGACGGCGTAGGCGTCGGTGAGCTGGGCCTTGCCCTCCCGCAGCGCCTTCACCTCGGACCCCCGCAGGGCGATGCCGGCCTCCATCTTCTCGATGAACTCGAAGCGGTGGCGGGCGCGCCGGTTGGTGGCGACGTCGCCCGAAGCGGGGGCGCGCTTCTTGCGGGGCTTTGCCATCTCGCTCTCAGCCTACGACGGGATCGAGGTCAACCCTTCCCCTGTGGCACTCGATGCGCTCGACCCGCACCGAGACCGGGTCGCCGAGACGGAGGGAGCGGCCCGTCTTCGTGCCGACCAGGGCCGTCTCGGGCTCGTTGAGCTCGAAGCGCTCGCCCCGAAGCCGGCGGGCCGGGAGGAAGCCCTCGTAGACGTCGCCGAGGTCGCCGGCGAAGGCGACGAACGCCCCCGCCCCGATCACCCCCGACACCTCCCCCTCGAAGGAGCGCTCCCAGCCGGACCCGAACAGCTCCCGCTCGAGCAGGAAGGCGGCGCAGACGTCGTCGGCGTCGCGCTCCAGGCGCGCCGCCTCGCGCTCGCGCTCCGAGCAGTGCCACGCCGCCTCGGAGACCAGGTCCCGGGAGGGAGCCTCCTCCTCCCCGGTGACCGCCGAGAGCAGGGCGCGGTGGACGAGCAGGTCGGGGTAGCGACGGATCGGCGAGGTGAAGTGGCAGTAGGCGTCGCTTGCCAGGCCGGCGTGGCCGATGTTGCGGTCGCTGTAGGCCGCCTGCCTGAGCGCCCGCAGCACCAGCGAGGTCCAGACCCCGCCGCCGTGCCCCCGCCTCGCGCCCTCGGCGGAGACCATCCGGCTGGCCTGCGCGGCGAGGCCCGCGGCCTCGCGCGGCGCCAGCCGCTCGGGCAGCGGAGGCGTGGGGAGGTCGAGCGAGGCCAGCTGCTCGACCATCCTCGCGACACGCTCGGGGTCGGGCTGCTCGTGGACCCTGTAGAGGGCGGGCAGCCGCCGCTGCTCGAGGAGTTCGGCGACCCGCTCGTTGGTGAGGATCATCAGCCGCTCGATCAGCCTGTGCGCCTCGGTCTGCTCGACGCGGTGGGCCCCGGTCACCTCGCCCTGCTCGTCGAATTCGAACTCGGGTTCGGCCGAGGTCACCTCCAGCTCCCCGGTGGAGCGCCGGGCCCCGAGCGCCGCCGCCGCGGTCCTGGCCAGCTCGAGGGATTCGGCGACCTCGGCGGGGGGCTTCTCGCGCCCGGCGAAGATGCGGTCGAGCTGGTCGTAGTCGAGCCGCGCATCCGAGCGGATTCGGCTGCGGTAGAAGGCGGTGCGCCCGGGGCGACCGTCCGGGCCGAGCTCGACCTCGGTGGTGACGGCCAGCCGCTCCACCCCCGGCTCGAGGCTGCAGGCGCGGTTGCTGAGCGCGGCCGGCAGCATCGGCGCCACCGCGCCCGGCACGTAGGTGCTGTTGGCCCGGGCGTAGGCCTCGCGGTCCAGGGGGCTGGCCGGGGGAACGTGGGCGGCGACGTCGGCGATGTGGATCCACAGGCGCAGGCCGTCCTCCTCGCGACGCGCCGAGACGGCGTCGTCGAAGTCGCGGGCGGTGGCCGGGTCCACCGTGAAGGTCGCAAGCCCGGTCAGGTCCCGCCGGGGCGCCCCGGGCGGAGCGGCGGCGGCGTCCGCGGCATCGGCCGCCTCCTCCTCGAGACGGCGCGGAAACCCGGTGCCCGGACCGCGCTCCCAAAGCAGCGCGGCGGTGACGTCGCGGGCGCGCTCCGGCGAGCCGAGGTCGCGGAGCACCCGGCCGCCGCCCCGCCCGAACTCGACCAGGGCCATCCGGCCCCGCGGCTGGCGCCCGCGACGCTGCAACTGGACCGCCGGCCCGGGCTCGAAGAGGGGCTCGGCCGCGGCAAAGCGGCCGCGCCTGACGATCTCCGCCACGTGAGGGCCCTGGAGCGTTCCGCGCCCCGGCCCGGGCCCCCGCCGGCTCAACCCGACACCGCGGAGGGGCCGGGCGGGCTCCCGACCTCGCCCGCCAGCACCCCCAGGGCGGTCTCCAGGGCCTCGTCGGGGGCGGTGCGCGGGTCGTCGAAGGCCCGGACGTCGGGCCTTATCCCCCTGCCGGCCAGGGAGATCCCGTCGGCGGTGAAGAACTCGCCGACGGTGAGGTCGAGCGCACCACCGTTGCTGAGGTCGATCACCTGCTGGAAGACGCCCTTGCCGAAGGAGCGCGTGCCGACCGTCTTCGCCGCCCCGTTGTCGGCGAGGGCAGAGGCGAGGATCTCCGCGGCGGAGGCGGTGTCGCGGTTGATCAGCACGACGATCGGACGGGGCGGCAGGGGGTCGCCGACGGTCCGGTAGACGGTGCTGCCCTCGGTGCGCGAGCGGGTCGAGACGACCACCTTCCCCCTGGGGAGGTAGATGCTCGAGGTCAGGACCGCCTGGCGCAGCAGGCCCCCGCCGTTGCCGCGGAGGTCGATCACGAGGCCCTCGGCTCCGCGGCGCTCGACTCGCTGGGTCGCCCTGCGCAGGGCTCGCGCCGCCTGATCGCTGAAGGTGAACAGCGATACGTACCCGAGCCTGTGGCCGTCGTGCTCGACGATCCTCGACCCGGTGATCGGCAGGGAGATCTCCTCCCTGGTCAGGGTGACGGCCCTGGTCGTCCCCTCGGAGGGCCTCAGCACCCCGACCCGGACCGTGGTGCCGGCCGGGCCCTTGATCCGGGCGGTGGCGACGTCGGCGTCCAGGCCGGCGATCGAGCGGCCGTTGACCGAGACGATCACGTCCCCGACCGCGATCCCGGCCCTCGAGGCCGGCGCGCCCCTGATGACCTGCCCGACCCGCAGGCCGCGGTCGACCTCGCTGACCGTCAGCCCGACTCCGGTGAACCGCCCGCTGAGCGACTCGTTGAAACGGGCCAGGTTCTCGGGGGTGAGGTAGTGGGAGAAGCGGTCCCGGTGGCGGCGGCGCACCGCCTGGACCATCCCGTCTATCGAGCCGTTGGTCAGCTCCCGCCCGCCCACCCGGCGGTAGTAGTTGTCCTCGATCACCGCGCTCGCCTCGGCGTTGATCGCGGTCGACTCCGAGACGAGCGCGTCGCGCAGCGGCCCCGGGAGGTCGTTGGGGTGGCCGCCCAGCCAGATCCCGGCGCACAGCACGACTGCGAGCGCCAGCGCCCCGGCCGCCGCCTGCCGGGCGCTCACGGCGGGGTCAGACCTTCAGGAATCGGCGCAGCGTGATCCCCGAGCCGAGCGCCGAGACCAGCACCGCGGACCCGAACAGGACCGCGGCCAGCAGCCCGAAGGAGATCGTGTTCTGCGCAGCCACGAGGGCGAAGCTGTCGGAGAGCGGGTCGACGATCGTCACCTTGCCCAGCCACAGGATAAGTATGGCGATGGCGCCTCCCGCGAAACCCACGGCGACTCCCTCGATCATGAACGGCCAGCGGATGAACCAGCGGGTGGCTCCGACCAGGCGCATCACCTCGACCTCGCGGCGGCGGGTGTAGATCGAGAGCCGGATCGTGTTGCCGACCAGCATCAGGGAGGCGACGATGAGCAACGCCGTGAGGATGGTCAGGACGAGCTTCAGGGCACCCGTCACCTGCTCGATCTTGCCGGCCTCCTCGCGGGAGTCCTTGACGTTGTCGATGATCGGGCTGATCGCCCGGGGCTTGCCGTTCGCTCCGGTCCCGACGATCTCGGCATGGATCGCGTTGAGCTGGGAGGCATCCTCGGGCTTCACGTTGAAGGAGGCCGGAAGCGGGTTGGAGTTGAGCTCCTTGAGCACGTTGGGGTCCTTGAGGCGGCCCTTGAGGATCTTCAGCGCCTCGGCCTTGGAGACGTACTCCACCGACTTGACGTGCTGCAGCCCGGCCAGCCTGGTCCGCAGGGCGGCCGTCTCGGTCCTGGTCGCGTCGTCGTAGAGGAAGACCTTCAGCTCGAGCTGGTTGCGCACCTCCTGGCTCTTGCCCTGGGTGGTCTGGAAGACCGGGATCAGGACGCCCAGGAGGATCACGGTGACCACGGTGGTGACGATCGCGGCGAGGCTCGGGGCGGCGTTGCGGCGCAGCGCCCGGAAGGCCTCGGCGACGAAGAACATGGCGCGGGACATCAGCGTCCCCTCCCGGGGTCGGGTAGGTCATGGCCGTTGGTCTGGCCCTCCATGCCGACGCCCATCTCGGCGCGCATCCGCATCCCGAACTCGGTCGTGGACTCCTCGGTGTAGCCGCCGGTGGACTCGTCGCGGACGACCCGCCCCTCGTAGAGCTCGATCACGCGCCGGCGCATCTTGTCGACCATCTCCCGGTCGTGGGTGACGACGACGACGGTGGTGCCGGTGCGGTTGATCCGGTAGAGCAGCTGCATGATGCCGATCGAGGTGACGGGGTCGAGGTTCCCGCTGGGCTCGTCGGCGAGCAGGAGCGGCGGGTGGTTGACGAAGGCTCGGGCGATCGAGACGCGCTGCTGCTCGCCGCCGGAGAGCTGGTCGGGATAGCTGTTGAGCTTGGTGGAGAGGCCGACCAGGCGCAGGGTCTCGGGGACCTTCTCGCGGATCTCCGAGCGGCTCGCCCCGATCACCTGCAGCGCGTAGGCGACGTTGTCGTAGACGGTGCGGTTGGGGAGCAGCTTGAAGTCCTGGAAGACGGTGCCGATGTTGCGGCGGAGCTGGGGGATCTTGCGGTCCGAGAGGGTCCCCAGGTCCCGCCCGGCGATCCTCACGACCCCCTCGGTCGGCTCGAACTCCCGGATCAGCAGCTTGATCAGGGTGGACTTTCCGCAGCCGGTGGGGCCGACCAGGAAGACGAACTCGCCCCGGTCGATCGCCAGGGAAACCCTCTCGAGGGCCAGATGCCCGCCGGGGTAGACCTTGGTGACTTCGGAGAGCTCGATGATCGGCCGGCCGCCGCTGCGCCGGGCCCGCCGCGGGGCCGGCTCGGCCCCCTTCCTGGCTCCTCGTCTCTTCGCTCTTGCCATGCTCGCGCTTCCAGTTCTGCGGGCGAGCCGGCACTCCTTCGCGCCGGCGGGCCCGCAAGCGATCTACCGCTTTGGTGAGCGGCACCCTAGCAAAGTATTTGCAAATCCTTGCAATTCTTCGGGTGGGCGGGGCCGCCCCGCCCCCGCCTAAGCTGAGGCCGTGCTGCGGCTGACCAAGCTGCTGGGTACCGAGGCCCTGCGGGACGGCAGGCCCGCGGGCCGCCTCCGCGACCTGGAGGTCGGCCCCGGGGAACGCCACCCGAGCGTGGCCTCCGTTTGGGTCAAGCCGCGCCGCGGAACCCCGGCCGGATTCCGGCCGGCCCCCGGGCTGGACTGGGAGGCCCGTCCTTTCGCGGTCGGCGAGCCGCTGGAAGGGACGCCCGGCGGCCTGCTGCTCCGCGAGCACGTGCTCGACTCCCAGATCGTCGACCTCGCCGGCAAGCGGCTCGCCCGGGTCGGCGACGTGCTCCTCGCCGGGGCCGGGGAGGAGCTGCGCCTGGCAGGCGTCGAGATCGGCGCCGCGCCGCTGCTGCGCCGCCTCGGCCTGCACCGGCTCGCGGAGCGTGCCCGCTCCGAGGAGATCGACTGGGCCGACATCCACCTCGCCTCCGCTCCCGGGCACGAGCTGCAGCTCGGGATGCCCAAGGCCGCGGTCCACGGACTCGGCGAGGCCGAGCTGGCGGCTCTGGTCGAGGCGCTGCCGCCGGCCCGGGCCGAGGAGGTCATCCGCTCCAAGCCGGCCGCGCGAGCGCCGGCCCGCCCCGCGGTCCGGCGACGCGGCAGACGGTTCGGCAACGTGATGCGGGCGCGACGGCGTGCGCCGCGCTAGCGCGCTGGCGGCGCTGGCCGCGGTCGCCGGGCCGGGCCTGCTCGCCGGGCTCTCCGACGACGACCCGGCCGGCATCGCCACCTACTCGATCCTCGGGGCCGACTACGGCTACCAGCTGCTCTGGGTGCTGGCGCTCTCCACGGTCGCCCTGGTCATCTACCACGAGGTCGGCGCCAGGATGGGGATCGCCACCGGGCAGGGGCTGATGGGACTGATCCGGGAGCGCTACGGCGTGCGCCTCGCCCTCCTGGCCCTACTGGCCCTGGTCGTCGCCAACGTCGGCACCACGTGCGCCGAGTTCGCCGGCATCGCCGCCAGCCTCCAGCTCGCCGGGGTCTCGAAGTACATCAGCGTGCCCGTCGCCGCAGTGGGGGTCTCCTTCCTGGTGCTGCGCGGCAGCTTCCACCGGATCGAGCACGTGCTGCTGGCCCTGGGGACGGTCTTCGCCACCTACATCGTCGCCGGCTTCCTCGCCCACCCCGACTGGAGCGCGGCCGCCCGGGGCCTGCTCGTGCCCAGCATGCCGGCGACCCGCTCGGCGCTGCTCACGGCGACGGCGGTGGTCGGGACCACCCTCGCCCCCTGGGGGCTGGCCTTCATCCAGTCCTACGTGGTGGACAAGCGCCTGCGGCCCGCCGACATCCGCCTCGAGCGGGTGGACGTGGTCACCGGCGCGGTGATGACCGGCGTGATCGGGGTCTTCGTGGTTCTCGCCTGCGCCGCCACCCTGCATGCGGAGGGGCGGTCCATCGAGAGCGCCTCCGACGCCGCCTCGGCGCTGGAGCCGCTGGCCGGGGGCCTCGCAGCGACCCTCTTCGGCGCGGGACTTCTGGGAGCCGGGCTGCTCGCCGCCTCCATCCTCCCCCTCTCCACGGCATACTCGGTCGCCGAGGCGGTTGGCTCCGAGTCGGCCCTCGACGACCCATTCCCCGAGGCGCGGCTGTTCTACGGGACCTACGGGGTGGTGGTGGCGATCGCGGTGGCGATGGTGCTCGTCCCGGGGGCCCCGCTGATCCGGATCCTCTTCCTCAGCCAGGCGCTCAACGCGATCCTTCTGGTGCCCCTGCTGGCCTTCATCCTCGGGATCTCGCGCGACCGCGACCTGATGGGGACCCTGGTCACGAGCCGCCGCGCGATGGCAGCCGAGGTCGCGGCCCTGGGGCTGATCGCGGCCTGCGTCGCAACCCTGCTGGTCGTGGGGATCGCGGGGTAGCCGTGCAGTCGGTGCTGATCCTGTTCCTCGCCGGCGCCGCGACCGCCCTGGCCACCGGGGTCGGGGCGATCCCGGTCTTCTTCCTGGGCGAGCGCGCCGAAGCCCTGCGCCCGGTGCTGCTGGGAGCCGCAGCGGGGGTAATGGGCGTGGCCTCGATAGCCGGGCTGCTGCTCCCCGGACTCGACGAGGGATCGGCCGCCTCCGTCGCCGGCGGGGCCGCGGTTGGGATCGTCTTCCTGCTCGTCGCCCGCCGGGCGATCAGCCGCCGCGAGGAGCACCTCCATCGAGCCCGCCGCGAGGGCCTCGCCACCTCGGTCCTCGTCTTCGTCGTGCTCTTCGTCCACAGCCTTCCCGAAGGCTTTGCGATCGGCACCGCCTACGCCTCCGACACGGAGGGCCTCAGCCTCTTCGTGATCCTGGCGATCGCGATCCAGAACATCCCGGAGGGAACCAGCATCGCGATCCCGATGTCGGTGGCCGGGTTCTCGAGGTCCCGCCAGTTCTGGGTCGCGGTCGGGACCAGCGCCCCGCAGCCGATCGGCGCCCTGGTCGCCTACGCCCTGGTCAGCGAGGTCAAGGCGCTGCTCCCGTTCTCATTCGGGTTCGCGGCCGGCGCGATGCTGGCCCTGATCTTCGTCGAGCTGCTCCCCCAGGCCTGGCGCGGCGGGCCCGCCGCCGGCCTCGCGGGGGTCGCGATCGGCGGCGGGCTGATGCTCGCGATCAGCGCCGTGCTCGGCGTCTGAGCGCGCGCCCGGCAGCCTCGCCGCCCAGTCCACCTTCACGAAGAGGGCCAGCGCGGCCAGGGCGAGCAGCTGCAGGCCGATGCCCAGGGGCGAGGTGAGGCTTTCCGCGAACGCGTCTCCCAGCGAGGCGCTGAGCGCCGAGGCCCCGGCCACGTAGATCGTGTAGGAGACGACCCGCCCGGCGAAGAAGGCAGCGGTGAGGGGCGCCAGCGGTACCTCCATGAGGCCCGCGGCGACGAACAGCTGGCCGCTGGGGACCGGCGAGAGCGCGAAGAGCGCCAAACCCGCCACGGCTCCACCCCGGTGCTCGGTCAGGTAGCGCTGGGCGGCGTCGAAGCTCGCACGCCGGCGCTCGGAGAGCCGGGGCCTGAGCTTCCTTGTCCCCCGAGCCAGGGTGTAGCGGCCGGCGGCGGCCGAGACCGCGCCGACCGCGACCAGCGGGGCGGTCGGCAGGTCGAGGTTGAGGCTGAGCGCGACCAGGACCGCGCTGGTCGGCGGCCCGAAGGCCGGGAGCAGGTTGAGGCCGAAGACGATCCCGGCCACGGCGAGGAGCTGCAGTGCCATGGAGGGGGACCATCTCAGATGGAGGGGGACCATCTCAGCTCTGCCGCAGCGCCGCGACTAACCCCCGCCGAGCTTCAAGTTCCCGTTGATAATCAGCTGGAACTTGAAGCTCGGCGGGGGGGTGTGGGCGCCGGGCCGCCCTGGAGGCCTATCAGGGGAAGATGGACTGGCCCGACTCGCTGTCGACGACGGAGATCGCCAGTGCCGGACAGGCCTCGGCGGCCTCCAGGACCACCTCGGCGCTTCCCTGTCCGATCACCTCGGCGACGTCGCCGAGGCGGAACACCTCGGGCGCGATCTCCACGCAGTCCCCGTGGGCCGAGCAGGCGTTGGGATCGATGGTCGGGAGGTAGCTCATGCCGCTCTCGCTTTCTCGTTCTCTTTGCAGGAGGCCGGGAAATGGGCCTCGTCGATCTGCTTTCTCAGCTTGGGTATCGCGCGCGGCCGCCCCACGGCGAGGCCGGCGACGGGCAGGCCGCTCCTCGTGTAGACGGCGACGAAGTCGCGCGAGGACATCTGACCCTCCACGTAGACGGCATCTGAGCGGTGGGCGTGGCCGACGTAGTGGACCCGCAGCCCGTACTGGTCAGACCAGAAGCCGGGCAGCGGCGGGGTGCCGGGATACTCGCCGAGAATCGCCCGGGCCACGGCCGCGCCCTCCCACGAGGCGGCGTCCCAGTGCTCGCTGCGGGCGTGGGAGCCGAAGCGCGGGTCGAAGGAGCATGCGACATCGCCCGCCGCGAAGACATCGGGTATGCCCGTGCGGCCGGCGGTATCGGTGCGCACCCCGCCGGGGTCGAGGCCGCTGCCCTCCAGCCAGGCGGCGGCCGGGACGGACCCGACACCCACGACCACGGCGTCGCAGTCGACCCGCTCCCCGCCGGCGAGCACCAATTGCTCGACGGAGCCGTTGCCGACGGCCCCCTCGAGCCTCGCACCGAGGCGGAGCTCGACCCCCTGGTCGGAGTGCAGGGTCGCGAACCAGCGCCCGACCTCGGCGCCGAGCACGCCCTCCAGCGGGGTCTCGAGGGCCTCGATCACGATCACCTCGAGCCCGGCGCTGCGGGCGGTGGCCGCGACCTCCTGACCGATGAAGCCCGCCCCGACCACGGCCAGCCTCGCGGCACGGGCGAGTTCGTCCCTCAACCGCTTGGCGTCGGCGGCCGTGCGCAGGGCGTGGACGTTGCCGTATCCCTCGAGGAAGCCGAGCCGGCGGGGGCTGGCGCCGGTCGCGATCAGCAGCTTGCCGTAGGAAAGGCTCATGCCGTCGTCGAGCTCGACGCGGCGCCCCACCGTGTCGAGGCGGTCTGCGCTGCGGCTGAGGATCAGCTCGACCGCGTTGTCCTCGTACCAGTCGCTGCCGCGGAAGGCCGTCTGCTCGGGGCCCATGCGCCCGGCCAGGACCTCCTTGGAGAGGGGCGGGCGGTCGTAGGGGGCCTCCGACTCGGCGCCGAGGATGCGAACGGGGCCCTCGTAGCCGCGCCTGCGAAGCGTCTCGGCGCAGCGCTGCGCCGCGAGCCCGCCGCCGACGATCAGCACTCCGTGGTCCCCCATCACGCCTCCTCCGGTAGCGCCGAGCCGCGGATGGCGGCGCGCGGGCGGACGCCCCCGGCGACCCGGCGGCGGGCCGAGACGACGCGCACGGCGAAGAGGACCGCGATCGGCGGCACGGTGAGGACCAGCCACCACCGCATCCACGGGGTGGAGGCGTCGGTGCCGGCCCCGATCGTGTGGGCGACCGCGAGCCCGTAGACGACGACGGTCAGCCTGTGTGCCTTGCGCCACAGCTTCGCCCCGATCCGCCGGCGCGCGTAGAAGGTGAGGCCGAGGAGGGTGGCGAGGTAGCCCGCGACCACCCCCAGCCCTGTCCAGAGCGGGGCATAGGACATCGTGAAGGGGATGGTGACTCCGCCGATCCCGGGCTTCAGCCAGGGATCGCCGAGCAGCGTGATCCCGTGGACGGCGATGGCGATCACGGCGGCGATCGCGGTGTGCTCGTGCAGGGACATCAGCCTGCGCCCGAGCCCGGGTCGGCGCATCACCTTGCCGGCCATGGTGAGACCGAGGCCGACCGAGACGGTCACGAGTCCGAGCGCGACAAGGCCCGACGCCCGGGCCGCCAGCCACCAGCCGTGGCTCGCCAGAGTCGTGCTCAGGGAGCTCATGCTGCGCTCCTCGCGGGCTCGGCCGGCTCTGGCCAGCGGATCCGGGGGGGGGCTATCGCCAAGGGGCCGACCGGCTCGACGCGGCCGCTCTCGTGGACCAACAGGCCGCCGCGGTCGGCGAGCAGCTCCCGTCCGCCATCGGGCCCGGAGAGGAGCGCCGCCTTGCAGATCGTCTCCGCCTCCAGGGCGGTGTCCCCGAGGGCCGTGACGCCGACCAGGCCGGTCCAGGCCGGCTCGCCGGTGCAGGGGTCGAGGAGGTGGTGGAAGAAGGAGCCGTCTTCGCGCCGCCAGATTCGGACGTTGATGCCCGAGGTGGCGACCGCGCCGAAGCCGAGCCGCAGGACGTGGGCATGCCCGCCGGTCAGGGGGTGCTCGACATAGATCTCGTAGGGGCGCGCCAGGGCGTCGGGGCCTCCGATCCGGATGTCGCCGCCGCAGTCGGCGATGAAACGCGGGTAGCCGCGGAAGCGCGCGGCAACCATGTCGGCGGCCAGGCCCTTGCCGGTACCCCCGGTGTCGAAGCGAAGGCCGGGAGGACGGGCGACGGTCCCGGCCTCGTCGTCGATCTCGAAGAGGCGCCAGCGCGCCTCCGGGCTGGGCGCGGCGGCGCGGCGGGGAGGGGCTGCGCGCAGCGCTTCGGCCAGCGGCGCTCCCTTCATCCCTGCCCTCGAGCTGCGGTACCCGGCCGACTCGATCTCCCCGACCAGGGTCGGGTCGATGAGGCCGCCCGTTCGCTCCGCTGCCCGGAGTCCCGAGCGGACGGCGTCGCGCAGGAGGTCGGAGGCGGGCACGACTTCGCGAGGGTCCTCGTTCAGTGCGCAGAGCTCGCTCTCGGCCCGGAACCGCGAGAGCCGCCGGTCGAAGTCCTCGACGAACCGCCGGGCGTCCTGGGCCGCAGCGGAGGCGGGTGGACTGTCCTCTCCCCCCTCCCCGAGCAGGAAGCGGACGTGGGAGCCCATGGCGTCGAATGTCAGGTCGTGCTCGTTCATGAGGCGCTCGTGACGACGGGAGCGGGTGCGGTCGCAACCGGCGCCGCGGAGGTGGTCACGGCGCCGGAGGAGGTGACGGCCCCGGAGGCGCCGGGGGTCGGGAGGACCCGAGTGATCACCCGGTGCTTGACGATCCGTCGCACGACCACCGGGCGGGCGGTCGTGCTCGCCAGCGCCTTGGCACCCAGCGCCGGGTCGTTCCCAGAGCGGAGCTGGTAGGTCAGGAACCCGAAGGTCACCGCGAACAGGGCCAGGGTCCCGGAGAGGACGAGCCCGGGCCCCGGTCGGGCTGCCCGGGAGGGAGCGCGAGGCGCGGGCTCAGGCCTTGCGGCGGTCCCGGGCTCAGTCATTGCGGCGGTCCCGGGCTCAGTCATTGCGGCGGTCCCGGGCTCAGGCCTTGCGGCGGTGGCGGGCTCAGTCATTGCGCCCGCCTCCCCCACCGGCGCCGAGCTTGGTCCCGCCGGCCTTCGGGGCTCCGCTCCCGGCGTTTCCCCTGCTGCCATCCGAGGCTCCGCCAGACCCTGCGGAGGGGACGTGCACCGGCGCCGGGGTGCGCACGCGGTCGCCGCCCTCGTGCTCGCCGCCGCGCACGCGGTCGCCGCCCTCGTGCTCGCCGCCGCCCTCGTGCTCGCCGCCGCCACCGCCGCCACCGCCGCTCGGCGAGGTCACGACGTGGTGACCGCCGCCGGAGTGGTGCGAGGATCTGACGTGACCGCCGCCCGAAGCGTGGTGCCCGCCGGTCGCGTGGCCACCGCCACTCGACGAGCTGACGACGTGGTGGCCCCGGGTAGAGTGGTGACCGCCGGTCGCGTGGTGGGCCGGGGCGGGGTGCCCCGCGGGATGATGGCCGGAGCCGCTGCTGTGGGTTGCCACGGGAACGGAGCGGGAGCCGTAGGGGGTGCTCGAGGTGGGCGCCGGCTCGGCGGCGCCGCTCGAAGACGTGGTGACCGGGGCCGAGTAGCCGGGTGAACCCGCCTCGGAGCCGGTGGAGGAGGAGCCGGTGACCGCGCTCGGCGATCCGGAGGCCGGCTCGGAGCCCCCCCATCCGGCGGCGTCCACCGGGTACCTCGGCTTGACGTGCCGGGTCATGTGGGTGGTCCGGCGGATCACCTCGGTGCGCACCTTGGGCTTCACCGCCTGGGTCGAGCCGCCCTGGGCGGCCGAGCTCAAGGCCACTCCGGCCAGGCCCCCCAGACCGATCATCGTGACGCTCGTGGCGACTCTGCTCTTCAGCTGGTTCCGCATCTGCTCGGCTCCTCCTGACGGTTGCCGGGGCATGATCGGAGGCCCACCCCCAAAGGCCGCCAAGGGGCCGGTAAAGAGGCGGCAAAACCTCCGTCGGCCGGGATCCGGCGGCCCCCGCCGCCGTTACCCTGGCCGCATGCCAACAGGCGCCGCAAAGGGGCCCCGGATCCTCTTCGTCGAGGACGAGGAGTCGATCTCCCAGCCCTTCGCGGAGGCCCTGCGGCGGGCCGGCTTCGAGCCTCTCGTGACGGCCAGCGGGAGCGAGGCGCTCGAGCTCGCCGAGAGCACGCCGCCCGACCTGGTGCTACTCGACCTCGGCCTCCCCGACAGCGACGGCCGCGACGTCTGCCGGGAGCTTCGCCGGCGCTCCGATGTCCCGATCGTGATGCTGACCGCCCGGGGCACCGAGATGGACCGGATCGTCGGGCTCGAGCTGGGGGCCGACGACTACGTGGTCAAGCCGTTCAGCGCCCGCGAGGTCATCTCCCGTATCCGCGCGGTGCTGCGGCGCAGCGGCCCCCGCGTCGAGCCGCCCGAGCAGCCGACCCGCATCGGCGAGCTCGAGATCGACCACGGCGCGCGCATCGCCCGGCTCGGAGGGGAGGGCCTTGAGCTGAGCCGCAAGGAGTTCGACCTGCTCGCCGAGCTCGCGCGCCACGCCGGTCAGGTGGTCAAGCGCGAGGACCTGATGTCTCGGGTCTGGGACGTCAACTGGTTCGGCTCGACCAAGACCCTGGACGTGCACATCGGGTGGCTGAGGCGCAAGCTCGGGGACGATCCCTCGAGGCCCCGCTACATCGAGACCGTGCGCGGGGTCGGTTTCCGCTTCGCAGCGCCGGACGGGGAGAAGCCGTAAGCCTCAGGGCGACGCTGCTGCTGGCGCTGGCCTACGTCCTGCTGCTGGCCCTGATCGCCCTCGGTGTCCCGCTGGCGATAAGCCTTCGCGACCGGGTCGACTCTGAGGTCCGCAGCCAGGCCCGCAGCCAGGCCGACGTCGTGGCCGCGACCGCGCCGGAGCTGCTCGGCCCCGGTCGGCGCGGGAGCCTGGAGCGGCTCGTGCACCTCTCGGGCGACACGGTGCGCGGCCGGGTGATCGTGGTCGGGCGTCGGGGCGCCCTCGTCGCCGACAGCGCCTCCGGCGCACCGCTCGGCACCGACTATTCCAAGCGCCCCGAGGTCGCCGCGGCGCTCTCCGGCCGCAGCGAGCAGATCCAGCGCCGCAGCGAGACCCTCGGCGCCGAGATCCTCGCCACGGCCGTGCCGATCGTGAAGGGCGGCCGGCCCGCAGGAGCGGTCCGCATCACCCAGAGCGTCGCCGCGGTCCACCGGGCGGTGAAGACGTCGATACTCGACCTTGCCCTGCTCGCCGCCGTGGTCCTCGTGCTGGGCATGGCCGTGGGTGCTCTGATCGCTCAGCAGATCGCCCGGCCGATCCGCAAGCTCGACGATGCGGCGAGGGCCGTCGCAGGGGGTGACCTGGACGCCAGCGTCGCCGTCGAGGGAAGCTCCGAACAGCGCTCGCTGGCCCGGACCTTCAACGAGATGACCGCCCGGGTCAAGCGCCTGCTCCGCTCCCAGCAGGACTTCGTCGCCGACGCCTCCCACCAGCTCCGCACCCCGCTCACCGGCTTGCGGCTGCGCCTGGAGGGCCTGCGCGAGGAGGTCGGCCCCGGCGACCCCGCAGCCGCCGAGCTCGACGCCGGGATGCGCGAGATCGATCGCCTCTCCGGGATGGTGGACGAGCTCCTGATTCTCAGCAGGGCCGGCGAGCGGGAGCTGCCGGGGAAGCCGATGGACCTCGGCGAAGCCGCCGACCGGGCCCGGGAGCGCTGGCGGAAGACCGCGGCGGAGAGGCGGATCGCGCTGAGCTGCGAGCGCGACGGAACCCCCGGCCGACCGCTCTGCACGCGCGGGGACCTGGACCGGGCGATCGACGCCCTGCTCGAGAACGCGATCACCTATTCCCCGGCCGGCTCGGAGGTGCGGGTGGTGGCCGGGCCGGACCGGATCGAGGTGCTCGACCGGGGCCCGGGCCTCGCCGAGGGCGAGCAGGAGGCCGTCTTCGAGCGCTTTCGCCGCGGCAGCGCTGGGCGGAAAGTCTCCGGTGGCTCCGGTCTGGGCCTGGCGATCGCGCGGGAGCTGAGCCGCGAGTGGGGCGGCGACGTCAGCCTGGCCAACCGGGCCGGCGGCGGCCTTCGCGCCAGCGTGCGCCTGGGTGTCGCCCCGGAGGAGTCACCGTGACCTGGGAGAGGAGCGCCTTGACTTTGCCGTTCCTTTACCGCCCGGTCCCTAGGTTTGCCGCCATGGGTCCGTTGCAACAGCCGGGCAGGGAGGGAAAGTGACCGTCCCCGGCTGGGTCAGATGGCTTGGCTTCGCCCTGCTCGGCCTGGCCGCCGCCGGCGCGGTCTCGATCGCCGCCAGCCGTCTCTCCAGCCAGCAGATCGGGCTCGCGTCGGAGCCGGTTTCGGCCGGCGACGAGCTGATCCCAGCCGCGGCTGCCACCCCGCCCACCCCGGGGCCGGCGCGGGCGCAGGGGACCCGTCACCACCGCCGCGACCACTCGCGCCGGGCGGGAGGCGGGCACGGCGCCACCTCGACCGGTTCGGGCACGACCGGGCCCACCTATCCCTCCACCACGTACACGCCGCCCCCGGCCCCGCCCCCGGGCAGCGCCACTCCCCAGCCCGCCCCGCCCGCCCAGCCGTCCGTGCAGCCCTCGCCGTCCGTGCAGCCCTCGTTGAATGCCGGGTCGGGGGGAGACGACTCGCACGCCGGCGGCGGCGAGTCCTCCGGCGGCCGCGACGACTGAACCTCCTGCCGAGCTTCAAGTTCCAGCTGATTATCAATCGGAACTTGAAGCTCGGCGGGGGGTGGGCTAGCCGCCGCCCCCGGGGGGCGGCGGGTCGTGCGCGTAGAGCTGGGTCAGCGCCCGCACCAGCGTCTGCTTCTCCGACGTGGAGAGACTCGTGGAGGAGTGGATGATCGTGTACTTGGTCGGGGGCATCGAGCCGCCCGAAACGGCATCGGTGAGATCGCCCAGCGACGGCTGGCCCTTGTTCCACTCGGAGAAGTTCAGAACCCCGCGACCCTCGCCGACGTCACGCTGGACGAGCCACGACAGCGGTGCGATGTTCGAGTACCAGGGCCACTCTGTGAGGTTGCTGTGGCAGTCGTAGCAGGACTGCACAGCAAGCTGCTCCCCAGCCTTGCTGGTCCAGTGCGCCGGTCGGGTGACGGGTGGGTTGCCGTGGTCGCGACCGTAGGGGACGAGCTGAATCAGGACGAAGAGGGCCAGCCCTCCGAGCAGCACGTACTCAATCGCTCTTCGGATCGTCACGGTGGGGCATTTCGCCGCCGGGGCCCGTGGGCCTCTTCGGGCTAGTCGTCCTCCCGCTCGCCGAAGCCGGCGTAACCGCCGCTGGCGCGGGTCACGATCGGGCGGTGGCGCGGACCCGCCCCCGGTGCCGGGACCCGGGTCACGGGCAGCGCCTGGGAGGCCCCGCTGGCCCCTGTCACCAGGGGAGCCGATCCCGGGGAGCCGGCGGCGGCGGGCACGCTCGTGGCCTGGGGGGGCTTGGCCGGGTTGGAGGCCAGCGCCACCCCCGCAAGCCCGCCCAGCCCGATCACTGTCGCTGCGGTCGCGATTCTCGTCGTCTTCGCTCTCATCTCGGTTCCTCGGTTGATCGTCGGTTTTCCCCGATCGTGAGGAGTGGCGGGCAAGCGCCGGGCCAAGCGACGGTGAAGAGCCGGTGAAGCCCGGAACTGCCCCGCCGGGCTACTCGTCCCTGTGGACGATCAGCACCGGGACCGGGCTGGCGTGGGAGACGTACTGGCTGACGCTGCCCAGGAACAGCGACCTCGCCTCTCCCCTGCCCCGGGAGCCGACCACGATCAGGTCGCTGCCCCCCGAGCGGGCCTCCTCGACGATCGCCGGCCCGGGCTCGCCGACCACCAGCTTGCCGCTCGCGGCGACCCCCTCGGGAACCGACTCCAGGGCCCGGTCGAGCTGCTCACGGTGGCCCGCCTGCATCTCGTCCTGGAGGTGGCGGAGATCTATCGGGGGGGCCATCCCGCCGGCCAGCACCCAGGAGGTGGGTTTGGGCACGACGTCGAGGACGGTCAGCTCCCCGCCGCCCGCCCGGGCCAGACCGGCCGCGTGGCCGAGCGCAAGCTCGGCGTGCGCCGAGCCGTCGTATGCGACGAGGATTCGCTCGAACATCCGCCCCAGTCTCGCCCCGGGAGGCCCGGGGATCATCCGTGGATCACCGAAGGCGTGCCGGGACTAACTACGCCCGCGCTCGACCCCGAGCAGGGCGGCGAAGAGCGCGAAGTAGTTGAGCAGCCGGCCGGTCACGAGGAATTCCTCCTTGACCCGCTCCCGCCCCGCCGCCCCGATAGCGGCGGCCCGCGTGGGATCGGAGAGCAGCGAGTCGGCGGCGGCGGCGAAGCCCGCGAGGTCGGTGGGCTCCACGAGCAGGCCGCTGCGGCCGTCGACGATCTGGTCCTGGATCCCGCCCACCCGGCTCGCCACCACGGGCGTGCCCTTCCACATCGCCTCCGAGACGGTCAGCCCGAACCCCTCGGCGAGGCTCTTCTGGACGACGACCTCCGCGCGCCTCTGCACCGCGTTGACCATCGCCGCGTTCTCCTCGATGTCGTCGAGCGGCAGCATCGCCAGGTGGACGCGCTCGCGCACCTGCGCGGCGAGCCCGGCCCGGAAGTCGGTGACCTCGGCGAGGACCTCGGCGCCCTCGGGGTCGTCGGCGACCGCGGTGACGTCGGGCCCGGCCAGCATCAGGTGGGCGCCCGGGGTGGTGAGGTGCCCGGCGAACGCCCGGATCACCCCCAGGGGGTCCTTGAGGCGGTCCCACCTGGAGACCTGGCAGACCAGTGGCGAGCCGGGCGGGACGGGCGCCTCCTGCACGACCTGGGCGGGGCGGTCCACGCGACCCGGGGTGCCGTCGGTGCGGACGAAGATCGAGGGGCCGCCACGTCCGTCGGGCCCGATGCCGGTGACCCCGAGGATCGCCTCCACCGCCGCCGCGCCGAGGTCCTGGTTCTTGGGCGAGAAGGGGTCTATCGAGGGCGGCACGATCGCCACCCTGCCGGCATCCAGGCCCTCCCAGACGTACTCGCGGCGCGAGAAGGTGTAGCCGTCGGCGGGCAGCAGGTAGCCGATCAGGAACTCCCAGGCGCGACGGACCAGCTCGTTGGGCGAGTCGACCCCGACGTGGCAGCGCCAGACCACCCTGGCGCCGGCCTCCAGCATCGGCTCGATCAGCCCCAGGGTCTGGGGGTCGTGCAGGAGGGCGACGTCCCCGGGGCGGACCACCCCCGCGAGCTCGCCGCCCGCCCGCCTCAGCCCCTTCTCGTAGGCGCGCCGCTGCCGCGGTCCGAGCTCGCCGCCGTCGCCGGGGGAGCCGTGGAGGTTGTTGTGGATCCGCTTGGTCACCTCGAAGAAGCCGTCGCCCTCCCCGACGACCAGCCAGCGCACGTCGATCCCGGCGGCCCTCACGTATGCGAGGTGGCTGCGCAGCATCTCCGCGACGCCGCCGCCGCGGGCTGTCGAGTTGAGGTTCCACACCACCCGGCCGTCGAAGACCTCGCGGGCCCGCGCGGCCCCCTGCTCGACCTCGGCGAAAGCCGGGCCGAGAAGCTCCCGGAAGCGCTCGACCGGCTGCGGGGGGACGTCAACGGTGGTGATCGGCTGCGCCACGGCCCGGCACTTTGCCTGATCTGGCGGCGACAGTCCACCGATGGGGGATGATTAGGGCGATGCCAGCAGCGAACGAGGAGAGGGCCCCGGGGAGGGTGCTGATCGCCGGCGGCGGGATCGCCGGCCTGGAGACGCTCCTGGCCCTGCACGATCTGGCGGGTGACCGTGCCGAGGTGACCATGGTGGCGCCGCGACCGGACTTCTTCTACAAGCCGCTCGTCGTCGAGGAGCCCTTCACCACCGAGGTGGCCGAGCGCCGGGAGCTCGCCCCGATCGCCGAGGAGATGGGGGCCACGTTCGTCCAGCAGGCGCTCGACCGGATCGACCCCGATGCCCACGTCGCCCGCCTCGACGACGGCTCCGAGGTCCCCTACGACCTCGCCGTCGTCTGCGTGGGAGGCATCAACCGGCCGGCCTTCGAGGGAGCGAGGACCCTGGAGGTCTCCGGCGACCGCGCGGCGCTTGCCGACCTGCTGACCGAGGTCCACCCGGAGTCCGAGGAGCGGATCGCCTTCGTGGTCCCCCCCAGGGGTGCCTGGCCGCTGCCGATCTACGAGCTGGCCCTGATGACCCAGGGCCGCGCCCGGGAGCTCGGGCTGCTGAAGCTCCGGCTGACCATCATCACCCCCGAGCCGGCCCCGCTGATCGTCTTCGGCACCAACGCCAGCAACGCGGTCGCCGAGACGCTGGAGGTCCGCCACATCGAGGTCCGCACCGCCACCAGGGCGAGAGAGGACAGACCGGGCGTGCTCGAGCTCTCCCCGGGCGGCGAGAGGATCGCCTTCGACCAGGTGATCGCGCTCCCGGTCCTGGAGGGCCCACGGGTCGAGGGGCTGCCCTGCGACGAGGACGGCTTCATGCCGATCGACGACCAGGCCCGGGTCAAGGGCGTGGCGGACGTCTACGCCGCGGGGGACGGCACCAACTTCCCGATCAAGCAGGGGGGCATCGCGACGGAGCAGGCCGACGCCGCCGCCGAGGAGATCGCGGCCCGCCTCGGCGCCGACATCGAGCCGCAGCCCTTCCACCCCGTCCTCCGGGGGATGCTGCTGACCGGCGACGAGTCGCTGAAGCTCCGCCACTCGCTGACCGGGGGCGGGGGCGAGGGAACCGCCTCCTACGACTACCTGTGGTGGCCGCCCCACAAGGTGAGCGGCCGCTACCTGGCGCCCTACCTCGCCGGGGAGACCGCCCACCTCGACCTGACCCCGCCGATCGTCCCCCTCGACGTGGAGGTCGCGCTGCCGCACGAGTGGCACGCCAAGCCGATGACGCTCGACGCCCTGCACGGCACCGAGCCCGGCTGATCGGGCCGGCCCGGCGCGACGGCCCTCCTCCGCGATTGGTAAAAGTGCCGTCGTGGCCTCCCGCGACCTCGCCGAACCGAGCACCCAGGGGAGCGCGCCGGCGGATGAGGAGGCCCGGGCCGCGATAACCACGATCCGCGGCCTCAGCATCGATGCGGTCGAGGCGGCCAGCTCCGGGCACCCCGGGCTGCCGCTCGCCCTCGCCCCCGCCGCCTACGTCCTCTACGCGCGGCTGATGACCCACGACCCCTCGGACCCCTCCTGGCCGGACCGCGACCGCTTCGTGCTCTCGGCGGGGCACGGCTCGGCCCTGCTGTACTCGGTGCTCCACCTGGCCGGCTACGGGCTTCCGCTCGACGAGCTCCGCCGCTTTCGCCAGTGGGGCTCGGCGACGCCCGGCCACCCCGAGCGCGGCCCCGAGGCGCCCGGCGTCGAGACGACGACCGGCCCGCTGGGCCAGGGCTTCGCAAACGGGGTCGGGATGGCGCTCGCCGAGCGCTTCCTGCGCGAGCGCTACGGCGCCGAGCGCATGAACCACCGGATCTACGCGATCTGCTCGGACGGGGACCTGATGGAGGGGGTCAGCTCCGAGGCGGCGTCGCTCGCCGGGCACCTGGGGCTGGGACGGATCGTCTACCTCTACGACGACAACAGGATCACGATCGACGGCTCGACCGACATCTCCTTCTCGGGCGAGGACGTCGAGGGCCGCTTCAGGGCCTACGGCTGGCACACCCTCCACGTGGACGACGTCAACGACGTCGCCGCCCTGGAGGCGGCGCTGCGCGAGGCCGCCACCGAGCAGGAGCGCCCCTCGCTCGTCCGGGTCCGCTCGGTGATCGGCTGGCCGGCGCCGCACAAGGCCGGCACCCCGGGGGTCCACGGGGCGCCGCTGGGGGCCGAGGAGGCGCGGGCCACCAAGGAGGCGCTCGGGCTCGATCCCGACGAGACCTTCGTCGTCCCGCCGGCGGCGCTCGCGGCCTTCGAAGACGCGCGCCGGCGGGGCCGCGAGGCCCGCGCCGCTTGGGGGGAGCGCATGGCGGCGTGGCGCGACGCCGACCCCGAGGCGGCGGCCGAGTGGGACGCCGCCTGGAGCGGCCGCCCGGGCGGCGACGTCGGGGCGGTTCTGCCCGCCTTCGAGGGCCCGAAGTCAGCGACCCGCAGCGCCGGCTCGAAGGTGATGCAGGCCTTTGCGGACCTGGTCCCGACCATGGTCGGCGGCTCGGCCGACCTCGCCGCCTCGACCAAGACCGAGCTTCCCGGCGACGACGGATACACCCGCGAGGCGGCGGGCAGGAACGTCCACTGGGGCGTCCGCGAGCACGCCATGGGAGCGGCGGTCAACGGGCTGGCGCTGCACGGCGGGATCGTCAGGCCCTACGGCTCCACCTTCCTCGTCTTCTCCGACTACATGCGCCCCGCGATCCGCCTCTCGGCGCTGATGGGCCTGCCGGTCACCTGGGTCTTCACCCACGACTCGATTGGAGTGGGAGAGGACGGCCCCACCCACCAGCCGGTCGAGCATTACGCCGCCCTGCGTGCGATCCCCGGGCTGACCGTGCTGCGGCCGGCCGACGCCACCGAGACCGCCCAGGCCTGGCGCCTCATCCTCGAGGAGCTCGAGGGGCCCGCCTGCCTGCTGCTCACCCGCCAGAACCTCCCCGTGCTCGACCGCGACGAGCTGGCGCCGGCCGAGTCGGTGAGCCGGGGCGGCTACGTGCTGGCGGGGACGGAGGGCGTTCCCGAGGCGGTGATCGTCGCCACAGGCTCCGAGGTCGCCCTGGCCCTGGAGGCGCGAGAGGCGCTCTCGGAGGAGGGGGTCACGGTCTCGGTCGTCTCGATGCCCTCCTGGGAGCTCTTCGAGGCCCAGAGCACCTGGTACACCGCCGAGGTCTTCCCCGAGGGCGTTCCGGTCGTCTCCGTGGAGGCGGGGGTCCCCCAGGGTTGGGAGCGCTGGGCCGGGGATTCGGTGGCGCTGCGACGCTTCGGCGCCAGCGCGCCGGCCGCCGAGGTGTTCGCCGGCCTGGGAATCACGGCCGAGGCGGTCGTCGCCGCGGTGCGCTCGGCCCTGGGCCGCTAGAGAAGGCTCCGCACCCCCCCTCCGCGCCTATCCTTGACCGGGTGTCGGCAACCGACGACTCACTCGCCGCGAACGTCGCCTACGCGCGCGGCTTCGAGCTCGGCGGCCTCCCCACCACCCCGGCGAAGCGGCTGGCCGTGATCACCTGCATGGACTCGAGGATCGACGTGCTCGCCATCCTCGGGCTGCGCGAGGGGGACGCGCACGTGATCCGCAACGCAGGCGGTGTGGTGACCGACGACGAGATTCGCTCGCTGGCGATCTCCCAGCACCTGCTCGGCACCCGCGAGGTGATGCTGATCCAGCACACCCGGTGCGGGCTGCTCGAGATCACCGACGAGGAACTCGCTCGCCGCCTCGAGGAGGCGAGCGGCGAGCGGCCCGGCTGGAGCGCCGAGGCGATCGACGACCTCGCCCTGGACGTCCCCCGCCAGATCGGCAGGATCCTCGCCAGCCCGTTCGTCCCCCACAAGGGCAGCGTGCGGGGGTTCATCTACGACGTCGATACCGGCCTGCTCCGGGAGGTCGCGGCGCCCGCCACCTGAGCCGGACCGGCCGCGCCGCCGTCCCCCGGCGCCCGCCACCTAGGACTCGGCGATCGCCAGCGCCGCGCAGAGGCCGCCCAGCGCGATCGTCGCCGCCGCCGAGGTCGGGCTCACCCGGCCAATCGCCCCGAAGCACGGGCACGGCGCCCCCGCCCGGCCCCGCGCCAGCGCCGATACCTGGAGCAGGCCGAAGAGGACCAGCGCCGCCGCGGCCAGGAAGGCGGCCGTCACCGAGCCGGCCGCCAGCCCCACCGCGAGGATCGCCTCGGCGCCGATCAGCGAGGCCCACGCCACGGCCCGCAGCGGCCCCTCGGGGAACCCGAAGGTCCCCATCGCCTCGATGCTCGCCCGCGGCTCGGCGAGCTTTCGAAGCGCCGCGGCGGCGAGCACCGCGGCGATCGCCAGGCGCGCGGCGGTCAGCATCGCCCGACCCCGCGGCTCAGCCGATCGCCACCATGCGCTCGATCGGGGTGCGGGCGCGCTCGGCGATCTCCGCCGGCACGCTGACCTCGTGCTTCATCTCGCTCAGCGAGTCGCGCAGCTTCGGCAGGGTGATCATCTTCATGTACTTGCACAGCGCCATGCGGTTGGCCTCGATCAGGGTGGCGCCGGGGGCGATCTGGTGAAGGGGATGGAGCATCCCGTTCTCGGTGGCGACGATGAACTCTCCCTCGGGGTGGGCCTGCAGGTAGTTGGTCATCTGCCCGGTCGAGAGCATGTGCACGCCCTCCTCGGAGACGTCGCCCGCGGCGACGAACTCCATGATCTGGGTGACGCACCCGCACTCGGGGTGGACCAGGAACTCGGCGTCGGGATGCGCCCTCCGCTGCGCGGTGATGTCGTCGGGGCGGATCCCGGCGTGGACGTGGCACTCGCCGGGCCAGACGTGCATCCTGTGGCCCGAGACCCGCTCCACGTAGGAGCCGAGCCACATGTCGGGGCCGAAGAGGATCTCGGTGTCGGGGCCGTGCTCGCGGAGGACGTGCTCGACGACCTTGACCGCGTTGGAGGAGGTGCAGCAATAGTCGGTCTCCGCCTTCACCTCGGCCGAGGTGTTGACGTACATGACCACCACCGCGTCGGGGCTGTGGCGGGACTTCCAGTTGCGCAGCTCGCTGGCGGTGATCGAGTCCGAGAGCGAGCAGCCGGCCTCGGGGTCGGGGAGCAGCACCGTCTTCGACGGCGAGAGGATCGACGCGGTCTCGGCCATGAAGTGGACCCCGCAGAACGCGATCACCGAGGCGTCCGAGGCCGCCGCCTGGCGCGAGAGACCGAGCGAGTCGCCGACGTAGTCGGCGAGGTCCTGGATCTCGGGCACCTGGTAGTTGTGGGCGAGGATGACGGCGTCGCGCTCCGCAGCCAGGGCGCGGACCTCCTCGCTCAGCTCGTCGACCTCCTCCTCGGAGAGGTCGAGCACCGGAACGGGCTCGTTGATGGTTGGAAGCTCTCTCATAGGCCCTCCTGAAAGGGTCCCTGACGGGCTCTGCTTTTGATGTTCGCTGGCCCGGCCGCCTCGACGGGCGCCTGAAACCAGTCGAATGAACTGCCCCTGAGTCTACCCTGAGCGCATGCCTGAGCTTCCCGAGGTCGAGATCACCGTGCGGCGGATCGGCGCCGCCCTGGACGGGGCCGAGATCTCCTCTGCCCTGGCCCCGGGGATGAACACGATGAAGACCTTCGACCCCCCGCTCGTGGCGCTGGCCGGCGCGAGGATCTGCGGCCTGCGGCGCTTCGGGAAGATGCCCGCCGTCGACACCGAGGGGCCCGCCGGCGAGCTGTCGCTGCTCGTCCACCTGATGTCGGCGGGGCGGCTGCGCATCTTCGAGAAGCCCGCATCCGGGCGCGACCGGTCCTCGCGACTGCTGCTGCGGCTGGCCGACGGGCGCGAGCTGCGGCTGCGGGAGTTCGGGACCCGCCAGCGGGCCTGGGCCAAGCTGCTGGCGGGCAATGAGGTCGAGCGCGAAGGGATGATCGCCTCGCTCGGCCCCGAGGCGTGGCCGGCGCCGCCCCCCGAGGCCTTTGCGGAGCTGGTGGACCAGCCCCGCCACCTGCACCCGATGCTCCGCGACCAGCGCACGATCGCCGGCATCGGGCGCTCCTGGGTGGACGAGATCCTCTGGGAGGCGAGGCTCTCCCCGTTTCGCAAGGGCTCCGAGCTGGACGGGGACGAGGTCGAGCGGCTGCGCGGGGCCCTCGCGGTGCTCGGGGAGGCCATCCAGTACTACGAGGGGGCGGTCGGCGAGCAGGTCCCCGACAGGCTGCCGATGCCGCTTCGCGTTCACAAGCGCGAGGGCGAGCCCTGCCCGCGCTGCGGCGCCAGGATCGAGGCGGTCTTCTTCTCAGAGCACCAGACGAACTACTGCCCGGCCGAGCAAACCGGGGGCCGGGTGCTCAAGGATCGTCGCCTCTCGCGGCTGCTGAAGTAGCGGCGGGCGCTACTGACCGGTCTCGATCAGCATGCTGAGGTCCAGCGCCGGCGCCGAGTGGGTCAGCGCCCCGACCGAGATGAAGTCCACACCGGTGGCGGCGACCTCGGCGACGTTGCCGAGGTGGACGCCTCCGGAGGCCTCGAAGGCGGGACCATCCGCCCCGCCCCGCATCGCCACGGCCTCCGACAACTGCGCGGGCGCCATGTTGTCGAGCAGGATGCGGTCGGCACCCGCCGCGAGGGCCTGGCCGACCTCCCCGAGGTCGCGGCACTCGACCTCGACCGCCATCCCTGTCTCCCTGGCCCGGGCAACCGCGACCTCCAGGCCGCCGGCCAGAGCGACGTGGTTCTCCTTGATCAGGATCGCGTCGTAGAGGCCCATGCGGTGGTTGGTGCCGCCCCCGGCGGCGACCGCCTGCTTCTCCAGCGCCCGCAGGCCGGGTGTGGTCTTGCGGGTGTCGAGGATCCGCGCCGCGCTCCCGGCGACCTCCCGCACGTGGCGCGCGGTCAGCGTCGCGATTCCGGAGAGGTGGCAGAGCAGGTTGAGCGCGGTGCGCTCCGCGGCCAGCAGCGAGGCGGCGGCCCCGCTCGCAACGGCGACGTCGGCGGGCACCTCCTCGCGCCACTCGCCCTCGGGCGCCAGCGACCGGAAGTCCTTCACCCCGCACTGGCGCATCGTCTCGCGAGCGGCGTCCATGCCGAACAGCACCCCGGGGGCCTTCTGGACGATCCGCGCCCTGCCGGCGGCGCCCGCAGGGACGACCGCTTCGGCGGTCACGTCACGGGCGCCGACGTCCTCGGCCAGCGCCACCCGGACCAGCTCCTCGAGCCCCCAGGCGGGGGGCCCGGCCCGGCCCCGGTGATCCCGATCGGTCACGCCGCCAGCCTATTCGGGGCGGGCCGATCTCACGTTTTCGGGCCCCGGCGCGTTTAATCCATGACTTGACCGGACCGCCACCCTTCCAGGAGCTCCTCGATCGCCACTCCGGCGACGTCCTCGGCTTCCTGATCGCCGCCGTCGGCCCCCAGGACGCCGAGGACTGCTTCCAGGAGACCTTCCTCTCGGCGCTCCGGGCCTACCCGCGGCTGAAGGACGAGGGCAACCTGCGGGCCTGGCTGATGACCATCGCCCACCGCAAGGCGATCGACCACCACCGCCGCGGGCAGCGGGGCCCCACCCCCCTCGCCGGCACGCCCGAGCCGATCGCGGAGGGATCGGATCCCGTGGCCGACGGGCTCGACCCGGCCGCATCGCCCCGCGGGGGCGTCTGGACGGCGGTCGCCGCCCTGCCGCCGAAGCAGCGAACCGCCGTGGCGCTGCGCTTCGCCTGCGACATGCCCCATCGCGAGATCGGCGCCGCGCTGGACTGCTCGGAGGCGGCGGCACGGCGGAATGTCCACGAAGGCGTAAAGAGGCTGAGGGAGGTGCTGGTATGACCGGGAACATCACGAAAAGAGATGTCGATCGGGCGCTTGGTGAGCTCCGCACCGGCGCTCCGGCCGAGGCCGTCGAGGCCGCGGCCCGGCGTTTCGCGGCGGCGGCCGAGCGGGAGGGCCTCGTCGACGTCGCCTACGCCTCCGAGGACTCCCCCTTCGGCCCGCTGCTGCTGGCCGCGACCGGGCGCGGCCTGGTCATGGTCAGCCTCCCCAACCACCAGCCCGACTCGGCGCTGGAGCGGCTGGCCGCCGAGGTCTCCCCTCGCGTGCTCGAGGCCCCGGCCCGCCTCGACCCGGTGCGCCGCGAGCTCGACCTCTACTTCGCCGGAGAGCTGGAGGAGTTCGACCTCCCGCTCGACTGGTCGCTGACCGCCGGTTTCCGCCGCAGGGTGCTGCGCGCCACCGCCCGCATCCCCTACGGAGAGACCCGCAGCTACACCGAGATGGCCCGCAGCGCCGGCAACGAGCGCGCCCAGCGAGCGGCCGGCTCGGCCCTCGGCTCCAACCCGATCCCGATCGTCGTCCCCTGCCACCGGGTGCTGCGCGCCGGCGGCGCCCTGGGCGGCTACGGCGGCGGCCTGGAAATGAAGGAGGCCCTGCTGCGCATGGAGGGCGCCCTGGAGCGCTAGGGCCCTCCGCCCGCCGGGAAGGTGCGCACCAACCGCCGAACGTCCCGGAGTACCCCGTATGGCAGCAACTCCGGGACGTTCGGTTTACCGGGGCTGGATCGCGCCGCCTAGTTCGCCGATGAAGCCGCCGTTTTCTCGAGGTAGTCGCGCACGAAGTCGTCGATGTCGCCGTTCAGCACGCGGTCGGTGTCGCCGGACTCGTGGCCGGTGCGGTGGTCCTTGACCCGCTGGTCGGGATGCAGGAAGTAGCTGCGGATCTGCGAGCCCCAGGCGACCTCCTTGACCTCTCCGCGCTCCCTGGCGAGCTCCTCGGCGCGCTTTCGCTCCTCCAGCTCGATCAGTTTGGAGCGCAGGAACTGCATCGCCACCGCCTTGTTCTGGGCCTGGGAGCGCTCGTTCTGGCACTGCACGACCACCCCGGTCGGGATGTGGGTGATCCGCACCGCCGAGTCGGTCTTGTTGACGTGCTGCCCGCCCGCCCCCGAGGCCCGGTAGGTGTCCACCCGGATCTCGGCGTCGTCGATCTCGACCTCGACGCCCTCGTCGACGAGCGGGGCGACGTCGACCTGGGCGAAGCTGGTGTGACGGCGCGAGGAGGAGTCGAAGGGCGAGATCCGCACCAGCCGGTGGACGCCGCGCTCGGCGGCGAAGAGGCCGTAGGCGTTCTCGCCGCGGGCCACGAAGGTTGCCGACTTCAGTCCCGCCTCCTCGCCCTCGGAGGCCTCCTTCATCTCCACCTCGAAGCCGCGGCGCTCGGCCCAGCGCAGATACATCCGCAGGAGCATCTCGGCCCAGTCCTGGGAATCGGTGCCGCCGGCGCCGGCGTGGACCGAGACGACGGCGTCGCCGGCGTCGTAGGCGCCGCTGAACAGCCGCGCCTCCTCGAGCTCGGCGAGCCGGCGCTCGACCGAGGCGAGCTGCGTCTCCAGCTCGGCGGCGATCTCGGGGTCCTCGTCCGCCATCTCGGCGAGGTCGGAGAGGTCGCCGGCGTCGCGCTCGAGCTCCCGGAAGGTGCCCAGCTTGCGCTGGGCGCGGGCATGGGCCGCCGAGGTCCGGGCCGCAGCCTCCTGGTCGTCCCAGAACCCGGGCCGCTGCATCTCGCCCTCGAGGCGTCCGACCTCGGACCGAAGCGAAGCGGGGTCAAAGATAGTCCGAGAGCAGGGACAGCTGCTCGCGGATCTCGGCCAGCCGCGCCGGGATCGACTCCGTGGAGGCGCCTTCGGCCATACGGGGAGCTTAGCCGCGCCCTCTCGAGGACGGCGCCCGGCGCGCCGGGCGCCGGCGGGTCACTTGTGGGAGCCGTAGAGGAACTGGGTGAGGCAGGAGCCGAACTGGATCGAGCCGCCGATCACCCGCCTCGGATTCGAGTAGTCGAAGACCAGGTAGAAGCTGCCGTTGTAGGTCTTGCCGGCGGCCTTGACCTTGCCGGCCCGCGGGGTGGCGTCGCCGCCGCTGTTTCTGCCGACACCCCAGGCGGTGTAGCCGGCGCGGGTGAAGCGCTTCAGCGGGTAGCGGCCGAGGACCGTGACGGCCGTCGGCTTGGAGGGGCAGCCGGCGTAGGCGCCGGTCCTGCCGTGGTAGTTGGAAAGGTAGATCCTGCCGCGGTTCCTGCCCTTGCCGCGCTTCAGGGTGAAGCCGCCGCCGGGGTTGAGCTTCCAGGCGCCGGTCGGAGGGGTCGGCGAGGAGGCCGCGCCGGCGGCACCGCCCAGGGCGAGCAGCGCGACGACGATCAGCGCGACGACGGTTGGGATCCGGCCCCCTGCCACGGGTGCAGGTTATCGCTACAGCCCCGCGTGGGCAAGCGCGGCGACCCGGTCGTCGAAGGACATCCAGCTCGCCACCCTGCCGCCTCGAAGCTCGAAGACCCAGGCCATCTGGTCCTCCCCGGCCGGCGATCCGTCCTCGTCCCAGTGCCAGTGGCGGGTGATCAGGGCCACCGAGACGCCGTCCCCGTCGCGGCGCTCGTCGACGACGATCGTCTGCTGCACCCCGCCCGGCGCCCTGGTCGCCCACAGCCGCGCCTCGTCCACCCCGCGCCGCAGGCCGCGGCCGGCGTGGATCTCCACGTCGGGGTCGAGCGTCTCGACGAAGGCGTCGAGGTCGCCCGAGTTGAAGGCGTCGATGAACTCGCGAACCGCGTCAGCCATCCGAGGGCGCAAGAGCCAAGCGGATCAAGTGAGCAGGGAGCGTGGAACGCTCGGCGCGCGAGCGACCGCGGACGCCGAGATGCAACAGCCCTTGCGCCCTCAGGCCCCGTGGCACTTCTTGTACTTCTTGCCCGAACCGCACCAGCAGGGGTCGTTGCGCCCGATGTTCTCGCGCTCGGTGTTCACCTTGGTCTCGACCACCCCGTCGCCGTCGCCCGGGGGCGCCGTCGCCGCCACCGCCGCCATCTCGGCCGCCCCCCCGCTGCCCGCCACCGCGGCGTCGCGCAGCGCCGAGGGCTGGGCCGCCTCGGTCCCGCCCGAGTAGTCGAGCGCCGAGGGCTCCTCGGCGGGCGCGAAGACCTGCTCGGCCTCGGCGGGAGCGATGTCGACCTCGACGTGGAAGATCAGCCGGCCGAACTCCTCCCAGACGGAGTGCATCAGCTCCTCGAACATCGAGAAGCCCTCGTTCTTGTAGGCGACCAGCGGGTCGATCTGGGCGAAGCCGCGCAGGTGGATGCCCTCGCGCAGGTAGTCCATGTCGTAGAGGTGCTCGCGCCAGCGGGTGTCGATCACCTGCAGCAGGATGGAGCGCTCGAGGTAGCGCATCAGCTCCTCCCCGAACTGCTCCTCACGCTCGTCGTAGGCCTTCTCGGCATCGTCGACGAGCGCCTCCTTGAGGTCCTCGCGGTCCACCGTCTCGGGCGCCATCCGGCCGATGTCCAGGCTGACGGGCCAGATCTGGCGAAGCTGGGTCTCGAGCTCGGGAAGGTCCCAGTCCTCGAGCACGTCGCCGGGCGTGTACTCCTCGACGAGCCGCTCGATCACCCCGCCCATCTCCTCGCGGGCGACGTCGGAGATGTCGCGGCCCTCGAGGATCTCGCGCCGGTACTTGTAGACGACGCGGCGCTGCTCGTTCATCACGTCGTCGTACTCGAGCACGCGCTTGCGGATCAGGAAGTTCTGCTCCTCGACCTTCTTCTGGGCGTTCTCGACGGTGCGGGTCAACATCTTCGCCTCCAGCGGCATCTCCTTGCCCTCCTCGTCGATCGGGCCAAGCCGGTCGAGGATCCTGTAGATGCGATCGCCGGCGAAGAGCCGGATCACGTCGTCCTCGGCGGAGAGGAAGAAGCGCGACTCGCCGGGATCGCCCTGGCGGCCCGAGCGGCCCCGAAGCTGGTTGTCGATCCGCCGCGACTCGTGGCGCTCGGTCCCGCAGATGAACAGGCCACCCAGCTCGCGGACCTCCTCGGCCTCGGCCTCGCAGGCCGGGCGCAGCTCGTCGGCCTTCGCCTCCAGCGCCTCCTCATAGCCCTCCTCGCCGGGCCGGGTCCCCCGCTTGGCCAGCTCCGCCCGGGCCATCCCCTCGGGGTCGCCGCCGAGCTTGATGTCGACGCCGCGACCCGCCATGTTGGTGGCGATCGTCACCGCGCCCCTGCGCCCCGCCTGAGCGATCGTCTCGCCCTCGCGCTGGGCGTACTCGGGCTTGGCGTTGAGCACGACGAGGTCGATGCCGCGCTTCCGAAGCTGCTCGGCGATCATCTCGGAGACCTCCACCGAGACCGTTCCGACGAGGATCGGCTGGCCCCTCTCGTGGCGCTCGGCGATCTCCTCGATCACCGCCTCCCACTTGCCGTCCTTGGTCTTGAAGATCTGGTCGTTGTGATCATCCCGGACCATCGGCCGGTTGGTCGGGATCTCGACCACCGGGATCTTGTAGATCTTCATGAACTCGGTGGCCTCGGTGAGCGCCGTGCCGGTCATCCCCGAGAGCTTGTCGTAGAGGCGGAAGTAGTTCTGGAGGGTGATCGTGGCGAGCGTCTGGTTCTCCTCGCGGATCGGCACTCCCTCCTTGGCCTCGACCGCCTGATGGAGCCCCTCCGACCAGCGCCGGCCCTCGAGGATGCGGCCGGTGAACTCGTCGATGATCATCACCTGGCCGTCGACCACGGCGTACTCCTTGTCGCGCTTGTAGAGCGACTCGGCCTTCAGCGACTGGATCAGGTGGTTGACCAGGTTCCCGTGCTCGCCGAGGTAGAGGTGCTCGACGCCCAGGAACTCCTCGGCAGCCTTGACGCCGCGCTCGGTCGGCGCCACCGTCTTGTGCTTCTCGTCGTACTCGTAGTCGTAGTCGACGTCGGAGGTGTCCTTCGACTCGCCGAGCGAGCGCAGCTTGTCCTTAGCCGGCACCCCCTTCAGCTGTTTGGCCAGCCTGGCGAATGTGTAGTAGGTCTCGGCGGCCTGCTCGGGGGCACCGGAGATGATCAGCGGGGTGCGTGCCTCGTCGATCAGGATGTTGTCCACCTCGTCGACGATCGCGAAGCTGTGGCTGCGCTGCACGCAGTGCTCCAGCGCCGAGGACATGTTGTCGCGCAGGTAGTCGAAGCCGAACTCCGAGTTGGTCCCGTAGGCGACGTCGCAGGCGTACTTGCGCTGTCGGGTCTCGTGGTCGTCGCCCTCCTGGATGGCCGCCACGCTGACCCCCAGGGCCTCGTAGATCGGGCTCATCCACTCGGCGTCGCGGCGCGCCAGGTAGTCGTTGACGGTGACCACGTGGACTCCGTCGCCGGCGAGCGTGTTGAGGAAGACCGCAAGGGTCGCGGTCAGCGTCTTGCCCTCACCGGTCTTCATCTCGGCGATCGCCCCGTCGTGGAGGACCATTCCGCCGATCAGCTGGACGTCGTAGTGGCGCTGGCCGAGCGTTCGCCGCGCCGCCTCGCGGGTCAGCGCGAAGGCCTCGGGGAGCATGTCGTCGAGCGCCTCGCCGCTGCGGGCGCGCTCGCGCAGGGCGTCGGCCTCGGAGCGCAGCTCGGCGTCGTCGAGCACCTCCATCTCGGGCTCGATGCGGTTGATCGAGTCCACGCGCTTCTCGTAGGCGCGGAACTTGCGCCCCTCGCCCATCCGCAGGGCGCGGTCGATCACACTCCTGGCCATAGTCGCCTAGGTTAGCCGTCCGCAGGCCGCCTCCTGCCCGATCATTCCGCGGACTCCCGGCGGATGCGGTCGGTCTCGCGGCGGGTCTGGCTGCGCTTGCGGCGCTGGTCGCGATGCCGCTTGACCTGGCGCCGGATGTCCTCGGCCAGCTTGTGGATCGTCTGGATCATCTCCGGCGAGGACTCGCTGGCGCGCAGGGTCACGCCCTTCAGGTGCAGGGTCGCGTCGGCGACCTGGCTCTCGGCGATCGAGGGGTTGCGCTCCTCGGAGAGCTCGACGTCGAGGGTCGCGAGCTCGGAGACCTGCTTGGCGACCGGCTGGAACCGCCTGAAGACCTGGTCGCGAAGCTCGTCGGTCACCTCGACGTTGCGGCCCCGTATCTCGATTCGCACGCTGCCTCCTTGGTCGGGGGGAGTTGGGCCCGATGGTATGGGTTCGGCGCCGCGCGCACGACATCAGACCCGCCGCGCGAAGACGAGTGCCGTCACGCGCTGCGAGCCGGCGCCGCGCAGGGCCGTCGCGCAGGAGGCGAGGGTGGCGCCGGTCGTCCAGACGTCGTCGACGAGCACAGCGCGGGCCGGTGGCGGTCCCGCCGCCTCGATGCGGGGCGGGTCGCCGAGGCGCTCCCGCCTGTCCCGCCCGAGCTGGCGCCGGCCGCCGCGGCGCCTCAGGCACTCGCACACCGGCAAGCCGCTCGCGGCCCGGAGGGCGAGCGCGATCTCGGCGGCGGGGTCGAAGCCCCGCATGCGCCCTCGCAGCGGCGCAGCCGGGACCGGGACCAGCTCCCCCTCGAGCAGGTCGGCGGGGGCGAGGTGGAGGATGCGCTCCGCGATCACCCGCGCAACCGATAGCAGCCGGCGGAACTTCAAGGCGACGACGAGGTCCCGGGCAACGCCCTCGTGGGCGGCGCTGGCCCAGGCGGCCACCAGCCCGGGCGGCGCCGAGCAGGCCGGCGCAGGGAGGCGGGCCAGCTCGGCGACGCAGCGCTCGCAGAGCAGCTTCGCCCGACCCGCCTCCCTGCCGCAGGCCGGGCAGAGCGCCGGGGCGAGCAGCCCGGTGAACGTCTCGATCGCTCCCACCCGCCGATGGTCGCGCCGCGGGCGTGCCCCGAGGCGCGCAGGTTGCAACGAGATCGCACCATCTCACCATCCGACCCTTCACCCCCCTTGGGTGGGACCTCCAATCGCTGACTGTCAACGGTTAGAGGTCCCACGTCGGCTGGGGTGGGGTTGGAGGTCCCAGGTCGGGCTGGGGAATCAGGCGCGGCGGGATACGATCGCGTCGGCGAGGACGGTGCCGGCGGGGAGCTCGGCGCGCTGCATGAGGATCGAACCGCGCAGCCGGCAGCCGTCGCCGATCGCGCAGCCGTCTCCGATCACGACCGGGCCGTCGATCCGCACGCCGCTGCCGACCTCGACTCCCGCGCCGACCAGGACCGGCGCCTCGACCTCGGCGTCGCCGAGGTCGCTGGCGGAGCGGATGCCCTCCGACACCTCGGGCTCGGCCGGCTCCACCCGCACGGCCCCACGCAGCGCATCGATGTTGCCCTGGCGCAGCTCGGCGAGGCTGCCGATGTCGTTCCAGTAGGCGTCCACCTCGTGCGAGTAGAAGGGGACGTCGGCCTCGAGTAGGGCCGGGAAGACGTCCATCGCCCAGTCCGCGAAGTCCGCTGGGTCACCGGCGCCCGCCGCCTCGCTCGTCCCGGGGGCGGGAAAGAAGTCGAAGATCTCCGCGCGGAACATGTAGATGCCGCAGTTGGCCAGGTCGGAAAGGGCCTCCTCAGGGTCGGGCTTCTCCTGAAAGCCCTGGATTCGGCGATCCGGCCCGGTGATCGCAACCCCGAACTGGCTGGTGTCGGCGACCCGCGTGGTGGCGAGCGTGGCGATCCCCTCGTGGGAGGCGTGGAAGTCGCGCATCGCCGCCAGATCGATGTCGGTGAGCGCGTCGCCGGAGATCACCAGGAAGGAGTCGCCGAGGAACCCGGCCGCCCGGCGCACACCCCCCGCCGTGCCGAGCAGCGCCTCCTCCTCGCTGTAGGAGAGCTCGAGGCCGAGACCGGCGCCGTCGCCGAAGTGGCCGCGGATCAGCTCCGGGAACCAGTGCAGGTTGGCGATCACCTCGGCGAAGCCGTGCCTGGCGAGCAGCCGGGCGATCTGCTCCATGACCGGGCGGTTGAGCACCGGCACCATCGGCTTCGGCATCTCGTAGGTGATCGGCCGCAGTCTGGTCCCCAGCCCCGCCGCAAGGATCATTGCCCTCATCGCCGCCGAAGACTATGGGGCGCCGGCGGCGCCGCGGTTTCTGAGATTCTGATGTGGCTGACCTGAGGAGGAACGGATGAGCACCGCCGAGTACGCACAGCTCGGCACCGGGGCCGAGTCGCTCCCGGAACCGAGGACATCGAGGGCCGCCCTGATTCGTCGCGCGGCGCTGATCGCCTATGCGGTCATCTTCGTCCTCTGGACGCTGCATTACGGCATCTCGGTGCAGCGCGAGCTGGTGATCGGCTGGATCGTCGGGGCCCTCGCCTGCGCCTCGATCGGCCGCTCCCCGAGGGAGATCGTGGTCCTCCTCGCCGACTGGTTTCCCCTCGTCGTGCTGCTGCTCGCCTACGACTACACCAGAGGCCTCGCCGACTCCTTCGGGATCGGGGTGCACTGGGCGCCGATGATCGACTTCGACCGCCTGCTGTTCGGCGGCACCACGCCCACCGAGCTGCTCCAGCCGCTGATCATCGACCACCGCGGCGTGCTCTGGTGGGACGTGCTGTTCTCCGCCACCTACACCTCGCACTTCATCGTCCCCTTCGTGGTCGCCGGGGTGCTGTGGGCCCGCAGCCGGGAGGCCTTCAGGCAGTTCACCAACCGCTTCCTCACCCTCAGCCTGGCCGGTCTGGCCACCTACATCCTCTTCCCCGCGGCGCCTCCCTGGATGGCCTCGGAGCAGGGGCTGCTCGACCCGATCATCCGCAGCTCGGGCCGGGGCTGGGAGGTGGTCAGCCTGCAGGCCGCCGCGGCCTTCGACAAGGGACAGGCGACGGTCAACCTGGTCGCCGCCGTTCCCTCCCTGCACGCGGGGATCTCGATGCTCGTGGCGCTCTTCCTCTGGCCCCGGGTGACCTGGGTGTGGCGACCGCTCCTCGCGCTCTACCCGCTGCTGATGGGTCTGATGCTGATCGCCACCGGCGAGCACTACCTCTTCGACGTCCTGGCGGGCTGGCTCTACGCCGGCCTGGTGATGGCCGGATGGACCTGGTGGGAGAGACGCCGCGCAGCCGCCCTCAGGGCCGACCCAGCGCGTCCTTGAGCCCCTGGATCGCCTCGATCCCCGCCGGGTCCACGCCGCGCGCCTCGCCCAGCTCCAGGGAGACGAGGTCGCCGAGCATCACGGCCCAGAGCTGGCGCGCCGGGGCGCTCTCGCCCTCGGTCTCGACCCGCGCGGCGGTGCCGCCCGAGCCCTCGACGGACGCCGCGGTCAGCTCGAAGCGCCGCCGCTCCCGCGGATGCTGGCCGGCGTCCTCGAGGAAGACCGCCGAGAGCGCCGCGGCCCCCTCCCCGCCCCTCCATCCCTCGATCTCGTTGTGGTCCGCCTCGGGGAGCTCCGAGAAGAAGGCCGGCAGCTTGGCGTTCTCGTTGAGCTGCGTCTTCCAGCGCCGCGCAACCGGCGCCGTGACCCCCGCCCCGTAGATCACGGGCACGGTGCCATCGAGCCGGGCGGCGAGCTCGGATGCGAGGCGCTGCAGGGGCTCCGACGCCGCCTCGAGGCGGGCGGCGGCCGCATCGATCTCGGTGTGGATGCGGGGGGCGGCCTCCGAGAGCGCGACTACCTCGGCCGCCACGGCGAACATGTAGCCGACCGCGGTGCGGGGCTGCAGGATCCCCGGGAGTCCGACCACCGGCACGCCGGCCGTCCTCGCAAGCTCGGTCAGCTCCCCCCCGGTGCTGGCCACCACCCGGCTCGCCCCCAGCGCCTCGGCCGCGGCGAAGCAGGCGATCGTCTCCTCGGTGTCACCCGAATAGCTGGAGCAGAGCACGGTCCACTCCGGGGTCGCCCAGGGGGGGAGCTCGTAGGCGCGGACCGTGTGCACGGGCCGGGTCAGGCGGTCGCCGAGCGCCGCCGTCGCCAGGTCGCCCCCGATCGCCGACCCCCCCATCCCGCACACGAAGACCCCGGCCGCGGGCCTGGGCTCGAGCCTCGCCGACTCGATCCGCCAGAGCGCGTCACGAAGGTGGTCGGGCAGGGCAAGGACGTCGTCGCGGATCATCGCGCCCCTACCCTCTCACCCGCCGCGGTCACGCTGCCCCGCAGCACGGCCCCCGGCGCCACCTCGGTGCCCGGCGAGAGGATCGAGTCGCTGACCTCGGCGCCGGCGCCGACCCTGCAGCCCGAAAGCAGCACCGAGCCCCGCACGCGGGCGCGGGGCCCGACGGTGCAGCCATCCGAGACGAAGGCCCGGGGGCCGACCTCGGCGCCGGCGGCCACGTCGGCCCCGGGGTGCAGCCGCACACCCTCCGCAGAGGTGGGCACCTCCGTGCGAACCGCGCCCTCGAGGATGTCCCAGGTCGCCTGCAGGTAGCGATCGGGGGTGCCGATGTCCATCCAGTAGCCCTCGATCGCCATCGCGTGGAGGCCGTGCCCGATCAGCCGGGGGAAGACCTCCCGCTCGATCGAGACCGCCCTGCCTTCCGGGATCGAATCGACCACGCTGCGCTCCAGGACGTAGATCCCCGCGTTCACCTCGTTGGTCTGGGCGGTGGCCGGGTCCTCCGGCTTCTCCAGGAAGGCCTGCACCTCGCCCGCCGCAGAGGTGGTCACGAGCCCGTAGGCGGAGGGGTCGGGCACGGCGTAGAGGCCGATCGAGGCGCTCGCCGAGCGCTCCTCGTGAAAGGCGAGCAGCGCGCCGAGGTCGAGGTCGGTCAGCACGTCCCCGTTGAGCGCCAGGAACCGCCCCTCCAGCCCCTCGGAGGCGAAGCGGATCGCCCCGCCCGTCCCGAGCGGCTCGGGCTCGACCAGGTAGCGGATGCGCGGGCCGCCGTCCTCCCCCTCGCCGAGCACGTCGCGCAGGGCGTCGGGCAGGAAGCCGCAGGCGAGCACCACCTCGGAGACGCCGTGGCCGGCGAGCCAGTCCACCATGTAGGAGAGGAACGGCCGCCCGGCGAGCGGCAGGGCCGGCTTGGGCACCCGCTCGGTCAGCGGGCGTAGCCGGGTTCCCTCCCCCCCGACCAGGACCAGTGCCTGCATCGCGGCCCTACCTCGCCACCGGCGGCATCGCGGCCGCTACCTCGCGACTGGCGGCCCGCCCCGCCCGATTCCCTCGTACTCGAAGCCGGCCGCCCGCAGGGTCCCGGGGTCCAGGAAGTTGCGGCCGTCCACGAGCAGCGGCGTAGCCATCCGCGAGGCGGCCTCGGCCCAGTCCAGCTCCGCGAACTCGGGCCACTCGGTGACCAGGATCGCGGCGTCGGCGCCGTCGAGGGCCTCCATCGCCGAATCGCTCAGCTCCACCGCCTCGAGCAGCTCGGCCGCCGCCTCCGAGGCGACGGGGTCGTAGGCGACCACCTCTGCCCCCTCGCCGATCAGGCGCGCCGCAAGGACCAGGCTCGAGGCCTCGCGCATGTCGTCGGTGTTGGGCTTGAAGGCCAGGCCGAGCAGGGCCACCCTCCTTCCGACCAGTGAGCCCAGCCTGGCCGCGAGCTTCCCCACCACCCGACGCTTCTGGAGCTCGTTGACCTCGATCACCGCGTTGAGCAGCTGGAAGTGGTAGCCGCTGTTGCCGGCCAGCATCTTCAGGGCGTTGACGTCCTTGGGGAAGCAGTTGTGCGCCACCATCCCGCCGGTGGTCACCACCGTCTGGCTCCCCGGAACCTCGATCGAGTAGACCGGCAGGCGCGCCCGGTACCCGCGCGTGGCCGAGACCGGCGACCAGGCGATCGTCGCCGCCTCTCGGAAGGTCGTCCCACCCAACCCCCCGCCGAGCTTCAGGTTTCCGCTGATAGCCATGCCTAACTTGAAGTTCGGCATGGTGGCGCTCGGGGCTTCGATCGAATGGGGGAGGAAATCGGCCTCCGTCAGCTCGGCCGCCAGCACCACGGTGAGCACCTCGTCGTCGACCCCATCGCCGACGACGAAGGGGTGATCCGCGGTGACGCGAATCCTCCCCCCGCCGGACTCCACCTCGACCATGGGCCCCTCGTAGTCGCGGCGGGTCAGCGTGCCGGCAGGCATCCATTCGGGGCGATCCTCCCCGGGAACCCAGGACCACACCGACAAGCCGTCCGGGCATGCCAGCTGCGTTCCCGGCCCGTCCGGGCGTGCCACCTGCGTTCCCGGCCCGTCCGGGCATGCCACCTGCGTTCCCGGCCCGTTCGGGCGTGCCAGCTGCGTTCCCGGCCCGTCCGGGCGTGCCAGCTGCGTTCCCACATCGGCGGCGACGGCCGGATCCCCAGCGACCAGCTCCCAGAGCTCGGCGAAGGTGAGGAGGCGTGGCCAGCCGTCGTGGCGGACCAGGAGGGTCTCGCTGCCGTCGAAGCAGCTGCCCCCGTAGCCGATGCCGGGGCGCAGGAAGGAGGCGCCGATCCGCTCGTCGAGTCCCATACCGCGGGCCACCTCGGAAACGTCCGCACCGACCTCCTCGCAGACGTTCGCGATCTCGTTGATGAACGAGATCTTGGTGGCGAGGAAGGCGTTCGAGGCCAGTTTGATCATCTCGGCGCTGGTCACGTCGGTCCGCACCAGCTCCCCACCCAGCGGCCGGTAGATCGCCTCGACCGCCTCGGCGGCCCGCTCGTCTCCCGGATCGGCGCCGATCACCACCCGGTCAGGGTGCATGAAGTCCTCGACCGCCGAGCCCTCTTTGAGGAACTCCGGGCAGGAGACGTAGGCGAGACCGTCGAGCTCGCGCTTGATCGAGAGTCCCGTGCCGGCGGGGACTGTGCTCTTCATGACCAGCGCGTGGTCGGTTCCGGGGCTCAGCTCCGAGACCACCGAACGCACGCGCGAGAGGTCGGCGTCGCCGGAGTAGGTGGGCGGAGTGTCCACGCAGACGAGCAGCAGCCGGGCGCGCTCAAGCACCTCGTCCATCTCCGTGGTGAAGTTGAGCCGCTCGGCGTTGCGGGCCAGCAGGTCGGCCAGTCCCGGCTCGTGGATCGGCGATTCGCCCCTCGAGAGCGAGGCGATCTTCTCGGCGACGATGTCCCGGGCGATCACCGTGTGGCCAAGCTCGGCGAAACAGGCGGCCGTCACCAGGCCCACCCAGCCGACCCCGATCACCCCGATCGGCTCCTGCCCGCCCGCCCCGGGTGTCACCTGCGCACCCCCAGGCCCGTCGTGCCTGCTCGCCTCGCCGCTCACCGGCTGCCGCGACCCTTTCGCCCGCGCCTCGCCTTCGGGGTGATCTCCTCCGTGGAGCGCGCGATCCCCACCATCTGCTGGTTGGTGAGCGTCTGCAGGAGGCTGTTGGCGACCCAGTAGGTGTTGTCGCCCTGATGCCAGGCCACCAGCCTGACCCGGTCGCCGTCGTAGTAGACGTCGAAGTCGCGACCGCCGTAGGTGATCGTCTCGCTCGGGCCGGAGAGGATCGGCGGGTCGCCCCACCCCCGGATTCCCTGCAGGCCGAAGTAGTCGCCCTGGGGAAGCTGGAGGGTCATCCGGTAGGCCCCGTGGATGTCGCCCCCGGTGTCCCGCAGGTGGTAGGCACGCGGGTTCTGGATGTGCTCGTAGGAGGAGTTGGAGACCAAGTACGAGCCGGAGGGAAGCCTGGTCGGATAGAAGACTCCGAACCCGGGCCCGACCTTCCGGGCCACCGCCTCGCCGGCCAGCTTGCCGGCGGTCGGCTCGGGGACAAGCCCGTCGTCGCCGGGGGCCTTCGACTTGTGCTTCTTCTTCCGCTTCTTCTTGATGTCGAGGGAGCCCCTGGGACCGCCGCTCGGCTGCAGGTTGAGGAACTGGTTCACCGCCTTGCGTATCGCCGACCTCGACGCGTACACGTAGCTCGGCCCGAGCACCGCCGGGAAGTGCACCTCCTTGATGGAGGCCCCCCTTGCCTCGAAGAACAGCTTCAGCACGTCGAGGAAGTCCCCGCCGCTGTTGATGTCGGAAGTCGTGTAGGTGGTGAAGATCTTGATCAGCTTCGGGTAGTCGCCGACCAGGGTCGAGAGCGGCACCCTCTGCCGCGCCTCGCGCAGGAAGTCCTGCTGGCGCGCCGAGCGGACCAGGTCGGTGTCGGTGTGTCTGTAGCGGACGTAGGCGAGGGCGTCCTTTCCGCAGAGGCGCTGGTAGCCGGCCTTGATGTTGATCTCGGAGTACTGCTCCGAGGGCGGCACCCCCTCGTTGGAATGGAAATAGCGGCGGTCGACGTCGGTCCAGACGCAGCCGATCGCGTCGACGGCCCGCACGAACCCGAGGAAGTCCACGTTGACGACGTGGTTGAACTGCAACCCCGTCAGACGCTTGACCATCTGCAGGGTCAGCTTCGGGCCTCCGTAGGTATATGCGGCGTTGAACTTGTTGATCCCGTAGCCGGGGATGTCCACCTTGAGGTCCCGGGGAATCGACATCAGGGCGATCCGCGACTGGCCCGGGTCGAGTCGCAGCATCATGGTGGTGTCCGAGCGGCCGGGATCGCCCGGCGTGCCGGCCCGCTTGTCGGAGCCGAGGATGAGGATGTTCTGCGGTCCGCCGTCGTAGGGCTGGAGGATCGGGCTGAGCTGCCTCTGGAGCTTGCCCCCGTGCCCGAGGGCGTCGGCGATGTCGTCGAGGTAGAGCAGGATGCTGGAGGCGGTCGCCGCCGCGATCGCGACGACGATCGTGAAGGCGGCGAGGCTGAACCGCCACCAGTAACGCTTCGGCCTCGGAGCCGGCTCGGGGTCGCCATCGGGAGGCGGCTTGCCGAAGGCGACCGGGAGGGGCGCGGTGACCGCCGGGGGCGGCGGAACGGCGCCGGGCGGAGCGGCGGCCGGAGGCGGTGGGGCGGGCGGCGGAGGCAGCGCGGCGGCCGCCACGACCTCGGTCGGGGCCCCGGGCTCGGCGGCCTGCTGGTCGGCCTCGGCGGGCCGCTCCTGTTCGGCGGGGGTTTCGGCGGGGGCCTCGGGCTCGGCGGCCTGCTGGTCGGCCTCGGCGGGCCGCTCCTGTTCGGCGGGGGTTTCGGCGGGGGCCTCGGGCTCGGCGGCCTGCTTGTCGGGGGCCTCGGCGGGCGCGTACTCGACCGTCTCGCCGGGGTCTGCGACGGGCTCGGCGTCCGCCTGGCCGGCCTCCCGCAGCGCGTCGGCGAACTCCGGATCGAGGGCCGGGAACTCGCCCGACTCGGGCAGCGGCTGCGGCGGGGGGAGCTGGTCGGGCGGGATCCCCTCGAAGGGCTCCCGAGCCCCCTCGGAGTCGACGCCCGCCCCGACGGCGAACTGCTCCTCCGTCGGCTGGTCCCGCTCCCCGGGGGCGCCCTCGGGGGCCGGCTCGCGGGGCTCCTCAGGCGGGCTCATCGGCGCGCTCCCGAAGCCGCTCGGGCAGGGCCCTTACGAATCCGTCCAGCGCCTGCCGGTAGGCCTCCAGGGAGTCGATGGAGACCCACTCCTCGGGCCCGTGATGGCCGGAGCCCACGGGCCCGAACTCGACCGCCGGGACGCCGGCCCTCAGGAAGGAGACCGCGTCGGAGGCCCCGTCGCGCCCCACGCTGGTCACCGGGTCGAGGTGATGGACCTCCACCGCCTCGCGAAGGGTGCGGACGTAGACCGAGTCCGTGTCCACGACCGCGGGCGGCCGCCTGAAGGTCGAGAGGACCTCGGTATCGGGGATCCCGGCGATCTGCTCGAGGATCTCGGCCGGATCCTGGTCCGGCAGGTAGCGGATATCCACGTCCATGACGCATTTGTCGGGAACCTTGTTCAGCGCGTCCCCGCCCCAGATCCGGCCCAGGTTGATCGAGGGGCGGTCGAAGAGCTCGGAGCTGTGCGCGGCAAACGGTAGCGTCTCGATCCTCCGGAATACGTCGTAGGCCTTCAACACGGCGTTGTCCCCGAGCCACGGGGTGGCGCCGTGCGCCGCCCTCCCCTCGACCTGCAGGCGCACCGCCTGCACCCCCTTCGCGGCGACGCCGATGTGCAGGTCGGTGGGCTCGCCGGTGATGGCGAAGTCGCCGGTGAACCCGCTGTCCACCAGGAAATCGCAGCCCCTGTCGCTCTCCTCCTCGGATTCCTCGTCGCAGACCACCCCGAGGCGGACCCGGATCGCGTCCTGATCAGCGAGCCCCGAGAGGGCCACGAGCATCGCGGCGAGCGCGCCCTTCATGTCGTAGGCGCCGCGACCGTAGAGGCGATCCCCCTCGCGCCTGGGCTCGAACTGCTCGGGGAAGCCGGGGACGACGTCGAGGTGACCCTGGAAGACGATCGTCGGGGCGCCAGCCGGCCCGACCTCCGCCATCAGCACGGGGAGGTCGCGGACGGTCTCCGCGCGCGGCTCGATGCCCCGTTCGCGCAGCCAGCCCACGACGAAAGCCGCCGCCTCCCCCACCGCCTCGGGGGCCGAGGTGTCGAGGGCGATCAGCCGCTCGGCCAGTTCGAGAAGCTCAGGCACGCGCGGGCCGCCCCCCGACGGCGGGAAGGGCTGGGGGCCGGCTAGCCACCCTTGGCGATCGCCAGGAAGGCCTCGGCCCGCTCGCGGTCCTTCTCGGCCCGGTCTCGGGCCGCGCTCTCCTCGGGCGACTCCGAGGCCCGCTGCTCGGCGTCGGCGAGCTCCTGGCGCAGCGTCGCCTCGTCGAGGTCGGCGACGGGGACGGCCTGCTCGATCAGCACCTCGGCGTGGTTGCCGAAGACCTGCAGCACCCCGTGGGACTGCGCGTAGCGCCTGGTCTCGGACTCCGAGAGCCGCAGCCGCAGCTCGGTGGGGCGCAGCAGGGCCATGATCGGGGCGTGGTTGGCGAGGATTCCCACCTCGCCCACCGCGGTGCGGGTGGAGAGCTGCACGACGTCCCCGGCGAACACCGAGCCCTCGGGGGTGAGGATCTCGACAGAGAATGTGTTCTCGCCGACCGCCATCGTCCCTCCGGGCTCCGCCTACTCGCCCTTCCGCGAGGCCTCGACGACCTGGTCGATCGAGCCCTGCATGTAGAAGGCGCCCTCGGGGACGTCGTCGTGCTCGCCGTCGAGGATCTCGCGGAAGCCGCGGACGGTCTCGGCGACCGGGACGTACTCGCCGTCGCGGCCGGTGAACTGCGAGGCGACGAAGAACGGCTGCGAGAGGAAGCGCTCGATCTTGCGCGCCCGCGCCACGGTCAGCTTGTCCTCGTCGGAGAGCTCGTCGATCCCGAGGATCGCGATGATGTCCTGGAGCTCCTTGTAGCGCTGCAGCACCTCCTGGACGTCGGTCGCCGTCCGGTAGTGGTCCTCGCCGAGGATCTCGGGCTTGAGGATCGTCGAGGTCGAGTCGAGCGGATCGACCGCCGGATAGATCCCCTTCTCGGAGATCGCCCGGTCGAGCACCGTGGTCGCGTTGAGGTGCGCGAACACCGAGGCCGGGGCGGGGTCGGTGAGGTCGTCGGCGGGAACGTAGATCGCCTGCACCGAGGTCACCGAGCCCTTCGAGGTCGAGGTGATCCGCTCCTGCAGCTCGCCCATCTCGGTCTCCAGGGTGGGCTGGTAGCCGACCGCGGAGGGCATCCGCCCGAGCAGCGCCGAGACCTCCGAGCCGGCCTGCACGAAACGGAAGATGTTGTCGATGAACAGCAGCACGTCCTGGCCGCCGACCTCGCGGAAGTACTCGGCCATGGTGAGGCCGGAGAGGGCGACCCGCAGGCGCGCGCCGGGCGGCTCGTTCATCTGGCCGAAGACCAGCATCGTCTTCTCGATCACCCCGGACTCGGTCATCTCCAGCCAGAGGTCGTTGCCCTCGCGCGAGCGCTCGCCGACACCGCAGAAGGCCGAAAGCCCCTCGTGCTCCTCGGCGATCGAGCGGATCAGCTCCTGGATGAGCACCGTCTTGCCGACGCCGGCGCCGCCGAACAGGCCGACCTTGCCGCCCTTCGCGTAGGGGGCGAGCAGATCGATCACCTTGATCCCGGTCTCGAGGATCTCCTGGGTCGGGGTGAGGTCCTCGACCTCGGGCGCGGCGCGGTGGATCGGCCAGCGCTCGGTGACCTCGACCTCGGGGCCGTTGTCGATCGGGTCCCCGAGGAGGTTGAAGATCCGGCCCAGCGTCTGCTCGCCGACCGGGACCGAGATCGGGCCGCCGGTGTCGATCACCTTCGCCCCGCGCTCGAGCCCGTCGGTGGCGTCCATCGCCACGGTCCGGACCCGGTCGTCGCCGAGGTGCTGCTGGACCTCGCAGACCAGCTCGCGGGTCTCGCCGGTCTCCCCGTCGGTCATCTCCACCTTCAGCGCCGAGTAGATCTCGGGCAGCCCGTCGGGGAAGACGACGTCGACGACGACGCCTGTCACCTCCTCGACGCGTCCGATGTTTGGCGCGTTTCCGTTCGTCTCAGTCATCGCTTCCTTTCGGGAATCAGCCAAGCGCCTCCGCACCGGCGACTACTTCCAAGATCTCCTGCGTTATCTCCGCCTGCCTGACCCTGTTCATCTCCAGCGTCAGGTCGCTGATCATCTTCTCCGCGTTCTCGGAGGCGCTGCGCATCGCGGTCATCCGCGCGCCCAGCTCGGAGGCCGCCGACTCGAGCAGCGCCCGGTAGACCGAGATGTTGACGTACTCGGGGATCAGCCTGTCCAGCAGCTCCTCGGGCTCGGGCTCGTAGATCCACAGAGAGCGGCTGTGGGCGCGCTCGATCTCGGTCTCGGGCTCCTCCTCGCCGCCCTCCTCGATCCCCTCGCCGAACACCTCGGCCTGCTGGAGGGGAAGCAGCGTCTGGCGCCGAACGTGCTGGGTGAGGGGCGAGACGTAGCGGTTGTAGACCAGCTCGACGCGGTCCAGCGACTCGTCCACGTAGCCCGCCGTGAGGTCGCCGCCGATCTCCCGGGCGTTGGCGAAGGCGGGCCGATCGGTGAACCCGGTGTAGGCGTTCGAGAGCGGCTGCTTGCGGAAGTTGAGGGCCGACTCGCCGCGGCGCCCCACCACCGAGTAGGTGACCTCGATCCCCTGCGCGGCGGACTCGCGCCCCAGCCGCAGGCCCTCGCGGAGGATGTTCGTGTTGAAGGCCCCGGCCAGCCCGCGGTCCCCGGTGACCAGGAGGATCCCGACGCTGCGGACCTCCTCGCGCTCGACCAGGACCGGCACGCGGGGGATCTCCCCGGCGTGCTCGGCGGCGAGCCTGGCGATCTTCCGCATCGCCTGCGCGTAGGGGCGCAGGTCGGCGATCCGCTGCTCGGCGCGCCGCAACCGCGCCGCGGCCACCATCTCCATCGCGCGCGTGATCTTGTGGATGTTCTTCACGCTGGCGATGCGGTTCCTGACTTCCTTCTGGGTGGCCATGGTCTAGGCGGCCGCAGCCTCCTCCTCGCCGGCGGTGTGGGCCGGCGCGGCCCGCTCCGCCTCGTCGAGGATCCGCTCCGACTCGCCCTCCTCGATCGGCTCGCCCTCGGCGGTGAAATCGGCGCCGAAGTCGTCTACGAAGACCGCGATCGCCCTGCCCAGCTCGGCCTCGTCTTCGTCGGAGAGCGCGCCGGTCTCCTCGATGCGGTCCAGCAGCTCGGCCTTCTCGGCGCGCAGGCGGCCGCGCAGGCCGACCAGGAACTCGGCGATCCGGTTCGTCTTGATGCGGTCCAGGTAGCCGCCGGTGCCCGAGTAGATCGAGGCGACCTGGTCGGAGACCGAGAGGGGCTCGCGCTCCTTCTGCTTGAGCAGCTCGACCAGGCGCTCGCCGCGGGCGAGCGCCTTCTGGGTCTCGGGGTCGAGCTCGGAGCCGAACTGGGCGAAGGCCTCGAGGTCGCGGTACTGGGAGAGGTCGAGGCGCAGCTTGCCGGCCACCTTCTTCATCGCCTTGGTCTGCGCGTTCCCGCCAACCCGGGAGACCGAGATGCCGACGTTGATCGCCGGCCGGACCCCCGAGTAGAAGAGGTCGGACTCGAGGAATATCTGCCCGTCGGTGATCGAGATGACGTTGGTCGGGATGTAGGCCGAGACGTCGTTGGCCTGGGTCTCGATCACCGGCAGCGCGGTCAGCGACCCGCCCCCGAGCTCGTCGTTGAGCTTCACCGCCCGCTCCAGCAGCCGCGAGTGCAGGTAGAAGACGTCGCCCGGGTAGGCCTCGCGACCCGGCGGGCGGCGAAGCAGCAGCGACATCTGCCGGTAGGCGTAGGCGTGCTTGGTGAGGTCGTCGTAGACCGCCAGGGCCGCCCTGCCGTTGTAGAGGAAGTGCTCGCCCATCGCGCAGCCCGCGTAGGGGGCGATGAACTTGATCGGGGCCGCCTCGTCGGCCGGGGCGGCGACGATGATCGTGTTCTCCATCGCCCCGTGCTCCTCGAGGGTCTCCTTGAGCTGGACGACGGTGGACATCCGCTGGCCGATCGCCACGTAGATGCAGGCCAGGTCCTTGTCGCGGTTGTTGATGATCGTGTCGATCGCGATCGCCGTCTTGCCCGTCTGGCGGTCGCCGATGATCAGCTCGCGCTGGCCGCGGCCGATCGGGATCATCCCGTCGATCGCCATCAGCCCGGTCTGGACGGGCTCGACCACCGGCTGGCGCTGGACGACGCCGGGTGCCTTGAACTCCGCCGGCCTCGTCTCGGAGGTCGCCACTTCGCCCTTGTCGTCGAGCGGGCGGCCGAGCGGGTCGACCATGCGTCCCAGCAACTCCTCGCCGACCGGGATCCTCAGCAGGTGGCCGGTGCGCTTCACGGTATCGCCCTCGACAACCTTGTCCCAGTCGCCGAACAGCACGGCGCCGACGTTGTCCTCCTCGAGGTTCAGGGCCAGCCCGGTCACCCCGTGCGGCAGGTCGAGCATCTCCAGCGCCATGCAGCTGTCCAGCCCGTGGATGCGGGCGATCCCGTCGGCGACCGAGAGCACGGTCCCGACCTCCGAGAGGTCGGCGCTGCCCGCGTCCATTCCCTCGATCCGCTCGCGCAGGATGCTTGCGATCTCGTCTGGCTTGATCTCCATCGGTTTCGGGTGCCTCCTTACGCCGCCCGGGCGACGCTCTTTCGAAGTTTCTCCAAGCGATTGCGGATGCTCGCGTCGAGGACCATGCCCCCGACCTGGAGCACGATCCCGCCGAGGATCGCATCGTCGACGCGACTGCTCAGCTCCACGGTCTGACTGGTCTGCCGCTCGATCTCCTCCCCGATCCGGCCGACCACCGCCGGGTCCAGCTCGACAGCGCTGGTCACCGTCACGTCGAGCTTGCGGTTCTCCCTCTTCCAGAGGTCGTCGAACTGGCGCTGGATGCGGAAGATCACAGGCATCCGGTGCTTCTCGATCAGCAGGTCGAGGAAGTTCACGAACTCCCGGTCGGCGCCGGAGACGGCGCGGCGGATGCCCTCCCCCTTCTCCGCCGAGGAGAAGTAGGGGCTGAAGAAGAAGACCTGCATCTCGCGGTTGCCCGAGAGCGCCGCGGCGAACTCGGCGAGCTCCTCGCGGATCTCGTCCAGCTTGCCCTTCCCCTTGGCGACGTCGAAGAGGGCCTCTGCGTAGACGCGAGCGATCTCCTCCACTAGCTCGCCTCTCCGTCGCCGGCGAGCGTCGAGAAGTCCACCTCGCGGAGCGCGTCCTCGACGAGGCGTTGGTGGTCGGCCTCGGTCAGGGTCTTGCGGGTCACCTTCTCGGTGGCGATCACGGTCAGGTCGGCGACCTCCTTGCGGATCTGCTCGAGGGAGCGGCGGGTCTCCGCCTCGATGTCGCGCCTCGCGGCCGCGACCAGCTCCTCGCGCTTCTCCTTGCCCTGCACGGTCGCCTCGACGACGGCGTTCTCGGCGGCCTTGCGGGCGCGCGCCGTGATGTCGTCGGCCTGCTCGCGGGCCTCCTTGAGCCGTTCGCGATACTCCTTGAGGAGCTCGTCGGCCTCCTCGCGCTGGCGCTCCGCGGCGTCGATGTTCTCGCTGATCGCGTTGGCCCGCTTCTCCAGCGCTTCGCTGATCCGCGGGAAGGCGAACTTGGCCAGCACCCACATCGTCACGCCGAACAGGGCCAGGGTCCAGATCATCAGCCCCAGGCCCGGCGAGACGAGGAAGCTGCCGCCGGAGTCCTTGGTGACCTCGGCCGCCGTAACGACGGTCGGGACTATTTCCGCGAGGGGCGCCAAGGGCCTAGAGGAAGAAGGCGATGAGCCCGAAGATGAAGGTGTAGAAGGCGACGGCCTCGGTCAGGGCGAAGCCGAGCCAGCGGATGCTCTGAAGCTCGTCCTTCATCTCGGGCTGGCGTGCGACCGACTCGATCTCCTTGCCGAAGATGAAGCCGATGCCGATACCGGCGCCGATCGAGCCGAGCCCGGCTCCGACACCGAGGGCGATCGCCTTCCCGGCGTCGGTGATACCGGCGTCGGTGATCGCGGCGATTGGCGTGAGGTCCATCGGATACTGCTCCTTTGCTAGTGGCTTTCGGCGGTCGCGCCGCCAATGTAGATCGCTGTAAGGGTCGAGAAGATAAAGGCCTGCAGGGTGGCGACAAGCCCGACCTCGAAGATGTAGAAGGCGAACGCCATCGGCGCGGTCAGCGCCCCGAGCGCCGCGAGGCCGAGCAGCACCGCCAGCCCGCCGCCCATGAACAGCAGCAGCAGGTGGCCGGCCAGGATATTGGCGAAGAGTCGCACTGAGAGGGAGATCAGCCGCACGAAGTGGGAGACGACCTCGATCACGAAGATCGCCGCCTTCCCGACCGGGTTCATCTCCTCCAGCCCGGAGGGCAGCCAGCTCTTCAGGTACGGAAACAGGCCCTTGGACCGCACCCCCTCGTAGTGGTAGGAGATCCACACGACCAGGGTCAGGGCGAGGGGAATCGAGATGTTCGCGGTGGCCGCGTAGAGCGCAAAGGCGGGGATCTCGATGCCGAAGACGTCGATCGGGTGCTCGGTGTTGATCGGCAGGGGGACGTAGCCGATCATGTTCGAGAACCAGATGAAGAAGAAGAGCGCGGCGAGGAAGGGAAACCACTTGGTCGCCAGCCTGGTGTCCTCGATGTTGCCGCCGGTGATGTTGTTGCGGGTCAGATCGTAGGCCAGCTCGACCATCATCTGAACCTTGTTGGGCTTCTGCTGCATTCGGCGGGAGATCCAGAGCATCGTGCCGATCGTCAGGATGCTGGCCAGGACGAGGTAGAGCACGACCTTGTTGACGCTGAGGTCGACGCCGCCGAGCTTGACCTCGATCCAGGGCTCGACCTTGAACTCGTCCTGGGGCTTGAAGGCGTCGTTCTTGCCGGCGCTCCCGAACAGCACTCCCAGCGCGATCGCGAACAGGACATAGAGCCCGACTCCGAGCAGGACCTTGGTCCTGGTCTTCATCGGGAGGGCTCCCCGGGCTCCATCAGGCGAGCGAAGGCGCGGCCGGCCAGGGAGGCCGTGACCAGCACGACGCCGAGCAGCGCGGCGGCGAGGCCGTCCTCGCGCTCGGCCAGCCCGCCCACCAGCAGGATCGAGATCGTCACCAGCCAGACCCGGCCCAGGGTGGAGCCGGCGATCAGCCCCAGGGCCGAGCGCCGGTCGCCCTCCGCCAGGGCGCGGGCGCTGCGCCGCTCGGCCGCGGTCTGCAGGGCGGCCTGGGCGAGCCAGGCGGCGGCGATCACCGCGTAGCCGAGCATCGGCCAGCCGGCGATCAGGAAGGCGGGCAGCGCGAGCGCGAGGATCACCAGGTCCGCGTGGCGGACCACCGTCGCCAGCCTCCCCGCCCTGGCGCTCTGCTCAGACCCTTCTAAAGCGAGAGTAGACAAGGCCGAGTCCAACGAAGAGCCCCACGAACAGGCCCGCGAGGCCGAGCGGCACCGCCGCGCCGAAGAGGCTGCCGAGCCCGTAGGCGATGGCGCCGCAGCCGACCATCGTGACGATCAGCATCATCCCGGCGCTGGCGGCCTGCGCCCCGGGCCCGCGCCCGGCGCTCATCGGGGCATGTGGTCTTGATGCGTGGCAATTGCAGTCGCGTGCGGCAGCGGAAGAGACAGATGCCGGTCGGCGCGGGGGCGGATCAAGGCCGCGCGCCGGCGGGGTCGGCGACTATACCCAAACCGGCGTCCCGGGGCCCTCACGGGTGAGGGTCGGCGGGGTCGGGGTCGAGGGCCTCGAACTCGCCCGTCTCCGGGTCCGCGGCCGGAAAGCTGCCGGTCTCCAGCTCCGTGGCGACGCCGCGGTCCACCGTCTCGGGGTCGGGGTCGGGCCTCCCGGCCTCCCGGCGCAACCCGATCAGCTGCCGGGAGCGCACCCGGCGCAGCTTGAGGATCTCCAGCACGTAGACCAGGTAGGCGCTGGCCGCCAGCGCCAGCAGCCCGCAGAGCACCATCACCGCGGTCCATGCGGTGTCGAAATGGCCGTGGTTGTCGCTGTAGGGGACGAACCGCAGCGCCAGGGCGAGCAGCGCCAGGACCATGGTCCACCCGTAGAGGTAGGCGAGGGTCCGGCGCTGCGAGAACCCGATGTTGGCCATCCGGTGGTGGAAGTGCGAGCGGTCGGCCTGGTAGATCGGGCGGTGGTACTTGAGACGCTTGGCGACCACGAACCCGGTGTCGAGGATGGGGACGGCGAGGACCACCAGCGGGAAGGCGAGGGCGACCACGGCGTTGGTCTTCAGCGCGCCCTGCACGGCCGCGGTGGCGAGCAGGTAGCCGAGCAGGTTGGACCCGGTGTCCCCCATGAAGCTGGAGGCCGGGGGAAAGCCGTGGCGGAGGAACCCCAGCGCCGACCCGGCGGTGATCGCCGCCAGGACCCCGGCGGCGTTACGGTCGAGCGAGAGCGCGATGATCGCCAGGGCCACGGCCGCGATCGCGCAGACGCCCGCCGCCAGGCCGTCCACCCCGTCGATGAAGTTGGTGACGTTGACCACCGCGACGATGCCGAGGACGGTGACCGGATAGGCGACCCAGCCGAGCTCGAACCCCCCGACGAACGGCAGGGTCAGCACGTCCACGCGCACCCCGCCGAGCACCGGGATCAGCGCCGCGACGCACTGCCCGAGCAGCTTGGGAAGGGCGGGGAGGTCGTAGAGGTCGTCGAGCAGGCCGACCAGGGCGATCGCCGCCGCGCCGAGCAGGATCGAGCGGGTCTCGCCGTCGGCCGGCAGCCAGATCCATCCCGTGACCTCGACGGCGGCGAGGATCGCGATGCCCGAGAGCTTCGGGGTGGGCGTGTCGTGCAGGCCCCGCGCCCGCGGGTAGTCGATCGCTCCGACCCGGCGGGCGAGACGCTCGGAGAAGGGCACGAGCGCCCAGGCGATCACCGTGGCGGCGACGAAGGAGAGGACGGCGTCGAGTGTCGACGGCATTTTTCAGTCTCCCGGTCCGGCTGGGGTCCGCCCGGAGCGGTGCCGCAGGCAGGCTACTCGACGGCCCCGAGGACTCCCTCGACCAGGAGGTCGGGGTCGCGGGGGTTGACGACGCCGATCGGCGCCTCGCGCTTGCACAGGTCGAGCTCCTCGGGGCCCTCGAGGACGCGCAGCCTCCCCTCGGCGATCAGCCGCTCGTCGACGCCGCCGACCCGGCCGGCGAACGCCGTGTAGACCGGGGTCCCGAGCGCGACCGCCTCGCGGTTCATCGTCCCGCCGGCGCTGACCACCAGGTCGGCGTAGGCGATCAGGCTCTGCGCGTCCACGGCACGGTCCGGGACGATCAGGCGCGCGGCCCGCAGGGACCGGGCCGCCTCGGCCTGGGCGCCGGTCCGGGGGATCATCACGGTCACCGCCTCGGAGGCCGCGAGGCGCCGCAGAACGGCGTCGTGGAGCCGGTTGGGCGCGTGGTACTCGGAGGTCTCCGGGGGCGGGCGCAGGACCGCGAGGACGCGATCCCGGTCCACCCCCAACTCTGCGAGCACCGAGGGATCGGGCTCGAAGTCGGCCAGGTAGTACTCCTCCTTGAGCCCGGGATAGCGGAACAGCTTGCCCGGCTTCGCACCGACCCTGCGCATCCGCTCGACCGGAATCGCCTCGGGGACCAGCACCCGCCTGGCGACGCGGAAGGCGGCCTGGCGCTGCAGGCCGGCGTACTCGTAGTCCTGCATCTGCACCGAGGGGATCCGGCAGAGCGCCGAGACCGCCGCCAGGTCCACCGAACCGTGGCCGAGCGCAAGGTCGGGACGCCGCCGCCAGACCGGGCGCGAGAGCCGGGCGGAGCGCGCCAGAAGGGCCCGCGCCTTGCCCGCGCTGGAGGCCCCGCCGTGGGCGCCCACGGCCAGATAGGGGATTCCGAGCCGGTCGAGGATGCCGAGGGTCTGGCCGTAGGAGCGGGCCGTGAGGAAGACCGAGTGGCCCCGCGCCTCGAGCCGCTCCACGATCGGGCGCAGGACCAGCGGATGCGCGGCGGCCGTGCAGTCGACCCAGATCAGCATCGCCGCGAGGGGTCGCCCGGGCCAGGCCGGGTCCGCCCGGCAGCCGGCGGTTCGATGCTCAGACGGCAGCTCCGGTCAGCTGGGGGTAGAGCGGGTAGCGGTCCATCAGCGCGCCGGTGCGCTCGGCGAGCAGGCCCTGCTCCTGGGCGAAGCGGTCCGAGAGGGCCGTGCCGATCACCTCCGCGATCTCGCGCATGTCGTCCTCGACCAGGCCGCGGGTAGTCAGGGCGGGGGTGCCTATCCGCAGGCCCGAGGGGTTCATCGGGGGGCGCTCGTCGAAGGGGATCGCGTTGCGGTTGACCGTGATCCCGACCTCCTCCAGGCGGGACTCCGCGGTCTTTCCATCGAGCCCGGTGCGGGTCAGGTCGACCAGCACGAGGTGCACGTCGGTGCCTCCGGTCAGCACCTCCACCCCGCCCAACCGAAGGCCCTCGGCCAGGGCCCGGGCGTTGGCGATCGTCTGGCGCTGGCGGGCCCTGAAGCCCTCGGTCGAGGCGATCCCGAGGGCCACCGCCTTGGCAGCGACGATGTGCATCAGCGGCCCCCCCTGCTGCCCGGGGAAGACAGAGCGGTCGATGTCGCGGGCCAGCTCCTCGCGGCAGAGGATCACCCCGCTGCGCGGCCCGCAGAGGGTCTTGTGGATCGTCGTGGTGACGACGTCGGCGTGCTCGACCGGGTTGGGGTGCTCCCCGGCCGCGACGAGGCCCGCGAAGTGGGCCATGTCGACCATCAGCTTCGCCCCGACCGCGTCGGCGATCTCGCGGAAGGCGGCGAAGTCGAGCCGGCGCGGATACGCCGACCAGCCGGCGACGATCAGCTTCGGCCGGTGCTCGTGGGCGAGCCGCTCGACCTCTTCCATGTCGATCAGGAAGTCCTCGCGCCGCACGTGGTACGCGGTGACCTCGTAGAGCTTGCCGGACACGTTGAGCTTCATCCCGTGCGTGAGGTGCCCTCCGTGGTCGAGAGCGAGGCCCATGATCGAGTCCCCCGGATCGAGCAGCGCCATGTAGACGGCGTTGTTCGCCTGGGCGCCGGAATGGGGCTGAACGTTCGCGTGCTCGGCGCCGAACAGCGCCCTTGCACGGTCGATCGCGAGCTGCTCGGCGATGTCGACCTGCTCGCAGCCGCCGTAGTAGCGCCGCCCCGGGTAGCCCTCCGCGTACTTGTTGGTGAGCACCGACCCGGCGGCCTCCAGCACCGCCGCCGGCACGAAGTTCTCCGAGGCGATCATCTCCAGGGTGCGCTGCTGGCGCCGCAGCTCGCCGTCGAGCACGTCGGCGATCTCGGGGTCAACCTCGGCGAGGGGCGCCTGGTGCCAGCGTTCCGGGGCTGCGTCGCTCATCGCGGCCGACCATACCAGCGGTCCCGGCTCCGGCTGCCATACCGGCGGCGCCCGGGCAGCGGTTGACGGTGCCGAGCCTAGCCCTCCAGAGCTTCCGCCACCTCGGCCCGCGCCATCGCTCCCTCGCGGAGGATCTCCCAGCCGCCGCTCTCGACCTCCGTGAGGTCGATCACCGTCGAGGGCGACCCGGTCAGGCGCCCGCCGTCGATCGCCAGGTCGACGGCATCGTGGATCTCCTCGGCGACCTCTCCGAGCGCCGCGGGCGCCGGCTCGCCGCTTCGGTTCGCGCTGGTCTGGAAGACCGGGCGGTCCAGGCCGGCGAGCGGCCCGCCGATGAGCCGGACTCCAAGGCGCCGGAAGTCCTCCCGGCAGGCGAGCGGGTAGCGGCGGGCCGGGTTGGCGAGCACGAGGGTGACGGGCCCGGGCAGCAGCGCGGCCACCGCCTGGCGAGCCCGGGGCCCGAGGTCTCCGACCAGCTCCCGCATGGCGAGCGGCGAGAAGTACATGACCGCGGAGGGCCTGCCGTCGTCGCGCCCCTTGATCCGGTGGATGCGTGAGATCGCCGGGGCGTCGAGGGGGTCGCAGGCGAGCCCGTAGAGCCCGTCCGCCGGGAAGAGGGCCACCCCGCCCTCCTCGAGGCAGCGCTCCAGCGCCGCCCTCGCCGCCGGCGCCCCGTCGTCCCGCACCGCGACGACTCGGCTCAACGCCTCGCCACCACCACCCGCTCGATCCCGGCCAGGTCGCGGCGGGCCTCCGCCGACCCGAAGCCGGCGTCGCGAAGCAGCTCGCCGACCGCCCCGGCCTGGCCGGCGCCGACCTCGAGCGCCGCGGTCTCGCATAGGAGCCGGGGCACGACCCCGCGGATCGCCTCGAGTCCGTCGGGGCCCGCGAAGAGGGCCTCGGCGGGCTCCCAGAGCGCCACCTCCGGGGGCAGCGAGTCGCGGTCGCGCTCGGCGACGTAGGGCAGGTTGGCGAGGACGAGATCGAAATGCCCCGCGGCGAGGGAGCCCGCGAGGAAGGCGACCCGGCCTTCGAGGCCGAGGCGACGGGCGTTGGCCCGGGCCACCGAGAGCGCTGCGGACGAGGTGTCGGTCGCGGTCACCGAGGTCTCGGGCAGCTCGGAGGCAACGGCCAGCGCCACCGCGCCGGAGCCGGTGCCAACCTCGAAAACGGTGCGCGGAGCGAGCTCCGCGGCGACCTCGACGAGGAGCTCGGTCTCGGGCCGGGGGACCAGGACGCGACGATCCACCCCCAGCTCGATCATCCGGAACCCCCGGCGACCGAGGATGTAGGCGACCGGCTCGCGCCTCTCCCGCCGCGCGAGCATGCGCTCGAAGGCGGCGGCCTCCGGTGCGCCGACGGGGCGGGCGGGGTCTGCGGCGATCTCGGCGCGATTCGCGCCCGTTGCCTCGGCGAGCAGCAACTCTGCGTCGAGTCGCGGCGAGTCCACCCCCGTGGCGGCCAGCCGCGCGGCCGCCTCGCCCAGCAGGTCACGGGCGGTTCGCAGGCTCACCGGGGACTCCTCGCCGGACAGCTCGCGGTCGCCGGGCCCTCCCCCCGGGGAGTCCACGCCGGCACCTGGCCGTCCCCCCGGGGACCCCCCGGCCCGGGCCGGGCGGACCGCGGCGCGCTCAGCCCGGAGAGCCGGCATCGGCCGTCTGCGCCTCGAGGAGCCTTCTCTTCTCCTCGGCGGCGAGGGCATCGGTGAACTCGGAGAGATCGCCGCCAAGCACCGCGTAGAGATCGTGGGAGGTCAGCTTGATGCGGTGGTCGGTGACCCTGCCCTGGGGGAAGTTGTAGGTGCGGATCTTCTCGGAGCGCTCTCCGCTGCCGACCTGGGCGCGCCGCTCGCTGGCGATCTCGGCCTGCTGCTCGGCGAGCTTCTGCTCGTACAGGCGGGCCCGCAGGACCCGCATCGCACGCTCCTTGTTCTGGAGCTGGGACTTCTCGTCCTGCATCGAGACGACGATCCCCGTCGGCAGGTGGGTTATCCGGACGGCCGAGTCGGTGGTGTTGACCGACTGGCCCCCGGGCCCCGAGGAGCGGTAGACGTCGATCTGGAGTTCGCTGGGGTCGACCTCGACCTCGACCTCCTCGGCCTCGGGGAGCACCGCGACGGTGGCGGTAGAGGTGTGGATGCGGCCCTGGGACTCGGTCTGCGGGACACGCTGCACCCTGTGGGTGCCTCCCTCGAACTTGAAGACCGAGTAGGCCCCCTCCCCCTTCACCCCGAAGGTCACCTCCTTGAAGCCGCCCACCTCCGCCGGCGACTGCGAGATCACCTCGGTCTCGAAGCCGCGGCCCTCCGCGTAGCGGGTGAGCATCTTGAGGAGGTCGCCGGCGAACAGCGCCGCCTCGTCGCCGCCGGTGCCGGCTCGGATCTCGACCAGCACGTTCTTGGAGTCGTTGGGGTCGCGCTCGACCATCGCCAGCCTGATCCGCTCCTCCAGGCTCTCCAGCTCGCTCGGCGCCGACTCCACCAGAACCCTGAGCTCCTCGTCCTCGGAACCCTCCGCGAGCAGCTCGCGGGCCCCCTCGAGATCGCTGCGCGCCTCCAGGTAGCGGCAGGCCAGCTCGTGCGCGGGCTGCAGATCTCGGTACTCGCGACCCACCTCGGCGTAGCGCTGGCGGTCGCCGATCACCTCCGGGTCGGACATCTGCGCCTCGAGCTCGGCGAAACGGCTCTCTATCTGCTCAACGAGCGAATCGATCATCCACGCAATTGTGACGTCTGGCGCCGCCCCACACACCAAACCCGACGTGGGACCTCTAAACCGCGCATACGAAGGATTAGAGGTCCCACCCCCGGGGGGGTTAGGCGACGATCTCGATCGGAGAGGGGCCCGCGTCCCTGGGGCTCTCGACGGCCAGGACCGCCTCCAGGGAGGCGATCGCCACGGCGAGCTGGCTCTCGTCCGGCTCGCGGGTGGTGAGGTTCTGGAGCATCAGCCCCGGCCACATCAGGCCTCGCACCCAGGCCTTGCGCCTGTTCTTGCCGGCCCACTTGATCACCTCGTAGGAGAGGCCCGCGATCAGCGGGATGCCGACGATCCTCGAGATCACCAGCCAGTACCAGGCCGGCAGGCCGATCGGCGCGAACACGAAGATCGCCAGCACCATCACGATCAGCAGGAAGCTGGTGCCGCAGCGGGGGTGAAGGCGGGAGTAGAGCCTGGCCCGCTCGGGCACCAGGCGGTCCTCGGCCTCGTAGCAGGAGATCGTCTTGTGCTCGGCGCCGTGGTACTCGAAGACCCGGCGCAGGTCGGGCAGCCGGCTGATCAGGACGATGTAGCCGATGAAGATCGCCGTGCGCAGGACCCCCTCGACGAGCCAGAACAGCAGGGGCGAGCCGAGCTGGTCCTTGACGAGGCTGGTGGCGCCGACCGGGATCACGAAGAAGAGCAGAACCGCGAGCAGCACCGAGAGCACGATCGTCGCGCCCCAGGTGAAGCCGCCGATCTCCTCCTGCTCCTCGGGCTCGAGCTGCGCGTTGGCCGAGATCGCCAGCGCGCGGAAGCCGATCTTCAGCGACTCCCCGAGCGCCACCACGCCCCGCACGACGGGGAGCCTCAGCAGGCGGTGCCGCTTGGCCCAGGAGACGAGCGGCTCGGAGCTCACCTCGACCTCGCCGTCCGGCTTGCGCACGGCGACCGCCCAGACCGACACGCCGCGCATCATCACCCCCTCGAGAACCGCCTGGCCGCCGAGGGGCGCGTCGCGACGGGCGACCAGCGCGCCGTCGGGCATGCGCAGGGAATCGGCGCCGTCCGGCCCCGCGCCGTTGCTCGAGGCCCCCGTCCCCCTCAGCTCGGCCGGGGCGGCGGGATCGCTGCCTCCCCCGGCCACCAGGTCAGTTCCCGGTCTTGGCCCGCTTCGCGGCGCGGCGCTGGAACCGCTCGACCCGGCCGCCGGTGTCGACGAGCTTCTGCTTGCCGGTGTAGAAAGGGTGGCAGGCCGAGCAGATCTCGACGTGGAGATCGGCGGTGGTGGAGCGGGTGTAGAACTGGTTCCCGCAGGAGCAGTGGACGTTGGCCACCGTGTAGGAGGGGTGGATGTCGGTCTTCATCGGGGGCCAAGTCTAGCGGGGCCCAGGCATGCCCCCCGGCGCCCCAGCCCTTGGCTCCCGGCCTGGACAGTTGACCCACCCGATAGTGGGTCGGCACCTTGCAGGGCTTGCCGATCGAACCCCCGCTGCCGATAGCACCGACCGTGAGGAACGCGCTGCCCGTCAGGTATCCGCAGCCCCCCGGCGACCGGCGGGCGGGGGCGCATCGGCACACCGAGGCCGGACGGCCCCGGCGCCCCGAAGCCACGGCGGCGGGCGGTAATGCCACGGCGGCGGGTGGTCTCGCCACGGCGGCGGGTGGTCTCGCCGGCCGCCTGATCGCAGCTGACGGCGCCGGAGCCGGCGAGCCCGGGCCGGTCCGGGGCCGCCGCTTGCTGGCGCTGGCCCTTTTCGGCGCGATCGGGCTGGTCGCGTTGCACGACTTCACGGGCGTTGGCGGCCCCGGCTTGGACTACTTCTTCAGCGGACCCTTCTACATCTCGGTGATGGCGGCCAGCGCCGCCGCGTGCACCGCTCGCGCCCTCCTCGTCGAGCGGGAGCGAGGTGCCTGGGCGGCTCTCGCCGCGGCGATCCTCGCCTGGTTGCTGGCCGAGGCCTGGTGGACCTTCGCCTACTACAGCGATCCATCGCCGCCGTCACCGTCCCCGGCGGACCTCGGCTACCTGCTCTTCTACCCGCTGTCGATCGGCGGGCTCGCCCTGCTGGTGCGGGACAGGATGTGGGAGATCGACCGTCGCCTCTGGTTGGACGCCCTGGTCAGCGCCCTCGGAACCGCCGCCCTGGGCACGACGTTCGTGTTCGACTACGTCTCGGACCGCACCAGCGGCAGCACGCCCGAGGTCCTGACAACTCTGGCCTACCCGCTTCTCGACATCGCCCTGCTGAGCGCCATCGTCGGCGTCATCGCCCTAACCGGGTGGAGGCCCGGCCGGTCCTGGACGCTCCTGCTGATCGGCATGGCGGCGATGGTGGCGGCAGACATCGGGTACAGCTTCATGGCCGCGAGCTACTCGGCCGGCAACTGGACCGAGCCGGTCTACCTGCTCTCCGCCTGCTGCCTGGGCGCAGCGGCCTGGCAGTCACCCTCGCCGGGCACCCTCCGGCCCGCCGTCGGGGCCGGCTGGCGCGGGATCGCCGTGCCGATCAGCTTCGGCGTGATCATCGTCGGGCTGTTGCTGATGCAGTACCTGCTTGCCGCCAGCACCCTCTCCGTGGCGCTCACCGCCGCCACGGTCATCGCCATCCTGCTCAGCCTCGCCGCCGGGCTGCGAGAGAACGAGAGCCTGCTCGAGCAGGTGCGCACCGACCCGCTCACCGGCCTCGGGAACCACGGCCGCCTGCAGGTCGACCTCGAGCATGCCTGCCACTCCTCGAGGCTGTCCGAGCCGTCGGCTCTGGTCCTCTTCGACCTCGACGGGTTCAAGCTCTACAACGACACCTTCGGGCACCCGGCCGGGGACGCATTGCTGAAGAGGCTCGGCGCCCGGCTGACGGAGGCCGCGGGCTCCGACGGCGGCGCCTACAGGACCGGGGGCGACGAGTTCTGCCTGCTGCTCAGCTGCCCGGCCGGCAGGTTCGACGAGGTGACCCGCCGCGCCACCGAGGCCCTGCGGGAAGACGGCGGCGGGTTCCAGGTCTCGAACTCCTGGGGGCGCGCGCTCATACCCGAGGACGCCTCCCACCCCTCGGCGGCGCTTCAGACCGCCGACGTCCGCATGTACGAGCAGAAGGACTCGGGGCGGGTCTCGGCCGGAAGCCAGGTCGAGGAGGCGCTGCTCCAGACCTTGGAGGAACGCCGGCCCGATCTGGGCGCGCACGTCCACAGCGTTGCCGCGCTGGCCGCCCGGGTGGGCGAGCGCATCGGCCTCGAACCCGGCGAGCTCACCCTGCTGCGCCGTGCCGGGGAGCTGCACGACATCGGCAAGATGGCGATCCCCGACGCGATCCTCGCCAAGCCGGGGCCTCTCGATCCCTCCGAGCGGGAGTTCATCGAGCGCCACACGCTGATCGGCGAGCGCATCCTCGCCGCCGCCCCCTCCCTCGCCCCGGTCGCGAGGATCGTCCGCTCCAGCCATGAGCGTTTCGACGGGGCGGGATACCCCGACGGCCTGAAGGGCGACGAGATCCCGCTGGCCTCGAGGATCGTCTTCGCCTGCGACGCCTACACCACGATGACCTCCGACCGCCCCTACGCGGCGGCCAGGTCCGCCTCCCAGGCGATCGCCGAGGTCCACGCCTGCTCGGGCGGCCAGTTCGACCCGGCCGTGGTCGAGGCGCTCTGCGCGGAGCTGACCGCCCCCGGATACCGGAGCGCCTGGGAGCGCCCCCGCGACGGCCTCACGCCCTCCGGACGCGGGTCCCTGGGCGAGGTCGCCGTCAACGAGACCTGAGCCCGGCCGGCGGCCGATCCCGCAACCTGGGGGTTCTTTTCGCGCCCCCGAGGCCCCCCGCTTGCGTTACGTCTGACACGAGCGCCATGCTCCCGAAAACCCACCCGAAGGGACGGAGGCATGGCCAAACGCATCTTTGACCAGGAGCAGCCGCGTAGCGCGCTGGCCCGTCGCCTCAACGAGGCATTCGCGGGCTGCGAGAAGTGGACGACCGCACCGCCCCGGCCGCCCCGCGCGGTCGCCCCGCCCCGGGCGCCGCGCCTCACCCAGCTCGACGCCCGGCACTACCTCTAGACCCCCACACCCCCGGCTCCAGAGCCCACACCCCCGCCGCGCCCGGCCCTCAGGGGGGCCACCTCGAGGCCGGCTTCGCCGACCCGCGCGAGGATGATCGGCAGCGCCTCCGCCGTGACCCGCCAGGATCCCGGGGCGCTGTAGTGGTCGGCGTCGTGCAGGAGCAGCACGTCGCCGTCGCTGAGGCGCCCCGCGCAGCGCCCGGCGACCGAGCCGGGAGTCGCCGCGGCGGACCAGTCCCGGCCCCACCGCGACCAGAGCACCGGGACCAGCCCGGCCCGGCGGATCACCGCCAGGCCGACCCCGCTGAAGATCCCGTAGGGCGGCCGGTAGAGGTCCACGGCGCGCCCCGCCGCGTCCTCGATCAGCGCGCGCGCCCTGGCGGTGTCGGTGCGCAGCTCACCCGGCGTGAGGCGAAGCTGGTTGCGGTGGCGATGGCAGTGAAGGGCCACCCCGTGGCCCCCGGCGGCGATCTCGGCGACCAGGGAGGGCCGGCGCTCGACCTGCTCGGAGGCCAGGAAGAAGGTCGCCTGCGCCCCCGCTTCGCGCAGCGTCTCGAGGATGCGGGGGGTGCCCCGGGGATGCGGCCCGTCGTCGAAGGTCAGCACCACCCCCGGACCGCGGTTGCGCTGCTGGATCCCCAGCGCCGGGGCGAGCCCGGGAAGCACGGGCGCCAGCGCCGGGCCGGCGTAGGCGATCGCCGCCGAGGCCCCGGCCAGAAGACCGGAGCGGCTCAAGGCCCGCCGGAGGGCTCGCCGCCGCGAGCGCGGGGCGCGGTCAGGGCGGCCTTGGACGCCGCCGAGCCGTTCTGTCTGCCGATGTGCAGCTTGCGCTCGATCGGCTTCGCGATCACCCGGTAGGGGGTCTCCCAGTCCATCGAGAGCGAGGCGACGATCAGCAGGACGGTTGCGATCACGGTCAGCGCCGCCGCCGCTGCGAGCCGGGTGGCGCGCAGCCGCCAGACGGGCTTGGGCCTGATCCGCGGGCGGGCACCGAGCGCGCGGGAGGCGATCGAGGGGAGGGATGCGAAGTTCGAGGCCGGAGCGAGCCGCTCGCGGGTGAGATGGCGCAGAACCGACTCGAGCTCGTGCTCGGAGCGCGCCACCTCGGCCAGGCCGAAGCGCTCGAAAGCGTGGTTGTTGGCACGCAGATGGCCCACCGAGAAGCCGTAGGAGACGACCGGGCAGCCCCTGATGTGGGCCTCCAGGACGGTGAGCCCGGCGGTCGAGTGGACCATCGCGTCGGCCGCCGCCATCCAGTCGCTCATCTGCTCGGTGAAGCCGACGATCCGGACGCGCTCGGCGGCCCCGAAGCGCTGCTCGAGCTTCTCGCGCGCGACCTCGTTGCGCCCGGTCAGGCAGACGACGTGCGTGTCCTCGAGGGCAAGGGCCGCCTGCACGGCCCCCTCCAGGTCCCCCACCCCCCAGCCACCGCCGGAGACGAGCACCATCCGGGCGTGTGCGGGGATGCCGAGCGCACGCCGCGCGTCGGAGCGGGTGCGGGGCATCAGGAAGTCTGCGGAGATCGGCGGCCTCGCCCACTCCACGCTTGCCGGGCCGGCGATCCGCTCGACCTCCTCGATCGACTCGGGGTGGGTCACGTAGTGCAGGTCGATGCCGGGATGGGCCCAGAAGTGGAGCCCCGCCAGGTCCGTGATCGCCGAGTGGGCGGGGATCGGCAGCCGGCGCTTCTCGCGCAGCATGCCGAGCACGGCGGTCACCCCGGGGTAGGTGGAAATCACCAGGTCGGGATCGTGCTCGGCGATCAGCCTGAGCAGGCCGCGGGAGCCGAGCCGGTAGCCGAGCTGGTGGGCGAGCCAGCGGGTCGGCGCCAAACGGGCCAGGAGCCAGTACTGGGCGTCGAACAGCCAGGGCATCCAGCGGAAGGTCACGCGGGAGCCGCCGCAGACCACCGCGTGGAGGGTCCGCCCCATCGCCTCCAGCCCGTTGGCGATCTCCACCTCGCTCCCCGGGATCTCGCGCTCGATCTCGGAGGCGATCATCCTGGCCGGCAGGTCGTGCCCCTCGCCGATGTCCGCCGTCAGCACCAGGACCCGGGCGGGGCGCCGCTCGGCCCTGGTGCTGCCCGCCAGCAGCGCGGTCGGGGCGCGTTCGCCGTTGAGCGGAAGGGTGGGCAGCACCGGCCCAGGCGCCGGCTCCCTCGACGGCGCCCTGGATCTGCGGACCCACTCGACGTAGCGGCGCACGCCCTCGCGGAAGGGCGTCTCCGCCTCCCAGCCGAGCTCCGCGCGCGCCCGTTCGCTGGAGATCTCCTTGCCCGGGAAGTCCCCGGGGCGGGGCGGCGTGTGCACGATCTCGCAGCCCCCGGTCATCTCCTGCACGGTCTCGGCGATCTGCAGGATGGTCACCGTCTCGTCGCTGGAGAGGTTGTAGATGCGGTTCTCCGCCGCGGGAGCGAGGCCGTCGACGACCCCCTCGGCGAGGTCCTCCACGTAGACGAAGCTGCGGCACTGCTGGCCGTCTCCGGAAATCGTCAGCGACTCCCCGTCCAGGGCCAGGTCGATGAACCGCGCCACCACCCCGGCGGCCCTGGCCCGGGGCCCGTAGGGGATGCCGAAGCGGAGGATCGTGTAGGAGAGATCGAAGAGCTCGGCGTAGCCGGCGCAGTAGGTCTCGCCGGCCAGCTTGGTCGCGGTGTAGAGGTGGCGCGGCGCCGGGATCGGCGTCTCCTCGTCGACCCGGTGCTCGGGGCAGTCGCTGTAGACCCAGGTCGTGCTGCCGTAGACCACCCTGCCGACCCCGGTTCGCCCGACCGCCTCGAGCACGTTGAGCGTGCCCCTGGTGTTGATCTCCTCGGCCAGGACCGGGTCGCCGACCACGTGCGCGACGTCGGCGACCGCCGCCAGGTGGATGACCGAGTCGCAGTCGCGCATCGCCAGGTCGAGGTTCGCCGGGTCGGTGATCGAGCCGGTGAAGGTCTCGACCTCCAGCGGCGAGTGGTGGGGGGAGGCGCTGAGGTCGAAGATCCGCGGGGTGATCCCGCGCTCGATCAGGCGGTCCACGACGTGCGACCCGATGAAGCCGCCGCCACCGGTGACGAGCACCCTGCTCACGGGGAGCTCCCGCTGCCGTCCTCGATCGCCGCCTCCCGCGACGCCGGGCGGTAGTAGAGCGGAACGCACCAGTGGTTCTCCGCGACCCAGTCGGTGTTGGGAAGGTCGGTCTGGTGGCCCATGATCCGGTGGCAGGGCTGCTCGTAGACGCGGCCCGTGCTCCGCTCGATCTCCTCGAAGACCACGTATTTGTAGAGGCCCGACGTCATCCCCTCCGGCAGCAGCAGGCGCGAGGGATGGAGAGGGTCGAGGTGCTCGCGGGCGTGGGAGTTCTTCCAGGCGACGATCTCGCCCAGCCGCTCGGCCTGGACCAGCCCGATCGCCGCCGTGAACTCGCTCATCCGGAAGTTGAGGCCGTCCACCTCGTGCTCGCTCTTGCCGTAGTTGCGAAACCTGCGGGCGAACTCGATCAGCCCGGGGTCCGAGGAGACGAGGATGCCGCCCTCGCCGGTCGAGATCGTCTTCGTGGCGTAGAGCGAGTAGACACCCGCGTCCCCGAAGGACCCCGGTCGCCGACCGTTCCAGGCGGCGCCGTGGGCGTGGGCGCAGTCCTCGAGCAGGAAGATGCCGTTGTCGCGGCAGTAGCCGGCGATCCGCTCGGAGTCGAAGGCGATGTGGCCGCCGATGTGGACGAGGATCGCGGCGCGGGGCCGGTGGCGCTCGGCCTTGCGCTCGAAGTCCCGGAAGGACATGCAGAGGTCCTCGCGGTTGCAGTCCACGAACTCCGGGCGGCCGCCTGCCGCGACCGCGGCGAGCGGGGTCGCCATGAAGGTGTTGGACGGGCAGAGGACCGTCTCGCCGCCGACGCCCGCGAAGCGGAGCGCGGCCAGCGCCCCGCCGGCCCAGCTCGACATCGCCAGGCTCGGCAGTCCGTTCAGCTCCCCCCAGCGCTCCTCCAGGCCCGACACCATCTGGCCCTCGGACCACCGCTCGGAGTCGAGCACCAGGTCCCAGAGCTGGTGCAGCCGGGCGCGGTCGCGGTGGTCGAACCCGATCGCGAAGCTGGAGGCGTCGGGGCGGGTGGCGTTGGCAGGCACGTGCGCGGTGGGCCCTGGCGGGAGCGTGGTCGGCGTGAGGTCGAAGGGCGCGAGCGGGCTCGCGGGAAAGGCGCCGCAAGGCTACCAATGCGCCCGGCCGCCGGACGGCCGCCTCCCACCCGCTTGGATCAGTCCTCGCGGCGGGCCGCCGACTCCAGCACCCCGGCCACTCCGGGCGAGGCCGCGAGCGCCGCGACCCCGGCCACCGAGAGGGCCATCGAGACCCCGAGGACGAGGCCTCCGAGCGGGGTGTCGCCCCAGCTTTCGCCGAACAGGAAGGGGGCGAGAAGGACCGGCACGAGGATTTGGACGGTGAACATCGGCGGCGCCACGTGGGTCGCGGGGCGGCGCTGCAGGGCGCTCATCTCGCTGAGCAGGGCGATGAACTCCGAGAGGGCGAGCGAGGCGAGCCAGGCGAGGGCGACGAGGAGCGAGCCGGCCGCGACCTCGTCGGTGAGCAGCTTGCTGACCAGTCCCGTCCAGGCGTAGCCGCAGCCGGCGCTGAGCACGACGACGAAGGCCGCCCCCGAGACCCTGCGGCGCCTCAGGTAGGGCAGCAGGGCGACGAGCGCCACCGCGGCCAGGGAGATCGCCAGCCGCGTGCCCGTGGCGTGGCCGGTGGTCCGCTCCGGGGCGGCAAGGGCGACGCCGGTGAGCCCGGCCAGGATCGCCGCGACCGCGCCGAGCTCGCGCCGGCCCGGACGCTCCCCCAGGCGGGTCGCACCGAGGTAGAGCAGGAGCAGCAGGCCGGAGGCGAGCACCGGCTGCACGACGGTGAGCGGAGCGAGCAGCAGCGCCGCCAGCTCCAGCGGCCAGCCGAGCAGGCCGATCCCGGTGGCGAGCAGCCACCTCGGGTTGCGGACCAGCCGGACCAGCAGCTTCGGTCGAAGCCCGTGGTCGCTGGGGACCTCTCGCGCCTGCAGAGCCTGCAGGGCGATCGAGAGGTTGTAGAAGCAGGAGGAGGCCGCGGCGGCGAGGATTCCCAGGGCCAGCACGCAGGCGAGCGTATTCGAGCCTCGTGTCGCCCCGCCCCGGGGCGGGGCTCAGGTCTCCTGGTAGAGCGGCCCGTCGCCCCCCTCGGGGAGGGTCAGCCGGCCGCCCTTGGCGGTGATCGCGCCGCACTGCACGCAGTTGGAGGCGGTGATGTGCACGTCCACCTTGGGGGCCCCGTCGGAGAGCTGCTCCTCCGGGATCTCGTAGACCTGGGCCGGGCACATCGAGACCCAGGTCTGGGCGATCTCGCGCGGCACCCTGGTCTGCACCCGGACGTGGTTGGGCGCGTCGTCGCGGGTCGCGTTGCCCGAGAGGAAGACGGAATCGAGCTTGTTGAAGGTCAGCTCGTTGTCGGGCTGGGGGTAGGAGTCTCCGGCCTTGCCGATCGTCATCTCGTGCTCGGCGTCGTCCTCCTGCTTCCAGTGGCCGCCGGGGAAGTTGCCGTTCGTCGCCGTCATCGCCGAGGCGATGGCCCCGCCCAAGAAGAAGCCCTTCGAGAAGGGCTGGCGCATGTTCCGCGAGGCGAAGATCTCCCTCTCGATCAGCGACTTGTGGACCTTCTCGTCGTAGGCGGAGAAGTCAACCGAGTCCCGGCCCAGCGCCTCCACGATCGCCTCCGCCGCGTACATCCCGGCGTGCATCGCGTAGTGGACGCCCTTCAGGGTCGGGACGTTGACCATCCCGGCGGCGTCGCCGGCGATCACCATCCCCGGCACCGCGAGGCGCCTGGGCATCGCGAAGTAGCCGCCGGAGGGGATCGTCTTCGCCCCCCACGCCACCCGCTTTCCCCCCTTCAGGATCTTCCTGATCAAGGGGTGGGTCTTGAGCAGCTGCAGGGCGTCGTGGCAGCTGAAGGTGGCGTCGGTGTAGTCCAGGCCGACCACCAGGCCGATGCAGATCTTGTCGGGCCCCATCGGGTAGATGAAGCTGCCGCCGAACTCGTTGTGCCTCGGCGCCTTGCGAAGCGGCCAGCCCATCGTGTGGATGACGCGGTCCAGGGGCTCGGCCACCTCCCAGACCTCCTTGACGCCCAGCTCCCAGCGCTGCGGGTCGGCGCCGTGCAGGTCGAAGTGGTCGAGGGCGGCGTAGGTGAGGTGGCCGAGCGTCCCCTCCGCGAGGACGGTGGCGCCCGCCGTCACGTCGGAGCCCGGCTCGAAGTTGGCCAGCTCCTCGCCGTCCTTGCCGCGGCCGCGGTCGCCCGAGCGCACCCCCTTGACGATCCGATCCTCCACGAGCAGCTTCGTGGCCGCCGTCTCGCCGAGGATGTAGACGCCCGCCTCCTCGGCCTTCTCGGCCAGGAAGCGCCCCAGCCTGGAGACCGACGTGACGTAGTTCCCGTGGTTGCGGAAGTTCGGCGGCATCGGCTTCAGAGGCAGCGCGTGTTTCTCGGTCAGCAGATAGACGGCGTCCTTGGTGACCTCCTGGTAGACCGGCCACTCGGAGGGGTCGAGGTCGGGGAACAACTCCCGCATCGCCGAGGGCCGCATGTTGGCCCCGGAGAGCAGGTGCGCCCCCGGCACCTTGCCCTTCTCGATCACCGCGACCGGGACCTCGCCGAGACGCTCGGCAAGCTCGGGCTCCCGCTCGAGGAGCTGCATGAGCTTGTTGGCGCAGGCGAGGCCGGCGGGACCGGCGCCGACGATCGCCACCCCCACGTCGATCCGGTCCTCCTCGGAGTCGGTCGGCGGACCGATCGCCTCGGCCGGGTCGAAGGGGGGCGGGTACTCGCTGGGGGCGTGTGGCATGGCCTCGCTCTTCTCGGTCGGGTGGCGCGGGTGCGGCCGCTCAGCCGCCCTTTCGCTCCTTGATCGCCTCGGTCAGCTTGGGGACGATCTTGTGCAGGTCGCCCACCACGCCGAGGTCGGAGAACTCGAATATCGGCGCGTTGGGGTCCTTGTTGATGGCCAGGATGTTCTCGGAGTTCTGCATCCCGACCTTGTGCTGGATCGCGCCGGAGATGCCGGCCGCGAGATACAGCTTCGGGGCGACCGTCTTGCCGGTCTGGCCGATCTGCGCCGCGTAGGGGTACCAGCCGGCGTCCACGACCGCGCGGGTGGCCGCGACCGCGCCGCCCATCGCTTCGGCGAGGTCCTCGCAGAGCTTGAAACCCTCCTTCTCGCCGAGCCCGCGACCGCCGCCGATCAGCACGTCGGCGTCCTCGATGTTGACGTCCTCGCCGCGCTGCTCGCCGCGCCTGACCATCGTCGCCTTGGTGGACCACTCCGACAGCTCCACGCTGACGTCCTCGACCGCCGCGGAGCCGGAGCCCGACTCGTTGACGTCGAAGGCGTTGAGGCGCGCGATGACGATCCCGGGCTCCGAGACGTAGCCGACGTCGGCCACCTGGGAGTCCTGGAGGATCGGCCGCTCGGCCAGCAGCCTGCCGTCGGAGACCTTGACGGCGGTGACCTCCATGGTCACCCCCGCGCCGAGCCGGGCGGTCAGCCCGGCACCGATCTCGAAGCCGAGCAGCCCGCCCCCGAAGAGGGCGTAGCTGAACCCCTGCTCCTCCATCACCTTGGCCATCACGTCGACGATCGGCTGGGCCAGGCCCTCGGGCACGTCTTTGGCGCGGTAGACCTTCGCCGCGCCGTAGGCGCCCAGGGAGGCGCAGGCGTCGTCGGCCACCTCGCCGACCACCACCGCGGCCGCCTCGCCGCCGACCTCCGAGGCGAGCTTCGCGGCCTCGGAGATGGCGCCGAGGGAGTTCTTGTTGAAGTTGCCCTCGTCGTCGTGGAGGGCGTAGACCAGGATGCCGGGCATCAGATCAGCTTCCTTTCATCGAGCCATGCGACGATCCGCTCGACCGTCTCGTTTGTGTCCTCGTCCTCGATGATCTCCCCGGCCTCCTTCTTGGGGGGCGGGTTGAGGGCGAGCACCGCGGTCTTCGATCCGCTCTCGCCGACGCGGTCGGGCTCGATGCCCACGTCGCCGGTCGCCTTCGCCTCGAGCGGCTTCTTCTTGGCCCCCATGATCGCCTTCAGCGACGGGTAGCGGGGCTCGTTGATCGCGTCGCCGACGCTGATCACCGCGGGCAGCTCGACCGAGACGGTGTCGTAGCCGTACTCGGCCTGGCGCTCGCAGCGCAGCTTGCCGTCGGTGACGTCGATCTTGACCACCTGGGTCAGCGAGGGCATCTTCAGGTGGTCGGCGACCACGGCGCCGATCGTGTAGCACTCGCCGTCGTCGGACTGCTGGCCGAGCAGAACCAGGTCGGGGCTCTCGGTCTCCAGGATCCGGGCGAGGGCGTATCCCGTCGCGCAGACGTCGGAGCCGGCCAGGGCGTCGTCGGACAGGTGCACCGAGCGATCGGCGCCCAGCGCCACAGCCTTGTGCAGGGCGCGCACGGCGGAGTCGGGGCCCATGGTTACGGCGATCACCTCGTCCACCGGGATCTCGCCGCCCTCCTTGATCTGCATGGCGGCCTCGATGGCGTGGGTGTCGAAGGGATTGAGGTTCTTCTCGCCGCTTCGGTCGAGCCGCATCGTGTTCGGGTCGATGCGCTTCTGGACCGCGGCGTCCGGTACCTCTTTGACCAGGACGCAGATCTTCACGTCAAGCCTCCTTGGGGGATTCTGAGGCGCTCCGCAGGTCCTCGACAGCGGGTGCGGGCGCGTTGCGGGCGGGGATGTTAGCGATTGCCGGAGTTGGCTGACTGACCAGTCAATCGGCTGCCCCCAGCTCCCGCCTCAGGCCGGCGGCGGCGCGGTCGCCCAGGCGCCTGAAGGCGAGGCCGAGGAGGGGCTCCGCCAGCCGCATGGGGCCCTTCAGGGCGAGCCGGGCGTCGTAGGTGACCGCCGAGCCCGAGCCGCGCGGCTCGACCGTGACCGTGTCCTCGGAGACGGTGGTCGAGTTCTCCGCCCTCAGCACCAGCCGCCGCGGGCGCTCGTAGGCGGTCGTCTCGTAGGTGAGCGCGACCTGGCGTCCGGCGAAGCCGACGCGGACCGCGAAGCGGGCGCCGGGGCCGGGCGCCTCGCCGAGCGCGACCGACTCCACCGCCGATGGGTCCCAGTCGGTGAGCTTCGTGAAGTCGGCCATGTAGTCGAAGGCGTCCTCGGGCGTTCTCGGGCTTTCCACGGTCGTCACGTAGCGGGCCATCTCAGGCTCCTTTCTGACCCGTCGGCGGGGCGTCTGCTTCCGGCTGCGACACCGGGGGGCCGCCTGCCTCGCCGCGCCCCAGGCCGCAGAGCCGCTCGCACTCCTCGAACAGCCGCCGGCGCTCGCCGGCGCTCTCGCGGGTCCAGGGCACCCGGTGCTTGGGGCGGGCGCGGCGGTCGTGCCAGAACTCGCCGCCGGAGCCGGCACCCTGCTCGGAGCCGGCCAGCCAGACGATCGTGTCCGCGCCCTGCTCGGGGGTCCGCAGCAGCGGTCCCATCACGCGGTTGAAGCGCGGCAGCGAGGACTCGACCCCGGGGGTCGCCACCCAGCCCGGGTGGGTGGAGTGGACCGCGATGCCCTCGGGAGCCAGCCTCGCCGCCCACTCCTCGCTGAGCATCACCTCGGCCCGCTTGGTGTGGGCGTAGAAGCGCGCCCCGTCGAATGGGTGCGATTCGAGCTGGAGGTCGTCGAGGTCGATCCGCGCCGTGTACATGCCCCCGGAGGAGACGTTGATCACCCGCGAGGGTGCCGCCCGCCGCAGCTCTGCGAGCATCAGCGAGGTGAGCAGGAAGGGGCCGAGCACGTTGGTGGCGAAGGCGAGCTCGAAGCCCTCGGCGGTGTGGGTCCGCTCGGCCGGCAGCAGGCCGGCGTTGTTGACGAGCACGTCGAGCCCCTCCCCACGCTCGGAGAAGGCGGCCGCCAGCTCCCTCACGGAGGCCAGGCTGGAGACGTCGCACAACCAGACCTCGAGCGCGTCGGAGCCGCTGGCCTCCGCGACGCGGGCCCGCGCGTCCTCCCCGCGGACGGGGTCGCGGACCACCATGTGGACCCGCGCCCCCGCCCGGGCCATGGCCACGCACGCGGCCTCGCCGATCCCGGCGCTGGCGCCGGTCAGCATCACCGAGTGCCCGGCTAGCTCGATCCTCCCACGGGGCAGCAGCCGCTCCCGTGCCCGGTAGCCGAGGCTCGTGTACCCCGGCAGGACCGCCCAGTCCATCGCGCTGTCGAGAAGCCGCTCGATCATCCTCCCGATCCTACGAGGGCAGATGCCCGGGCGGTTGGCGGGAGCGGCCGGTGGCCCGCCCCGCGGGGCGGGCCACCTCTCCGGCCCATCCGTTTCGGCCTAGCGGACTGCCCTCTTCTTCTTCGGCAGCTCGCAGCTCTTCGAGACGTTCCTGCCGGACCCGCCGATGCAGGTGTCGCGCCCGCTGCCGCCATCCATCGTGTCGTTGCCGTCGCCGCCCTCGAGGCGGTCCCCGCCGCTGCCGCCGCAGAGGCCGTCGTTCCCGCCGAAGCCCTGCAGCAGATCGCCGCCGCCGAGCCCGAGGAAGCCGTCGGCGGTCTCGGTGCCGCGCAGCCGGTCCGCGACGCCGGTGCCGATCCGGTTGACGACGACGCCCTGGCACCGGACCAGCTCCCAGGCACCGATGTCGCAGCGCCCGCCGAGCTTGCGGACGACGCCGCGCTGGTCGGTGGACGGACAGCCCGCTCCCTTGTTCAGGATCGGGCTGGTCTTGCGCGTCGCGCGGGTCAGCGTCGGGCCCCCGTTGTCCATCAGCGCGAGCAGCTGCGGGTTGCGGTTGGCGATATCGCCCGACCCGGCCGTGTAGGAGCACCCGGTGGTGTCCCCGATCAGGGAGTGACCCTGCGAGGTGATCGAGCCGCCGAACTCGACGCAGTCGGGAGCCTCTCCCCCGTTGTCGATGTTCCGTGCGACCAGCGCGTTACGGAGCTTCACCGCTCCTCCCAGCCCCGACGTGGCCGCCGTCACCCCGCCGCCGCTGCCGCCGCCGTTGAAGTCGACGTCGGCGGTGTTGCCTGCCACGGTCGTGCTGTTGAGGGTCACGTTGCCGCCCGTCTCGGCGTCGACCCCGCCGCCGTCCTCGTAGGCCTGGTTGCTCGCGATAGTCGTGTTGGTAACCGTGGTCGTGCTCGTCCCGGCCGTCGAGATCCCGCCGCCGAAGGTCGCGACGTTCTCGTAGACGACGCTGTTTCGGAGCGTCAGCGTCCCGCCGTTGAGGACCCCGCCCCCGCTGGTCGAGGTGACCGAGGTGGCACGCCCGTCGGTGATTGAGAGGCCGTCGAGCGTCGCGACCCCCGAGGAGGTGACCTCGAAGACGCGATCGGTGGCGTCGCTGTCGACGGTCGCAGGGGCGATCCCCTTGTGGACGATCGTCACCGGCCCGGTGATGTCGAGGTCCCCGGTGAGGTCGGCGTTCTCGTCCGCGCCGAAGCGGCCCAGCCGGTACCTCCCCGCCGGGACCGTGATCGTGTCGACACCGTTGCCGGCCGAACAACCGGGGGCCTGCGCGTTGGAGTCGTTGTTGGCCGCCCAGACCGCCTCGCGCAGCGAGCAGCGGCTGTTGGGACCGGGGTTGTTGAATTCGTCGGCCGAAGTTGTGACGTTGATCACGCCCGCGGAGGCCGCGGAGGGCGCGAGGAGAGCAACGGCCAGGGCCACCGCCGCGAGAAGAGCCGACCGCACCGATCGGTCCCTCCGGCGTGTTCTAGAGTCGGACATCGAGTGAAACCTCCTCCAGCTTTGGAAGCAGGGAACCAGCCTATACCGACTGCTGAAACCCGCCGCCCGCCGGCGAGTTGCGGCTCGCCGCCGGTTCTCGCCGCTGCGGCCCTCCTCCTGGTCGGGGTGGCGCTCCTGGCGCTGACCGCAGCCGACCGGGCCCAGGGGCTTCCCGCCCGGCCGAACTTCATCGTGATCATGAGCGACGACCAGGTCTCGAGCGAGATGTCGCGCCTCGAGAAGATCAACTCGACGATCACCGCCAGGGGGGTCAGCTTCGACCGCTTCATGACCTCCTACCCCCTCTGCTGCCCATCCCGCACGACCTTCCTGACCGGGCAGTACAGCCACAACCACGGGGTGGTCGGCAACGGGTCCCCGTTCGGGGGCTACCCCTCCTTCGACAAGGCGAACACACTCGCCTCCTGGCTTCAGACGGCCGGCTACCACACGATCCAGATCGGCAAGTTCCTCAACGGCTACCCCGATCGCTCGGACCGCACCGAGGTGCCGCCCGGCTGGGACGAGTGGTACGCGTGCCTGGATTCCTCCGAGAACCACTACCTCGACTACACGCTCAACGAGAACGGGGTGCTCACCCACTACGGGAGGTCGAGCTCCGACTACAAGACCGACGTCTATGGCGACCTCGCCACCGGCGCCGTGCGTCGAAGGGCGCTGCTCGGGCCCGCCGGGCAGCCGTTCTTCATGTTCCTCGCCTTCACCGCCCCCCACCTGCCCGCCTTCCCGGCCCGCCGGGACCGCCGGCGGCTTCGCGGGCTGCGCCTGCCGCGCTCAGCCGCCTTCGACGAGGCGGACACCTCCGACAAGCCCCGGTTCATCCGCAAGCTGCGCCGGTTCTCCAGCGGGACCGTGGGCAGGATCACCGCCAACTACCGCCGGCGCGCCCAGACCCTGCTCTCGGTCGACCGCGCCGTGGGAAGGTTGATGGCCGAGCTGAAGGCGGATGGGATGCTCGCCAACACCTACGTCATCTACCTCTCCGACAACGGCTTCTTCTTCGGGCAGCACAGGCTCGCGAAGGGGAAGTACCTGCCCTACGAGCCCGCGGTGAGGACGCCGATCGCGATCCGCGGCCCGGGGATTCCGGCCGGCAGGCGCTCCAGGGCGCTGGTCGGCAACGTCGACCTCGCGCCGACGCTCCTCGCGCTCAGCGGCGCGACGCCGACCAAGCCGGTCGACGGACGCTCGCTGCTGCCCTTCGCGGAGCACCCGGGCAGGTCGAGCGACCGGCCGATCCTGCTGGAGGCGAACACCAAGGACGACCCCTCGCTGGGGATCCCGTACGCCGGGATCAGGACCGAGCGCTACAAGTACATTCTCTACCGCGACGGCGAGAAGGAGCTCTACGACCTCGCCCGTGACCCTCGCGAGCTGGCATCGCAGGACGCCAACCCCAGGTACTCCCGCACCAGGCGCGCGCTTGCCGCCCGCCTCGCCGAGCTACGCGTCTGCGCCGGTCCCTCCTGCAGGGAGCCGACCGGGCCGGTGCCGCCGCCGAAGCGCTGAGCGGCCTCAGCCCCCGGCGTGGCGCCTCTCGGCGCCCGCCCTGACGAACTCGACGATCTCGTCGGTCGGCGCCCCGGGCGTGAAGACCTCGGCGACCCCGAGCTCCTTGAGCCGGGGGATGTCCTCGGCGGGGATCGTGCCGCCGACGGTGACCAGCACGTCGTCTACGCCCTGCTCTGAGAGCAGCGAGACAACCTTGGGGACCAGGGTCATGTGGGCGCCGGAGAGGATCGAGAGGCCGACCGCGTCGGCGTCCTCCTGGATCACCGTCTCGGCGATCTGCTCGGGCGTCTGGTGAAGCCCCGTGTAGATCACCTCCATGCCGGCGTCGCGGAGAGCCCGGGCGATGATCTTGGCGCCGCGGTCGTGGCCGTCGAGGCCCGGCTTGGCGACCACGACCCTGATCTTGCGGGCGGGTGCTGCGTTCGGCTCGCTCATCGCAACCGCCAGCTTATTGGCCCTCGCGCGGCGGCACGCACGCGGCGGCGCGGCCGAGGCCCCCCGCACTCGGCGGCGCGGCCGGGCCCGGTGCCCGCGGCGGCGCGCCGGCCGCAGGGAGCGCGCTCAGAAGACCGGCGACTCCACGTAGGTGCCGAAGACCTCCCGCATGGTGGCGATCATCTCGCCCTCGGTGACACCCGCCCGGGCAGCGGTGAGGATCGGGCCCATCAGGTTCGCCTCCCCCGCGGCGGTGGCCCGAAGCTCGGAAAGCGCCGCCTCGACGGCCGCCGAGTCGCGGTCGGCGCGGGCCCGCGCCAGGCGCTCCACCTGCTTTCGCTCCAGGGCCGGGTCGATGCGCAGGATCGGCACCTGCTCCTCGCTCTGGCGATGGTCGTTGACGCCGACCACGATGCGCCGCCGCTCGTCCAGCTCGGTCTGGTAGGCGAAGGAGGCGTCGGCAATCTCGCGCTGGGGGAAGTTCTTGCGGATCGCCTCGACCATGCCCCCCATCTCGTCGATCCGGGAGAAGTAGTCGTAGGCGGCCCGCTCGAGGCGGTCGGTGAGGCTCTCCACGAAATAGGAGCCGCCGAGCGGGTCGGCCGTGCTCGTCACCCCGGTCTCGTGGGCGATGATCTGCTGGGTGCGCAGGGCCAGGCGCACCGCCTCCTCGGTGGGCAGGGCGAGGGCCTCGTCGTAGGAGTTGGTGTGCAGGGACTGGGTCCCGCCCAGCACCCCGGCGAGGGCCTCGATCGCGGTGCGGACGACGTTGTTGAGCGGCTGCTGGGCGGTGAGGCTGACCCCGGCCGTCTGGGTGTGGAAGCGCATCCGCATCGACTCGGCGCGCTTGGCCCCGTAGCGGTCGCGCATCTCGGTCGCCCAGATCCGGCGGGCGGCACGGTACTTGGCGATCTCCTCGAAGAAGTCGATGTGGGCGTTGAAGAAGAACGAGAGCCGGGGCGCGAAGTCGTCGACGGCGAGGCCGCGCTCGATCGCCGCCTCGACGTAGGTGAAACCGTCCTTCAGCGTGAAGGCGAGCTCCTGGGCCGCGGTCGAGCCGGCCTCGCGGATGTGGTAACCGGAGATCGAGACCGGGTGCCAGCGGGGCATCCGCTCGGTGCAGAACTCGATCATGTCGGTGAGCAGCCGCATCGCCGGATCGATCGGGAAGCACCACTCCTTCTGGGCGATGTACTCCTTGAGGATGTCGGTCTGGATCGTGCCGGCAAGGCGCTCGGCCGGGACCCCCTGGCGCTCTGCGGCGACCAGGTAGAAGGCGAGCAGGATCGCCGCCGGGGCGTTGATCGTCATCGAGGTCGAGACCTCCCCGAGCGGTATCCCTTCGAAGAGGCGCTCCATGTCGCCGATCGTGTCCACGGCCACCCCCTCCCGGCCCACCTCTCCCTCCGAGCGGGGGTGATCGGAGTCGTAGCCCATCAGGGTCGGCATGTCGAAGGCCACCGAGAGGCCGGTCTGCCCGTGGTCGAGGAGGTAGTGGAAGCGCTCGTTGGTCTCCTCGACGGTCCCGAACCCCGCGAACTGGCGCATCGTCCAAAGCCGTCCCCGGTACATCGAGGCGTAGGGGCCGCGGGTGAACGGGAAGGACCCCGGCAGGCCGAGCCTCTCGGCGGGGCCGGAGCCCTCGGTGTCCTCCTCGGTGTAGAGGGGCTCGAGGGGGAGGCCGGAGATCGTGCTGAACTCGGCGTCGCGCTCCCCGGCGGCTGGGTATTCCCGCTGCCGCCGTTGGCGCGAAGGACGGCGCGATCCGGGCTCCACGGCCATGGCCGGAGTCTAGGTCAGCCCGTCGAGCACGCGGTCGAGCTGCGGGATCGCCTCGGGGTCGATCAGGTTCAGAGCCCGGATCCCGGTCAGGCGCTCGACCAGCTCGACTCCCGCCAGGGTGCTGGTGCAGCGGCCCGCGATCAGGTCCGGCACCAGGCCGAACGCCTCGATCACCCCGACGACCGAGTAGGGGTCGGAGGCGCAGAGCACGGTGAGAGCGGTGACCGGCGCCAGCGCCTCGATCGCGGCGGCTCCGTTGTAGGGCTCGAGGGGGGAGGCGCCCGCCTCGGCGACCACCGCGTCCACCCCGGAGACGGCGAGCGCCGAGGTGATCCGGGCCAGCGCCGCCTCGAACTCGGGCCGGGGGCACACGGTGGACGGCAGCCCCGCGTCGATGAAGTCGAGGATCGGCTCGGCGCCGGCGTCGCGCATCGCCAGGATGTCTCGGTAGCGTCCGACGCCGGTCAGCTTCGCGCCCCCCACCCGCAGCCCGCGGGCCACCAGCCTGCGCACGATGGTTCGCGCCGAGACCGTCTTGCCGGCGTCCATCGAGGTCCCGATCAGCAGGACCACCGGACACCGCAGCTCCGCCGGACGGGGCGAGATCGCGAGATCCGCCATGCGCACGACACCGCTCCCGGCGGCGACGTGGCCCTCGTAGCGGAGCTCAATCGGAGCCGGCAGCATGCGCGACACCGAGGTCATCCGGCCGAAGACGCAGGCGGAGGTCAGCGCGTGCATCGCGCCGTCGCCGCCGATCTGCTCCCAGTCGCCCGTCACCTCCAGGGTCGCGTGGCGGCGGCCCAGTGCCCCGACTACGAGGTCGCCCTCCATCACCTCGATCATGCGCCCGTCCACCGACTCGACCGCGTGGGCCCCCCCGGTGTCCGCGGAGAGGATCCTCCCGAGCACCAGGTCGCCGCTGCGCCAGCCGTCACGCTCGACCTCGCGGCGCCCGATCTCGCCGGGCTCCAGGGTCCCCCGGCGGGCGACGCTGCCGACGAACGGCCTCGGCAAGCCTCAGTCCCCCTGCGGTGGCAGCGCGATCAGCAGAGCCGCCAGCGCCGCCCGGTCCACCATCCCGGATACCTCGACGTGCTCGCCCGCCGCGTGGGCGTCTCCCCCGACCGGGCCCAGGCCGTCGAGGGTCGCGGTGTGAAGGCTTGTCGTGTTCCCGTCCGAGGCACCGCCCACGGCGGCCTCGTGCAGGGTCAGGCCGAGCGACCCGGCCGCCTCCCGGGCCGCTTCCCAGAGCTCCCGGTTTCGCTCGGTCCTCTCCATCGGGGGGCGACCGAACCCCCCGCTCACCTCGATCCCGATCCCCTCCTGGACGGGCTCGAGCCCCATGATCGCCCGCTCGACCTCGGCCGCGTCGCCGGCCGTCGGCACCCGCGCCTCGATCACCGCCCCGGCCTCCGGAGCGACCACGTTGGCCCGCAGGCCACCGTCGATCGTCCCGACGTTCACGGTGATGCCCCGCTCGGCGTCGTTCAGCTCGAAGAGCCGCTGCACCTGGTGCGAGAGCTCGAGGATCGCCGAGACGCCCCGCTCGGGGGCGAGGCCCGCGTGGCTCGCCCGGCCGAGGATCCTGAGCTCGAAGCGCCCCACCCCTTTGCGCGCCGTCTTCAGGCGTCCTTCCGAGCCGTAGGAGGGCTCGAAGACGAGGGCACGGCAGGCGCCACGGGCCAGGTTGCGGAGGTGCCTGGTGGACTCCGGGCTGCCGATCTCCTCGTCGGAGTTGACGAGCACCACGGGGGTCGCGCCGGGAGTCACCGAGAGCGCCTCGAGCGCCTTCATCGCGAAGAGCATCTGGACCAGCCCCCCCTTCATGTCGTAGGTGCCGGGACCGTGGAGCCGCTCCCCCTCGCGCCGAACCGGCATCTCGTCGAGCGTCCCCACCGGCCAGACGGTGTCGAGATGTCCGAGCAGGAGCTGGTAGGGGGCGCCCTTGGGGCGCTCCCGGGGGCGGGCGAGGAGGTGGTCCCCGGTCTTCCTGCCCGGCAGGCGGCGGACCCTGAAGCCGAGAGCCTCGAGCTCGGCGCCGAGGATCTCGACTGCGCGGCCGTGGGTCTCGGGCGCCAGCGACGGCGACTCGCTGCGGACCAGCTCCTCGAGCAGCGCGACCATCGCCTCGCGCCTGGCGCCGAGCCAGGCGAGCAGGTCCGCGGCTCTGGTGTCTGCGGGGCTCAGAACCGGGAGTCCACGTGGTACGGGAAGGAGAGGGTCTCGCCCACCGAGGCGAAGCGCCCGGGGCTCAGGTAGGCGGTCAGCGGGGCCTTGCGGAGCAGGTCTGCGTCGTCGGTGTCGGCGGACCGGATCGCGCTCTCCGGCGCCGACGCCGCGACCACCCTGCCGATGATCAGGCTGTTCTCGCCAAACCCGTCGATGATGCGCTCGAGCTCGCACTCGAGCCAGAGGCCGGCGCCGTCGAGCAGCACCCCGTCCACCTCCCTGGCCGGGGAGGTGGAGAGGCCCGCGAGGCTGGGCTTGCTCCCCTCCGCGTCGCGGGGGCCGGCCGCCAGGCTCGCCTCGACCATCTGCTCGGGTCTCAGGAAGCTCGCGGTGAACTCGCCGTGCTCGAGCGCGTTGGCGTGGGTGGCGTGCCGGGGGCTGCAGACGAAGCACCAGATGTTCTGCCAGCCCAGCGGCATCGCCATGTGCTTCGGAGCGAGGTCGAAGGAGCCGTCGGGCTCCTTGGTGCCGACCACGACCAGCGGGGCGACGGTGAAGACCCTCGCCCAGATCGGGGTGCTGGTGTCTAGCTCTTCGATCGGCTCCACGGGGTGCTGGTGTCAAGCTCTTCGATCGGCTCCATCGGTCCTCGCGACGGGAAGCGGCCCGTCCCGACCAGTCTAGATGCGCCCGGGAGCGCATCCCGCCGTCCTCAACCCCCGGAATCCGTGTGGTGGGACCGCGGGTTCGGAGAGAGCCCGGCCCGGCGGCCCTCAGCGCCCGCGGCCGCCGACCTGGGCGGCGCCGACCCCGATCAGCCCGGCGATCGCCGCCGCGGCCGCGATCGCCAGCTTTCGGCCGAGGCGCTCGAAGCGCATCACCGGCCACCCCTCCTCCGCGGCGACGGCGGCCAGCCGAGCGTCGGGATTTACGGCCACCGGGTTGCCGACCGCCCGCAACATCGGAAGGTCCGAGGCCGAATCGGAGTAGGCGCAGGAGAGGGCCAGGTCGATGTCGTGGGCGGCGGCGAACGCCCGCATCGCCTCGACCTTGCCCTTCCCGTAGACGAACGGCCCGTCGAGGCGGCCGGTGAACCGCCCCTCGCCGTCCACCTCGTAGCGGGTGCCGATCCCGCCCGACATGCCGAGCACCACGGCGAGCGCGGAGACGATCCCGTCGCCCGCCGCGCTGACGATGAAGGTGGGGCGTCCGGCGTCGATATGGGCATTTACCTCGTCGAGCATCTGCGGGTAGATCCGAGGCAGGATCCCGGCCATCACCTCCGGCCCCATGCGATCGATCCGGCGGCTGGGCACGCCGGTGATCAGGTCGCGCGCGGCCCGCAGCACCTGGGCGGTCTCCTCGTCCGTCGCACCCCTCAGCCGGTAGCGGAAATGGTCGACCGCCCAGCGCAGCAGCTGGGCCCGGCCGACGACCCCGTGCCTGGTGGCGACCCGGGCGAACTGCATGCCCGAGGACCCCGCCATCAGGGTCTTGTCCAGGTCAAAGAACGCCGCGGCCTTACTTGATACTCCCGCCGCCTGCTCCGCTTCGCGTCCGCGGGCGGCGGGGCTCGCGCCACTCCCCGCTTCGCGTCCGCGGGCGGCGGGGCTCGCGCCACTCCCCGCTTCGCGTCCGCGGGCGGCGGGGCTCGCGCCACTCCCCGCTTCGCGTCCGCGGGCGGCGGGGGGATCACCCATGCGACCGGCGCGGGGTCCCGGGCTAACCGGAGACCTCGAGCACTATCGCGTCGCCCTGGCCGCCCCCCGAGCAGATCGCGGCGACGCCGAGGCCGCCCCCGCGCCGGCGCAGCTCGTGGATCAGGGCGCCGACGATCCGCGACCCGGAGGCCCCGATCGGGTGGCCGAGCGCGATCGCCCCGCCGTTGACGTTCACCTTCTCCTCGTCCACGCCGAGCATGCGCACGGAGTTGATCGCAACCGAGGCGAACGCCTCGTTGATCTCCCAGAGGTCGACGTCCCCGGGGGACTTGCCGATCTTCCCGAGGGCCTGCATGGAGGCGTTGGCGGGCGTTCGCGCGAGGTAGGGGAAGTCGTCGGCGACGGTCCCGTAGGCCAGGACGCGGGCCAGGGGCTCGCGCCCGTTCGCCTCCGCCCACCCGTCGGAGGCGACCACGACGGCGGCCGCGCCGTCGTTGACGCCCGGCGCGTTCCCTGCGGTGTGGGTGGCATCCTCGCCTCCCACCGGTCGCAGCTTCGAGAGGACCTCGACGGTCGTGTCCGGGCGGATCGCCTCGTCGGTATCCACCGTGCTCTCGGACTTCCGGGTCTTCACGGTCACCCCGACGATCTCCTCGGCGAGCAGCCCATCCTCGGTCGCCTTCGCGGCGCGCTCGTGCGAGCGTGCCGCGAAGCGATCCATGTCGGCTCGGGTGATCTCGAGCTCGTTGGAGACCGCGCTGGCCTCGTTGATCATCTGCTGCTCGGTGAACGGGTTGGTCAGCCCGTCGTGGGTCATCGAGTCGACAGCGCCGACGTCGCCCATCCGGAACCCGAAGCGCGCCCCGGGCAGCAGGTAGGGCGCCTTGCTCATCGACTCCATGCCCCCGGTCACGGCCAGCTCGGCGTCGCCGGCGCGGATCGCCTGGTCGGCGAGTCCGATCGTCCTCATCCCCGAGGCGCAGACCTTGTTCACCGTCTCCGAGGGGACCTCCTTCGGGATCCCGGCCTTGATCTGGGCCTGGCGCGAGGGAATCTGCCCCTGGCCCGCCTGGAGCACCTGGCCGAAGACCACCTGGCCGATCTGGGCGGGCTCGACGCCCGAGCGCTCCATCGCGGCCTCGATCGCCGTTCCGCCGAGGTCCGTCGCGTCGAGGGAGGAGAGTGCCCCGCCCATCTTCCCGAACGGGGTCCTTGCGCTTCCGAGGATGACTGTGCTGGGCATCTCTGCCTTTCCTTGTTAGGTGTGCCGAGGTGCTGGGCCGCGGTGCGGCGGGAGACGGCACGATAGCGAGGGGCGCCGCGCCGGAACGCCGAGCGCATAGACTGCCCCGCGCATGAGGGTCAAGGTCCGGGAGAGCCCGATTGCCGAGGCCGGCGCCGACCTCGTGGTGGCGGGCCTGTTCGAGGGCGAGGAGCTGCCCGGGGAGCTGGCGGCGGGGCGCGGCGCCGCCGACGCGAAGAGCGGCTACAAGAAGGTCACGGTCGTCCACCCCGGCCAGCCGGCCCGGGCGCTGGTCGTGGGGCTCGGGAGGCGCGGGGATCTGGACGTCGAGCGCGCCCGGGTTGCGGCTGCGCTCGCGGCGCGCCAGGCCGCCGCCCTGGGCGCCGCGACGATCGCCTGGGTGGTCCCGGACTCGCCCGATCCCGCCGGCACCGCCGCGGGGCTCGTGGTCGGCACGGTCCTCGCCACCTACCGGTTCGACCGCTTCCGCAGCCACGAGGAGGACGAGGACCCTCCCGGCCCCGGGGAGCTGGTCCTGCTCGGCCCGCCCGAGGTCGCTGCCGAGGCGGAGATCGCCAGGGTCGTCGCCGAGGCCCAGAACCGGGCCCGGAACCTCCAGGACCTTCCCTCCAACGTCGCCACGCCCTCCTACCTGGCCGGCCGCGCCGAGGAGATAGACGCCCGGCACGACTCGGTGAGCACCGAAGTGCTTGGCGGGCGCGAGATCTCCGAGCGCGGGATGGGGGGGCTGGAGGCGGTGGGCAGCGGCAGCGCCGAGGACCCGGCGCTGATCGTCCTGCGCTACCGCGGCGCCGCGTCCTCCGAACCGCTGGGCCTGGTCGGCAAGGGGGTGACCTTCGACACCGGAGGAATCTCGCTGAAGCCGGGCGCCTCGATGCACGAGATGAAGATGGACATGTCGGGGGCGGCGGCGGTGCTCGAGGCGGTATCCGCGATCGCCGAGCTCGGGATAGGGATCGACGTGATAGCCGTGGTGCCGGCGACCGAGAACATGCCCTCCGGGACCGCGGTCAAGCCGGGGGACATCATCACCCAGTACAACGGCAGGACCGTCGAGGTCAACAACACCGACGCCGAGGGTCGCCTGATCCTCGCCGACGCGCTCGCCTACTGCGTCGAGCTGGGAGCGACCCGGGTGGTGGATCTCGCGACCCTGACAGGCGCCGTCCTGGTCGCGCTCGGCTCGACCTACGCGGCGCTGGTCTCCAACGACGACGAGATGGCCGCCCTGGTCGAGCACGCGGCGGAGGAGACGGGAGAGCTGGCCTGGCGGCTGCCACTGCATCCCGAGTACAAGGAGCTGACCCGCGGCAAGGTCGCCGACCTCACCAACCTCGCCGCGAAGCGCAAGGCGGGGACGATCTACGCGGCCTCCTTCCTGGAGGAGTTCGTCGACGGGCGCCCCTGGGCGCACCTCGACATCGCCGGGACCGCCTGGGACGTGGGGCGCGAGTACGTGGGGGACGGGCCCACCGGCATCGGGGTCCGGCTGCTGGTCGCTCTGGCCAGGGACCTGGCGGGGCGCTGATCCTCTAGCGTTGGCGCAGGCCCGCCACGGCCGGGGCGCCGGCCGCAACCACCAGCCAGGAGGGAAGCAATGGCGACGCTCGCAGGCCCCCACACACGCGACAAGCTCTTCATCGGCGGCCGGTGGGTGGACCCGGCCTCCCCGGACACCCTCGAGGTAGTCAACTCGACCACCGAGGAGGTCATGGCGACCGTCCCGGCCGGCACCTCGGAGGACGCAGACCGCGCCGTGGCCGCCGCCCGTGACGCGTTCGAGTCGTGGGCGCGAACGAGCCGTGAGCAGCGCGCCTCCCGCATCGAGGCGATCGCCCGCGGACTCGGGGAGCGCGCCGAGGAGATCGCGACGACGATCTCCGCCGAGCTCGGCATGCCGCTGAAGCTCTCGCGCCAGATCCAGGCCGGCCTGCCGATCGCGCACTTCAACTCGATGCCGAAGCTGATGGAGGAGGTCGCCTGGGAGGAGGAGATCGGCAACTCCCGCGTCCTGCGCGAGCCGGTCGGCGTCCTCGGCGCGATAACCCCCTGGAACTATCCGCTCAACCAGATCGCCACCAAGGTCGCGCCCGCCCTCGCCGCCGGCTGCACGGTGGTGCTCAAGCCGAGCGAGGTCGTCCCTCTGAACGCCTTCATCCTGGCCGAGGTGATCGAGGCCGCCGGGCTGCCGCCGGGGGTCTTCAACCTGGTGACCGGTACCGGGCCGGCGGTCGGCGAGGCGATCGCCGGGCACCCCGCCGTGGACATGGTCTCCTTCACCGGGTCCACCCGGGCCGGCAAGCGGGTCTCCGAGCTCGCCTCCGCGACCGTCAAGCCGGTGGCGATGGAGCTGGGCGGCAAGTCGCCGAACGTGATCCTCGACGACGCCGACCTCGAGCGCGCCGTTCCCGACGGCGTCGCCAAGTGCTACCTCAACTCGGGCCAGACCTGCAGCGCGCTCACCAGGATGCTGGTGCCGCGCGAGAAGCTGGCGGCGGCGGAGGGGCTTGCTGCCGCGGCGGCCGAGACCTTCACGCCCGGCGACCCCTTCGACCCCGCCACGCGGCTCGGCCCGCTGGTCTCGGCGGTGCAGCGCGAGCGGGTCCGCGGCTACATCCAGAAGGGCGTCGAGGAGCAGGCGAAGCTGGTGACGGGAGGCGCCGAGGCCCCCGAGGGGCTCGACCGCGGGTTCTTCGTGCGGCCCACCGTGTTCAGCGAGGTGAGCCCCGACATGACGATCGCCCAGGAGGAGATCTTCGGGCCGGTCCTGGCCATCCAGCCCTACGAGGACACCGAGGACGCGATCCGGATCGCCAACGACAGCTCCTACGGGTTGGCGGGCGGGGTCTGGTCGGCGGACACGGAGCGGGCGATCGAGGTGGCACGGCGGATCCGCACCGGACAGATCGAGATCAACGGCGGCGCCTTCAACCCCCTTGCCCCGTTCGGCGGCTACAAGCTCTCCGGGCACGGCCGCGAGAACGGCCGCTACGGGATCGAGGAGCTGCTCCAGGTCAAGTCGCTGCAGCTCTAGCCCCCTGTGGCGGCAGCGCGGCGGTCCGGGGCGGCAGCGCGGCGGTCCGGGGCGGCAGCGCGGCGGTCCGCGGCGGCAGCCACTTGCCGGCCACGCCGCGGCGAGTCCCCGGGGCTCGCTGAACGCTTGAGCCACCCCTGGGGACCGGCTCGGTCCAGCGGACCAGCCTCATGGGGCCGACCTCACGATCAGCCGACCTCGCCATCGCCACTCGGCCGGCGGCAGCGCCGGCGCCTGTCCGGCGCCGGGCGGGGACCGGTGGCAGACCTGCCCGAATAGGCTTCGCCGGTGGACTTCGAGCTGAGCGACGAGCAGCGGCTGCTGCGCGACACGGTCCGCGACTTCGCCCGGGCGGAGGTCGCGCCGCAGGCGGAAGAGCTCGACCGCACCAAGGCCTTCCCCTACGAGCTGGTCGCCAAGATGGGCGAGCTGGGCCTGATGGGCATCCCATTCCCCCAGGAGTACGGCGGCGGGGGTGCCGACACCCTCTCCTACGCGCTTGCCGTCGAGGAGCTCGCCAGGGTGGACTCCTCGGTGGCGATCACCATGGCCGCCCACACCTCGCTGGGCACGATGCCGATCCACCTCTGGGGCAGCGCAGAGCAGAGGGAGGAGTGGCTGCCGCGACTCTGCAGAGGCAGCCGCCTGGCGGCCTTCGGGCTGACCGAGCCCGAGGCGGGCTCCGACGCCGGCAACACCCGCACCTCGGCGGTGCTGGGCGAGGGCGAGTGGGTGATCAACGGCGCCAAGCAGTTCATCACCAACGCGGGCACCGAGATCTCCGGCTGCGTGACGATCACCGCGGTGACCGGCGGCGAGGGCGATCGGCGCGAGATCTCGAACCTGATCGTTCCCAACGGGACCCCGGGCTACGAGCCCGGGGAGCCCTATCGCAAGATGGGGTGGAACGCCTCGGACACCCGGCCGCTGTCCTTCGAGGACTGCCGGGTCCCGCAGACCGCCCTCCTGGGCCGTCGCGGAGAGGGCTTCAAGCAGTTCCTGCACATCCTCGACGGAGGGCGGATCGGCGTCGCCGCAATGGGAGTCGGCCTGGCGCAGGGAGCGCTCGACGAGGCGATCGCCTACGCGAAGGAGCGCCGGGCCTTCGGAAGGCCGATCGCCAAGTTCCAGGCGATCCAGGCGAAGATCGCCGACCTCTCGGCGCAGATCGAGAGCGCCAGGCTGCTCACCCACCGGGCCGCGGTCGAGAAGGACCGAAGCGAGTCCTTCACCCTGACCGCCGCCCAGGCGAAGCTGCTGACGGGCCGGCTCGCGGTTCGCGCGACGGAGGAGGCGGTGCAGATCCACGGCGGCTACGGCTACATCGAGGAGTACCCGGTCTGCCGCTTCTACCGCGACGCCAAGATCCTCACGATCGGCGAGGGGACCGACGAGGTCCAGCAGATGGTGATCGCGCGCCAGCTCGGCTGCTGAGCCGCGGCGGCCGGGGCGAGGCGCCGCGCGCCAGTTCGGCTGCTTAGCCGCGGCGGGGCGAGGCGAGGCGGAGGCGGGGCCGGGAGCGCCGGGGGCCGCTCAGCCGCCCTCGTCGGGGCGCGCGGTGATCGAGCCCTCGGGGCGGCCCGCAACCTCCCCTGCCCGCCCCTGGTCGGCGTCGACGCCGAAGTGTGCGCAGATCTCCAGCTCGTGCTCGCGGGCGAGCGGCTTGCCCGGGTCGACGCTCGGGGCCTCGCGCACCACCTCGCGCTCGTGGGCGACCCAGACCCGGCCGGCGACGCCGGCGCAGTCGTGCAGGGGGATCGCCACGGTCTTGCCGAAACGGCCCAGCTTCGCGGCCAGGTAGGCGGGGGCGCCGCTGCCCGTGTCCACGAAGACCGCCTGGACCCTCGCCACCCCGCTGCCACCCAGCTCGTCCACCCCGTCGTCCACCCAGTCACGCACCTCCTCCAGGGAGGGCATCCTGCGTGGCGCCCTCCGGGTCCGCTCCTCCAGGGGGCTGGAGCGCTTCGGCCGCCCCTCAGCCACGCTCCCAGCGCTCCAGGAGCTCGCCTGCGGCGCTGGCGGGGTCCAGCTCGCGCCGGACCACCCGGTCGAGCAGGGCGGCGACCTCGCCGTCGCCGGCCAGGGAGTCCTCGAGGCGGCGCTTCAGCCGCGAGGCCGCGATGCCCACCACCTCGTTGCGGAGGTTCCGCGCCCGCCGCTCCTCGAGCAGCCCCTCCCGCTCGATGTGGGTCCGGTGCTCGGAGATCCTCTCGGCAAGCTCCGCGACCCCCTCGCCGCGGGCCGCCTCGGTCCGCAGGATCGGCACCTGCCATCCGTCCTCGGCACGTGCCAGGGCGAGCACTCCGCGAACCTCCCGGACCATCGTGTCGGTCATCGGGTGGTCGGCCTTGTTGACGACGATCACGTCCGGGATCTCCATCACGCCGGCCTTCAGCGCCTGGATCGAGTCCCCGGACCCGGGCATCAGGGCGAGGACGATCGTGTCGGCGTGATCGACGATATCGATCTCGGCCTGGCCCACCCCGACCGTCTCGATCAGGACGTCGTCCTTGCCGGCCGCGTCCATCACCAGCGCCACCTGCAGCGCCGCCTCCGAGAGCCCGCCGAGGGCGCCCCGCGAGGCCATCGAGCGGATGAACACACCGGGGTCGAGGAAGTGCTCCGTGAGGCGGATTCGGTCGCCGAGCAGGGCGCCCCTCGTGAACGGGCTCGAGGGGTCTATCGAGAGCACGCCGACCTGACGATCCTCCTTGCGAAGCTCGACCGTCAGGGCGCCGATCAGGGTGCTCTTGCCGACTCCGGGCGGGCCCGTGAAGCCGATGATGCGGGCCCGTCCCGTGCGCGGGTAGACCTCCCGCACCAGGGCCCACCCGGCCGGATCCTCGGACTCGATCAGGGTGATTGCCCGGGCCAGCGCTCGCTTGTCGCCGGCCAGGAGGCGCTCGGCAAGCGGAGTCTCGGCGTCGCGAACCTCGGTCACGGCCAGCGGAGTCTAGATGCACCCCTCCCCGTCCCCCACCGGGCCGGAGGCACGCCCGCCTGGCGCCGGGCGGGCGGCGGGCGGACCGCGCTCGGGCCGGCCGCGGGCGGGCCGCGCTCGGGCCGGCCGCGGGCGGACCGCGCTCGGGCCGGCCGCGGGCGGGCCGCGCTCGGCCGGCGGCGTGCGGGCCGGCCGCGGGCACTCTCTCCGCGCGCATGGTCGGGGATGCCCTGCCCCCGGGCGATCTAGAGTCCGGGCGGCAGATGAAGACCCTTCGCTTCCTGGCCTCCAACCGGATGCTGACGCCGAAGTACGCGCGGCTTCTGTTCCGCTACGGGTGGCGGCGGCTGCTCACCCCCGCCGGATGGCGCTGGCGGACCGCCGGAATGGTCTTCCTCGGGCGCGGGCTGGAACTGCAGGTGGGAAGGCGCGGCCGGATCGGTTTCGGCAGGTTCGTGTGGATCGGCGACGGTACGAAGATCCGCTGCCACGAGGGGGTGGTGGAGATCGGGGAGAAGACCGTGCTAGGGCAGGAGTGCACGATCTCCGCCTACCAGCGGGTGCGAATCGGCGAGCAGTGCGTGATCGCCGACCGGGCGATGTTCATCGACTTCGATCACGGGGTCGTGGACGTGGAGGTCCCGATCCGCCACCAGGGTATCTACAAGCGCGACGTCGAGGTCGGCTCCAACGTCTGGATCGGCTACGGCGCCTGCATCCTGAGGGGGGTGCGGGTGGGCGACAACTCGGTGATCGGGACCAACGCCGTGGTCACCGCAGACGTACCCGCCAACGCCGTCGTCGGGGGCGTGCCGGCTCGCGTGATCCGGATGCGGGAGGCGCCGCAGCGCCTGCGCTGGCCCCACCCGGTCGAGCCCGGCCAGACCCCCCGCCCAACTTCAAGTTCCCGCTGATTATCAGCGGGAACTTGAAGCTCGGCCGGGTTAGGCGGGGTCGCCCGCGAGCATGCCCTCGTAGACGCCCGCGGTGCGCTCGGCGATATCGGCCCAGTCGAAGCGCCTGAGGTGCTCGTAGGCCTCCGCAACCAGGCGCCGCCCGAGCTCGTCGTCCGAGAGGACGCGTACGGCGACCTCGGCGAGCGCCTCGGGGTCGCGAGCGCGGAAGCGCAGCCCGACCTCCTCGTGCGGGACGACCTCCCGCAGCCCGCCGGTGTCGGCGACGATGCAGGGGCAGCCGGAGGCCATCGCCTCCAGGGCGACGAGTCCGAAGGGCTCGTAGATCGACGGGACCACGGTGAGGTCGGCGATCGAGTAGAGCGAATGCAGGACGTCGTCGCCGATCCAGCCCAGGAAGGTGCCGTAGCCCCGCAGCCCGAGCTCCTCGGCCTGACGGTGCAGCTCGGCCTCGTGGGTCCCCGAGCCGGCCACCAGGAAGCGGGTCCCTGGGACCTGTTCGATCACCCGTGGCATCGCCTCCAGGGCGAGTTGGAAGCCCTTTTCGTAGACCAGGCGGCCGATCAGCAGGACGAGCTTCTCGTCGGGCTCCGCGAACTCGCCGCGCAGCCGTCCCAGCTCCCCCGGGTCCTGGATGCGCAGGTCCTCCGGGTCGATGCCGTTGGGGATCACCTCGATCTTCGACTCCTCGACCCCGAAGATGTCGACGATCTGCTCGCGCATGTAGTGCGAGCAGGCGATCACCCGCTCCGAGCGGTTGGTGATCCAGCGCTCCACCCCGTGGATGTAGGACTGCGGGTGCTTGTCCACCCAGCCCTGGTGGCGGCCGTGCTCGGTCGCGTGGATGGTCGTCACCAGGGGGACGCCGAACCGCTTGGCCAGATGGTCGCATGCGTTGGCGACCAGCCAGTCGTGGCCGTGGACGACGTCGAAGCTGTGGCGATCGCCGAGCTCGACCCCCGCGGCCAGCATGTCGGAGTTCATCCGCTCGACCCAGGCGACGAACTCGCCGAGGTCGGTGGGTCGCTTCGGCTCGCGGATCCTGTGGATCATCACCCCCGCCGCCCTCTCCTCGGCCGGCGACTCCTCGCCGCCACGGGTCAGCACGTGGACGTCGATCCCGGCCTCCACCAGGGCCTCGGAGAGCTTGCGGACGTGGCGGGCCAGGCCGCCCTCGATCAGCGGCGGGTACTCCCAGGAGAGGATCAGGATGCGGCTCACGGAGGGGCCTTCAGGGCAGCAGGAGGGGTGCGATGTGGAGGTCCGGCGCGAGGGCTCGCATGCGGGGATCGACGACCGCGGGGGAGTCTATGGCCTCGAGCATCGCCTCTGCGTGGCCGACCGCCCGCTGGTAGGCGTAGTCGCCCGCCTCGCGCCGGCCGTCGAGGAAGGCCCAGTCGCTCGACTGGACGGCGAGCAGCTCGCGGGTCGCCCGCTCCGCGGCCGGCCCCCGGAGGCCTTCCGAGAGGGCCCGGAGCGCCCGCAGCTCAAGGCGCCGCGCGCCCCAGGCCAGGTCGGCGACGGCGGGCGAGTCCCAGGTGCGCAGGTCGGCCCCCTCGCCCCAGCTCGAGGCGCGCAGATCCCGGCGCTCGCCGGGGTGCTCCTCCAGCGCGCGGGGGAGGGTCAGCAGGCGGATCCCGGCCTGCGGCGCGAGCCTCAGCACCTCCTCGAGCCAGACGACGCCCTCCGACCACCAGTGCCCCAGCAGCTCGGTGTCCACCGCGAAGACCGAGAGGCCGCGGTGCCCTGAGGCGGCCGCGAAGGCTCGCAGCCGCGCGGCCATCGCCTCGCAGAACTGCGCCGCCTGATCGCGGGCCACCCCGGACGCGACCTCCGGCTCGTATGGGCCCCCGCCGACCCTCCAGATCCTCGTGCCGCGCATCGACTGCGCAGCGAACTGGGCGTGGGGCGCCGCAGAGGGATAGCCGTCCAGGGACCACAGCCATCCGACCGCCTCCCAGTCGATCGTGAAGGCGAGCGGGCCGGCCGCGGTGCGAGCCGGGGCGAGAGCCCCCATCGCCGGCTCGTGTGGGGTCTGGTTGACGCAGAACCAGCGCACGCCGTGCTCGGCGAGCCGCCACTCCAGGCCCGGCGAGTAGGCGCACTCGGGAAGCCAGAACCCGCCGTTCCAGCCGAACCGCCGGCGGTGGGAGCGCAGGCCGGCGTCGAGCTGGAGGCCGATCCCCGCCCGGGTCGCGCAGAGCGGCAGCACCGCGTGGGTGGCGCTGGAGGCCGCCAGCGCGACGCGGCCCGACTCCGCCGCCTCCCTGAAGGCCCCGAGCGGCCCCCCAGCCGCCGCGTCGAGCAGCTCCAGGACGTGCCGGTAGCGGGCCGCCGCGGCTTCGGCCGCGGGCCGGCAGGCCGGCTCGACGTCCGCCGCGTCCGCCTCGGCGCTGGCGATCCGGTAGGCGAGCAGGAACTCGCGCAGCCGCGCCATCGCCCCGGCGTCCTCGAGCTGGTCGGCGAGCACCGGGGTGACCGTCATCGTCAGGTCGCGGGCCACCTCGAGGACGGGCAGGTGCGAGCGGAACACGGCGTCGAAGAGCCACTCCTCGCCGAAGGGGTAGGTGCCGAAACCCTCGACGTAGGGCATGTGGCTGTGCAGGACGATCGCCAGGTCGCCGACGGTCTCCCGGCCCGGCTCACGCACGGCAGATCGCCAGGAAGTCCAGGGCGCCGTCGAGCCCATCGCCGCGCAGGGCGAAGTCGGAGGCGGTTATCGCCGGCGTGAAGCGGTCGTAGAAGGGCCCGGTCAGCCGCAGCGCGCGGTGGACCCGGTCCCATCCGAGGCGCAGCGCAACCTCGTGTGCCCGCAGCTTGCGGGCGTGGAAGAGGCCCAGCAGCTCGACGCTGGAGAAGTGGGGCCCGAGCAGCTCCAGGTACTCCGCCGCGGTGTACTCGCGCAGGTGCCAGGGGTTGCCGGACCTCTCGGCCCCCGGGGGCGCCAGGGTGAGGCGGTTCGGGGTCGAGACGTAGGAGACCGGGGCGAGGCTCGCGAAACGCTCGAGGAGGTCCCCGGGGCGCTCGACGTGCTCGATCGTCTGCAGGAAGACGATCGCGTCGCAGGGGCCCTCGTAGGCTTCGACCAGGCCCCTGTCGAAGCGGAGGTTGTCCCGCCGGTAGCGCAGGCGGGCGTGCTCGTGGGCCTCGGGGTTCGCGTCCACGCCGACCACCGAGGCGGCGACCGAGGCCAGCAGGTCGGACCCGTACCCCTCCCCGCAGGCCAGATCGGCGACCCGCAGGCCGGCGCAGCGCCCGGCGATCCACTCGTAGACCGCGAGGTGACGCCGGTACCAGTAGTTCTCCTCGGGGACGTCGGGAAGGGTGCGCTCGCCGGTCAGGGCGAGCGGGGGCACGCCCGGAGGCTGGTCGAGCTGGACATGGGGGACGGTGGGCTCCGGCACTGCGACCACGGACTTCTACCGCCTCCGCAGCTAGGCTCCCCTCTCCCCCCGACCATCCACCCGCTCGCCTCCACGACCCCGCCACCCGATGCCAGCCGCGCCGACCGCAAGCGCCGAGCACATCCGCAGCGTCAACGCGCGCTACCACGACGTCGCCGCCGAGACCTACGACGAGAAGTGGGGGATCGACTTCGGGCCCACCGGCCAGGCGCAGGTCCGGGCGAAGCTGCTCAAGGCGCTCGGCGGCCCGCCCCGGAGCCCCTTCCCCGAGGCGCTGGAGATCGGCGCCGGCACCGGCTACTTCTCGATCAACCTGCTGCGCGGCGGCCTGATCGGAACAGCGACGGCGACCGACATCTCCCCGGGCATGCTCGCCGCGCTTGGCGCCAACGCCGCCGCGGCGGGCGTCGAGGTGCGCACCGTCACCTCCGACGCCGAGAGCCTGCCCTTCGAGGACCGCTCCTTCGACCTCGTCTTCGGACACGCCGTGCTGCACCACATCCCCGACCTCGACCGGGCCTTCGCCGAGTTCGCCCGGGTGCTGCGCCCGGGTGGGACGGTTGCCTTCTGCGGCGAGCCCTCCCGCAACGGCGACCGGCTCGCCGCCGTCCCGAAGCGCGCCGGCTCGCTGCTGGCGCCGCTCTGGCGCCGGGCCGTGAGTGCCGGCGCCCTCGCGCCCGGCCACGGCGAGGAGGCGCACGATCACCGGCTGGAGAGCGAGGTGGACGTCCACGCCTTCGCCCCGGCCGAGCTCCGGGACATGCTCCTGCGCGCCCGGTTCTCCTCGCCGCGGATCAGGGGCGAGGAGCTGCTCGCGAACGTCTGGGGCTGGGGCCTGCGCTCTCTCGAGGCGAGCGCCGAGCCGGACTCGGTGCCGATGGCGTGGCGTCGCTTCGCCTTCCGCAGCTATCTCGCCCTCCAGCGTCTCGACGGCTCGCTGCTCGAGCCCCGCCTGCCGGCCGGGCTCTTCTACAACCTGGTGCTCTCCGCCCGCCTCGCCTGACGCCCGGTCCCCCGCCCCCCCACCGCGAACGTCCCGGAGTTGTTGCTATGGGGGGTACTCCGGGACGCTCAGCGGGTTTGGCGCCGCACCCGGTAGAGGCGGACCCGCGAGTCCAGCCCCTTCAGCCGACGCTCTCCGGCAAACGAGCAGACGAAGCCGTCGCCGGCCTGCTCCCTGACCGACTCGGCGAGGAGCACGGTGCCCGGCCTGGCGATGCCGGTGATCCGGCTGGCCAGGTTGACCGGCTGCCCGTACCAATCGCCCCCGCGTCCGAGCGCCTCCCCCCAGGCGAGGCCGGCCCGGATCTGGGGGAACCCCTCCCCCTCCGCGTCGGCGGCCTCGACGAGGCTGAGCGCGGCGTCGATGCCCGCCCCGGCGTCGCGGGAGACGAGCATCGCGGCGTCGCCGATCAGCTTGATCAGCCTCACCGGAGGCCGGGCGGACGCCGAGGCCAGCTCACCCAGCCGCCGCGCGACCCGGCCCAGCTCCTCGCTCGGCAACCGCTCGCCGAGCTTGGTGAACCCGACGATGTCGGCGAAGCAGACGCAGACGTCCGCCCCCCCTAACGCCGGCGGGTCGGCGGCAATCACGTCCCGCTGCACCTGCTCGCGAAGGTGCCGGTTCAGCGCGTACTGGAGCACCGTCGCGATCTGCGGGGAGAGGATCCGCGCCGAGTGCTCCAGGCGCCGGGCCATCTCCGCCTCGCTCTCCGCGGACCCCGAGACGGTCCTCCAGATCACCTCGCGGTTTCCCTCCGCGATCCGGGCCATGGCAATGCCGATCACCCTGGTCATGTCGAGGATGTCGTCGTCGGAGATCCCGGCCTCCCGGAAGCGGGCGAGAATCCTCGCGGACTCGACGTCGTGGTCGTCGAGCGCCGCCTCCTGGGGGTCCACCTCCGGAAGGCCCAGCGCCCGGTTCATCCCCATCAGCATCTCCGGCTCGACACCCGTCATCTCGGTGACCTGGAGCGGCGTGTAGCGCGGGCCCCGCGCGGAGAGCGCCCGCTCGACCGGCAGCAGGACGAGCCGGCTCTCCCGCACCGCCTGTCGCAGCTCGTCCATTCCCACCCCCTGCGCGACCAGGTCCTCGAGCAGCTCCATTCGCGCCTCGCGCTCGGCTCCCTCCAGGCCCTCGGCCAGGCCCGCCGCCTCCAGGTCTTCGCGTGAAGGGGTCGTCATGGTGCCCCATTGTCGCCGCAGAGGCGGGCGCGCGCATCCGTCCCGCCGAACCGGCCGGCCGGGACCGCCGCCTAGACTTCTCCCCATGGCCCTCGACCTGCCGATCTTCGAGCTGCCGATGGCGCTGCTTCCGGGCGAGACCGTGCCCCTGCACATCTTCGAGGACCGCTACAAGCGGATGATCGGGCACTGCGTCGACTCGGGCGAGCGGTTCGGGATCGTGCTCCGCGACGAGGCCGGGGCCCGATCCGTCGGCTGTACGGCGCTGGTCACCGAGATGCTGGAGCGGATGGACGACGGCAGGATGAACGTCCTGGTCACCGGGGAGAGCGCCTTCCGCGTCCTCGACCGCTTTGACGACCCCGAGGATCCCCGGGCCGAGGTCGAGCTGATCGCCGAGGATGCCCCCGACCCCGACCCCGACCCCGAGGCCCTCGGCGAGGCGCGCTCGGCCTTCGCCCGGCTCGCCGAGGCGGCGCTGGGCGAGGCGCCGGACCCCGGGGAGCTGGCCGGCCTGGACTCCTACGGGCTGGCGGCACGGGTCGAGCTCTCCGCCGAGACCAAGCAGCGGCTGCTGCAGACGCGAGACGAGGAGAAGCGGCTCTCCTACCTGGCCGGGGTCTTCGGCGAACTGGCCGAGGCGGCGGGCCGGGCCGAGGAGATCGCCGAGCGGGCACGATCGAACGGCAGGATCCGGATCGGCCGCTGAGCGGCCCCGTGGTGCCCCTCGGGCCAGGGCCACTGCCCCGCCCCCGCCCGGTTGGGCCCCTCGGGCCAGGGCCACTGCCCCGCCCCCCCGGTTGGGCCCCTCGGGCCAGGGCCACTGCCCCGCCCCCCCGGTTGGGCCCCTCGGGCCAGGGCCACTGCCCCGCCCCCCCGGTTGGGCCCCTCAGGCCAGGGCCACGGCCCCGCCCCGCCTCGGGTCGCCGCCGCCTTCGAGCCGGCCCGTGGAGGGGTCGCGCGTCACCGCCTGCACCCCCCCGAAGAAGAGGTTTCGATCCCGCCAGCGGACCACCGGGACCCCGGCGCTCTCGACCCGATCCAGGGTGCCGGGGTCGATCCCCGGCTCCGCCTGGAGGGTCCCGGACTCGAAGTGCACCCGCGGGGCCGCGACGGCCTCGGCGGGCCCCATCCCGTCGCCGAGCAGTCTCAGCACCGTCTGCAGCACGGCCGAGCGGATCCGGTTGGAGCCGGCGCTGCCCAGCCCGGCGACCACCTCGCCGTCGCGCATGACGACGGCGGGGGACATCATCGAGGTCATCCGGGCCCCGACCGGCGTGCGGTGGAAGCCGAGGGGGTTGAGGTCCTCCTCCCCGAGCATGTTGTTGACGTGGATCCCGGTGCCGGGCACGACCAGGCCCGATCCGGTGCCGTTGGAGCAGGTGACGCTGGCGCAGCCGCCCTCTGCGTCCATCACCACCAGGTGGGTGGTGGAGCCCAGCCGGTCCTCGGGACCCCCGGGCAGCGGGCCCTGCCCCGAGGCGATCCGCTCCGCCTCACGGTCGAGGTTGGTCGCGGCGAGGAACGACTCCGCGAACCCCTCCTCGTAGAGGCCCTCGGCGAAGCGGGCGGCCCGGGCCCGGTTCGCCGCCTCCATGACGCTGAGGACGCTCTGGACCGAGTCGCTCCCGAGCCGCTCCAGCAGCTCCAGCGCGAAGGCGATCAGGATCCCGCCCGAGGAGGGAGGCGGGTTGGTCAGGACCTCGCAGCCGCGGTGGCGAGCCCGCACCGGAGTGCGCTCGATCGGCCCGTAGGCGGCCATGTCGGAGCGCGAGAGGATCCCGCCGCGCTCGCAGACGAAGTCGGCCACGGCGGCGCCGATCTCACCCCGGTAGAACGGCTCGTGCCCTTCGGCGGCGAGCATCTCAAGCGCGCCGGCCAGGTCCTCGAACCGGAAGGTCTCCCCCTCCCGGAGGATCCGCCCCCCGGGGGCGTAGATCCGCCTGCACTCCGGCAGCCGGGTGTAGATCGGCTCGAGGATCTCCAGTACGTAGGCCTGCTGGCGGTTGAGCGGGGCGCCCTCGCGGGCCAGGCGCACCGCGGGACCGATCAGCTCGGCCATCGGCATCGTCCCGTAGCCGGCGAGCGCGTGGGAGACGCCGGCCGCCGTCCCCGGCACCCCGCATGACGCGGCCCCGACGTTGAAGACCTGCGTGGTCGCCTCGTCGAAGTGGACGTCCACCGGCACCAGCTCCTCCCCCCGCTCAGTTCCCTCGCGCCCCGGCATCTCGACGAAGAAGTCGATCAGCGCCGTCCGGCCCGCCTCGTGGACGATCATGAACCCGCCGGCGCCCAGCCCGGTCAGCGGGCTCTCGACGGCGAACGAGGCGAGCATCGCCGCCACCGCGGCATCCACGGCGTTCCCGCCCTCCCCCAGCACCTGCGCACCCGCCTCCGCCGTGAGCGGATGCCCGGCAGCGACCACCCCCCTCATTGCGTCGCCCCGCGGCTAGCCGGGAAGGAACTCCGGGACGTCCACCCCGCCGATCTCGTCCGACCGCTCGCGGCCGCGGTCGGCGGTGCGCCGGATGGTCGGCTCGGCCGGCCGGCGGGCCGGAGCGCTGCGCCCGTCGAACCGGGTGGCCACCACGGTGACCCAGATCTGGTCGCCGAGGTCCTCGTCGACGTTCGCGCCGAAGATGATGTTGGCGTCGGGATGGGCGGCCTCGCCGACCACCTTGGCGGCCTCGCTGACCTCGACCAGGGAGAGGTCGGGGCCTCCTGTGATCGAGAGCAGGATCGCGCGGGCGCCCTCCATCGAGGTCTCCAGCAGGGGCGAGGAGATCGCCTTCTCGGCGGCGAGCACCGCCCGGTCCTCGCCGTGGCCCATGCCGATCCCCAGCAGCGCCTGCCCCGCCTGGGACATGATCGTCCGCACGTCGGCGAAGTCGAGGTTGATCAGGGCCGGCAGCGTGACCAGGTCCGAGATTCCCTGAACACCCTGGCGCAGGACGTCGTCGGCGACCTGGAAGGCCTCGATCATCGAGGTCTGCTGGTCGAGCACCTCGAGCAGCCTGTCGTTGGGGACGACGATCAGGGTGTCGACCTCGGCGGCGAGCGCCTCGATGCCCTTGCTCGCCATGCCGCTGCGGCGCGAGCCCTCGAAGCTGAACGGCTTGGTGACGATCCCCACGGTCAGCGCGCCGACCTCACGGGCCAGCCTCGCGACCACGGGCGCGGCTCCGGTGCCGGTCCCCCCGCCGGCGCCGGCGGCGACGAAGACCATGTCGGAGCCCTTGAGGAGCCGCTTGATCTTGTCCTGCTCGTCGAAGGCCGACTGGAACCCGAGCTCGGGGTCCGCGCCGGCGCCCAGGCCCCGGGTCTGGTCGGAGCCGATGTGGACGGTGATGTCGGCGATGCAGAGCTGCAGCGACTGCAGGTCCGTGTTGACCGCCATGAACTCCACACCGGGGATCTGGGCCTCGACCATCCTGTTGACCGCGTTGACCCCGGCGCCGCCGACGCCGACCACGCTGATCCGCGGCGCCTGCGGCTCCCCGCCCGGCGGCGAGTAGGCGGGCTCGCGACGCCCGTACCTGGGGTGCTCGAGGTGCTCCATGGGCCGCTCGTCGAAGACCTTGCGGACCCGCTCGCCGGGCTCTGGCACCTCGGCGGGCTCCTCGTGGGCCCGGGTCACGCTGATCGGCTCCCCGGACGCAGCCTCGGGGGGCTCGGGACTGCGGGAGACGGGGTCCTCGCGCCCGAAGCGGGCCGAGTACTCCTCGTCGCGCGCCGGCCGGGGCTCGGATGTTCCCTCCGGCTCGGTCCGGGATTCGGGCTCGGCCGCGGCCGCCTCGGCGGGCTCCGGCTCGCGCCCCAGGTCGGGGGCCTCGGGGGGATCTTCCGGGCGGTCCCCGGCGGTGGATCTGAAGAGGTCGGCGAGGGGGCCCTCTCGCATGCTGGCGCGCTTACGACGACGGGCCATTCCTCAGGATCTCCTTGGCAAGCTCACGGTAGTAGTTGGCCGCGTTCGAATCGGGATCGTACTTGAGCACGCTCGAACCGCGGACGGGCGCCTCGGCGAACTTGATCGCCTTGCGGATCCTCGTCTTGAAGACCAGGTCGCCGAAGTTCTCCTCGAGGATCTCCACCGCCTCCTTGGCGTGGACGGTGCGCGAGTCGAACATGGTGGGCAGGATGCCCTCGATGTGCACGTCGGGGTTGAGGTTCTCCTGGATCATCTTCAGCGTGTTCTGGAGCTGCACCAGGCCGCGCATCGACAGATACTCGCACTGGACGGGGACGATCACCCGGTCGGAGGCGGTCAGCGCGTTGATCGTCAGCAGGCCGAGGCTGGGCGGGGTGTCGATGCAGACGTAGTCGTAGTCGCCGGAGACCTCCCGCAGCGCCTTCTCGAGCGAGCGCTCTCGGCCGATCTTGGTGCTCATCGCGATCTCCGCGCCGGCGAGGTCGATCGAGGCGACCGCGATGTCGATCTCGCGGCTGGCGATCACTTTGCTGATCGGCAGGTCGTTGACCAGCACGTCGTAGAGGCTGCGCTCGAGCTTGTCGGGATCGATCCCCTGGCTCATCGTCAGGTTGCCCTGCGGGTCGAGGTCCACGCAGAGCACCCGGTGGCCCTGCTCGGCGAAGGCGACGGCCAGGTTCAGGGTCGTGGTGGTCTTGGCGACGCCGCCCTTCTGGTTGGCGAAGGCGATCACCTGCGCGTGCCTGGTCGGAAGCTGCTCCGCCTCCCCGCCGGACCCGGGCAGCGGACGGCTCGGGACGATCAGGTCCTCGGGGCGCATCCTCGCCGGCCCGTCCTCCTCCTCCTCGCCCTCCTCGACGAGAAGCACGGTTTCCTCGGCGGGAAGCACGACCGGGTCCGAGCCGGGGCCGCCGGTCACGGTGATCTCGACGTCCTCGGGCTCCGGGGGGGTCGGCACGCCCTCAGGCCGCTCGGGACCGCCGGCCGCCACCGCGTCGGCGGTGAGGGGAAGCTCGGCCTCGGCGGCGATCACGGCGTCGACGGCATCGGACGGCTCGGCGGAGCGCTCTGGGGCTTCTACGGTCTTCGGCTTTCGGCTGAGGAATCCCATTGCGGCGCTTATTCGCATGGCCCGGCGGTTTTCCTGCCGGGGTCCGGAATTGCGAGCTGCGGTGCATCCCGGCCGGGGCGGTGGGTTCCCGGCTGCTTCAATGCGGCGATCGGCGAGCTGCTCGAAAAGCGCCTGGTCTTCGTGACCGGGAAGGGGGGCGTGGGCAAGACCACCGTGGCGATCGCGCTCGGCATGAGGGCCGCCGCGCAGGGGAAGAGGACGATCGTCTGCGAGGTCTCCTCGCAGGAGAACGCCTCGCGCTTCTTCAAGCGGGCCGAGGTCGGGTTCAACGAGGTGCAGATGGAGGAGAACCTGTGGTCGATCTCGATAGACCCCGACGAGTCCATGCGGGAGTACGTGCTGCTCCAGCTCAAGGTCAGGGCGATGCGGGACATGCTCTTCCGGAGCCGCGTGTTCACCTACCTCGCCGCCGCGACCCCCGGCCTCAAGGAGCTGGTCACGATCGGCAAGATCTGGGAGCTCGCCCAGCCGGACCGCAAGGTCAGGAAGGCCCACCGCTACGACCTCGTGGTCGTCGACGCTCCGGCCACCGGGCACGGGGTCGGGTTCCTGGAGACGCCGAGGACCTTCGCCGCGATCGCCCGCATGGGTCCGATCCACTCCCAGGCCCTGGAGCTGGACCGGCTGGTGACGGACCAGCGCCGGACCGGCGCGGCGATCGTCTCCCTGCCCGAGGAGATGCCGGTCAACGAGTCCGCCGCGCTGGAGAGCCAGCTCCGCGAGGAGGTCGGCGTCGCGGTGGACCGCGTCTACATGAACGCGCTCTACCCCGAGCGCTTCTCCAGGCAGGAGGCGGAGCGCCTCGCCGGGGTGGCGGAGCAGGGCGAGGGCCCGGTGCGGGCCGCGGCGAGGGCGGCCGTCTCCGAGCACCGCCGGGCGCGCTCGCAGCGGGCCCAGCTCGCCCGGCTGCGACGGCGCACCGGGACCACCGTGCGGACCCTCCCCTTCATCTTCGAGCCGGAGCTCGGGATCGAGTCGGTCCGCAGGCTCTCCGCGAGGCTCTGATGCCGGCGGTCTACGAGATCCTCGCCGGCAAGGAGATCTGCATCTGCGCGGGCTCGGGCGGGGTCGGCAAGACGACGACCGCGGCCGCGATCGCGCTCGGCATGGCGGGCCGCGGCAAGAAGGTCTGCGTGCTGACCATCGACCCGGCCAAGCGCCTCGCCGACTCCCTCGGCCTCGAGGAGCTCGGCAACGAGGCGCGCCGGGTCGACCCGGCCCTGATCGAGCGCCAGGGCCTCGAGGTGAGCGGCGAGCTGTGGGCGATGATGCTCGACGCCAAGGCGACCTTCGACGAGCTGGTCGCGCGCCACGCGCCGGACGAGGAGTCCCGCGACCGCGTGCTCGGCAACAGGATCTACCAGCAGATCTCCAACGCCCTGGCCGGCTCGCAGGAGTACATGGCGATGGAGAAGCTCTTCGAGCTGCACTCCGAGGGCGAGTTCGACCTGCTCGTTCTCGACACGCCCCCGACCCGCAACGCGCTGGACTTCCTCGACGCCCCCCGCCGCCTCACCCAGTTCATCGAGGGACGCTCGCTGCGCGTCTTCATCAAGCCGACCGGGATGGCGGCGCGGGTGGCGGGACGCGGCGCCACCGTCGCGCTCTCGATGCTGCGCCGGGTGCTCGGCTTCGACCTGCTCGCCGACCTTTCGGAGTTCTTCGGAGCCTTCAGCGGCATGGTCGACGGCTTCCGGGAGCGCGCCAGGCGCGTCAACGAGCTGCTGGCCGACCCCGCCACCTGCTTCCTGGTGGTCTGCGGGCCGCAGGGCGAGCCGATCTCCGAGGCCGTCTACTTTCACCGCAAGCTGGTCGAGGCGAAGCTGCCCTTTGGCGGGGTGATCGTCAACAAGGTCCACTACCCCTCGGGGCGGCCCCAGGACGACGGCGGCGACCTGCGGGAGGCGCTCGGCGAGGCGCTCGGGGACGCCGACCTGGCCGAGCGCGTGCTCTCCAACTTCCGCGACTACCGGGCCCTGGCGGACCGCGACGCCCGAAACATCTCGAGGCTCGCCGCGGAGCTCCGCACCCGGGGGGTGATCCGGGTGCCCTACCTCGACGAGGACGTCCACGACCTCGCCGGGCTCGCCCGGATCAACCGCTACCTGTTCTCCGGAGAGAGGCAGCGGGTGGCGATCGCCGCCGGCGAGGCTGCCTAGCCGGCTCGCGCGCGCCGCGTGCGGTCGTACTCCAGCTCGCCGACGTCCCAGTCGGCGTCCTCGGGCACCGGGAAGAGATGGCGGACCCGCGGGGTGTCGATCCGCTCCCTCTCCGCCGAGCGGCCCCGGCGGGTGGCCGGCCACTCCAGCGTCGCGTCCCTGGAGACCTCGCGGAGCCAGTCACGGTCGAGCATGTCGTCCTCCTCCTCGGGTGCTGCTTCCTCGTCGTCCTCGAACCACTCGCCCGCGAAGGGGGTGGCGAAGGGCTCCTGCGGCGGCGTGCCCTGCGGCTGGGCCGGCTCTGCCTCCGGTGCCGGCACGGTCGCCGGCCCGGCGCTGATCCTGATCTCGTCGGCCGCCTCCGGGACCGGCTCGAGGATCCCGGTCTCGCCCTCGTCGAGCGCCGCCTCCATCTCGGCCTCGGGATCGGCGTCGACCCACACGGCCTCGGCCTCCCCCCGGCCCGGGGCGCCCGGCTCCTCGGCGACGTCGGCACCCTCCGCAAGCTCCCACTCGGCGGTCTCCCCAAGCTGGGAGGACTCGCCCTCGCCGGCCACGAGCCCGGTCGCCACGAGGGTTTCGTCCGCGGCCGCCGAGAGGTCGTCGCCCAGCCTCCCGAGCGCTCCGTCGCGAAGGATCGAGCGCGTGCAGTCCTCGATCCAGCCGGCGAGCTCGCGGGCGCTCTCGCAGTCCTCGCCGGTCTCCTCGAGCCGGGTGCCGAGCATCAGGGACCGCTCCAGGGCGAAGGCGCGCTCGATCCGGAAGTGGGCGTCCTCGCGCTCGCCCACCTCCGCGAGCAGGGCGCCGGCCCGAACGGGGAGGGAGGCGTCGAGGGGGCCGGAGCCCTCGAGGACGGAGCGCAGCGCCAGAAGGTTGTCGCTGAGCCCGTCGAGCGGGTCCTCGCGGCTGCAGCCCATCTCGAAGCGGGCCACCGCCCAGGCCAGCGACCCCTCCGGGTCCGGGCGTGCCTCCAGCTCCCTGGCGAGGCTGCGCAGCTCGGCACACTCCCCCTCGCTCAGCGAATAGCCGCCGGACCGCGGGGCGGGCGTCCCGGTCGCCACCCGGCGCCAGCGGTCCCCGCCGGTCGGGGCGAAGGCGTAGGGCCCCAGCGCGACCCCGCCGGGTTTGAAGAGCCGCATCACGCTGATCAGGTCCCGGAGCTGCCCCATCGCCTCGCCGAGGCGGTCGGCCCCGTCGGGCAGCTCGGCGACGGCCAGGAACTGCGGCTCCCAGGGGGCGCGGTTCATTCCCTCGCTGCGCATCGCCTCGATCGGCGCCTCGACCGTCTCGGCGCGGACCACCCGCACGCCGCTCGGAAGCTCGAGGCGAGCGGCGGGCATCCGCAGCCCGACGACGGGCGCCACCAGCAGGTCGGCCTCCTCCACGTCGCGCATCTCGGCGTCGAGGGCGTGCAGGGCCGCTGCCAGCCGGCTCCGGTCGAGAGCGAACTCGGCGCTGCCCTCCCAGAGGCCGCTCAGGAAGATGACGAGCATCTGAGCCGCCCGCTCCCCGGGGTCCGCAGGTACCGGGTGGCCGCGGGCCTCGAGGTAGTCGGCCGCGAGCTCGGAGGCGGCGAGAGCCGCGCAGGCGGCGTCGAAGGAGGGCAGCGACCTGATCTCGGTCTCGCGCTCGGCGATGAATCGCGCGGTCAGCGGGACGTAGCTGAAGAATGAGCCGCTCTCCCCGTCCTCCTCGGCGACGTCGAAGGGGATCTCGTCGCCCGCGGCGACCAGGGCGCTGAAGCGCGTTGCCGTCTCGACGGCGAGGGTCTGGAGGGCGTCACAGAGGGCGGGGTCGCGCATGCCGGCACGCTTCGCCCGGGCGCGGGGCGCTCCTGCGGTTGCAAGCGGCGTTGCAGGACGCCGGGACCCGGCCGCTCAGGCCGCTGCCTTGACCCGCTCGGCCCTTGCCTGCTCGGCCAGCCAGCGCTTGCCGTACTCGCGCATCTGATCGATCAGGGGCACCAGGGCGCGTCCCTTCTCGGTCAGCGCGTACTCGACCCGGGGCGGGACTTCGGGGTAGGTGTGGCGCTCGACGATGCCCTGCTCCTCGAGAGCACGCAGCCGCAGCGAGAGGGTCCGGGGGCTGATCCCCTCCAGGGAGCGCTCCAGCTCGCAGAAGCGGCCGCTTCCGTCGGCCAGGTCGCGGATCACCAGGAGGGTCCACTTGCCCGAGATCACGTCGGCGGTGCGACATACGGGGCATCTGGAGTTGCTGATCGCGCTCATGGCTGAACCAGGGGAAGTGCATTCCCGCACTACCGCGGCCAGTATAGCGCCAAGACTTCAGAAACTGAAGCATTGCCGCGGCGTCGCTCGAGGCCGGAGATCAGCCTGGGAAGCGGATTTCAGCCCGGCTGCCAATTTGTCCAATGGCTCGACCAGCGTGCGACCCCGGCGCCGGCCTGGCCGATGCCCTCTGTGCCGTGTACAGGTGCTCTGGCAATCCGGCGCGCACGCCGCGCCGCCCGGGAAAGCGCTGCCGATTTGCCGGCCGCGGCGACGAAGCCGGCTTCGCGCTGGTGGAGGTTCTGATGTCGGCGGTGATCGCGGTGATCATCGCCGGCGCGGTGTTCGGGCTGCTGCAGGCCACCGCCCACTCGGCGGCCGAGCAGCGCCGCCGCTCGGAGGCCTACGCCCTGGCCCAGGAGGACCAGGCGCGGCTGCGGTCGCTGCGGGTGCCGGTGCTGAACCGGCTCAGCCAGACCCGGACCGCCTCGATGAACGGGACCACTTTCACGGTCAGCTCGGAAGGCGCCTTCGTCAACGACGTCACAGGCACCGCCTCCTGCGGGAGCGGCACCTCCAGCGCCGACTACGTGAAGGTGACCTCGACCGTCACCTGGGCCAGCATGGGCGGCCGCCCGCCGGTCGTGATCCAGAGCATCATCGCCCCGCCCAACGGGTCCCTCGACTCCACCCACGGGACCCTGACGATCTCGGCCCAGAACGCACAGGGCAGCGCGCTGGCGGGCGTCGGCCTCAGCGGCTCCGGCGCCGGCACCTTCAGCGGCAGCACCGACGCGAACGGTTGCGCGCTCTTCCCGGACCAGGCGGGGGGGAATTACACGCTGACCCCCAGCGCCCCGCCCGGATATGTGGACAAGGACGGCAACCCGCCGGCCGCGCAGACGATCAGCGTGATCGCCGGCACCACGAACACCATCGCGCTCCAGTACGACCAGGGCGCGAGCATCCCCGTCAGCTTCCGAACCAAGGTGGGGTCGAACCTGGTCGCCTCGAGCGCCGACTCGGTCGTCGTCTTCAACACAGGGATGACCACCGCCCGGACCTTCGGATCGCCGGGCGGCTCGAGGCTGGCGACGGTCAACGCCTCGCCGGTCTTCCCCTTCACCTCCCCGGTGACCGTCTACGCGGGGGCCTGCACGGGCAACAACCCCAACCCCACCGGCATGGCGAACCCACCGGGGGCGGCGGCGATCGCCACCCTCAACCTCACCCCCGGCGCGACCGTTCCGGCGACGGTCCAGCTACCCGCCCTGAACCTGACCATGTGGAGCGGCTCGAGCTCCACCAGCCCCGGCTCGCGGGTCGCCAACGCCCATGTCACCGTCAGCGATACCAGCTGCTCGATCTCGGGCAGCCCCGTGAAGCGGAGGTACACGACCAACTCGAGCGGAAGCCTCGCCGACCCCGGCCTTCCCTGGAGCACCTACAACGTCTGCGTCGACAACGGCAGCAGGCGCAAGACCGTCAACGGAGTCGTCGTGCAGAACCTCACCAGCGGCACCACCCTCACCGTGTACATGGGCACCGGCACGACCAGCGGGGTCTGCCCGTGAGCACCCAGCAGCTGATCCGAGATCAGGGCGGCTTCACGCTGGTCGAGCAGCTGGTCGCGGCCGCTGCCGGGCTGATCGTGCTCTTCGCCGTCACCTCGCTGTTCATGACCTCGCTGCGGCAGACCGCCGACGTCAACGGCCGCATCGACGCGAACCAGCGGGCACGAATCGGCCTCTACCAGGTGATGGACGAGCTGCATTCCGCCTGCGTCGCCCCCCAGATCGCTCCGGTCAGGGACGGCAGCACCTCCACCGCCCTGAGCTTCATCCACCAGACCGGCTCCGCGGTGGCGCCAACGCCGGTGCTGAGCACGATCGCCCTGAGCGGCGGAACCCTCCGCGAGTCCGTCTACCCGGCGACCGGCGGCTCGATCCCCAACTGGACCTTCGCCTCGACCCCCTCCTCCGTGCGTCAGATCGTGACCGGCGTCAGCGCGAGCGGAGGCACTCCGCTGTTCAGCTACTACGCCTACTCGAACGGCCAGCTCAGCTCCACGGCGCTGCCGACGCCGCTCAGCGCCAGCGACGCCTCCCGCGCCGTCCAGGTCAGCGTCGCGATGACGGTGGCGCCCAGCGACGCGGCCGTGCGGGACGCCAACGCGCCGATCAGCATCCGGGACAGCGCCCTGCTGCGGTTCACGCCCGCGGCCTTCAGCACCTCCGCCAACAACCTCCCGTGCCAGTGAGCAGCTACCCGCGACAGCGAGCCCTCGCCGACCTGCGCCGCTCCGAGCGGGGCTTCACGATGGCGACTACGGCCCTCGGCCTCTTCGTCGTCACCCTGCTGGTGCTGGCGACCGTGACCGCGGTCAACGGGGACATCCACCTCTCAAGGACGGACCTCGATCACAAGCAGGCCTACGAGGCGGCCAAGGCGGGGATCGACGACTACGCCTTCCACCTCAACTCCGACAACAACTACTGGACCCAGTGCACCTCCGTCCCCAGCCCGAACGCGGTCAACCAGCAGGGCTCGACGGCGCGGCGCCGGGCGGTGCCCGGCGGCTCGGGCGCCACCTACGCGATTGAGCTGATCCCGGCGACCGGGAAGTCGAGCTGCGACACCGCCAACCCCGTGGCGAGCATGATCGAGCCCAGCGGGCAGATGCAGGGAAGCTTCCGGATCCGCTCCAACGGCTACGCGGGCAACGCCCACGTCTCGATCGTCGCCAGCTTCCGGCGGGCCAGCTTCCTCGACTACATGTACTTCACCCAGCTCGAGACCTCCGACCCGGTCACCTACGGCGATCCCAACACGATCGCAGGGGCATACCAGCAGTGCACCCTGACCTATCAGCAGGGTCGCTACAACGCGCCGATCCCCAACTCCGGGGGCCAGTACTGCAACAAGATCGCCTTCATCAGCGGGGACACCGTCAACGGCCCGCTGCACAGCAACGACTCCCTGGGGATCTGCGGCTCGCCCACCTTCGGGCGGACCAGCGCCGACTCGATCGAGGTCAGCGCGAACCCGCCCGGCTGGTTCTCGATCTGCTCCCCGGCGACCCCCAACTTCGTCGGCACCTACGTGACCAAGTCCCCGGTCCTGACGCCGCCCCCCAGCAACTCGCAGCTGGCGACGATCACCCAGCCCGCATACAGGTTCTCCGGACAGGTCTACATCACGCTGAGCGGCAACAGCATGACCGTTACCACCCAGAGCGGGACCGTCGGCCCGATGGCATTTCCGTCGAACGGGGTGGTCTACGTCAGCAACGCCTCCTGCTCGGCGACCTACTCGCCCTTCGGGACCACCTACCCCGGAGCCACGGGCTGCGGCAACGCCTACGTCCACGGCAGCTACACCGGCCAGCTGACGATCGCGGCCGAGAACGACGTCGTCGTCGACGGCGACCTGACCAACTCGGGAGGGGGGATGGTGGGGCTGATCGCGAACAACTTCGTCCGCGTCTACCACCCCTGCACGAACGGGACGAACGGCGCCGGCTCGCTCTCCAACCTGAGAATCGACGCCGCGATCCTCACCATCAACCACTCATTCATCGTCGACAACTACAACTGCGGCGCCTCCCTGGGCAACCTCACCGTCAACGGCGCGATCGCGCAGAAGTTCCGCGGGCCGGTCGGCACCTTCGGCAGCCAGAACACCGGCTACCTGAAGAACTACGTCTACGACGACCGCCTGCGCTACGTGGAGCCTCCGAACTTCATCGACCCGGTGCAGTCGGCCTGGGTGATCGGCCGGGAGACGAACGGGTGACAGCCCGGCGCAGCGAGCGGGTGCGGCCAGGGTGCGGGCCCGGCGGAGCACTTTTCCCAATTTTCGGTAGCGCCGAGGCAAAAGTTTTGGCCGACATCGGTCGATTGGAGAACTGCGCGGTCGGAGGGCGGATGAGCCACCCGGCATCGCCGCCAACCTGAGGCCGATGATCCAACTTTCGAAGAAGAGGCAAAACGCGCTGGTGGGGCTCGAGATCGAGGCCGGCAGCATCGCCGCCGCCGAGGTCGTCGTCAACGGCACGGCCCGGCTGGGTCGCACCGCGATAGCGCCGCTCCCGGCGCAGGTCTTCTCCGACGGCGAGGTCGGGGACCCCGGTCGCCTCGCGGAGGGGCTTCGCGCGATGTTTGCCGAGAGCGGGCTCCCCAAGCGGGTGCGGCTCGGCATCGCCAACCAGTGGACCGTGGTGCGGACACTGCGCCTCCCGGCAATCGAGGACCCCGCCGAGCTCGAGGCCGCAGTGCAGTTCCAGGCCCAGGAGCAGATCCCGATGCCGATCGAGCAGGCGGTGCTCGACCACAAGGTGGTCGGCGGCACACCGGGAGAGGAGGGCGCCCCCCCGCAGGTGGACGTGGTCGTCGTCGCGGCCCGCCGCGACATGATCCTCTCCCTGCTGCGCCCGCTGCGTGACGCGGGCCTGGAGCCGCAGGGAGTCGACCTCTCGGCCTTCGGGATGATCCGCGCCCTCGGGGCAAACGGCGCGGCCGTCGCGGAGGCCGGGGCGGCGGACAGCGCGCCGGGGGCGACCCTCTTCTACCAGCTCGGAGAGATGACCAACCTGGCGATCGCGCTGGATCGCACCTGCCTCTTCACCCGGGTTTCGCCGGTCGGCCTGGAGGGGATCGCGACCGAGCTGTCCGGGGCCACGGGAGCGCCGATCGAGCACGCGCGCATGTGGCTCACCCACGTCGGCCTCGGTCGCCCGCTCGAGCAGATCGAGGGGGATACCGAGATGATCGCCAAGTCGCGGACCGCGATGGAGGCCGGCGTCTCCTCGCTGCTGGACGAGCTCCGCATGTCGCTCGACTACTACGGCGCCCAGGAGGATGCCCCGCGGGTGGAGCGGATCGTCCTCTGCGGCCCCGGGAGCGCGATTCCCGGCCTCCCCGAGCACATGCAGTCGATCCTCGGCATCCCCTTCGCGCTCGGGCGCCCGGAGGCCCTCTCGGGTCTCGACGAGGCCAGCGCGGCCCGCCTGACGCTCCCCTTCGGCCTCGCCCTGGAGGGCTAGACATGCGCCCGGTCAACCTCATCCCGGCGGAGGAGCGACGCGGCGAGCGCACGCCCCTGCGCGGCGGACCCGCTGCCTATGTGGTGGTCGGCGCGCTCGTCGCCGCCCTCGCCGGAGTGACGGTCCTCGTCCTGACCGATAACCAGATCTCCGACCGCAAGGAGAGGGCGGCCGAGCTGCGTGCCGAGGACGCCGCCGCGAGGGCAACGGCCCAACGGCTCTCCGCCTACTCCTCCTTCGGTCAGGTTCGCGACCAGCGCCTTGCCACGGTGACCAGCCTCGCGGACAGCCGCTTCGACTGGGAGCGGGTGATGCGCGAGCTGGCCCTGATCCTCCCCGACGACGTCTGGCTGACGAACCTGACAGGGAAGGCCAACCCCCAGGTGGCGATCGAGGGCGAGGCAAACCTGGCGCTGCGCGGCAGCATCCCCGGGCCCGCCCTGGAGATGGTCGGCTGCGCCACCGGCCAGGATGCCGTCGCGCGCTTCGTCTCGGCCCTGCGGGACGTGGACGGCGTGACCAGGGTCGGAGTGCAGGCCTCGCAGCTGTCCGACTCGCCGGTGACCACCGGGGGCGGAGCTTCCGGCGGGACCGTCAACACCTCGGACTGCCGCACCCGCAACTTCATCGCCCAGTTCGAGATCGTCGCCGCATTCGACGCGGCCCCGACCGCGACCTCCACCGCGGGCACCGGCACCGCCCCCGTGACACCGGTCCCGACGGCTCCGGCCCCGTCTGCAACCCCGACAAGCTCCCCGGGAGGCTGAGGTGAGCTCCAGCTACCGGCTGATCGCTCTGCTTCTCGTCGTGTTCGGCCTCGCGGCCGCCTTCTGGCTGCTCGTTCTCGGGCCGAAACGCAAGGAGGCTCACGACCTGGGCACCCAGGTCGGGCAGCTTCAGCTCTCCGTCGAGCAGTCGCGTGCCAAGGTGGCGGAGGCGGCTCAGGCCAAGCGGCGGTTCCCCGTGGACTACCAGCAGCTCGTGGTCCTCGGCAAGGCCGTGCCGGGCGGCGACGACACCTCCTCGCTGCTGGTCGAGTTGAATCAGATCGCCCGGCGCGCGGGAGTGCGGTTCGACGGGATCCAGGTATCGAGCGCGGGGGCGACCACCAGCTCCGCGGCGGCGCCGGCCGCTCCGGCGGCACCTGCGGCACCCGCCACCCCCTCGGCCGGAAGCACCGCCAGCGGGGGGACCGGTGCGGTGCCCGCGGCGGCGAGCGTTTCGGCCACGGAGACGACCGCGGCCCTGCTGCCGATCGGCGCCTCGATCGGCACCGCCGGGCTCGGGGTGTTGCCCTACGACCTCAGCTTCAGCGGGGAGTTCTTCCAGGTCGCGGACTTCATCAAGGGCATCGACTCGCTCGTCCACACCGGAAATGCCCGGATCTCCGTCGACGGCCGCCTGGTCACGATTGACGGCTTCTCCCTGAACGGGGACTCGAACACGGGATTCCCCCATCTCAAGGCCACCTTCGCCGTCACCACCTACCTGACGCCGTCGGGCCAGGGACTGACCGCAGGGGCGACCCCGGCGGGCCCGGCGGCCCCGGCAACCTCGACCGCCGCAACCACGCCGACCGCACCGTCGGGGGCCGCCACCGCGGCGACTGCGGCAGCCACGAGCACAGCGCGATGAGGAAGCCCGGCGTCCCCAAGATCAGGAGGCCCGGCGTCCCCAAGATCAGGAAGCCCGGCGTCCCCAAGATCAGGAAGCCCGGCGCCCCCGCGTTCAAGCGTCCGGACATCCATGCTCCGGCCGCGCTCAGCGACCTCGTCGGAGACTTGCGAGACCGCCACCTGCTGCCCCTCGTGGCCGTGCTGGCGGTGGCGATCGTGGCGGTCCCGATCGCCCTCAAGCAGTCCGGGGGGTCGGGGAAGGTGGCGAGCCCCGCCCCGTCGACGGAACCGGCTCCCCTGGCCGGCGACGCAGGCGGCCCCCACGTCGTTGCCCTCGAGGACGCCGGCGCAACGGTGCGCGACTACCGCCGCAGGCTCAGGGACCTCAGCTCGAAGGACCCCTTCGAGCAGCAGTACGCGCAGGGGGAGAGCGCCGGCGCGACCGGCGCCGGCAGCTCCTCGGCGATGAGCGGCTCGACCTCGTACGGCAGCGGCTCGACCTCGTCGTCCTCGTACGGCAGCGGCTCGACTTCGTACGGCAGCCCGCCGTCTTCGAGCGGCGCCTCCGCGCCGGTCACCGGCTCCGGCTCGGGTGGCGGGGATTCGTCCGGTAACGGGAACTCCTCCGGGAACGGGCAGGTCGCCGTGAAGGTGGAGACCCGCTACGCCTCCTACGAGATAGACGTGCGGATCGTCGCCGCCGGCTCGCCGGGCTCGACCTCGTCGGCCACGTCCGCCCGCAAGGCGGCGAGGGTGCGCCGCGGACTCCCCGAGCTGACGATGCTCCCCAGCCGGAAGACGCCCGCGGCGGTGTTCATGGGCGTCAGCGCCGACCGCAAGAAGGCCCTGCTCCTGATCTCCTCCAACGTCCGTGCGCTGTTCGGCGACGGGAAGTGCCTGGTCGGCTCCAGCACCTGCCAGCTCCTCGCCCTCGAGCCCGGGCTGCCCGAAACCGTGATCTTCGGCAGCCGGGGACGGGCCTACCGGATCGAGGTGCTGAAGATCCGTCGCGTGGTCAGCGACCACCCCGTCCGCGCCCCGCTCGGCCGCAACCACCACGGCGGCAGCCACCACTAGCGCCAGGCCGCCCCCCGTGGGCGCCGGCAGCTCGCCGTCATCGCAGGCAACCCGGCACGAGCACGCTTGGGCCTGGGCGCAAGGGGTTGGCACGAGCGCGGAGCCACGCGAGCGCAGAGCGGCAGCGCGGAGCCGCGGGAGCGCAGAGCGGCAGCGCGGAGCCACGGGAGCGCAGAGCGGCAGCGCGGAGCCACGGCAGCATGCGGACGGGCGGGGTCAGGAGCCGATGAGTGCCGGCACCCGCGAGGGTAGCCACCGGACACGCGCCCTCCGACGTGGGACCTCCAAGCGCTCATAGTCAACGTCAAGAGGTCCCAGGTCCGACGAAAGGGGGTCCCGGGGTTTCTGGCCCCCGACGTGGGACCTCCAAACACTGAACAGCGGGGGTCCGGAGGTCCCACGTCGATCGCGGTCGCTGGGATCACCCCCCCCCCCCCGCCAACTCGCACCGCGCCGCGCCACATCGCACCGCGCCGCGCATCGCACCGCCCCGCACTGCATCGCAGGGGCCCGCGCCACGGTCGCGGAGATCGGGCGCTGGGTCGATCGACGGGGCTCAGCCCAGGTAGAGATCGATCAGCTGCGGGCCGGCGAGCATGGCGACGACCCCGCCCAGGGCCAGGAACGGTCCGAAGGGGATCGCCATCTTCCGGCCCCTGGCAGCGCCGTGGCGCACGATCAGCGCGATGCCGACCAGGCTGCCCGCCAGCAGGGCGACGAAGATCGCCGGCGCGACGCTCCTGCCGAGGTAGAGGCCCATCACGGCCGCGAGCTTGACGTCTCCGAGACCCATCCCGGCCGGGTAGGCAAGCGCTGCCAGGAAGAGCAGGCCGCCGGCAGCGGCGGCGGCGATCGCCCGCTCGCCGATGCTTGCCGGATCGCTGACCCCGACGATCGCCAGCCCGACCGCCGCGCCGCCCAGCAGGATCCGGGTGGGGATGATCCGCTGGTCGAGGTCGGTGAGGGTCACGGCAGCGAGCATAGTGGCGAAGACGAGGTCCAGGGCGATCTCGGCGCCCGCTCCCCAGTGCACGGCGACCGTGGCGACGAACACCACCCCGAGGCCGAGCTCGGCCAGCGGGTAGCGGGCCGGGATCGGCTCTCCGCAGCAGCGAGCGCGCCCGTGCAGGAGCAGCCAGGAGACGACCGGCAGGTTGTCGCGCGCGGAGATCTGGGCACCGCAGGCCGGGCACGCGGACCTGGGCCCGGCCAGCGACAGCCCGCGGGGAACCCGGTGGGCGATCGCGGTGACCGCGCTGCCCGCAATCAACCCGCCGAGGAAGGCCAGTGCCAATGCGGCCGCCGGCGCCACTCTCAGGGCTTCGGTTCTCCAGCGACCCGCATGCCGCTAGGTTCCCGCTCAGGGGGCCGCTTCCTGCGGATCAGCGGCGGCGGATCACCTTGAAGCGGCGCTTGGCTCCGCGGGCCTCACGGTTGCCGGCCGCGTCGATCGCCTTGATCCGCACGGTGTGCCGTCCGCGACGCAGCCTTCCGAACTTCCGGGGAGTGCTGCAGCCGGCCCACCTGCGGCGGTCGAGCTTGCAGAGGAAGGCCGTGCCCGGATCGCCACTTGCATCGCGGAAGCGGAAGACGACGGTGCGCATGCGGGTCTTCACCCCCGGACCGAGGGTGATCAGCGTCTTCGGGGCGACCGAGTCCTCGACGTAGCGGGTCGGAGAAGGCGAGCAGATCGAGGTGTTGCCGGCGGCGTCGGTGGCCTCGGCGAAGAAGTTGGTGGTCGTGTTGTCATCGACGTGCACCGCGAACCCCGCTCCGAGCTGGGAGGGCGTGCCGCTGGCGAGCGGGGTGCCGTTGCAGCTGGCGCTGGTGAAGAGGCGCACGATGGAGGCGCCCGGTGCGCTGCCCTCGACCCTGGGGTCGTTCTCGTTGGCCCGCGGCCCCGGCACCGTCCGCAGGTCGGGAGGCGCCGGAGGAGTGGAGTCCTCGCGGTAGGTGACGCCGGTGGGCGAGCATGGCGAGTTGATCCCCGCCAGGGTCGCCCTCGCGTAGAGGGTCTTGGTGGAGTCGTCGGGAACGGTGACCTGGATGCCCGAGGCCCCGAACGCCACGGCGCTGCCCGAGCCGATCGCGGTGTCCGTGCAGGTCGCGGTGGTGTGGATGTAGACCGTGGTGCCCACCCCGGAGCTGCCGGAGACCAGCGGGTGATTGTCGTTGGCCGGCGAGAGCGGGCTGACGCCGCTGACGCTGGGCGCCGAGGGACCGGTCGTCACCTGCTGGTAGACCAGCCCGGGGTTGGAGCAGCCCGAGGTCCCCGTCCCATCGGTGGCGCTGGCGAAGAAGGTGGTGATCGAGTCCGGCGCCACCGTGACGGCGATCCCGGGCCCCTCCAGCTCGCCGGGGGTCCCGCTCGCCACCGGGGGCCCCGTGCAGTCGGAGTTGGTGAAGAGATCGATGACCAGGCTCGAGGAGCCGCCTGCCAGGGTCAGCCGGTCGCGCCGCCCGGCCCGTCTCGGGTTGGGCCGCCCGGCCCGCTTCGCCTTCGCGGTGACGATCCCGTCTGCCCGCCCGACGATGTGAGGAGTCAGCGAGGTCCCCGGGGAAGCCGGATTGGAGCCGGTCAGGGCGGGGGTGTCGGGAGCGGCGGCGGCGCCCGGGGCGCAGGCTGCCAAAATCCACACCGCTCCCAGCATGGCCAGGACGACGGGGGTCCTGCGAGAGCCGCCTCGGACTGTTCTGCTCGCTTCCACCTGTCTGCTCTGCTTATCGGCTGTTCGGAGCCCGGCCGTTAGCCGAAACTGCGCGGGGGTGGGTCCTGGGACCCACCCCCGCTCGCGTCGGAGCCTGACGTTTCCCTCGATCAGACTCAGATTCGGGTCAGCGGCTACTGACCCCAGTTCCCGTTGGCGGGACAGCCACCGGTGTTGACCGGCGCGCAGGTGTAGGTCAGCGCACCGTTGGCCCCGTTCCGGTTGACCGTGAACACGGTGCCGGTAACCGGTGCCGTGACATCGATCTGGTAGCCGGTCCCGCTCAGGTTCGACAGACCGACGTTGGCGCCGCTGAGCGTCGGCTCGATCGCCCGCAGCCCGTTCACCGTCGCGGCGGCGTAGCTGCCGCCGTTGTCGGTGGCGAACGTCTCCATCGCGACCTGAGCGGAGTGAGCGTAGGCCTTGGCCTGCGCGTCGTTTGCCTTCTCCTTCTGGTTGAAGAAGGCCGGAATGGCGATTGCGGCCAGGATGCCGAGGATCAGCATCACGACCAGGAGCTCGACCAGGGTGAACCCGGCCTCGCTGTCACCCGAGAGGCGGGCGCCAACCCGCTCGCGGAGCTTATGCAGCAGCATAGGTACCTCCTGTGGACCTATCTGTTTTGCCAGGACCCCGCAGGTGTCCCCCAGTTGGTCTCTTGCAACCCCGGTGGAAGCCCGGCTGACTCCATGCGGAGTCCCGCTGGCTTTGCGCCTCCGCCTCGCGGCGGTATTGCCTTTGGCACCGAGGGCCTGGCCGATTGAACACGTATCCGTTATCGGCTCGGTCCGCGTCACCCACATCCCCATTTTTCGGTTCGCCGCTACCGAGAATCGGGGTGACCGAGGCCGAAAAGCGGGCAGATAACGGCCCATACTCGCGGGCTTCGCCCGCTGCGGCGCGCTCCCCTCCCGCCGACCCCAACACACGTCCACCGCGGCCTGGCCGAACGTCCGGGGACCGCGGGACGCAGCTAGCGGATGTTGTCGTAGATCGTGAAGATCGGCAGGTACATCGCGATCACGATGAACCCGACGATGCCGCCCACGAAGCAGATCATCAGCGGCTCGATCAGCGAGGTCAGCGCCTTCACCTTGGCGTCGACCTCGGTCTCGTAGAAGTCGGCGATCTTGGTCAGCATGTGCTCGAGCTGGCCGGTCTCCTCGCCGACCGCGACCATGTGGGAGACCATGGCCGGGAAGATCTCCTCGTTCTCGATCGGGCCGGCGATCGAGCCTCCCTGCTTGACCGAGGTGTACATCTCGTCCATCGCCTCCTCGATGACGATGTTGCCCGCGGTCTCACCGGTCAGCCGGATCGCCTGCAGCATCGGCACCCCCGAGGAGATCGCCCCCGAGAAGGTGCGCGACCAGCGGGCCAGCGCCACCTTCTGGACCACGTCGCCGATCTTGAAGGGAATGCGCAGCTTGAAGCGGTCCCAGACGGCCCGCCCGCGGTCGGTCTTCTTCCATCGCACCAGGGCGATGACGATCCCGATCAGGGCAGGGAAGATGATGAACCAGTAGCCGGTCAGCGCGTTCGAGGCCGCGACGCAGATCTGCGTCGGCAGCGGCAGGGCGGCGCTGACCCCGGGGGTCTCGTCGGCGATCTGGTCGAAGACCTTGACGAAGACCGGGATGATGAACATCACCACGGCGATCAGGACGACCACCGCGAAGACGAAGACGAAGGCCGGGTACATCAGCGCCGAGCGGACCTGGCGGCGCAGCGCGTCCATCTTCTCGAGGTGAAAGGCAACCCGGTCGAGGGCCTCCTCCAGGCGCCCCGACTGCTCGCCGGAGCGCACCATCGAGCGCATCAGCCGGTCGAACACCTTCGGGTAGCGGTCCATCGCCTGCTCCAGCGAGCTGCCCGCCTCCACGTCACGATGAAGCCCGTCGATCGCCTCCCTGAGCAGGTCGTCCTCGCACTGCTCGGCGAGCGTCTTCAGGGTGCGCAGCATCGGCATCCCGGAGGCGATCAGGGTCGCGAACTGGCGGGCGAAGATCGCAAGCTCCCTGGTCTTCACCCCCTGCCAGCGCTTGAAGACGTCCTCGATGTTGAGATGCCCGTGCTTCTCCTCGACGTCGAGGACGATCAGCCCGCGCTGGCGCAGCTGCTCGGTCACCTGGGCCTTCGACTCCGCCTGGATCTCGCCCCTGGAGCTGACCCCGGCGAGGTCCATGGCCCGGAACGCGAAGGTACTTGCCGAGGCCACCCGCGCCCCCTAGCCGACCGCGCCCACGGGGGCCTGGGCGGGCCGTGGCGCCGCGATCTCGGGACCCCCGAGCGGTCCGAGCAGGCGCCTCAGCTCCTCGGGGACCGAGGCCCGCTGCTGGGCCAGGGAGGAGGTGATCTCGCCGCTCCTGACGAGCCGGGCCAGATCGGCATCCATGGTCTGCATGCCCACGGCCCCCGAGGTCTGGAGCGCCGCGTAGATCTGGTGGGTCTTGGCCTCGCGGATCAGGTTGCGGATCGCCGGAGTCGGGACCAGCACCTCGCAGGCGACCACCCGGCCGGCGCCGTTGGCGGTCGGCAGCAGTTGCTGGGTGACGATCCCCTGCAGGGCGATCGAGAGCTGGGTCCGGACCTGCCCCTGCTGCTGCGGGGGGAACACGTCGATGATCCGGTCGACCGTCTGCGCCGTGGACTGGGTGTGCAGGGTCGCGAACACCAGGTGCCCGGTCTCCGCGGCGGTCAGGGCGATCGAGATCGTCTCCAGGTCCCGCATCTCGCCGACCAGGATCACGTCGGGGTCCTGACGCAGGGCGGCCTTGAGACCCAGGGTGAAGTCGACGGCGTCGGCCCCGATCTCGCGCTGGTTGATGATCGAGCGCTTGTGGTGGTGCAGGAACTCGATCGGGTCCTCGATGGTGAGGATGTGGTCCTCCCGCTCGCTGTTGATCAGGTCGATCATCGCCGCCAGCGTGGTGGACTTGCCCGAGCCCGTGGGTCCGGTGACCAGCACGAAGCCCCGCGGCTTGCGGGTGAAGTCGCGCAGGATCTGCGGGACCTTCAGGGAGTCGAGATCGGGAATCTCGTGCGGGACGCGGCGGAGCGCGGCGCTGATCGCTCCCCTCTGGAAGAAGCAGTTGACCCTGAAGCGAGCGACGCGGGGGATCGCGTAGGCGAAGTCGAGCTGCTGGTTGTTCTCGAAGCGCTTGCGCTGGTCGTCGTTGAGGATGTTGTAGACGACGTCGCGGGTCTGCTGTGCGGTCAGCGGCTCGAACCCCGCCATCGGGGCGATCTTGCCGTGGGTCCGCATCGCCGGCGGAAACCCCGCCGTGAGGTGCACGTCGGATGCGCCAACCTCCACCATCCGCCCCAGCACTGCCGCGAAATCGAGGTCCATGGCCATCCCTATCGTCGCCGCGGGCACACGACTTTAGGCCGTTACCCGCAGCACCTCCTCGAAGCTGGTCAACCCCGCGTGGACCTTGGGCAGCCCGTCCTCGCGAAGCGTGCGCATCCCCTCCTCGCGGGCGGCCGCGGCGATCTCCGCCTCGGACCCGTGGTTCACAGTCATCTCCTTGATCCGCTCGCTCAGAGGCATCACCGAGTAGAGGCCGACCCGCCCCCGGTAGCCGGTGCTCCCGCACCGCGTGCAGCCGACCGGCTCGTACGCCTCCAGGTCGGTGCCCACCCGGATCCCCGCCTCGAGCAGCACGGGGGCCCCGACCACGGTGCGCCGCTTGCAGTGCGGGCAGAGCTTCCGTGCCAGTCGCTGGGCCACCACGCAGTCGACCGCAGAGGCGATCAGGAAGGCCTCGATCCCCATCTTGTCGAGCCGCGCGATCGCTCCGGGGGCATCGTTGGTGTGCAGGGTCGAGAGCATCATGTGCCCGGTCATCGCCGCCTCGATGGCGATCCTGGCCGTCTCGCCGTCACGGATCTCGCCGACCATCACCACGTCCGGATCGGCACGGAGGATCGACCGCAGGCCCCTGGCGAAGTCGAGCCCGGCCTTGCGGTTCACGTTGATCTGGTTGATCCCCGGGATCCGGTACTCGACCGGGTCCTCGATGGTGATGATCTTCTTCTCTACGGCGTTGAGCTCCTGCAGCGCCGCGTAGAGCGTCGTCGACTTCCCCGAACCGGTCGGGCCGGTGACCAGCACCGCGCCATAGGGGCGCCTGAAGGAATGCTCGAACACCGCCCGCGCGCTCTCCTCCATGCCGAGGGCATCGAGCGAGAGCTGGGCGCTCTCGTTGTCGAGGATCCGGATCGTCGCGCCCTCGCCGCGCTGTGTCGGAAGCGTGGTCACGCGCAGGTCTATGCGCCTGTCGTCGACGCTCACGCTGACCCGTCCGTCCTGCGGCACCCGCTTCTCGGCGATGTCGAGCTCCGCCATGATCTTGATCCGGGAGATCACGGCGCTGATCATTCGCTTGGGGACGTGCGCGGTGTCCTTGAGCACCCCGTCCACCCGGAGACGGATCCGCAGCTCGCCCTCCTCGGGCTCCAGATGTATGTCCGAGGCCCCCTCGCCCACCGCCTGGCCGAGGATGCTGTAGACGAGCTTGATCACCGGCGCGTCCTCGGGGCTCGCCTGCAGCTCGCTGACCGCCGCCAGGCCCTCCTCGTCGAACTCGTCGGTCAGCTCCTGCTCGATGATCGCCTCGGAGGCGGCGCTCTGCAACGTGTTGAGCCGGCCCAGCAGGGCCTCGATGTCGTCCTCGGCGGCAACCGCGATCCGACAGTCCATTCCGGTCGCGATCTGGATGTCGTCCACCGCCAGGACGTTGGCGGGATCGGACATCGCGACGAGCAGCGTCTGCCCGTCGGCGAAGCCGACGGGGATGGCGTTGTAGCGGCGCGCGTTGACGACCGGGAAGAGGGCGGCGGCGGCCATGTCCACCTGATAGTTGGAGAGGTCGACGTGGTCGAGCCCGTAGCGCTCCGCCACCGCCCGCGAGAGCTGGTCGCCGCTTATCGCGCCCTGCTCGAGCAGGAGCACTTCCGGCGGCCGGCCGGCGGTCCGGGCCTCCTCGATCGCCCGCGCCACCCGCTCGGGGGACGCGAAGCCGAGCTTGACCAGGACGTCGGTCGTGAACCCCTGCGAGTGCCCGCGCTCCACCGGCGGGGTCAGACCGGGAACGCCGTTCGCCTCGGCCGACTCGGCCGATGCGGTTGCAGCTTCCTCCGCTTCCATGTTCGCCACGGGGTCGGTTTCGTACTGGTCGGGGCTCACGCCGCCTTCAGTCGGCTCAGTTGGGGTGGTAGGTCTCGGTCGGCCCCACGTAGGACGCGTCCAGCACCGCCTGCACGATGCTCTGGGGGCTCTGGAAGCCGTAGCTCACGGTGGCCTGCGGGGTGCCTCCCGAGAGCCGGCGCGGGCGCAGCACGACCAGCGCGGGGACGCGGTCGACCTGGGCGCCGAGGGTGATCGCGGCGTAGTCGGCGATCCGCTGGGCCGGAACCACGAACACTGCAAGACCCGGCATCCCACTCAGCTTGCGAACGGTCGGCAGCACCATCTCGTCGTCGACGCCGCCGTGCCGGACCACCAGGAGGACGACCGTCTTGGACTCGTCATACGCGCGGCTCACGGCGGCGGGCAGGGGCGGAAGCGGAATGCCGGACGCAGCCGCGCTCGTCGCCGCTGCGGTAGTCGCAGCCGTGGCCGAGGTCTCCGTGCTCGGCAATGCCGTGCTTGCGGGCGAGGGGGCGGCCACGGTCGTGCCCGTCGAGGACGAGCCGCCTCCTCCTCCCATCCTGGTTATCAGAAGGAACGCGGCGGCGATCAGCAGCAGGCCGACCAGCGCGGCCTGCGCGGTCGGGTTGTTGTTCAGCTTGTCCCTCATCGCCGGCTCACCATCTGATCGTCGTCACGGCTCCCGTCCACCTTGAGAGCGGCAAGTCCGCCCCCTTTCCGGGGCCGGGCTGCATCGGGGACCGGACGGGCACCACCGCCTCCGCTCCTGGCCGTTTGTACGAAGCCACTAGCCCTGCCCGGGCTGTTGCGGCCTGTAGATCTCGACGGGGTCGGCCGCCCGGGCATCGGGTTCGGTGGCGGGGTCGGGGCCAGCGGGAGCCGGCGAAGCGCCGAGGCCCGTCCCCGGCTGCGCCGACGGGGGGGAACCGCCGCCGAGATCCGTCCCCGGCTGCGCCGGCGGGGGGGGACCGCCGTTGGTCCGCCACTCCGACGGGGCGGCGCCGTTCGGGGCGCCCGGGGCGGCCGGGCCGGCGTCGGAGGAGACCAGCTGCTCGATGCCGCTGGCCCTCTGGCCTTCGGCCTTCAGCATCAGCTTGAAATCGTGCGGACGCGACGCGGCCTCGAAGGCGACCTCCTCGCTCACCCGGCCCGCCCGCACGTGGGCGAGCAGATCCTGGTCGAAGGTGCACATCCCGTAGTAGGAGCCCTCGGCGATCACCTCGCTGATCCTGCCGGTCTCCTCGGGCTGGAGTATCAGGTCCTTGACGCGGCCGGTCGCGACCATGATCTCGGCGGCGGCGATCCGGCCCACCCGGTCGCAGCGTGGCAGCAGCCGCTGGGAGATCGCCCCCTTCATGGTCGAGGCCAGCATGATCCGGGCCTGCTGCTGAAGGTGCGGCGGGAAGAAGTCGATGATCCGGTTGATCGTCTCGGTGGCGTCGAGGGTGTGGAGGGTCGAGAAGACGAGGTGGCCGGTCTCGGCCGCGGAGAGCGCCGTGCGCACGGTCTCCTCGTCGCGCATCTCCCCGATCAGGATCACGTCGGGGTCCTGGCGCAGGACCCGGCGCATCGCCCGCCCGAAGCTCTCCGTGTCCGAGCCGACCTCGCGCTGGTTGACGATCGAGAGCTTGTCGGAGTGCATGTACTCGATCGGGTCCTCGAGCGTGACGACGTGCCGGGCCCGGGTCGAGTTGATGTGGTCGATCATCGCCGCCAGCGTCGTCGACTTGCCGGACCCGGTGGTACCCGTGACGAGGATGATCCCGCGAGGCTCCTCGGCGAGCGAGCGGACCACGTCGGGGAGCCCCAGGTCGCCGATCGAGCGGATGTCGAAGGGGATCGCGCGGCAGACGATCGAGGTGGTCCCGCGCTGCTTGAAGGTGTTGACGCGGAAGCGGCCCAGGGCCGGGATGGTGTAGGCGAAGTCGGCCTCGCCGGCTTCCTCGAACTCGGTCAGTGACCTCACCTCGGCGAGATCGTGGAAGGCCTTCTCGGTGTCCTCTGCGGTGAGCGGTCCGTAGCCGTCCAGCGGACCCAGCTCGCCGTGCACGCGGACGATGGGCGGGGCGGCCACCTTGATGTGGAGGTCGGAGCCCTCCATCTCCACGACCTTGCGGAGCGCGTCGTCGATATGGAACATCGCGGCCCTTATCGGCCGCGCGGGCGGTTGCTTGAACCCTGCCGCGCCGGCGTCGGGCTGCCCCCCATCCGCCCGCCCCCCGCGAGACTGAAGATAAGCACCGTCCTGATGGATTCGATCACTTTCGCCGGTGGCGGCTGCGCGGCAGGGGGCGCCGAGTGCCGGCGGCTACACGACTTCGCGGGGCTTCTGCCGGCGGCTACACGACTTCGCGGGGCTTCTGCCGGCGGCGACGCGAGTTCGCGCAGCTTCTGCCGGCGGCGACGCGAGTTCGCGCAGCTTCTGCCGGCGGCTACGCGAGTTCGCGCAGCTTCTGCCGGCGGCTACGCGACTTCGCGCAGCTTCTGGGCCTCGGCCAGCGACTGCAGCTTCTTCAGCGACTGGTTCTCGATCTGGCGAATCCGCTCGCGGGTGACGTTGAAGGTCCGGCCCACCTCGTCGAGGGTGCGGGGGTGCTCGCCGCCGAGCCCGTAGCGCAGCTCCAGCACGCGCCGCTCGCGGTAGGAGAGGTTCTCCAGCGCCTCCTTGAGCGCCTCCTTGGTGAGCAGGTCGGCCGCCCTGTCGAAGGGCGACTCGGCCTTCTCGTCGGCGATGAACTGCCCGAACTCCGACTCCTCCTCGTCGCCCACCGGCTTCTCCAGGGAGACCGGCGCCTGCGCGGAGCGCTTGATCGAGTCGACCTCCTCGGGATCGATGCCGGTCACCTCGGCGATCTCCTCGGGGGTGGGCTCCCTCCCCAGCTCGGTGACCAGCTTGCGCTCGGCGCGACCGATCTTGTTGAGCTTCTCGACGACGTGGACCGGGATGCGGATGGTCCGCGCCTTGTCGGCAAGCGCCCGGGCGATCGCCTGGCGGATCCACCAGGTCGCGTAGGTGGAGAACTTGAAGCCCTTGCGGTAGTCGAACTTCTCCGCGGCCCGAACCAGTCCCAGCGTCCCCTCCTGGATCAGGTCGAGGAACGGCAGGCCCTGGTTGCGGTAGTTCTTGGCGATCGAGACGACCAGGCGCAGGTTGGACTCGACCATCTTCTGCTTGGCGTCGAGGTCGCCGCGCTCGATCCGCTTCGCCAGGTCCACCTCCTCCTGCGCGGTCAGCAGCCGCACCTTCCCGATGTCCTTGAGGAAGAGCTGCAGGGAGTCCGTGGTCATGTCCGGCTTCAGGTCCAGCGCCTGCTTCTGGCGGCGGCGCCCCTTCTTGCCGGTGTCGGCGGGCAGCGCGTCGGCGGCGGCCGTCTGGGCCGGGTCCACGTCCTCGACCAGCTCGATGCCCGACTTCTCGAGGTGACCGTAGAGGTCCTCGACGTCCGACTCGTCGAGGTCCACCTCCGAGACTGCCGCGGCGACGTCCCCGAAGGTCAGCACGCCGAGCTGCTGGCCCTTGACGATCAGGCCCTTCACCTCTTCAAGCTCTTGGAGTTCTGCTACCAGCATCCTGCTCTCTATTCGTTCGGTGGTGGTCTGCGGTTTAGCGATTGCCGTCCCGGGCGGCCGAATCGCGGCGCGCGGGCCTGCGACCAGGGCCTCCGGACCGGGCCGCAAGGGCCCCTCCGCGCGCACGAACGGCCCCCTCGGGTCGGCCTGCGGGGCGATCAAACGTCTGTTCGTATCCTAGGACCATCGGTTTTCCCAGTCAAGGCTAGCGACGCGCCAACCTGACTCAGGAAACCCCCAATTCGCGGACAAGTAGCGCCAGCACCAACACCGGCCCCCGCGATTGTTACGGTGAGTTGGCGATGACCGACGAACGAGGCCTGCTGGGCAGCCTCCCACGGACCCGTCCAGGGGTCGAGAGCCCGCGCCGGGCGGCGGCCAGGGCGGGGTCCGCCAAGAGCTCGCCGCCGGGCCTGGATGCCGCCCCGCAGGCGGGATCCGGGGCCGGGGACCACCGGAGCGCCTCACCGCCCTCGGGCTTCGAGGACCTGGCTCATGCGGGATTCGGGCTGGCGAGAGGCGTCGCCGCCGTTGGGCTGCGTCTTGCAGGCCGCGCGGCCGGGGAGCTCGGCAGGGCTGTGGGGCGACGCTGAAGGGCCCGCGGCTCCGGCCCTCCTCCGCCGGCGGCGCGGGGACTCCGCCGACGGCCGGCCGGCGTCCGGCCAAGCGACGCCCGCCGTCGCCGGCGGGGGCGATGGACCGCACCTCCGAGGCCGCCCTGCCATGGCTGAAGGCGTTCTGGCGGCGCGCCTACACGGAGAACGTCACCGGGCTCTCGGCGATGGTCGCCTACAACCTGATGCTGGCCGTCTTCCCCTTCATCCTGCTGGTGCTCTTCGTGTTCAGCCAGGTGCTGCGGATCGAGGGGGTGGAGAGCGGCATCGTCAACGATCTGCAACGGCTCTTCCCCAACACCGAACAGGACACCCTCAACAGCATCATCGACAGGATCCGGGGCAACTCGACGACGATCGGGATCCTCGCGGTGTTCGGCTCGCTGTGGATCGGGGCCTCCTTCTGGGGGGCGATGGACACCGCCTTCTGCCGCATCTACCACGTGGACTGCCGCGGCTGGGTCGAGCAGAAGCGCTTCTCCTTCGTGATGCTGGTCGTCGTCGTCGCGCTGCTGCTGGCCAGCGTCGCGCTGCCCACCCTGGAGGGCGCCGTGCTGAGCTCCACCGACAAGCTCCCCTTCGGTCTCTCCACCCTGCAGGGTCTCGACACCGCGCTGCTGATCGCCGGCGCCCTGCTGATCACCTTCCTGATCTGCTGCGTGATCTACTGGGCCGTCCCCAAGGGACACATGCCCTGGCGCGCGGTCTGGCCCGGGGCAGTCTTCGTGACCGTGGCGACCGGCTTCGCCAACTGGCTGTTCCCGATCTACCTCAGCAACGTCTCGGACCTCTCGCGGTTCGGCTCCACGCTCGGCTTCGTGCTGATCGCGCTGCTGTGGTTCTACCTGCTCAGTCTCGGGCTGATGGTCGGCGCGGTGATCAACTCGCTCCGACACGAGCTGCACGACACCGGGACGCTCCCCTACGTCCAGGATGAGCCGGCTGAGGCGCAGGACCCGCGGGCCTGAGGCCCCCCGGGCGCAGATCCGGCTACTGCCCGAGGAGCGCTCCCGGGTGGACCCCAGCGGCCCGGCCGGCTCCGCCCAGGAGGCCGAGGCGCTGCTCCCTGCCGGCGCGCTGGAGCACCTCTGGCGCCCCGAGAGCCTCGAGCGCCTCGCCCGCGCCTACTGGGCCTACCTGGAACGGATCTCGCTGGGGGCCGTCCGGGTCGTCTACGAGCCCGAGGCGCGCCTGGTCACCCTGCTGAACCGCCGGCTCGTGCTGCTCAGGTTCCAGGCGCCGCGCTACGAGACGGGCCCCGGCTTCGGGCAGGTGACCTGGCCGATCGAGCGCGGCCTGCTCGTCTCCGCACCCGGGAGGGGTTTCCTGAGGATCAACGTGCGCCGGGTGGACGGGGCAGAGGTGGCGGCGGGGGCGCGGCGGGTGATCGTCCGCACCGAGGTCCAGAACTACTACCCCCTGCTGCGCGGCCGCGGCCGCTTCGCGAGGATCGGCGCTCGCCTCTACTCGGCGACCCAGCTACGGGGCCACCGCCTCATCACCCGCGGGTTCCTCAGGTCGCTGGCCGCCTTCGACCTTCCGCCCTCGCCGATCGGCTCGGCGGCGGTCGGGGAAGGCGACGCAGCGCCACACACTCCGGCGCGTGGCGACGGCGCCTGACCGTCGCCCGGCCCGGGCGCCACCAGCGACCCACGCGGTCTCCGCTCACCCCCGGGATCAAACGTCCCGGGCGCCCTCTTCCAGCGCGGCGCGCATCGCCTCCTCCAGCGGCGTCGGCTCGACGTCGAAGAGCGACATGCCGGAGGGGTCGGTGACGACCGTCTCCGTGCTCAGCCCCTCGATCAGAGGACGGGCGATGCCCGGGTCCACCGGCGTGACCAGGCCCACCCACAGCGAGGAGAGCCGGGGGGAGAGCACGGGGACGCTGATCCGCACCGGCGGCCGGCGTCCCATCGCCCGGGCCATCGCGTCCATCATGCCGCCGTAGGTGGTCACGTCGGGCCCGCCGATCTGGATCTCGCGCTCCAGCGGCGCCGCGAGGTCCGCTGCGGCCGCCAGGTAGGAGACGACGTCGGCGATCGCGATCGGCTGCGTGCGGGTGCCCACCCAGCGCGGCGTGACCATCGCCGGCAGCCGCCGCACCAGGTGGAGCACCGTGCGGAAGGACTCGCTGCCGGCGCCGATCACCGCCGCCGCCCGGAAGTAGGTCAGGGGGACCTCCCCGGCCGCCAGCACCCGCGCCGTCTCATGGCGGCTGTCGAGGTGCTCGGAGCCCTGCCCGAGCCCCCCGAGGTAGACGATCCGCCTCACCCCCGCCGCCGCGGCCGCGGCGGTGAAGTTGGCGGCCCCGCGCCGGTCGCGGGCCGCGAAGTCTCCCTCCGACCCCCGGCCCATCGAGTGCACCAGGTAGTAGGCGACGGCCGCCCCGGCCAGGCCCGCCTCCAGGCTGGGGCGATCGAGAACGTCGGCGCGGACGATCTCGCAGCCGGCCTCGCGAAGCGCCGCCGCCGCCCCCGAGTCGGGCCGGCGGGCCAGGGCGATGACCCGGTGCCCGCGGCCCGCGAGCTCCCGCGCCAGCAGCCCCCCGATGTAGCCGGTTGCGCCGGCGATCGCCACCGGGACGGCTGCCCGGCCGTCTCCGCGGGTCGCTCCGCCGGACATCCTCCAGCCCGCTCCGGCGGACACCCGCTAGCCGTAGAGGCCGGTCGTCACCAGCTCGCGCAGCTTGGCGCGGTCGTGGCTGGCGCCCACCTTGCGAACCGTCCCGGACCGCGAGCGCATCACCAGCGACTCGGTCGAGGCACGCCCGTCCTCGAGGTAGCGGACCCCGTCGAGGAGGTCCCCGTCGGTCACCCCGGTGGCCGCGAAGAAGACATCGCCTCCCCCGACCAGGTCGTCCACGTCGAGGACCCGCTCGAGGTCGTAGCCGGCGTCGGCGGCGGCCTTGCGCTCGCCCTCGTCGCGGGGCCAGAGCCGGCCGAGTATCTGCCCCCCGAGCGACTTGATCGCCGCCGCGGAGAGCACCCCCTCCGGGGTGCCGCCGATCCCCCAGAGGATGTCGATGCCCGTCCCGGGGCTGACCGCGAGCAGCGCCGCGGAGACGTCACCGTCCTTGATGAAGCGGATCCTCGCGCCCGCCTCGCGGATCTGCTCGACGGCCTCGGAATGGCGCGGGCGGTCGAGCATCACGACCGTCACCTCGCCCGCGGCGGCCCCCTTCCTCTCGGCCACCCTGCCGATCACCTCGGGCAGCGGGTCGGTGAGGCTGAGGCAATCCGCGATCTCCGGCGCACCGGCGATCTTCTCCATGTAGACGCAGGGGCCGGGGTCGAACATGGTGCCGCGCTCGGAGAGGGCGACGACGGCCAGGGCCGAGGGCTCCCCCTGCGCGCAGAGCCGGGTGCCCTCGAGGGGGTCCACGGCGATGTCCACGACCGGCGGGCTGCCGTCGCCGATCCGCTCGCCGTTGTAGAGCATCGGCGCCTCGTCCTTCTCGCCCTCCCCGATCACCACGATCCCGTCCATGGGGACGGTGTGCAGCATCAGCCGCATCGCGTCCACCGCTGCCTGGTCGGCGGCGATCTTGTCGCCCCTGCCCACCCAGCGGGCGGCGGCGAGCGCCGCCGCCTCGGTGACCCGCACCAGCTCGAGCGCGAGGTTGCGGTCGGGCCTGGCGCCGGATCGTAGGTCCTGGGATATCACGCCCATCTCGGCACCGTAGCCTTTCAGAAAGTGGCCGGCGGTTTTCGCTGGGCCCCGCCGCCGGACTCCAGCGAGACCATCGCCCCGGCGCCGGCCATCACGAAACCGGCCAGCAGGGCCACGTAGAAGCCGTAGTCGAGGCTGAGACCGAACTGGAAGTCGCTTCCGGGCTTGGCGATCACCCCGTTGAAGGCCACCAGGACGATCACCGCCAGCCCCACGGTCATCGTGAACTCGCCCGTCGGGTACTGGCCGCGCTGGGCGCTGAGCACGAAGTAGGTGAGGATGAAGGGGGCGACCGCGGCCGCCAGGAAGAGCCAGCGGTTGATCGGGAAGGTCTGCCAGGCGCTGCAGGAGTAGTTGCCCGCTCCGCACACCCAGGCCTGCTGGACCACGCGGTCCGGCGAGCGGCTGAGCGAATACCAGGGCAGGAAGAGGCTGACCGCGAGGAGCGCGCCGGAGAGCATCCCCACGACTTCGGTCCGCTTGAGGCGCGAGAAGTCCACCCTGCGGCGAGCCTACCCGATGGGCGATAGGGTGCGCGCCCATGCCCGAGCGACGCTGGGGACTGACGCTTCCGCTTCCGGGGATCTCGCTTCCCGAGCACGCCGAGCACGTCCGCCGGGCGGAGGCCACCGGCTACACCGACCTCTGGAGCGGCGAGACCAACGGACCCGACGGCTTCACCCCGCTGGCGCTGGCGGCGGCCTGGACGGAGGGGGTCCGGCTGGGGACCGGCATCGTCGGCGTCTTCCAGCGCGGCCCCGCCCTGCTCGCCCAGCAGGCGGCGGCGATGGCAGAAGCCTCCAACGGCCGCTTCGCGCTGGGCATCGGCGCCTCCTCGGACCGCATCGTGGAGGGCTGGAACGGGATCCCCTTCGAGCGCCCCTACTCCCGGGTCGAGGAGACCCTCGGCTTCCTGCGGGCCGCCCTGGGCGGCGAGCGGACCCCCACCGGGTTCAAGCTGGAGCGCGCCCCGGAGATGCGGGTCCCGATCGTGCTCGCGGCGCTGCGGGGGCGGATGCTGAGGCTGGCGGCAGAGAGGGCGGACGGCGCCTTCACCAACTTCCTGCCCCTCGGGGGCCTGCCGAGGGTGAAGGCCGAGCTCGGCGCGGTGCCGGATGGCTTCGAGCTGCTCTGCCGGTTCTTCTGCCTGCCCGGCGAGCGGGAGGCGGTTGAGCCCCTGGCCCGGTTCATGTTCGCCTCCTATATCACGGTGCCGGTCTACACCGAGTTCTTCCGATGGCTCGGCTGCGGCGAGCAGATCGCCCCGATGGTCGAGGCCTGGGAGGCCGGGGACCGCGACGCCGCGGCCGCCGCGGCCCCCTGGGAGCTGATCTCCGAAACCTTCCTGTTCGGCAGCACCAAGCAGATCCGCGCCCGCCTCGACGAGTTCGTCGAGGGCGGCGTGACCCTGCCGATCCTGCTGCCGATCACCACGCCCGACCGCTTCGGCGAGGTGATCGAGGCCCTAGCTCCCTGAGCGGCCCGACACGCGGGCCCGGTAGCTGCGCGTCTTGGATCGGTTGCCGCACTCCTCCATCGAGCACCAGGTACGGGATCGGTTGCGCGAGCGGTCGTAGAAGGCCCACCGGCAATCGGCCGCCGGGCAGGCCTTCAGCCTCGCCCAGGTGCCCCGCTCCTGGGCGCCGGCCACGGCGAGCAGGAGGGCCGCCTCGAAGGCCGCAAGGCCGCCCGCCGAGGGCCGCACCCGCACCTCCCCCCGGCTGGTCACGACGCCGAGGGCGGTGCGGTCGGCCGCCTCTCGCAGCGGCTCGAGGTCGGCGTCCTCGAGCGCCGCCCCGTTGTTTGCGTGAAGCATCGCACGCAGCGCCTCGCGCAGCGCCAGTACCCTGCGATGCTCCGCGGCGCTTGGAGCCCCGGTCTCGATCGAGGCCCGCTCGCGGACCCAGGCGGCCAGCGAGGCCGGGTCCGACACCAGGTCGACGCCCTCGTCCAGGTCGCGGGTGTTGACGAAGTCCCGGATCAGCTCCGCATCGGGATCGATGTGTGACGAGGTTCCGCTTGACACCGTCAAACGATTTTAGCTAGTGTTGTTCACACCACCAAACAGACTTAGCCGGTGGTTTCCAGTTCCCGGCCCACCGGAAAGGAGAGAGACGATGAGGTTCCTGGCCCACCTGGCAGTCGCCAACAGCCACGAGCACCAGCGGCGCATGCGCGACGCCGCCGAGCGCTCCCGCCCCGCTCGCCGCCGTTCCCGACCGCGGTGATCGGCACCGAGCTGGCGCCGGGCCTCTGGCGCTGGACCGACTACCACCCCGACTGGCGCGAGGACGTCGGCTGCGTCGCCCTGCTTCGCGGCGACGACCTCGTCCTTGTCGATCCCCTGCTGAGCGCCGAGGATGAGTGGGAGAAGCTGGCCCGCGCCTCGCAGGGTCGTGCGCTCCACGTCGTGCTGACCGTCCACTGGCACGCCCGCTCGGCCGCCGAGGTCCTCGCACGCTTCCCGCAGGCGCGGGTCTGGGCCCACGCCACCGGCGCCGCCCCGGTGCGCCGGCGCACGCCGGTGACCGACACCTTCAGGCCCGGCGACCCCCTGCCCGCAGGCATCGAGGCGTATCCGGGTCGCCCTCGCAACGAGGTCGTCTTCTGGGACACCGCCGCCGGCGCGGTGCTGCCGGGGGACGTCCTGCTCGGCGACCCCGACGGGGGCGTGCGCATGTGCCCCGCCTCCTGGCTTCCCTCCAGCGCCACGATCGGCCAACTCCGCGAGAAGCTCCTGCCCCTCCTCGACCTTCCGGTCGAGATGGTCCTCGTCTCACACGGCGAGCCGGTGCTCAGCGACGGTCACGCGGCGCTCGCCGCTGCGCTCGACACCTGACGGCGCCGCCAGCCGCAAACGGGCCCTCGTCCCTTCGGGCGCCCGCGACGTCGATGGGCAGGAAAGCTACGCGCCCCGGGCGAGCGAGAGCGCGAAGTCTCCGGCCGGATCGGTGAACCAGGCCGTCATCTCCAGCCCCGCCTCGGCGTAGATCTTCTCGAGGTGGGGCCGGGTGAACTTGCAGGAGATCTCGGTGCGGATCTCCTCGGACCCGCCGAGCTCGATCGTCATCCCGATCCCCGGAAGGCTCACCGTCTGCTCGGCCAGCGAGCGCAGCCGGAGGTCGACCCGGGCGTTCTCGGGGTCGTAGAAGGCGCGGTGCTCGAACCGATCGAGGTCGAAGTCGGCTCCCAGCTCCCGGTTGAGCACGCACAGGACGTTCTTGTTGAACTCGGCGGTGACCCCGGCCGAGTCGTTGTAGGCAGCCTCCAGGCGGGCCGTGTCCTTGACCAGGTCGGTGCCCAGGAGCAGGTGGTCGCCCTCGCCCAGCAGGTCGGCGATCCGGCCCAGGAAGCTGCGACGGGCGCCGGGGTAGAAGTTGCCGATCGTGCCCCCCAGGAAGGCGATCATTCGCGGCCCCTCCACCTCCACCCGCTCCAGGTGACGCTCGAAGTCGCAGACCACGCCGCGGACCAGGAGGTCGGGGTATTCGGAGACCAGTCGCTCGGCGGTGGCACGGGTGATCTCCTCGGAGATGTCCACGGGGGCGTAGGTGCGCAGGCACCCGGCCTCGCGCATCGCATCCAGCAGCACCCTGGTCTTGGCCGCCGAGCCCGAGCCGAGCTCGATCAGGCTGACCGGGTCGCCGGCCGCTGCGACGATCTCGGAGGCCTGGGAGCGCAGGATCGCGCGTTCGGTGCGGGTCGGGTAGTACTCGGGGAGCTCGGTGATCCGCTCGAAGAGGCGCGACCCACGCTCGTCGTAGAAGTATTTCGGCGGCAGCTCCTTGAGCTCCCGGGCGAGGCCGGCGCGCGCGTCGGCGGCGAGGTCGTCGCTGCCGTTATCCGGCAGGTGGACCTCGATCGCGATCGGCTCCGGGGCGGTCTGCGGCTCCATCGGTCGCCTAACCGTCCCCCGGGGTCGCGATTCGTTTCGCACGGCTGACCACCTCCCGGCCCGCGGCTGCGCTCAGGCGTCCCGCGCGCAGCGGATTCCGGCGAAGATCTGCCGTCGCTGCGGCAGGTCCCAGTTGCGGAAGCCGGGTCGGATCACGCTGCGCCGGGTCGCCCAGGAGCCCCCGCGCAGGACCTTGTGGGCATCGCCGAAGAAGACCTCGGAGTACTCGCGGTAGGGGAAGGCCTCGAACCCCGGGTAGGCGGCGAAGTCCGAGCTCGTCCACTCCCAGACGTCGCCGAGCATCTGCACCGCACCGCAGTCCGAGGCGGCGTCGGCGTAGGCGCCCGCCGGGGCGGTGCCGAAGGCGAGGTGGTCGAGGTTGGCGCGCTCGCGCCGGGCGCCGGCGCAGGCCGCCTCCCACTCGTGCTCGGTGGGCAGCCTCTTGCCGGCCCAGCGGGCGAACGCCTCGGCCTGCGGGTGGGAAACGTGGATCACCGGGTGGCCGGGCTCGACCGGCATCCGACGGCCCATCGCCGTGCGCAGCCACTCTCCGCCCTCGCGCTCCCAGTACAGCGGCGGCTCGGCGCCGGTCTCCTCGACGAACTCGGCGAAGCGGGCGTTGCTGACGAGGGTGCGATCGATCAGGAACGGTTCCACCTCGACGCGGTGCGCGGGGCGCTCGTTGTCGTAGGCGAAGCCGCCGGGGGGCGAGCCGACCTGTACCTTCCCGCCGGGGACCTCGACCATCTCCGGGCCCTTGGCCGCGAGTTCGGCGGCGGGGCCGGGATCGGCGCGCACCGGCTCGTAGGCCTCGACCATCTGCAGGAGTTGGAGCATCGTCTCGTTGTGCTGGTGCTCGTGGGCGAGGACCAGCTCGTAAACGAAGCCCTCGTCGAGCAGCCGCTCGGAGGGATCGTCGAGGTCCACCGACTCCAGCACCTCGAGGGTGCGCTCGCGGACCGCCTCCATGTAGGGCTCCACCTCGCCGGCCCGCAGGATCGGCAGCTCGCCCCGAGTCTTCCGCGGGTTCTCGATCGCGTCGTAGAAGCGACCGAGCTCGCCGTGCAGCGGTTCCAGCCCGCCCACCGTCTGCACCAGCCAGAGCTCCTCGAAGTTGGCGATGTGGCCGAGGTCCCAGATCAGCGGGCTGAGGATGGGCGAGTAGACCCGGTTGAGCTGCTCGTCGCTCAGCGGGGCGACCAGGTCCATGGTCCGCTTGCGCGCCTCGGCGAGGCGCTCGGCGATCGCTTCCTTTGGGCTTGCCTTGACCTCAGGGGCGATGGCCAAACCCTACCGGGAGCCCATACCCCGCGAAAGGGCCGCCCGCGGCGGTGACGGGGCGCCGGCGTGAAGGGCCTCCGTGTGAAGGGCCGCCGGCGTCAAGGGTCCCCGGGTGAAGGCCTCCGCGTGAAGGGCCGCCGGCGTCAAGGACCGGTGGCCGCGCGACGGGTAGTCTCCCGCGCCGATGGACGTGAAGGGCAGATCGGCACTGGTCGCCGGGGGGGCATCCGGCCTCGGCGAGGCGACGGCGCGCGCCCTGCGGGCCGCCGGTGCCGAGGTCGTGATCGCCGACCTCAACGCCGAGAAGGGCGAGGCGCTGGCCTCCGAGATCGGCGCCGGGTTCGTCGCCGCCGACGTCACCGACGAGGAAGCCGTCGGGGCGGCGGTGGAGCTCGCGGCGGGCCGCGAGGGCGGCCTGCGCGTCTCGGTCTGCTGCGCGGGCATCGGCTGGGCCGAGCGGGTGGCCCACAAGCGTGGGCCCCACAACCTCGAGTTCTTCGGCAACGTCGTCAAGGTCAACCTGATCGGGACCTTCAACGTGCTCCGCATGGCCGCCGCCTCGATGAACGGGAACGACCCCGACCCCGGCGGCGAGCGCGGAGTCTGCGTCAACACCGCTTCGATCGCCGCCTTCGACGGGCAGGTCGGCCAGGTCGCCTACGCGGCCTCCAAGGGCGGCATCGTCGGCCTGACCCTTCCGGCCGCCCGCGACATGGCCTCGCGAGGGATCCGGGTGATGACGATCGCCCCCGGGCTTTTCGACACGCCGCTCCTCGCAGCCCTGCCCGAGGAGGCCCGGGCGGCCTTGGGGGCCGGCATCCCCTTCCCCTCGCGGCTCGGCCTGCCCGAGGAGTACGCGATGCTGGTCGGCCAGATCGTCGCCAACCCGATGCTGAACGGCGAGACGATCCGGCTCGACGGCGCCCTGCGGATGCCGCCGAAGTAGCCCGGGACCCGGCGGACCGGGTCAGGCGCCGGTCGAGACCGTCCCGGCCACCAGGCGCGGCCGGGGGCCACGAGATGACGATGCCTGCCTGGCCGCCCCGCTCGGCGGGCCGCCCCGCTCGGCGAGGAGGTCTCAGTCGGTGCCGGAGGCCTCGGGGTCGCGCCAGACCGCCTTGCGCCAGGGAGGGGCGATCACGAAGCGGGTGCGCCCGGCGGCTCCGGCGGCAACCGGCTCCAGGGGGACCAGTCGCAGGTCGCGGCGCCGGGTGACCCGGCCGACCCGCCAGGGCTCGCCGACGGCGCTGCCGGCGTGCGAGCCGCCGGAGACGAAGAGCCAGCCGGTCTCCGGGCCCCAGCCGCCGGCCCGGCGCAGGCCGACCGCCTCCTCGAGGTCGCGCAGGGGCCCGATCCCGGCGTCCGAGGCCCAGTTCCCCGGCCCCCGGCCGTAGTTGTAGCCGGCGTGCGAGGTGGCCCTCTCGTCGGCTTCTCCGTCCGGGCCGATCCGCACCTGCACGCCCTCCCAGTCGTCGCGGTGGTAGCCGGCGGCCCCGGCCACGGGGACGCCGCGGAGCGTGGCGCTGTCGGGGTAGTAGGTCCAGTACTGGATGTAGAGGTTCCCGCGCCGCGGGCCCGAGCAGTCCCCGGCCGCGGAGACACCGGCCCGGCTCCGGCAGTCCACGACGTGCACGAAGGCGACGACCGGCTGGCCCGCCGCGGAGCGCGCTACGTAGCCCTGCTCCGCGCCGTCGCCGCAGCGAGTCCGCCGGCAGCGCCGGAAGTCCACGGGGAGTGCGCGCATGCCCTGCTCGTAGGCGAGTCCCGGCGCGTGACCGCGCACCAGCGCGGCGACCTCCTCGCCGTAGGCCTCCGCCAGGGCGAACCGTTCCCCGCAGTCCCCGCTGAGCGACACCGCGCAGAGGATCCGCGTGCTCAGCGCGCGGGCCAGGGCGACTCCCGGCAGGCGCACGCCCGCCGCGACCGCGGCACCCAGGGCCAGTGCGACCAGCAGGGTGAGCGCCACCCACTCGACGCTCGCCTGCCCGCGCTGCTCCATCCCGTAATGAGGCTGAGAGACCACACGAACCAGCGACTCGGTCGCCGCCTTCGTCGCGCCACCGTGCCGAATCGGCGCCGGGCCCGTCCTGAGCCGGTTCGCACCCCGCGCCGGGCCCGTCCTGAGCCGGTTCGCACCCCGCGCCGGGCCCGTCCTGAGCCGTTTCACACCCCGCCTCGTTCACGCCCCGCGTCGTTCACGCCTTGCGCCGGGCCCGTGCTGAGCGGTTTCACGCCGCGCGTCGTTCACGCCCCGCCTCGTTCACGCCCCGCCTCGTTCACGCCTTGCGCCGGGCCCGTCCTGCGCCGTCCACGCCCGGATGGCACGGCACGCCGATCCGCCTCCCGGACCCGCACCCTGCCCGGACGCCCGCCGCCGGCCCCCGACCCGCCCGCTGTTACAGTCGCTCCGCATGAACGACCCGACCAAGGCCCACGCGCCAACCGGGGGCCAGGGCGAGACGAGTTGGCGCCGCTGGGTCCTCTACGTGGCGATCGCGCTGCTGGTGGTCATCGCCCTGCAGAACTCCCAGACGGTCAGGGTCAAGGTGCTGTTCATCGACGGTTCGGCACCGCTGATTCTCGCGCTGCTGATCGCCGCCCTGCTCGGCGCCGTGATCGGCTACGCGCTGCCGATCCTCCGCCGGCACCGCCGCGAGGAGCGCCGCCGCGACGGCGACTGACCCCAAACCCCCCGGCCGAGCTTCAAGTTCCCGCTGACATGCAACGGAAAGTTGAAGCTCGGCGGGGGGCGCGGCCGAGGGGGGCTCGGCCGTGGGGCCGGGGTACGATCCGGCCAACGCAACGCCAGGAGGTCGAGATGCGAGACGCCGCCCCGGACGCCACTGCCACCGAGCCCTTCGCGACCCGCGAGGAGGCGATCGAGGCAGCGGCCTCGCACGTCAACCGCGGCAAGACCCGCGCCCTGCAGGCGATCGGTGTGGACATCGTGATCGGCGAACGGGAGGGCGCGCGCTTCCGCGACGCCTACTCGGGCCGCTGGTACTGGAACTGCCACTGCAACGGGGGGGTCTTCAACCTCGGCCACCGCAACCCGCGGGTGGTTGCCGCGATGCGCGAGGCCCTCGACCACCTCGACGTCGGGAACCACCACCTGATCTCCGGCCACCGGGCCCGGCTCGCCACCCGGCTGTCGGAGAGCACCGGCGGGCGCCTCCCCTTCGCCCTGTTCACGCCCTCGGGCAGCGAGGCGGTGGATATCGCCCTCGCCCTCGCCCGCGGCCACACCGGCCGGCAGGGGATCGTCGCCACGACCGGCGCCTACCACGGCATCGCGGGGCTTGCCCGGGCGGCAAGCGACCCGCGCTGGTCGGAGCCCTTCGGAGGCCTGCTTCCCGGCTTCACCCACGTCCCCTTCAACGACCTCGAGGCCCTGCGGGCGGCCACCGGCACCGGCACGGCCGCGGTGATCCTCGAGTCGATCCCGGCCACCCTGGGCTTCCCGCCGCCCGAGCCCGGCTACCTCCGCGGGGCCGGTGAGATCGCCCGGGAGGCGGGCGCGCTGCTGGTGCTCGACGAGGTCCAGACGGGGCTCGGCCGCACCGGGACCACCTGGTTCCACACCCAGGAGGGCGCCGAGCCCGACATCGTGATCACCGGCAAGGGGCTGGGGGGCGGTCTCTACCCGGTCAGCGCCGCGCTGCTCAGCGCCGAGCTGGAGTGCTTCTTCGACGAGCGGCCCTTCGCCCACGTCTCCACCTTCGGCGGCTCGGAGATCGGCTGCGCGGCGGCCGGCGCGGTCGTCGAGCAGGTCACCGCCCCCGGGTTCGCCGAGCGCGTCACAGAGCTCGGCGAGCGATTCGAGACGGGCTTCGCGGGGCTCCCATTCTCACTGCGGCGGCGCGGCATGACCATGGGCCTCCTCTTCGAGGACCCCCACGGGGGCGTGCTGGCGGCCAAGTCGCTGATCGACGCCGGCGTCTTCGCCGTCTACGCCGAGCACGACCACGCGGTCACCCAGTTCAAGCCGCCGCTGATCCTCACCGACTCCGAGGCCGACGAGATCATCGAGACCGTCGGCGGCGCGCTGGCTTGAGCACGCTCGGGCCCGAGGGGCTCGCCGAGCTGGACCGGATGGTCGAGGAGGCGCTCGGCAGGGGCGACGAGCGCGGACTGCGGGTGCTCGGCTACGGGGAGATCTCCCTGGTCCTCGGCTGGCCCGCCGAGGAGCCGGTCTTCGCCTGCAAGCGCCTCCCGGCCTTCCCCGACCGCGCCCGCTTCGACGCCTACGGGGAGACCCTGGCCGATTACGTGGCATCCCTCGGCGAGGCCGGCGTCGAGGTGGTCCCAACCGAGTTCGAGGCGGTCGGGCGCTCCGACGGCCGGGTGGTCGGCTACGCGGTGCAACCCGCGCTCGACCCCTCGACGCTCGGCCCGGCGGTCCTCGCGGCGGGCGAGCCGTCCGAGGGGCATCCGCTGGTCGAGGCGTTGATCGAGGCCGCCGCGCGCACCGTCAACCCCCGTCGCGGCCTCGACGCGCAGCTCTCAAACTGGGTCTGGGAAACCGGGGGGCGGCTGCGCTACCTCGACGTCACCACCCCGATGCTCTGGAGCGCCGGCGGGGACCTTCGCCTCGACCTCGACCTCCTCGTCCAGCCCCTCCCGGCGGCGCTGCGCCCGCCGGTGCGCCGCTTCCTGGGGCCCAAGATCCTCGACAGCTACCGCGACCTTCGCGAGGTCATGGAAGACGTCTGCGGCAACCTGCTCAAGGAGCGCCTCGAGGCCTGGCTGCCGGCCTTCCTGGCCGCCGCCAACCGCCACCTCTCCGAGCCTCTCGGCGAGCAGGAGGTCCGCCGCTACTACCGCTCCGACGCACGGCTGTGGGAGTTCCTGCTGCGGGTGCGCAAGCTGGACCGCGCCTGGCAGCAGCGGGTGCGGCGACGGCCCTACCCCTACCTGCTGCCCGGCCGGGTCCAGCGCTGAGCGTGCGCCGATCCCCGCCGGGGCCCGAGGAGCGCCGTGTCCCTCGCTCGCCCCGCGGGGCTACAGCTCCTGGATCTCCGCCGCGATGTCGGCGGCGGCCTGCTTGGCGTCGGAGAAGAGCATCGAGGTGTTGGGCTCGTAGAAGAGGTCGTTGTCGATGCCCGCAAAGCCGGGTGAGAGCGAGCGCTTGATCACGATCACCTGCTGAGCCTCGGTGACCTCGATGATCGGCATGCCGGCGATCGGGCTGTCCGGGTCGTTCTTGGCCGCCGGGTTGGTGACGTCGTTGGCGCCGATCACCACGGCGACGTCGGTGCGCGGCATCTCGGGGTTGATCTCGTCCATCTCGCGCAGCTTCTCGTAGGGGACGTCGGCCTCGGCGAGCAGCACGTTCATGTGGCCGGGCATCCGGCCCGCCACGGGATGGATCGCGTAGTTGACCTCCACCCCGCGCTTCTCGAGCTCGTCGGCCATCTCCTTGACCGCGTGCTGGGCCTGGGCGACCGCCATCCCGTAGCCGGGGACGATCACCACCGAGTCCGCATAGGCGAGCTTGATCGCCGCGTCCTGGGCCCCGATCGAGATCACCGGCCGCTCCTCGGTGGTTCCGGTCGCCGCCGGGGCTCCCCCGAACCCGGCGAACAGAACGTTGGCGACCGAGCGGTTCATCGCCGTCGCCATCTCCATGGTGAGGATCGTCCCCGAGGACCCGACCAGGGTGCCGGCGACGATCAGCGCCACGTTGTCGAGCGCGAAGCCCGCGGCGGCGGCGGAGAGGCCGGTGAAGGCGTTCAGCAGCGAGATCACGACCGGCATGTCGGCGCCGCCGATCGGCAGCACCACCAGGTTGCCGAGGATCGCCGCGGCGATCAGGATCCCGATGAAGATCGCCTGCGAGGGGTCGTCGTTGTTGATCGCGATCACCACGCAGGCGACGACGATCGCCGCCAGCAGCAGCGCGTTCAGCACCTGCTGGCCCGGCGCCTTGATCGGCTGGCCGGGGATGATCCCCTGGAGCTTTCCGAAGGCGATGTTGGAGCCCCAGAAGGAGACCGAGCCGACCACCGCCGCGAAGAGGACCGGGATCAGGGAGTCGAGCGGGATCGTCTCGCCGAGCGAGATCCCGTGGCGGATCTCCGACCAGGAGATCAGCGCCACGGCACCGCCCCCGACCCCGTTGTAGAGGGCGACCATCTGCGGCATCGCGGTCATCTGCACCCGGATCGAGGCGACCACGCCGACCGTCGTGCCGATCGCCAGGCCGAGCACGATCAGCCCCCAGTTGCCGATCCCGTCGAGCAGCAGGGTGGTGACCACCGCAACCGCCATCCCGGCGGCGGCGATCATGTTGCCCTGGCGCGCCGTGGTCGGGTGGGTGCCGCGGCGGACGCCGAAGATGAAGCAGGAGAAGGCGACGATGTAGAGCGCCGTGGCGGCATCCCCGCCGGGCTCGAGCACGGCGAGGGTCACGAGTCGTCCTCTTCCTCGGATGGCTTCGGCTTGCGCACGAACATCCCGAGCATGCGGTCGGTGACCATGAAGCCGCCGACGATGTTGATCGCGCCGAAGGCGATCGCGATCACGCCGATCACGTACTCCAGCGGGTCGTTCGCGTAGCCGACCACGATCAGCCCGCCCAGCATCACGATGCCGTGGATCGCGTTGGTCTGCGACATCAGCGGCGTGTGAAGCGTGGTCGGGACCTTGGAGATCACCTCGAAGCCGACGAACGCGGCGAGCACGAAGATCGTGATCTCGGTCATCAGGCTCACCCTGGCGCCTCCCCTCCGGCTCCGTCATCGCCGGGCGCCTGCTCGTACCCGGCGGCGCGCTCGCTGCGGATCCGCCCGTCGTGGGTGATGCAGGCCGCCGCGACGATGTCGTCGTCGAAGTCGATCCTCAGCTCCCCCTCCTCGGTGACCAGCAGGCCGAGCAGGTTCTCGAGGTTCCTCGCGTAGAGCTGCGAGGCGGGGGCGGGCATCTCGCTGGGCAGGTTCCTCGGCCCGACGACCCGCACCCCGCCCTCCTCGACGGTCTCCCCCGCCCTGGTCAGCTCGCAGTTGCCGCCGCTCTCGGCCGCGAGGTCGACGATCACCGAGCCGGGGTGCATGCCGCGCACCGCCTCGGCGGTGATCAGCAGCGGCGCCGGGCGCCCCGGGATCGCCGCGGTGGTGACGATCACGTCCTGCTTGGCCGCCTCGGCCTCCAGCGCGTCGCGCACCTTCTCGTTCTCCTCCTCGGTGAGGGGGCGCGCGTAGCCGCCCTCGCCCTCGGCGTCGGGGATGAAGTCCAGCTCCAAGGGCCGGCCCCCGAGCGAGGCGATCTGCTCCCAGGCGGCGCGGCGGATGTCGAAGCCCATCACCACGGCGCCCAGCCGCTTGGCGGTGGCGACGGCCTGCAGCCCGGCGACGCCGGCGCCCAGAACCAGCACCCTGGCGGGCGGCACCGTCCCGGCGGCCGTGGTCATCATCCCGAAGAAGCGGCCCGACTCGCGGGCGGCGATCAGGGTCGCCGCGTAGCCGGCGGCGGCGGCCTGGGAGGAGAGCGCGTCCATCGCCTGGGCGCGGGTGGTGCGGGGGATCGCCTCCATCGCGAATGCGGTGACCCCGGCGGCGGCGAGCCCCCGGTTGGTCTCCTCCGCGGTCCACGGCTGCAGGTGGGAGATCAGCACCTGCCCGGTGCGCATCGCGGAGATCTGGGCCGCGTCGGGGGGCGCCACCCGCAGCACCACCTCCGCCCCCCATGCCTGCTCGGCGCCGCCCACCTCCGCCCCGGCCTCCGCGTATGCCTCGTCGGTGTGCCCGGCGGAGATTCCGGCGCCGGACTCAACCGCCACCTCGACCCCCTCGTTTCGCTTCAGGGACTTGACCGCGTCCGGCACCAGCGCCACGCGGCGCTCCCCCTCGGCCGTCTCTTTCGGAACTCCGATCCTCATCGAGAGCCGCGAGAGCCTAGACAATCCGGCTAGGCGGGCGCGGCCACGCCGGCCATCGCCGCCAGCCGCTCGATCGTGTGCAGGCGATCGGCGCGCTCGGTGTGGGCGGGCCAGGCAATCAGCCGATCCACCCCGGAGGCCTGGAAGCGCGCGATCCTTTCGGCCACCTCGGCCTCGGTCCCGATCAGCGAGGTGGCGTGCGCGAGGTCGTCGCTGACCGCCGCGTAGGCGGCCGCGCGGTCGCCGTCCTGGTAGAGGCGCTGGACCTCGTCGGCGACCTCGCCGAACCCGTAGCGATGGGCGAGCTCGACGTAGAAGTTGGTGCGGCGGCTGCCCATGCCCCCGAGGTAGAGCAGCAGCCCGGCCTTGACCACGGCCAGCGCCGCCTCGGTGTCGCCGTCTATCGCCACCTGCAGGGTCGGGGAGATCTCCAGCGCCGAGCGGTCCCTGCCGCCCCTCGCCAGCCCGGCCTCGATGTGCTCGCCCCAGATCTCCTCGAAGTCCTCGACGCTGAAGAAGGCCGGGATCCAGCCGTCGCCGATCTCCGCCGCGATCTCCACCGAGCGGCGCCCGATCGCGCCGAGGAAGACGGGGATCTCGTTGCGGAGGGGGTGGAAGCCGAGCTTCAGCGCCTTGCCCTCCCCGCCGGGCAACGGCAGCTCGTAGTGGGTGCCGTGGTGCTCGAGGGGCCCCTTGCGGGAGAGGATCTCGCGGACCACCTCCACGTACTCGCGGGTCCGCCCCCAGGGCTTCGGGTAGGGAACGCCGTACCAGCCCTCGGAGACCTGCGGGCCCGAGGGCCCGAAGCCGAAGATGAAGCGCCCCCCGGAGAGCCTGTCGATCGTCGCCCCGGCCATCGCCGCCGCCGCCGGCGGCCGCGCCGGCACCTGCATCACCGCCGCGCCCAGCTTGATCGTCGTCGTCTGCGGGGCGAGCCAGGCGAGCACGCTGACGATGTCGGAGCCGTAGGCCTCGGCGACCCACACCGAGTCGAATCCCGCCCGCTCGGCCGCCCGGGTCAGCTCCACGGCCTCCTCCCCCTCGGGGCCGATGCCCCAGTATCCGAGGTTGAGTCCGAGCTCAAGCGCCACGGGCGCGAACCCTACGCGAAAGCCGACGGTGCGAGACGGCGGACCGCCAACCCCCCGCCGCCGAGCTTCAAGTTTGCGCTGACAATCAGCGCAAACTTGAAGCTCGGCCGGGGGTCACCGGCGCAACAGGTAAACAATGAGGTCGTGAGCGACCCTGCCACAGAGCGAGGGCTCGACAGCGCCGAGGCGCAGCGCCGCCTGCGCGAGCTGGGGCCGCCTCCGGAGACCTCCTCGAGGTCGGTCTCGACGATCGTCGCCGGCAACGTCTTCACGCTGTTCAACGCGATCATCGGGGTCTTCTTCGTGCTGATCCTCTCGCTCGGCCTCTTCGCCGACGCGGTGTTCGGGCTGATCGCGATCGTCAACTCGTGGATCGGGATCCGCCAGGAGCTGAAGGCGAAGCGCAAGCTCGACGAGCTGGCCGTCCTGGTCGCCCCACGCGCCTCGGTGCTGCGCGATGGCGCCGTCACGGAGCTGCTCGGCGACCAGGTCGTCCCCGGCGACGTGGTGATCGTCGAGCCCGGCGACCAGCTCGTCGCCGACGGCGAGGTGATCCGCAGCCGCTCGATCACCCTCGACGAGTCGGTCCTCACCGGCGAGGCCGACGGGGTGCGCAAGGAGGCCGGCGACCGCGCCCTCTCGGGCTCCTACTGCATCTCAGGGGCGGGCGAGTACGTGGTGGACGCGGTGCGCGAGAACAGCTACGCCGGAAGCATCGCCGGCGAGGCCCGGACCTTCCGCCACCCGCCTTCGCCGCTCCAGGAGGAGGTCAACCGGGTGATCGTCGCCTGCACCTACCTGATGGTCCCCCTCGCCGTGCTCCTGATCGGGGCCCTGAAGGTGCGGAACGCCAACATCACCGAGGCCGCGCAGACCGCGACGGCCGGCCTTATCACCCTGATCCCCGAGGGCCTGGTGCTGCTGATGTCGGTCACCTTCGCGGTCGCCGCGGTGCGCCTCGCCAAGCGGGGAACGCTTGTCCAGCAGATGAGCGCGACCGAGTCGCTGGCCGCCGTGGACACGATCTGCGTTGACAAGACGGGAACCCTGACCGACGGCGAGCTTCGCCTCCTATCGGTCGAGCCCGCCGACCCGGCCGGCCGCAAGGCGGCCGAGGCGGCGCTGGGGCGCTTCGCGGCGAGCGCGGCGAACCGCAACCGCACGCTGGAGGCGATCGCCGAGGAGTTCCCGGAGCGCCCCGCCCGGGTCACCGCCGAGGTGCCCTTCTCCTCGGAGTGGAAGTGGAGCGGGCTGACCGTGGACGGGGCCGGGCGAAGCCTCGTGATGGGCGCCCCCGACGTGCTGGTCGAGAGCGGCGCCTTGCGGCTTCCCGCCACGCTGGCCTCGACCCTCGCCGAGGAGACCGGGGCCGGGCGGCGGGTCCTCGCCTTCGCCGAGACCTCGGCGGCCCTCCCCCCCGACCCCTCCCACCAGGCGCCGCCGCCGCTCACCGCGACCGCGCTGGTCGTGCTCGAGGAGAGCCTGCGCCCCGACGCCGCCGACACCGTCGCCTTCATGCGCGAGCAGCAGGTAGACCTGAAGCTGATCTCCGGCGACGCGCGGGAGACCGTGACCGCGGTCGCGCGCTCGGTCGGGGTGCCCGCCGACGCCGGGGTCATCGAGGGCGGAGACCTCCCGGAGGAGCCCGAGCGCCTGGTCGAGGCGGCCCAACGCAACACGGTGTTCTGCCGGATCAGGCCCGAGCAGAAGAAGACGCTGGTCGGGGCGCTCTCGGAGTCGGGCCGCTACGCGGCGATGATCGGCGACGGCGTCAACGACGTGCCGGCGCTCAAGCAGGCGCGGATGGCGGTGGCGATGGGCTCCGGCACCCAGGTCACCAAGGGGGTGGCCGACGTGGTCCTGCTGGAGGACGAGTTCTCCCGGCTGCCGGAGGCGGTGGCCGAGGGCCGCCGCATCGCCCGAAACGTCCACCGCCTCGGCCGCCTCTACCTGACCAAGACCGTCTACGCGGCGACGCTGATCCTGCTGGTCGGGGTGCCGGGGTTCGCCTTCCCCTTCCTGCCTCGCCACCTCACGCTCGCCGCGCTGCTGACCATCGGCATCCCCTCCTTCGTGCTCGCCCTCGCCCCCTCCGACGGGCCGCTCTACCGGGGCCGGCTTCTGCGCTCCCTGGCCGCCTTCGCGGTGCCGGCCGGAGTCTCGATAGCGCTCGCCTCGATCCTCTCCTTCATGCTCGTGGACACCTTCTTCGGGGGCTCTTTGCAGGACGGGCGCACCGCTGCGACCACCACCCTGATCGTCCTCGGCCTCGCCTTCGTGCTGCTGCTGGAGCGGGGGCCGGGGCGCGAGCACATCGCGATCCAGAGCTACATGCTCGCCCTGGTCGCCGGGCTGGGGGCGATCTTCGCGCTCGGCCTCTCCGCCCCGCCGGTGCGCGAGTTCTTCGACATGAGCATCCTCAGCGCCGGCCAGTGGTTCCTCGCTCTGCTCTCCGCGGCGGCCGGCCTGCTGATGGCGAGCCTCTTCTGGCGCCTGCG
>JAXLSZ010000008.1:0-271848 GCA_046330315.1 Solirubrobacterales bacterium
CCTTCAACCTGGCGACCCAGGGGTACCGCCAGCCCGGTTCCTCGATCAAGCCCTTCATCCTCACGACGGCGCTCAACCAGGGGATCTCCCCGTACACGGTCTACACCTCCGCGCCCCAGCTCTTCCGCTTCGGCAAGAAGCACAAGGAGTACTTCCCGGTCTCCAACTACGGCGACAGCTACCTGGGCTCCGCGGACATCGTCACGGCGACGCAGTACTCCGACAACTCGGTCTACTCGCAGATCGGCCTCGCCGACCAGTTCCCCGGCGGCGACGCTCCCCCCGCCAACGGGATCAAGGGCGGCACGCACGCGGTCGCCGGCACGATCCACCGGCTCGGGGTCAGCGACCACATCTCGACCAACCCGGCGATGGTCCTGGGCGGCCTCGACCCCGGGGTGACGCCGCTGCAGTGGACCTATGCCTTCACCTCGATCGCCAACGACGGGGTGCGGGTCAGCGGCAACCTGGCGCCGGTGCCGGGCGACAGCCCGGTCGCCTACACCGAGGTCAAGGACGAGGGCGGAAATGTGATCAAGGGCGGCGACAACGACTCGATCGACACCCGGGTCGTGCCGGCCCCGGTTGCCCGGGAGGCGAAGACCATCCTCCACAACGTTGTCGCCGCCGGCACCGGCGTCCGCGCCGACATCGGCGACCCCGCCCAGTGGGGCAAGACCGGGACCACCGAGAACAACGGCGACGCCTGGTTCTGCGGCTCGGCGCCCTCGCTGGACTCCACGGCCTGCGTCTGGGTCGGCTACGCGGACTCCAACACGCCGATGGAGACGGAGTTCTACGGCGGCCCGGTGGACGGCGGGACCTTCCCGGCGCTGATCTGGGCGGGCGTGATGTCGGCCTGGCGCGACATCCTCGCCACCCAGCAGGCCTCCAAGGGCTCGGATTCCTCCGGTTCCACCGGCGGGACCACCTACACCCCGCCCTCGACCTCCTACGTGCCCAGCTCCCCGGCGCCCAGCACCTCGGCGCCCGCCCCCGCCCCCGCGCCGGCCCCCGCGCCGGCCCCGGCCCCCACTCCCGCGCCCGCTCCGGCCCCCACTCCCGCTCCCGCCCCGGCTCCGAGCGGCGGCGCGACCGGTGGCACCGGCGGCGCCTCGCCCGGCTAGGCGCAGCTCCCAACAGCGCTGTTCATCCGGTCCCCCTTGGACGCGCTAGGCGGGCCACGGCCGCGAGACGTGCTCAGAGCCCGCGGCGCAGTAGCGCCAGGGGCGCTCGGTCGCGCGGGTGATCCCGATCCGTGGCCCGCTGAGCACCTCCACCTTCCGCCAGGCCCCCTCCGGGGCGGCGAGCCGGAACGGCGGGCCGTCGAGGAGCGAGCCGTTGACCCCGAGGCCGATCCCCAGGGCCTGGGAGAGCTTCCCGGGCCCCGAGCAGAGGTCGCGCAGGTCCCGGCGGCCGCGGCGCTCGCGCATCGCCTCGACACCCTCGAGCGGGGCGAGGGCGCGGACCAGCGCGGCGGCGGCCCTTCCCTCGGGCTCGGCGACGAAGTTGAGCAGGCTGTGGAGCCCGTAGGAGAGGTAGACGTAGGCCCGTCCCGGCGGCCCGAAGAGAACCTCGTTGCGGGCCGTACGGCCGCCGTACCCGTGGCAGGCGGGGTCGTCCTGGTCGTAGCTCTCGGTCTCGACGATCACTCCCGCGCAGTCGCCGAACCACAGCGTGCAGCCGATCAGGTCCCGGGCCACCGCGTGCACGGAGCGCTCGAAGAAGCCGTCGGGCAGGGGCCTGCTCAAGAGCGCTCGTCGGCGACCCGCTCGCTGACCGCCTGGAGGGTCCGGCGGGCATCGCGAAGCTGGCGCTCCACCGCCGCCGAGGAGGTGCCGCCCTCGATCCGCTTGGACTCCAGCCAGCTCTCGCGGCGCAGGACCTCGTAGTAGGAATCGTCGAGCTCGGGCGAGCGGCTGCGCAGCTCCTCGGGGGTGAGCTCGGAGAGGGCGCGCCCGCTCTCCAGCGCCTCCCGCACCAGCTCGCCGACGATGCCGTGCGCCTCCCGGAAGGGGACTCCCTTTCGGACCAGCAGGTCGGCAACCTCGGTGGCGGCGAGCATCTCGTCGGCGGAGGCGCTCTCCAGCCTCTCGCGGTCGAAGCGGATGCCACCAAGCATCCCCTCGGTCGCGTCGAGCGCCAGCTCGAGCGTGTCCATCGCGTCGAACAGGGGCTCCTTGTCCTCCTGCATGTCCTTCGAGTAGGTCAGGGCGAGGCCGTGGAGCATGCCCAGCACGGAGGCGAAGCTCGAGGCGATCCGGGGTGCCTTGGCCCTCAGCAGCTCGGCCGAGTCGGGGTTCTTCTTCTGGGGCATGATCGAGGAGCCCGAGGAGAAGGCCTCGGGCAGCTCGCAGAAGCCGAACTCGGTGCTCGACCACAGCACCACCTCACCGCCGAGGCGGGAGAGGTGCATGGCGCAGATCGAGGCGGCGGAGAGGTAGTCCAGCACGAAGTCGCGGTTGGAGGCCCCGTCCACGGAGTTTGGCGTCACGTGCTCGAAGCCGAGATCCCGGGCGACGGCCCGGCGGTCGATCTCCCAGTTGACCCCGGCCAGGGCCCCCGAGCCCAGCGGCATCACGCCGGCGCTGTCGAGGGCGAACTGGAAGCGCAGGACGTCACGGCCGAGCATCCAGAAGTAGGCGAGCAGATGGTGGCCCAGGTAGACCGGCTGGGCCCGCTGCAGGTGGGTGTAGCCGGGCATCGGCCAGTCGCGGTGGTGCTCCGCGAGGTCGAGGAGCCTCCCCATCACCGCGCCGAGCAGCTCGATCGCCCGCAGCGAGTGCGACTGCACCACCATCGCCACGTCGGTGGCGACCTGGTCGTTGCGCGAGCGGCCGGTGTGGAGCTTTCCCGCCAGCGGCCCGACGACCTCGCCGAGGCGGCGCTCGATCGCCATGTGGATGTCCTCGTCGGCGTCCTCGAAGGAGAAATCGCCGCGCTCGAGCTCCGCCCCGACCTGCTCCAGGCCGGCGTCGAGCTGGTCGAGCTCCGGTCGGGAGAGCACCCCCATCCGGCGCAGCGCCCGGGCGTGCGCCCGCGACTGGTCGATGTCGTAGGGGGCGAGCCGCCAGTCGAACTCGATCGAGCGGTTGAGCCGCCAGAAGCGCGGGTCGGGGTCTTCGCGAAAGCGGGACACGTCCGCCGGATTCTGGCGAATATCCGCGCGAACGTCCCGGAGTGGTCGCTATACGGGGGGTTCCGGGACGTTCGGCGGGTCAGGGGGCGCCGCGTCCGAGGGCGTCCGAGAGGGCGGTGGCGACCCGCTCGACCTCGGTCTCACCGATCCCCGGATGGAAGGGCAGGGCCAGCGACCTGGCGGAGGCCGCCTCGGCGATCGGGAAGTCGCCCTCCCGGTAGCCCAGCTCTCTGAGGTGGGGGAAGAGGTGCATGCACGGCAGGTAGGCCTTCGAGGCGACCCCGCGGGCGGCCAGGTCGGCGATCACGGCGTCGCGATCCGCTCCCTCGGGCAGCGAGACGACGTAGACGAACCAGCTCCGGCGCGCCGCCCCGTGCCTTCCCGGCGGTGTCTCAACCCCCTCCACGGAGGAGAGGCGCGACTCGTAGAGGCCGGCGACGCGCTCGCGGATGGCCAGCATCTCGTCGAGGCGCTCGAGCTGGGCGATCCCGAGCGCGCAGGCCAGCTCGGAGAGGCGGTAGTTGTAGCCGAGGCCGGCGTGCTCGAGCCAGCCCATGTCGCGCCCCCGGCCCTGGTTGCGCTCCGAGCGGGCCCGGGCGGCGACCCCGGGGTCGGAGCTGGCCAGCATCCCCCCCTCCCCGGTCGTCATCTGCTTGTTCGCGTAGAAGGCGAAGGTCGCCGGCCACTCCCGCGTCCCGACCTCCCTGCCCTCGGAGTCCACCGCGCCGAGCGCCTCGCATGCGTCCTCCAGCATGCCGAGGCCGGCGCCGGCGGCGATCCGCGAGAGCTCGGGAAGGGCGGCCGGCATGCCGAAGATGTCGACCGGGAGGATGCCGGCGGTGCGCGGCCCGATCGCGGCCTTCGCGGCGGCGGGGTCGAGGTCGAGCGTGACCGGATCCACGTCGCAGAAGACCGGCCTCGCCCCCTCGTAGAGCAGGCAGTTGGCCGAGGCCACGAAGCTGAAGGGGCTGGTCAGCACCTCATCCCCCCGTCCCCAGCCGAGGGCCCGCACCCCGAGGTGCAGCGCCGCGGTGCCGCTCGAGACCGCGACCGCCTCGGCGACGCCGAGGCGGTCGGCGAAGTCGCGCTCGAAACGCTCCAGCAGCGGCCCCAGCGAGAGCCGCCCGGAGCGCAGCGCCTCCAGGACCAGCTCCTCCTCGCGCCGCCCGATCACCGGTCGGGCCAGCGGGATCGGCTCGCTCACGTCGCCTCGGAGCGACCCGCCGTGGCCCGTCCGCGAGCCACCGGGCCGTGCGGCTGGAAGGCGAACTCCAGGGACTCCACCAGGGCCTCCCAGGAGGCCTCGATGATGTTCTCCGAGACGCCGATCGTGCCCCACTCGCGCTCCCCGTCGGAGGAGTCCAGAAGGACGCGCGTCACCGCCCCGGTCCCGTGGTCGGAGTCGAGAATCCGGACCTTGTAGTTGGTCAGCTCGATGTCGGCGAGGTGCGGGTGTCGGTCGGTGATCGCCGCCCGCAGCGCCTTGTCGAGCGCGTTGACCGGGCCGTTGCCCTCGGCGACCCTCACGTAGCGCTCACCATCGACCCAGATCTTGATCGTCGCCTCCGTCGCGACCCGCCCGTCCTCGCGCTTGTCGGTGATCACCCTGAAGCTCTCGAGCCTGAAGAGCGGCACGTAGGAGCCCGTCTCGCGGCGCAGCAGCAGCTCGAAGGAGGCGTCGGCCGCCTCGTAGTGATAACCGGCGTGCTCGCGCTGCTTGAGGCGGTCGAGGGCGAGGCGGGCGCCCTCCTCGTCGATCTCGATGCCGCTGGCCTCGGCGCGGCTCAGCACCGAGCCCCGGCCCGCCACCTCGGAGACGACGACCTCGCGGGAGTTGCCGACCAGTCCGGGCTCGATGTGCTCGAAGGTGCGGGCGTCCGAGCTGACCCCGGCGGCGTGCATCCCCCCCTTGTGGGCGAATGCGTTGCGGCCCACGTAGGGCTGGTCGGGGTCGGGGGTCTCGTTGCAGAGCTCGTCGACGAAGTGGGCCACCTCGGTGAGCGAGGCGAGGCGCTCGCGGCCGACCACCCCGATCCCCATCTTCAGCTCAAGGGCCGGAAGGATCGAGACCAGGTTGGCGTTGCCGCAGCGCTCGCCGAACCCGTTGATCGTGCCCTGCACGAGGTCGGCGCCCTCGCCGACCGCCGCCAGGCTGTTGGCCACCGCGCACTCTGCGTCGTTGTGGGTGTGGATCCCGACCCCGGCGCTGCCTCCGAGCTCGCCGACCACGTCGCCGGTCGCCGCGGCGATCTGGTCCGGAAGGCTGGAGCCGTTGGTGTCGCAGAGCGTCACGTTCTCGGCCCCGGCTGCGATCGCGGCACGCACGCACTCCAGCGCGTAGCCGCGGTCCTCGCGGTAGCCGTCGAAGAAGTGCTCGGCGTCGTAGATCACCCGCTTGCCGGCCTCGGCGCAGTGGGCCACGGACTCCGAGATCATCGCCAGGTTCTCCTCCCGGCTCACCCTCGTGACCTTCTCCAGGTGCAGCCCCCAGGTCTTCCCGACCAGGGTCACGGCTGGCACCGAGGTCGCTGCGAGCAGCCGCAGGCCCTCGTCCTCGGCGGCCGGCACGCCGCGCCGACGGGTCATGCCGAAGGCGCAGAGGACCGCGCCGGTCGGCTCCGCCGCGGCCAGCAGCTCGAACAGCTCGGCCTCCTTGGGGTTGGAGCTCGGAAAGCCCGCCTCGATGAAGTGGACGCCGAGCCGGTCCAGCGCGTGGACCACCCTGAGCTTCTCGCGCGCCGAGAGGGACATGCCGCTTCCCTGCATGCCGTCGCGCAAAGTCGTGTCGTAGAGCCTTACCTGTCGCATCTGCTGCCTTTCGAGATCCGGAACGAGCGAGGGGCCTCGGGGGCCCTTGGGCGCGGCGCGTGCCGCGCTGCCGACGGCGGCCCTAGCGGGGGCCGGCCGTGGCGCCGGTAATTCGGCTCCGCTCGGCTGTCTCGAAGCGCGGCATCAGCCGCTGACCTTACTGGGTTGCGGGGAGGCGCTCCCGACCTCCACCGGGTCCAGCCACTCCAGGTACTCCTCGGCGCGCCCGTAGAGGGCGTCCTCGAACTTTGCCTGCACGTGGCGGGTGACCTCGCCGGGCTCGCCGATCACGCGATCGTCTATCTCCCGCACCGGGACCAGCTCGGCGGCCGTGCCGGTGAGGAAGACCTCCTCGGCCATGTAGAGCTCGGAGCGGGCCAGGTCGCGCTCGAGGACCGTGTAGCCGAGGTCGCGGGCGATCTGGATCACCGACTTGCGGTTGATGCCGTCGAGGATCGAGGCCACGTGCGGCGGTGTGACTATCTCCCCGTCGCGCACCGCGAAGATGTTCTCGCCGGAGCCCTCGCAGACCATGCCGCGCTCGTCGAGGAGGATCGCCTCCTCGTAGCCCGCCTTCGCCGACTCGGTCTTGGCGAGGATCGAGTTGAGGTACTGGCCGGAGGCCTTGGCGTGCGGGACGAGCCCCGCCGGGGAGATCCGCCGCCAGGAGGAGACCTTGGCACGGATGCCGTGCCGCTTGCTCTCCTCGCCCAGGTAGGCGCCCCAGGGCCAGACGGCGATGATCACCTCGATCGGGGCGCTCTGCGCGTAGAGCCCCATCTCCCCGTAGCCGCGGAAGGCGAGCGGGCGGATGTAGCAGCTGCGCAGGCTGTTGCGGCGGATCAGCTCCTTGGTCGCCTCGCCGATCTGCTCGGCCGAGTAGGGAAGCTCCAGGTAGTACATCCGGGCGGAGAGCTCCAGCCGCCGCAGGTGGTCGGCGTGGCGGAAGATCGCCGGGCCCCGCTCGGTCTCGTAGCAGCGGATCCCCTCGAAGACGCCGGTCCCGTAGTGGAGGCCGTGGCTGAGGACGTGCACGCGGGCCTCATCCCAGGGGATGAACTCGCCGTTGTGCCAGATCAGCTCAGCCTTCTCCACGCTCGCCTCCGGGTGCTCTGGTGCGGATCATCGACAAGTATGCCCTAGATCTGGAGAGCGGCAAGCACGGCGGCGGTCATCTCGGCGGTGCCCACCTGCCGCGCTCCGGGCGCCCCCCTCGCCAGGTCCGCGGTCCGCAGGCCCTCCTCCAGCACGGAGTCCACGGCGGCCTCGACCGCGGATGCGGCCACGGGCATCTCGAGCCCGTGGCGGAGCAGCATCGCCGCCGAGAGGAAGGTGGCCAGGGGGTTGGCGCTGCCGCTGCCGGCGATGTCCGGCGCCGAGCCGTGCACCGGCTCGAAGAGTCCCGGCGTCCCCTCGGCCCCGAGGCTCGCCGAGGGCAGCATCCCCAGCGACCCGGTGAGCATCGCCGATTCGTCGCTGAGGATGTCGCCGAACAGATTCTCGGTGAGGATCACGTCGAAGTCGGCCGGCCGGGAGACGAGCTGCATTGCGGCGTTGTCGACCAGCAGGTGCTCGAGCGCCACCGCCGGGTAGTCGGCGGCCACCGCGGTGACCGTCTCCCGCCAGAGGCGGGAGGTCTCCAGCACGTTCGCCTTGTCCACCGAGGTGACGCGCGGCTCGGCGCCGGTGCCCTCGGCCCGCCTCAGGGCGGCGGAGAAGGCGATGCGGGAGATCCGCTCGATCTCCCCCGCCGTGTACTCGCAGGTGTCGTGCGCGGCGTCGCCCTCCCGGCCGCTGTCGCCGAAGTAGATGCCGCCGGTCAGCTCGCGGACCACCAGCAGGTCGGTGCCCTCGATGCGCTCGGCCCTCAGCGGGCTGGACTCGATCAGCGCCGGGCTGGGGCGCACCGGCCGCAGGTTCGCGTAGAGCCCGAGCCCCTTGCGCAGCCCGAGCAGGCCCTGCTCGGGCCGCGGGGCGCCGGGATCGGTGGTGTCCCACTTCGGCCCGCCGACCGCTCCGAGCAGCACCGCGTCGGCGGCGCGGCAGGCGTCGAGCACCTCCTCGCTCAGTGCCGTGCCGTGGGCGTCGATCGAGCAGCCGCCGACCAGGTGCTCGGTGAACTCGAACCCGGCGATCGCCTCGAGCAGCTCGCGGGCCGCGGCGACTATCTCCGGCCCGATCCCGTCGCCGGGGAGCAGGGCTATTCTGGCCCGCACGCTCAACCGTCCCCCTCGCGGGCTCCGCCGCCGGCCCGGGCCTCGATGTTGAGGCGGACGTAGTCGAGCACCAGCGGCCGCGGGAGCTCCTCCAGCACGGTCTCCGTGAACGCCTCGCGGCGCTCGGGGTCCAGGCGCTCGTGGTGGGCGGCGAGACCGACGGCCCCGATGAAATCGCGGGGGCTCTCGGGCTCGACCGTCTTCTCCTCCAGCCAGCACCGCGCCTCCGAGAAGCCGGCCGCAAGCAGGCGCTCCTCGGTCTCGCCGAGTCCGGCGAAGTTCCACGGCGAGGGCCAGCCGGCAAAGGCGGCGGAGAACTCCGGCCGGGCGGCGGCCGCCTCGATCGCCTCGCGGTAGGTCTCGACGTTGCCGCGGCCGCCGCACTGCGCGACCAGCCTCCCGCCCGGCCGCAGCGCCGACGCCAGTCGCACGAAGAGTGTTTGGTGATCGGAGATCCAGTGGAATGTGGCGTTGGAGAAGGCGCCGTCCACCGGCTCGGCCAGGCGCAGGTCGCAGAGGTCGCAGAGGATCAGCCCGACCCGGTCCCCCCAGGTCGCGAGGTTGGCGCGGGCCTCGCCGATCATCGAGGGAGAGCCGTCCACACCGATCACCCTTCCGCGGGGCAGGCGCTCGAGCAGCAGCGCGGTGGCGCGACCGGACCCGCATCCGGCGTCGAGGACTGCCTCGCCTCCCTCGAGGTCCATGCGGTCGAGCAGCTCGCGGGCCCAGGCCTCCTGCGGCGCGGCAACCCGGTGATAGGCCGAGGCCTGCCAGTCCGTCGTAGTGCGGGCCATTCGGTTCAGAGCGCCGTGGTGAGGGGGCCCGTGTCGGCCCGCCCCGAGGCCTCGTAGGAGTCGATCGCCGCCACGCTCTGCAGGGTGATCCCGATGTCGTCGAGGCCGTTCAGCAGCCGGTTGCGGATGTCGGGCTCGATCTCGAAGCCGAACACCCCGGCCGCACAGTCCACGGTGCCGTCGTCGAGGTCGATCCTCGCCTCGCCGGCCTCGGCGACCGCCCGGCACTCCTCCTCCTCGAGGACGACGGGCAGGAGCCCGATCTTCGTGCAGTTGGCGTAGAAGATGTCGGCGAAGGACGGCGCGACGATCGCCTCGAAGCCGAAGTCCTGAAGCGCCCAGGGTGCGTGCTCGCGCGATGACCCGCAGCCGAAGTTCCGCCCGGTCACGAGGATCGGGTTGGATTCCAGCTCGACCTCGCCCGAGCGCACCCAGTCGTAGAAGAGGAACTGCCCGAAGCCGGTCCGCTCGACCCGCTTGAGGAACTGCTTGGGGATTATCTGGTCGGTGTCCACGTCGGCGCGGTCCAGCATCGACACCCTCCCCTCGATCACGTCGATCGGCCTCATCCCCACTCCCTGATGTCCACGAAGCGCCCCTCGATCGCCGCCGCCGCCGCCATCCGCGGGCTGACCAGGTGGGTGCGGCCGCCGCGGCCCTGCCGTCCCTCGAAGTTGCGGTTCGAGGTGGAGGCGCAGCGCTCGCCCTCCTCGAGTATGTCGGGGTTCATCCCCAGGCACATCGAGCAGCCGGCCTCGCGCCACTCGAAGCCGGCGGACCGGAAGACGTCGTCGAGGCCCTCCTCCTCGGCCCGGGCCTTGACCTGCTGGGAGCCCGGGACCACCATCGCGCGGATCGTCGGGGCCACCCGCCGCCCCTCGACGACCTCGGCGGCCTCGCGCAGGTCCTCGACGCGGGAGTTGGTGCAGGATCCGATGAACACCCGGTCCAGCGCGATCTCGGTCATCGGCGTCCCGGGGCGCAGGTCCATGTAGGCGAGCGCCCGCCTGGCCGTCTCGGGATTGACCGGTCCCTCGGCCAGCGAGTCGGGGTCGGGGACCGAGTCGGTCACCTCGACGACCATCCCCGGCGTCGTGCCCCAGGTGACCATCGGCGAGATCGAGGATGCGTCTATCTCGGCCTCGGCGTCGAAGTCGGCGCCCGGGTCGGTGGGAAGCTCGCGCCAGCGGGTGATCGCGGCCTCGGCGTCCCGGGGGGCACCGGGCCTGCCGCGCACCCACTCGAAGGTCTTCTGGTCGGGGGCGATCATCCCGGCGCGCCCCCCGCCCTCGATGGTCATGTTGCAGATCGTCATGCGGCCGGGCATCTCCAGCGCCTCGATCGCGGGCCCGGCGTACTCGACCGCGTGGCCGACCATTCCGCCGGTGCCCAGCCGGCCGATCGTCGCCAGGATCAGGTCCTTCGGGGTTACCGCTGGAGAGAGGCTCCCGCCGTAGGAGATCCGCATCGTCTTCGGTCGCTTCTGGACCAGGCACTGGGTGGCCAGCACGTGCTCGACCTCGGAGGTGCCGATCCCGAAGGCCAGCGCGCCGAAAGCGCCGTGGGTGGAGGTGTGGCTGTCCCCGCAGACGATCGTCGTCCCGGGCTGGGTGATGCCCAGCTCCGGCCCGATCACGTGCACGATCCCCCGCCGCTCGGAGCCCAGCGAGTAGAGCGGGATCCCGAACTCCTCGCAGTTGCGCTCCAGGGTCTCGACCTGAACGCGCGAGAGTCGATCGGCGATCAGCGCCGCCGCCGGCGTGCCGTCGGTGGGGACGTTGTGGTCGGCCGTGGCAAGCGTCCTGTCGGGGCGCCGCACGCCGCGCCCGGCCATCCGCAGGCCGTCGAAGGCCTGCGGGGAGGTGACCTCGTGGACCAGGTGGAGGTCCACGTAGATCAGGCCCTCGGCAACCTCGTGGGCCTCCCAGATCTTGTCGAACATGGTCGGCATCGCTCGGCTCAGCCCCGCCGCAGCCCCGCGGCGATCACGGCGACGAACCGGGTCGGCCCGTCGCCCTCGTTCTCGAAATGATGGGGAAGGTCGGCGTCGAAGGTCACCGCGTCGCCCGTGCCGAGCTCGTGGCGGGCCCCGTCCACGAAGAGGACCAGGGCCCCCTCCAGGACGACCGCGGTCTCGCGGCTGCCGGGCTCGTGCAGGGGTGGGTCGGCGCTGCCCCCGGTCGCCGCGCCCGGCGCGAGGTCGTGCAGCGAGACGTCAGCGCGCTGGCCGGGCAGCGGAGGGGTCAGCTCCTCCACCCGGTGCCCGCCGCGCGAATCGTGCCGCCGCCGGCCGGCGCGGCTGACGACCACGTGACGGGTCTCGTCGAGCCGCAGCAGCTGGGAGAGCGTGAGGTCGAGCCCCGCGGCGATCTTCTCCGCCACGGCGACGGTGGGACTGGTCTCGCCGCGCTCGACCTGGGAGAGCATGGGGGCGCTCACGCCGCAGCGCTCGGCCAGGTCGCGCAGCGAGAGATCCATCCCCTCGCGCAGGGCCCGCACGCGCGGCCCCAGCGCGACGCCCCGGCGCCCCGGCCCGCGAGTGCGCCGCCGGGTGCCGGCTGCGGCGGCGCCGGCGGGTTCGGTTGCACCGGCCCGCCCGCCGGGGCCGGCACCCGAGGGTTCGGTTGCACCGGCCCGCCCGCCGGGGCCGGCACCCGAGGGTTCGGCGCGGTTGGAAGCAGTTGCGGTCACGGTCAGATGTACGTTATCATAAACACCACCCCCAGCCGAGATGCAGGTTCCGGCGGATAGTCAGCGCTTTCTTGAAGCTCGGCGCGGGGGAGCGGGCTTGCGTCGTACGCCCCGGCTACAGTCATGCCTGTGCAGGGGCGCCGCGACAGCCGACGCCTGCCCTTTCGCCGGGTGGTGATTCCCGCGCTCGTGCTCGCGGCGCTGGGTGCCCTCCCCGCGCCGGGCGCGGGCCCTTCGGGCCCCGCTCTCTCCTCGGCGGCGACGAAGCCGCAGCGCTGCCACCGGACGGGTCGCCGGCCGGCCCAGGTCAGCCTGGTGGAGCTGAGGATCAGCACCCGCTGCCTGATCAACCGCGCCCGCGCTGACCACGGGCTTGCGGATCTGACCGTCAACCCCAAGCTACGCCGGGTCGCCACCGGCCACTCGATCTCGATGGTCCGCCACCGCTACTTCGCGCACGGGTCGACCGGCACCCGGATCGCCCGGACCGGGTACTTCGCGTCAACCGCGACCTGGTCATTCGGCGAGGTGATCGCCTACGGATGCCACCGGGACGGCTCCGCCAAGCTGGTCGTCAGGCGCTGGATGCGCTCCCCCGGGCACCGCGCGGCGATCCTCACCCAGCGCTTCCGCGAGATCGGGGTGGGTGTCGCCCGCGGCGACCCGACCGGCGGCGGGGGCAAGTGCCTCACCTACACCGTCGACTTCGGGCTGAGGCGCTGACGGCCGGATCCCGCGGTGGGCGTGTGCCCCACCTGTGGGCCGAGAAGGGTCGGCACGCCCGCCCAACGGGCCCGGCGTGGTTCAGCGGGTCTGGCCGGCGTGGTTCAGCGGGTCTGGCCGGCGTGGTTCAGCGGGTCTGGCCGGTGGGCCGGACGAGGATCTCGTTGACGTTGACCCGCTGGGGCGCCGAGAGCGCGTAGGTGATCGCGGCGGCGATGTCGGAGGCCTCGAGCACCTCTCCCGTCTGCTCGCGCACTTTCTCGATCGCCTCGCGGACCATCGGGTTGGTGTTGTGCCCCTGCAGCTCGGTGTCCACGAAGCCGGGCTCCACGCAGGTGACCCGGATCCTCGAGTTCGCCGCCTCCTGGCGCAGCGCCTCGGAGAACCCGGTGACGCCCCACTTGGTCATGTTGTAGACGCCGACCCCGAGCGTGGCCGTGCGCCCGGCGACCGACGAGAGGTTGACGATGTGGCCATGCCCGCCCTCGCGGAGCAGCGGCATAGCCTCCTGCGTGCAGTAGAGGACGCCGAGCAGGTTGACGTCGATCATCTTCCGCCACTCGGCCCCGTCGGCGCCCTCGACCGGGCCGAGCAGCATGACGCCGGCGTTGTTGACGAGGATGTCGAGCCCACCGAGCGCCTCGGCAGCGTCCCTTACGAAGCCCCGGGCTCCCTGCTCGGTGGAGATGTCGGCCTCGAGGGGGAAAGCGGTCCCTCCCTCGGCCCCGATCCGCGCCGCGAGGGCCTCCAGGCGGTCCAGGCGCCGTGCGCCCAGCGCCAGCGACGCGCCCTCCGCGGCCAGGGCGAGCGCGGTCGCCTCCCCGATCCCCGAGGAGGCCCCGGTTATCGCCGCCCTGCGCCCTTCCAGCATGCCCGCCATCGCACCACCCTACCGCCGCCTGCCGGGGTCGCGCTCGCGCCGCGCTCGGCGCCTACTCGGCGCCGATGCCGGTGCGGCGGACCAGCAGGATCTGCCCGCCCACCGAGGCGAGGTAGATGCCGGTGACGCAGAAGCCCGCGGCAGGCCAGGTCGAGCTTCCGCTGGAGAGATTGCCGATCAGCGAGGCCGCCCCGATCGCCAGCAGGATCGGGACGAAATGGAGGCTGCCCCAGATCACCGGGTGCGCCGCCCGCCGCGCGGGCTCCTCGGGCCCCGGTCGCATCTGGAAGGCGAAGGCACCGGCAAGCGCGAAGGCGGCGATGCTCCCCAGGGCGAAGAGGATTGCCTCGAGGCCGGTCGGCAGACCCTCGTGGTGCACGATCACCGCGCCGCTCGTCCAGATCGTCAGCGTGTACCCGTAGGGCCCGGCGCTGGCGCCGATCGCCTCGCGCAGGCCGTGGCGGTAGGACTGTTGCGAGCTCGACTCCACCAACGCCGCAGGCTAGAGCCGCGTCAGGCGGAGCCGGGCCGACGCCGGACCAGCGCCCATGCCGGTGCCGCCGGCCGGGCGTTCTCGGGTCGCCTGCCCGGTCCTCAGGGCCCCGGCGTGCGCTCGGCCGCAGCCTCGGCTGTCGCCGCCTCGGCCTCGCGGATCGCCGCCCCGTCGAGCGCGTTGGAGAGCGCCCGCACGTAGGCGCGGGCCGAGGCCTCCAGGATGTCCGTCGCGACGCCCTGGCCGCTCGCCAGCCGCCCGGCCGCCCGCAGCATCACGGTCACCTGGCCGAGCGCGTCCTCGCCACCGGTCACCGCCTCGACGGTGTACTGGCGAAGCTCGCACTCGGTGCCGGCGGCCTTCTGGATCGCCAGGAAGATCGCGTCCACGGGCCCGTCGCCCCCGGCCTCGGCCACGACCTCCTCGCCGGCGGGATGGCGGACCGCGACCCGGGCCGCCGGCTCGCGCCTCGAGCCCGCCTCGACCTCGAACCAGGCCAGCGCGTAGGACTCGGCCCGCTCGCGCATCTCATCGGAGACGATCGCCTCGAGGTCGAGCGCGGTCACCTGCTTCTTCTTGTCGGCGATCTCCTTGAAGCGCGCGAAGGCGGCGTTCAGGGCCCCGCCCTCGACCTTGAAGCCGAGCTGCTCGAGCGCGTCGCGCAGGGCGTGGCGGCCGGAGTGCTTGCCGAGCACGATCGAGTTCGACTCCAGCCCGACCTCGGTGGCGTCCATGATCTCGTAGGTCGAGCGCTCCTTGAGGACGCCGTCCTGGTGGATCCCGGACTCGTGCGCGAAGGCGTTGCGGCCGACCACGGCCTTGTTGGGCTGCACCGGGTAGCCGGTCAGTCGCGAGACCATGCGGCTGGTCCGCGCCAGCTCCCGCGCGTCGACTCCGGTCTGAAGACCGTGAACGTCGGTGCGGGTCCGGATCAGCATCACGAGCTCCTCCAGCGAGCAGTTGCCGGCCCGCTCGCCGATCCCGTTGACGGCGCACTCGACCTGCCGGGCGCCCGCCAAGACCCCCGCGTAGGAGTTGGCGACGGCCAGGCCGAGATCGTCGTGGCAGTGCACCGACATCTCGACCCCGCGCAGCGAGGGCGCCAGCTCGTAGAGGCGGCGGAAGTACTCGCTGTACTCCTCCGGGGTCGTGTAGCCGACCGTGTCGGGGATGTTGACCACCGTGGCTCCCTCCTCGACGGCGATCGCGCAGACTTCGGCGGTGAACTCGACGTCGGCGCGGGTCGCGTCCATCGGCGAGAACTCGACGTCATCGCAGTAGGACTTCGCCAGCGAGACCGCGGCGCGGGCCTGGCCCTTGACGTCCTCGCGGGTGCTCTGGAGCTGGTGGGTGATGTGAATGTCCGAGGTCGAGATGAAGGTGTGGATCCGGGGCCGCCCGGCGTCCTTGATCGCTCCCCAGGCGGCGTCGATGTCGGCCTTGTGGGTGCGGGCAAGGCCGCAGATCACCGGACCCTCGACCCTGCGCGAGATCTCCTCGACGGCCTCGAAGTCGCCTGGCGAGGTGATCGGGAACCCGGCCTCGATCACGTCCACCCCCAGGCGGGCGAGCTGCTGGGCGATCTCCACCTTCTCGGCGGTGTTCAGCGAGATCCCCGGGGACTGCTCGCCGTCTCTCAGCGTTGTGTCAAAGATGTGGACGCGGTCGGCATCCATGCTGCTTTCCTCCTTCTCCGATGCTCCCGAATGACCTTTCTCTCGCGGCTGTCGCGCCGCCCGGCGCTAATCCCCCCGAAGGGGGAGGAGAAGGAGAAGCGCCAGGCTGTCGAGCCGGTGCGTCATTCGCTGTCATGCAGGGTAGCGCACGGTCGCGGAGGCCGGGGCGGCCGTAGCGCCTCACTGCACCTGCACGTCGCGGCCGGGGCCGCCCTTCAGCACGTCGCGGCCGGGGCCGCCTCGCAGCACGTCCTTGCCCGGGCCGCCCAGGAGGAGGTCCTCGCCCTTGCCGCCGTAGAGCAGATCGGCGCCGCCGCGGCCGACCAGCTTGTCGCCGTCGTCACCGCCGACCAGCCTGTCGGTGTTCGCGCCCCCCGCGAGGTCGTCGAGGCCGGCGCCGCCGCTGATGCTGGTCGGGACCGCGACAGACTTCGCCACGGTCACCGTGTCGTTGCCGCCGAAGGTGGAGATCACGAAGCCGTTGATGCGGCTGGCCAGGCAGAGAAGCTCGTTCTGGTTGTTCTTGGCGTTCTGGCAGGCGCCGGCGGCAAGCGGGTCGGTCGGCGGGGCGAGCGCGCCGTTGGAGTCGATCACGAAGTTTCCTCCGTTGCGCCTGATCTGGACGACGTTGGGCGAGGTGCCGGGAGCGCTGAGAGTGAGCGCGAAGGTGCTGGCGCTCGCACCGGCGTCGGCGCCGGTGCGAGCGCCGATCTTCAAGGCCGGGGCGCTGGCGCCGGCCGGCGAGAGCAAGGCCGGCAATGCCGCCGCGGTGAGGGCGGCGCAGGTCAGGGCTCGTCTCGTCTTGCTCATCTCGGTCACTCTACTTTCGCGCCGGGCGGAGGTGCCTACTCCGCTAACAGCACGACCTTGCCGATGTTGCGTCGCTCGGCGATGAACCGGTGCGCATCCCCAGCCCGTTCGAAGGGGAAGGAGGCCGCCACCACAGGGTCGAGCCGGCCCGCGTTCAACTCCTCCATCAACGGGGCGGTGACGCGGTCCAGGCTGCCCTCGCGGTCCCACCAGGAGAGCATGTTGAGCCCGAAGATCCCCTTGTTCTCGTTCATCATGCCGAGGCTCTTCCACCAGGGCATCGTCGCCAGGGGCATCGCGGCCAGGCTGCGCACGGTGGCCAGCATGTCGCGGCTCCCGGCCGGGCTGGCCTCGGACAGCCCGTACATGATCAGCCGCCCCCCCTGGCGCAGCAGCCTGTAGTCCTTGCGGAAGGAGCTGGGGCCGATCGCGTCGATGGTCACGTCGACTCCCTCCCCGCCGGTCAGCCTCATCACCTCGGCCTCGAAGTCCAGCGACCGGTAGTCGATCGGGTGCGCGACGCCCTGATCCCGGATCGCTTCGTGCTTGGATGGCGAGGCCGTGCCGAAGACCTCGGCGCCGACGTTGCGGGCGATCTGGGTCGCGGACGTCCCCACGCCCCCCGCTGCGGCGTGGATCAGCACCCGCTCGGCCGGCTTCAGGCCCGCCATGGTCACCAGCGCGGCGTAGGCGGTGCCGTAGTTGACGGGAAAGGCCGCCCCCTGCTCGAAGCCGAGCCGCTCGGGAAGCGGCAGGGCCTGCCCGGCCGGGACGGTGACCAGCTCCGCCTGCCCGCCGAACCGCGTCGCCGCCATCACCCGCTCCCCGACCGACCGACCCCCGACCCCCTCCCCCACGGCCTCAATCTCCCCCGCCACCTCGTAGCCGAGCACGCATGGGGTCGGCGGGGCGTCGGGGTAGAGGCCGACCCGGGCCAGCGTGTCGGCGAAGTTGACCCCGGCCGCGCGGACCGCAATCCGCACCTCGCCCGGCCCCACGGGCGGGTCGGGACGCTCCTCGACGCGCAGCACCTCGGGGTCTCCCGTTGCGGTGAGCACGACGGCTCTCATGCCGCCCAATCTACCCACCCACCCCCGCCGAGCTTCAGCTAAGCGATGATTGTCAGCCGGAAGTTGAAGCTCGGCGTCAGAGGTCGACCGAGCGGCCGGCGGCGAAGCCCTCGGTGGCGAGGATGGCCTGGATCGTCGCGGCGCGGACCGGGGCGTCGGTGGTCATCGCCATCACCGCCAGGCCGCCGGACGGCTCGGCGCCGACCGCGGCGGAGACGATGTTGACCCCCTCCTCGCCGAAGATCGTCCCGACCCGGCCGATCATCCCCGGCTGGTCGGTGTAGCGGAAGACGGTGATGTGGTCGGCGAAGGGCAGCGAGAAGCTCTCGTTCCAGACCGAGACCAGGTAGGGGTCGTTGCGCGGCCCGACCCCGGTGCCGGCCACCTCGACGGCGCCCTCGCCGGACTCCACCCGCACAGTGACCAGCTCGGTGAAGTCCTCGGAGACCGAGTCCTTGGTCTCGACCAGGTCGATCCCCCGCTCCTCGGCGAGGTGCTGGGCGTTGACCAGGTTGACCGGCTCCTCGGTGTGGCCGGAGAGGATCCCGACCAGCACCGCGATCCCGAGCAGCCTGGTGTCGTGGTCGGCGATCTTGCCGCGGAACTCGGCCGTGACCCGGTCTATCGATCCCTCGCCCAGCCCCTGCGCGAGCCTTCCCAGCTTCTCGCAGAGCGGCACGAAGGGCGCCAGCTCCTCCATCTCCTCGGGGCGGACCGCGGCGATGTTGACCGCGTTGGTCACCACCTCGCCGCTCAGTGCCGCCGTCACCTGCTCGGCGGTCACCATTCCGGCGCGGTCCTGGGCCTCCGCGGTGGAGGCGCCGAGGTGGGGCGTGACGACCACGTCCGGGCGCGAGAAGACCGGGTGCTCGGTGAACGGCTCCTGCGGGAACACGTCGAGCGCTGCGCCCGCCAGCTTCCCGGACTCGAGCCCCCCGAGCAGCGCGTCGAGATCCACCAGCTCGCCCCGGGCGCAGTTCACAACCCGCGCTCCCTCCCTCATCACGGCGATGGCCTCCGCGTCTATCCAGCCGACCGTCTCGGGGGTCTTCGGAAGGTGAAGGGTGATCAGGTCGGCCCTTCGCAGCACCTCCTCCCGCGACTCGACCCCCTCCACCCCGAGCTCGCGGAAGCGCTCGGCGGAGACGAACTTGTCGAAGGCGATCACCTCCATGTCGAAGGCGAGGGCCCGCTTGGCGACGAGCTGGCCGATCCTCCCGAACCCGAACACCCCGAGCGTCTTCCCGTACAGCTCACCCCCCTTGAACGAGCCGCGCTCCCAGGCCCCGCCGACCAGCGAGGCGTGGGCCTGCGGGACGTTGCGACAGAGCGCGAGCATCAGCGCGATGGTGTGCTCGGCGGCCGCGATCGAGTTCGACTCGGGCGCGTTGGCGACGATGATCCCGCGCCGGGTGGCGGCCTCGATGTCCACGTTGTCCACCCCGGTTCCGGCCCTCCCGATCACCTTGAGGCGCTCGGCGCTCTCGATCAGCTCGGCGTCGAGCCGGGTCGCGGAGCGGATCAGGATCGCGTCGTAGGCCGGGAGCGCTTCGCGCAGCTCCTCCTCGGTCATCTCCAGGCCCAGGTCGACCTCGAAGTTGGCGCGCAGCAGCTCGATGCCGCTCTCGGCGATCTTCTCCCTGACCAGCACCCGCTGGGTTTCCGACAGGGTCCTCTGCGCCTGGCCCCGCACCGCGATCAGGCGACCGGCTGGGGCGCGCCGGACTCGGCGAAGACGGTCTGGGCCGCCCCCGCGCCGGATCCCGGCTCGCAGTCGTGCCCGAGGTCGCGCAGCGCCATCTCCAGGGCGCTCAGCGCGACGATGACGTCGAAGGCCCCGTAGTAGCCGCAGTGGGCGATGCGCACGATCCGGCCCTTCAGGCGCCCCTGCCCCCCGGCCACGGTGACGCCGTAGCGGTCGCGCATCAGCTTCGGCACCTTCGCCCCCTCGATCGAGTCGGGGAGGCGGGCCGCCGTGACCACGTTCGCTCCGGGGTCGTCGGGCCCGAAGCGCTCCAGGCCGACCGCCTCGATCCCGGCTCGCGCCGCCCTGGCGAGGACGGCGTGGCGCGCGAATACGTTCTTCAGGCCCTCCTCGAGGATCGCGCCGAGGGCCACGTCGAGCGCCATCCACAGGGTGACCGCGGGGGTGAAGGGGCTGTTGGCCGGCCGCTCGCGCTGCCCGGCCGCGGCCCTCGCCCAGTCGAAGTAGTAGCGGCCGCCCCCGTTCCGCTCGGCGGCCGCCAGCGCCCGCTCGGAGACCGAGGCGAAGGCCAGCCCGGGCGGGCACATCAGCGACTTCTGGGAGCCCGAGACGACGACGTCCACCCCCCAGGCGTCCTGCGGAAGGTCGACCGCTCCGAGGCCCGAGACGGCGTCCACGACCAGGATCGTCCCGGCGCTGCTGGCCACCTCGGCAAGCTCGCGGACGTCGTGGACGACGCCCGTGGAGGTCTCGGACTGGGTCGCGAAGAGGGCACGGGGCGGCTCGGGGAGCCGGGCGAGCGCCTCCGCGACCCGTCCGGGGTCGATCTTCTCACCCCACTCGAACTCCAGGTGGGTGAGATCGGTGCCGTGGGCCCGGCAGATCTCGGCCCAGCGCTCGCCGAACTTGCCGGCCGAGGCGACCACCGCGGACGCCCCCGGCGCGCAGAGGTTGGAGACGGCGGACTCCATCGCGCCGCTGCCCGACGCCGCGAAGGAGATCACGTCGTTGGCGGTCTGGAAGACCTTCGGGAGGTTGACGAGCGCCCTCTCGTAGACCTCGACGAAGGCCGGGGCCCGGTGGTAGAGGATCGGCTCGGCCATCACCTGGCTCACCGCCGGCGGCAGCGGAGTGGGCCCGGCGGTCATCAGGTAGCTCTTCGGATAGAGATTCGGCTCGGCACCCATTGGGCGCAAAGGTTATTGATCGGGCGTTATCGATCGGGCGACCCGACCCACCCGGCCGGCCGGGCTCGCCTGGCGCCGAGCCCGCTTGTAGGCTGCCGCTGGGCAGTCCAGTCCCAGAACCCAAGGAGAGGGAGCATGTACCCGATCACCTACGAAGCCGACTACAAGCGCGAGCCGAACAGGGTCACGACCTTCTTCCGGCCGATCCTGGCAATTCCGTGGCTGATAGTCGGCGTCATCTACATGATCGCCGCCTTCTTCACTCACATCGCGGCGTGGTTCGTGCTGGTCTTCACGGCCCGCTACCCCGAGGGTCTCTACAACTTCAACTCCGGGATCCTGCGCTACATGCTGCGCTTCTACGCGTTCGCCTACCTGCAGACCGACGAGTGGCCCCCGTTCGGGATCGGGCCCGACCCGACCTACCCGATCCGCGTCCAGGTCGCGCCTCGGGAGGAGCGCCAGAGCCGGCTCAAGGTGTTCTTCCGGGCCATCCTGATCATCCCGGCCTACATCGTCGTGACGGTGGTTTCCTACATCCACACCGGCGCCGCCTACGTCGCCTGGCTGACCATCGTCTTCCGGGGATATCAGCCGGCCGGGGTCCACAACGCCCTTAACTTCACCCAGAGCTACTTCGCCCGCACGGGCGGCTACTTCATCCTGCTGACCGACACCTATCCGCCGGTCGGGGCCGAGGGCCCGCAGGTCGGCGACGCGCCGGCCGGGACGATCGCCCCCGCGGCCCCCTCGGCGGCGGTTCCCGCTCCCAGCGAGCAGGCGCCGCCACCCTCGCAGGAGCAGCCGCCTCCGGCGGCCTGAGGGAGGTGGAGACGGAAGGCGCCGAGGGCGCCGTCCGGGGCGAGGGCTACGCCCTCGCCCGCCCCTCCGACCTCGGGGAGGGCCCCGGGTTCCGCAAGGTCCGGCGCGCCCTCGGGGTCGAGGCGTTCGGCGTCAACGCGATCGTCCTGCCGCCCGCCTACGAGACCGGCCGCCACTACCACGAGACCCAGGAGGAGCTCTACTTCGTCCACAGCGGCGAGGTCGAGTTCACCTTCGGCGAGGACGACTCCCACCGGCTCGGCCCCGGCGGCTTGGTTCGGGTGGACGCGCCGACCGTGCGCAGGGTCCGCAACCTCAGCGACAGCGAGGAGGCGGTCTACATCGTGGTTGGCGGCAAGGGCGGCTACGTGGGGCGGGACGGCAGGCTTCCCGAGGGAGAGCAGAGCCGCTTCGGCCCGGGAGCGCCGCCGGGCGCCTGAGCCGCCCGGGGGCGCCGTGGGTCGCCGGGGCGGTCGCGGGACGCCCGCGCCCGCCTCAGAACTCGGTGTCGATCCAGGGCATCATGCCCCGGAGCTCGGCCCCGACCTGCTCGATCTGCCTGCCGGCCGCCTCCTCGCGCATCCGGTCGAAGCTCTCCCCGCCCGCCCGGTTCTCGGCGATCCATTCCCGGGCGAAGTCGCCGGACTGGATGTCGGCGAGGATCTTTCGCATCGCGGCGCGGGACTCCGGCCCGATCACTCGCGGGCCGCGGGTCATGTCGCCGTACTCGGCGGTGTTTGAGATCGAGTAGCGCATCCCCTGGATGCCCTTCTCGTACATCAGGTCGACGATCAGCTTCAGCTCGTGCAGGCACTCGAAGTAGGCGAGGCGGGGGTCGTAGCCGGCCTCGACGAGGGTCTCGAAGCCGGCCTGGACCAGCTCGGTGGCGCCGCCGCAGAGCACCGCCTGCTCGCCGAAGAGGTCGGTCTCGCACTCGTCCTTGAAGGTCGTCTCGATGATCCCCGCCCGGCCGCCGCCGATCGCCGAGGCGTAGGCGAGCACCAGGTCGTGGGCCCGCCCGGTGGCGTCCTGGTGGACCGCCATCAGGCAGGGCACTCCCCGGCCCTCCTCGTACTGGCGGCGCACCAGGTGGCCCGGCCCCTTGGGGGCGACCATCCCCACGTCCACGCCGGGGGGCGGGGTGATCTGGCCGAAGTGGATCGCGAAGCCGTGGGCGAACATCAGCAGGTTGCCCTCGGCGATCCCGTCGGAGATCTCCGCCTCCCAGATCTCGGCCTGCTTCTCGTCGGGCAGCAGGATCATCACCACGTCCCCGCGGCTGGCCGCCTCGGCGACGTCGAGCACCTCCAGGCCGGCCACCTGTGCCTTCTCGCGGCTCGCCGAGCCCGGCCGCAGCCCCACCACGACCTCGACCCCGGAGTCCTTGAGGTTGAGCGCGTGCGCGTGCCCCTGCGAGCCGTAGCCGAGGATCGCGACGGTCTTGCCCTCGAGCGCCGAGAGGTCCGCGTCGGAGTCGTAGTAGATGCCGTCGGCGGCCATCAGGCGGGCAAGCCTAGTGGATGGGCGGGCAGCGGGCTAGCGCAGCGCCCGCCGCATCAGCTTGCCCGAGGGCGTGCGCGGAAGGGCCGACGCGAGCTCGATCCGCTTGGGCACCTTGTAGGGGGCGAGGCGCTCGGCGCAGTGGCGGCGCAGGTCCTCGGGGCCCGCCTCCGAGCCGTTGCGCAGCACCACGATCGCGGTGACCGCCTGCTGCCACTCGGGGTCCTCGCGGCCGACCACGGCTGCGTCGAGGACCTCCGGATGGGAGGAGAGGACCTTCTCGACCTCCGCCGGCACCACGTTCTCGCCGCCGCTGACGATCATGTCGTCCATGCGGTCTTCGACGTAGAGGAAGCCCTCCTCGTCGATCCGGCCCAGGTCGCCGGTGTGAAGCCAACCGTCGGCGTCGGCACAGCCCGGCGCCACGGTCGGGCCCTGGACGAGGATCTCCCCTGCGGCGATCCGCAGGTGCGTGGTGAGCAGGGGGCGGCCGGCCGATCCGAGCTTGCGGCGCGCCTCGGCGGGGGCCAGCGTGGTCACCTGGGAGCAGGCCTCGGTGAGCCCGTAGGTCTGCACGACCGTCGCCCCCCGCCCCAGGGCCTCCTCGAGCGCCTCCTCGGGGACCGGGCCGCCGCCCACCAGGATCGCCCGCGGGCCGGTGAGGTCGGCGCCCGCTTCGAGCAGGCGCACCAGCATGGTCGTGACCAGCGAGACCACCGAGACCCCCTCCTCGTAGAGCGCCGCCGCGACCCGGTCGGTTTCGAAGCCGTCGTGCAGCACCGCGGTGGTCCCGTAGATCACCGAGCGCATCACGATCGAGAGCCCGCTCACGTGGCTGATCGGCAGGCAGCAGAGCCAGCGGTCCTCCGGCTCGACGCCGATGTTGAAGGCGGAGCCGACGGCGCTCCACAGGAAGTTGCCGTAGGTCAGTCCGACGGTGCGCGGCGCGCCGCTGCTGCCGCTGGTCAGGATCCGGCAGTGCAGGTCGTCCATGTCGTGCTCGCCGAGCAGCGGCAGGTCGGCCTCGGTCTGGGTCAGGTGGCCGGCGTCGTTGAGATCCACGGACGGCTGCTCGGCGGCGACCACCGCGGCGCGCTCCGGCTCGGAGAGGCTCGGGCTGATCGGCAGCACGACCGCGCCCAGTTTCATCAGGGCATGGATCAGCACCACCAGCTCGCGGCTCGGGCTCATGGTCAGCGCCGCGGTGGCGCCCCGCCTCACTCCGTGGGCCCCGAGCCGGCGCGCCACCCAGGCGGACTCGGCCTCCAGCTCGGCGTAGGTGACCTCGGCGCCGTCGGCCACCAGCGCGGGGCGGTCGGGGCAGCTCTGGGATCTCTGGGCGAGCCAGTTGTCTAGTTTCACGGCGCCGGGCGACTGCGCTGGCTATCGTTGCCACGCATTCTGGCGGGCGAGGCCCCGTTCTGCCCGCCACCCCGGAGACCAGGAGGACCGCTTGCCCGCACGCCACAAGGATGCCCCCCCGGAGGAGGCGCTCTACGCGCCGGTCGCGTGGGAGCAGGCCGCGGAGTACGAGGACATCCGCTACGAGCGGGCCGAGGACATCGCGAAGATCACCATCGACCGGCCCGAGGTGCGAAACGCCTTCCGCCCCCAGACCCTGGCCGAGTTGCGCGATGCCTTCGGGCGGGCCCGGGACGACCTCGGGGTCGGCTCGATCATCTTCACCGGCACCGGGGACGAGGCCTTCTGCTCGGGCGGCGACCAGCGGATCCGCGGCGACGACGGCTACATCGGCGACGACGAGGTCGCCCAGCAGGGGGTTGGGCGCCTCGACGTCGGCGACCTGCACGTGCAGATCCGCCGCCTGCCCAAGCCGGTGGTGGCGATGGTCGCCGGGTACGCCGTCGGCGGCGGCCACATCCTGCACCTTGTCTGCGACCTGACGATCGCCGCCGAGGGCGCCCGCTTCGGCCAGACCGGACCGCGGGTGGGCTCCTTCGACGGGGGGTTCGGCGCCAGCCTGCTTGCCCGCAACATCGGCGTCAAGCGGGCCAAGGAGGTCTGGTTCCTCTGCCGCCTCTACGACGCGGGCGAGGCCCTGGAGATGGGGCTGGTCAACGCCGTCGTGCCGCTGGCGGACCTGGAGCGCGAGACCGTCGCCTGGTGCCGCGAGATGGGTCACCTCTCCCCCCTCTCGCTGCGCCTGATGAAGGCGAGCTTCAACGCCGAGGAGGACGGCCTCACCGGCCTCCAGCAGCTCTCCCACGACGCCACCCTGCTCTTCTACATGAGCGAGGAGGGCCAGGAGGGGCGAAACGCCTACCAACAGGGGCGAGACCCGGACTTCTCCAAGTACCCGCGCCGGCCATGAGGGCCTCGGCCGGCGGGTCCTGTCACGGGATGGGACCCACCATTGCCTGCGCTCCACGGCGGGTGCTCGGCAATGGGTCCTCCCATCCCATGCCACCCGCCGCAGAGATCGCATTGGTTGCCGCAGGTACCTGTCGATGAGCGCATTCAGGACCTGGGCGATGGCGGCGCGGCCGCGGACGTTGCCGGCGGCGATCGCGCCGGTGCTGGTCGGCACCGCGGCGGCGATCGAGCGGGTCGGGGAGCTGCCGAGGCTGGGGGGCCTGATCGCCGCTCTCGTGGGGTCGGTCTTCATCCAGATCGGCACCAACCTGGCCAACGACTACTCCGACGCGCGGCGAGGCGCCGACACGGCGGACCGGCTGGGGCCGGTACGCGTCACCTCCACCGGCCTCGTCACCCCCCGCCGCGTGCTCACCGCCACCTGGGTCGCCTTCGCGGTGGCGGTCGCCTGCGGGATCTACCTGGCGGTCCTGGCCGGACCGGTGATCCTCGTGGTCGGGGCGCTCTCGATCGCCGCCGGGGTCCTCTACACCGGCGGCCCCCGCCCCTACGGCTACGCGGGCCTCGGGGAGCTCTTCGTCTTCCTCTTCTTCGGCCTTGTCGCCGTCAACGGCTCCTACTACGTGCAGCTCGAGGACCTGGCGGTGCTCCCCCTCGGGCTCTCCGTCTCGGTCGGCTTCCTCTCCACCGCGATCCTCGTCGTCAACAACGTCCGCGACCTCGAGACCGACCGCCGCGCCGGCAAGAACACCCTGGCGGTGCGGCTGGGTCGCGACCGCACCAGGCGGCTCTACCTGTGGCTGGTGGGCGGCGCCTACGCGGTGCTGGCGGTGACGCTGCTGGCGGAGTCGGGTCCGTGGTGGGCGGCCCTCGGCCTGCTCTCGGCCCCGCTCGCGGTGCGCCCCGCCAGGGCCGTCCTCCACCGCACCGACGGCCCGGCCCTGAACGGCGCCCTGGCGGGGACCGGAGCCCTGCTGGGCGCCTTCAGCCTGCTCGTCACCGCGGGGCTGGTGATCGCCGCCTGAGGTGACGGCGGGACTCCCCCAAGAGGACTGGCCGGCGATCGCCTCGGTCGAGGTGATCCCCTGCGCCCTCCCCTTCCGGAAGCCCTACGTCACCGCGCGCGGCCGGCTGGAGCGCCGCGAGACGGTGCTGCTCCGTGTCCGCGACAGCGACGGGATCGAGGGGCTCGGCGAGGCGGTGCCGCTCTCGCTGCGGGGGGGCGACTCCCTCGCGACGGTCGCCGAGCAGTTGAGGGGATGGGGCAAGGGGGGCGGCGCGGCGAGCCTCTCAGCGCCCGCACGGTGCGCGGTCGAGACGGCCATGCTCGACCTGCGGGCCCGGGCCCAGGAGGTCCCGGCGTGGCGATTGCTCGGGGCCGGGGAGTGTGTGCCGGTGATCTGCAACGCCACCCTCACGGCCGGCGAGCCGGCGGCGGTCGCCACCCAGGCAAAGGCATGGGCAGCCGAGGGATTCGGGACCTTCAAGCTCAAGGTCGGGGTCGACGGGGACGACGAGCAGGTGCAGGCCGTGCGGGCCGCGGTCGGGGAGAAGGCCCGGATCCGCGTCGATGCGAACGGCGCCTGGACACGGCAGGCGGCGGCGGAGGAGCTGGGTGCGATGGACCGGCACGGGCTGGAGCTGGCCGAAGAGCCTGTCCACGGGCTGGAGGAGCTGGCTGCCCTGCGAAGGACGGTCGGGGTGCCGGTGGCGGCCGACGAGAGCCTCTCGGACCCGGCTGCCGCCGCGGAGGCGGCGCGGACCGGCGCCTGCGACCTCTGCACCGTGAAGCTCTCGAAGGTGGGCGGGATCGAAGCGATGCTGGAGATCGCCGCACTGTTGCCCACCTACCTCTCCAGCGCTCTCGACGGCCCGGTGGGGATCGCCGCGGCCGCACATGCGGCGCAGGCGCTCAGGAGCCGTGGTGATGCGGGTGTCGCCCACGGGCTTGCGACCCAGCGGCTCTTCGCCGGGACCGTGGCGGCCGTCGAGTGCGAGATCCGGGCGGGTCGGCTCAGGCCCCCCGACGGCCCGGGCCTCGGCGTCGTCCTCGACGAGGACGCACTGGAGCGCCACCGCCTCTGACGCCGAGCGTGCGGCCGTCGCTGACCTCACCGCATAGCCTTCGCGGCGTGGACCCGACCAACGCCAACACGGCGCTCGCCTCGGCCTTCGTCGAGGAGCTGGCGCGCTGCGGGGTCCGCCGGGCGGTCCTCTCCCCCGGCTCCCGCTCGACGCCACTGGCGGTCGCGCTGCACCGCGAGGGGGCCATCGAGCTGAGCGTGATCGTCGACGAGCGCTCCGCCGCCTTCTTCGCCCTGGGGGCGGCCCAGGCCACCTCGGCCCCGGTGGCGATCCTCTGCACCTCGGGGACCGCTGCGGCCAACCTCCATCCCGCGGTCTGCGAGGCGGACGAGTCCCGCCTTCCCCTGATCGTCCTGACCGCCGACCGCCCCCCGGAGCTGCGGGGGACCGGCGCGGGCCAGACGATCGACCAGGTGAAGCTCTACGGGTCGGCGGTCCGCTGGTTCTGCGAGGTCGGCACTCACGACGCGGATGACGAGGGCCTCCTGCACCACCGCTCGGTCGCCTGCAGAGCGGTCGCCGCGGCAACCGCTCCGGCCCGCCCGGGCCCGGTCCACCTCAACCTCGCCTGGCGCGAGCCGCTCGCCCCCGTGCCGGTCGAGGGCGCCGTCACGGCGATCGACCCGCTTGCCCTGGAGGGCCGCGGGGAGCGCCCGCTGACCGCGGCCGCCGCGGCGCCTCCGGCCCCGACGCCGTTCATGCTCGACGAGATCGCCCGCCACCTCGGGAGCGCCGAGCGCCCGCTGATCGTCGCCGGGCGTCAGTCCGACTCCGGCCTTCGGGAGCCCCTTGCCGCCCTGGCGGCCACCTGCGGGGCGCCGGTTCTCGCGGAGCCGACCTCGCAGATGCGGCTCGGGCCCCACGACCGCTCGATGGTCCTCGGGGCCTACGACTCGGTCCTCAGGGCGGCCGCCGCCCCCGGCGACCCCGACCTGGTCCTGCGGGTCGGGGAGATGCCGACCTCCAAGCCGCTGCGGCAGTGGCTGGCGAGCTGCGGAGCGGATCAGATCGCCGTCGATCCGACCGGCGCCTGGAACGAGCCGACGGGTCGAGCCGCGGCGATCGTCCGTGCCGAACCCTCGGCCCTGGCCGCCGGACTCGCCGAGCGCCTTGGCGACGGCGCCCACCCCGGTGGCGCGGGGACAGGCCCCGGCCGGCAGGCGCGCGAGGGGCGGGCCGTGTGGCTCGAGGGGTGGCTCGCCGCGGATGCCTCGGCGCACGCGGCGCTCGGCGCGGCTCTGGCGGCCTCGGGCGGGGGCGAGCCGACCGAGCCCGCCCTCCAGCTCGCCCTGGGTGCCGCCTACCGCGACGGCGACCTCGTCTACACGGCTTCGAGCATGCCGATCCGCGACCAGGAGACCTTCCTGCCCGGCGGAGAGGCCGACGTGCTTTTCCTGGCCAACCGCGGGGCCAACGGCATCGACGGCCTGATCTCCTCGGGAATCGGGGCCGCCCACGCCTCGGGCCGGCCCACGGTGATCGTCACCGGCGATCTCGGCCTGCTCCACGACATCGGCGGGCTGGCCGCTCTGCGCGGTGTCTCGGCTCCGGTGCGGATCGTCGTCGTCAACAACGACGGGGGAGGGATCTTCGACTTCCTCCCCCAGGCCGACGCGTTGCCCCCCGACGAGTTCGAGACCCTGCTCGGGACCCCACGGGGGGTCGACGTAGGGCGGGCGGCCTCGCTGTTCGGCCTCGACCACCGCGTCGTCTCGGACCTCGCCGACCTGCGATCGGCACTCGAGGCAGGGACCGGCCTGATCGAGGTCCCGGTCGACCGCGCCGCCAACGTCGCCGTCCACCGCCGCCTCGCCGAGGCCGTGCGGGCCTCGCTGTCCCGCTAGGCGGACCCGCTCCGCCCGGCCCACCCCGGACGTGGGACCTTTTGACGGCGCTGGTCAGTGTTTGGAGGTCCCACGTCGGCTGGGGTGTGACGGGAGGTGCGCGGGATGGGATCGGGGTGTGACGGGAGGTGCGCGGGATGGGATCGGGGTGTGACGAGGGCCGGAGCGGAAGGCGTACCGGCTCGGCGCGGCATGGCGTGCGGCGGGACGTTCGATTTCCCGCCGGGACTGCTACTCGGCCAGCAGGGGAAGCATCGCGCCGAGCTTGACCTCGGTCTCCGCGAGCTCCGCCGCGGGGTCGGAGCCGGCGACGATGCCGACGCCGGCGTAGAGGTGGGCGTCGCGGTCGCGCAGCAGGGCGCTGCGCAGGGCGACGCAGAACTCGCCGTCCTCGGCCGAGTCCATCCAGCCCACCGGACCCGCGTACCAGCCGCGGTCCATGCGCTCCAGCTCGGCGATCGCGCTCGCCGCCTCGGGCCAGGGCTCGCCCCCGACCGCCGGGGTCGGGTGGAGCATGCCCGCCAGCTCGATCGCCGAGTGGGGGTCGGCCATCTGGGCGATCACCGGGGTGGCCAGATGCTGGATGTTCGCCACCTTGATGATCTCCGGCTCGGCCCCGGCCTCGACCCAGACCGCGCCGGGCCGCAATGCCCGGACGATCCGCCGCACCACGATCTCCTGCTCGCGGCGGTCCTTCTCGCTGCGCAGCAGCTGCTCGGCGAGGTGGTCGTCGACGCCGGGATCGGAGCTCCGGCGGGTCGAGCCGGCCAGGCCGACGGTCGAGACCGAGGCGCCCGAGCGCCGCACCAGGAGCTCGGGCGATGCGCCGAGGAAGGCGGCCTCGGGCGTGCCGCAGCAGAAGCAGAAGCAGGACGGGAAGAGCCGGCGCAGGGCCTCGAAGAGCGCCGCCGGTTCGTGGGCCGAAGGCGAGGTGACGAGGACCTCCCGGGCCAGCACCACCTTGCTGAGCCGCCCCGATCCGATCGCGCCGGTCGCCGAGCGGACCGCGTCCTCGAACTCCCCGGGGGCCCGGCCGCTGCGCACCTCTGTGCGGCCGGTCGGGTGGGGATCGAGCAGCGGCATCTCCTTCTCGTGCAGGGAGGCGAGGCGGCGCCGGCAGGCCTCCAGGAGCCCGGCGGCCTCCGACCCCGGCTCCCAGAGCGCGTTCACCGTCAGGTGCGCCCCTCCCCCGCCCCGCCGGACGGAGACCTCGGGGAGCACCATCGAGGCGGGGGCGAACGACGACCAGGTCGGCGAGCCCGCCCCCTCCGGGTCGAAGGCGAAGCCGCCCGTCCAGACCGGCCCCGCCCCCGGGGGCAGCGCCCCCGGGCCGCTCGTGATTGCCTCTCCACCGACCTCGAGGCAGGTGCGGGCCACCTCGGCGAACCTCCCGGGCCCCCTGGAGACGGCCTCATACGCGCAGCCGAGGCCCGCGAGGGCGAAATCCCGATCGGGCTGCTCCCAGCAGAACCAGCGGTCCCGGGCCAGCCTGGAGGAGAAGGTGAGGCGGCAGGGATCGGGAGAGTCCACCTCCGCGGTGGCGCTGACCACGGCCCGCCGCCCGCCCCGCTCGGCCCGCTCCAGGCCGGCGCCCAGCTCGGCCAGCAGCGCCTCGCTGTCCAGCGCTGTGGGCACCCGGGCGGCTCAGTCGCCGCCGCGGGCGATCGCGATCTCGCCCGTGCGGACCATCTCGACCAGGCCGTGGGGGCGGATCATCCGCTCGAAGGCCTCGACCTTGTCGGCCGAGCCGGTCACCTCGATGGTCATGGTGCGCCGCGAGATGTCGACCACCTGGGCCCGGAAGATCTCCGCGAACTGCATGATCTCGGCCCGGTTCTCGACCGCCGCGGAGACCTTGAACAGTGCCATCTCCCGGGCGATCGTCTCCTCGGGCTCCATGTCGCGGATCTTCAGGACGTTGACCAGCTTGTGGAGCTGCTTGGTGACCTGATCGATCGGGTGGACGGCGCCGTCCAGCGTCAGGGTGATCCGCGAGATGTTGGGGTCGTCGGTCGGCCCGACGGCGAGGGTGTCGATGTTGAAGCCGCGCCGGGCGAAGAGGCCGGCGATCCTCGCCAGCACACCCGGACGGTTCTCGACCATGATCGAGAGCACGTGCTTTCGCCCGCTCAGCGCACCGGGGACGCGCAGGTCCTCCAGCTTGACCAGATCCGGGGTCCCGGCCTCCACTAGCCCACCATGTCGCGGGCGGCCGCCCCGGCCGGGATCATCGGATAGCAGTTCTCCTCGGGGGAGACGCGGACGTCGACCAGCACGGGCCCCTCTGTGTCGATCGCGCCGCGCATCATCTCCTCGAGGTCGTTCGCGTCCTCGCAGCGAATCCCAGTCGCGCCGAACGCCTCGGCCAGCTTCACCCAGTCCGGGCTCGGGCCGATCTCCACCGAGCTGTAGCGCTTCTCCCAGAAGAGTTCCTGCCACTGGCGCACCATGCCCATGTAGCCGTTGTTCATCAGGAACACCTTGACCGGGATCTGCTCGTGGACGGCGGTGGCCAGCTCCTGGCAGTTCATCACCAGGCTCCCGTCGCCGGCGACGCAGACCACGAGGTCGTCGGGGCGCGCGACCTTGGCGCCGATCGCCGCCGGCAGCCCGAAGCCCATGGTGCCGAGCCCGCCCGAGTTGATCCAGCGGCGCGGCCGGTCGAAGCCGTAGTACTGGGCCACCCACATCTGGTGCTGGCCGACGTCGGAGGTGACGATCGCATCTCCCCCGGTCACCCTGTGCAGCGCCTCGATCATGTACTGGGGCTTGATCTCGGGCCCCTCGCCGGGCTCGTAGGCCAGCGGGTGCTGCTGCTGCCAGGAGCGAAGCTGCTTCCACCAGCCCTCCAGGCGCGAGGAGTCGGTCTGAAGCGCCCGGTACTCGCGGGTCAGTGCCGGGATGATGTGCCTGGCGTCACCGACGATCGGGATGTGGACGGGGACGTTCTTGGAGATCTCCGCGGGGTCCACGTCGATGTGGATGAACTTCGCCCTCGGGGCGAACTCCGAGAGCTTGCCGGTGATGCGGTCGTCGAAGCGGGCCCCGATCGCGACGATCAGGTCGGCGTTGTCCATCGCGTAGTTGGCGGTGCGGGTGCCGTGCATGCCGAGCATCCCGAGCCAGCGCTCGTGGCTGGCCGGGAAGGCGCCGAGCCCCATCAGCGTCGAGGTGACCGGGAATTCGTCGCAGAGGCAGAACTCGCGCAGCTCCTCGGAGGCGTCGGAGTTGATCACCCCCCCGCCGCTGTAGATCACCGGGCGGCGGGCGTTGGCCAGCGCCTTGGCGGCGATCCGAACCTGCTTGATGTTGCCCTCGACCGAGGGCTTGTAGCCGGGCAGCTCGACCGGGTCGGTGCGTGGCTCGTAGGCGATGTCGGCGCGCGAGAGGTCCTGCGGCACGTCCACCAGGACCGGGCCGGGGCGACCCGTCGCGGCGATGTGGAAGGCCTCGTGGACGTACTCGGGGATCTGCCTGGGGTCGGTGACCTGGAAGGAGTGCTTGACGAAGGGGAGGGTGGCACCGAGGACATCGGCCTCCTGGAACCCGTCGGTCCCGATCAGCTCGGTCCGGACCTGTCCGGTGACGAAGACCGTGGGGACGGAGTCGAGCATCGCGTCGGCGATCGCGGTCACCAGGTTGGTCGCCCCCGGACCGGAGGTCGCGAAGGCGACGCCGACCCGTCCGGAGGCTTTCGCGTAGCCCTCGGCCGCGTGCCCCCCGCCCTGCTCGTGGCGCACCTGGATGTGGCGGATCTCCGCGTCGACCAGGGCGTCGTAGGTGGGCAGGTTGGCGCCACCGGGGATGCCGAAGATGTGCTCGACACCCTCGGCCTTCAGGGATTCCATCAGTGCGTCGGCTGCTCTCATCTGGAAGAGCCGATGGTACCAGCGCCCCCGCGCCTGCCGAGCAGGGGTTTTTCGCGCCGCGCCCCGGTTTGCCGGACGGGCGGCGCCCTAGGCCGGCGACTCGCTCGCCTGGACCCTGAGCGGGGCGCCGTCGGCGGGGTCGGGGCGCCACCGGGTGCGGGGATCGATCGCGCCGGCTATCACCCGGTCGCGGTAGCGCTCGATCGTGTGCAGCATCGACTCCACCAGCTCCTCGCCGAGCAGGGTCGGCTCCAGCCCGAGATCGAGCAGCTTGGTGTGGGTCGCGTTGTAGTAGTGCTCCTCCATCTCGACCCGCGGATTCTCGTAGTGCTCCGCGAGGGCCTCCATGCCGAGGTGGTCGGCGGCCTCGACCACGAGGTCGGCGAGCTGGGAGACGGAGAACTGCTCGGTGAACTGGTTGAAGACGCGATACTCGCCCTGCTCGGCGGGGTTGGCGACCGCCAGCTCGACGCACTGCAGCGTGTCGCGGATGTTCAGGAAGCCGCGGGTCTGGCCGCCGCGGCCGTAGACGGTGAGGGGGTGACCGATCACCGCCTGCAGGCAGAAGCGGTTGAGCACGGTGCCGAAGATCTCGTCGTAGTCGAAGCGGGTGATCAGCCGCTCGTCGCGGGAGGTCTCCTCGGTCTCGATCCCGTAGACGACGCCCTGGTTGAGGTCGGTCGCCCGCAGCCCCCAGATCCGGCAGGCGAAGTGGATGTTGGTCGAGTCGTGGACCTTGGAGCAGTGGTAGAGCGAGCCGGGGAGCTTCGGGAAGGGAAGGGTGTCGCGCCTACCCTTGTGCTCGATCTCGATGAACCCCTCCTCGATGTCGATGTTGGGGGTCCCGTACTCACCCATCGTCCCGAGCTTGACCAGATGGCACCCGGGCACGTGGTCGCGCAGCGCGAAGAGCAGGTTGAGGGTCCCGATCACGTTGGTGTGCTGGGTCTCGACGGCCTGCTGGCGGGAGAGCATCGAGTAGGGCGCCGAGGGCTGCTCGCCGTAGTGGACGACGGCCTCGGGCCGGACCTCGGCTACGACCTCGTCGAGGAAGGGCCCGTCCTCGACCGCCCCCACGAAGCGCCGGATCTCGGCCCCGCCGAGCTCCTGCCAGGCGGCGATCCGCTCCTCGAGGCTGCGGATCGGGGTCAGCGAGTCGGTCCCGTGCTCGCCGTGCCAGCGGCGCCGGGAGAAGTTGTCGAGGACGGCGACCTCGTGGCCTTTCGCCGAGAACCTCAGGGCCGTCGGCCAGCCCAGGTAGCCGTCGCCCCCGAGAATGAGAACGCGCATGGTGGCGGCAGGGTAGCGGACGCCTACGATCCCCGGGTGATCCGGCGGGCCGAATCTCTGTGCGGTGGCCGCAAGGGCGCCCTGGCGCTCCTCGCGCTCACCCTGCTGGGCCTGGGGCTGCGGCTCGACTTCGCGGTGCGCGCTCCCCAGCGACCGATCGACGACGCCCGCGGCTACGCCCGGATTGCCGCCGCGCTCTACGAGGAGGGGGCCTACTCGCAGGGTCCCGAGGGCCGCCGGCTCGGCCTGCAGCCGGCCGAGAACTACTCGCCCGGCCTGCCGCTGCTCGCCGCCGCGGTCTACGAGCTCGGCGGCGGCGTCAACGAGACCGCCGCGCGGATCGTCCTGGCGCTGATCGCGGCCGCCGCGGTGCCGCTCTCCTTCGGCCTCGGGCGGCGGCTGGGCGGGTCTGCCGCCGGGCTCGTCGCGGCGGCGCCGATGGCGATCTACCCGGCCCTCCTGGAATACACGGGGATGCTCACCACCGAGCCGCTGGCCACGACCCTGCTCGCCGCGGCGCTGCTCGCCTTCCTGCGGGCCTGCGACGGGGGCTCGCCCTGGCGCTTCGCGCTGGCCGGCGCCCTGACCGGGGCGCTGGCGATGGTCCGGCCCGAGTACCTGGCGCTGTTCGCACTGCTGCCGGCGCTGGGCGCCCTCAAGCTGGCGCGGTCCCGCGGATGGCGGGCGGCGCTCGGACCCGCTGCCCTGACGGCCCTCGCCGCCTGCCTGGTCGTGGCGCCCTGGACGGTTCGCAACGCGATCGCGCTCGACCGCTTCGTCCCGCTCTCGACCGGCGGCGGCCAGGCGCTCTTCGAGGGCAGCTACCGCCCCTCCGGCGGGGACCCGCAGCGGGTCATGGCCGAGGTTCTGGCCCGCAACCCCGGGATCCGCCGCGAGCTGCAGTCGCGCCCGGGTCCGATCTACCTCGACCAGGTGGTCGCGGCGCTGGCGACCCGCCGCCACCCCGGCGAGGACACCGACGCCGCCCTGGCGCAGATGGGCCGAAGCGCCTACCTCGACCAGCTTCGCGACGACCCCTTCGGGCTCGCCGGTTACCTGGCAGGCAAGACCTGGCGGGTCTGGACCGTCTCCACCCGGCAGGTGATGAACGGGCCCCTCTGGCGCCTCTTCCACCTGCTGCTGGTCGCCGCGGCCCTGGCCGGCCTGGCGATCGGGCTGGCCCGCCGCAGCTTCGCCGCCCTGACCATGGGGGCCGTGGCGGTCCTGGTCACCGCGATCCAGGCCGTCTACGTCGCCTCGCCACGGCGCACCCTCGTGCTGCTGCCGCTGATCTGCGCCCTGGCCGGGCTCTGCGCGGTCTGGCTGGCCGGGCGGCTGCGCGAGCGGCGAGCCATATCCTTGCCGCGATGAAAGGCTCGCTCCGGGACCGGGCCGGTGCCATCGCCGCCAGGCACGGGCGCCGGACGCTGGTCATTCTCGCGGTCATCCTCTGCGTCGGCGCCGCCCTGCGCTTCGACCGCGTCGTCAACCCGATCCACGACCCCGGCGACGACGCCGCCGCCTACTACGCGCTCTCCGCCGCGCTGTACGAGCACGGCTCCTACGGGGACGCCGACTTCCAGAACTCCAGCGACTGGTCCCCCGGGGCGCCGCTGGTCTACGCCGGGGTCTACTACCTGACCGGGGGCGCCAGGCAGGGTGCCGCAAGGGGGCTGAACGCCCTGCTCGGCATCGCCGCGATCCTCGTCGCCTACGCCCTCGGCCGGCGGCTGCGGTCCGAACCGACTGGGCTGATCGCGGCCGCCGGTGTCGCCGTCTACCCCCCCTTCATCCACACCACCGGCGCGCTGCTCAGCGAGGCCCCGGCCCTGTTCATCCTTCCCGCCGCGGTGCTCGCCTTCCTCTGGGCCGACCAACGCCGGCACCCGGCCGCGTGGCTGCTGCCGGGATTCCTCTTCGGCCTGACCGCGCTGATCCGCCCCGAGTACCTGCTGGTCGGGGTCGCCTTCGGGGTGCTGGCGCTGGTCCGCGAATGGCGCCGGGCCGGGTGGAGGCCGGGCGCCCTCGCCGCCCTCGCCCTCGCCCTCGCCTTCCTCGTTCCGGTGGTCCCCTGGACGGTGCGCAACTTCGTCGTCCTGGACCGCTTCGTCCCGCTCTCCACCGGCAGCGGCAAGGCGCTCTACGTCGGCACCTACCTGCCGGCCGACGGCGACTACCAGCGGGTCAAGGCGATCCTCGTCGAGCGCTACCTGGGGCGGGACCTCGAGCCCGGCTCGGCGGCGCTTGACCGCGTCGACCCGACCCCTCTCTTCGATCGGGTGGCGGAGCGCTACCCGGAGCTCTCGAGGGACGCGGCGCTGGGGAAGATCGGCAAGCAGAACCTCGGCAACTACCTCACCGACCACCCGCTCGACTACCTGGCGATGGTGGCCCGCAAGGTCGGCCGCATGTGGGGGACCGGGGTGGGGCCGGCGATGGAGGGCGCCCCGGGGAAGATCGCCCAGCTGCTCCTCCTCGCCCTCGCGATCGCCGGCTTCGCGATGCTGGCCCGCCGCCGCCGCTGGGAGGCGATCGCCTTCGCGATCCCGATCGTTGCGATCACCCTGATCGGCGCCGTCACCCTCGCCCCCAACCGCCGCAACGAGATCCTGATGACGCTCGTCATCCCCCTCGCGGCGCTCGCCCTGGCGGGCGCCGCCGCCCGGATCCGGCGGCGAGCAGCTCCGAGCGCGAGCTAAGACCCCGCCAGGAACCGCATCACCGCGAAGACCCCCAGCCCGTTGCCGCCGCCCGAGGCCACGATCCGCCCGCGGCGGTCGACGATCACGTCGTAGGCGCCCGAGGGGGAGCCGAAGAGCATGCTCGTGTAGGTGCCGTCGCCGAAGAAGGAGCGGTCGAGGTGACCGTCGGGGCGAAGCCGGGCCAGGGTGAAGCTGTAGTCGGCCTCGCCGGCGATCACGATCTTGCCGTCTGGCTGAATCGCCACCGAGCGCGCCAGCGCGTAGTGGTAGGGGGACTCGGGGACGTAGGGGCGGATGCGCACCACCCCGTTCTTGCCGAAGCTGCGGTCGATCGCCCCGCCGGGCTCGAAGCGGACGGCGATCATCTCGTCGCGGGTCTGGTGGATGCCGTTGGTCGTGTAGCCGACCAGGACGATCCGACCCTGGCGGTCGCGGGTCATGCCGGTCCCGTAGGAGCAGTGGCACTTTCGCGAGCCGTCGACGTCGATCGCGCTGATCCCGCCCCGCCCGAAGCTGCGGTCGGGGCGGCCGTCGTGGCTGACCCGGGCGACCATCAGCTTGCCGTCGAAGTAGCCGCCCACCAGGTAGCCCCCTCCCCGGGCGTGTCTTACCTCGCTGACCCCGCTGGGGCTGGGCAGGTCATGGGGGCGCTGCACGGCGCGCACCACCTCCACGACGCCCGGCCAAAGCGCCCGCCCCATTCCCCGCCCGAAGGAGCGGTCAAGGCGCCCGTCGGGGCCGAAGCGCGCCAGCACCCCGCCCGAGCGCGTGTAGCCGCGGTTGGCGATCCCGCCGACGACGATCTCTCGGTCTCGCTCCAGCAGGATCGAGCGGCCCTCGAGGCCGATCGGGCCGCCCCGACAGACGTTCCGCCAGCCCGGATAATCGCCGCCGAAGAGTCCGATTCTGCTGCCGTCGTCTTGGAGGCGGGCCATAGTGATGCATCTGCTACTTGGGTAAGAGTCGGCTATTGCCGTGCCAGCGGTGAAGATTTGGCCGTTTCGTCCGACGGCCACCGAAATCCCCGGACCCCGGGCCGAGTGCCGGCCACTTTCGACAAGGCCCCCATCACCAAACGTCGGATCCGGCGTGCCGCCGCCCCTGAAACGCGCCACCGCGAGCAGGCCCGCGAAACCCCCGACCAGCAGCGTCCTGCCGCGGCGGTCCTCGCTGAGCCCGAAGGCCGGGCTCAGCGGCCTCTCGGGTATGGCGCTGGCGATCGAGGCAAGCCCGGCGGTGCCAAAGCCGGGGTCCGGTCGGGCTGGGGCCGCCTGGGCGGAAGGTGCGAAGGCAAGGAAGGCGCTCGCCAGGCAGAGCGGGAGCGCCTGACCAACCGACTCTCTGATGAGTCTGCTTCGCGCTCTCACCTCACTCCTCTAAAACCCGGCCCGGTCGGGAAGTTTCGCACCGGCAGATCAGCAGCCCGGCAGCGGTTGCTGGCCCGCCAGCGACCGGTCCCCTCACCTCGCGCCCATCGCCGTGGCGGGCGCCGGCGCCCGGATCCGGCGGCTGTGGGACCTATCCTCCAGGGAGCCCGCCGCGGGCCCCGCATGACGCCCCTCGCCAGCCTACTGCCGCCCCAGCTGACCGCCCTGCGGGCCGCCGGGCTGCTCGTCGCGGTCGGGATCATCGCCTTCGCGATCGCCCGGCGGCGCTCGCTTCGCAACGTCGACGTGGTGATCCTTCTCGCCGCCGGGCTCGGGCTGGCGATCGTCTCGGGGACCGAGGTCACCGACCGGCTCCTGGAGGCGTTCTCCTTCCAGCAGGGCAACGGGGGCCGGATCCTCGGGCTGGCGGTCTTCGCGATCTTCGTGCTCTTCGCGATGATCCTTCGCGCCCTCTCGGTCTCGGCCCGCACCTCCCGGGAGGTCTCCGCCGTGCTCGAGGGGCTGGCCTCCGACGATTTCCGCCGCTCCGGCCTGCCGGAGCGCTTCGCCGGCAGGGTGGCCGTGCTGATCCCCGCCTACAACGAGGCCGAGAGCATCGGCTACGTGATCGACCGCATCCCCGAGGAGGTCTGCGGGAGGCCCACCGCGACCCTGGTCGTGGACGACGGCTCTCGCGACGGCACCGGCGACGTCGCCGCCGAGCACGGCGCGATCGTCGCCCGTCACGTGATCAACCGCGGCGGCGGCGCCGCGCTTCGCACCGGGTACCGGCTGATGGTCGACGCCGGCGCCGACGTCGTGGTGACGATCGACGCCGACGGCCAGCACCTTCCCTCCGAGATGCCCCGCCTGGTCGAGCCGGTGCTGAGCGGCGAGTTCGACGTCGCCCACGGCTCGCGCGTCCTCGGCCACGCCGACGAGGGCCACTTCGCCCGCGAGATGGGCATCGTCTTCTTCAACCGGCTGGTCTCGCTGATCACGCGGACCCACGTGACCGACTGCTCGAACGGGTACCGCGCCGTGCGGACCTCTGTCCTGCCCCAGCTCGTCCTGCGCCAGGAGCAGTTCCACACCTCCGAGTTCATGATCGAGGCGATCAAACGGGGCGTGCCTGCAACTGAGGTCCCGGTGACGGTCGAGCGCCGCCTGCACGGCCACTCCAAGAAGCCGGCGGTGGTCCGCTACGGGGTCGGCTTCGCCAACGCGATCGTCCGCACCTGGCTGCGCTGAGACGGCGAGGGTGCCGATCAGCCGGGGACCCCTGCCGCGGCCAGCGCCTCCTCGTGGTCGTAGTACTCCTCGTGCAGGAACGGCCGGCCCCCTCTGAGGGTCGTGACCAGTGCGTAGGCCTCGGCAAGGGGGACGCCGCTCGCCTTGGCTCTCATCCGACCCCTGCCCAGGGTGACGAACCGCTCCCCGGTGTCGACCAGCTCGAGCGGGGTGAGGTAGTTCTCACCGTCCCAGACCTCGTCTATCGCCGCCACGTAGCGACGGTAGCCCTCCGCGCCCCGGTAGCTCTCCTCGACCAGCCCGGCCCGGACCCAGTTGCGGTCGGGGCGGTACTCGACATCGGCCGCCCATCCGAGCACGATCACGTCGAGGTCGCGCCGGTTGTAGGCCTCGATCGCAAGCTGGGCGGCTCGCCGCAGAAGCGCCCGGCGCAGGCGGTTCTCAGGGCGCTGGCTTCCGATCAGCCGGAAGTTCGCCGTCGCCAGCGCCGGAAAGCGGAGAGCGAGGCGCTGGTCGAGGGTACGCCCGGCACGCTCGCGAGCCTGGAGCGAGCTCCGCACGATGGTCTCGACCGGCATCGGGTCAAGTATCCCCGAACCCCTCGCCTTCGGTGCTCGCGGCCCTTCCGGCCGGCGCCTGCGCGCTAGCCGAGCCCAGCCGCCGCCTCGGCCGCGCCACGGTCGTAGTACTCGCGGAAGCGCAGCACCCTGCCCTCGCGCAGGGTGATCAGCTGGAAGATCTCCGAGCTCACGGCGGCGCCGCTCGCGGCTCCGGTCCCTTCCTCCCGGGCGTAGACGAGCACGTCGTCCCCCCCGCAGTCGAGGACCCGGTCCACTGAGAAGCCGTAGGCGTCGAAGCCCTCCAGCCAGCGCTCGAAGGACTCCCGGACGCCCTCGTGGCCCCTGTAGGTCCGGCCGTCGGCGCGCCCGGGGTCCTCGACCCACTCGATCCCTGGGTCCGCGAAGCCGGCGATCAGCTCCGGCAGCGCCGCGAGCAGCTGCTCGCGGTCCATCGTCCCCGCCGCCTCGTACATCGCGGAGACGATCTGGACGTTCTCGGCGCTCATCTTCCAGAGGATCCCGGGAAGGCGGCGCCGGGTCAACCCTCGCCGCCCGCCGGGGCCCGCTGCTCCGCCGGCGCCTCCGCGGGCTCCGGCAGGTAGAGGTCGGTGCCGCAGCGGGGGCAGACCTGAACGTAGAGCTTCAGCACCTTGCCGCAGGTCGGGCAGCGGCGCTCCGGCTCGGACTTCTCGGAGCGGTAGAGGATCACCGCGACCAGTCCGATCAGCGGCAGCACCGTGCCGACCAGCAGCCAGATGAAGAAGGAGCTTCCCTTGGCGCGGCCGATCAGGCCGGTCGCCAGGCCGCAGAAGACCGCAATCACCGCGTACTCGTAACCCACCCGGCAATTGTGCCGTCCAGGAGCGTCCAGGCGGGTCGCGGGTCGGCTAAAGGATCGGCGGCGCCCGCCGACCCGAATGGCAGAGGCCACCGCGGAGGTCCAGCCCCCTGCCACCCCAAGCGACGACAGTTCCAGGCGCCCTCGGCGCGGCGGCGCGCCCGCACCGGCGCAAGAAGAAGAAGAAGGTCTGGCGCGACAAGCACTACAGGTGGGTGGACCACGGGGACGGGACGGTGACCAGGGTCGCCTACTACGTCCGCCACCCCCACCCCCCGCCGGCCGACCACCCCCGCGGCCCCGGCCCGAGACCGGTCCCCAATGCCCAGCACCCGCCGCGGCCGGCCTCGCCCAGGCCCTTCGGCGTCTACAGGGGGGAGTTCGGCCGCCTCCAGGCGGCCCGGCTGCTCAACCGGGCCGGCTTCGGCCCGCGCCCGGGAGAGGCCGAGAAGCTGGCGAAGATGGGGCTCGAGAAGGCGGTGCTCTCCCTGACCAGGCCCTCGGGCGCTGCGAGGCTGGCCGGCCCCGAGCCGGTGGACGGCGACGGCGTCCCGATCGCCCCGGCCGACTCCTACGGCCACGACCACCTCTGGTGGCTGGACCGGATGATCCGCTCCGACCAGCCGCTGGTCGAGCGGATGGCGCTGGTCTTCCACGACTGGTTCGCGACCTCCAACGCCGGCGTCAACCAGCAGCAGCAGATGATCGACCAATCGGACCTCTTCCGCCGGCGCTGCTTCGGGAGCTTCCTCGACCTGCTCGAGAAGGTGACGGTCGATCCCGCGATGCTGCAGTGGCTGAACGGGATCGAGAACTCCAAGTACGCGCCGAACGAGAACTACGGGCGCGAGATGATGGAGCTGTTCACGCTCGGCGCCGACCGCGGCGCCTACACCGAGGACGACGTCCGCGAGCAGGCCCGCGCCCTGACCGGCTGGACCGCGGAGTGGTCGGACGAGCTCGGCCTGCACAACTTCCACTTCGACCCCGACGAGCACGACACGGGTCGCAAGACGATATTCGGCCGCAGCGGCAACTTCGACTGGCAGGACTCCTGCCGGCTCTGCGTCGAGCACCCCCTGCACCCCAGCTTCTTCGTCGGCAAGCTCTGGAGCTATTTCGTCCCGACCGCCCCCTCGAAGAGCACCCTGAACCACCTCACCTCGCTGTACGAGTCCAAGGGGTGGCGGATCCGGCCGGTGATCGAGGCGATCCTCATGCACCCCGACCTCTACGTCGGGGCGCCGATGGTCAAGCCGCCGGTCGTCTACCTGGCGGGGCTGCTGCGGACGCTGGGCCGCGGCGTCGACACCGACGCCTGGACCTGGATCTGTTCCCAGATGGGCCAGCAGCTCTTCTGGCCGCCGAACGTCTCCGGCTGGGACGACAGCCGCTGGCTCGACACCTCGACCATGCGGGCCCGATGGAACGCCGTCGCCTACGGGCTTGACGGGTTCGACTTCGACCCCTGGAACGGCGAGTACCCGACCGACGAGACGGTCGAGGAGGCGCTGAACGCCGCCCTGAAGCGGTGGGGGTGGCCGGCGCTGCGCTCCGAGCAGCAGAACGAGCTGAGCGGCCTGGCCAACCGGATCCCGTCGCTCGCAGTCGCCGACTGGCAGCTCTCCCCCTACCTGGCGATGCGCCAGAACGCGCTTCTGCAGCTGATCGCAGTGTCCCCCGACATGCAGCTCCAATGACCTCGACGCCCCGGCACAACTGCTGCGGCGATTTCACCCGTTCCCAGCTACTCAAGGGCGCGGCCGCCGAGGCGGGGAAGGGCCTGCCGGCGATCGAGGCGGGGATGCCGCTCCCGGCCGGCACCGGTCTGACCCGGCGCAGGTTCATCTCGCGAGCCGCGGGCCTGGCGCTCGCCGTCTACGGGGCGACGAGGCTGCCGATCAGCGCATTCGAGGAGGGCATCGCCCACGCCGCCCAGAACGACCGCATCCTCGTCTCGGTCTTCATGGAGGGCGGCGCCGACGCGATGAGCCTGCTCGCCCCGGTCGGCGACAGCCGATACGCGACCCTGCGCCCCACCCTGGCCCAGTTGCCCGCCCAGGGGACCGCGTTCAGCGAGGATTCGCGGCTTCGCTGGCACCCCTCGGCCTCGGGGCTGGCGGCCCTGCACGGCGAGGGCAAAGTCTCGGTGTTCCCGGCGATCGGCTACGACACCCCCAACCAGTCGCACTTCACCTCCCGCCACTACTACGAGATCGGCGAGGTGCAGGTCGGGTTCCGCACCGGCTGGCTCGGCCGCTACCTGGACATCACCGGCGACGACGAGAACCCGCTGCAGGGCCTCTCTCTGGGCGGGGAGCTCTCCCCGGCGGTGGCGACAGCCTCGAAGCCCGTCGCGGCCGTCGACAGCGTTACCAACTACAACCTCTGGAGCCGCGTCTCTGACCCGGTCGAGGCCGAGATGTTCCGCAGCTTCGCGCGCTTCGGCTCGTTCGCCTCGGACTCGGCGGCGATGATCCAGGCCCGCAAGGCGACGGCGCGCACCGAGTCCTTGCGCGAGGAGCTCAGCCAGTTCAGCTCCTTCACCAGCCCGGTTCCCTACCCCGACAGCTACTTCGCCGAGAACCTCGCCGGCCTGGCGGCGATGATCGCCGCCGGGCTGCCGCTACACGTGGTCACGATGAGCGCCGCGGGTGGCTACGACACCCACTCCGACCAGGCCGGGGACTTCGCCGGCAACGTCGGTGAGACCTCGGATGCGCTGCTCGCCTTCCAGCGCGATCTCGAGGCCCGCGGTCTCGCCGACCGCGTCCTGGTCGAGATCTGGAGCGAGTTCGGCCGCCGCCCCGAGGAGAACGGCTCCCAGGGAACCGACCACGGTGCCGCGGGCTGCGCGTTCGTGATCGGCAGCAAGGCGAAGGGGCAGATGGTCGGCCAGTTCCCCGGGCTCGCCAAGCTCGACGATGACGACAACCTGCTGCACACCAGCGACTTCCGGGCCATGTACTGCTCGCTGCTGGAGCAGTGGCTCGGCCAGGACGCCGGCCCGATCATCCCCGGGGCGTCGGGCTTTGCCCGGCCGACCCTGGTGAAGGCGTGAGAGGCGCCGTAGCCGCCTGCCTGATCGGCGCGGCGCTCTTGACGGCCGCCGCCCCCCCATTGGGCGCGGCGCATTCGCCGGCCGCGGCTCCCTCATTGGGCGCGGCGCATTCGCGGGCCGCGGCTCCATCCGGGGCCGGAGCGCCGGCACCGGCCGCTCCCTCCCGGGCCGCAGCGCCGGCACCGGCCGCTCCCTCCCGGGCCGCAGCGCCGGCACCGGCCGCTCCCTCACCGTTCCCAGCGCCCGCACTGGCCGGTCGCTCACCGGTCCCAGCGCCGTCCAAGACCTCTTCGCGCGACGAGCAGCCGAGCGCCTCCTCTTCCTCCGCTGAGTGCGCCTGGCACCGTCACCGCAAGAGGGTGGTCCGCCACGTCCGCCGCCACGGGAAGCGGCGCACGATCGTCCGGGTCCGGCACTGGTGGACCTGCGACCCGGTCACCCCTCCCCCGCCCTCCCGACTCGGCGTCAAGGCCTTCGAGTACGGCTACCTGCTCTCGCGGGCGACGGTCGCCTCCGGCGACCTGATCCTCGAGCTCGACAACCAGGGCGAGGACCCACACAACCTCGACATCGCACCGCTGGGCTCGACCGACCCCATCGTCCACTACGAGGACACCGCCTCGGGCCAACGGCTCTCAAAGCGCTTCACGCTGGAGCCCGGGACCTACAGGCTCTGGTGCGACCTCGAGGACCACGAGACGCGCGGAATGCACGCCACCCTGATCGTCGAGGCGGGGACCTGAGGGGGCATGGACTGGTGGGCGAGGGTGAGGACCGTCTCCTCGCGCTCGCCGATCGGACGCACCGGGCTCCCCGCTCCGACGCAACCTTTCGGGATCGTTGGCGACTTCGACCGCTATAGGCGGCACAAGTCGCCAATGATCGACGCCACCCGGCGCCAGCGGGACTTCGCAGGGTTGTCAGCGCCAGCCGGACTTCGCAAGGTTGTCAGCCCCAGCCGGCCTTTCCAGGATTGTCGGCTCGCTCACTGCCCGGCTGATCCGACCGGGCGGTGGCTGCCGCCGCGCTCGTAGATCCCGGGCTCGAGGGGTTCGGGGTGGCCGATCGAGCCGACCTCGGAGATGTCGCGGGAGAAGGGAAGACCGGCGGTCCAGTCGAGCACCGCACGGACCTTTCGGGCGGTGCCGGGGACCTGGCTCATGTGGTAGGTGCGGGCCAGCCACCAGGCCGGGAAACCGCGGAAGGTCCGGTTACCGATCCGCCCCACCGCCTTGTAGCGGCCGAGGTTGACGAAGGCCGCCCGGGAGCGGTGGCGATAGGGACGCGGAGAGCTGACGCCCAGGGCCGCAGCGATGTTGCGGGCGGCCACGGGCCCTTCGCGCACCGCGTGCTGCGCCGTCGGCGCGCAGAGCCCACCGGCGGGGTCGGGAGCTGCCGCGCAGTCCCCCACCGCCCAGACACGCTCGCTGCCGCTGACCCGGAGGTGGTCGTTGACGGGGACCCTTCCCGTCTCGTCGAGGGGAACGGAGAGGTGGCGCAGGCTCGGGTGAGGGGCGACGCCGGCGGTCCACACGACCGTCCTGGTGCGCACCGTCTCTCCGCCGGAGAGCCGGACCCGGTCCGCGTGGACCTCCTCGAGCGTGGTCCCGAGCCTGATGTCTATGCCCCGTCCGCGGAGCTCACGAACCGCGTACTCCGCGAGCCCCGGATCGATCTCGGGCAGCACCCGCCCGGCTGCTTCGACGAGGATCCAGCGCATCCCCCTCAGCCGGGCGCGGGGGTAGCGCTCCATGGCGTCCGCGGCGAAGTCCTGGAGCTCGGCCAGGGCCTCCAGCCCCGCGTAGCCGCCACCGACGAAGACATAGGTCAGGAGCTCCTCCTGCAGGCCCGGGTCGCGGCAGGCGTTTGCCCGCTCCAGCGTCTCGACCAGGTTGTTGCGCAGCCAGATCGCGTCGGCGAGGCTCTTGAAGCCGACCGCATGCTCGGACAGTCCCGGGATCGGAAGCACCCGGGAGACCGACCCGAGCGCCAGAAGGAGGTGGTCGTAGGGGAGTGTCTCGCTCTCGCCCTCGTGGGTCCGCAGGTTCACGGTGCGGACGTCCGGGTCGTGGCCGACCACCGCGCCGAGCCGCAGGTAGGTGCGTTCGAGGATCTCCCGCAACGGGGTGACGACGTGACGTGGCTCCAGCGTCCCCGCCGCGGCCTCGGGCAGGAACGGCGTGTAGAGCATGAAGTTGACGTCGTTGACCAGGATCAGCCGGGCCGATTGCCTGGGCAGCAGCCGCTCGAGCTCACGCGCCGCGCTGGATCCCGCGAACCCCCCGCCCGCGATGACGATGTTCCATGCCACGAGCCGATTATTGCACCTTGTAACAACGTGTTACAAGGTGCCGAAAGCCGCCAATCCCCCCGCGAACGTCCCTGAGTACCCCCCATAGCAACAACTCCGGGACGTTCGGTGGGCGGGGTTAGCCGGGGCGGGACGTTCGGTGGGCGGGGTTAGCCGGGGCCGAGCCTCTCTCGGAGCAGGCGGGTGACCTCGCCGCCGTCCGCCCTGCCACCGGTCTGCTTCATGACCGCGCCGACCAGGGCGCCGATCGCCTTCATGTTGCCCGAGCGGATCTGATCGGCGGCCGCCGGGTCGGCCGCGATCGCCGCCTCTACGGCGGCCTCGAGGGTGCCGGTGTCGGAGATCTGGGCGAGCCCCTCGCGCTCCACGATGTCCCCCGGGTCGCCGCCCTCCCGGAGCATTGTCGCCAGCACCGTCTTGCCGGCGCCGTGGGAGATCCGCTTCGCGGCGACCAGGTCGATCAGCGAGGCGAGCGCGGCCGGCTCGGGGCCCTTCGCGGCCGGCTCGCCCATCCCCTGCTCGCGGAGGGCCGCCGCGAGCTCTCCGGTCACCCAGTTGGCGGCGACCCGGGGCTCTGCCTGCGTGGCCGTCGCCACGGCCTCGAAGTAGTCGGCCGTCGCCGGGTCGCCGACCAGCAGCGCCGCCAGCTCCTCGGTCAGTCCCATCTCGCGGTAGCGCTCCGCTCTCGCGGCCGGCAGCTCCGGCAGCGACTCGCGCGCCTCCCGCAGCATCTCCTCGGTCGGCGCCAGCGGAACCAGGTCGGGCTCGGGCAGGTAGCGGTAGTCGTGCGCCTCCTCCTTGGAGCGAAGCGGCGTGAGGCTTCCGTCGTCGGGATGGAAGTGAAGCGTCTCCTGGGTGACCGCCTGTCCGGCGGCGATCAGCTCGCGCTGGCGCTCGAGCTCCGCCTCGACTCCGCGCTCCAGGAAGCGGAAGCTGTTCATGTTCTTCAGCTCGGTCTTGGTGCCGAGCTCCTCGAGGCCGGCGGGGCGAACCGAGACGTTGGCGTCGCAGCGCAGGCTCCCCTCCTCCATGTTGACGTCGGAGACGCCGAGGGCTCGAATCGTGTTGCGCAGCAGCGCCGCCCACTCACGGACCCGCGCGGCGCTGCGCAGGTCCGGCTCGGTGACGATCTCGACCAGGGGAGTCCCGGCCCTGTTGAAGTCCACCAACGAGGCGCCGGATCCGTGGATCCGGCCGGACTCGCCGAGGTGGACCATCTTCGCAGCGTCCTCCTCGAGGTGGACGCGGTGGATCCTCACCCCGCCCAGCTCGCCGCCGCGCGCAAGCGGCACGTCGTACTGGCTGATCTGGTAGGCCTTCGGATTGTCGGGGTAGAAGTAGTTCTTGCGGTGGAAGATCGAGCGCGGGGCCACCTCGCAGCCCAGGGCGGCGGCGATCCGCAGGGCGTAGGCGACGGCAGTCCGGTTGGTTACCGGCAGCACCCCAGGGTGCGCGAGGCAGACCGGGCAGGTGTGCACGTTGGGCTCGTCCCCGAAGGAGAGCTCGCAGCCGCAGAACATCTTGGTCCGGGTCGAGAGCTGAACGTGGATCTCCAGCCCGATCACCGCCTCCAGGGCACCGGTTTCGGCGGGCGGGCTCATCCCGCGGGCCTCCCCGGGAAGCCGATCTCCCGCTCCAGCGCGAAGGCCGCCTCGAGCAGCTTCTGCTCGGCGAAGGCGGGCGCCGTCAGCTGGAATCCGACCGGGAGCTCAGGCCCGCCCTCGTCGGGCGCGGCGAGGCCGGCCGGGATCGAGATCGCCGGGATGCCCGCCAGTGACATCGGCACGGTGAAGAAGTCGTTGAGGTACATCGCGAGGGGGTCGTCGGTCTTCGCTCCCAGCTCGAAGGCGACCGAGGGCGAGGTCGGGGTGACCACGAAGTCAAGCTCCGCAAACGCCCGGGAGAAGTCCTCGGCGATCTTGGTGCGCACCCTCTGGGCACGGCCGTAGTAGGCCTCGTAGTAGCCCGAGGAGAGCGCGTAGGTCCCGAGCATGATGCGGCGCTTGACCTCGTCGCCGAAGCCGGCGGCCCGCGTGTCCTCGTACATCGAGACCAGATCCTCGCCGGCGCCGCGCATCCCGTAGCGCACCCCGTCGTAGCGGGCGAGGTTGGCAGATGCCTCGGCCGGGGCGAGCACGTAATAGGCGGAGATGCCGTGCTCGGCATGGGGCAGCGCGATCTCCGAGATCTCGCCCCCCAGCGCTCCGATCCGCTCCAGGGTCCGATCGAAGACCCGGCGCACCCCGGACTCGACCCCGTCGGAGGCGAGCTCCCGGGGAACCCCGAAGCGCAACCCGCGGAGGTCCTCCCGGGAAGGGGCGACGATCCCGTCCGCGATTCCCACCGAGGTCGAGTCGCAGGGGTCCCGTCCCTGCATGGCCGAGAGCAGCAGGGCCGCATCGGTGACGTCCCTGCTCAGCGGGCCGCACTGGTCCAACGAGGACGCGAAGGCGATGATCCCGTAGCGGGATATCGCCCCGTAGGTGGGCTTCAGCCCGACGATCCCGCAGAGGGCGGCCGGCTGGCGGATCGAGCCGCCGGTGTCGGTGCCGATCGCGCAGGGCGCGAGCCCCCCGGCCACGGCGGCGGCCGAGCCGCCGGAGGAGCCGCCGGGGACGCGGCCGCGGTCCCAGGGGTTCAGCACGTCCCCGTAGCCGGAGTTCTCGTTGGAGGACCCCATCGCGAACTCGTCCATGTTGGTCTTGCCGAGCAGCGTCGCGCCGGCCTCGGCGAGGCGGCGGACCGGCGTCGAGGTGTAGGGCGGGACGTAGCCCTCCAGGATCCGCGAGCCGGCTGTGGTCGGTACGCCACCGGTGCAGAAGATGTCCTTGACGGCGACTGGAACGCCCCCCAGCGGGCCGCCGCTGCCCGGCGCGAGCTCCTCCGCCCTCCACAGGTAGGCGTTGAGCTCGTCGCCGGCCGCGGCCCCCAGCCAGGCCTCTGCGTACTCGGCCTCGGATATCTCGCCCGCAGCGATCAGGCGGGCCGCCTCGGCGACCGACGTCTCCAGCATCTCGGGCAATCAGGACTCCGCCTGGGGCGAGGGGACCCGGAAGGCGCCCTCGTAGGGGTCGGGCGCGGCCCCGAGCATCTCTTCGCGCGGCCAGCTGGGGCGCGGCTCGTCGGCGCGCATCACGTTCTCGAGGCCGACCACGTGCGAGGTCGGGGGCACCTCGTCGAGGTCGAGCTCGGCGATCCGGTCGACGTGGTCGAGCACCGCCGAGAGCTCGCCCGACATCCGCTCGATCTCCTCCTCGGAGAGCCGCAGGCGGGCGAGCCTGGCGACGTGGAGCACCTGTTCGCGGTCGATCACGCGCCGGATATTAGGGGCGGATAGAGTCCGGCCGGCGATGCGGGGCGAGAAGCTCGAAACCTTCGTCGTCTTGAGCCTGCGGCTGCTGGCGGTCAGCTTCGCGGTGGTCGGGATCCTCTTCATCGCCTTCCCCGACGGGGTCCTCGACACCATCTCCGACCTCGGACACAGCCTCGGCGACTTCACCCGCGCCCCCGGCACTGTCGAGAAGTTCTGGCTGGCGCTCGCCTTCGCCTACATGGTCGTGATCGCGGGCATCTGCGCGGTCGCCCAGGCCGACCCGGTCCGCTACCGCCCCTTCCTGCTCGTCCTCGCGGCCGGCAAGACGGCCTCCTCGCTGGCCGCGCTCGGCTTCTACCTCTTCGACCAGCACGTCTTCATCTACCTGCTGAACTTCGCGGTGGACGGGCTGCTGGCGCTGACCGCCGTCTGGCTCTGGTCGCTGACCGGGCGGATCTCCAGCCCGGCCGCACCCGGCTGAAGGAGCCGGCCGGGGCTCTCGGCCACCGAGCAGCGCACCCTCTCGGCAATCTGCGAGGCGATGGCCCCGGGCGGGGCCGGGCTGCCCGCGGCCGAGCGCGAGGTCCCGGTCTCCGGCCCCGTCTCGGACTTCATCGCCGCCCTTCCCGGTCGCAACCTGCGCAGGCTGCGGCTCGGCCTGCGCGCCTTCGAGCTGCTGCCCTTCCCGCGGCGTTTCAGCCGGCTCGACCCGGGCAGGCGGCAGGCCCTCCTGGCGCGCATGGAGACCTCGAGGCTGGGCCTGCGCAGGGACCTCGCGCTGATGGCGAAGGTCCTCTGCACGCTCGGTTACGCGGTGCGCCCCGAGGTGCGGGCAAGGGTGGGATATGAGGCCCGATGCGCACTCGCGGACGGCTCGAGCCCGGACCCGGCCGGGCCCCTCGGGGATACCGGCGCACCGGCCGGCGGTGAGGAGTGCGACGTGGTCGTGGTCGGGTCGGGGGCGGGCGGCGCCGCGGCGGCGGCGACGCTCGCCGAGGCGGGCCTCGACGTCGTGGTGATCGAGGCCGGCGGCGAGTATCGCGCCGGGTCCTACCCGGCCGACCCCCTGCGGTCCGTCGTGGCGCTGTACCGCGACGCCGGTCTGACGGTCGCCGAGGGGCGACCCCCGATCCCGGTTCCCGTCGGGCGCGCGATCGGCGGCACCACGGTGGTCAACTCCGGCACCTGCTTCCGTGCCCCCGAGGCGGTCCTGGCGGGCTGGGCCGGGGACTTCGGCGTGGCCTGGGCCACCGACCTGGAGTCCGAGTTCGCCGAGGCCGAGCGGACCATGCAGGTTCGCCGCCTGGATCCCGGGAGCATGGGCCGCAACGGGCAGCTCGCGATGGAGGGCGCCGAGGCGATCGGGGCGAGCGGCGCCCCGATCTCCCGGAACGCCGGGCGCTGCGTCCAGTGCAGCTCGTGCCCGTTCGGATGCCCGATCGACGCCAAGCGCGGCGTCCACGTCACCTACCTCCCCCGGGCGGTCGCCGCGGGGGCCAGGGTCAGGGCGGGAGCGCAGGCCGAGCGGATCCTGGTCGAGGGTCGCCGCGCGGTCGGAGTCGCCTGCACGGTCGCCGGCCCGGGAGCCCCCACCGGGCGCGCCTACGAGGTCCGTGCCCGGCAGGTGATCGTCGCGGGCGGGGCGCTGGGGACCCCGGAGCTGCTGATCCGCTCCGGTCTCGGCAGCGACGCCGTCGGGCGCAACCTCCATGTCCACCCCGCCTGCTGGGTGGGCGCGCGCTACCCGGAGCGCGTGGCCGGCTGGGAGGGGGTCATGCAGAGCTACTACGTGGACCAGTGGGAGAAGCGGTCGATCCTTCTCGAGGCCACCTTCACCCCGCTCGCCTTCGGCGGTGCCTGGCTTCCGGGCGTGGGCGCCCCGCACCGCGACGCGATCCTCGCCTTCGACCGGGTCGGCTCGATTGGGGTCCACCTCTCCGACCGCTCCTCGGGCCGGGTCGGGCTCACCCGCGGTGGCGAGCTTCGCGCCACCTACGCTCTCAGCGACGACGACGCCCGGCGCCTCGTCTTCGGGATCGCCCGGGCCGCCGAGATCCACTTCGCCGCCGGCGCCGTCGAGGTCTACCCGAACATCGGCCGGGCGGCGGTGCTGCGCCCCGGCGAGCTGGAGGGCTTCGAGGCCACCTCCTTCCGCCCCGGGGAGCTCCGCCTCGAGGCCTTCCACCCGATGGGCACGGCGCGAATCGCCCCGGAGCGACAGGGCGTGTGCGACCCCGAGGGCGCCGTCCACGGCGTCGAGGGAGTGCACGTCGCCGACGCCTCGCTCTTCCCGACGTCGCTGGGGGTCAACCCGATGATGACGGTGATCGCCTTCTCCAAGCGGATCGCCGCGCGATTCGCGGAGCGGGTCGCCTGAGCGACCCCCGCTTTCCGCATCCCGGCACCCGGGCGGGCCCAGCCGGCACCTCCCGGACCGGGTGCCGGGACCGGCCTCAGGCCCGGCGGCGCTCGTCCTTCATCGCCCACCAGCACCCCCCGACCACGGCGAGCGCGCCGCCGAGCGCGAGATAGATGCCGGCCTCCCGTCCGACCCCGAGCGGATCGGCCAGCCGAGCCAGGACGGCCGCCAGCGCGATCACCCCGGCGAGGCAGGTGAGAGCGGTGCCGACGATGGGCAGATCGTCCTTTGCCTGCCCGGCCGACACCGCCGGGAGCGCGATTGCCATCGCGGCCGCCCCCGCGACCAGCAGGTCGGTGACCGACAGCGAGGTCCAGCCGCTGACCCCCGGCTCGAACCAGGGCAGGAAGAGGGCGACCAGCATCGCAAGGCCCCCCGCCCCGGCGATCGCCTCGGCGGCCCTGACCCGTCTCAGACGCACGCCGGGGCCTTCCCCGGCAGCGCCGCTGATCTGGACCCTCCCCTAGGAGGCAGCGGGCGGAGGTGGAGGAGGAGGTGGTGGAGGAGGATGAGCCGGGGGCTCACCCGCGGGAGGCTGCGGCGCCTGCGGCTCGCTTGACGGGTGCGGGGCGGCCGACCCACCGGCGGGCGGAGGCGGAGGAGCCGGGGGCTGGTCGGTCGGGGGCGAGCCCCCGCCCCGGCCTCCGGACACCCGGTCGGCGGCATCGGAGAAGCTTGTGCCCTCCTCCTGCATGGTCATGTAGCCGCCGGCGGCGATCCCGACCGCGGCGATCAGCCCGAGGAAGATGCCGAACTTGAGGCTCAGCCCGTCGGCCGGGGGATCGATGATCCGGAAGAGGATCAGGAGCACCGAGATTCCGCCGAGCACGGTGACGGCCGAGCTCATCGGGAAGGCGGCCTCGGTGCTCGAGGCGGCCATCCCCACCGCAATCACGGTGACGACCACGGTGAGCAGCAGGAAGAGGTCGATGAAGTCGAAGGAGTCCCAGGCGTTGAAGGAGGTGTCCACGCCAAAGGAGCCAACGACCGTGTTCACCTGGCCGCTCAGCCCGAACCAGTCCAGGAACATGAAGATGAAGAGCGCCACCGCCGAGACACCGGCGATCTGCTCCCCTCGGCTCAATCTGCTTACGTCCATCGCGGGTCCTCTCCAATCGGTGGGGGTCAGCCGCAGGGTACAACCCGCTCCCGGCGGATCCTGGCCCGGGCACGGACTTCCGTCCAGGCGCTCAGGTGGTGTCGAAGCGGGCTTTGGCCGCTGCGAGGGTGTTGACCATCAGCATCGCGATCGTCATCGGCCCGACTCCGCCCGGGACGGGCGTGACGGCGGAGGCGACCTCGCGGACGGCGCCGAAGTCCACGTCGCCCCTCAGCCCCTCCTCGGTCCGGTTGATCCCGACGTCGATGACGACCGCTCCGGGCTTCACCGCTTCGCGCCCGATCAGCCCCGGCACGCCGACCGCCGCGACCAGCACGTCGGCGCGCCGGCAGACCGCCGGAAGGTCCCTGGTCCGCGAGTGGCAGACCGTCACGGTCGCGTTGCGGCCCAACAGCAGGCTGATCAGCGGCCGGCCGACCAGCCCCGAGCGGCCGACCACGACCGCCTCGGCGCCCTCCAGGGCGACCTCCTCGTGGTCGAGGATCTCGATCACCCCGGCCGGCGTGCAGGGGACCAGCCCCGGGTTGCCCCCGGCCAGCAGGCCGGCGCTGGTCGGGGTCAGCCCGTCCACGTCCTTCGAGGGCTCGATCGCCGCGACAACGGCCTGGGGGTCGATGTGGCCGGGGACCGGCAGCTGGACCAGGATCCCGTCCACGCCGTCGTCCTCGCCGAGCTCGGCGACCACGGAGATCAGCTTCTCCTGGCCGGTGTCGCCGCCGAGGCCGTGGTGCTCGGATCGCATCCCGGCCTCCTCACAGGCGCGGTGCTTGTTGGCCACGTAGATCTCGGAGGCGGGGTCGTCGCCGACGATCACCGTCGCCAGGTTCGGGGTGCGCCCGGTCCGTTCCCGGAACCCGGACACCTCACCGCGGACCCGCTCGCGCACCTCGGCCGAGATCGCCTTGCCGTCTATCACCCGCGCGCTCATCTCTCGGTGACTGCCGTTGCCCGGGCGGCCATCCCTCAGCGCCTCTGGATCGGGGCGTAGTCGGCCATCAGCTTGCGCTCGGACCCGTCGGAGGCGAAGCGGACCACGATCACCCCGCCCGGCTCGACCGCGGTGACCACGCCGTCGCCGAAGCTGGCGTGGACGATGTCGTCCCCGGTCTGCAGCTCGAGGGCGGTCCCGGGGTCGATCGGCGCCGCGCCCGCCCCCGAAGCGGCCTCCCAGCCGCCCGCGACGAGGGCCCCGACGGCACTGGAGTGGCGGTCGGTCAGCTCGGCCGGGATCTCGTCGAGGAACCGGGAGGGGATGCCACGCTCGCGGCGGCCCCCGAAGGTGCGCCGCTGCCGCGCCCAGGTCATCAGGAGCCGGCGGCGGGCGCGGGTGACTCCCACGTAGCAGAGCCGGCGCTCCTCCTCCTCGCCCCCCTCCTCGAGCGCCCGCATGTGCGGAAAGACTCCCTCCTCGCAGCCGATCATGAAGACGGCGTCGTACTCCAGGCCCTTTGCGTTGTGCAGGGTCATCAGGGTGACAAGCGACTCCTGCGAGCGCAGCGCGTCCTGGTCGGTGTAGAGGGAGATCTGCCCCAGGAACTCCTCCAGGGGGGTGGCCTCGGAGGGGCCCTCGAGCTCGCGGTTGGCGTCGAACTCGGCGGCGACCCCGATCAGCTCCTGGAGGTTCTCGACCCGGCCCTCGGCCTCGACGGTGCGCTCGGCCTCCAGCGCCTCCAGGTACCCGCTCTCGTGCAGGACGGACTCGAGCAGCCCGGCGACCCGCTCCGTCCCCGCGCGGCGCCGGAGGCCCTCGATCGTCTCGTGGAAGCGCCCCACGGACTTCACGGCCGCGGCACCGAGCCCCGGCACGGCGGCGGGGTCGCCGGCGACCTCCCAGATCGGCAGGCCGGTGGTGTTCGCGTGCGCGGCGAGGCGCGCCTGGGTGGTGCTGCCGATCCCCCGCCTCGGCGCGTTGACAACCCGCGCGAAGGAGATCGCGTCGGAGGGGTTGGCCAGGAGGCTCAGGTAGGCGATCGCGTCCTTGATCTCGGCCCGCTCGTAGAACCTGGTCCCCCCGATCACCTGGTAGGGCAGCTCGAAGCGGACCAGCGTGTCCTCCAGCACCCGGCTCATCGCGTTGGTCCGGTAGAAGACCGCGACCTGGTCGCGCTCGAAGCCCTCCTCCTCGACCAGGCGGTCGACCTCTCCGGCGACCCAGCGGGCCTCCTCGTGCTCGTCGGCGAGCTCGGAGAGAACCACCGGCTCTCCCCCGGAGATCTCGCTCCACAGCCGCTTCGGCCGGTTGGAGCGGTTGCGCTCGATCAGCGCGTTTGCCGCCGAGAGGATGGTCTGGGTGGAGCGGTAGTTCTGCTCGAGCTTGACGACCTCGGCGTCGGGGAAGTCCTCCTCGAAGTCGAGGATGTTGCGGATGTCGGCGGAGCGGAAGCTGTAGATCGACTGGAAGTCGTCGCCGACCACCATCAGGTTGCGGTGCTCGCCGGCGAGAAGCTGAAGGAGCCGGTACTGGGCGTGGTTGGTGTCCTGGTACTCGTCCACCAGCACGTGGCGGAAGGCGCGCCGCCAGCGGTCCCCTGCCTCGGGCGAGAGCTCCATGACGTTGACCGCGCGGACGAGCAGGTCGTCGAAGTCCATCGCGTTGGCCTCGAGCATCCGCTTCTCGTAGAGGCGGTAGGTCTCGGCCGCCGCCTCCTCGAAGACGGACCCCTGGGCCTCCGCGAAGGCCGTGGCGTCGACGAGCCGGTTCTTCGCTCCGGAGATCTGGGCGCGGAGGGCCCGCGGCGGGAAGCGCTTGGGGTCGATCTCCAGCTCGGCCATGCAGCGCTTGACCATGCGCAGGGAATCGGACTCGTCGTAGATCGTGAAGGAGCGCGAGTATCCCAGCCGCTCGGCGTCGGCGCGGAGCATCCGGGCGCAGGCCGAGTGGAAGGTCGTCACCCACATCGCCCGGATGGCGCGGCCGACCAGGCCCTCGACCCGCTCGCGCATCTCCGCGGCGGCCTTGTTGGTGAAGGTGATCGCGAGGATCTCCCCCGGCCGGGCCTGGCCGGTGGCCAACAGGTAGGCGATCCTGTGGGTCAGGACCCGGGTCTTGCCCGAGCCCGCCCCGGCCAGCACCAGCAGCGGCCCCTCGCCGTGCTCCACGGCGCTTCGCTGCGGCCCGTTGAGGTCGGCCAGGAGGCGCTCGACCCGGTCGGCGCCGGGTTGCGTCGGAGCGGCCCCGGAGTCCGGCGGGGCCTCGCTCGGGGCGGCTGCTGAGCTGGCGCTCGACACCCTGCCGAGAATAGCCGCGCGCCCGGCCAGCCCGGGCTAACCCCCGGCCGAGGAGCGCCCTCGCTTCGGAGGCGGTGCGGAGGCCTCCGCCCCCGGACCGCGGTCCCGCTTCCCGGGATCTGCCCCGCCGCCGTTCCGCGCTCCCGCCCGCCCGTCACCCTCACGCTCGGCGAGGCGGGCCTCGAGATCGGCGATCCGCCTGGCGAGCGCCTTGATCGCGTCGGCGACGGGGTCAGGAAGGTGGATCCAGTCGGTGTCCGGGCCCTCGACCCGGCGACCCTCGACCCGCACCGGGTGGCCCGGGTTCCCGACCACGGTGGAGCGGTCCGGGACGTCCTCGACGACCACCGTGTTGGCGCCGATCTTGGCGCCATCGCCGATCGTGACGGGTCCCAGCAGCTTCGCTCCCGAGCCGATCGTCACGTTGTCGCCGACCGTCGGGTGACGCTTTCCCTGCTGGAATCCGGTGCCGCCCAGGGTGACGCCCTGGTAGACGGTCACCCGGTCCCCGATCTCGGCCGTCTCGCCGATCACCACGCCGGCCCCGTGGTCGATGAAGAGGTCGCGGCCGACCCGCGCCCCGGGGTGGATCTCGACGCCGGTCGCGATCCGCGCGAGGTAGGAGACCGCCAGGGGCGCCAGCGGCACCCCGCGCCGGTGCAGGCTGTGGGCGACGCGGTGCGCGAGGACCGCCTGCACCCCGGGCCAGGCGCCGAGAATCTCGATGGCCGAGGCCCCCCGCGCCGCCGGGTCGCGATCCCGCGCGGCGGCGACGTCGGACCGGACCTCACGGCCGATCCTCCTCAGAGTGCCGAGCCCCAGCATCGCGTCCCAGGTTAGCCCCACCGGACGTGGGACCTCCAGACCCCCGCCCACGAGGGTCGAGAGGTCCCACGTCAGGGAGGGGTGGGCGGTGGTGTGACTTCCTCGGCGCTTCCGTTGCTCAGGGGGCAAAGAAGGGGAGCGACATGTAGCGCTCGCCGGAGTCGCAGATGACGGTGACGACGCGCCCGCCCTCCAGTTCCGGGCGGGCGGCGACCTCCAACGCGGCGCGCACGTTGGCGCCGGCCGAGATGCCCGAAAGGATGCCCTCGCGCTCGCCGAGCAGTCGCGCCGTTTCCAGGGCCTCCTCGTCGCCCACGCCCACCACCTCGTCGATCACCGAGCGGTCGAGCACGTCCGGCACGAACCCGGCGCCTATCCCCTGGATCTTGTGGGGGCCCGGCTCCCCGCCCGAGAGAACGGGCGAAGAGGCCGGCTCGACGGCGACCACCAGTGCCTCGGGCGCTCGCTCGCGCAGCATCCGCCCCACACCCGTGATCGTCCCCCCGGTGCCGACCCCGGCGACGAATGCACCCACCTCGCCCTCGCAGTCGCGCCAGATCTCCTCGGCGGTGGTGGCGCGGTGGGCCTCGGGATTGGCCGGGTTGGAGAACTGCTGGGGCACGAAGGCGCGGCGCTGCTCGGCGATCTCGCGAGCGAGGTCCACGGCCTCGGTCATTCCGCCCATCGAGGGCGTCTCGCGGACCTCGGCGCCGTAGGCCCGCAGAAGCTTTGCCCGCTCCCGGCCCATCCCCTCGGGCATGGTCAGGATCAGCTCGTAGCCGCGCGCCGCGCAGACCATCGCCAGCGCGATCCCGGTGTTGCCGCTGGTCGGCTCGACTATCACCGATCGGCCGCGGCCGATCGCCCCCTCGCGCTCGGCGGCGTCGATCATCGCCACCCCGATCCTGTCCTTCACCGAGCTGCCCGGATTGAAGTACTCGAGCTTCACGCAGACCTCGGCGCCCAGCCCCTCCGCCAACCGGCCCAGGCGCACCATCGGCGTGCCCCCGACCGCGGCCGAGGCCTCGTCGCCTATCCGCGGCTCCTTGCCCGTCGCCTCCGACGCTTGCACGCGCCAACCGTACAGGCCCGGCACCGGGCGCTTTCCGTCCTTGCCCGGGGACACTCCGGTCCCCTGGGAGGAGAGCGAGGGGACGAGCGAGGCGCAACTCGGGGACCTGGGGGCCCTGCGCGGCATCCGGATGCGCGCGGCGGTCGAGGGCGAGGGGTCCATCGCGGCCGGCGGCAGCGCAGCGGCCGCCGCCCAACAGCGGCCCCTGACCCGGCCTCAGATGTAGTACATGCCGGTGCCCGCCTCCTCGGCCTCGCGGCGAGCGATCTCGGCGATCGTGGTCTCGCCGAAGACCTTGCGCAGGGCGCTGACCCCCTCGGCCCAGATACCGCCCGCCTCGTCTGCCTCCTGGCCGATCTTGCCGTCGAGGGCCTGGACGACCTCCAGCACCGTGATCTCCTCCGCAGGGCGGGACAGCGTGTAGCCGCCCTTCATCCCGCGGTGACTGGTCAGCAGGCCGTCGCGCCGCAGGGTCGAGAAGAGCTGCTCGAGGAACTGCTCGGGGATCCCGCGGCGCTCGGAGAGCTCCTTGATCGGCACGGGGCCGTCGCCGGAGCGGGCCAGCTCGGCCATCGCGACCACCGCGTAGCGCGACTTCGAGGTGACGGAGATCACCCGGGCTTTGTAGCGCAGGGACCGGAGGCTGCGGGGGTTCGCACGGCCCCGCGGCTCGGTTAGGATCGGGGCACCGCCGCCAGCGGGGGCATCGAGCCCCGACGACTCGGGAACAGACCGGAGACCTCCTCTGACCAAACGCGCGCGTGTCCTCGTCAACGACGACCAGCCTCTGGTTCGGATCGGCGTGCGCGGCGTCCTCGGGCGGGAGTTCGAGCTGGAGGAGGTTCCCAGCCGCCACGAGACCGTCGAGATCATCCGCGACGTCGGGGGCTTCGACGTGGCGATCATCGACGCCTGCCCCTGGCGGGAGGGAAACGGCCACGAGCTCAGCGGCTATGAGACCGTGCGCCAGATCCGCGGCGCCGAGCCCGGCCTCGGCATCGTCGTGCACGGCTCGCGCCCCGACCGCCAGCTCGCCGGCGCGGCGCTCTCGGCCGGTGCCTCCGCCTACATCGCCCACAGCACCGACCCCGAGAGCGTGGTGAAGGCGGTCAGGGCCGCGCTCGGCCAGCGCGAGTTCGTGGACCCGCGCGTTCCGCCCAAGGGCAGCCGGGGCAAGCTCACCCAGCGCCAGCGCCAGCTTCTTCAGATGCTGGCCGACGGCGAGCCGGCGACGGTCGCAGCCGAGGTGCTGGGGGTCAGCCAGGAGACGGTGAAGACCCACACCAAGAACATCCTCGCCCGACTCGGCGCCCGCAACCGCGCCAACGCGATCGCGATCGCGATGCGCGAGTCCCTGATCGAGTAGCCCTCGGCCCCAGACCCCTCCACCCAGGGATCAGCCGCCCGGGGCCAGGGATCAGCCGCCCGGGGCCAGGGGTCCTGTCACCGGATGGGGCTCACCGGTCCTGCGGTGCAGTTGCTCCTCGGACCGGTCCATCCCATCCGGCACCACCCGTGGCAGGGGCCGCTCATCATCCCGGCGGGGTGCCGGCGCCCGGCGGAGCCCGCCCGGCGAGGATCGTGGCCCGCAGCGGGGTGCGCCTCCTGCGGCGGGTGGCATGGGATGGGAGGACCCATTGCCGAGCACCCGCCGTGGAGCGCAGGCAATGGTGGGTCCCATCCCATGACAGGACCCGCCGCCGGGGAGGCCGGTCCCGCGGGCCGAGGACCCCTGGCCCGGGGCGGCTGGTCCCGCGGGTGTGGCCGGGTGGCCGGGGCCGGGGAGGTAGCTAGATCCAGCCGCGGTCGCGGGCCGTGAGCACCGCCTGGGCGCGGTCCACGGCGCCGATCTTGCCGTAGACGTTGTGCAGGTGGGTGCGGATCGTCGAGACGGAGAGCTGCATCTCGCCCGCAATCTGCTTGTAGACCTTGCCCTCGGAGAGGTGGCGCAGGACGTCGAGCTCGCGGGCCGACAGCGGGCAGGGCTCGCTGGTGCGCGGCCCCTCCGGGCGCGGGTAGGGAACCTCGTAGAGGATCTCCCGCAACGCCTCGGGGCCGACGCCGCAACGCTCTGCCCCGGCCCGCAGGCGCTCCGAAGAGACCGCCTCGCCCTGCGAGTAGTGGGCGATCATGTCGGCCGCCGCGATCATCGCGGCGAGGCCGTCGGCGCTCTCGACGTGGTGGCGCTCGATCGCCACGGCGACCCTCTGAGGGAGGTTCCAGCGACGGGCCAGGACGCCGCCGACCAGCGCGTGGTCGATCCCGAGCTGCTCGCGCTCGTCGCGCAGGCGCTGCTCTGGGGTGCGGGAGCCGGAGCTCAGGTGCGAGCGGTAGCCGGGGTGAAGCCGGGAGATGACCAGACGGCCGACGTCGTGCAGCAGGGCGACGACCGCCAGCTCGTCCCGATCGGCGAATCCGGTCGCCCTGGCGAGCTGGTCGGCCGCCCGCTGGGTGCAGAGAGCGTGGATCCGGAACTGCTCGGGGCGCAGCTCCCAGCCCCCGTTCGACTCCAGGAAGTCGTAGACGGGCGCGGTCCCGGCGATCGCCAGCACCCCGGAGGGCTTCAGCGAGTCCAGCGCCCCGGGAACGGTCGAGACGGAGCCCGAGCTCTTGGTTCCACGGTTGGCGAAGCGCAGCACCGAGATGGTCAGCGCGACGTCGGACTCGACCACCTCGACGATCTCGCCGACCCGGGCGGTCTCGGCGGTGGCCGCGCGCATCACCCGCTCCCGCGACTCGAAGCAGACCGGGAAGCGTTCGACGGCCTCGAAGGCCTCCGCCAGCCTGCCCCCGGGCGCGGAGCCGCTCCGGCGCGGCGAGGCGGCCTTCCGCGGCAGCTCGTGGGCGGCCGAGCGCCCGTTGGCTTTGGTCTTGGTCTTCGTCGCTGCCATCTGGGACGAAACGCCGGCCCGATCGGGCGCCGCACGTCGCGTAGCTGACTAATCGGCAGATCGGTCCCCGCGGTTTAGCCGTGGTCGGCGCCCGGCGGCGGTCGGGCCTCAGGCGTCAGCTGGTGCGTTTCGACACGAGTTCCGGCCTCGGATCGCCTCCCGGGCGCCGCGTCCCCGGGAGCGTGCGGTCAGGATGACGGATCGCCGCCGGCCAGCCGCGCGATCGCGGCGTCGAGGCGGGCCAGCGATCTCTCCCTCCCCAGCGCGGCGAGCGAGTCGAATATGCCCGGCGAGACGTCGGTCCCGGTGATCGCAACCCGGATCGGCTGGTAGAGCTTCCCCGGCTTGACGCCGAGGCGCTCGCTGAGCGGCCCGAGGGCCTCCTCCACCTCCTCCGCGCCGAAGGCCTCGCAACCTGCGAGCGCTCCGCGGGCGGCCTCGAGCAGGGGCAGCGCCTCCGGCTTCATGAACTTGCCCCAGGCCTTCTCGTCGGTCTCCGGTTCCTCGAAGAGGAAGCCGATCAGCGGCCACACCTCCTCCAGCGTCTGCGCCTTCTCCTGGGCGATCTCGCAGGCCCGTCCCAGGGACTCGTCGGGCTCGCGCCCGAGGTGGCGGGCGACCGCCGCGGTGTAGTCGCCCAGCGGCATCTCGCGCATGAACCGGCCGTTGATCCAGCGCAGCTTCCGCTCGTCGAAGATCGCCGCGGAGCGCCCCACGTCCTCGATCCGGAAGCGCTCGATCAGCTCCGCGGTGGACATCAGCGTGGTGTCGTCGGTGGTCCCCCATCCCAGCAGCGCCAGGTAGTTGCGGACCGCGGCGGGCAGGTAGCCGGCATCCCGAAGCTCCTGGACCGAGGCGGCGCCGTGGCGCTTGGAAAGCTTGCGGCCGTCCGGCCCGTGGAGCAGGGGCAGGTGCGCGTAGCGCGGGGCCGGCGCCTCCAGCGCGGCCAGCACGAGCAGCTGCTTGGGGGTGTTGGAGAGGTGGTCGTCGCCGCGGACCACGTCGGTGATCCCCATCTCGGCGTCGTCCACGGCGACCGCGAAGTTGTAGAGGACCGAGCCGTCGGCGCGGGCGATCACGAAGTCGTCCTGGCTGCGGTTGGGGAAGGAGACCCGGCCGCGGACCAAGTCCTCCACAGCCGTCTCCCCCTGGTCGGGAACCCGGAGCCGGACGGCCCCGCTCGCGCCCTCGGACGGAGTGCCGCGGTAGCCCCGGTCCGCCCCGTGGCGAGCCTTGTAGGCGCGCACCTCCTCGGAGGTGGCCGGATCGTGGTAGGCGGCGCCCGACTCCAGCAGGCGCGCCAGCGCGGAGGCGTGAGCGCCGGCCCGCGATGCCTGGGAGACCGGGCCCTCGTCGTAGTCGAGCTCCAGCCACTCCAGCGCGTCGAGGATCTGGGCGACGTTCTCGGGGGTCGAGCGCTCGCGGTCGGTGTCCTCGATGCGCAGCACGAGGGTGCCGCCGGCGCGCCGCGCGATCAGCCAGTTGTAAAGCGCGGTGCGGGCGCCGCCGATGTGCAGAGCGCCGGTCGGCGAGGGGGCGAACCTGACTCTGAGGTCTCCGCTCACGGTGGCGGAGATGTTCCCACAGGCCTAGCGGCCCGGGTTCTGCTTGAGGGCGAGCTTCTTGGTCTTGGTGACCGGGGTCCCGCCCTTCGCCGTGAAGGTGACCCGGGCGCTCACGGTTGCCGACCCGCTGCTCGCCAGGCGACGCTTGAGGCTCCCGTAGGGCCGCACGGCCACTCCCCAGGTGCCGCCCCGGCTGGCACGCGTGGTCGCGTTCCGGAGCCCGGATCCCTTCAGCGCCAGGACGCCGGCCGCCCCGACCCTCGCGCTCAGCACCGCCGTCCCGCGTCTGCGGTCCAGTTTGGCGCCGGTGAAGCGGAACTGGCTCGAGGGCTCGATCCGCAGGATCGTCCCCTCGGTGGCGAGGATCTCGTAGACGCGGCCCGAGGAGTCCTCGCCGAAGGAGTTGAGGTCGTAGTAGTCCCGGGGGCCGAGGTCGGGCTCGGCGCGGTCGCTGCCGGCCGGGTTGGAGAGCTTCAGCGAGCGCACCTTGCCGCCGCAGTAGTCGCCGTAGAGCAGGCGTCCGAAGAGGTCTCCGAGGTTGGCGTCGCGCACCACGAAACCGGTGACGATCGCCGAGCAGCCCGAGCCGTCGGGGGGCTCGGGGTGCGGGTAGCTGAACACCGGGTCGGTGTATGCCGGGATCCCCAGGCAGTAAGCGTTGCCCGCCGCCACCGATGGGTCGAAGCCCTCGCGGCACGGCCAGCCGTAGAAGAGGCCCTTGCCGCCGACCTTCCCGGCGCCCGGGCTCTTCGCGAAGTCGATCTCCTCGTTGGTGTCGTCGCCGACGTCGCCGATCACCAGGTCGCCGGTCAGGCGGTCGAAGCTGATCCTGTAGGGGTTGCGGAAGCCGTAGCTCCAGATCTCCGGCAGCGTGCCCGGGTCCCCGTCGGAGACGTAGGGGTTGTCGGACGGCACCGAGTAGCTCGCCGGCCCGGCCCCGTCGGGGTCCTCGGGGTCGATCCGCAGGATCTTGCCGCGCAGGTCGTTGAGGTACATGGCCTGCACGCCGGGGATCGAGTAGGGCGGGGTGTCGATCGTGTAGCCGTCCCCGGTGGAGACGTAGAGGTACCCGTCGGGGCCGAAGACCGCCCGGCCCATCCAGTGGTGGAAGTTGTTTGGGTGGGCGATCTTCAGGACCTGGCGCAGTGTGGAGAGCGGCGCCGTGCCTCCCGACGCGGTCAGCTCGGCCAGGTACTCGTAGCCGTCGGTGCCGCTGTAGGTGACGTAGAGGTGGCCGCTCTGGGCGAAGTCGGGGGCGAGGGCGATCGACTCCATCGCCTCCTCCCCGGCCCCAGTGCGGTCGCGGACCAGCGCGGAGAGGTCGGCCAGGAGGCTGGCGTGGCCGTCCTCGACCGTGTAGATGTGCCCGGCCCGGTCGGTGACGTAGAGGCGGTTGGGGTGGGCCGGGTCGGAGGCCAGGTCGGTGGGCTCGACCAGCACGTGGCTGGGCAGGAGCTGGTGGAGCGTCAGCGGCACCGTGCCGGCCGAGGCCCCGCCGGCCCAGAGGGCGGCGGATGCGATCAGGGCGGCCAGCGCCCCCCAAAGCGATCTGCCTGCTGCGCGGAACATTCTCTTTACCCTGCCCTTCCGGTGTGAGCCTAGCGGAAACCCGCCGGGGCCCCGTGGGTTGCGCCCGGCGGGCCTAGAATTGCGCCGCGATGCTCCTCGGCTGCCACGTCTCCACCGCCGGCGGCCTCTCCCGGGCGGTCGAGCGCGGCACGGCGCTCCGCTGCGAGTCCATCCAGATCTTCCACCAGAGCCCTCGGATGTGGCGCCCCACCCGCTACACGGAGGAGGACCTCGCCGAGTTCCGCGAGGCGATGGAGGCATCGCCGATCGAGGCCGTGATCGTCCACGCCGTCTACCTGATCAACTGCGCCACGGCCGACCGCGAGCTTCGCGCCAAGTCGCTTCGCTCGCTCACCCACGCGCTGCGGACAGGGGACGGGATCGGGGCAGCCGGGGTGGTCCTCCACCCCGGCGCGCGGAAGGGCGAGGCGCACGGGCCCTCGATGAAGCGGGCCGGGAAGGTGATGGCCGAGGCGCTGGCCGCCACCGAGTCGTGCCCGCTCCTGCTCGAGCAGACCGCGGGCCACCAGGGCCTTCTGGGACGGGACTTCGACGAGACCGCGGAACTGATCGGGCTGGCCGGTGGCGGGGCGAGGCTGGGGCTGTGCCTGGACTCCTGCCACCTCTTCGTGCAGGGATACGACGTCACCGACCCCGATTCGCTGGCCGCGGTGCTCGACGAGGCCGACCGGAAGGTGGGCCTCGAGCGGCTGGGCGCGGTGCACGTGAACGACTCGGCCGCCCCGCTCGGCTCCTGCCGCGACCGCCACGCAAACGTCGGCAAGGGCGAGATGGGGCGCCAGGGTCTCGCCGCCTTTCTCTCGGAGCCGCGCTTCGAGGGCCTGCCTGCCACCCTGGAGACGCCCGGCCCCGAGAGGAAGGGGCCCGACCTGCGGGAGATGCGGGCGGCCAGGCGGCTGCGCAGGGCCGGCCTGAAGAAGCGGGGGCTCGCCGCTACCTGACGTGCACGCCGGAGATCGCCCTGGAGATCACCAGGCGCTGGATCTCGGAGGTCCCCTCGAAGATCGTGTAGATCTTGGCGTCGCGGTGCATCCGCTCCACCGGGAACTCGCGGGTGTAGCCGTTGCCGCCGAGGATCTGTATGGCCCGCTCCGTGGTCCAGACCGCGACCTCGCCGGCCTTCAGCTTCGACATCGAGCCCTCGGCGCTCTCGAAGGCCTTGCCCTGGCGCCCCATCCAGGCGGCGCGCCAGACCAGCAGCCGCGCGGCGTCGATCTCCAGCTTCATGTCGGCGAGCGCGAAGGCGATCGCCTGGTTCTCGACGATCGCCCTGCCGAACTGCTGGCGCTCCTTCGCGTAGCCGAGGGAGTACTCGTAGGCGGCCCGGGCGATGCCGATCGCCTGCGCCCCCACGGTCGGGCGGCTGGCCTCGAAGGTCTGCATCGCCGCCTGGGACTTCGACCTGCGGCCCTCGCGGGCCCTGGCGATCCGCTCGTCGAGCCTCTCCTTGCCGCCCAGCAGGCATGAGCCGGGCACCCGGCAGTCGTCAAGGTGGACATCGGCGGTGTGGGAGGCGCGCAGTCCGTGCTTGCGCACCTTCGCGCCCTGCTCGCAGCCCTCGGTGCCGGGCGGGATCACGAACGCCGCGTGGCCGCGCGAGCCGAGCTCGCGGTCCACGGAGGCGATCACCACGTGGACGCCGGCAATGCCGCCGTTGGTGGCCCAGGCCTTCTGGCCGTTGATCACCCACTCGTCCGCCGCCTCGTCGTAGCGCGCCGTCGTCCGCACCGCGGAGACGTCGGAGCCGGCGTCGGGCTCGGAGGAGCAGAAGGCCGCCACGGCCGGCTCCTCGGGCGTTCCGAAGCACTGCGGGATCCACTCGCCGATCTGCTCGTTGGTGCCCTGGCCGAAGATCGCCGCCACGGCGAGGGTGGTCCCCATGATCGCCATCCCGAGCCCGGCGTCGCCCCAGAAGAGCTCCTCGTTGACGATCGGGAAGGTCAGGCCCGTGTCGTCCGCCCAGAACTGGGCGAGCCCCTCGAAGCCGTAGAGACCGATCTTGGCGGCCTCCTGGATGATCGGCCAGGGTGTCTCCTCGCGCTCGTCCCACTCCGCCGCGGCGGGCCGCAGGACGTTCTCCGCGAACCCGTGGACCCACTCGCGGATGTCCTTCTGGTCCTGGCTCAGCTCCATGCTGAATGCCGGGAACGCGTCGGTCGTGGCGGCCGCGCCGTTGCCGGCCCCGTTCGTCTCGGTCTGTGCGGTGGCTGTCTCGCTCATGGGCGAAACGTTACATCAGACGGTGTAGAGAAAGGCGGGCGGGCTAGTCCCTGGCCCCGAGGCGGTCGCGCAGGTCGATGGCGCGCAGGCCCTCCGGGCCGTGGTCGGAGCAGTCGAAGAAGCGCGGGTTGACGCAGTCATAGCCGCCTCCCGCGCCCTCGTAGGCGCGCTCGACGCTGAACTGGCACTGGGGAAGCGGGTGGCCCGTGGCCTTGACGCCGCCGAAGCCGCCCGCGGCCATCACCGCGTCGAGGTCCACCTCGGCGCGGAAGACCTCCTGCATGCAGCCTACGTACTGCCTGGCGGTGAGCCGGTCGAAGTAGCTGTAGAGGTAGGAGCAGCGCATCTCCAGGCAGCCGCGCGGCTCGATCAGCTTGTCGCAGAACGAGCGGCACAGCCGGCACTCCCCGGCCCGGATCGCTTTCGCCTCTCTGCGTGGTGCTGCCACCCGCTCAGTCTAGGCCCCGAAGGGCGCGGGGCAAAGCGTTCAAGCCGCCATCACGCCGGGGCCCAGGAGCCCGTCGAGCTCCGCCCGAAGGCCGCTGGACGGCGTCACCCGGTACTCGTCGCCGAAGCGCAGCCGCCGCACCCCCTCGCGAGTGACCATCTCGAGCATCACCTCGGTGTCTCCCTCGAAGTGCTCGAAGACCGACTTCAGCTCGTCGACCAGGTGGGAGCTGAACTCGGCCGCGTTGATCCGCAGGGTCAGCGGACCCTCGATCCGCCCCGAGCGCGACCGGGCAGCCGCGATCTCCTCGCTGCCGGGCTCGAAGCGCTCGGCCTCGGAGACCACCAGCTTCGTCTCGCCGCGCTCCTTGTGGTCGATCCTGCCCCTGACCAGGACCACGGCATCGGGGGCGATCACAGCGGCGCTCTCCGCCTCGTCGGCCTTGAAGACCAGCATCTCGACCTGGCCCTCGATGTCGTCGAGGGTGGCGAACAGCATCTGCGAGCCGCTCTTGGTGCGGATTCTCTTGCACTCGGTGACGATCCCTCCCACCCGGACCCAGGCGCCGTCCGGGCGGCTCTGCAGGTCAGAGATCCGGCAGTCCGCGCGAGCGCGGAGCGCGTCTCGGACCTCGTCGAGAGGGTGCGAGGAGAGGTAGGTGCCCAGGGTCTCCTTCTCCATCGCCAGCAGCTCGCCCCGCTCGAACTCGGCGGCCGAGATCGGCGGGCGGTGGGCGGCCGTGGTCGCCGCCCCGGCGTCGCCCGCATCGCCGAAGTCGAAGATCGAGCCCTGGCCCAGCTGGGCGTCCTCCTGGGCCTTCTGGCCGGCGGACTGGGCGGCGGGGATCGCCTCCAGCATCCCGCGCCGCGTCGCTCCGGTGGAGTCCAGGGCCCCGCACTTGACCAGGCTCTCGATCGCCCTCTTGTTGACGGTGCGGCTGTCCACCCGCTCGCAGAAGTCCCAGATCGACTCGAAGCGGCCGTCCTCGCGGGCCCGCAGGATCGCCTCGACCGCGGCATGGCCGACGTTCTTGACCGCGTCGAGGCCGAAACGGATCGAGGACTCCGAGACCACGAAGCCGTGGTCGGAGGAATTGACGTCGGGGGGCAGCACCCCGATACCCATCTCCTCGCAGCGGTTCACGAAGAAGGGCACCTTGTCCTTGGTGTTCATCACCGATGAGATCACCGCGGCCATGTACTCGGCCGGGTGGTTGGCCTTCAGGTAGGCGGTGCGGTAGGCGATCAGCGCGTAGCAGGCGGCGTGAGACTTGTTGAAGCTGTAGTCGGCTGCCGCCTCCATCAGCGACCAGAGGTCGGCGGCCACCTTGCGCTGGGTACCGGAGGCCTCCATGCCCTCCATGAACTTGACCTTCATGGTGGCCATCAGCCCCCGCTTCTTCTTCCCGATCGCCTTGCGCAGGTCGTCGGCCTCGGCCGGGCTGAATCCGGCCATCCGCTTGGCGATCTCCATGAGCTGCTCCTGGTAGAGGACGCAGCCGTAGGTCGGCTCGGTGATCGGCCGCAGCCGCTCGTCCGCGTAGCGCACCGTGGAGGGGTCGGCCTTGCCCCTGGCGTAGTCGGGGATGTAGCGCATCGCGCCGGGCCGGTAGAGGGCGACCAGCGCGACGATGTCGTCGAAACCGGTCGGGCGGACCTTCCTCATCGCCTCCCGCATACCCTCGGACTCGAGCTGGAAGACTCCGGTCGAGTCGCCCCTGGAGAGCATCTCGAAGGTGGCCGGGTCGTCCATCGGGACCTCGCCGATATCGAGGTCCGCCCCGCCGGAGCGGCGGATGATCTCCACCGCGTCCTCGATCACGTCGAGGTTGCGCAGTCCGAGGAAGTCCATCTTCAGCAGCCCGATCTCCTCGATCGGCAGCATCGAGTACTGGGTGACGATCTTGTAGGAGCGCTCGTTCTTGCCGTTGCCGCCGCCCGGGGCCGCGGCGCTGCGGTCCTCGGCGAGCTGGAGGGGCACGATCTCCTGAAGCGGGCGGTCCGCGATCACCACCGCGGCGGCGTGGATCGAGTTGTTGCGGACGATGCCCTCCAGCCCCTGGGCGACGTCGAGGATGCGCCTGGCGTCGGGATCGGAGTCGTAGGTGCGGCGCAGGTCGGTCCCCGACTTCAGGCACTCCCCGAAGGAGGGGTTGCGGCCCAGCACCGGCTCGGGGATCTGCTTGGCGAGCCGGTCCCCGGTGCCGTAGTCGAAGCCGAGCACCCGGGCCGCGTCGCGGGTCGCCTGGCGGGGCGCCATCTTGCCGAAGGTGATGATCTGGGCGACCGACTCGCGGCCGTACTTCTCGGCGACGTAGCGGATCACCTGCTCGCGGCCGCGCACCGAGAAGTCGATGTCGATGTCCGGCATCGACTTCCGGCCAGGGTTGAGGAAGCGCTCGAAGAGCAGGTCGTTGGCGAGCGGGTCCAGGTCGGTGATCCGCAGCGCGTAGGAGACGATCGAGCCCGCCGCCGAGCCGCGGCCGGGGCCGACCGCGATCCCGTTCTCCTTGGCGTAGCGGACGAAGTCCCAGACGATCAGGAAGTAGGAGGAGAAGCCCATCTCCTCGATCACCCCGAGCTCGAAGTCCAGGCGCTCGAGGGCCGCCGCCGGCGGGGGATCGCCATAGCGGGCCCGCAGGCCGTCGGCGGCGATCCGCCTCAGCATCTCCTCGGGCTCGGACCCGTCGGGGGTCGGGTAGCGGGGCAGGAGCAGCTTGCCCAGCTCGATCTCGACCTCGCAGCGCTCGGCGATCTCCAGCGTGGTCGGCACCGCCTCCGGCCACTGCGCGAAGGAGGAGACCATCTCCTCGGCGCTCTTCAGGAAGAACTCGTTGGTGTCGAAGGTGAGCTTCGGCTCCTGCAGCGTGGACTTGGTCTGCACGCAGAGCAGCGCCGCGTGGTTGTCGTAGTCCTCGCGGCGCAGGTAGTGGACGTCGGCGGTTCCCACCAGCGGACGAGCCACCTCGCGGGCGAAGGACACGATCCCCTCGTTTGCCTTGTCCTGCTCGGCGATCCCGTTGTTCTGGATCTCCATGTAGACCTGGTCGCGCCCGAAGACCTGCAGAAGGTCGTCGAGGTGGCTGCGGGCGTCCTCGGGGCGCTCCTCGACCAGGCGCCGGCAGAAGCGCGACTGCAGGCAGCCGCTGAGCGCGATCACGCCCTCGGAGTGGCGCTCGAGGAGCTCCATGTCCACGTTCGCCTTGCCGCGCGAGAAGCCCTCCAGGAAGCCGGCCGAGGTGAGCGCGACGAGGTTGCGGAAGCCGGTGTCGCTCTCGGCGAGCAGCGTCAGGTGGTTGCGCTCGTAGCGGACCTGCTCGGCGATCGCCCGGCGGTCGTCGACCAGATAGGCCTCGAGCCCGATGATCGGCCTGATCCCGTGCTCGCGGCAGGCCTTGTAGAGCTCGACGGCGCCGTTCATCACCCCGTGGTCGGTCAGCCCCAGGGCCGGCATTCCCAGCTCCGCCGCCCGCTCGGCCATGGTCTCGATCTTGCAGGCGCCGTCGAGCAGCGAGTACTCGCTGTGGGTGTGCAGGTGGACGACGCTCGGACTGCTCACGGGCCGCCGATCATGCCAACCCGCTCAGATGGCACGGCCCTCCCGCGAGCGCCGTTTCCGCTAGCTGCGGAACTCTTCGGCGGACTGTCGGGACGGCGGGCCTCGCCGCACTCGAGCCCGACCGCCTGCAGGCGCCGCCGACCCCCCGACGGTTGCCCGCCATCGCCGCCTCACCCACCGCGCCCCCCGGCCGAGCTTCAAGAAACCGCTGGCATACAGCCCTAACCCGAAACTCGGCGGGGGTGTTAGCCGCAGACCCAGGCGCTTGAGCCCGAATCGGCCCAGATCTCCGCAGCGATGCGGTCCTGCTCGGCCTTGCTGGCGTCCTGCGGGGCCCCCCTGCCTCCGTACAGCGCCCAGGTCGAGGGCAGGATCTGGTAGGCGCCGCCGGCCCCGCTGGAGGGGTTGACGGCGCCGTAGTTGCCGCCGGACTCGCAGGCGACGATGTAGGAGGGGATCGAATAGGGGCCGCCCAGCCACCTGCCGATCTCGCTCTGTGCGCTCTGATCGGCTGCCTGGGCCGCCTGATCGGCTGCCTGCCGGGCCTCCTTGGCCGCCGCCCGGCGTGCCGCGGCCCGCGCCGCCTCGATGTCGCTGACCCACCCACCGATGCTCGTCTTCAGGGTCCCGATCTGGGCCTCGCGGACGGCGCCGATCGCGGCCAGCCGCGAAGCCGCGGACTCGGCTCGTGCGCGCACGGAGGAGATCTGCGAACGCGCAGCGGCGAGGCGCGCGTTGTAGGCGTCCACCCTGGCCTTCGACTCGGCCACCCTTCGCAACTCGCGGCGCACCGCGTCGCGGACCTCGCGCACCCGCCCGGCGAGCCGGGTGTCGGAGTCCTCGATCATCTTTAGGTAACCGGCCCGTGTCACGAGGTCGTCGTAGCCCCGCGCCGTGAAGATCAGCTCGGCTGCGTCGGGAGTCCCGGACTCGTAGATCGCCACCAGCCGGCTGGCGAGGGCCCGTCGTGCCCTCGCCAGCCGGCGCCGCTCCGCCTCGAGGCGGCCGCGCGCAACCTCCACCCGCCCGGCCAGCTCGGCCGAGCGCTGCTCGCCGGCGGCCAGCAGGGAGCTGATTTCCTGCTCGCGGGCCGCCGCGCGGCGGCCCTTTGCTGCGCGACGGCCATGGCGGCCTGGCTCTGGCGCAGTTCGGCGGCCAGCGCGGTCGCCTGGGCGCGGGCGTCGGCCACCTTCGACCGGAGACCGTCCACGCCGGCGGCGCCCGAGGCGGGGGCGCAGAAACCGAGCAGCGCGGCGGCGATCAGGGCGACGGCGAGGCCTGACCGGCGGGAGAGCGCCGCGGCGAAGCCTGACCGGCGGGAGAGCGCCGCGGCGAAGCCTGACCGGCGGGAGAGCGCCGCGGCGAAGCCTGACCGGCGGGAGAGCGCGACTCGGTTGTCCTGCACGTGAGACCTCCTTCGGCGCCTGCGGGGTTAGCTGTCGGGCTCGCGCCGAAGGAGTGGCGCTACACGAAGGGTGATTCGCCCCAGCGGGCCCGGGCGGGCCCGCATCGGTTCCCCCGTTCCCCGAGCCAAGGGGATTCGGCGGTTCTGTGGCCGGGAAACCTATCCCAACTGTGAGCAAACGCTAACAGGTTGACCATAAACGGCAACAAAGCTTGCACGGCCGGAGCCGGGCAGATGGTGCGCGGCCGGGGCCGGGCAGATGGTGCGCGGCTCCAGCCTCCCGGCTCGTTTCCCGCCCTCAGGGGCGTCGCGGCCCTCAGCCCTCCGGAGCGTCCCGGGTGGCGGCGACGTAGGCGACTCCCACCACCGCGGCGACGCCCAGGGCGGCCGCGATGCGCAGCTCGCGGGAGTAGCGGCTGCGCAGGTAGACCGCGATCAGCTTCGCGGTCCCGGGTATCCCCTGCTTGACGACGATCCGGCCGATCGCCTCGTAGCCGACGCTGCTGGTCCTCCTCATCTCGTCTCAACCCTCCTGGCGGCGGATCCTATGGGCCATCCTGCTCTGCAGGGAGAAGATCTCGATGAATCCGGGGCTGGCTGCCTGCGCGAACTCGCCGCCCGACTCCCCGAAGCTGGCGAGGCTGCGGTCGTAGAGCGCGAACCGGGAGTCACGGGCCACGGGCCTGGCCGAACCCTTGTAGAGCTTCATCGTCACCTCGCCGGTCACGTGGCGGTTGGCCGAGGCCATGTAGGCGTCGAGGTCCTCGCGCAGCGGGTCGAGCCAGAGGCCGGCGTAGCAGAGGTAGGCCCAGTGCCGATCGAGGGTGGCCTTGAAGTTGTTCTGGTGGATCGTCGAGACCAGCCTCTCGAGCTCCTGGTGGGCGGTGAGCACGATCGCCGCGGCAGGCACCTCGTAGATGTCGCGGACCTTCAGGCCGATGATCCGGTCCTCGATGTGGTCGACGATGCCGGCTCCGTGCCGGCGGCCGGCGTCGGCCGCCCGCTCGAGCAGCTCGACCAGTCCGAGCCGCTCCCCGTCCAGGGAGACCGGGCGCCCCTCCTCGAACCCGACACGGACCAGCTGCGGCTCGTCGGGAGCCTCCTCGGGACGGGTGACGAGCTGGAAGACGTCGTCGGGGGCCGGGGCCGAAAGGTCCTCGATCTCCAGCCCCTCGGAGGAACGGCCCCAGAGGTTGTCGTCGATCGAGTAGGGAGCGGCCTGGCCGCCGCCCTTGACGGGGATCCCGTGCTCGCGGGCGTAGGCGATCTCCTCCTCCCTCCCCATCCTCCACTGGCGCACGGGCGCGATCACCTTGAGGCCGGAGTCGAGGGTGGCGATCGTGGACTCGAGCCTGACCTGGTCGTTCCCCTTTCCGGTGCAGCCGTGAGCAAGGGTGTCGCAGCCGGTCAGGCGGGCCTGCTCGGCCCCCAGCCTGGCGATCAGGGGGCGGCCCAGCGCCGTGAACAGCGGGTAGCCGCCGCCGTAGAGGCCGTTGGCGAGGATTGCCGGCAGGACGTACTCCTCGGCGAACTCCTCGCGGGCGTCCACAACGATCGCGTCGGCGGCACCCAGGCCGAGAGCCTTGGCGGTGACCTCCCGGTAGTCCTCGCCCGGCTGGCCGAGGTCGATGGTGAGCGTCACGACCTCGGCGCCGTAGGTCTCCTGGATCCAGCGCAGCATCACGCTGGTGTCGAGCCCGCCCGAGTAGAGGAGGAGCACCCGCTGGACCCGATCGGGGTCCGCCTCGTAGGAGGCGGTGCGATGGTGGTGGATCGAGGGCTCCTCGGGCATGGCGGTGGCGAAGTGTGGCACGGCCGGCCCGGATCGCGGCGCCCGGCGCTGTCAGACTGAGGGCGTGAGGCGCTTCGGCCGAATTCTCTCGACCGCGCTGATCACCGCCGGGCTGGTGGTGCTCGCCGACGTCGGCCTCACCCTCGCCTACCGGGAGCCGGTCTCCTCGATCTACGGCTCGATCAAGCAGAGCGAGGCGGCCAGCCAGCTGCGCGAGCTCGAGTCCCGCTATCCGACCGAGGCGGACCGTCGCGCGGTGGAGACGGTGCGCAGCCCCCGGCGGCGGGTCCGCATCCTGGCGCGACGCTTCGCCAGGCAGGTGGGGACCGGCGACGCGATCGGGCGGATCCTCGTTCCGGCGATGGACGGGCTGAACGCGGTCGTGGTCCAGGGGACCGACACCTCGAGCCTCCAGAAGGGACCCGGCCACTACCCCGGCACGCCGTTCCCCGGGCAGCCGGGAACCGTCGGTATCGCCGGGCACCGCACCACATACCTGGCGCCCTTCCGGCACATCGACTCGATGCGGCGGGGTGACGTCGTCACCCTCGAGATGCCCTACGCGACTCTCCGCTACCGGGTGCAGAAGACGGCGATCGTGGATCCCGGAGACGTCCAGGTCGTGGACCCGGTCGGCTACCAGCGGCTGGTGCTCAGCGCCTGCCACCCGCTCTACAGCGCGGCCCAGCGCTACATCGTCTTCGCTCGCCTGGCCGGAGTGCTGCCGCCCGCCGGCTGACCCCTACGGCGCCGAGATCCCGCCGCTGCCGTTGCCGCCGGGTGTCGTCGGCGTCGTCGGTGTGGTCGGGGTGGTGGTCGGCGTCGTGGTGGGGGTGGTCGTCGGAGTGGTCGTGGGCGTCGTGGTCGGGGTCGTCGTCGGGGTGGTGGTCTCGGTCGTCGAGGAGGTCGTGGTGGGCGGGGTGGTGGTGGTCGGCGCCGAGGTCGAGGTCCCGTCGCCGCCGCCGGCGGCGATCACCACGATCGCGATCAGCAGCCCGACGATCACCGCGATCAGGGCGGCGACCAGCAGGCGGACGTTGCCGTGCGGGCGCCCGCCCCCGCTCGGCTCGCGGGAGCCGCCCGGCATCACCCTGGTGGGGTCCTCGTTCATCTATTCCTCCGGTCCGAGTATCGAGTCGATGATCTGGGCCCCGTCCCGGACCCCAAGCTCCTCCCGCAGCCGCTTCTCGATCTCCTCGCGGCTGGCGCCGGCCATCGCCATCTGCGTGACCAGCAGCCGGGTGCCCGCGGAGCGGCTTGCCGGGAGGGCCCTTGCGGCGGACGGATCGGCACGCCCGCCGCGCGGGCGTGGGCGCGAGGGGGCCGGCCGCAGCGGGCCGGCCCCTTCCGGCGCCGTGGCCGTGCGACGCGGTTCGGCGCCGGTCGGGGGGGGCGGTGCGGCGGCGGAGGGACTGCCCCGCTCGGGGGCAGGCTCGGCAGCGGTTGCGAAGGGCGGGACGGCGGCGGATTCGGAGGGTTCGCCGGGGCGCCGCCCCAGCTCCTCGACCTCGCGGGTCACCTCGTCGAAGGCGGCGATCAGCGCGTCGGCGCGGCGCCTGATCTCCTCGCCCTGCTCGACCAGCCGCGAGGTGATCTCGTCTATCGAGCGCAGACGCTCGGCGCCGAGCCGGTCGGCGCGGCGGCGGGACCTGGCGAGGTAGTCGCGCGCCTGCGACTCGGCGTCGTCGATGACGCCCGCCGCGGCTCGCTCGACCGCATCGATGATCGTGGCGAGGCGCTCTGCCGCGGTGGACGCCACCGGGCCCGGCGAGGCGCCCTGCTCCCGGGGCGCTGGGGAGATGTTGGTCGGCTCGTCCATCGGTCCCGGCCGGCCGGCAGCGCGGAGCCTTCGCGGGTTCGGCGCGACGTCCGGCATCGCAGATTCTAGGCCCGGACCGCCCGGACGCTAGGAGACGTCGTCGCGATTCAGGGTCAGCCTGCGGAGCGCAACGCCCATCGAGGTGAGCGCCACGGCGACCGCCGCGAGGGCGATCAGATCGAGCCCGGTGAAGGGCAGGCCCCCGACGACCGACTTCTCGAGGCCCGTGGACCTCGCCTCGCCGCCGGCGCTGCCGCTGACCTGGGTGACGGCGCTCTCGTACTGGGAGTTGGTGGGATCCGACGCCGCCGCGCCGGCCGGCATCAGCAGCACGCCGAGGACCAGCGAGAGGGCGATCAGGACCCCGCCCCTGCGAAAAGCTGTGTGCATCGTCATCTCGGTCATCTCCATCCGGAAAACCGCTGCAAGAAGCGCCAACGCGGAGATAGCAATCTAGCACGCCTCCCGGCGGCCGACAAGGGGTGGGCGAAAGCTGCCGGCCTCACGAGCCCCGACCGGGCGACTCGCGCCGAAGGGCACGCTGCAGGGCGGCGATCTCGGGCCCGAGCGGGTTGAGGCTCCGGGCCTCGGCGAGCTCGGCCCGGGCCCTCGCCGGGTCGGTGCGCAGAAGCTCGCGCGCGATCAGCCAGTGCGCCGCGTAGTCGTCGGGTTCCCGCGAGGAGGCCTCCTCGAAGTCGGCGAGAGCCGCGCGGCGGTGCCCGAGCCGGGACTCGATCGCCCCGCTGTTGAGCAGGGAAAGGCTGTCGAAGGGGTTGAGGTCGGCGGCCCTGCCCAGATCGGCGAGCGCCGCCTCCGGGTCGGCGCCGGCCTGCTGCAGTCCGCGCTGCGCGTAGCGATCCGAGAGGAAGAGAGGCACGGCGAGGAGGGCGAGCAGGCAGAGCGCGGCCGCTCCGCCCCGTCGCAGCCACGGCGCCAGCTCCCCGCCGCCTGCGGCAGGGGCCGCCGCGACCCCGAAGAGGAAGAAGCCCGGGGCGGTCACCCCGGGGTACTGCCAGAACCAGTCGTAGGAGCCCTGCAGGGCCCACTGCAGGGCGCCGGCAGTCGCCGCCGCCACGACCAGCGCCTCGACCGGCCCCCGGCGGCGGGAGCGCCATGCCGCGAGCAGGGCGGCGCCCAGGAAGGCGAGCCAGGCGACCAGCCCAGGCAGCCCGAGCTCGGCGAAGATCCGCACCGGGATGCTGTGCGGGTCCTTCGGGGTCTCGGGGCTCTCGCGCTCCTGCAGGTAGGCGAGCTGAAAAGCCCCGGCGCCCCCGCCCAGCAGCGGATGGTCTGCGCCCTCGGCGAGCCCGACGCGCCAGAAGTCGCCGCGGTTGGAGCCGATGTTGGCGCCGAACCTCACCCCCTGTCCGCGCAGGTCGGGGTACTCGGACTTGCGGAACTCGCTGACCCGCTGATCGACGAAGCCGATCGGGCCGCCGTGGCGGGCCACGAACACCGCGCCTCCGGCGAGCACGGCGAGGATCGCTACCGCGGCCAGGCCCAGGGAGATCGCACGCCTGGCGGGATCGCCCACCCGCAGGCGCGGCGCGACCGCGCCGAAGACGCCCGCGGCGAGGAGCAGCGACGCCGCCGAGGTGATCGCGGCGGCGGCTGCCGCGTCGTCGAGGAGCGGGCCGACCCCCCGGACGTGCCCGTGCTGGTAGACGTCGAGCAGGGTGGGCAGCGCGAAGGCAGCCGGGATGACGATCAGCGCCACCACGATCGCGGCCCGCAGCCGCTGCGGGGCGAGCAGGACGAAGGCGAGCAGCGCGAGCGCCGCGGCGGGCGCCGAGCCGCGACTCTGAGCCAGGAAGGCAACCTCCAGGAGCATGGTGGCGGCGCCGACCGCCACGGCCCTCAGCCACCAGGCCGCCGGCGGGTGGGCGGCGATCCCGGCCAGGGGCCACAGGCAGACCAGGAAGAATGCGGCGTTCGCGTTGCGGTAGCCGATCGGAAAGCGCAGGGTGGCGTCCTCGTGCAGGAGCGTTAGGAGGTCGGTCCCCCCCCAGACGGTCGCAAGCGTCGCGACCCCGACCACGGCGCCGGCCGCGGCCAGCGGGGCCAGGACGAGCACCCGGCGCCCCGCGAGCATGCGGGTCACCCAGAGGCCGGTTGCGAAGACGGTCCCGTAGGCGAACACGCGGGCGGCGTCGGCGACCGCGGAGGCCCGTACGGGGGTCCAGAGAATCGAGAGAAGGGTCCAGGCCCCGAGGGCGAAGATGGCGGCCAGGGCCACCCTCGCCGGCCCCGAGAGCGGCTCGGAGAGGGGGACCCTGGCCAGCAGCAGGGCGCCGAGCAGGAAGAGGGCGATCGCGCCCGGGTAGAAGACCGGCCCGAAGTAGGCGCCCTCCTTCCACCCCCACCAGACGAACAGCGCGGTGAGGCAGCCGAGCAGCAGAACCGCCGCCTGCTCCTCGGCCCGATCGAGACCCGCGCTCAGCCGGCGCCGATCGTCCGCCACGGTCGCCTCCAGCGGCGGGCTGGCTTGCGGCGGCCCGGTTCACCGGCCTCGAGGACCTCGTCGAGCAGATCCTTGGAGTCCTCCATGCCGAATCCGCTTCGCAAGCGCTCCTCGATCTCCTTCCGGTCACTTCCCGACGCGGCCATCTGCGCCACCAGCATCTTCACCGCGGGCGAGTCGGGGCGAGGCTGGCCGCGGCGCGGCCGGGAGGGCAGGCGCACCGCGGAGGCCTCCGAGGAGACGTCTTCGCCGGGCCCGGCGGGCCCGAGCCCGCCAAGGGCGCCGCCGAGCCTCTCGGCCTCCGCCCGCAGGTCCTCGGCCCGGGCGCCGAGCGTCTCGCTGAGCTCGACCAGGGCCGCGATCCTGCGCTCCACCTCGGTGTCGGTCCTGCGCCTCACCTCATCCATGTAGGCGCGCGCCTCGCGCTCGGCGTCCTCGAGGATCGCCTCTGCCGAGCGCTCCGCGGCGTCGATGATCGCGGCGATCCGCTCCGCCAACCGGGTGACCTCGGGCCTCCCCTGGTCCGGGGGACCGTCCGTTCCGTGGTGACGCTCTGTCATCGAATCCGTTGGGGACGCTCGCTGCCCGTCTGTGGGCACGCCCCGCTGGCGCGCGGTGCGGCGAGTTTCCCAAAGGCTCGGCGGCGCCACAACCGCGCATTAGGAGTGCAAGGCCCCGGTCGGGGGCTCAGACCGCCCCGAAGAAGGCGGCGATCCGGTCCGCCTCCGCGCTGGCCGTGTGGAGGCGCGCCCAGGAGAGCCCGGCGGCCACCTGCCGCTCCCTGGCCGCAGCGTCGGCGGCGAGGGCGGCCAGCCTCGCCGCCCCCTCCTCCGCCGACCCGGCCGGGAAGGCGGCGATCGCATCCGGGGCAGCCTCCGGAAGGCCGCCGACCCGAGTGGTGACCACCGGCAGCCCGGCGGCGAAGGCCTCGAGGGCAACCTGGGGGAGCCCCTCCGTCCAGGAGGTGAGCAGCAGGAAGTGCGAGCCGCGGTAGAGCTCGCGCAGGCCGCCACGGTAGGGCACGTAGCCGAGCAGCTCGGAGCGGTCCCCGAGCCCGGCGGCGTCGAGACGCCGGGCGAGCTCGTCGCGCAGCGGTCCCTCGCCGCAAAAGGCCAGCCGCCAGCGCCCGGTGCCGTCGAGCCCGGCGAGGATGTCCGCCGCGAGCAGCGGATTCTTCTCGGGGTCGAGCCTGCCGACGCTGAGGACGGTCAGCTCTCCCCCGTAGTCGCGGGAGGCGACCTCGCGGGGATCGCAGAGGTCCTCCGGCTCGACCAGGGAGACGACGATGCTCAGCAGGCGCCGGGCTCCGCGGTAGCTCCGGGCCAGGGCGGGGCCGACGACGACGACCGCGAAGCGCCGCGAGAGCAGCCTGTAGGTGAGCTCCAACATCCGTCCAGCGGCCCGGAAGGCGGGGCGGTCGCGATAGCGCTCCCCCATGTAGGCGGCGGTGTCCTGGCGAACCCCGAGGATGACCCGGCGGCCCCGCAGCCGCGCCAGCCCGGCGAAGAGGACCGAGAACGGGTGCGGCCCCATCAACCAGACGGCATCGACGCCCGCCAGCGTGCGCCAGAAAGCCCTGACCGAGCCCAGCGCCCCCGACGCCACCCCGCCGAGGCTCCTCAGCGAGCTGTAGTGGGGAAGCGGCTCGAACTCCACCCCGGGCGGCAGCCTGTGCCTGGCGCTGGCCGCGCTCGGGTCGTGACGGCCGATCAGCACCAGGCGGTCGAACCGCCCGGCAAGCCCGGAGACGAAGACGCCGAAGGCCTCCGAGGCCCAGAGCTCGCCGCTGCCGTCGCGGTGGTAGGAGAAGTCGGTGTATACGGCCAGCCTCATCGGGCGCAACACTCAAGCGCAATCGCGGCCCCGATGGCGCACGCTCCCATCCAGGTCGGCCGTCCGGGCGCCGGTCGCCCGCCGGCATTGGTAGCCTCGCGGGGTGTGTGCCGCCCGGCCCAGCCGGGCGGTTGTGATGATGAGAGCACGAACCCCGACTCCCGATCCCCTTCCCCGGGCCGCAAGGACCGGGACCTGATGGAAGCCAACGGCAAGCCGCGCGCAGCCTTCAGCCAGCCCAGCAGGGGCGAGGCGACCGGCGGGCCGGGCTACCTGGCCTCGATCCGCGCCCACAAGCTGCTGGTCGCGCTGATCACGCTGGCGACGGTCGGAGCCGCGCTGCTCTGGCTAGGGCTCCGCACCCCGACCTACGAGGCGAACGCCAAGATGCTGATCGCCCCGCTGCCCCAGAACGACAAGACCTACCTCGGCCTCCAGCTGCTGCGCGACTCCGGCGACCCGACCCGGACCGCGGAGACCGCCGCGACCCTCGCGGAGTCGCTGGACGCGGCGCGGATCGCGGCCGGGAAGCTGGGGCCGGGCTGGGACGAGCAGAAGGTCCTCGACGCGGTCAGCGTTATCCCGGAGGGACAGAGCAACATCCTCGCGGTGACGGCGAAGTCCGACAACGCCGACGAGGCCGCCCGGGTCGCCAACACCTTCGTGGTCTCGGTGACCGTCGCCCGCGATCGCGCCCTGCGACTCCAGGCCGAGCGCCAGATCCGCACGGCCGAGGCCCGCCTCGCCGACGCCGTGCCCGGCTCGGCCGAGGAGCAGGCGCTGATCTCCCGCGTGGACAGGCTCAACAGCCTGCTGGCCAACGGCGACCCGACGATCACGCCGTCGGAGAAGGCCACCCCGCCGACCAGCCCGACCGGCGCCGGGCCGATCATCGTCATCCCGCTCGCCCTGATCGCCGGGCTGGTGCTCGGGACCGGGACGGCGGCGCTCTTCGACTTCGCGAACAGCCGGGTGCGCGACGAGTCCGAGCTGGTGCAGATCTACCGCCTGCCGGTGCTCGCCCGGATCCCGATCCTCAAGCGCCCGGAGCGATCGGTGGGGGGCGTGCCGTCGCTGTTCGACTCGCCCGCGGTGCTGGAGGCGTTCCGGACGATCCTCGCCCAGCTCGAGACCACCGGCCGCGACGACCGCACGCTGATGGTGACCAGCGCCTCGACCGGGGACGGCAAGACCACCTCCAGCCTCGACCTCGCGCTCGCCCTGGCTGGGGCCGGCAACTCGGTGGTGCTGCTCGACCTCGACCTGCGAAAGGCCGACCTCGCCAACAAGCTCGAGCTGACCACGACGACCCCGGCCCAGGAGCTGCTCTGGCGGCTGGAGAAGGGCGATTCCGCCGAGCTCGGCGACCTGCTGGTCGAGCTGCCCCACCCGGGCGGCGACCTCAAGGTGCTCACCATCGGCTCGACTCCGGAGGACGCCGGCCTCGTGGACAGCGTCAACCACCGGCTGCCCGCGCTCCTCGCCGCGGTCCGCAGGGAGGCCGACTACGTGGTGATCGACACCCCACCGCTGGGCGAGATCAGCGACGCCCTGCGGGTCGCGCAGCTCGCCGACGCGGTGATCATGGTCGCCCGGGTCGGCAACACGCGGCGGCGCAACCTCGAGATTGCCGAGGAGCTCCTGGAGCGGACGGGTCTGACCCCGACCGGCTACCTGCTGATCGGGGGGCAGTCGGGCACCACCGGCGCCTACTACCGCAGCCTGGGCGGGCGCGCGACGGCGCCGGAGAGAAAGGCCTAGCGAGCCCCCCCGGGAGGCGAGGGCCATCGCCGGCACCTCTTTCGACCACCTGATCCTCTGCTACCACGCGGTCGACTCCGGCTGGCGCTCGCCGCTCTGCGTCTCCGAGGCCGTGCTGGCCGAACAGCTGGCGCTGGTTCGCCGCCGCGGCCACGTGGGATTCACCTTCTCCGAATGGGAGCGCCGGCTCGAGGCCGGCGAGCTGCCGCGGCGCTCTGCCGTGATCACCTTCGACGACGGCTACGCCTCGACCCTTAACGCGGTGCCGGTGCTGCGCGACGCGGGCTTCCCGGGGACCGTCTTCCCGGTGCTCGCATTCGTCGAGTCGGGCGAGGCGCTTCGCTGGAAGGGGGTCGAGCAGTGGAGCGACGGGCCGGACTCGGCCCACATGAAGCCGCTCGGCTGGTCCGATCTGGAGGGCCTGGCCGGATCCGGGTGGGAGGTCGGGTCGCACACCGTGACCCACCCCCACCTGCCCGAGTCCGACGACCGGCGCCTGCGATCCGAGCTCGAGGACTCCCGGCAGGGCTTCGCCAAGCGGCTCGGCTCCTGCGAGACGGTCTGCTACACCTACGGAGAGGCCGACCGCCGCGTGGCCGAGGCGGCCCGCTCGGCCGGATACCTGGCCGGCTGCACGCTGACGCGGTTCCACCTTCTCGACGGCCCCCACCTGCGCCCGCGTGCCGACCTGCACGCCCATGACACCGGGCTGCGCCTGCGCGCGAAGATGTCGCGAGCCGCCTTCCGGGCGCGCCGCTCGCCGGCCCTCGCCCGGCGGATGGGCGCCGCCTGAGGGGCCTCAGAGGCTCGCGGCGGCGGCCAGGGGCTCGGTCAGGTTGCGCCGGATCCACCCCCGGTGGCCGCAGCGCTGCGGCGCTTCCTCGATCTCCCTGGCGGTGCGGACGAGCCAGTAGGCGATCGCCAGCGCGCCGAGCAGGGAGCGATCCGCGGAGACGCCGGTGAGGCGGCAGTACTCGGCGGTCCTCGCCTCGCCGTCCGCGAGGCTGGGCCAGAGCGCCTCGGTGCATCGCATCCCCGCGCCCCAGGCGGGATCCCGCCTCCGGGCCATTGTCTGCAGGTCCCAGAGGTCGTGAAGCGGGAAGGACCGCGGCGAGGCCGCGTCCCAGTCGATCACCGAGACCAGGTCCCCGTCCCTGACGAAGAGGTTCTCGCGCCAGCAGTCCCCGTGCCCCCAGCCGAGCTCGACGCCGTCGAGGCGCCCCGGCAGCGTCTCGGCTAGGCGGTCAAGCGCGGCCGCCGTGCCGGGCCCCCCGACCGCGCCCAGCAGCTCGAGGTCCGCCCGCAGGTCCCGGGCGATCTCCCCCGCGCCGCGGGGCATGGGCTCGTAGCGGTGCAGATCGCACAGGAACTCCATGCACTGGCCCCAGATGGCCGGCGTCAGCTCGGCGGGGTGCGAGCCCCGGACCCTCGCCTCGAGCTGGAAGCGGGCAGCGCGGACGTGCCCGTCGAGCAGCGGCCGGGGCACCCGCTCGCGGAGGGTCGGGGGCGCCTCGGGCCGGGTCAGCGCTCCGAGCGCCGCGATCGCCTGCTCGACGTATCCGGCCGAGCGCCCGCTGGCCAGGCGCAGGACGTAGCCGGCCCCGTCCGGGCCACGCAGCTCCGCGACCAGCTTGCCGGTCTCGCGGACCGTCAGCGACTCCACCTCCAGGGAGACGCCCACCGCCACGGAGGACTCGGCGATCGCCTGCTCGAGCATGGTGGGGCTCGCGGTCGAGCGGACGATCGCCGCGACGGGGGGGAGCCGGCGCTTCCAGAGCCCGTCTCCAAGCCCGTACACGGTTCGTGACCGATCGCTCATCGCCAGGCACTCCGCCGGTCCGTGAGACCTCATGCGGGCGAGCTCGGCGCCCGCTCGCCGGCGGGCGATGGCGGAGCGCAGCGGCGAGGAGGCCAGGTCGAAGGCGCGCCTCCAGGCGGGACGGCGGGCGGCCCGGGAGGCCGCGTCGACGGCGATCGCCGTGGGGGCCGCCCCGCCCGACCCGGCGGAGCGGCCGCGGCTCTCGATCAACAGCGCGTCGGCGGGGGCCGGGCCGGCGACGACCTCGAACCCGCTCTCGGCGACCGCCTCGGCCAGCCCGGCCTCCCCGTGCACCCGCACGGTGCGGGCCGAGGCCGGCAGCGCGGCCATGAGCCAGGCGTGCCGCTTGGCTGGGGGCTTCAGTCTCTCCACTTGGTCAGGCTACTGCGGCGAGCACGGGTTCCGTCGCGGTCAGGGCTGGACGAGGGCTAGACTCGGCCCCGGATGACCGCCATCGCAAACGCCGCGACGTTCCGGGGCTCGAACCTGGCCATCGTACTCGGGGGCAGCCTGCTGGGCGCGCTTGTCGGGATCCTGATGGCCTGGAACACGCTGTTCGGGGTTGCCCTGCTCTTCGCGATGGTCTACGCGCCGCTGGCGATGATCAACCTGCCGCTCGCGGCGGGGCTGTGGATGCCTCTGCTCTTCCTCGAGGGGCTGCCCGGCGCCCTGCTGGTCCCCGAGGCGGGTGCGATCGTGATCGGCGCGGCCTGGTTCGGCGAGGTCATCCGCACGAACTCCTGGCAGCGCCGCCAGCTTCTCCGCCACCGGCGCCTGTTCACGCTGGCCGGCCTGACGGTGCTCTGGTTCGCGCTCAGCCTGATCTGGGCCGCGCAACCGGGCTCCGGGCTCGGGCTGCTGGTCTCCAGCGCCGAGGTGGCCGTCTTCTTCGCGCTGATCGCGACGATCCCCTCCCGGCGCTCCGAGCTGCGGATCATCGCCGCCGGGTTCGTCGCGGGCGCCACCCTCTCGGCTCTGATCGGAATCGTCGGGCAGGTGATCGGCCTCTCCGACGTCGTGCAGGACGGCCGCCTGCAGGGCGCCGCCGGAGACCCGAACTTCTTCGCAGGCCAGCTCGTCGGCGGCCTGGCGCTTGCCTGCGGGTTGCTCGCCACCACCCGCAACGCGGCCGCTCGGATCTGGCTGGCCGCCTCGCTCTTCGTCCTCGCCTACGGGATCGTCGCCAGCCAGTCGCGGGGCGGCTTCGCGGCGCTGATCGTGGCGGCGATCGCCGCCCTGATCGCGGTGCGGCGCTACCGCGCCCAGGTCCTGCTGCTCGTCGCCGGGATCGGTGCCGTCCTGGCCCTCTGGCTGGCCAGCGACCCTGGCGCCTGGGAGCGGATATCCACCTCGGGGTCGAGGAGCGCGGGCTCGGCCGGCGGGAGCGGCCGCGAGGATCTCTGGACGATCGCGCTGCGGATGTCCGGGGACCACCCGATCAACGGGGTCGGCTACAACAACTTCGCGGTCCAGGCCCCGAATTACACGCGCGAGCCCGGAACCCTGACCGGAGTGATCCACGTCGAGAACCACCAGGAGGTCCACAACGCCTACCTCTCGCTCCTCGCGGAGACGGGGTTCATCGGCCTGGCCCTCTTCCTGGGGGTGACGGGGGCGTGCGTCGCGGCAGCGGTGCGGGCCGGGAGGAAGTTCGCCAGCGCCGGAGACCCGCGCGCGGAGGTCTTCTCGCAGTCGATAGCGGTCGCCCTGGCCGGGATGCTTGGGGCGGCGTTCTTCCTCTCCCAGGCGGCGGACAAGAGGATCTGGGTGCTGATGGGGATGGCGGCGGCGTCGCTGAGCATCTCCGAGAGCCTCGGGAGCGGCACCGGGGAGGCCGCGCGGGCGGATGCGCCGCCCTCCGGGGTTGCCGTTCGGGCAGACAGCAGGGACGACTAGGCGCTCTTCGAGCCCAGGAAGCCCCTCAGCGGCCCCCGGAGAAGCTCGGGAAAGGTTCCCTCGACGTCGAGGATGTCGCGGCAGGCGCGCATCACCGCCAGGCCGGCCAGGCCGGAGAGGAAGGCCGCGATGACGATGTTCGGATGGGCGAAGACCTGGATCGCGACCAGCACTCCGAGCGCGACGGCGACGGTCAGCTGGAGGCGGACGTAGTCGCGCTGGACGATCGAGATGCCGGCGATCTTGCGGAGTGCGAAGTGGTAGGCGACGTTGCGGATCGTCACCGCCAGCAGGAAGGCCATGGCGGCCCCCAGGGCCCCCCAGACAGGGATCAGCGCGATGTTCAGCCCGATCCCGAGGGCGAGGGCGGCGAGGTCGAGCCGGACGGTGACGCTGAGCCGGCGGAAGACCTTCAGCGTGTTGCTGTTCGGCCCGACGGTCGAATGGATGTAGTAGCCGAGGGCGAGCAGGATGAGGATCGGGATCGAGGCGTCGTAACGGACCCCGAAGAAGGTCGGCACGAAGACGGGGGCGAAGACGCCGGTCAGGGCGAGGAGGGGCACGGTCAGGGTGGTCAGCCAGTAGGTGGTGTGCATGTAGGTGCGTCGCAAACCCGGCATGTCCTCGCGCGCGTAGAGGCGGGAGATGGTCGGGATGAAGAGGATCGCGAAGATCGCGGTGACCAGGTAGTTGAGGCGGGCTGGGGGGAGCACCGCCTCGAACTCCGCCACCTGCTTGGTCGAGGAGAGCACGCCGAGGGTGATGGTCCCCGCCGCCAGCAGGGCGATCCAGAACACGTTGGTCAGCAGGACCGGAAGGGCGAAGGAGAGGATCTCCTTGGCCGGAAGCTCGACGCGGTCGCGCACCTTCTCGCGGCTGCGGGCCAGCGCGCGGCGCAGGAAGGGAAAACCCGCGCTCGAGTACCAGAGCACGCCGACCGCGCTGACCAGGACGTAACCCGCGGCGAGGAAGGTGGTCCCCTTGCCGCCGATCACCAGCGCCAGCGAGACTCCGAACTTCAGACCCGGGACGAGCACGTACTGGCGGACGAAGATCGTCCGCACCCGGCCCAGGGCGGCGAAGATCCCCTGGAAGATCAGGTTGAGGCCGTCGAGCGGGACGAGCAGCATGAGTATCCCGAGCAGACGCGCCGCGTCGTCGCTGTCGAGCGCGTCGGCGAGGGGGTCGGCGAGCGCGACGACCACCGCGAAGGCGACCAGCCCGATCGTCACCACGACCGCGATCGCGACGATGATCGCCCCCAGCAGCCGGTGGTGCTGGCGATGCTCGAGGTAGATGGGCGTATAACGGGCCATCGTCTCCGGGAGGCCGAGGACGACGATCCCGGCCAGCAGGTAGGCGATCGCCAGGGCGTAGCTGAAGGCGCCGTAGGCGTTCTGGCTGAGGTAGCGGACCACCAGGACCTGCGCGGCGAACTCGACGCCGAGCGCGATCACCCGACCCGCCAGGAGCAGCATCGAGCCGCGGATGCTGGTGTGCATCTCCTCCTTGGCGGTCGAATCCTCCCCGGAGCCGGGAGGGGTTTCCGCCGCCGTCGAGGCGGCCATCAGTTGCGGTCCATCGCTAGCGCCGTCCTCCGCCCTTCCGGGCGCGTCTTCGGATCCTGTCATGGGGACGCCCCAGGCGCCCGCCCGCTGGTCTTGTTCGCTGCTCTCAGCAGGTCCCCTGCGCCACGCAGGGGTCGAGCATCTTCAGGTGGGCTGCCCAGTTGACGCCGCTGCCGACGTCGAAGACGTATGCCCCGTTCCAGGTCCCGACGTCCCAGCGCCGGCCCAGCGCGGCGAAGCGCCCCGGCTCACCGAGTGCCCGGTACTGCTCGTCGGACTCGGTCATCAGCCCGAAGGAGTTGTCGTGGTTGGCGAAAGTGTCGCCGACGTAGAGGCCGTAGTGCGCCATCGCCTTGAGGATCGGCTTCTTCCAGGCCGGAACCGCCAGCGCGTTGATCTGCGCGTCGCTGAGGTCGAGGTAGAAGTGGGCGCCGACCGGGGGCGCGTTCTCGTTGCGCGAGCCGAAGGACGCGCAGGAGGCGGCGGTCGTTCCCTGGTCGGCCGGGTAGACGGAGTACCCCCCCGAGCACTTCACGGTCATGAACAGGGCATGGTCGATCGAGCTGCCCGTGGCCGCCGCCGAGGCCCACTCCTCGGCCCGGATCACCCCGGCGTCGAGGGCGAAGTGCGCCGCGGTGGCGTTGGAGCCGAGGCCGGTCGCGTCCTCGGTCCCCCAGGGCGTGCGACCGCCGTGGGAGACGCTGATGACCCCTCCCGAGCCGGGCAGCGGGGTCGTGTGAACCTGCCAGAAGTCGTACTCCCAGCCCTCGCTGCGGTCGATCACGGCCATGTGGCCGTCGCCGCCGCCTGCCGGCCGCGCCCCGGCCGGGATGTGAACCCGCATTCCGTCGATCTCGCAGCTCGAGGCCCACCGGGTGCAGTTGACCGTGTATGTGGGGTCGCTGGGGCGGGCGTAGTAGACGGGATGGGAATAGTCCGCGTCGCTGCCCTCGGGGTGCCCGACGACCATCGGCTGCGCCTCGCCCCAGCCGGTCAGCCGTCGCACCACTCCGGCCGAGTCCGCGGCGATCCTCGGGTCGGCCGGGAGGGGGCGGTTGAACGGACTGAGGTCGCTGTAGGGGCGCCAGCAGCCGGCCGGCCAGCCGCCGAAGCTGTCCACCTCCACGCAGGTGCCGGGACGCGCCCGCGGGGGCCCGACCGTCTTCACCAGCGCCATGGCCCGCCGCCCGCCGCTCCTGGGGATCGACCTGGGGACCCGCATCCGGACCCTCAGCCGGCCGCGGCGAGCGCCCCCGCGGGCGTGCCTGCGCCCCACCCTGCGGTGGAGAAGGTGGCGGTGGCGGCTGGGCCGGTGGAGGATCACCGCTGCGCCGACGACCCGGTGCGGGTTGACCCCCCAGACCTTGAAGGTGATCGAGCGCCGACGGACCACCGTCGCCGGGAAGCGGTGCACCCGGACGCGCCCGGCGCCCTTGGGGGCGACGATCCCGTCACCGACCGACGCGGGGCCGGCGCCGGCCGCCGGCGCGGGCGCAGCGGTGACGGCGCTGAGCGCGAGGGCAAACCCCACAAGAGCCGATGTCCGAGTAGCCAGGTGTCTCACCGCAACCCCTTCGCACACCTGACTCGGCCTGCGGCGGCGCCCGTCGCACTCCGAGCGTCGCGTTCGGACGCTTGTACGATGCCGCCGCCGCCACTGCAACCCGCGGGTCAGGGGCCCGTCACCGAGCAGAGAGACCGGCCGGCGGCCTGCGCCCGGCGGCGCCCGCTGCCGCTACGCTGCGCCGCCAGCATGCAAGCCGCCCCTCCCGACTCCGAGAGTTCCGCCACGCCCGCCGTCAGCGTCCTCGTCCCGATCCTCAACGAGGCCCGCTACCTGGGCGAGACGATGCCCCCGATCCTCGCCCAGCAGTGCGAGGGCGGCCTCGAGTTCCTGCTGCTCGACGGCGGCTCCGACGACGGCACCCTGGAGATCCTCGAGGGCCTAGCCGCCACCGACCCCCGGATCAGGGTCCTCCCCAACCCCGGGCGCCACCAGTCGGCGGCGCTCAACATCGGCCTGACGGAGGCCCGCGCGCCGCTGATCTGCCGCATGGACGCGCACACCCGCTACCCGCCCGGATACGTGCAGGCCGGTGTGGACCGGCTCGGCCGTGGTGACGTCGCCTGGGCGGCCGGCCCGGCGATCGCCGTCGGCCTCGACCGCTGGTCGCGGCGCGTCGCCCTCGCTCTCAGCTCACGGCTGGGGGTCGGAGGTGCCGGCTTCCGCCTTGCCCTCGACCGGGAGGCCGAGACCGACACCGGCTTCTGCGGGGTGATCGCCGCCGAGACGCTGCGGGAGGTGGGGGGCTGGGACGAGGATTGGGCGATCAACGAGGACGGCGAGCTGGCCGCGCGGGTGCGCGGCGCCGGGGGCAAGATCGTCTGCATCCCCGATATGGCGGCGGAGTTCATCGCCCGCGACAGCCTCGACGGGCTCGCCCGCCAGTACTGGCGGTACGGGCTCGGCCGGGCCAGGACCTCCCTGCGCCACCCCGGCAGCCTGCGCCGCTCCCACCTGCTGCCGCCGGCGCTCGTCCTCACCCTGGCGGGTGCGTTGGTGGCACCCCGGCGGCTGCGGACCGCCTGCCGGCTCGCCCTCGGCCTCTACCTGGCGACGCTGGGAGCCGAGTCAGCGCGGCTGGCCTCACGGGCCGGGCCCGGCGACGCCGCCTGGCTGCCACCGGTCTTCGCCACCATGCACCTCGGCTGGGGCGCGGGGTTCCTGCTCGGCGCCGTCAGGGGTCTGCTCAGCAGGTCCCCTGGGCGACGCAGGGGGCGAGCAGCTTGAGATGGGCCGCCCAGTCCACGCCGCTGTTGATGTCGAAGACGTAGTTGCCGTTCCAGGTCCCCACGCCCCACTTCTTGCCCAGCGCCGCGAACTTCCCGGGCTGGCCCATCGAGAGGTACTGCTGGTCGGACTCCGAGGAGATCCCGAACGACCAGTTGTGGTTGGCGTAGGTGTCGCCGACGTACATCCCGTAGTGGGCCAGCGCCTTGAGGATCGGCTTCTTCCAGGCCGGGACGGAGAGCGCGTCGATCTGCGCGTCGCTGAGGTCGAGGTAGAAGTGGCCGCCGACCGGGGGCGCGTCGGCGTTGGTGGCGCCGAAGCTGGAGCACGAGGCCGCGGTGGTGCCGGGATCGGCGGGGTAGACCGAGAAGCCGGCCGAGCACTTGGTGGTCATGAACAGCGCGTGGTTGATCGCGCCGCCGGCGCTCGTCGCCGCGTCCCACTCCTCCGCCCGGATCGACCCGGCGTCCAGCCCGAAGTGCGCCGCCGTCGCGTTCGAGCCGAGCCCGTCGGCGTCCGTCGTGCCCCAGCGGGTGCGGCCGCCGTGGGAGACGTTGATCGTGCCTCCGGAAGCCGGGAGCGGCACCGTGGCGACCTGCCAGAAGTCGTACTCCCAGCCGCCCGCCTGATCGATCACCGCCATGTGGCCGTCGTCGCCGCCGGCGGGACGGGCCGCGGCGGGGATGTGGATGCTCATCCCCTCGATCTCGCAGCTCGAGGTCCACTGGGTGCAGTGGATCTTGTAGACGGGGTCGCTCGCCGAGGCGTAGTAGACCGGGTGCTTGTAGTCGTCGCCGCTGCCCGAGGGGCCGCCCACCACGAGCGTCTGCGCGTTGCCCCAGCCGGTCATGCGGGCGACCACGGCCGCCGAGTTGGAGGCCAGGGTCGGGCTGGCCGGAACCGGCCGGTTGAAGGGGCTGGTGTCCGCGTAGGGGCGCCAGCACGCCGCGGGCCAGGAGGTCGGGGAGAGCAGGCCCGGATCGCAGCTGTCCGAGCCGGTGGTCGTGCCGGTCGTGGTCGTGCCGCCTGACGAAGTGCCGCCGCTGGTTGCCGCCTGCACGGTCCAGCGGTTGGCCGCCGGGCTTGGGTCGACGTTTCCGGCGGCGTCCAGCGCGCGGACCTGGAAGTTGTGGGTGGCGTCGGAGAGCCCCGCGTAGGTCTTCGGGCTCGAGCAGCCGCTCCAGGCGGATCCGTCGAGCTGGCACTGGTAGCCGCTGGGGCCCCCGGAGCCCGAGAAGGAGATGCTGGCCGAGGTCGAGGTGACGGTGCCGCTGGGGGCCGAGGTGATCGTGGTGTCCGGCGCGACGGTGTCCACCGTGAAGCTCCGGGTCGCGGCGGTCGGGTCCACGTTGCCGGCCCGGTCGATGGCGACCACGTAGAACTTGTGCGCTCCCTGGGAGAGCCCGCCGCCCTTGAAGGGCGAGGAACAGGACACGGCGTTGATCCCGTCCATCGCGCAGACGAAGCTCGAGCGGCGCTCGCTGGAGACGAAGTTGATGCTGGCCGAGGTCGAGGACACCAGGCCGCTCGTCCCGCCGGTCACCGTGGTCTCGGGCGGGGTCGTGTCCAGGTAGTTCGCGGCCCGCGCGCCCGGGGCGATCGTGAGCGCCGCGAGGAACCCGCCCGCGATCAGCGCGGTGACGGCGAATCTGCGGATTGCGATGGTTCCCACCGAGCTACCTCCGTCGTCTGCCGCCCCGGCCGGCGCGGCGTCATGGACTTGACTGGTCGGGGCAGCTATCGGCCCCCCGTCAGGGGCCCGCAACCGATCTGGACGGACTCGTGGACTTTCGTCCTAGCCGGGTGGCCGGTTTACCGGTTACCGGCCGTCGCCCAGGCGCCCGCCGAGCAGGTGCAGCGCCCGGTCGACCTCCTCGGGGGAGACCGTCAGCGGAGGCAGCAGGCGCAGCGTCCGGGCCTCGGGAGCGTTGACGACCAGGCCCGCCTCCAGCAGGTCGGCGCAGACCTCGCGGGCGTCCAGACCGCCGCTGAGGGCGACGCCCAGCATCAGGCCGCGGCCGCGGACAGCGTCGACGCCGGGCATCGCCTCGAGGCCCTCGGTGAGGCGGGCGCCGAGCGCCCTGACCCGCCGCAACAGCCCCGGGTCGTCCACGATCTCCAGCACCGCCAGCGCGGCCGAGGCCGCGACCGGGCCGCCCGCGAAGGTCGAGCCGTGGTCGCCGGCCTCCAGGACCCCGCCGCAGGCGGGCGAGGCGATGCAGGCGCCGATCGGGAAGCCGCCGCCCAGCGCCTTCGCCGAGGTGATCAGGTCGGGCCGGATCGGGGTCTGCTCGTACGCCCACAGCGATCCCGTCCTGCCGATCCCGGTCTGGACCTCGTCGAGGATCAGCAGCGCGTCGCTGCGGGCGCAGGCCTCTCGAGCGGCCAGCAGCACCTCATCGGCCACCGGGTAGACCCCCGCCTCCCCCTGGATCGGCTCGATCAGCACCGCCGCGGTGCTCTCGCCGACCGCCTCCGCGAGGGACCGGGGGTCCTGCGGCGCCACCGAGCGGAAGCCGGGCAGCATCGGCGCGAGGTCGGGATCGGCGGCGAAGCCGGGCGTGGCCGAGAGCGCCCCGTAGGTGCGGCCGTGGAAGTCGCGCTGGAAGCTGACGATCTCCGGCGCCGCGATCCCCCGCCGGTGGGCGTGCTTGCGGGCGACCTTGATCGCGCACTCGTTGGCCTCGGCCCCCGAGTTGCAGAAGAAGACCGGGCCGCCCAGGCACGACTCGGAGAGCCGCCGGGCGAGCTCGACCATCGGCCGCGTGTAGAAGAGGTTGGAGACGTGCATCAGCCGCCCGGCCTGCTCGGTGAGCGCTCCGACCACCGAGGGGTTGCAGTGCCCGACCGAGCAGACCGAGATTCCGGTCAGGAAGTCGAGGTACTCGCGCCCCTCGGAATCCCAGAGCCGGGTCCCCTCTCCGCGCACGAACTCGACCCCGGCCCGCCGGTAGGTCTGCATCACGTAGCGCGCCTCCAGGGCGATCAGCCCCTCGAGGTCCACCGCGCTCCCCGCCGGTTCGGCGGGAACGCTCAAGGCGTCACCATCGTGCCGATCCCGGCGTCGGTGAAGAGCTCGAGCAGCATCGAGTGCGCCCGGCGCCCGTCGATGATGTGGGCGTACTGGGTGCCACCGCTGACCGCGTCCACGCAGGCGCGCAGCTTCGGGGCCATGCCGCCCCCGACCGAGGGCAGGCGCTCGCGCACCTGCTCTACCGTCGCCCGCGAGATCAGCGAGCCCTCCTCGCCGGGGTCCTCGAGCCAGCCCTCGACGTCGGTGAGGAAGATCGCCTTGTAGGCGCCCAGCGCCGCGGCCACCTTCCCGGCCGCCTCGTCGGCGTTGACGTTGTAGGGGTTGCCCTCCCGGTCGGAGCCGGCCGAGGCGATCACCGGGATGTAGTCCTCGGCGATGTGGTGGATGACCTCGACGTCCACCCGCTCGATCGTGCCGACCATCCCGACCTCCTCGGCGTTGGCCACCGGCGAGACCGCGAACATCTGGCCGTCCTCGCCCGAAAGCCCCACGGCGGGCTGGCCGTGGCGGCCGAGCCGCTTGATGATGTCGGAGTTGACCTTGCCCAGCAGGACCATGTTCGCCACCTCGACGGTCTCGGGGTCGGAGACGCGCAATCCCTCGTGGAAGCGAACCTCCATGCCGAGCCTCTCCATGTGTCTGGTGATCTCCGGCCCGCCGCCGTGGACGATAACCGGGTTGATCCCGACGTACTTGAGCAGCACGACATCGGTGGCGAAGGCCTCGCGCAGCGCCTCCTCGCGCATCGCCGCCCCCCCGTACTTGATCACCATGGTGCGCCCGTGGAACTCGCGGATGTAGGGCAGCGCCTCGAGCAGCGTCTCGACGCTGGCCCCGGATCCCGGCGCGAACCCGCTCATGTCGTGTACTCCGCGTTGACCCGCACGTACTCGTAGCCGAGGTCGGAGAACCAGAGGTGCGTGGCGGCGGCGCCGCGGTCGAGGCTGAGGGCGATCTCGGCCTCGGCGGCGTCGCTGCCCAGCTCGGAGGCCTCGATCGAGGAAGCCCCGATCTCCTCGAGCTCCTCCCCGGCCAGCGCCATCCCCGCCGCCTGGGCGATCCGGCCCCAGTTGGGGTCCCTCCCGAACAGCGCCGTCTTGACCAAGGGCGAGCGCCCGATCGCCCTGGCGACGCGCTCGGCCTCCTCGGGGTCCGCGGCGCCGCGGACCTCGACCCTCCCCACCCTGGTCGAGCCCTCCCCGTCGGCGACGATCTCCAGTGCAAGCTGGGTCAGCACCGCCCGCAGCAGGCCGTCGGGCAGGGGCTCGGACCCGAGGCCGCTGGACTGCAGGACGACGGTGTCGTTGGTGCTCATCTGCCCGTCCACGGTGATCCGCTCGAAGGACTCGGAGGCAGCCTCGCGCAGCTCCCTCTCGGGCTCGGCCAGGAGGGCGTCGGTCTGCACGAAGCAGAGCATGGTCGCGAATCCCGGCTCGATCATCCCGGCCCCCTTGGCCTGGGCGCTCAGGGCGCCGCCGGGCCAGCGCAGGGAGCAGCGCTTGGGCCAGCGATCGGTGGTCACGATCGACTCGGCGAACTCCTCGCCGCCGGCCGGGGAGAGCCTCGCCGCGGCCTCGCGGATCCCCCTCCGCACCGACTCGATCGGCAGCGGGACCCCGATCGTGCCCGTCTCGGCGACCGCAACCCGTCCGGGGGGCACCCCGAGGCTCTCGGCGGCCGCCCGCTGCATGGCCAGCGCGTCCGCGAGCCCGGCCCGCCCCGTCTCGGCGTTGGCGTTGCCGGAGTTGACAGCGACCGATCGCACGGCGGACCGGTCGAGGCTGTCGCGGCAGACCCGGACCGGAGCGGCGGCCGAGGCGTTCCGGGTCAACAGCACGGCGGAGGCCACCGCCTCCGCGTCGCAGTGCAGCAGGCCGACGTCGGTCCCGCCGCTCCCCTTCAGGCCGCAGGCGGCGCCGGCCGCCCGGAAGCCGGGCGCCAGCGCGGCCGGATCCGCCTCCTCCAGGCCGGCCGGACGCTGCACCCACCGGGAGCGGAAGAAGCCCTCGCCGCTCACGCCAGCCCGGCCCCCTCGTCGATGCCCACCATCAGGTTGAGGTTCTGGATGGCCTGGCCGGCCGCACCCTTCCAGAGGTTGTCGATCGCCGCGAAGACGACCAGCCTGTCGCTGCGGGCCACGACGGCGATGCGGCAGAGGTTGGTGTCGCGGACGTCCCGGACCCCGGGGGGCTCTTCCACGAGCTCGACGAACCGCTCGCCCTCGTAGCGGGCCCGGTAGAGGGCGGTCGCCTCCTCCTGGCTCAGCCCTCCGGCGGTGCGCACGTAGCAGCTCACCAGCTCCCCCTGGTCGAGCGGCAGCAGGTGCGGCACGAAGGTCGGCCCGTCGGTCCCGGGATCGTGGCCCAGGAGGCGCAGCTGCTCGGCGATCTCGGGCTGGTGGCGGTGGCCCTCGACGCGGTAGGGACGGGCGTTCTCCGCCATCGAGGCGAACTGGAGCGCCTCCCCCCCGCCGCGCCCCGCCCCCGAGACACCGGACTTCGCGTCGATCACGACGTCCCCGATCAGCCCCTCGGCGGCGAGCGGGGCGAGGGCGAGCAGCGAGGCGGTCGGGTAGCAGCCGGGGTTGGCGACCAACCCCGCGTCCCCGATGCGCTCCCGGTGAAGCTCGGGGAGGCCGTACACCGCGCCCTCGATCAGCTCGGGCGCCCCGTGCGGCCCGTACCAGCGCTCGTAGGTGGGAAGGTCGCCGAGCCTGAAGTCGGCCGAGAGGTCCACGACCTGGACGCCGAGGCCGCGCAGCTCCGCCACCACCGGGGCCGAGGCCCCGTGGGGGTAGGCGACGAGGCACGCGTCCACCCCCTCGGCCCGGGAGAGGTCGAGCTCGGTCAGCTCCATGGGAACGTGGCAGCGGGGGTGGAGGCGGTCGAGCCGGGCGCCGGCGTCGCCGCGGCTGGTCGCCCCGACCAGCTCCAGGGAGGGGTGGTTCCAGACCAGCCGCGCGGCGAGCGCGCCGGCGAACCCGGAGGCCCCGGCCACCAGCACCCGTGCCCTGGGCGCACCCTCCAGAGGCTGGGCCCGGGCATCCGCCGGCGCTCCCGACCGCTCAGCCACGGAGCGAGCCCCCGATCTCGGCCAGCCGGCCCTCGATGCGGCCGCGCACCCCGGCCACCTCCTCGTCGGTGAGGGTCCGGTCGGCCGCGCGGAACTCGAGCCGCAGCGCCAGGCTCCGCCTGCCCTCGCCGACCTGCTCGCCGCGGTAGACGTCGAAGATCCTCGCAGAGCGCAGCAGGGGTGCGCCGGCCTCCACGACGGCCGCCCTGACCCGCTCGGCCGGGAGCTCCTCGGCGGCCACCACGGCGATGTCCTGGATCACCGCCGGATAGGTGATCACGTCCTCGTAGGACTCGCGGCCCGACCGCGAGGCCGCGACCAGGGCCGCGAGGTCCAGCTCGAAGGCGACGGCCGGGTCGAGGTCCCAGGAGCGGCAGACCAGGGGGTGCACCTCCCCGATCCAGCCGGCGGGCTCCCCGCCGAGCAGGATCGCCCCGCTGCGACCCGGGTGCAGGAATGGCTCGGGGTCGGCCCCGGTGACCCCGGCCTCGGCTCCGAGCTCGGCCGCGAGGGCCTCCAGCACGCCCCTCAGCGCGTAGAAGTCGGCGGGCACCCCGCGATCGCGCCAGCCCGACGGGGCGATCTCACCCGAGGCGAGCACGGCAATCCGGTGGGGCTCGTGGGCGACCGCGGGACGCCGTCCGACGAACTCCCCTCCCGCCGGCCCGCCGGAGCGACGGCCCTCGGCCAGGTACGCCCTCGCCGACTCGAAGAGCGCGATCCGCTCGGCGCCGTGGGCGCGGTTGTAGCGCGCCGCGTCGAGGAGCGTCCCGAGCAGGGTCGTGCGCAGCTCCGAGTGCTCGCTGGAGAGCGGGTTGGCGACCCGGATCTGCGCGGCGCGCGGGTCCCCGGCCCCGAAGCGCAGCCGCTCGGGCATCCCGGGGTCGGTGAGGCCGATCGTCACCACGGCGTCGAAGCCGAGTCCGGCCAGCGTGTCCTCGGCCCGGCGGCGGAGGCGCTGCTGGCGGGTCAGCCCGCCCCCGTCGCCCCCTTCGCGCGGCAGCGTCGCGGGAAGATGGGCGTCGTAGCCGTGAATGCGACCGACCTCCTCGACGAGGTCCACCTCGCGGGTGACGTCGAAGTGACGGTGGGGCGGGACCTCGGCCTCGAGGTCGTCCCCCTGCCGCTCGACCCCGAAACCGAGCCGTTCGAGGTAGGTCGCTGAGAGGTCCGGCTCGACCTCCATGCCGAGCAGCCCGCCGACCCGGGAGTTGCGCAGGACGATCCGGTGCGGCGGCGGGATCGCGGCGGCGACGTCGAGGGTCCCGGGAGCCAGCCGGGCCCCGCAGAGCTCGACCATCAGCCTCGATGCGATCCGCTGGGCCCGGATCGCCAGCTCCGGGTGGAGCTGCTTCTCGAAGCGGTTGGAGGCCTCCGAGCGCAGGCCGAGGTCGCGGGAGGTCCGCAGGATGTTCGGGCCGTTCCAGGTGGCGACCTCCAGGAGGACGCTTCTCGTCCCCTCGGAGACCTCGGAGACCTGGCCGCCCATGATTCCCGCGATTCCGGTCGGCCCGTCCCGGTCGCAGACCAGCACCGTGTCCGGGGTGAGCTCCCGCTCGACGCCGTCGAGGGTAGTCATCCTCTCCCCCGGCTCCGCCCGCCTCACGATCAGCTCGCCGCCGGGGACCCTGTCGAGGTCGAAGGCGTGCAGGGGCTGGGCGGTCATCAGCATCACGTAGTTGGTGATGTCCACGACGTTGTTGATCGGCCGCTGTCCCGCCGCCGTCAACCTCGCCTTCAGCCAGAGCGGGGAGGGCCCGACGGCGACCTCGGTGAAGAGCCTGGCCGTGAAGCGCGGGCAGAGCTCGGGGACCTCGACCCGCACCGAGGCCAGAGCGCCGGCCTCCCCGGGGCCCTCCGCGGGGGCGTCCTCGCCCCAGGGGGGCGCGGCGAGCGGCGCCGCGGTGATCGCGTGGACCTCGCGGGCCACGCCGTAGACGCCGAGGCAGTCCACCCGGTTCGAGTTCACCTCGAGCTCGAGAACTCCCTCGCCGAGCGGCAGGGCCTCGGCGAGCGGGGTCCCGGGGGCGGGCCCATCGGGGAGCGCGATGATCCCCTCGGCGTCTTCGCCCACCTCGAGCTCGGTCTCGGAGAGGATCATCCCCTCGGAGGCGACTCCGCGCAGCTTCGCCGAGCGCAGCTTCGTGCCATCCGGCATCAGCGCGCCCGGCAGAGCCACCGGGACGGTCATCCCCTCCGCGACGTTCGGGGCCCCGCATACGATCGTTCGCAGGCCCTCCCCGGTGTCCACCCGGCAGACGCTGAGGCGATCCGCGTCGGGGTGGCCGTCCACCGAGAGCACCCTGCCCACCACGAACCCCTCGGGGCTGGGCGGGCCGACCGCGTCGATGCGCTCGACCTCGCAGCTGCGCATGGCGAGCCGCTCGGCCAGCTCCGCGGCCTCCATCCCGGGGTCGCAGTACTCCCGAAGCCAGGACAGCGGAACCCTCACGAGCCCGCCCTCATCTGAACTGCTCCAGGACGCGCGCGTCGTTCTCGAAGAACTTGCGGAGGTCCGGGACCCCGTGCTTGAGCATCGCGATCCGCTCGATCCCCATCCCGAAGGCGAACCCCTGCACGCTGTCCGGCTCATACCCGGATTCCCGGACGAAGCCGAAGACGTTGGGATCCACCATCCCGGCGCCGAGGATCTCGATCCAGCCGGTGCCCTTGCAGAGCGGGTCGCGGGACCCGTCGGGGAGGCTGCCGCTCCCCCCGCAGGCGAAGCAGGATGCGTCCACCTCCACGCTGGGCTCGGTGAACGGGAAGAAGCCGGGGCGGAAGCGGGTCTCCCGCCCCGGGCCGAAGATGCCCCGCGCGAACGCGTCCAGCGTCCCCTTGAGGTCGGCGAGGGTGATCTCCGCGCCGACCGCGAGGCCCTCGACCTGGTGGAAGACCGGGCTGTGGGTGGCGTCGAAGGGGTCGCTGCGGTAGGCGCGACCGGGCACGACGATCAGGATCGGCGGCCCCTGGGCCTCCATGGAGCGCACCTGCATCGGCGAGGTGTGGGTGCGGAGGACGACGTCCTCGGGCCCGGGCGGCAGCGCCGGTCCCGCCGCCGCCTCGCCGGGGGCGGAGGGGGCGGGCTCGAGCCGCAGGTCGCCGGCAAGGCTGGCCGGATCGACGTAGAAGGTGTCCTGGGCCATCCGGGCCGCGTGCCCGGGGGGGTGGTTGAGCGCGGTGAAGTTGTAGTAGTCGAGCTCGACCTCGGGGCCCTCCATGACCCGGTAGCCGAGGCCGACGAAGAGATCCTCGATCTCGCGGGCGGTGCGCAGCAGCAGGTTCCGCGAGCCGGTCGCCGGCAGCGGCGAGCCCGGCAGGGTGACGTCTATGCGATCCCTCTCCAGGCCGGCCTGCAGCTCGGCGGCGTCGAGCGCCTCCCTCCGGGAGGAGATCAGGGCCTCGATCGCGCCCCTGGCCTCGTTCGCGGCCTTGCCCACCGGCCCGCGCCGCTCGGCCGCAAGGCCGGAGATCTCGCGCAGGATCGCGGTCAGCTCCGATCGGCGCCCCAGGAAGCGGACCCGCAGCTCCTCCAGCTCCCCGGTTCCCGCCGCGGCGGAGACCGCCTGCTCGGCCTCTGCCCGCAAACCCGATATCCGGTCGGTGACGCTCATCGCTCCTCGCTGGGGTGGGGCGGCGACGATATCCGCTCGCAGGCGATGGCCGCGGCGGCGGCGACGTTCAGCGACTCCGCCCCCGCGCGCAGGGGGATCGTCACCGCGGCCTCGCAGCGCTCCAGCACCTCGGCCGGCAGGCCCTCCCGCTCCGCCCCCAGGCAGAGGGTGACGGCGCCGGCCAGGCGCTCGAGGCCCTCCCCGCCGCGGGCGACCAGCGCGGCCCGCGGCCCGGGGGTCTCAGATAGCGCCCCGCGCGCCGGCGGCCGGGCGAACACCGATCCCATGCTCGCCCGCACCGCCTTCGCCGAGTAGGGATCCGCGCAGCCTGGCCCGAGCACCACCGTCGCGCCCAGCAGGGCGTGCCCGGTGCGGATCACCGCCCCCACGTTGCCGGGGTCCGAGACGCCGTGCAGGTAGACGCACGGGCCGGTCCCCGGCTCGGCCCAGGCGCGGTGGTAGACGCCGATCGAGCGCGTGCCCGACCCCAGGCCGGAGGCCTCGGCGAGCAGGCTTGGATCGGTCTCCTCGCCCTCCAGGCCCGAGCCGGCCGCGCAGAGGAGGACCTCCGGATCGGCGCCGGCGCGCCGGGCGGCGCCGGTCAGGTCCTCCCCCTCGGCCACGAAGAGGTCCTCGCGCTCGCGGCGTCCCTTCCGGGCGAGCCGCCGGATCAGCTTCAGCTTCTCGTTGTGGGGGCTGGTGATCACAGGGGAAGTGTTCTCCTCCGGGGTTCCGGCGCCTTCCGGCCCGCGTCCTCTCCACGAAAAAGGGCGGCCCCGCTTCCGCGAGCCGCCCGGTGGAGGAGTGCGATGGAGCCGGCCTACACGGCAGCGGCACCCTCCCGGGCGAGCTCCACGAATCGGCGGAAGGCCTCGCGGTCGTGGACGGCGATCTCGGCGAGCATCTTGCGGTTGACCTCGACGCCGGCCAGCTTCAGGCCGTGCATCAGCTCCGAGTAGCTGGAGCCCTCGGCCCGCGCGGCGGCGTTGATCCTGGTGATCCAGAGACGCCGGAACTCGCGCTTGCGGTTGCGCCGGTCGCGGTAGGCGTAGGCGCCGGAGCGCTGGACCTGCTCCTTGGCGAAGCGGTAGGAGGAGTGCTTGCGGCCGAAGTACCCCTTGGCTTCCTTGAGCACCTTGCGACGCTTCTTGCGGGCGCCCACCGAGCGCTTGACCCGGCTCACCACCCGCCCCCCAGCAGCGTGCGGACCCGCTTGGAGTCCTGCGGGGAGATCTCCACGGGGCGGGACATGCGGCGCTTGCGCTTCGGCGACTTCTTCTCGAGGATGTGGCTCGAGAAGGCGCGACGGCCGCGCAGCTTGCCCCTGGCCGTCTTGCGGAAGCGCTTCTTGGCGCCCGAGTGGGTCTTCATCTTCGGCATCGGCGGTCTATCTAAGCAGAATGCCCCCGGGCCCGGGCCGGGCGCCGGCGGGCGTCAACCGGCGTCGCGGATCAGCGCCTGCCGGTCCACCTTGCCGTTCGGGGTCCTGGGGAGCTGGTCGTGGACCATCACCTCCTTGGGCACCATGTGGTCCTCGAGGCGCTCCGCGCAGTGGCGCTTCAGCGCCGCCGGCTCGAGCTCAGCCCCCTCCTCGGGGGCCACGTTTGCCCGCACCGCCTCCCCGAGCAGCCTGTCCGGCACGCCGACCACGGCCGCCTCGCGCACGCCGGGCGCGCTGAGCAGGACCTCCTCGACCTCGCGGGGCACCACCTTCTCGCCGCGCGACTTGATGATGTCGTCGCGGCGGGCGACGAAATGGAGCAACCCCTCCTCGTCGAGACGGAAAAGGTCGTTGGTGGCCAGCACCCGCTCCCAGGGCCAGCGCCCGGGGCGCAGCCTCTCCGCGGTGCCCTCGGGGTCGCGCCAGTAGCCCTGCATGACGTGGGGGCCGCGGACGATCAGCTCTCCCGACTCGCCCGGGCCCAGCAGGTTTCCGCCCTCGTCCTCGATCCAGGCCTCGGTCCCGGGCATCGCGATCCCGACCGAGGCGGAGTGGGTCTCGGCAAGCTCGGGCGGCAGGTAGCAGACCCGGATGCACTCGGTCTGCCCGTACATCGCGTAGAGCTCGGCCCTGGGGAAGGTGCTCCGCAGGGCCGCCTGGGTCGGTCCGGGCAGGGCCGCGCCGGCGTTGGTGATGAAGCGCAGGTCGGGGAGGTCGCGGTCGGCGAGGCCGCGCAGCGAGAGCAGCACGGTGAAGATCGTCGGCACCCCGGGGAGGCCCGTGATCCGCTGCTCGGTGAGCAGCTCGACCACCCGGCCCGGGAACGCGAATCCCTCCTCGAGGACGAGAGTCGCCCCGGCCCGCATGCAGCAGAGAAGCTGCGAGAGCCCGTAGCCGAAGGAGAGCTGGAGGAGGCAGAGGATGCGGTCGGCCGGGGTGATCTTCAGGTACTCGTTGATCGAGTCGGTGGCGAAGGTGAGGTTGCGGTGGGTGTGCATCACCCCCTTCGGACCGCCGGTCGAGCCGGAGGTGTGGAGGATCGCCGCGAGGTCGGAGTCCAGCGAGCGCACCGGCTCGCGCTCGGGACCCTCGGCCAGGGCGGCGACCTCGGCGTCCACGAGGATCCCGCCGGCGAGCTCCGCGGCGCTCTCGGCGACCTCGGCCCGCTCGGCGTCGCAGAGGACCACCGTCGGCTCGACGCTGCGCAGCACCCTGGCGAGCCGGTCGCGCTTGATCGAGGGGTTCAGCGGGCAGAGCGCGGCGCCGGAGCGAAGCGTCCCCTCGATCGCCGCCACCGCCTCCAGGCCGTTGGGGAGGACCATCACAACGCGGTCGCCCCGGTGGACTCCGTGCTCGTGCAGGCCGCCCGCCACCCCGCCGGCCATCCGGTCGAGCTCGCCGTAGGCGACCTCCCGGCCGGCGGCGACGACCGCGGTGGCCTGCGGGTCGCTCCCGGCGCGCTGCCGCAGGTCGTCGGCGATCGTGCCGGTGCTCATCAGCCCGACCGCTTGCGCTCCACGAACCTCGCTATCGCGTCGATCGAGCCGAAGTTCTCCTCGGTGATCTCGACGTCCTCGACGGCAATCCCGAAGCGCGATCCGACCTCCTCGACGAGCTCCACGAAGCCGAGCGAGTCGATCACCCCGAGGGCGAGGAAGTCGTCTCCGTCGCCGAGCTCCACGTCGGGGTGCATGTAGAGGAAGTTGTCCTCCACGAACCCGCGTATCTCGCCGCGCACGTCGGTGGCCTCGGGTGTCATGCGGTCTCTTCGGTCATCGTCAGGTCGAGCATTACCTTCGGCTCGCCGGTTTCGGGCGGGTAGGCATTCGCCGCCGGGACGCAGAACTCCTTGTACCAGAGCTGCGTGGAGAGGATGCCAACGAGCGCCATTCCCTCGCGAACCCCGGTCGCGCGACCGGCGCGGCAACGCCGCAGCAACCCCTCCACCCTACCCGGCTCCCAGATGCCCGTCTCCCGCAGAGCCGTTGCGGAGAGGGACTCCTCCACCCAGCCGGGCGCTCCCGGCGCGAAGAACGGGGCAACCTCGGGGGCTCTGTAGGGCTGCTTCGCCCTGGCGACGATCTCGGGCGGCAGCAGCTCGGCGGCCAGCTCGCGCAGGGCCACCTTGTCGCGGGTGCCCTCGAGCTTGCGCTCCGCGGGCAGGGCCGCGGCGTGCGCGAAGACGCGATGGTCGAGGAAGGGGAAACGGCCCTCGACCCCGTGCGCCATCGCCACCCTGTCTCCCTGCGTGGCCAGGAGGTAGGGCTCCAGCAGCGTGGTCACCTCCAGCCAGGCGGCCCTCTCCAGCGGGCTCCAGCCCCGAAAGGCTCCGGGCAGGTCCGCCCGCAGGCGCTCCAGCGCGGCATCCGCCCCGATCCCCTCCCGGGCCCCCTCGGAGAAGAAGGCCTTCACCGACCCGGTCGCCCGGGCCCTGGTGAGGTGCGAGCCGAGCGGGTCCTCGGGATCGGCGGACTCGAGGATGAACCGCCGCCAGGCGGGGCCGCGGCGCGCGGCCTCGGGGCCGAGGTAGGCGTAGAAGCCGTCGAGCATCTCGATCGCCCGCTCGGGGTCGCGGCGGTGGATCTCCCGCACCACCACCTCCTTGAAGAGGTCGTAGCCCCAGAACAGCTCGTCCGCGCCCTCCCCGGTCGCGACGACGACCAGGTCGCTGTCCCTGACCTCGCCCGAGAGCAGGAAGAGCGGCACCGGCGCCGTGCGCACCAGCGGGGTCTCGGCATGCCAGACGACCCGCGGGAAGGCCTCCGCGATCTCGGCCGGGCCGGCCTCGATCACGTGGTGGTCGGTCCGAAGGGCGCGGGCCACCTCCTCCTGGTGGGGGCGCTCGTCGTAGCCGGGGTCGCGGAAGGCGACCGAGAAGGTCCGCAGCTCGCCGCCCTTCTCGCGCTGGGCCAGGGCCGCGATCAGGCTGGAGTCCAGGCCGCCGGAGAGGTAGGCGCCGACCGGCACGTCGGCGCGCAGCCGCAGGCCGACGCTGTCGCGAAGCAGCGCTCCGAGGTCGCCCTCGGCGGGCCCCGAGCCGTAGCGCGGCTCCCACCAGGAGCGCTCCTCGACGATACTCCCGGCCTCCCAGACCAGGACGCTGCCGGGCCGGAGCTGGCCGACTCCCCGGAACGGCGTGCGGGGCGAGCGGGCGCCCCAGAGGGTGAAGACCTCGTCGAGCCCGGCCATGTCCGGAGCCGCCTCGACCTCCCCGGAGGCGAAGAGCGCCTTGGCCTCCGAGCCGAACACCAGCGACCCGTCCGGGCGCAGGGAGTGGTAGAGCGGCCGAACCCCGAAGCGGTCGCGCACGAGGGTCAGCCGCCTCGGGGCCGGCTGCCACCAGGCGAAGGCGAACTGGCCGTTGAGCCGGTCGAGCGCAGCGAGGCCCTCGCGCTCGAGGAGGCGCAGGACCACCTCGGTGTCGCAGGTGGTGGCGAAGGCCTCCCCGGCCCCCTCCAGCTCACGGCGGAGCTCGGGGTGGTTGTAGACCTCGCCGTTGTAGACGATCAGGCTGCCGCCCGGGCGCGAGAGGAGCGGCTGCCACCCGTGGGGGATGTCGAAGATCGCGAGCCGCGCCGAGACGAAGCCGGCGCCACGATCGCGGGCGAGGCCGAAGCCGTCGGGGCCGCGATGCCGGATCGCCCGCGCCATCCGCAGCAGCGACTCCTCGGGGACCGGCTCGCCGGGAGCCGGCCTGACGATGCCGGCCAGCCCGCACATCTCAGCCGCCGGGGTCGACCATCACGGCCGCGGCGTGCAGGTACTCCGTGGCCACCCGCCGTCTCTCGATCTCGCGGTAGGCGGCCTCGACCGCGGCGGGCTCCATCTCGACCCTGCCCGCGAGCTCGCCGGGCTCCACGCCGCCGTCGTGTCCCCAGACGAGCAGGTCCATGCGCTCGTAGGGGTGGCCGAAGTAGAACTCCTCCTGGGTCTGGGGCAGGTTGAAAGTCTCGGTGGTCGGCGAGCGGGTGGCGATCCCCTCGGGGAGGCCGAGCTCGCGGGCCAGCTCGTAGACCTGGGTCTTGTAGAGGCCGGCGATCGGCTTGACGTCGGCCAGGCCGTCGCCGCCCTTGACGAAGAACCCCTGGTCGTACTCGAGCAGGTTGGGGGTGCCCACCACCGCGTAGTTGAGCCGGTCGGCCCAGGTGTACTCGAGCAGCTTGCGGGTGCGCTGCTTCATGTTGGTGGCGGCCAGCAGCTCCAGGTAAGCGTCGGGGGGCATTCGCCTCTGCTCCTGCTCGCCGTCCGGGCGCTGGACGACCAGGGAGAAGAAGGTCACGCCGCCGCTCGGCGCCGAGCGGACCAGCTTGTGCCGCCAGCTCGGGTCGTAGTCCGGGAAGACCCTGCGGATCGCCTCGTCGCGGCGCCGGTAGCACCCCAGCGCCTCCAGCGCGTCGGAGATCGGCTCCTCGACGGACGGCGTCCCCAGGGCCTCGGCAAGCTCCAGGCCCAGGTCGGAGGAGTCGCTGCCGATGTCGCGCTCGGGCAGCCGCAGGCAGAGGACTCGCTCCGGGCCGACCGCGCGGGCCGAGACCGCGGCCGCGACGCCGGAGTCCACCCCGCCCGACACGGCCACGACCGCGCCGCGCTTGCCGAGGCCGCGGATCGCCTCGGCGGTGCCGCGGGCCAGGCGCTCGGCGACGCCGGCCGCGTCGAAGGGCACCCCGGCCGGGGCCTCGGCCGCCCCCGCGCCCGGGCCGGCGCTCACCCGCCGCCCCCCCGGCGATGCCGGCCCCGCCGCCCGGAGGGGCAGTAGGCTGGCCGCGAGATGACGGAGATCCGCGCTTTCGCGCCCGACGACGTTCCCGCCGTCGACCGCCTGCTCCGCGACCACCTCCCGTACTGGCCCGACCCCTCGGAGAGCGCCCGCTTCCTCGCCGGGACGCTGCTCGAGCACCCCTGGGCCGACGACGAGCTGACCTCGCTGGTCGCCCTCGGCGGTTCCGGGGAGGTGATCGGCTTCATCGGTGCGCAGGTGAGGCGGATGTCCATGGGTAAGCGGAGTGTTCGCGGAGTCTGCTGCTCACACCTTGTCGTCGCCGCCGGACATCGGGGCGGCGCGGCCGGCGCTCTGCTGCTGCGCCGGATGCTCTCGGCGGGGCAGGAGGTTACCTGGTCGGACACCGCCAACGAGCCGGTGGTGCGGATGTGGAGGGCGTTCGGGGGAAGCGTGGACGGGGCGCGCAGCTGCGACTGGATGCTGGTGCTGCGCTCCGGGCGCTGGCTGCGCGAGGTGGCGACCACGGGCCTGCGCAAGCAGAACCGGGACCGCGACCTGGTCCCGGTCGCGGCCTTCCCCTTCCAGGCGGCCGGTTCGCGGATGATCGGCCGGCCCTTCCCCGAGCCGGGCCCCGAGGTCGGTGGGCAGGGCGCAACCGCCGCCGAGGTGGTCGAGGCACTGGGGCGGATCGATCGCGCCGGCCACCTGCGCGTCGCCTACGACGAGGGCTTCCTCTCCCACCTCTTCGCCCAGATCGAGGCCTCCCGGGGGCGCCTGGTGACGCGGATCGTGCGCCGCGGGGCCGACCCGATCGGCTGGTACGCCTACGCGCACGTCTCCGAGGGCGTCTGCCGGGTGCTGCACCTGGCCGCGTTCGAGCCGAACGGCGACGACGTGCTCGCCGAGCTCGTCGCCCACGCCCGCAAGGACGGGGGCACGGTGCTCGCCGGCCGGCTCGAGCCCCACCTGATCGAGCCGCTGCACACCCGCTTCGCCGTCCTCGGGTTCGCGCGCCAGCCGGTCGTCCACTCGCGCGACCCCGAGCTGCGCGCGGCGCTGCTCAGCGAGGCCTCGCTGATCACCCAGCTCGACGGCGAGTGGTTCGTCACCTGAGCGCATGCGCATCCTCTATGTAGTCGGCACGAGGCCCAACCTGGTCAAGACCGCGCCGGTGATCGCCGCGCTGCGGTCGCGCCTCCCCGGCGCCGACCACCTGGTCGTGCACACGGGACAGCACTACGACCCGAACATGGCCGAGGTCTTCTTCGAGGAGCTCGGCATCGGCGAGCCCGACTTCAGCCTCGACGCGGGCTCGGGAAGCCACGCCCGGCAGACGGCCCGGGTGATGGAGCGCTTCGAGCCGGTGCTGCTGGAGACCCGGCCCGACCTGGTGATGGTTCCCGGCGACGTCAACTCGACCCTGGCCGCCGTGCTGGTGGCGGTGAAGCTCGGCGTCCCGCTGGCCCACATCGAGTCCGGCCTGCGCAGCTTCGACCGCTCGATGCCCGAGGAGGTGAACCGGATCGTCGCCGACGAGTTCTCCGACCACCTCTTCCTGCACTGCGACGAGGCAGTTGCCAACCTCGAGGCCGAGGGCATCCCTGCGTCGCGGATGCACTTCGTGGGGAACACGATGATCGACACCCTGGTCGCCCTGCAGGAGCGCTTCCGGGCCGCCGAGGCCGCCGCCCGCCTCGGGCTCGAGCCCGGCGGCTACCTGCTGGTCACCCTGCACCGCCCGGCCCTCGTGGACGGCCCGCTGCTCGCGGCGACCATGGCCCGGCTGGCCGAGGTCTCCGAGCGGTTGCCGGTGGTCTTCCCGGTGCACCCGCGAACCAGGAAGATGCTGGGCGATGCCCCGCGGCGCCCGCCCGGACCGATGCTGGTGGACCCGGTCGGCTACGTCGACTTCCTCTCGCTGGAGGCCGACGCGGCCGGCGTGCTGACCGATTCCGGCGGCATCCAGGAGGAGACCACCTGCCTTCGCGTGCCCTGCTTCACGCTGCGCGAGAACACCGAGCGGCCGGTCACCGTGAGGGCCGGGACCAACACGCTGCTCGGCCTCGACCCGGAGCGGATCGGCGAGATCCCCGACCTGCTCTCCCGCCGCGCAGCCGGCGACCGCGAGCCCCCTCCCCTCTGGGACGGGATGGCCTCGGAGCGGATCGCCGACGTGATCGCGGCGCTCTAGGCGCCGGGGTCCTCCCCGCCCGGCACCGCGGGGCCGTCCGCCTCCCTGGGCTTGGCGGCGAGCCTCGTGGGTCCGACCAGCATGCTCATGTTCCGGCCCTCCTGGAGCGGCTGGGACTCGACCGCGGCCAGCTCCCCGAGGTCCTCGACGAGCCGGGCCAGCAGCGCGCGGCCGCGCTCGGGGTGGGCCTGCTCGCGGCCGCGGAACATGATCGTCACCTTGACCTTGTCGCCGCCGCGCAGGAAACGCTCGACGTGGCCCTTCTTGGTCTCGTAGTCGTGGTCGGCGATCTTCGGGCGCAGCTTGATCTCGCGGACGTTGACCTGCTGCTGGTGCTTGCGGGCCGCCTTCTGCTTCTGCTCCTGCTCGTACTTGTACTTGGAGTAGTCGAGCAGCCGGGTCACCGGCGGCTTGGCGTCGGCGGCGACCTCGACCAGGTCGAGGTCGGCCTCGCGGGCGCGGTCCAGCGCATCCTCGATGGCGATGATCCCCACCTGCTCGCCGTCGGCGCCGATCAGGCGCACCTTGGGGGCGCGGATCCGTTCGTTGATCCGCGTCGTGTCGCGCTCGGGTGGGCGCCGATCGAGCCTGCGCGGGATCGGCACTAGGAGAGGGAGATGTGGGGCTTCAAAGAATCAGCGGGCACGAACCTGGGCACGGCGGGCGCTCAGCGGCGCTTGGATGTCGTGCCGGCGGACAAGTGCGCGGCAGTATAGACAGCGAGCGCCTCAGTCTGCCGAGACTTCCCCGCCGAGCAGCTTCTCGAGCTCGCCGAGCCCCATCGTGCCGAGGTCCCCCTCGGCATGGGAACGCACCGCCAGCCCCCCCTCCTCCTCCTCGCGGTCGCCGATCACCAGCATGTAGGGGATCCGGGCGAGCTCGGCGTCGCGGACCTTGCGGCCGACCGACTCCGAGCGCTCGTCGATCTCGACCCGCCCGCCGGCCGCGGCGAGGCGGTCGCGGACCGAGCGCGCGTGGGCGGCGTTGCGGTCGGCGACGGGCAGCACGATCGCCTGCACCGGTGCGAGCCAGACCGGGAAGCGCCCCGCGTGGTGCTCGATCAGGATGCCGGCGAAGCGCTCCATCGAGCCGAGCAGCGCCCGGTGGATCATCACCGGGCGGTGGGGCCGGTCGTCGGGGCCGACGTAGGAGAGGTCGAAGCGCTCGGGCATCTGGAAGTCGAGCTGGCAGGTTCCGCACTGCCAGGAGCGGCCGAGGGCGTCGGTGACGTGGAAGTCGACCTTGGGGCCGTAGAAGGCGCCGTCGCCGGGGTTGACCTGGAAGGGGCGGCCCTGGCGCTCGAGCGCCTCGGTGAGCGCTTCCTCGGCTCTCTCCCACTGCTCTGGCGTGCCCAGAGCCTTCTCGGGGCGGGTCGAGAGCTCGACCCGGACGTCCCGGAAACCGAACCGCGCGTAGAGCTCGTCGATCGCCTCGCAGATGTCGATCACCTCGCCGGCGATCTGCTCCTCGGTGCAGTAGACGTGCGCGTCGTCCTGGGTGAAGGCCCGGACCCGCAGCAGGCCGTGCAGCACCCCCTCGCGCTCGTTGCGCGAGACCCGCCCGAACTCGGCCAGCCGCAGGGGCAGCTCCCGGTAGGAGTGGCGGCGGGAGCCGAACACCAGGCAGGCGCCGGGGCAGTTCATCGGGCGCAGCGCGAAGCGGCGGCCGTCGGACTCCATGAAGTACATGTCGTCGCGGTAGTTCTCCCAGTGGCCCGAGCGGTGCCAGAGCTCCTCGTCGAGGACCTGCGGCGTGGCGATCTCGCGGTAGCCGCGCCTGCGCAGCTGCTCGCGGACCTCGGCCTCGATCAGCCGCAGCAGCACGGTGCCGTTGGGGAGCCAGAACGGCATCCCGGGGGCTTCCTCGCGGAACATGAAGATGCCCAGCTCGGGGCCAAGGCGCCGGTGGTCGCGGGCCCGGGCCTGCTCGATCCGCTCCAGGTGGGCCTCCAGGTCCTTCGCCGAGAAGAACGCCGTCCCGTAGATGCGGGTCAGCATCTGGCGGGTCTCGTCGCCGCGCCAGTAGGCGCCGGCCACCGAGCCCAGCTTCAGCGCCCTGATCCGTCCGGTCGAGGGCCCGTGGGGACCGCGGCAGAGGTCCTCGAAGGCGCCGTTGCGATAGAGCGAGACGGTCTCGGTGCCCTCCTCGCGAACCAGGTCCTCGATCAGCTCGACCTTGTAGTCCTGGCCCTCGGAGCGGAAGTGCTCGATCGCCTCGGCTACCGGCAGCTCGCGGCGCACGAACGGCTCGTCGGCCGCCACGCGGGCCCGCATCGCCTCCTCGATCCGCCCGAGGTCCTCCTCGCTGACCTTGGTCCCGTCCGGGAACAGGAAGTCGTAGTAGAAGCCGCTCTCGATCGCCGGCCCGATCGTCACCTGGGTTCCGGGATAGAGGTCGAGGACCGCCTCGGCCATCACGTGCGCCGCGTCGTGGCGGATCAGCTCCAGCCCCTCGGGGTCGCGGTCTGTGAGGATCGAGATCTCATCGCCGTCGCGAAGCGGGGCCGAGAGGTCGCGGATGCCGTCCGCTGCCCGAACCGCCAGGGCGGCCCTGGCGAGGCCGGGCCCGATCGCCTCGGCGGCATCGGCTCCGCTCGCCCCCTCGGGCAGCTCGAGGGGCGATCCGTCCGGCAGTCTCACGGTTATCCCGGCCACCGCCCCATGCTATCCACGCCCCCTCCGACGTGGGACCTCTAAGCGCTGAGGGTCAAGGGTTTTAGGTCCCACCCTGATACGGAACCGTCAACTGCGCCCCGCGACTCCGACGTGGGACCTCTAAACGCTGAGGGTCAGGGGTTTGAGGTCCCACCCTGGCGGGCGGAGCGGACCGCGATCAGAGGGCACGCGGACGGGCCGCGGACCGGGCCGGTGACCCTCCAGAAGTAATAGGGGCCGGCGCGGCGAGCCAGACGGACCGAGCCGTAGGGGCGTCCCAGGCCGGCCGGGGCGATCACGAAGCGAACCCCTCGCGGGGGGCTGTTGCCGCGCCCCTCGGTGGCCGCGACGCAGACACGTCCGCCCCGCAGCTCCCAGGTCAGGTAGGAGACGCCGTGGCGCTCGGTGAGGAACGCCCGGGACTCGAGCACCAGAGCCGACGTCCGGGCCAGCAGGGGGCGCAGCTCCGTGAGCTTCGGCGTGTAGGAGGCCGGCCCCACGGGCGCATTCGCCAGGGCAAGGGCGGAGCAGACCCCGGCGCCCACCAAAAAGCAGGCCGCCGCAAGAGGGGCGAGGACCGTGCGGATCCCGGTCGGAGCGGATCCGGAGGCTCGCAGGCCCAGGAGCGGGCGCACCGAGACGAGCATCGCCAGCCGCGAGACCATCACCACCGCCTTCGCCGCGGTGTATGCGGTTCCGTCCACGCGGGCAACGAGGTAGGCGACCAGGGCGGCGCCGAGGGCCGAGAGCAGGGCCGCCTCGCGCCGCCTCGCCGCCGAGACCACGCCGTAGGCGAGCACGCCGATGGCCAGGGCAACCCCCACGTAGTAGCCGACGGCCGGCACCGCACCCGCCCCGGGAGTCAGCCTGAAGTCGCCGGAGGGCCAGATCCCCAGGCCCTCGAACGGGGAGATCTGCCCGAACAGGTTGCCGAGGCCCGGGCCGGCCGGGTTGAAGGTCTCGAAGCGCCGGAAGTCGAGCATCCGGCCCAGTTCGGGTGCGGTGAGCACGGCCAGGGCGAGCACCGCCAGCAGAGCCGGCCGGAGGGATCGGCGCAGCAGCGTGGCGGGCGGCTTGCCGCCGGCCCTCTCCAGGGCGAGCCGGGCAAGAGCCCATATCCCGGCCGTGGCCGCGATCCAGGCCAGGCCGGGAAAGCTGTAGGCGTAGGCGCTTCCCACCGCGATCAGTGCGGCGGGCACGGCGCAGAGGTCCGAATGCCGCGCGGCGCCCTCCTCCCCGGGCCCGGGATCCCGCTCCAGGTCCAGCAGCGCGATCGCGAACCCGAGCACGAAGAGCGCCTGCATCGTCTCCTTGAAGGCGCCCTGCGCAAGGTAGGAGGCGACCATGTAGGGAAGCCCCACGAGCAGGGCGCCGACCAGCCGCCGCGGGTCGGAGAAGCGGCCGAGCGCCCCCAGGGCTGTGAGGCATGCCAGCACCCCGATCGAGAGGGTCAGGCCGCTGAACGCGTCAACCAGACCGACCCCGAGGCCGTCGTGGAGAGCGACGACCACCGAGTGGGGGCCGAGCGGGTATCCCTGGACGACCAGGGGTGACGCCGCTCCGGCGGCGAGGCGATCGGCGGCGAGCAGGTGCTGGGACATGTCGGGGTTGAACCCCGTCCCGAGGATCCCGAAATGGCCCTCTGCGAGGAAGGGCAGCGACGTCGCCAGCAGGGCGACGGCGGCCACCGGCAACCCGGCGCGCACCGCCTCACGCCGGCCCTCGACCCTTCCCCACAGGTAGGCGGCGGAGCAGAGCACCGCGACCAGCACCGCGGCCGCCGAGATCGCGCCCTCGCCCGGCAGGCGCACCGTTCCCCAGCAGAGGGCGCAGAGGAGGGCCAGGCCGACCGCCGGGGAGAGCCAGGACCACTCCCGCCGGCCGCACAGCCTCATCGCGGCCCCCCCGACCAGCAGCGAGGCCACGCACACCGCCAGTACGGATGCGTAGGTGCCGAGCACGCGCGGCGGGATTATCGCCGCCGGGCGGGGCCGGCGGTTCGCCGCCGCTCGCACATCCGCCGCAATCGGGGCGAATCGCTGCAGCCGGGATGCCGCCGCGCCGATCGCGGCGGCATGGACTCGCTGTTGCGCAGGGTTGCCGCCTCATCTCTGCTGGCGCTCGCGCTCGCCTCGGCGGGCGCACCGGGCGCCGGTGCCGCGCCGCACCACCGGGCAGGGCATGCGGCCATCTCCCGGCAGCGCCTGGTCGCCAGCGCCGGCCCGGCCGCCGGCAAGCCCCTGCTGCTGATCGTGCCCGGCGGGGGGTTCGTCTCCTACTTCGACGACTCGATGTGGGCCCGCCGGATGGCCCGCGGCCGCGGCTTCGCCGTGCGGCGGATCACCTACCCCCTCTTCGACCCCCTGGCAGCCTGGCACCGGGTCCGCGACGAGGCCCGCCGCCTCGCTCGCCGCGGACGCAGCCTCTACGCCTACGGGGAGTCCGCGGGCGGCACCCTCGCCGCCCTGCTCGCCGAGCGCTGCCTGGTCCGCGCCGCGACGGTCAATGCCCCGGTCTCGGACCTGACCTCCTGGAGCCTGCCCGGCTACCCGGGCTTCTGGGAATCGATGCGGAATGCGGGCCCCCGCACCCGCGCCCTGCTCTCCCCCGCGCTTCACCCGAGCGCCAGGCCGATACTGGTCCAGCAGTCACCGACCGACAAGCTCGTCCCAGCGGCGATGAACCTCGGATGGGCCGCCCGCGACGCCCGTGTCGGGCTTCGCGAATACCAGGGAGACCACGTCCTGGGAGTGGACCTGACCAGCTACGTCGAGAACGTTCGCGAGGCGCTGGGGTTCCTGGATCGGGTGCGGTTCCGCCTGCGCGCCGAGTAGCGGCGGCACACCCACCTTCCGACGCCGCTTCGGGCCGGGACGGGGGCCGGCGCCAACCGGCCGCCTACATCTGCCGGCAGCGACGGGAAGCTGCGGCGGACCGGCAGGAGCCCCGTGGAGGACGCGGGGGCCCGCTTCGGGCCCAGATCGGCCCGCTGAGGGCCCTCCTCTGACCGTGGGTGATCCATCGCTTGACGGTCGGGTCGCTGACCAGGAGCGCCTGGATGTTGGAGTAATAGTTGTTCCACCCCCGGCTCCTGCGGAAGGCGATCCAGCGTCCGTCGGGCGAGAAGATCGGGTCCTCGGCGCGGCCGCTGAATGTCAGCCGCCGGCGGTGGGTGCCGTCGCGGCGAACCAGGTAGAGGTCGGCGATCCGCTTGCTGTACGTGTCGAGAAGCTTCTCGTAGACGATCCAGCGTCCGTTGGGGGAGAAGGCCACGTTGTAGAAGCTGTGGCGGTGGGTCGGGTCGGAAACCAAGCGGCGCACGACCCTTCCCCGTGAGTTCAGCAGGTCAAGCCAGCGGCCCTGACTTGCGGGTCCCTCCTGGGTGGCGAGGAACCAGCGCCCGTCTGGCGTCGCGGCAAGCTGCGTGCGCTTGAAGAGCCTGTGAAGGAGAGTCCCGTTCCGCCGGATGACGTAGGTTCCGGGTCGTTCGTTGTTCGGGTAGTAGCCGCTGAAGACGATCCTCCCGTCATCGAGGAAGGCTGCAGAGCCTGCGCTCAGCTTGCCCATCTCCAGCGTGCGCGAGTTGCCGGTAACGACGTTGGCGATCGCCAGGTTCCGCCACGGAGCTCCGAAGTTGTACGTGTAGACGATGCGGGTCCCACTGGGCGAGAAGGACAGCGAGTCGAAATAGTCGCCCGTCCTTAAGATCGTCGTCAGGCCTCCGCGCTTGGCGACCACCCGGAGCTTCTCGTTGAAGCCTGTCGTGTCGAGCAGAGCTAGGCGGCCGTTCGTGCCGGGGAATGTGTTGGCGGCAAGAACCGGCTGCGGCCCCAGGACGGAGATGGTGCCGAGGCCGACGATCGCCCCCAGCGAAAGGCATTGCGCGATCGAGCGGGAGAAGCGACTGCTCAGCAAGGCCTTCCTCCTCGGGTGTGAGAACCTCGCGTCAGCGGGGCATCCGCCGGATGGGCGCTACTGGGCTCGAACCAGTGACCTCCAGCTTGTCGAGCTGGCGCTCTCCCAACTGAGCTAAGCGCCCGGCGCAGGCAGCGTAGCAACGGGATGGCCGCGAGGAGGAGCGCGCCGCCCCCAACGAGCGGCGGCCCGGTCGGCAATCAGGGGTGAACTACCAACCGGCCTTGACAGGTGCCCCGGCGACCGCGGCAAGCATGCAATGCAAGCATTCGTTCACAGTTGTACGGGCTGTCCCAGAAGTGGGGCAGGAAAGCTCCAACTTGCGGAAATCGCGTGCGTGGCGAGGGCGGGGGCGCTATGCTGAATGGCACAAGAGTGAAACCTTTTCCGCCGCCTCGTGTTAGCTTCTCCTAGAGGCGGCTGATCCGGCAGGAGCAGCGCCCGAAGACTTCAAGACTTAAGGACCGACGAGCCAGTGGTTTCGATTGCTGGTGGTACGTCCTTCGGAACAAGGGGGCCCCTTTCAGGGGCCCTTTTCCGTTCCCCCGTTGAGGCGCCGTTCAGGGGCCTTCACACCGGGGCCCTCTTCAGTTCCCCCGTTCAGGGGCTCGACCTCCAGCGTGAGACCATGGACCGCGGTGACCCTGACCTCGCGCCCGGCGGGGAGCGGCTCGGCCGAGCGGGCGTGCCAGATCTCGCCGCGGAGCCGCACCGTGCCCTGGCCGGGGGAACAGGGCTCCGCCACCACGGCGACCTCTCCCGGCATCGCCTCGCTTCCGGTTCGGACCCGCCGGTTGCGCATCCATCGCCGCCAGATCGCGATCTCGCCGATCTCGAAGGCGAGGGCAGCCGCCAGGACGACCAGCCCCACGGCGGGCGAGAGGACGAAGGCGAGGAGCAGGATGGCGATCAGGACCAGCACCGCCCCAAGGGTAGTCGCGTGCAACAGCGGTGCCGCGGGGAAGGGGATGCTGCGACCCCCTAGAACAAGCGGCCAGCACCGCAAGCGAACCTCCAGAAACGAACGACGGAGCCGATCCCAGCCGCCAGAGCGATGTCGATTTCACGCCACCTTGCGCGCCGGCTGCGCATCATCGCCGGCGAGGAGACCCCCGGGCATCCGGAAGTTTCCGCAATATGCGGCCACGATGCGGACGTACGTCCGGCCGAGGACTTAGTCTCGGGGGCAGAAGATACGGCGGCAGGCCCGCCGGACGCGGGCCGGAATGCGTCGGGGGAAATGGTCTTCGACTTCGCACGCAAGAACCCCCATGGAAGCTGGGAATACGCCGGCACCGGGCACGGCAACGGACGCGACGCCGTGCTCCACGCGATCGAAGAGGTGGCCTCCGAGAGCGCTGGCGAGTTGCCGGCCGGTGAGTACCTGTACCGCTCCAAGGCCGACGACGGCTCCGAGCTCCGCGGCCTGATGACGCTGTGGAGCGACGGCTCGAAGATCATCAACCCTCCGAGGCGCTACGAGTCCTCGGTCACCCTCTTCCAGGTCCCTCGCGCTCGCGCAGCCGGCCAGCAGCGGGCCGCGGCAGGCGCCTGACACCGCACCAGGGTGTCTGATGCCGCTCGCCGGCGCCTGACACCACGCTGGGCGCCACGTCCCGGCGATGCCCCCAGCCTCAGCGCTCGGCGACAACCATCGTGATCGAGTCGTCCCGATGTGCCGTGCACTCCGTCTCATAGACCCCGGAGCGGCGCAGCGGGATCGTTGCCACCAGGCCCGCGGGGATCGTGATCCCGCTGATCACGTAGGGGCGGGCGTCGTGGTTGACGATCCGGACCTGATCGCCGACCCTGCCGGTGATCCGCTTGGGCATCGGGGCGTCGCCACCGCTCGCCAGCCGCTTGCCTGCGCCCGAGGGAATCTCGATGGTGATGATGCGCCCGCCGGGGTCCCGGTCGCCGCCGCCGCACCCAGCGGCGAACAGCGCGACCACGGCCAGCGAAGGCGCGACCAAGCGGGCGAGCCTGCGGCGCCGCGCCGCGGCCCCCCGGGAGATCCGGGCAAGCCGCGAGACGCCCGAGCCGGGGAGCCGGGCGCGCCGGGATGGCGCGCCCGGCCCTCCGTGACCTCCTCCCTCAGCCGCCACGCGCCATCGCGGTGACCTTCACCCCACCCGCCTTCTCGAAGCGGAGGGCGACCGGGATGCTCTCACCGGCCTCGACCGGGCCCTTGAGGTCGAAGAGCATCACGTGGTAGCCGCCCGGCTCCAGCACGGTCGGCTCGCCCGCGGCGATCGGGATCTTCGAAACGGGCTTCATGCCCAGCATCGCGCCGGACTCACCGCCGGACATCGAAGCGTCGCCCGAGGACGAGTCCTCTCCGCGCATCGAGCCGCCGCCCGAGCCCGTGGTCTCGTGCAGCTCGGCACGCCCCGCCACGTCCTTCGGGACGGAGGCGTCGACCAGCGCGTCGCTCTGATCGCTCTCGATCGTCATGTAGACGGCCCCGGTGGTCTGCGACGGGGCGGTCGCGCGCGTCCACACGCCGTTCACCGAGAGACCGCCGCCGCTCGAGCCGGTGTCGCTCCCACCGCCACCGCAGGCCGCCAGCAGCGCGCTTGCCGCGCCTATCGCGGCCAGGGCCGCGATAGGCCTCGCGTTCCCCGCGGCCATCGGTCTCTTCCTTTGTCTGCCCTTGCTCCTGGGTTCGTTCATTCCTCGTTTCCCTTCCTTTCTGTGGTGTCTCGGGTGAGCAGCTCTCGCAGGTCGGCCGTGATCTGGGCGGCCGGAGTGCCGAACGGCCACTGCACGAGGATCGACCCGTTCGCAGCCACCGCGTAGACCTGCGCCGTGTGCTCGACCGGGTAGTCCCCATGCGCGTCGGCCTTCCCGTAGCGGTGGGCGGCGCCGAAGAGGCGCTCGACCCGGCGAAGCCGGGCCATCCGCTCGGTGCGGAAGGCGTGCGATCTCGCCGGTGGGAAGAAGTTCTGCACGTAGTCGCGCAGCACCCGCCCGCTGTCCCGCCGCGGGTCCACGGTCACCATGCCGACGCTGATCCGCCTCCGGTCGGCCGCCGGGAGATCGGCCACAGCGCGGCGCAGGTCGGCGAGGGTTGCCGGGCAGACGTCCGGACAGGAGGTGTAGCCGAAGTAGATCAGCCGCAGCCCGCCGGGCCAAGGTCTCAGCCTCTCGATCCGCCCGCGCCCACCGCCCCCGTAGTCGGGCAGCGCGGCGGCGCCGACCCGGGGCAGCGGCTTCAGCGTGATCCCGTTGAGAGCGGACTCGCGAACCGCCGCCCCGCATCCGAGCAGCAACGGGGCACAGACGCAGAGGCCGAGGCCGAGCAGCGCGGGGCCCGCAACCACGGAGATCCCCGCATCACCGCGGCGGCGCAGAAGTGTCGCGCCCAGCGCCGCCACCAGCGCCGCGGCGCCGAGTCCGACGAAGGGGCCAAGCGGGAACCCCGAGGACTGCCCGACCCAGTAAAGGGTTCCGGTGATCGCCGCCGGCCGCCCGCCGACCAGGATCGGCACACGGTAGTCGAAGACCCGAGTTCGCTGCCCGGTGTCGGCGACCTGAGGGGGAATCCCGCTGGCCATGTAGTGGATGCGATGGTCGTGCCAGATGTAGGTCCCCGTCTGGCTCACCCGCCGCCAGGCCGGCGCTGCCCGGGGGTCCGCTCGGGCCGGGAGGGCGATCCTCGCGTAGCGGTCGTCGTTGAGGTAGTAGGCCGGTGAGCGCGTGTTGACCGAGACCACACCGGAACCGTCGATCCGCACGTAGGGCTCGCCGGCATAGCCCTCGACCACGACGCCCTTGCCGCTCGAATTGGTCAACTCGAGGCTGTCGTCGAAGTTGAGCACCCTGACCGAGAGGCCGGGCTGCCCGGGCCGGATCCCGTCCGGCTCGGACCTGAAGTTGGGGTTGCCCTGGTGGGCCTGGGCGGCCGTTGCGACGCCGGCCACAGCGACCGTGACCAGTGACGCGACCGCAAGGGACCGTCGCATCGGAGATTCCTTTCGGTTGGCGGACCTGATCGCCCGCCACCGTCAGGGGCGAGCGATCGCTAGGAGGCGACGGCGAGCGGGGGGCCGCGCTCGGCCAGCGAGGCGGCGATCAGCAGCCGGCCCCGCAGAAGCCGCGCCTCGCGCGGCTTGGCAGGCTTTGCCCGGATCGCCCGCAGCGGCCTCCGCCGCAGGCGCCGGGCCCGCAGCCGCTCGATCGTCTCCTCGCCCGGGTAGCGCCCCAGGGCGAGCGGCACCACCAGCAGCAGCAGCGGCAGCGCCGCCAGCACCCCGCCGGCCCACGCCATCGCCAGGGTGACGAGCAGCCCGCCGAGGGCCGCCGGCAGGACGAGGCGTGGCTCGAGACGCTTCACGGCCGCCGATTCTAACCAGGGGCTCCGCCTACGATGGAGCCCGTGTCCGCCCCCTCATTGGCTGAGATCCTGCGTGAGTGGGGCCGGATAGGCTGCATCGGCTTCGGCGGTCCCCCCGCCCACATCGCGCTGCTGCGGGACCTCTGCGTGACCAGGCGAGGTTGGCTGAGCGGCCACCAGTTCGAGGACGCGATTGCCGCCACCAACCTGCTGCCCGGGCCGGGTTCCACGCAGCTTGCGATCTTCTGCGCCTGGAGGTTGCGCGGGGCCCGCGGGGCCCTGGTCGGCGGGGCAGGGTTCGTCCTGCCCGGGCTGTTGATGATCATCGCCCTCTCGGTCCTCTTCCTGGCCTCGGCGCCGCCACGATGGGTGCTGGGAGCGGGGGCCGGCGCCGGGGCGGCGGTCGCCGCCGTGGCGGTGCGGGCGGGGGTCGGGCTGCTGCCCTCGAGCTGGGACAAGGCGCAGGCCACCCACCCCCTGCGCTGGGCCGCCTACGTCGCGGCCGGCGCCGCGGCCACCGCCCTGATCGGCGCCTGGCTGGTCCTGGTGCTGCTCGCCTGCGGCGCGATCGAATTGCTGCTCAGGCGCCCGCCGAGCGCCGAGTCCGCCCAGGGGATCGCCCTGCTGCCGCTCGCCGCCGCCGCCGGAGGCATCGGCGCCCTTGCCTGGGTCGCCTTCAAGGTCGGCGCCCTGTCCTACGGCGGAGGGTTCGTGATCGTCCCGCTGATGCAGGCCGACGCGGTCAGCCATTACCACTGGATGACCTCCTCGCAGTTCCTGAACGCGGTCGCCCTCGGTCAGGTGACCCCCGGCCCGGTGGTCCACACCGTCGCCGCGGTCGGCTACGCGGCCGCCGGGATCGGCGGCGCCCTGCTCGCCGCAGCGGTCGCCTTCGCCCCCTCCTTCTCCTTCATCCTGGTCGGCGCGGAGCGCTTCGACCGCCTCCGCTCCGATCGCCGGGCCCGCGCCTTCCTGGACGGCGCCGGCCCGGCTGCGATCGGCGCGATCCTCGGCTCGGCGATCCCACTGGCGCTGGCCCTCCAGGAACCCTGGCAGTTGGCGGTGCTCGGCGCCGCGGCGGTCGCCCTGCTCTGGCTGCGGGTGGGTGTCGTGGCAACCCTGCTCGCCGCCGCCGCCGCAGGCACGGCTATCGCACTCGCCGGGGGACCGGTTCCGGGGGGCTGAGCGCGGGGTTACTTGATCCGGGGGACGGTGAAGTCGATTGCTCCGCTGTCTCCCGAGCAGGGGCCCGCGCCCCGGAGCCTGAACGTGCCGACCACCTTGCGGCTGTGGTTGGTGAAGCGGCCCTTGATCGTCACGGTCTGATTCGGAAACGGAGGCCAGGCCGCGTTCCCGGCCTTCCCCGGGTGCCCGCTGCCGGAGAACCTCAGCTTGTCGCTCACCTTCATGGCCCGGAAGAACAGATAGGAGCCGTTGCACGGCGACCCGGTCGCGACGTTGTGGTACTCGACCCGGGTGACGAGGCGCGGCTCCCCCTTCCTGAAGGCGACCTTGATCTCGATCCCGTCGTTGTTGACCTCCGGGGTGAACGGCCCCGAGTAGAAGGCGGCCAGGGCAGTGCCCGGGAGGGCGATCGCCGCAGCGATCGCAACCGGGACAATCATTCGCCTCATTCGGCCTCCTCCTGCCGGAGATTCGTGCATCGACCCTACCCCTCCCGGCCTCCACGATCAAGCCCCGAGCCACTCCGCCCGGACGCGCTCAGACGTGATGAGAGGCAAGGGCGTCTGCGCGGCTCGCCGGCTCCGCCTAGTGCGGGTGATCGCGGCCGCGAACGGTCAGCCAGGACTGCCAGGTGATCCGCAGGATCACCGCCGTGATCGCCAACCCGATGATCGGGTCGGCTGCCGGCAAGCCCGCGGCCACCATCGCCGCGCTGCCGACGACCGCCAGGCTGACGTAGGCGTCGGCGCGAGCGTGGTGGCCGTCCGCCACCAGGGCGGGGCTGTCGAGGCGATGGCCGGCCCGCGTGCGAATCCGGGCGGCGATCCAGTTGCCCAGGTAGCCGACCAGCCCGGCGCCGGCGAGCGCGCCGAGGTGGGTCGGAGTCTGGGGGTGGATGAGGCGCGAAACCGCCTCCACGCCGGCCACGCAGGCCGAGAAGAAGATCGCGCCAACCACGAACAGCCCTGCCGCTTCCTCGGCTCGGCGCGAGTGCAGGAGGAAGGCGACGCCAATCGGAATCGCGGTGGCGGCGTCGCCGACGTTGTGGATCAGGTCAGCGAGCAGGGCGATGCTGTCGCTGGGCGTGGGGACCCGAGTGCGGGTGGGAGTGGGTCAGAGGCCCGTGGCGATGCCGCTCTCCGCCGAGTGGCCGACTGGCCGGGGTGGGCACCGAGCCATCGTCCCGATGCGGGCCTCTGGACGCCGCGGCGGTGACCATCTAGGCTTGGCGCACGTCTCGATCAGGGAGGGAGGAAGGCATGAGTCGGATTCGCCGGCACTTCAGCTACGCGAACGTGATGGCGACGCTTGCGGTCTTCATCGCGCTCGGCGGGACCGCGCTCGCCGGCGTGCTTATCAGCTCGAACAGACAGGTGGGCCGAGGCACGATCTCGGGCCACAACCCGCCTCCCGGCGCCCATCCGAACCTGATCGGCGGCTCCGTGGGCGCCACCGACCTCTCCTCGAAGCTGAAGGCGTCGCTGAAGGTCCGCTGCCCGGCGGACATGCGCCAGGCGGGGGAACTCTGCTTCGAGGACTCTACCCGGACGGACGCCAGCCCCGAGACGGCTCTGAAGACTTGCTCCCTGGCGCGGCGTCGCCTTCCAACCCTGGCCGAGATGGCCGTCGTGTTCGAGAACAGCGGCGCGCCTCAGCCGAACCAGTGGGTTGCCACCCAGTGGACCGAGGGTGACCCCTACGGCCTCGGCGGGGGGACGCTCGGCGAGGATTCCTCACGCCAATACGTCTACGGCGCCGGCGGGGCGACCCCGAGCTACAAGGCGCCGTATCGCTGCGTGGCGTCGCCGACGAACTGAGCGAGGGGAGCAATCGGCCGGACCGCGATCGGACGACTCTCGCCCGCCACGCCGAAGGCGCCTACCGGAATCGAACCGGTGTAAACGGCTTTGCAGGCCGGGCGCATTCCGCTACTTGCAGCGGGTCTTCGGGGTGCGCGCCAGTTTGTGCGCCAGGACCACGGCGCGATACCGTTCGGCCGTGCAGCTCGTGGAGACGGTTGACATCATCTCGTCCGGCTCCTTCCCCGAATCGGCGCTTTGGAAGGGGGCGACTCGTGATGTCCAGGCTGCTATCGCGGCGGCTGACTGGCCGCCGGGGACGGGCACCTTCTCTCTGAACCCGACACCCGGAACTGATCGACAAGGTCGACCCGACCGACACCCGAATGGCGTCTTGCCGATCAAGGTGCCCGTGCTTGGAGAACTCGAACGGCGCAAGTGGGTTACCGAATCCCTGCCCCCAATGCCCGAGGGGGAGCTTCTGACGACCGGCGATCTGGACGCGCTATTGACCGTGAGGGGGCGTCGCGTTGGGTTCGAATGGGAAACCGGCAACGTCTCCTCAAGCCACAGGGCGATCAGCAAGCTGCTCGACGCAATCTGCCGGGAAACCATCTCTGGGGGCATCCTCGCGGTGCCGGTTCGAGCGATGCAGCGGTATCTCACCGATCGCGTTGGCAATTTCGAGGAGCTTCAGCCCTACTTCAGATTCTGGTCGCGATATCCGGTACCGAATGGCGTGCTCAGGATCTACGGCGTTAGCCACGATACGCTCGACAAAAAGGTGCCCCATCTGCCCAAGGGCAACAGCGGGCGAGCCCTCGGTTAGGCGGCCGCCTCGATCCAGTCGCTATTGGGGTGCCGGTGAAGCTCAACTTCGCGTAGTCGCTCGACAATCACGTCGCCGTTCTCAATCTCGGTCCCCAGCCAATAGCGGTCGTGGTGCTCCGCCACGTCGAACGTTGTGCCGCTGCCGCCAAAGGGGTCGAGCACTACGTCGCCCTCGCGCGTCGACAAATGCACAACCCTTTCGAGAAGCTTCGTCGAGAGCTGATTGGCGCCGCGCTTCTTGCTCTTGAACTTCCAGTGCCGCACCGGGGGTATGTCGGTCCAGACGTCGGTTAGGTTGACGCCATCCGGGTTCATCGCATCTCGGTGACCGCCGTAGTCCTTGATTTCCCCCCCACAGTGGCGGCAGGTCTCGATGGGGGTGCGGATCTTCGTAAACGTCTTTGGCTTGCCCTTCGAGTAATAGAGAAGGCTGTAATGGGCTGGGTAGAGCCTTCCCGGGATCGGAAGTCCGGCTTTCATGCTGATCGCGATCCAATGACGGAAGGTCATTCCCCGGGCCATAAGGTGGCCGCCGAATACAACGTTCCAACGCGGCAGGTTGTAGAGGAAGAAAGAGCCGCCCGGCTTCAACACGCGGAGACACTCATCGATCCACGCTTGGCACCACTCGACATATGCGCTTTCGGTCATCTCGTCGTTGACCTTGGGGCCGTACACCTTCCCTAGGTTGAAGGGCGGGTCGGCAAAGACCGTATCCACGCTCTCATCCCTGACTCGGCCTAGGAATTCGAGGCAGTCCTGATCAAAGAGGACGCCGTGGTGGGTCGTCAGCACTGGCGGGGCGCCATCGGCGACCAGCTTGCCGATATCGAGGGGATCTAGGGTCGTCATACGTTCGGTGCGCATTGTGCTGCCTCAATGGAGATGCAAGCTAGCAGCGGCTCAGGCGGCAAGCGAACGCGTGTTCGCCGTGGCCCCTTCTCCGCTTCCGTTAGTGATTACCCTCAATTCGTGATGCATGGCCGCGACCTCACCCGCCTGCTCGACGCACCCACCCCGCTCCAAGCCCTGCCCGGCGACCTATGGGTCAAGCGCGATGACCTTTTCGAGGCCCTCGGCGCAACCGGAGGCAAGGCCCGTACGTGCCTGAGCATCATCACCGAGGGCGGCACGCCGGGCGGGGTGGCGATCACAGCCTCCTCGCGTCAGAGCCCCCAAGCCATCATCGTCGCTCGCATAGCGGCGGGCCTGGGGCTTACGTCGCGCATCCATATGCCCGCCGGTGCCGAAACCCCCGAAATGGAGGCAGCGCGGGCCGCTGGCGCGGTCGTGGGAGCCCACAAGCCCGGCTACAACTCGGTGATTATCAAACGGGCGGACGACGATGCCGCGCAGACCCCAGGGGCCGTGCTGGTGCCGTTCGGGATGGAGTGCCAGGAGGCCATCGAGCAAACCCGCCGCGCCGTGGCGCAGACCGAGATTCCCGCCGGAGTCCGCCGGGTCGTCGTCGCCGTCGGCTCGGGGATGACGCTGGCGGGCCTCCTGCACGGCCTGCCCCCCGGCCTGCCGGTGCTGGGGGTCCGGGTAGGGGCCGACCCGGCGAAGCGCCTTGACAAGTATGCCCCGGACTGGCGCGCGCGCGTGGAGCTTGTGGAGGCCTCCGAGGACTACCACAAGGCGGTTGACGCCACGCTCGACGGCATCAAGCTAGACCCGATCTACGAGGCGAAGTGCAAGCCCTACCTAAAGCCCGGCGATCTGTTCTGGATCGTCGGCAACCGGGAAGGTCCGGAGGGGGCAGGCGTACCGAGGTAGGTGTCGAGCAGCGCCGCCGCCTCGGCCTCAGCGCCCGGCATCAGGTGGCCGTAAAGGTCGAAGGTGACCTTGATCGAGCTATGGCCCATGTAGGCCGAGAGGGCCTTTGCGTTGACCCCCGCCGCAACCATGAACGAGGCGTAGGTGTGACGGGCCTGATGCAGCCGCAGCCGCACGGTCAGCCCGGCAGCCTCCCAGGCAGCGTCGGCCCGCCGGTAGATCGTCACCGCATGGAAGGGCTCACCGCCCAGCCCGAAAACGAGATCGTCTTCGGTGGCGTCGGGGCGATCCAGGCGCAGGTCGAGAAGCGCGTCGCGCAGCACCCCCGGCACCGGCACCCGCCGCCGCGAGGACGCCGTCTTCGGCTCGATCACCCCCACCCGCTGATCCCAGGACTCGCGCACCTCCATAGTCCCGCCCGCGAGGTCAGCAGCTCCCCACCGCAGCGCCCGCAGCTCCCCGTAGCGCAGGCCCGCGTAGAGGGCCGTCGCCCAGATGGGCCGGTCCTCGGAGGGGGCGACGGCCAACAGCCGGGCGGCCAAATCGGGAGCGACGATCTGAACCTCCTTCGGCCGGGGTGCAGGTAGCTCCAGATCGCGGGTCGGGTTCACCGGCAACCCCTCCCGTGACTTCGCCCGCCGGTAGATCGCCTGTAGGGGCTTGATCGAGTTGCGGATCGTCGAGGCCGGGGTCCCCTCCCCCTGCCAGCGGTCAACCAGGGCCTGAAGGTCGGCGGTGCTGACGGCTCTGAGCTTCGCCCCGCCGATCTCGGGCAGGACCCTGTCGTTGAGGGCCTGCTCGTAGCCGCGCAGGGTCGAGGGCTTGAACCGCTGGCCCGAGCGGTTGCGTATCTCCCCCGCCTTAGCTCCGCGCAACCAGTCTTCGGCAGCCGTGCGGACGGTCTTCTGCGCCGGTGTTCGCAGCGCCCCCTGGTCGATCTGCCGCTTGGCGTCGGCCCGCCAGGAGGCAGCCTCGGCGTGGGAGCGGAAGGTGCGGCGAATCTTGTCGTCGTCCTTCGGGGAGAAGACCGAGGCCTCGTAGGAGGGCGTGCAGGTGCAGCCGCCCCCCTTGTGGGATCGGCAGAGGCGGGTGTGGCGCTTGCGGATGCCGGTCGCCATCACTTGCCCCCTTCGGTCGCCTTCACCCCGGCGCGGGCGAGCATCGCGATCACGGCGTCAGCCTCGGCCTCGATGCGTTCCTCGTCACCGGCATCGGGCGGCAGGGCCGCAGCGGCGTCGGCCAGGGCATCGCTTACCTGGTCGCGGAGAACCTCGTAGTCGAGCATCACGTTGGTACGTTGCGGTCGGGTCAAGGCTTCCTCCTTGGCTCCGGGGGCGGGCCGTGTCAGCGGTGCCGCCCCGCGTTTCGCTTGCTCGGCCAAGGTAGGGAGATTGACCGCAGGTCGCCAGTCCTCGGCGTGCCGCTGCGCCCTACCCTCGGCGGTCCTGGCGGGCGTGGGTGCCCAGGCGGGTGAAGATGCCCGCACGGTGCCCTCAGCCCCCCAGACGCGGTGTCGTCGCGCCCATGTCGGCAGTGTGCTCCCGGTAGCTCCACCCGCCCCCGGCCCGGTAAGAAGATCCGCTCTCGGCGGCGTAGCTTGCAGGCCCCCCGGCCCCGTAGCTGTGGTCCCGCACGGCCGCATAGGCCCGGCGCTCCCCGGCCCCGGCGTAGCCCCAGGCCCAGGCCTTGCCCGCAAGCCGCAAGGTTCCCGTTGGATTGTCTGTGTAGGTCAGGGCCACCGCACCAACCCCCGGACGAGCGCCCCGAACGCCAGGTAGCCGAGTAGCCAGGCACGGTCGCCCAAGGAGCGGCGTGCCCCGGCGGCCCGAACCCTTACCGCCGGGACTCTCGCCGTCCCCCGAAGGGTTCGGCCGTGGGCACCCTTGCAGCGCCCTCCTTCGGGAAGCCTCATCGCCGCAGGCGCTCATAGAGGTAGGCTGACGCTGGATGCGCAGTCTCGTGTTGATGCTGTTGGTCGCGCTCGTTGCCTTGGTGGCAGCTGGATCGTCCAGCGCCAGAACCATCGGGGGCGGTTGCCCGCGGGTGGGCAAGCTCACCTGGATCAAGCACCCGAGGGGCGCGATTCCGGCCGCGAAAGAGGCTTACGGTTCCCCTACTCGGGTCTTGGAAGTGAAACGCGGTAGCCGCAGCGGATACGCCCCATCGGCGCGGGCGGAGTGTGGTCGCGCCGTAGTGCGGAAGTCGGTCTACGTCGTGGTCCATCCGATCGGCATTCGGTGCGCGGCCTGCAACCTGCACGCCTTCGTCGTGCACTACCGCAGCGGTCAATGGCGGGTTTGGGAGGGGTACTAGATGAAGGTATCTAGCGGGCTTGCGATCCCAGGATCGAGAGCCTGGGTCCTCTTCGCCCTCGTGGCGGCGCTCGCATGTTTGGGAGCGGTGAGTTCTTCCCACGCCGCCGCTGCGAAGGTCCACCACTGTCCGAACCGCCACTTCCCGAACGCGACTCACATCGCATCGTCGGTTTCGTGCGGCACAGCGAAGAAGCTCGCCAAACGGGTGATTCTTGATCTCTACTGCTTCGACGTGTGCACCAAATCGGCCGGTCATCGGCGATGGACGTGTCGACACGCGCGGTTGTTTGCGCTTGCGAGGGGGATGCCGCCCTGGGGGTTCCATCCGACCCAACCACGATGCTTATCGGTCCGATGCTGACCTCTGTCCTCGGCGCGCTCGGAGCGGTCGCCACCCTCGTCGTCCTGATTGCCTCGGTGCCCCGCCGCATCCGGCGCAACGACCAGGCGATCCGAGACCGCGACGATGACCTGGCCAGGTGGATCGAGGACGACCGCCAGGATTACCGCCGCGAGCTGATCCGCATCATCATCGGGAAGCAGAACGGGACGATCCAGCCCCGCTATGCCGACAGCCAGCACGAGGCGGCCCGCAAGCAGGTTCTCCGCCGCTACGAGAACGAGGCGCGGGCAGCCGAGCGGCTCCGATCGGACCTTGCGCTGACCGAACACTGGCCGCACCGCCTCGTCAGGTGGGCGCTGGGCAGGCCGATGCCGGAGCTGACCGCCCCGAAGACGCACGCGGAGACGATCAAGCAGTGGCGAACCCCCGCAGCCGACATCACCTCGGTCCCGCCCTCGGCGATGCTCCCGGCGCAGTACCCGACGGCGACCAGCGCCTTCCCTCAGCAGTAACCCTCGGCTCACGCTGCGGCCCCCTCCCTGCGCCACGTCCGCTGATCCCGCGTCACCGGCTGCTCGCCCTCGGGTGACAGCGCGGCGTCGAGCGCACCGATCAGCTCGGCCACCCGGTAAGGATCGCCGGAGGGCTTCAGCAGCGCGGTGTCCTCGCGGGCTACCTTCGCGCCGTAGCCCCGGCCGGGCTCGCGCAGCCAGAAGCGCAGCGAACGCAGGCGGTTCACCTCGGCTAGGTGAGAGATCAGCGCGGCTACGTCCTCGCGGCAGCGCTCGCGGGCCTCGGTGATCTGCCCATCTAGGTCTGCTCCCAACTTGCCGCTGTGCTGGCTGATCGCGTCGAGCAGCTCTGCCTGGGTTTCGGCGGCGGCGATGTCGCAGGCCTCGGCCTCGCGTAGGGCGCTGGCAACCTCACGGTTGGCCTCCTCCTCGGCCCGCTGGCCGGGGTCGGCCTTGCCCGCCTTCTTGGCGGCGGCCAGGGCCAGGCGGTCCTGCTCGCGGGCGCGTTCGGCGTTCTCGCGGGCGGCAACCAGCGCCGCGTCGGCATCGGCGTAGCCGGTCTCCATCTTCCGGTAGGCGCGTAGGGCCTTGTCGATCTCGGGGTTCCCGGTCTTCTCTGGGATCGGGAGCCGGGGTTCACGTCGGGTCATTCGTCTTCCTCCTGTCGGTTGGTGGTTGCTCGGTCGATCAGCGCAGCCAGCCGCGCCCGCTCGCGCTCGGAGCGCGGCGAGGCGTGAAGCTGCTCGGGGGTCAGGTAGGGCTGGCCGAGGTCCCCTGCCGCCCCGCGAGAGAGGTCGAGGAGATCAACCAGGGCCTCGGTGCGGTCAACGGCACGGGCGGCCTGCTCGCGGCACTCGGCAAGGCGGTCCTCGAAGTGGCGGATCACGTCCTTCACCGCCTCACCTCGCCGGGGTGGCTCGCGATCCGGTCGAAGGCGGAGGCCTCGTCTGCCATGCGCATCTGCGCCTCGGTCCGCCGCCCCCGGATCAGGGCATCCATGCCCGGCGGCTCCGGGTGGCGGCCCCTCGCGTGCCCCGCCGTCGAAGGAGGTGTGCCGGGGCTCGTCGTCGGCCGGTGGCGGCGGTGCCCCGGTTGCCCTGTGTCGGATCAGGTCGTCAAGCGCCGCCGATCCATCGGGTGAGCCGCGCAGCTTCGCCACCGCCCCCGCGAGCCGCTCGGCATCGGCAGCCAGCTCCTCGGGGGTATTGCCTTCTAGGCGCTCAGCAAGTGCCGGGTCAAGGCCCGCAGCCAGGGCGGCGCGGGTGCGGGGGTCAGGGGGATGCGCCCGGCGCGGCGGCGGATCTCATCGTCAAGGGTGTCGGTCACGGGTGGGCCTCCATTCGTCGTGGTGGGGATCGGGCGGGCGCAGCGCCCAGCAGCGCGGGAGCAGCCCGTCGTCCTCGGGGGCACTCAGCAGCAGCGGGCGCTCGCACTCGCAGGGCGGCACCGGCAGCGGGCGCTGGGGCACGGGGTGCCACCCGCAGCCGTGGTCGAGATTGGCCTGGCGCTGACAGGTGCCCCCGTCGGCAAGCGGGTGGCCGCAGATCGTCCAGGTCTGCTCGGTCACTTCTCGGCCCCTAGGGTTGCCGTCGCGTTCTGCTCGACCCAGCGGTCTAGCTCGGCGGCGGGCACGAGGCAGAGCCTCCCCTTGCGGATTAACTTGACCTCCCCCTGCACGTATCGCTCGAAAGAGTCGAGGCTCATCCCGAGGGAGGCAGCAGCCTCGGATCGGGTAAGGGCGAATCGAGGGGTTTCGTTGGCCGTCACTTGCCCCCTCCGTTCCCGCCACGGGATTCGGTGGCGGGTGGTTGGCGGGAAGGTGGCGGCTTAGGCACAGACCCGCATCCGCCGGGGAGCCCGCATACGGCTACGGGGTGCGCGCTCCTAGGCGCACCCCCGTATGGCGGGCGGTGGCGGATGGTTGGCGGTAAGCGGCGGAATGGGGCGCTGACCCGCCAAACCGCCAACCCATATGTAGTGGCGGGTCGTGTGGCGGGAACGATCATCGGCCCCCTCCGAGCGCATAGGTGCCGCGCTTTGGGCGCTCCAACTGCCCATGCTCGACGCCATCCGTAAGCGCCCGCTCAAAGGTCCGGTCGCCGCCCTTGACTCCGACCGCCTCGGCGAGGGCCGCCTTGCGTAGCGGCTCGGCCTCGGTAACCAGCACCTCGCAAATGGCGTCGAGCATCTCGGCGGCCTTCTCGTCGGCCGAGGCAACCTCGCCCTCGTTGGTGATCGTGGCCTCCAGCAAGGCGCGGTCGTCGCGCAGCCGTGACGCGATCCGGATCACTTCGATCACCTCAGACCCGCCGTCGCGTAGCTTCCCGGTCGCCAGCGCGAAACGACTCTCAAGGCGGTAGCCGCCGTCGAGCTGCTCCTCCTCAGTTCGGCCGCGCTTGGCCAGCATCAATTGGGCGTCGGCTTGCCCCACCCAGGCCCGCGCCCCCATTGTGGCGAAGGTCTGCTTCAGCCGCCCCCCCTCTTGCGGCTTCTTCTCGTGGAGCAGGAGCACGACTACAGCTCCGGTGTCTGCGGCCAGCGGGCGCAGGTGCTCGGTGTAGAGCCTGGCCACGGCGTCGTTGTCGTTGACCTCCGGGGCCGTGGCCGCGATGCCGGTGTCGATCACGACGACGTCCGCCCCCTGCTTGCCCAACTCCCAGCGCAGCCAGTCAGTCCAGTCGTCCTCGCCGAAGCGCACGCCGAGGCGATGAAAGCACCGGAGATAAGGCTCCCCCTGCGGCGTTAGCCCGAGCGCCCGGAACCGGGCGCGGGCGATGCGGACGGGGTTCTCCTCGTCGATGTAGATGGCGTGCCCGTAGCGGATGCTGAGGCCCTTGCCCAGCCATCGCTCGTGGCTCTCAGCTACTGCCACGGCCAGGGCTTGGGCAATGAACGATTTCGCCGATCCCGTGTCTCCGCACAGCGCCACGACCGTCCCTCGCTCAAGGCCGTCGGCGAGTAGGTCGGGTGGCTCCGGCTCTTTGCCCGTGTGCAGCGGCAGCGGTTTGCGGGCGGCCCAGCGGATGCCCGGATCGTCCTCGTCGCCATCGTCTCCGGCGGTAGCCAAGGGCTCGGCCGCCGCGTGGGCGTCCGCCAGCAGGCTGGCCAGCCACTCTCTGCGCTCGCGCTCGGCAACCAGGCAGTCGGAGAGGTCCTTGCCATCAGGAAGATCAACCAGCGCCACGCAGATGCCGTTCTCGCGCAGGGCCACCGCCACCTTCTCGGCGTAGGCCCGCCCGGCCTCGTCACCGTCGAAGGCCAGGTAGGCCTCCGTAATGCCCCGCTCCTTCAGGCTCGCGACGAGCCGATCCACGGGGAACCCGCAGCCGGGGATCGCTGCTACGGAGAGGTCGCGATGATGGGGCAGCGGGGACGACGGGAGCGCGGAGGACGCCGCAAGGGCATCACTCTCCCCCTCGGTGATGAGGGCGTCGGACGCCTGGGAGTTGGTGCCGCCGAACCAGGCAAGCGCGAGCGGCTGCCCGACGGGCTGCGTCGTCTTCGCGGAGCCGCCGTTGAGGTCCCGGCGGCGGCCGCTCGGGAAGACGAGCGCCTCACCCTCGAAGCTGACCCCCTCGCGCTCGGCTACGGCAGGGTCGATGGCGTGCGCAGCGAGGTACTCAGCGACGGTTGGCCGCATGGCGCTCATCGAGCACCACCTTGGCTATGAAGCAGACGCCGCCCGCTAGAAGGGGGCGGCTCGGAACCGCCGGGGTCGTCGCCGCTGTCGCCGCTGCGGGCTGACGAGCGGGTAGAGGCACTCCGGCGGCTTCCCTGGGTGCGAGCGTTGCGCGTAGGGCGCGGAGCGCGGCCCTGTGGCCGCCTCCCGCGATGTGCCCTCGCAGCCCGAAGGGAGGCCCGGAACGCGGGCAGATGAATCGGTTCTGCGCCCCCGCTGCCGCGTAGCGTGTGGTCCGAGGGGCTCCGTGCGGGCTGCTGTGGCACCCCCACCGGGTAGGTCGGGGCGAAGCCGTTGGCCCGGCACTCGTCAAGCTGAGCCCGGGTATCGGCGAGGAGCTGCTCGGCTCCCTTGACGCCGTGGGCTACGTGCTGCTCAAGGTTGGCGATCCCCTCGCGCAGGGAGGCTTCGATCTCGGCTGGGGTTGCGCCGGGCTCAAAGCCGGGGCAGCGAGTCAATGGCCGAGGCATTTGCAGGTGTCCGCACGAACGGGCATTAGGCGATGAGCCATTCGTAGCGGATGACGGGGGCCGTGGCAACTCCCCAGACGCGGAACGGCCCCTGAGGGCCGTCCCTGCTCGTAGGTCGCCTAAAACCCCTGAGCGCGTTCCTGCACCCACACCGTACCCCTTACCTCCCCCCATCCCTCCGGTTGCACGCTGCTACCGGAAGGACCGCGCCGCCCGGCCCCGCACAGGCCCAGGGGTTACTAGGACACCAGCGGAGGCGCGAATGGCGGCCACGACCGCCCACAGCGGCCCGCACGCCGCCGGGCAGCCCCCCTACCCCCCGCCATCTTCGGCCTCCCGGCCATCAGCCCGCCGGGGTGTGGTGCTATCACCCTGCCAGCCGAACTCAACCTCGTAGCGGGTGGGCGTGTAGCCCTGCAACCAGGCCTCGGCCTTCTCCTTGATCGCCGCAGTAGTCGCAGGCTCCGCTCCTTCGATCAGCTCCGCTTCTTTGAAGCCCTGCGCCGCCGCCGCGAGGCACCTCTCGACCAGCTTCCCGAAGGCATAGTCGTGGAAGAAGAACCGGCGGCGATCTCGGCCACCCTCGCCGTCGTTGAACTCGGCGATCCACCAACAACCCCAGCCCCGGCGAACGAACAAGGGGAACTCGTGACAATGCAGCCACGTCTCGGTCCTGGTTGGCGGGTACACCCCGCAGTAGCGGCACTCCCCCTCCCCCGGCTCCTCAACGATGAACCCGCCGTAGTCGGGCTCATAGATGCGACGCAGGAGCGGGCAGGCAAGCTGAAGGCCTGTGGTCACGGCCCAGGCGGGATCAAGGGACCCAGGCGGGTTCCGATCTGGCGGCTGCAAGCCTGCGGCCTCTAGGGCAGCCTCCTCGTCGCAAGTCCGGATTGCCTCCCACTCCTCCTCGCTGAACTCCGGCCCCAGGGTGAAGGCAGCGTCGTCGCCAGCAGCGGCGTCGAGGGTGACGCCGGTGTACCGGGGCCACGTGATGCCGGGGGTCGTGGTCGGGGCGTCAAACTCCATCCCGCGCCGGGACCGAGCAAGGCGATCAGCAAGTCGCCGCAGCCCCGCGCTCGTCAGCTCAGCCCCTGCATCCTTCGTTCTTGCAACCCAAGCGTTGAACGTTTCCTCGGGGACCGATGCCTCCTTCTGCCATCGGCTCGAATCGGACTTGCTGATGCCTTCGGGCAGCGCCCCGCTCCGAGACGAATGACGGCCTCGCGGCCTAACCTCGGTGGCCAGCAGCGCTCCCGCCTTGCGCTCGGCCCTCAGTCTGACCTCGGCAATGGCGTTCTGAGCATCGAGGTCAGCGCCTACATTGCGAGCCAACGTGCCGAGCGTATCGGCCCTCGTCCGCACCTCCTTTACCTCCTCGACCGTTTCGGCCTGCTCCAGCGCCGCCTTACCTTGGTCGAGTAGCGCAGCGGGGTCATCAAGATCGCGGCGGGTTGGCTTTGCAGGGAGGGGCATGGGGGTCGTTCCTGGCCGAAAGTGCGCGCCAGTCTGTGCGCCAGTTTTCTCCTCGCCCAGGCGGTTTCTAGCGGTTTCTAGCGGTTCCGGGCAAGCGGCGGGAAATGGCTCTGCGTGGCGGGATTCCGCTTTCTAGAGCCGAAGGCGCCTACCGGAATCGAACCGGTGTAAACGGCTTTGCAGGCCGCTGCGTAGCCACTCCGCCAAGGCGCCGGAGCGGCTAAGCCTAGCGTCGGCCGGGCCTTCTTCGAAGACCCTGGACCGCGCTACTGCTGGTAGTGCTCGACCGTGTCCGGTGCCCGGCGGCTTGCCTCTTCGGGGTCGAAGCCGTACTGGCGCAGCGAGCGGCGCTGGCGCAGCAGGTCCCAGGCCTGGTCGAGCTGCACCTTGACCTCCTCGAGGCGGGCGTGCTCGTCCTTGGTCAACCCCTCCCCCTCGTGGGCGTGCAGGAGGCGCTCCTCCTCGCGGACCAGCTCGTCAATGCGGTTGAGGACCTGCTTGTCGTCCATGCCCTGAAATCTACCCCTCAGCGCCTCGCGCGGACCTGGCGCTGGTAGTGGCGCAGGGTCGCCTCGGTGGTCTCGCCGGGCACCTGCAGGCGATCGCGCAGGGTCTCGGCGAAGTCGTCGATCGCCATCTCCAGCATCCGGGCGCGAACCTTCAGCGCGAGCGGGCGGTGGTCGGAGCGGGCCTCGGCCACGGCGTCCCGCAGGAAGGGCAGCATGCTGGAGAGGGCGTGCTCGTCGTCCTCGCCGCGGAACCAGTAGGTGATCGGAAAGTGCATGAGGTCGCGCCGGACCGCAACGAGCTGCTCGGTGTAGGAGGCGAGCATGCGCTCCAGCAGCTCGGGGTCGGCATCGGCGAGGCGCTCCCCGATCCGCCCCTCAGCCGCCCTGGTCAGCCGCACCTCGTGCGCGAAGGCGTCGCGTCGCGACACCACCGACTGGATCGAGATCAGCCAGGAAACGCTGGCGGTCAGCAGGCCGAGGCCGAAGAGCGCCTCCACCGGACCCATGATCCGCAGCAGCGCGGACTCCGGCGAGATGTCCCCGTAGCCGAGGCTGGTCAGGTTGACCAACGAGACGTAGAGGGCGTCGTCGAAGCCCGAATGCCCCGAGGGGTCCAGTCCGGGCGCGAAGCGAAAGCCCTCGGGCAGGTGGGGGAAGAAGACCAGCGCCCAGCCGACGATCAGCAGGGTCGCCCAGGTGGCGACGACCGCGATGAAGCTGAGCGGCCCGGCGATCACCTTGAAGCTGGGCCGCCGCGTGGCGGCCGCGCCGCAGGCCGAGGCGACGGCGCGGATCACCATGCGGCCGATCCTCCCCCGGCCCAGCGGATGGAAGAGCATCTCGAAGATGTCGCGCAGGGTGAGGGCGATGAGCACAGCCCCGAGCACCGTCCACACGACGTCCATGGCGCAACGCTAAGGCAACGGGGCGGTCGCGTTGTGAAAGACTGCGGACGCGTTTTCGTCGCAAGGCAAGGGAAGGGAGACCCGTTCGTGAAGCCCGCGCTTCGTTCGTTGCTCGCAGGAATCGCAGTACTGGTCGCGGTGCCCGCCTCCGCGCCCGCCGCCGGCAAGCCCGACACCGCCCGCTACGTGCTGCCGCCGGGCAACTTCGGCGGTGTCCCCTTCACGACCAACTCGACCGACCAGCTTCCCCTTTACAGCGGCCTCACCCCGCTGCGCGACGAGGTCAGCCGCAGCGACATCGACGACCTCTTCCTGCCGGAGAACTTCAGGCCAGTGGGACCGACCGCCGCCGAGCAGACCGGCCGCGCGGGGCTGCGGCTCCTCTACGACTCCTACGGGATCCCCCACATCTACGGCAAGACCCGCGCCGACGTCGCCTTCGGGGCCGGCTGGGCGACAGCCCGCGACCGCGGTCTGCTGCTCAGCCTGGGCCGCGGGCCGGCGCGCGTGGCTGTCGCCGACGTCCCCAACATCGACGCCTTCAGCCTGGTGACCAGCGGCCAGAGCTTCACGCCCAGCGCCGCCGCCGAGGCGCTGGTGACCAGGCAGCGTAAGCTGCTGGTTCGCGTCTACGGCAGGGAGGGGCGCCAGATCATCCATGACGCCCAGGCCTACGCCGACGGGATCAACGCGTACTGGAAGGCGCACAACGTCGCCGAGAAGCCGGCCACCGTCAACGACGTGCTCGCCGTGACCGCCTTCATCGGCTCGATCTTCGGCGCCGGAGGCGGCTCGGAGGCAGCCAACTCCAACCTGCTCGCGGAGCTGCAGGGCTCCCTCGGCGCCCGCAAGGGCCACGAGGCCTGGGTGGACACGATGCTCGCCGACGACCCAGAAGCGCCGACCACGATCCGCAAGCACTTCGACTACGGCCCGCTGACCGGTGGCAAGGTGACCGGCTCGGTGGTCCTCGATCCGAACTCGATCCAGAGCGTCGACCCGACGGTGCCGCCTGCCAAGGCCGCCGCCGCCCCGCCGCATCGCCAGGCCTCGAATTTCCTGGTCGCCTCGCCGCAGCGCTCGGCGACCGGGAACTCGCTGGCGGTGATGGGCCCGCAGCTGGGCTACTACTACCCCGAGATCGTCGAGCAGATGGACCTCCACGGCCCCGGCATCCACGCCCAAGGGGCCGCGGTGCCGGGCCTGGCGATGTACATGCTGATCGGCCGCACCCCCAACTACGCGTGGAGCCTCACCTCGGCCGGCCACGACGTGATCGACGTCTATGCCGAGCCGCTGTGCAACCCCGACGGCTCCGCCGCCACCCGTGACTCCAACCACTACCGCTACAAGGGCAGGTGCCGCAAGTTCGAGACCTTCGACGCTGGCATGCTCGGCTCGAAGTCGCTGATCTACCACCGCTCGGTCCATGGCCCGGTCTTCGCAACGGCGACGGTCGGCGGCAGGCCCTTCGCGCTGTCACGGCGCCGCTCGACCTACGGCCGCGACGCGCTCAACCTGGCGGCGCTGAAACACATGACGGAGGGGCGGGCGAGCACTCCGCAAAGGTTCTGGAAGACGGCCAACGAGTTCGGGTTCACCTTCAACTGGGCCTACGCCTCGCGCAACGCTACGGCCTACTTCAGCTCCGGCCGGCTCCCGCGCCGCCCCCGCGGCCTCGACCGCCGGCTGCCGACCCTCGGCAACGGCGCCTACGAGTGGAAGGGCTACCTGAGCCGCAACAGCCACCCTCACGACGTCGGCGGCCCCGGCGGCCTGCTGCTCAACTGGAACAACCGCTCCGCACCCGGATTCATGCACGGCGACGATGAGCCCTTCGGCTCGGTTCACCGGGTCGAGCTCTTCGACCAGTGGCCGCGCAAAGCGAAGATCACCGACAACGTCGGGATCATGAACCGCGCGGCGACCGAGGACGTCCGCTCGCCCGTCTGGCCGGTGGTCAGCAAGGTGCTGCAGACCAGCTCCGCGCCGACCCAGCGCGACCAGGACGTGGTCGAGATCCTCGACGACTGGGTGAGGCGCGATGCCCCCCGCGTCGACGCCGACAACGACGGCTACTACGACGAGCCCGGCCCGGTGATCATGGACGCGCTGTGGCGGCCGATCGCCGACGCGGTGATGACGCCGGTGTTCGGCAGCCTGGTCGGAGACCTCGACAAGGTCCGCGGGCTGGGCGGCCTCTCCGGCGAGTCCTACGTCGACAAGGACCTGCGCACCCTGCTGGGCCGCAACGTTCGCGGCAAGTTCAACCTGCGCTACTGCGGCAACGGGGACCTGACCGCCTGCCGCGACTCGCTGTGGCAGGCGGTCCACGCCACCGCGGACACCCTGGCCGCCCAGCAGGGCGACCCCGATCCGGAGGACTGGAGGAAGCTGGCCTCCCAGACCGGGTTCGTGCCGGGGCTGCTGCCGGACAAGTTCCCGACCACCAACCGGCCGACCTTCCAGCAGGTGCTGGAACTCCAGAAGCGCTAGGAGGGGGATCGGGGCGGCGGCTCCGGGGTCGGAGCCCGCGGGGCCCTCGGGCCGTTGAGCACGAAGCAGATGCAGCGGCCCTGGTTGGGGAACCCGAAGCTTCTCCACCCCCCCCTCTTGCACCTCTCCTTGGAGGTCGGATACGGCTTCGCGTCGAAGACGGTCGCGCGGCCGGCCCCGAGGACGCGGTCGTAGTCGAACTCGAACTCGCCGCTCGGGAAGGTGGCACAGTCCCCCGCAGCGTTCCCGGAGCCGAAGCTCAGGCTGTCGAGGCCTCCGCCGCCGTTGTCGACCAGTTCGACGGTGACGATCCCGTAGGAGGTGTCGGCGTTGATCAGCGCCGCGTTGGGGGAGAAGACGTTCAGGCAGGTGACGGGGCCGGAGATGTCGAGCGGGAAGGGCTCGAGATGGGTGATCCGGTTGATCCAGACGTCGAAGCTGACGGACCCCGAGGGCGCTTCCCCCACGGGTCCGCTGGAGGCGTCGATGTGGATGTCCGTCAGGGAGCCCAGGCCGGGCGGCGGCGGCGCGGTGGCGCCACTCGCCGTGGCGGTGTCCTGCCGGGCGGTCGGCGCAGAGGAGAGCCGGGCGCCGGCCCCGGCCGGTTGCAGGGCAAGGCACACCAGGACAAGCAGGGGGGCCACGACCCGGAAGGCCCGCGCGCGGGGCATCGCCTTCTCCTCGACGGCTTCGATGCCCGCAGGGTGCACCGAACCTTCGCGCGGCGCATCCGTATTCGACCGAAGACCCCGCCCAGCTCGGATGGCGGCCCCGCGGTCCCCGGCGCAGCCGGGCGGACCACGCTTCCCACCGTGCCGCCGCACGAATCGAACGTGTATTAGGGTTCCCTAACTTCGCGCCCCAGCGAGGACTCTCAACACGTGCAAGCCCACCTGCGAAAGAAGTCTCCGCGCGCCCTCGCCGCGACCGCCCTCGCCGCGACCGCCCTCGCCGCGACCGGCTGTGGCTCGACCGAGCTGCCGACCTCCCGGCTGCCCTCGGCCTCCCAGGTCGCCCAGGACCCGGCCGCGGTGCCGCCCCCGATCACCCGCAGCCGGCCGCGGCGGGTCGAGGTCGACCTGGTCGCGCACGAGTTGATCGCCCCGGTTGCCCCCGGCAGGCGCGCCCTGGTCTGGGCCTTCGGCATCCGCGGGCACCGGGCCACGGTGCCCGGGCCCATGATCCGCGTGATGGAGGGGGACACCGTGGTCGTGCGGCTCCGAAACCCCTCCCGCAACCACGAGCCCCACAGCATCGACTTCCACGCCGTCATCGGTCCCGGCGGAGGCAGCCCCGCGATCGAGGTCGGCCCGGGCGAAACGCGAACCCTCCGGTTCAGGGCGCAGAGACGGGGCGCCTACATCTACCACTGCGCCGCCGAGGACATGCCCTGGGAGCACATCGCCCATGGGATGTACGGGCTGATCGAGGTCGACCCCCCGGGTGGGCTGGCGCCGGGCTACCGGGAGTTCTACGTCGGACAGAACGAGTGGTATCTGACCTCGAGCCCCGTGGGGCAGACGCGGGCCGGAAAGCCGTTCTACGACCTCGACTCCTCGCAGGCAAACACCGAGACGCCTGACTTCTTCACCTTCAACGGTCACACCATGGCGCTGCGCGACTCCGACCTGTTCGGGCGCACGTTGCGAGCGAGGGTGGGCGACAGGGTCCGCCTGTTCTTCGTCGACGCGGGACCCAATGCCGGCTCGAGCTTCCACGTGGTGGGCGAGATCTTCGACAGGGTCTACGGAGGCGACCCCCGCGACGCCGTCCACAACGAGGAGACGGTCGCCGTTCCTCCGGGCTCGGCGACGGTGCTGGAGCTCTCAGCCGAGGTCCCGGGCCGCTACGACCTCGTCGACCACGCGATCTTCCGCGCGTCGCGCGGCGCCCTGGGCATGCTGACCGTGGACCCGCAATGCTTCGACCCGGCAAGCTGCCGCTGGCCGCGCCGAATCTACGCCCCGCCGGTCACGCCCTCCAATCCGGTCGCCGAGCTGGTCCAGATGCGGAAGCTGCTGGTGCGGGCGAAGGCCAGCTACGGCCGAGGGGCCGGGGCGCGAGCGGACGACCTTGTCGCAGACGCCTACCTGGACCACTTCGAGAGGGTGGAGAGCCTGCTTGCAGAGCAGGACCGGGAGCTGATGGAAGGACTGGAAACGTTGGTGTCGGAGGAGCTGAGGGACAAGATCGCCGCAGGGGCGCCGACGGAAGAGGTCGCCTCGCTGATCGACCGGGCGCGCCACGAACTGGCTCGGGCCGAGCGCCTGCTTCGGCAGTCGTCCTGAAGGCTGGCGCCCGTGCAACAGCACTGCCTCGATAAGCCACCGGAGATCCACGGGGACCGTTAGCCCAGCTGGGGGCGTACCCTCCTGAAGCTCGTACGGCCCAGCCGCACCGTCGAGATCAGCGGCCTCACGATAACGCGTCATGACCGCCCGAAGCTCCCGACTCTCAAACTCGAGGCTCCGGCGCTCGTGCGCAAACGGAGAGCGGATTGTCGAGCCAGGTTGACTTTCACGGAGACCTCGCTGTTGTCCACGAGCTCGGCGTTGAAGATTCCCGGAAGACGTATCAGCGTTGATCAGGATTGCGTGAGAAGACTGTCGGTCAAGGAGCCGAGACCGGGGGGGTCTGTGAGACCCCGGTGGCCGTGGCAGTGCCGAATCGCGCGACCGGCGGTGAAAAGGGCCTGGCAGCCGCCCCGGAAAGCCCACCGCCCCGCTTGGTTAGTCGCAGCCGCCAGCCGCATCGCCGTGCCCTGGGCGGGATCCGAGCCGCCGGTAGGCCGCCCCGCCCGGAGCGCCAACGCTCAGCCGATCGGTCCGACCCGGAACACGTTGTTGTGACTCGTGTCTTCCCCGAGGTTGTCGGCCTCCGTGTCGAAGACAGCAAATCGACCGTCGCTTGAGAGCGACGGATATTCGGTCGCAGCGTCGGCCGGGTCCCCGCTCGCCGACTTGCTGAGCAGGAAGGTCCTCTCCCGGTGCGTGTCACGGACGTAGATCTGGTCGGTGGAACCGTCACCGCCGGGGAGGTTGGTCCCGGTTGCCTCGAAGGCGACGTACCGACCGCTTCCGGCCGGGTGAGGGTAGAAGGCGTCCTCGTCCTGGGGAGCTCCCTTGCTGTTGCGACTGACCAGGATGGTCCTGCCCCGGTCGATGTTCCTGACGTAGGCCTGCCTGTCCGAGCCGTCGCCACCGGGCAGGTTGGTGGCCCTGGAATCGAAGCCAACCCAGGAACCGTCGTCGGAGATCGAGGGATAGTTGCTGTCGCCGCTGGCCGGCACTCCCTTCGAGTTGCGGTCGACGAGGGTGGTGCGACCGGTCCTCAGATCGCGCAGGTAGACGTGCTCGACGCCATCCTTGGGGGGCAGGTCGCTGTCGGCGGACTCGAAGATCACCCGCCGACCGCTCGCCGAGATGGACCGGCCGAAGACGTCGCCGAACGCGGGCGCACCGCCGTTCGTCCTGCTCACGAGGATCGTCCGGCCCCTGCTCAGGTCGCGGACGTAGGTGAACGAGTTGCTGCCGTCACCGCCGGGCAGGTTGCTCGACGAAGAGGCGAACACCACCATGCGGCCGTCGGCCGAGACCGAGGGGTAGTTGCTCTCGCCGTCGCCCGGAGAGCCGTCATTGGCCCTGGAGACGAGGCGCGTCAGGCCGGTCCGTCGGTCGTGGATCCACACCTGTTTGTCGACGCCGTCTGCTCCCGGCAGGCCGTTGCCGTATCCGTAGAAGACGACGAACCGCCCGTCTGCCGAGATCGCCGGGCTGTAGAGGTCGCCGGCCGGGGGGCGGCCATCCCGTTTGGTGCTGACCAGGGAGGTCTTCCCCGAAGCGATGTCCCTGACGTAGATCCGGGAGGCGGTGCCGTTCCCGCCGGGAAGGTTGGCGGCGCTCGAGGTGAACGCCACTAGGCGGCCGTCCCTCGACAGTGCCCCGCCCACGTCGACATAGCTGTCTCCCTTCGCGGGTACCCCCCGCGAGTTGCGGCTGACAAGCCTGGCGCCAGTCCCGGCCAGCGCCGTTGCGGCGAACGTCAACGCCAAGCCGGCTACCAAGATCGTCAGCGTCCTGCTTTCGGCCCTACCCGAGGCCCGCATCGTCTCGCCTTCCGAAGGGTTCGGCGATAGTCTCAAAGACCTCCGGGCATTGCAAGGTGTTCGGCCGGTCCGACGGGATCCAGCGACCGGCCCGGCCGCTGCCAGCTCCGCTGACGGAGGGTCGGTTGGCCGGGCGTTGAACCGCACGCTGCGAAGCGGCTGATGGGATTCGAACCCACGACCTTCTGCATGGCAAGCAGACGCTCTAGCCAACTGAGCTACAGCCGCACTCGGCTCGCGATTATATCCGCGGCGCGATGAGGCGAAGGGTGCCCGGAGTCCGGGCGGCGCGGTCGGTCGGCCTCGCGGCGGTTGAATGCGCGCTGCGCCTTGGATAGGTTTGCGGCGATGCTCAACACCCTGACCGTGCTGCTCAGCATCCACGTGCTGGCGGCCGCGCTGTGGGTCGGCGGCGGATTCCTTCTCAACATCGCGATGCTGCTGGCCGCCCGCAGCGGCGACCCCGCCATGCGGCTCGCGGCGATGCGGCTCGCCTCCTTCGCGGGGCCCTTGGTGTTCCTCCCGCTGGCACTGGTCGTCCTGCTCAGCGGCGCCTGGCTGACCGAGAAATACTTCGACTGGGGTGACCTCTGGGTCGTCCTCGGACTGATCGGCCTGGTGACGGCGAGCACCGTGGGGTTGCTCTACCTGACGCCGAGGACCCGGCGCGCCGTCGCCGGCATGGAGCAGGGAGCGCCTCCTCCGAGCGGCCGAAACTGGGTCCCGGTGGTCGGGGAGCTCAACCTGCTCCTGATCGTCGCCGTGCTGGTGCTGATGGTCATCCGGCCGACCTAGGGGCCAGTTCGCATTCGCTCGGCCTCGGCCAAGGCGGTCTGAAGCGCGACCTTCTCAGCGCGAAGCTCTGCGACCTCTTGCGCGAGCTCCGGCTTGGATCCGTCTTCCAGCGCCTTCAGCAGATTGCCGATTCGCCGGTCGATTCTCGAGATCTTGCCGCGCAGGCCCAGAGCCTCAGCAGACGGCTTGACCAGAACCAGCAGCCCGTATTCCACAACCATCCTCGCGATGGGGAACCTCTCGTCGAGATCCGGGTTTATGGCGGCGAAGAACGGAGAGGCGACATGATCCAGCAGCCTCTTCGCCACACCGACTGAGCCGTAGTCGTGGCTAGGAAGCCGGACCCCTCCCCGCCGCTTCTTTGCGTGGGCATCGAGTGAGACCTCGTAAAGAGGCCCGATGTCGCGACCGTCCGGCCACCAGGGCATGTAGCCCGTGTGCCAGTCTTCGATGAAATACAGACCCCCCTCGCAAAGATGATCCGGGTGGAATTCCCCCGTTCCCACGGACACGCTTGATTAGGTCGTTTCCTTCTTCATCTTGGTTGAGAGAGATTCTTCCTCAAACTGGCTGGGAGAGAGATAGCCAAGCGTGGAGTGCCTCCTTTCGCGGTTGTAGAAGACCTCGATGTAGTCGAAGAGGGCGCTGGCGAGCTCGCGCCTCGAGCGCCAGGGCCCGTGGCGGTAGACGAGCTCCTTCTTCAGGGTGGCGAAGAACGACTCGGCGACGGCGTTGTCGTAGCAGTCGCCCTTCGAGCCCATCGAGACCGCGATGCCGGCGTTGCGAGCAGCCTGGCCGAAGCCCAGCGAGACGTATTGGGAGCCCTGGTCGGAGTGGTGGACGAGCCCAGCGTCGGGCTGGCGGCGCGAAACGCCCATCTCGAGCGCGTCGACGACCAGCTCGGCGCGCATGTGCTCGGCCATCGACCAGCCGACGATCGAGCGGCTGAACGCGTCTTGGACCGCTCCCAGGTAAAGCCAGCCCTCCCAGGAGCGCAGGTAGGTGATGTCGGCGAGCCAGAGCAAGTTTGGCTGCGGCGGTTGGAAGTCGCGGCGGACCAGGTCATCGGCAATCCGGACGCCGGGAACCCGGATCGTGGTTCCCTTGCGGCGCCGCTTGATCAGGCCGGAGATGCCGGCCTCAGCCATCAGCCGCTCGACCCGCTTTCGCCCGACCCGGATCCCGTGGGTCATGCGCAGCTCGGCGTGGATGCGAGGGGCGCCGTAGACGCCCCTCGCCCCCTCGTGGATCTCTCTGATCAGCCCGGTCAGCTCGGCGTCGGCAAGGGCACGGGCCGACGGTCCGCGCCCCTCCCAGTCGTAATATCCCGAGCGCGAGACCCCGAGCAGCTCACACTGGATGGAGACCGGGAAGCTGGCCCTCTCCGCCGAGATCATCCGGTAGACGCTCACCGGGTCTCGGTCTCCCTTGCGAAGAAGGCCGCGGCTCGCTTGAGGATCTCCCGTTCTTGTTTGAGGCGGGCGTTCTCCTTGCGCAGCCGCCGCAGCTCCTCACGTTCCTCGGAGCTGAGGCCCTCGCGCTCTCCGACGTCGATCTCATGCTGCTTGTTCCAGCTGCGCAGCGACTCGACGGCGATGCCCAGCTCCTCGGCGATCTGCTTCAGACCCTTGCCCGAGGAGCGGTATAGCTCGACAGCCTCGCGGCGGAACTCAGGCGGATATGGCCCGCGTCCCCTCCGGCTCTTCTCCATCGCTGGACACCCTTCCTGCCGGGGCAGACGCCCCAGCGCTCAGGTGTCCGTCAAACCGGGGGAATTCCAGGGTACACGGCCTCGAGCGACCGCGCTGTGGTCACCCCAATGTGGGACGCATCGTCGATCACAACGCGGAACCCTTGGGGCGCGTACGTTTCCCGGAGACGGCCCAGCAGATCTGGATCGCTCTGATCCCCGGAGACGAGATTGACTCTCGGCCCGAGGTCGGTCTCCGGGGGAGAGAGGTCCACTCCGATGATGGTCGCCTCCGGAAACGCGTCCCGCCACATCCTCAGGGAATCCCCCCGCCAGATCCCGAGCTCGAGGAGGACGAACTCCTCCTCGCGAAGAGGAGAAAGATACGCTTCGTAGGTGGGCAGGAAGTGGGCTGGCTTGGCTGAGATGTCTCCCTTGGCGTGCGCTGTCGACTTCAACCAAGCCAAACGCTTCTCCGGATCACGGGCAAGAGGACTGAAGCGTTGCAAACCCGACCACCTGCCGCTTTCCCAGGCTCCGGCCGGTGCACATTCGTCGCTCGGCCCACACGAGCGCATGAGGGCCCCCGAAGCCGCCGGACTCCGGGAGTGGGCGATGCCGCAGGAGGACGCGCATTCCGAGATGGAGCTTCGGGCCCTGCTATCCAAGCGGCTGAAGGAATTCGAACCCTCGACCTTCTGCATGGCGAGCAGACGCTCTAGCCACTTGAGCTACCGGCGCACAGGGGGCGATTATATCCGCGGGGGCGCCGGGCACCGCCCGGCGCGGCGGCGCCCCCGCTAGCGCTCCAGCTCGCCGAGGAGGTCGTGCAGGTCGAGCGGGGCGGTGATCATCTCGACGCCCTCGCCGTCGGCGGAGCGGGGCCACTGCTCATCGGGGCGGTCCCAGTAGAGCTCGACGCCGTTGCCGTCTGGGTCGTCGAGGTAGAGAGCCTCGCTGACCCCGTGATCGGCGGCGCCGCTGAGCGGCACCCCGGCCTCGCCGAGGCGGCTCAATGCATCGGCGAGCGCGCGGCGGGTCGGATAGCGGATCGCGGTGTGGAACAGACCGGTGCTGGAGGGGGGCGGCGGCGAGCCGCGCTTCGACTGCCAGGAGTTCAACCCGATGTGGTGGTGGTAGCCGCCGGCCGAGATGAAGGCGGCGTCGGGGCCCCAGCGCTGCTGGAGCTCGAAGCCGAGCACCCCGCAGTAGAACTCGAGGGCGCGGTCCACGTCGGCGACCTTGAGGTGGACGTGGCCGATCGTCACGCCGGGGTCTATGGGCCGGGCGCCGGAAGCCTCCACGCGCCCCAGTCAAGCAGACGCGTCGAGCGTCTCGTTGACCAGGCGGTCGGCGTGGGCGTTCTGCTCGCGCCTGACGTGGCGGATCGACCACGATCCGAAGTTGCGCAGCGCCTCCCGGACGCGGGCGTTGAGCTCGCGCAGGTTGGGGTCCTTGACCCTGTAGGCGCCCTGGACCTGGCGGACGATCAGCTCGGAGTCCCCGACCAGCTCGACCTCGCTCGCCGCGAGCTCGCTCGCGGTTGCGATGCCGAGCAGCAGGGCGCGGTACTCGGCGACGTTGTTGGTCGCCTCGCCGATCAGCTCGTGGCGCTCGGCGAGGAGCCTCCCTTCGCTGTCGTGAACGACCGCCGCGATCGCCGCGGGGCCGGGATTGCCCCGGGCGCCACCGTCCACGTTGACGACGACCGCGCCGAGGCTCATATCGGCGCCGCGGCGACCGCCCCGGCCGGGGTCACGGGCCTCCGCCCTCCGAGCCCCCGGTTGCAAGGGACCGGGTGTGAAGTCGCCCCTGCTCGTCGGCGACCGCGTTCCAGTGCTGCGCGGAGCTGTCGAGCTCGGAGATCTCGCGGCCCTTGTCGATCGGGTAGACGGACCGCTTCTCGTCGCGAATGTCCACGCCCCACTGATACCAGCAGAGCTCCCACGCGACGGTGATCCGCACCTCGCTGGGCGAGCCCGCGGCGGCGCCGACCGAGACCCAGGGCATCCCGAGGCTGCGGATCAGCCCGGCCACCGTCCTCGACTCCTCGCTGGCGTTGAAACGGGCGACGGCGCGCTCCGCCCGGCCGGTCGGGTTCTCCGACAGCGGCTCCGGCCGTCCGACCCCCGCCCCCCTCGCGGCGGGGTCGGGGTTGCGCCGCGGCCCCGGCGGCGGCTCGGGGGCCGGGGTCGACGGCAGGGCGGGCGGCGGCTCCGGGGGCTCGCCGGCTCCGCCCGGCGGGGCCTGCTCCGCTGCGGGCTCTCCACCGGGCCCGGCCGGCGGCGGGTCCCCAGCGGGTCCGCCCCCACCCCCACGCTCCCCGCCGGTCCCTGGATCCTCAACGGGCTCCTCGTGGCGGCCGCGCCCGAGCAGGGCGCGCAGGCCGCCCCGGCGCCGGGCGGGCTGGGCCGGCGGCCCGGCGCCCAGCTCCTCGGGGACCCAGCCGAGGTACTCGGCCCTCTCCCGGCAGAGCTCGCAGACCTCCCGGCGCTCGCCGTCGGGCGAGAAGAAGGGCCGGGTCCTCTCGCCGGCCAGGATCGTCCGTCCGCAGACCGCGCAGCTCTCCAAGGCGCTCACCAGCCCACCGTAGCAGCGGGCTGGCGTCCGCCCGCGGCCGCGCTAGGCGGTCGCCCCGGCGGCCTCCCGGCCCTCCGCCGCGACCTTGGCCGCGAGGTGCGAGGGGATCTCCTCGTAGCGCTCGAACTCCATCGTGAAGTCCGCCCGCCCGCCGCTGATCGAGCGCAGGTCGGGCGCGTAGTCGAGGACCTCGGCCATCGGGACCTCAGCCTTGACCTCGGTCATCGAGCCCTTCGGCTCCATCCCGAGCGGGCGACCGCGGCGGGAGTTGAGGTCGCCGATCACGTCGCCGACGACGTCCTCGGGGCAGATCACGGTCAGCCTGACGATCGGCTCGAGCAGCGCCGGGTCGGCCTCGGCCATCGCCTGCTTGAAGGCCATCGAGCCGGCGATCTTAAAGGCCATCTCCGAGGAGTCCACCGAGTGGTGCTGGCCGTCGAAGAGGCGGACCTGGACGTCCTTGACCGGATAGCCGGCGACGGTCCCGTGCTCCATCGCCTCCGTCACCCCCTTCTCGACGGCCGGGATGAAGCCACCGGGGATCACGCCGCCCTTGATCGCGTTGACGAAGTCCAGGCCGGTCCCGGATTCGGCGGGGAGGATCTCGATGTGGCAGTCGGCGAACTGGCCGCGCCCGCCCGTCTGCTTCTTGTAGCGGGCGTGCGCCTTGGCCGGCCTGCGGATCGCCTCGCGGTAGGGGACCCGGGGCGGGTGAAGCTCGATCTCGGCCCCGAAGCGCCGCTTCATGCGGTCCACGATCACCTCAACGTGGACCTGGGTCAGCCCGGCGATGATCTGCTCGCCGGTCTGGGGGTCGCGGTGGACGTCGAGGGTGGGATCCTCCTCGGTGAGGCGGCGCACGGCGGCCGCGGCCTTCTCCTCGTCGCCCTTCGACTTCGCCTCGTAGGCGAAGGCCATGACCGGAGCCGGGAGGTCGAGGGGCGGGAAGGAGATCTCCTCCTGCCCGGGGCAGAGCACGTCGCCGGCGCTGGTCTCCTTCAGCTTGGCGATCGCACCGATGTCGCCGGCCCCCATCTCGGCGGCCGGTTTCAGCTCCTTGCCCAGGGGCTCGCCGATCTGCCCGATCCGCTCCTTGGAGTGCCTGGTCACGTTGACGGCGTGCGAGTCGGAGCGAAGCGTCCCCCGATACACGCGGAAGAGGTTGATCCGCCCGGTGAAGGGGTCGGCCAGGGTCTTGAAGACGTAGGCGACGAGCGGCCCTTCCTCGTCGGGCTCGATCGCGACCTCCTCGCCCTCGGCGCCGAGCGCAGCGACGGGCCCGCGCATCGCCGGCGAGGGGAGGTCCTCGATCAGCGCGTCGAGCAACCGGCTCGTCCCCAGGTTCTTGGTGGCCACGCCGCAGACCACGGGGAACAGCTTGCCCTCGGTCACCCCCTGCTTGAGGACGGTGACGATCTCGTCGTGGTCGATCTCCTCGCCCTCGAGGTAGCGCTCCATCAGCTCGTCGGAGTTCTCGGCCACCTCGTCTATCAGCTTCTCGCGGTACTCCTCGGCACGGGCGCGAAGCTCCTCGGGTATCTCCACCTCGTCGGCCGCACCGCGCTCGGTTCCCGAGGCGATGAAGGCCTTCATGTCGATCAGGTCCACGACGCCCCTGATGTCGTGCTCCTCCCCGACCGGGATCTCGGTGGCGACGACGTGGGCGCCGAAGGACTCCTTGAGCGAATCGAGGGTGGCGAAGAAGTCGGCCCGCTCGCGGTCGAGCATGTTGACGAAGACCAGCCGCGCCAGCCCCTCCTCCTCGGCCCGGTGCCAGAGGCGCTCGGTGTGCACCTCCACCCCGCTGACCGCGTTGACCACCACCACGGCGGAGTCGGCGACGCGCAGGGCGGCGGCCGCATCGGCCACGAAGCTGGGCTCCCCGGGAGTGTCGATCAGGTTGATCTTGCGCCCGTCGTGGACGAAGGAGGCGACCGAGGCCCCGATCGACATCTCGCGCTCGTGCTCGTCGGGCTCATGGTCGGAGACGGTCGAGCCGTCGGCCACCGTGCCCATCCGGTTCACCGCGCCGGCCTCGTAGAGCAGCGCCTCGTGGAGGCTCGTCTTGCCGCTGCCCCGGTGCCCGATCAGCGCCACGTTGCGGATGCGGTCGGCGGCCTTGTGCGACACGTTGCTCTCCTTTCCTCGGCTGCCTCTCTCGGAGGCGGACTATATTCGAGGCGGAGCGGCGCCCGGCGCCGGGCTCAGCCGGCCTGGGCGAGCTGGGTCTTCAGCCGCATCACGGCCTTGGTGTGAAGCTGGGAGACGCGGGACTCGGTGACGTCGAGCACGTCTCCGATCTCGCGCAGGGTGAGGTTCTCGTAGTAGTAGAGCGCGATCACCACCTGCTCGCGCTCGGGGAGGGTGGCGATCGCCTCGGTGAGGCGCTCCTTCAGCTCCCCGGTGTCGAGCGCCGCCTGGGGATCGGCGGCGCCGGAGTCGGGGATCGTGTCGAGCAGCGAGACCTGGTCACCCGAGGAGTCCGAGATCGCCCACAGCTCGTCGAGCGCGTAGACCGAGGAGTTGGCGATCTCCAGCAGCGAGCCCTGCAGCTCCTCCTCGCTCACCCCCAGCTTCTCGGCCAGCTCGGCCTCGGTCGGTGCCCTCTGCAGCTCGTGCTCGAGCTTGGCCTGGGCGGTCTCGATCTCCCGGGCCCGGGCGCGCACCGAGCGCGGGACCCAGTCGAGCGAGCGCAGCTCGTCGATGATCGAGCCGCGGATCCGCGTCATCGCGAAGGTCTCGAACTTGATGCCCCGCTCGGGCTCGAAGCGCTCGATCGCCCCGATCAGCCCCATCAGTCCGTAGGAGATCAGGTCGGAGTCCTCGACGTGCGAGGGGAGGCCGGCGCCGAGCCGCCCGGCGACGAACTTGACCATCGGCGAGTAGGCGACCACCAGCCGCTCCCGCGCGGAGTCGTCGCCCTCCACCTTGTAGCGGCGCCAGAGCTCCCGGAGCTCGACCTCTTTGACCCCTGTCTCCATGTCCCGTTTGACGATTCTATGGCCGCATCGCAACCCGTCGGGGCGCTCAGGCCCTCGGATGGCTTCCGGCGTACTGGTCGCGCAGCCGGGCCGCATCAACCCGCGTGTACACCTGGGTGGTCGAGATGGACGAATGACCTAGGAGCTCCTGGATCGTGCGCAGATCGGCGCCCCCCTCCAGCAGGTGGGTGGCGAAGGAGTGGCGCAGGGAGTGCGGCGAGACCCCGGCCTGCAGCGAGGCTTCCCCGACCCACAGCGAGAGTCGGCGGGTGACGTCGGAGGGAGACAGCCGGCGACCGCTCTTCGAGAGGAAGAGGGCCTCGCTGCGCCGCGGGCCGGCGAGGGCCGGGCGGCCCCTGGCCAGGTAGCGCTCCAGGGCCCGCTGGGCGGGCTCGCCGACCGGGAGCACCCTCTCGCGCGAGCCCTTCCCCCGGACCCGGAGCTGCTCGCTGTCGAAGTCCGCAGCGCCGCAGTCGAGGTTGACGATCTCCTCGCAGCGAAGCCCGCAGGAATAGGCCAGCTCGAGCATTGCCCTGTCGCGGAGCTCCAGCGGGGTCCGGGCCCCGATCCCCTCCAGCAGCCTCTCCATCTCCTCTCCGGAGAGGACCCTGGGGAGCTTGCTGTCGCGCTTGGGGCTGCTGACCAGGTCGGCCGGGTTGGCGGGGAGGCGCTCGGTGCGCACCATGAAGTCGAAGAGGCCGCGGATCGCCGCCAGCTTGCGCGAGACCGTGGCGGCGGTTGCTCCCTCGGCGGAGAGACCCGCGGCGTAGCGGCGCACGTCGCGATGGCGCACGGCCTGCGGCCCCAGCCCGCGCCCGCCGGCCCAGGCCGAGAACTGCGCCAGGTCGACGCCGTAGGCGCGCCTCGTGCTCTCGGCGCAGCCGCGGGCCACCAGGTCGCGGTCGTGGTCGTGCAGAACGCCTTCCCAGCTCACACCGTGGGTTTCGCCGGAGCGCCCGCCCGTCCTGCCGGTGCGGGAAGCCCGCAGCGCCGCGCCCAGCGGCCGGTGCGGCGCCCCTGACCCCGCGGGACCGGCCTCCCCGGCGGCGGGTCCTGTCATGGGATGGGACCCACCATTGCCTGCGCTCCACGGCGGGTGCTCGGCAATGGGTCCTCCCATCCCATGCCACCCGCCGCAGGGGGCCCCCTCTTCAGCGCCCCGGGGACCCGCGGGTGCGCCCGTCCTGGACCGGGGCGGGCGGGCGGCGTCTGCCACGGGTGGCGTCGGATGGGATGGACCACCCCGAGCAGGCTTCAGCGAGCGGAGGGGTGGTGGGCCCCATCCGGTGACAGGACCCGTGGCCCGTGACAGGACCCGCCGCCCTGGGAGGCTGGTGTCACGCGAGGTCGGGAGAACGGCAGCGGGGCGGTTGGGATACTTGGGGCGATGCCGGGAGAAGACCTCGAGGTGATGCGGCGGATGATCGAATCGTCAACCGCGGCGACGTCGGCGGTGTCGTCTCCGCGTTCGACCCGGCCTGCACCCTCACCGAGCCGCCCGAGATGCCGGACCGCTCCGACCGCGGCTACGAGGGTCACGACGGCATTCGCGCATGGATGGCCAACCTCCGCGAGATCGCCGAGGTCCGCTTCGAGGTGCACGACCTCACGCACCGGGGCGAGGTGATCGTCTCCGAATGGGTCGCGCGCGGCACCGGGCGCCTGAGCGGCACGCCGATCGAGTGGCGGACCTTCGCGGTGCTCCGCGTGCGCGACGGGAAGATCGCCACGGCGCAGGGCTTCCTGAGCCGCGGAGAGGCCCTCGCGGCGGCGGGTCAGCCGATGTAGATTGGAGTGCCGACGTCCACGCGGTCGTAGAGGTCGATCACGTCGGGGATCGACATCCGCACGCACCCGTGCGAGGCGGCGGTGCCGAGCGACCAGGTCTCGTCGGTACCGTGGATTCCGGCGCCGTCGAAGATGCCCAGCCAGCGGGCCTTGATCGGGTCCTCGGGCCCCGGGGGGATTACCTGGCCGGCCAGGTCGCCCGCCCAGGCCGAGTCGGGCACGTGCCAGGAGGGGTTCACCTGCTTGTCCTGGATGTGGTAGAGCCCGGCCGGGGTCTCGAGTCCCTGCTGGCCCACGGCGACCGTGTAGGACTTGGCCAGCTCGAGGTCCTTCCAGAGGCGCAGCGTGAAGCTGGAGCGATCGAGGGTCAGGTAGCTCGGGTACTGCGAGGCGACCTGGTCGGTGGTGATCTGCGGCTTGGTGGCGTGGACCCTGGCGGTCACGACGCGCCGTCCGCCGGCGTCGGTCGCCGCGGCGTCTAGCCGGCGGGTCAGCAGCACGTCGCGGACCTTCAGGCCCGCCCTGGCGGGAACCACGTTGAGCGAGTCGGGTCCCGGGCTGACCGAGGCGTTGCGGGGATCCCGGTCGATGTCGGCGGCGACCCGCCGCACGAAACGGTTGATGGCTCGCTGCGAGTAGGTGATCTCGGGCCTGATCCGCTCGTCCACGCTGCCGCCGGTCACGTAGCGAACGAGGCGACCCGGAAGGCCCCCGTCGCGGCTCGCCGCCAGGGCCTGGTCCACGATCGCGTCGATGTTCGCCCGCACCCGGAGGCGTGCGCCGGGCAGCGACCAGGTGCGGCCCGCGTACCTGACGCGGACCGGCCCCCGGAGGGGCCCGATCAGCCGGTTGCGCAGCAGCGCCTTGGCGTCCGCGGCGCTGAGCCCGCCGATGTCCACACCGTCAACGGTCACGCCGCCGGCGATCTTGTCCTTCTGGGAGTTGTCGTAGGCGTAGGCGCCCACGGTACCCCCGAGAAGCACGAGCACCGCGACGATGATTGCTGTCTGTGTCTTGCGTCCCAAGGTCGCGCGGCGGGCGGAGGGTGTGCCCTTGATCCTCCTAGGAGAGAGAGTTTAGGCAGGCGGCCCCGCGTCCCTTCCGGGGAACCACCGATGCAATCGGGTGTGCGTACTCAGGGATCCTCGGCCGGCGGAGCCGGGTCGAACATCGCCGCATCGTCGGGGCCGACGGGCGGGCCGGGCCGGCGGCGCACGTGCGGGCTCCAGCGCAGAAAGTCCTCGACCTCGCGCTCGTATCGGTAGGGCTCCCCGGCGGCGGCCTTCACCCCCCGCAGGCGCAGCTCCTCGGCCTGGGCGAGCACCGCCTCCCGCGAGGTCTGGCGGTAGCGGAACCCGGTCGCCTTAAGCCGCCGGTTGTCGAGGCCGCGGCCGAAGCGGAGCTGGGCGAGCATCTCGTCGGGAAAGGGCACTCCTGCGCGCCGCATCGAGCCGGCCACCAGCCCCGTTCCCCAGGGCGGCAGCGCCGGCAGTGGCCGCTTGCCCAGTAGCCCGATGGCCTCCGAGAGGGCCAGCACGCCGTCGGCGGCCAGGTTGTAGACCCCGGGAAGGTCCCTGAAGGCCGCGTGCTCGAGCCCGCGCACCACGTCGTCGCAGTGCACGAACTGGCAGCGGGGGTCGAAGCCGAGGATCATCGGGACCATCGGCAGCGCGAACAGGCGGGTGTACGGCGTCTCGATGCCGGGCCCCAGGACGTTGGTGGCGCGCAGCACCGTGACGGTCATCTCGCCCCGCTTCCCGGCGAAGTCGGCGACCGACGCCTCGGCTTCGACGATGTCGCGCTCGATCTGGGTGCGCGGTGGGTGCCGCCGGCGCATCTCCTCCGTGAAGAAGGCCGGGTCGTCCTGCTCGCACCCATACCAGTGGGCCGAGCTCTTGAATACCAGCCTGCGGACCGGCGAGCCGGCCCCGGCGCATCCGGCGAGGATGTTGAGGGTGCCGATCACGTTGTTCTCGTGCGTGTCCGAACGGGATGCGGCGGTGGAGTCGACCACCAGGCGGGTGTCGATCACAGTGTCGATCTCGGCGGCCCGGACGATGCGCTCGATCAGCGCGTGCTGGGCGCCGACCTTGACGAACTCGGTGCGCCCCATCTCCCGGGTCGGCTCGGTCGTGTCGACTCCGATGATCGCCTCGACCTCGGGGAAGGACTCCAGGGCCTGGGCCAGCCGTCCTCCCCAGTAGGTCGCCAGGCCGGTGACCAGGAGCCGGCGGGCCGGTCGCACCCCCGGGGCGCTCACCCGAACCACACCGAGCGTCGTGCGGCGAGCATCTCCTCGAGCCCCGCCTGGATCCGCGCCCTCGCCTCCCGAGCCACCGAATTCACCAGCTCCGGGTCGGACCCGGTCGAGGCGGTCTCGACCGGCTCCAGGAAGCGGACCCGGAACTTCGCCGGGAGGTAGCCGAACATGCCTGCCGGCCCCAGCCACGGCAGGGTCGGGGTGAGCGGGAGGCCCAGAAGGCCGGCGATCCTCCCCGCCGCGCCGGGACTGGCCAGGACGGGGGACGCCTCCCCTGCCCCGACCACGCAGACGGGCACCAGGGGCACCCCGGCCCGCATCGCGGCGGCGGCGAGGCGGTCGCCGCCGAAGCGGCGCAGCCGGTAGCGCCGGTGGAAGACCTTCTCGGTGCCCTTGCGCTCCTCCGGGAAGAGCAGGACCAGCCTGCGCTCGTCGTGGAGGAGGCGGTGGACGTTGGCCGGGTGGGTGGAAACGCAGCCGACCTTCCGGGCCAGCATCGAGAGGAACGGGTAGGCGCCGAAGGGACCGTCGACCGCGATGCTCACCGGCCTCCGCGCCGGGTGCTCCTCGCGGATCGATCGGGCGATCATCGCGGCCTCGCCGGCAAGCGCGCCCGAGTGGTTGGCGCCCAGCAGGGCCCCGCCACGCTCCGGCACGTGCTCGAGGCCCTCCGCCTCGACCCGGAAGAGGTAGCGGTAGAGGAACTCCACGGCGGTGCGGTCGAAGATGCCCTCCAGCCTCTCCGAGCGCCCCCAGTCGTCGACCCGGCGCTCTGGCTCGATCGCCGGAAGCAGGTCCCGCGGGAGTGCCGCGGGAAGAGCCCTCGCCCGGGCGCGCGGGGGCTCGGAGACCGGCATCCTCTCGCTCATCGGGGCATTCTGGCAGGGCCGGTGCTCGCCGCCGCGCGGCCTCTATATGTTTCGCCGGGTGCGATCGAAGGACGAGGTGCGCGAGGACGTCTGGAAGGCGATGGAGCGGGAGGGCGTCTCGCGGTTCCCGGGCGCCGAGGGGCGGATCCCGAACTTCGCCGGGGCCAAGCTGGCCGCGGAGAAGCTGGCCGGCCACAGGGCCTGGAAGCGGGCCCGGGTGGTCAAGGCCAACCCCGACTCCCCGCAGACCCACGCCCGCCGCGCCGCCCTGGAGGAGGGGAAGATCGTGATCATGGCCGTTCCCAGGCTGCGGGACATCCACCCCTTCCGGGTCCTGGACCCCAAGCGTCTCTCCAAGCAGGCGGTGAAGGAGGCCGCCACGATCAAGGGGGCGCTGCGGCACGGCCGCGTGGTGGCGCTCGACGAGCTGCCCGAGATCGACCTGGTGCTCTGCGGCGCCGTTGCGGTCAACCTGAGCGGCGCGCGGATCGGCAAGGGCGGCGGCTTCTCCGACCTCGAGTACGGGATCCTGATCGACTCGGGGAAGATCGACGACCACACCACCGTCGCGACCACCGTCCACCCCATCCAGATCCTTCGCCAGCACCTCCAGTCCACCGCCCACGACCTCCCCGTCGACGTGATCTCCACGCCCCGGGCGGTGATCGACGTCGAGCGCCAGTACGAGCGGCCCCGCGGGATCCTCTGGGACCACCTGCAGCCTCCGCAGATCCGCGAGATCCCGGTGCTCGAGCGGATGGGATATGCCTGAGGCGGCCCTGCTCGGGCCTCCGGCGCGCCCGGCCGGCGATTACGGGACCCCCGACCCGGAGTGGCTGCGCATCGACTGGCGCGAGCACCTGCGCACCGTCGAGTTGCCGGGGGCCGCGGTCAACTTCGTCGAGATGGGCGAGGGAGCCCCGCTGCTCTTCGTGCACGGGCTCTCGGGCTGCTGGCAGAACTGGCTGGAGAACGCCCCCCACTTCGCGCGGCGTTACCGCGTAATCGCCCTCGACCTGCCGGGGTTCGGCAACAGCCCCCTGCCGGCCTGGCAGATCGACATCCCGGCCTACGGCCGGCTGCTGCACGACTTCTGCGAGAAGCTCGGCATCGAGCGCTGCGCGGCCGTCGTCGGCAACTCGATGGGCGGCTTCATCTCCACCGAGGCGGTGATCCAGCGCCCCGGGCGGTTCGAGCGCCTGGTGCTCGTCTCGGCGGCGGGGATGACCAGGGCCCAGGCCCGCAGCGAGCCGGCGGCGCTGCTCGGACGGATCGCCGAGATGAGCGGGCCGGTGATCGCCAGGTTCAACCGCGCCGGCCTGGTCCGCCCCCGGGCCCGCTACATGGCCTTCCGCGGCGTCTTCCGCTACCCGAACAGGCTCAGCCCCGAGCTCCTCTACGAGCAGGTCGAGCCGGCGCTGCGCAGCCCCGGCTTCACCGATGCCCTGAAGTCGGTGATCGGCTACGACCTCCGCGACCGCGCCGGCGAGATCGAGATCCCGGCCATGGTGGTGTGGGGGTTCGACGACCGGATAGTCCCGGTCCAGGCGGCCCTCAGCTACCACCGCCGCATCCCCCACTCTCGGCTGGAGATCTTCGAGCGCACCGGTCACCTGCCCCAGCTCGAGCGCCCCTCCCGCTTCAACCGCGTCCTCGACGAGTTCCTCACACCGCCCGCCGAGGCGCACCTCCCCCCCGGTCCGGCCGCGGATTAGGCCGGCGCTCGGCGATGGCCCCGGCGGGCCGGTCAGCCGGTTACAGCGCCGTGCGAGGCGCTGGAGACGGTGGCCGCGTACTTCGCCATCACGCCGCGCTCGTAGGCCGGCTCGGGCGCCTGGTAGGCGGCGACCCGCTCGGCGATCTCCTCGTCGCTCAGGGCGACGTCAATGCGGCGCTCGTCGACGTCGATGGTCACCTCGTCGCCGTCGCGGATCGCCGCGATCGCGCCGCCCTTGACCGCCTCGGGCGCAACGTGCCCGGCCATCAGGCCGCGCGTCGCGCCGGAGAAGCGGCCGTCGGTGAGCAGCGCCACCTCCTCGCCGAGGCCCTCGCCGACGATCGCCGCGGTGACCTGCAGCATCTCCCGCATGCCGGGGCCCCCGGCCGGCCCCTCGTTGCGGATCACGATGACGTCGCCGGGCTCGATCCGCTGCTCCTTGACGGCTCGGAAGCATTCCTCCTCGGACTCGAAGACCCTCGCCGGGCCGGTCTGGCCGCGGCGCTCGGTGCCGGCCAGCTTGACCACGGCGCCCTCGGGGGCGACGTTCCCGCGCAGGATCGCCAGGCCCCCCGCGCTCTTCAGCGGGTCGGACAGCGGACGCACGACCTCCTGGCCGGGCGTCTCGGTCGCCGCTTCCGCGATCTCGCCGATCGTCTCGCCGGTGACCGTGAGCGCCTCGGTGTGAAGGATGCCCGCCTCGGCGAGGCGGCTGAGGATCAGCGGCACGCCGCCGGCCCGGTATAGATCGGTGGCGACGAAGCGCCCTCCCGGCTTGAGGTCGGCGAGCAGCGGCGTGCGGCGCGAGACCTCCTCGAAGTCGTCGATGTCGAGGTCGACCCCCGCCTCCTTGGCGACGGCGAGAAGGTGCAGGACGCCGTTGGTCGACCCGCCCGAGGCGCAGACGCAGGCGATCGCGTTCTCGATCGACTCCCGGGTGATGATCCGGCTCGGCCGCAGGTCCCTTTCGAGGACCAGCACGGCGAGCTCGCCGATCCGCTCGGCCACCGACATCTTGCCGGGGTCCTCGGCGGGGACCATCGCCGATCCGCCCGGGGAAACGCCCAGCGCCTCGAAGGCGCAGGCCATCGTGTTGGCGGTGAACTGGCCGCCACAGGCCCCCGCGCCGGGGCTCGCCACGCCCTCGAGCTCGTGGAGCTCCTCGTCGCTCATCTCCCCTGCGGCGTTTGCCCCGACCGCCTCGAAGACATCGAGGATCGTGACGTCGTGGCCGTGCCAGCGGCCGGGGGCGATGGAGCCCCCGTAGAGCATCAGGGAGGGGATGTCGAGCCTGGCCATCGCCATCACGCAGCCGGGGATGGTCTTGTCGCAGGCGGAGAGGGCGACCAGCGAATCGAACTGGTAGCCGCGGGCCGTCAGCTCGATCGAGTCGGCGATCACCTCACGGCTGACCAGGGAGGTCTTCATCCCCTTCGTCCCCATGGTGATCCCGTCGGAGATCGCCACGGTGTTGAACTCCATCGGGGTGCCGCCTCCCTTTCGCACCCCCTCCTTGATCGGGCCGGCGAGCCCGCGAAGGTGGAAGTTGCAGGGCATCGCCTCGATCCAGGTGTTGGCCACCCCGACCGTGGGGCGGCTCAGCGCCTCGTCGTCGAAGCCGATGCCCTTCATGTAGGCGCGGGCCGCGGCCCGCTCGGGGCCGTCGAAGACAGCCGCCGAACGGGGTCGGGGAAGGGCGGGGGCCGCGTTCGAGGTGCTCTCGCTCATCACCGGGAGCCTAGACGGCGGTGGCAGGGGGCGCTTCGGCGGTGGCAGGGGGCGCTTCGGCGGTGGCAGGGGGCGCTTCGGCGGTGGCAGGGGGCGCTTCGGCGGACCGGCGGCGCCGGCCTTCCCACTGACGCAGTCGGCGGACGTCGCGCCGCACCTGTCCCGGATCGAGGTGGCGGCCCGGCAGGTGCATGTTCGCGTCGCAGAGCAGTCGCTCCTCGTCGCCCCGGAGCGCCATCCACTTGGCCAGCACGTCGTCGGCGTCGGGGAGGAGCCCGTCTCCGGGGTCGTCGGCGTCGGGGAAGCCCACGCAGTACTCGCTGAGTAGCTCGCCCGTGGACTCCTCGAAAGCCACGATCGAGCGGTGCGGGTAGACGACATAGCCGTAGCTCCCCTCTCGGCCGCGGACGTGGAGGAATCCGAGGTCGAGGTACATCGAGTACGCCTCCTCGCCGGCAACCGACCGCAGCAGCCGCCTGGCCCGAAGCTCGGCGCGCCTCTCGCGGCCGGGGTCGTAGCGCGGCGCCCGCGGCCGGCCGACCCGCCGCCGCGCAGCCCGCCGGATCTCCGCAGTGAACCCGAAGACGCCGATGGCCGCGACCGCGGCAAGGAGCGCAACGGCGAGCAGCGCCACCTCAGCCCCCGGCGGCGCGCGGGAAGAAGATCACGCGCTCGGCGTCCCTGGGGATCTCCGAGAACTCCCGCACCATCTCGGCCCGCCGCCGACCGCCCTCGCCGAGGGGAACCGCAGCCCACATGCCCTCTTCGAGCTGCCGCCGGAACTCGGCGACCAGCCGCTCCTCGTCCTCGGCAACCTCGATGTCGCCCTCGGCGAGCAGGACGTCCCCGTGGCCGGGCTTCATGCGCACGAACCTCACGAGTGGATTATCGCTCAACCCCCGTCGGCGCTCCACCCACCTCCCGCCGAGCTTCACCTTGGCGCTGCATATCAGCGGTTTCTTGAAGTTCGGCCGCAGTTGAGGGCGTCCACGGGTCCGGGCCCGGCGCCGATCGAGTGCAGACCGTTGGCCACGGCCTCGGAGGCGAGGCGGGCCGCATCGCGGGCGGCCTCGAGCGGACTCTCCCCGCGGGCCAGCAGCGCCGCGAGGGCCGAGGAGTGGGTGCAGCCGGAGCCGTGCGCCGCCCCCTCCGGCGCCCGCTCGACCGGGATCTCGACCGCCTCGGTCCCGTCGAAGAAGACGTCTACGAGGCGCTCGCGGTGACCGCCGGTCACCACGACCGCCGCCGGGCCGAGGGCGTGGACCGCGCGAGCGAGGTCCTCGGCCGTGGCGCGGTCGCCGAGGCCGCTGAGCGCCCGCGCCTCGGGGACGTTCGGCGTCGCCACCGCGGCCAGGGGCAGGACCTCGCCGATCAGCACTGCGCGGGCGGGGTCGTCGAGCAGGACTGCGCCGCTCTCGGCGACCATCACCGGGTCGACCACGACCGGGGCATCGCCGACCAGGCCCAGGGCCTCGACCACCGCGGCGGCCGTTCCGGCCGTGCCGAGCATCCCGACCTTGGCCGCATCGACCCCGATGTCGGAGACGACGGCGCGGACCTGCTCGACGATCATCTCACCCGGGACCGGCTCCACCGCGGTGACCTCGATCGTGTTCTGCGCGGTGATCGCGGTGATCGCCGTCATCCCGTGGACGCCGCAGCGCGCGAACGCCTTCAGGTCGGCCTGGACCCCCGCGCCCCCTCCGGAGTCAGAGCCGGCGATCGAGAGGACCGTGGGCACCGTTGCCGTCTGGGATCTCATCGGTTCGCCGTCTCCACGCCGGGCAGGTTACGGAGGGGCGAGAGCCGTGCGCACGTAGGCCCCCAGAGGGGAGCCGCGGAGGTAGCCGAGCAGCTCGAGCCGGGCGAGGGCCAGGGAGAGCTCCGGGCCCCCCAGGCCGAGCGCGCCGGCGACCGCGTCGGGGTTGCCGCCCAGCCGCTCGAACCCTGCCAGGACCTCCGCGAGCGCCGGTTCGAGCGGGGGCCCGGGCGGGCGCTCCGGCACGGCGCCCGGCCCGAGCATCGCGTCCAGGACGTCCTGAGCACCGCGGACCACACAGGCGCCGCGGCTGAGCAGCTCGTTGGTGGCGGCGGAGAGGCCCGAGTTGACGGGACCCGGCACGGCGCCGACGTCGCGCCCCAGCTCGGCGGCCATCTCGGCCGTGATCAGCGAGCCCGAGCGGACCGCAGCCTCGACCACGACGGTCATCGAGGCGAGCCCCGCCATGACCCGGTTGCGCGCCGGGAAGGTCCAGCGCCACGGTGTGGCCCCGGGCGCCAGCTCTGAGACGATCAGCCCCGACTCCCCGATCCGCCGGTGCAGCGACCGGTGGGCGGCGGGGTAGGCCACGTCGGGTCCGCAGCCCGTCACCGCCACGGTCATCCCCCTTTCCAGAGCGCCCCGGTGGGCCGCTGCGTCGATCCCGAAGGCGAGGCCGCTGGCCACGAGGAGCCCGGTCCCGGCCAGCTCGGAGCCGAGGCTCCGGGCGACCTCCCTGCCGTAGGCGGTGGCCCGCCGCGAGCCGACCACCGTCACCGTCGCGCCGGGGTCGAGCAGCTCCAGCCGCCCCGGGTCCCCCCGGCAGATCAGCGAGCGGGGAGCGTCGCGGGCCTCCCTCAACCCGGCCGGGAACCGCTCGTCGTGGCGGCAGACCGCCCAGGCCCCCGCCGCCCGCACGCGCCCGCGGATCTCGCTCTCGGAGACCCCGGCGACGTCCGAGAGGATCGCCGCCGCGCCCCTGGGGGCGACGGCCCGCGCGAGGTCCTCGTCGTCGAGGCCGAGAAGCTCCGGGGACCGCGAGCCGGGCCGCCCGGTGGCGACGCGCTCGATGTACGGGGACAGCGCGACCAGCAGCCAGGCCCGCCGCAGGCACCCCGCACAGGCCCGGAGATCGCTCACGTCTCCTCGCGGCGGCGAAGCTCCAGTGCCCGCGCCAGCGCCTCGGGGCCGATCTCGTCGGTCGCCTCGAGGTCGGCGATCGTGCGCGCGACCCGGATCACCCGGTCGTGGGCACGGCCGCTCAGCCGCTCGCCGCGATAGGCAGCGGCCAGAATCTCCGAGGCCTCGCCGCTGAGCGGCGCATCACGGGTCTGCGCCGGCGTCATTGCCGCATTGCGCCTCCCCGCCCCCAGCCTCGCCTCCTGGCGGGCGCGGGCCGGCGCAACCCGTTCCCGGATCGCCGCCGAGCCCTCCCCCGGCGGGCCGGCGATCTCCCCCGGCGCGGGCTGGGAGACCGAGACCACGATGTCCATGCGGTCGGCGAGCGCCCCGCTGAGACGCCGCGCGTAGCGGCTCACCTCCAGCGGCGTGCAGCGGCATCCGGGGTCCGCCTCGCCGCGGCCGCACGGGCAGGGGTTCGCTGCGGCGACGAGCATGAAGTCACAGGGAAGGCAACGGCCGGAGCCGGTTCGCGAGATCGTCACCTGGCGGTCCTCCAGCGGCCCGCGCAGCGCCTCCAGGGCGTCCCGCCGGAACTCTGCGATCTCGTCGAGGAAGAGCACGCCGCCGTGGGCGAGGGTCACCTCGCCGGGCCGCGGCGGGTTGCCGCCCCCGACCAGCCCCGCCACCGAGATCGTGTGGTGCGGAGCGCGGAAGGGACGCCGGCCCGCGGTCCGGTCCAGCAGCCCGCAGGCGCTGGCGATCCGCGCCAGCTCGAGCGCCTCCTCCAGCCCGGGCGCCGGCAGGATCGAGGGCAGGCGCCGCGCCGCGAGCGACTTGCCGGCCCCGGGCGGGCCGACGATCAGCAGGCTGTGGCCGCCCGCGGCCGCCACCTCGAGGGCGAACCGAAGCCGTGGCTGGCCCCGCAGGTCGGCGAGGTCCGGGCCCTCCGCCGCCTCGCGCACCAGGCGAAGGGGCCGTGGCCGGGAGGGCCTCCACCCCCCGTCGGCGAGGCCCTTGAGCTGGGCGAGGCTCTCCACCGGGAGGACCTCGACGTCCCCGGCAAGCGCCGCCTCGGGCCCGTTGACGGCCGGCAGGACGATCGCCCGGCCGGCCCGTCTGGCCTCCTCGGCCATCGCCAGGGCCCCGGGCACGCTGCGCACGGCCCCGTCGAGCGCCAGCTCGCCGGTGACCGCCGCCCGCCCGAACGACTCGGAGCGGACCTGGCCGGAGGCGATCAGCAGGGAGAGGGCGATCGCCAGATCGAGCCCCGGCCCCGCCTTCCGCAGGCTCGCCGGAGCCAAGTTGACCGTTATCCGGCACTGCGGGAAGTCGAAGCCGCAGTTCTGGAGGGCGGCCCGGACCCGCTCCCTGGCCTCGCGGACCGCGACGTCCGGGAGGCCCACGATGCTGAAGGCCGGAAGCCCCCTGTGGACATCGGCCTCCACCTGCACCGGCCGGGCGGAGACGCCGTCCAGGGTGAAGGCGCGAACCGTCGCGAGCATGCCGCCAAGCTAGACGGCGCGGGATGCCCGGTTGCCCGCGAGAAGTCAGGAAATCGCCACATCCTGCGCGCCACCGATGCGCAGGCCGGGGCTAGCGTGGCCCGGTGCCGTGGAATCCGCAGAGAAACGACCGGCCGATGACCGAGACGCGGGCCGGCCGATGACCGAGACGCGCCGCGCGCTGGGTCGCGCCGCCGAGGAGCTGGTGGCCTCGCGCCTCGTCGATGCAGGCTGGCGGATCCTCTGCCGCAACGCCCGCACCCGCTACGGCGAGATAGACATCGTCGGCATGGACTCCGGCGTCCTGGTCTTCGTCGAGGTGAAGGCCGGGCGTGCGGGGAGGGCGCGGGGGCCCGAGCGCCCGGTGCTCGCGGTCGGGCCGGACAAGCGGCGCCGGATCCGGCGCCTCGCCGCGGCGTGGCTGGCGGCGGGCAGCTGCGACATGCCCTGGCGCGCGATCCGCTTCGACGCGATCGGCGTCACCTACTCCGCCGCGGGCACGGTCGAGGGCTACGAGCACCTCCGCGGGGCCTTCTGAGGTACGGCCCCCCGGCCCGCTCAGCCCGCCAGCTCGAGCTGGCTGTAGGCGACCGACTGGAAGGAGCGGCGGTGCAGCGGCGAGATCCCGCTGCGGGCGATCGCCTCACGGTGCTCGGGGGTCGAGTAGCCGACGTTCTCGTCGAACTCCCACTCCGGGTGGCGAGCGGCGGCCTCGTGCATGTAGCGGTCGCGGCTCACCTTGGCGATCACCGAGGCGGCGGCGATCGCCGCGCTGGTGCTGTCCCCCTTGACCACCGCCGTGTGCGGCAGCGGGCAGCCGGGCAGACGGAAGCCGTCGACCAGGTGGACGGCCCCGGGGGCCTCGAGGCGGAGCAGCGCGGTTGCGAGGGCCTCGACGTTGGTGACGTGGAGCCCGCGCTCGTCGATCCCCCTCACGCAGCGGAAGACGACGCTGACCCTGGCCGCGGCCCGCAGCACCTTCGGGTAGAGCTCCCCGCGGAGCTCGGCGGTCATCTGCTTGGAGTCGTGCAGGCCGGCCAGGGCGCGGCGGTCGGAGAGGCCGAGGGCGCGGTGGTCGATCAGCACCCCGGCGGCGACCAGCGGGCCGGCCAGGGACCCCCTGCCGGCCTCGTCGGCGCCGGCCACCAGCGGCGAGCCCAGCGCGCGGTCGTAGGCGAAGAGCTTGCGGGTGCGGGCCGAGCGCCGTCGCCTAGAGGATGCCGATCCGGTCCGGCGGCCAGTAGGTGGCGAAGGCCTTGCCGATGATCCAGTCCCTGGGGACGGGGCCCCAGAACCTGCTGTCGTCGCTCGAGCCACGGTTGTCGCCCATCATGAAGTAGTGGTCGGGTGGAATGGTGATCGGCTTCGGGAGGTTGCAGGCGCCTCCCCCCCGGCTGCAGGGGATGATGTAGCCCTCGTCCGTCTTGGCGACGCCGTTGACCACCGGGTGCCCGCCGCGGACGCTGAGCGTGTCGCCCGGCCCGGCGACGATCCGCTTGATGAAGTTCTGGTCGGACTCGGCCTTCGTGGGCCTCGGGCAGGCCTGGGTGGGCGGATGGCGCACCCCGCACTCGGCTCCCTGATCCGCGCCGGCGGGGGGATGGAACACCACGATGTCCCCGATCCCGGGGTCGGTGAAGTGGTAGACGAACCGGTTGACCAGCACCCTCTGGCCGACGTCGAGCGTCGGCTCCATCGACTCGGAGGGGATCTGATAGGGCTTGACGATCCAGGCCTGGATCGCCAGGGCGAGGCCCAGCGCCAGCAGCACGATCACGACGAGCTCGACGAAACCGCCGCGGGCGCTCTTCGGTTTGGGGATCAGCGCGTTCAGCCCGCGTCCTTGCCGGACCCGCCGCCGGTCTCCCCGTCTCCCCCGTCCTCGCTCTCAGCGGAACCCTCGCTCTGGGCCCCGGCTTCCTCCGCGGCCGTCTCCGGTCCATCCTCTTCCGCGGCCGTATCGGCCGCCTCCTCCTCGGCGGAGGGCTCGGCCTCGGGGGCCTTGTCCCCCTCGGGCTCCTCCCCCTCGGGCGCCGCGGCCTCAGGGGCCTCCGCCGGGACGACCTCGCTCTGCGCGACGCCCTCGGAGTCGATCGCCTCGCCGGCCTGGGCCGGCGCGCCGATCACCTCCTCGTCGATGCCCCAGCGGCGCTCGGCGACGCGGGCCGCCTTGCCGACGCGCCCGCGCAGGTAATAGAGCTTCGCGCGCCGCACGTCGCCGCGGGCGGCGATCTCGAGCCGCTCGATCTTCGGGGAGTGCAGCGGAAAGGTCCGCTCGACCCCGACCCCGAACGACTGCTTGCGGACCGTGAAGGTCTCGCGCGCGCCCGAGCCCTGGCGCTTCAGCACGACGCCCTCGAATACCTGGGTGCGGCGCCGGCTTCCCTCGACCACCTGGAAGTGGACCCGCACGCGGTCGCCGGGCCCGAACGACGGCAGGCCGTCCTTCAGGTACTTCCGCTCGAGGCTGTCGATGATCGTGCTCATTGCCGGTTGGGCCCGCGGCCGGTGCGTGCGAGAAAAAACCGCGAGGCAGCACGGCCCGCGCGGTGGCGGAATGGTAGCGACTCGCGGCCTGCCCCGGCGCGCGGCGCCGCGGCCCGCACGACTCAGCCCGCCGGGTGTCCGAGCCGCTCCGCGCGCTCGCGGCTGCGCTGCTCGCGCCACTCGGAGATGCGCCGGTGATCGCCGGAGAGCAGCACCTCGGGCACCCCCCATCCCCGGTAGTCCGGAGGGCGCGTGTAGTGCGGGTACTCGGGCCTGCCGGCGAGCGCCGGGCTGAACGATTCCTCCACCGCGCTGCGCTCGTCGCCGAGCGCCCCCGGCAGCTTGCGGACCACGGCATCGGCCAGGACCATCGCCGCCAGCTCGCCCCCGGCCAGCACGTAGCGGCCGATCGAGACCTCTTCGTCGGCCAGGTGGTCGTGGACCCGCTGGTCGAAGCCCTCGTAGCGCCCGCACAGCAGCGCCAGCCCGGGCTCCGCCGCGAGCTCGGAGGCGAGCGCGTCGTCCAGCAGCCGCCCCCCCGGAGTGAGCAGGACGACCCGCGGCCGCTCGCCGTCCCGGTAGGCGGAGCGCAGGGCGGCGTCGACAACGTCCACCCGGATGACCATCCCGGCGCCACCCCCGTAGGGCGTGTCGTCGACCTTGCCGGCTCCCAGAGGGGTCGAGTCGCGAAGGTTGATCAACCTCAGGGACGAGCCGCGCTCCAGCGCGTTCTGGACCGGGCGCTGGGCGGCGAACCACCCGAAGGCCTCGGGGAAGAGCGTGAAGACGTCGAGGCGCACGGCCCGGACCCGCCGCGGCCCTAGTCGAGGATGTCGACGATCACGCGGCGCTCGAGGCGCACCGCAGCCGCCTTGGCGACCGCGCGGATCGCGTTTGCGACCCGCCCGCCCTTGCCGATCACCCTGCCCAGGTCGCCCTCGGCCACCGTGATCTCGTAGACGAGGTCGCCGTCCTCCTCGACCTCCTCGACGGAGACCGCGCCGGGTTCCTCGACCAGCGCCTTGGTGAGGAACTCGAGCAGGTCCTTCACGGGAGGCTCAGCTGCCGGAGGCCTCGATGCCCCGGGAGCGGAGCAGCCCGGCGACCGTCTCGGAGGGCTGGGCCCCCCGGTCGAGCCAGTGGCGGGCCCGCTCCTCGTCGATCTCGACCACCGAGGGCTCGGTCTGCGGGTTGTAGCGGCCGATCGTCTCGATCGTGCGGCCGTCGCGGGGGGAGCGCTTGTCGGCGACCACCACGCGCCAGATCGGGTTCTTCTTCGAACCCACCCTCCTGAGTCTGATTCGCACTGCCATGGCCGCGGAAGGTTACAGACTGCTAGCGGCGGCGGATCTTCGGGCGGACCGCCGGTGCGCCGCCCACCTGCTGGGCGAGCTGGCGGGGGTCGGGCATCTGGCCGGAGGCCATCTGCTTCATCAGCTTGCGCATCCCGTCGAACTGCTTGACGAGCTGGTTGACGTGCTGTACGCGGGTCCCCGAGCCGCCGGCGATGCGCTTGCGCCGGGAGCCGTTGATCAGCGCCGGGTCGGCCCGCTCCTCGGGCGTCATCGAAAGGATGATCGCCTCCAACCTGTCGAGCTCGCGCTCGTCGACGTCGGCGGCGTTCATCCCCTTCATCGCCCCCATGCCCGGGATCATCCCGAGCAGGTTCCCGATCGGGCCCATCCTGCGGACCTGCTTCATCTGCTGCAGGAAGTCATCGAGCGTGAATTGCTCGCGGCGCATCTTCTCCTGCAGGTCGGCCGCCTGCTCGGCGTCCACCTGCTTCTCGGCCTTCTCGATCAGGCTGAGCACGTCGCCCATCCCGAGGATGCGGCCGGCCATGCGATCGGGGTGGAAGCGCTCGAACTCCTCGATCCTCTCGCCGGTCGAGGCGTAGATGATCGGCTTGCCGGTGACCGCCTTCACCGACAGCGCCGCGCCGCCGCGCGCGTCGCCGTCGAGCTTGGTGATCACCACGCCGTCGAACTCGACGCGCTCGGCGAAGGCTTCCGCGACGCCGACCGCGTCCTGGCCGGTCATCGCGTCCACGACCAGGAGCACGTCGTGCGGCCTGGTGCGCTTGCGAATCCGCGCCAGCTCGTCCATCAGCTCCTCGTCGACGTGGAGGCGCCCCGCCGTGTCGACGATCAGCACGTCGCGGTCCTCCGCCCTGGCTCGCTCCAGCGCCCACTCGGCGATCTCGACCGGGTCGGAGCCGGTCCCCTTCTCGTAGACCTCGGCGCCGGCGCGGCCGCCCATCGTGACCAGCTGCTCGACCGCGGCGGGGCGGTAGACGTCGCAGGCGGCGATCGCCACCTTCCTGCCGCCCTCGCCGAGGTGCCGGGCGAGCTTCGCGCAGGCCGTGGTCTTGCCGGAGCCCTGCAGGCCGGCCATCAGGATCACGGTCGGACCCGTCGAGGCGAAGGCGATCTCCCGCCCGGAGCCACCCATCAGCGCGCTCAGCTCCTCGTTGACGATCTTCACCACCTGCTGGCCCGGGTCGAGGCTGCCGAGGACGCCCGCGCCCAGGCAGCGCTCCTTCAGGTCGGCGGTGAAGCGCTTGACCACCTTGAAGTTGACGTCGGCCTCGAGCAGGGCGAGCCGGATCTCCCGCATCGCCGCGTCCACGTCGGCCTCGGTCAGCTTGCCCCGGGAGCGGACCTCCGAGAGCGTCGCCTGAAGCCGTCCTGAGAGCTGGTCGAACACTGCGGCCAGCTTAGTCGCCCCCGGCCGCGGCGACCGGATCCCTTCATCCGGGGTCCCGCCCCTCACTACGATTACTGTGTGATCGAGCGCCTCAGAAGAAGCGGCGAATCGCGCCACACGCTCCTCCTCGGAGGAGCCCTCGCGGCGCTCGCGGTCGCCGCGGTCGCCGCGGCCCTCTCCCTTCAGGCACTGCTCCTCGCCGCGCTGGTCATCGCCGCCGCCCTGGTCGGCGCAGGGCTTTGGCCCGGATCGGCCGAGCCTTCCGCCAACCCGGTGGAGCGCCCCGGGATCGGCGGCTACGGCTTCGTCGCCGAGCGCGCCCCGGTGATCGCCTATCTGGCCGAGCCGGGCCCCGACGCCCGCTGGCTCTACGTCAGCCCGCACATCGAGGAGATGCTCGGGTTCTCGCCCTCGGAGTGGCTCGGGAACCCGGGCCTCTGGCGGCGCCAGATCCACCCCGACGACCTGGCGCTGGCCATCTCCGACGAGGGGCGGACGCTGAGCTCGGGCGAAGCGAACGCGACCGACTACCGGCTGCGCACCAGGGGCGGCGAGGAGATCTGGGTGCGCGACATCGCCGTGGGGGTCAACCGCGACGGGCAGACCGTGACGCAGGGCGTGATCTACGACATCACCAGCCTGAAACGGGCCGAGGAGGGCCTGAGGACCCGTGAGCGGATGCTCCAGGGAGCGCTGCGCGAGAGGACCAGGGAGCTGGAGCGGGCCCGCCTCGAGGTGCTCCAGCGGCTCGCGACAGCCGCCGAGCTGCACGCCGAGGGAACGCGCGAACACACCGCGCGCGTGGGGCAGATCGCCGCCGCCATCGGCCGCAAGATGGGGCTTTCCCCCGGCTTCGTCGAGCTGCTGGCGCAGGCCGCCCCGCTGCACGACATCGGGAAGCTCGGAGTGCACCGCGAAACGCTGCTGCGGCGGGCCAGGCTCACCGACGCCGAGGCCGACGAGATCCGCGCCCACACGATCGCCGGCGCGAGGATCCTGGCAGGCAGCGAGACGCCGGCCCTGAGGCTGGCCGAGCAGATCGCGCTGACCCATCACGAGCGCTGGGACGGGAGGGGCTACCCCCGCGGCCTCGCCGGCGAGGAGATCCCGGTGGCGGGGAGGATCACCATGGTCGCCGACGTCTTCGACGCCCTCATGCACGACCGCGCCTACAAGACCGCCTGGACCGTGGAGGAGGCGCTGGCGGAGATCCGCGCCGCCTCCGGCACGCGCTTCGACCCGGCGGTGGTCGACGCCTTCATGGGGCTCGACCACTCCCAGCTGATGGCGAGGGCCGAGCGGGGACGCAGAGCCGCCCCGGCAGCGGCCTAGCGACCGTTCAGGGCTCGAGCAGCGCGCGGGCGAAGTCGGCCGGGTCGAAGGGCCTCAGGTCCTCCAGGCCCTCGCCCGTCCCGATCAGCTTCACCGGAATCCCCAGCTCGGAGGCTATCGCCAGGGTTATGCCGCCCTTCGCCGTGCCGTCGAGCTTGGTGAGGACGACCCCGTCAACCTCGACCGCGTCGGAGAACACCTGGGCCTGGCGAAGGCCGTTCTGGCCGGTGGTGGCGTCGATCGTGATCAGCGTCTCGTGCGGGCCACCCTGCGACTGGCGGCCGATCACCCGCCGTATCTTGGCGAGCTCGTCCATCAGGTTTCCCTGGGTGTGCAGCCGCCCCGCGGTGTCCACGATCACCACGTCCGCCCCCCGGGCCTTCGCGGCGGCAATCGCGTCGAAGGCGACCGCACCGGGGTCGCCGCCCTCCTCGGAGCGGACCAGGCCGGCGCCCGAGCGCTGCGCCCACTCGGCGAGCTGCTCGGCGGCCGCCGCCCGGTAGGTGTCGGCGGCGGCGAGCACCACCGCGAGCCCCATCTCCTCGGCGAGATGCCAGGCGACCTTGCCGATCGTCGTCGTCTTGCCGGTCCCGTTGACCCCGACCACCATCACCACGGCGGGCCGGGCGCTGAGGTCGATGCGGGGCGGCTCGGGCGCCGCGGTCTCGGCGATGATCTCGATCAGACGCTGCTGGATCGCCGCGCCGTCGGCGGCGACCTCGCCCGCCTCGACCTCCCGCTCCAGCCGCTCCACGACCCTTGCCGTGGTCGGCGCCCCGGCGTCGGCGAGGATCAGCGCCTCCTCGAGGCGCTCCCAGGTCTCCTCGTCGACCTTGTCGAAGAGGCTCGCCGAGATCTCCTCGGCCAGCGCCCGCCGGCTTCGCCGCAGGCTCTCGCGAAGGCGCCGGAACCTCCCCCTCTCCCGCTCGGGGGACTCGGCACCCGCCGGTCCCGGGAGGGCGCGCTCGCCGAGGTCGAAGATCTCTTGCCAGGAGACCGCCACGCCGCAGAGGCTAGCCGCAGGGGGTGGGCCCCCGCGCCGCCCTCAGGCCGCCTCGGAGGCCTCGGAGCGCTCGATGCCGGCGAAGGGCGCCGGCGCCTCCCCGGCACCGTCGGTCCCCTCGCGCGCCATCCGCCTCGAGACGACCTTTGTGACGCCATCGCCGCCCATGCTGACTCCGTAGAGAATGTCGGCAGCGTCCATGGTGCGCTTCTGGTGGGTGACGATGACGAACTGGGCACGGTCGCTGAAGCGGCGGATCAGCTGCAGGAAGCGGTCGATGTTGGCGTCGTCGAGGGCGGCCTCGACCTCGTCGAGGATGTAGAAGGGGCATGGCCTGGCGAGGAAGACGGCGAAGACGAAGGCGAGCGCCACCAGCGACTTCTCCCCGCCGGAGAGCAGCGAGAGCTTGCGGGTCGACTTGCCGGCCGGGGTGACCTCGATCTCCACGCCCAGGGCGTCGCGCTCTGAGCCCTCCTCGCCGCCGGCCTCCTCCTCCCCGTCGGAGCCCTCCCCGCCGGCGGGATCTTCCGCGCCCTGGGGGCCCGTCTGCGGGGATCCGACCGGCCTCAGGGTGACGCGGCGCAGCCGTCCGCGCCCGCCCGGGAAGAGATGCTCCACCATCTCCTCGAAGTTCGCCGAGGTCGCCTCGAAGGTCTCCTCGAAGGCGCGGTCTATCTCGCGGTCGATGTCGCGGATCAGGGTCTGGAGCTCTCCGATGCCCTCCGCGATGTCCTCCCGCTGGGTCTTCAGCTCCTCGACGTGCTCGCGGGCCTCCTCGTACTCGCGCTCGGCGAGCGGGTTGAGGGGCCCGATCTGGGCCCGCCGCCGCTCCAGGCGCTCCAGGCGCCGGCCGATGTCCTCCCGCTCCTCCTGCCCCAGGGCGTCGCCGGCGGGCCCGATCTCCTCGCCGAGCCTTGCGGCGATCCCCCGCAGCTCCTTCTCGGCCTCGGCCCGGCGGTCGCCGAGATGCGCGGCCTGGACCTCTGCCTCGCGCAGGCGCTCGGAGGTCTGGCGGATCTCTCCCTGGAGGGCGTGCTCGCGCGCCGAGCAGGCCCGCATCTCCTCGACGATACCCTCGCCGCCACTCCGATCGTCGAGCACGTCCGCCTCGGTCGACTCGATGCGCGCCCGCAGCGCCTCCCGCAGCCCCTCGACGGCCAGCGCGGCGGCGCCGATTGCCTCCAGGAGCTCCTCCGCGTCAGCAGCCCGGGCGCGCAGCTCGGCGCGGTGGCGCTCGCCGAGAAGGCCCTCGGCCCGCCGAGCGTGCCGCGCGGCGCGCTCGGCGCCGGAGCGGACCTCGCCGAGGGCGGCCGCTCTGGTGGCCTCCGAAGGCTCCGAGCGGGCTCGCTCGAGCGCCTGGCCGGCGCCGGCCAGGCCCGCCCCGACCTCGCCGAGCTCCTCCTCGAGCTTGCGGGACCGCTCGCTGGGCGCCGCGCCCTCGCCGACGTCGAGGGTGAGGGGCCCGAGCTCGGCGCGAAGCTCCTCCAGAGCGGCCTCGACCTCCCGGCGGCGGTCGCCGAGGTTCCCCGCCCGGACCCCGAGCCGTTCGGCCTCGGCGCGCATCCTGGTCAGCATCCCCCAGGCCCGGGTGCGCTCTCGGTCGCGGGCCGCGAAGCGCTCCTCCGCGGCCCGCCGGCGGCCGCTAACCCGCTCGATCTCGCCCTCCAGCCGCTCGAGATCCTGACGGGCGCCGGCGGCCGCCCTCTCGGCACCGCTTGCGCGCTCGCCCCCTGCGCGGAGCTCCTCGGCGAGGAGCCGGCCGCGCAGCTCGAGCTCCTCGTGCTCGATCCGGGCGCCTAGCTCCGCCGCCTGCGCCTGGCGCTTCAGGGGCCGCAGCCGGGCCCTGGCCTCACGCTCGACGTCGAGGGCGCGGTCCAGGTTCTGCCCGGCCGCCCTGAGCTTCAGCTCGGCGCGCCGGCGCCGCTTGCGGTGCTTGCCGAGGCCGGCGGCCTCCTCGACCAGCAGGCGCCGCTCGCGGGGCTTGGAGTGGACGATCGACTCCACCCTCCCCTGGCTGATCACCGAGTGCATCTCGCGGCCCATGTTGGTGTCGGCCAGCACCTCGACCACGTCCACCAGCCGGCAGCGCGCCCCGTTGAGGCGGTAGCCCCCCTCCCCCGAGCGATCGAGGCTCCGCTCGATCGCGATCTCGGAGAATTCCGAGGCGGACCGGCCCTCGGAGTTGTCGATCACGACCTCGACCTCCGCGCGGCGCCGGCGCCCCACCCCCTGGCCCCCGGCCGAGATCACGTCCTGCATCGAGCCGCCGCGCACCGCCGCGGGGCTCTGCTCGCCCAGCGCCCAGAGGACGGCGTCCGTGATGTTCGACTTCCCCGACCCGTTCGGCCCGACGATCACGCTGACGCCCGGCGAGAAGCGCAGCTTGGTGCGCTCGGGGAAGGACTTGAACCCCTTGAGGCTGATCGATTTCAGGTACATCCAGGTTCGTTAGGCTCGCGGTTGGGTCGGACGCGTCCCCGGGGCGGGGCGGTCATCCCCCGAAGTGCTCGAGGGCCCGCTCCGCCGCGGTCTGCTCGGCCGCCTTCTTGCTTCGCCCCGAGCCCGCCCCCACCTGCTCGCCGTCGACCAGGGCGACCACGTCGAAGGTCCTGTCGTGGGCCGGGCCGGTCTCGGCGCTGACCTCGTAGATGACCCGCGCGCCGCGCCGCGCGAGCAGCTCCTGGAGGGCCGACTTGAAGTCGATCCGGGTCTCCGCGGCCAGCGAGACCCTCGGCCCGAAGGCCTCCGCGACCGCCGACGCCACGCGCTCGAACCCGAAGGCCAGGAAGCAGGCGCCGATCAGCGCCTCGGTCACCTCGGGCAGCGGGCGCTCTCCGTCGAGCAGGACCGACGCCGGAATCCCCGGGCCCGGACGCTCCGCCGCGACCATCATCTGCGGGACCCCGAGGGCGCGGCCGACCTCCGCGCAGGAGGCGCCGCTCACGGCCTGGTTGTGGATCTTGGTGAGGCGGCCGGAGTCGACCTCGCCGAACCGGGCGAAGACCTCGGCGGCGACCGCCAGCCCGAGCACGCTGTCCCCGACGAAGGCGAGCCGCTCGTAGGACTTGGCGCGGTCGTCGGTCCAGGAGGAGTGCGTGAGCGCCTGCACCTTGAGGTCCGCCGGCAGCCCGCCGATCAGCCCGCCCAGCGGCCCGACCGAGGCGTCCAGGGACTCCGACACGGGCCTCAGGCCGGTGCGTGCGCCAGGACGAAGTCGATCGCGTCGCCAACAGTCTCGATCCGGGCCGCCTCGTCCTCGGGCACCGTGATCCCGTAGGTGTCCTCGAGCTCCATGACCAGCTCGTAGAGGTCGAGCGAGTCGGCGTCGAGGTCCTCCCTGAAGCGGGCATCGTCGGTGATCCGGGCGGGGTCGACCTCCAGCTCCTCGGAGAGGTGGTCGCGGACCAGGCCGGTGACTTCCTCGCGATTCATCGCACCCTTCCTATCACGCCGCGTCCGTGGCCGCCTCCGCCTCGGAGCCGGCCAGGGCGCCCCGGTTGGCGCCGCCCCGCGCCAGCAGGGCCGACGTCTGCTCGACGGCGCCGACCTCGACGCTGCGCGCCGCCAGCCGGACGGCATTGGCGACGCCCTCGGGCCCCGAGCTGCCGTGGCCCACCACGGCCATGCGCCGCAGGCCCAGCAGGATCGCGCCGCCGGTCGTGTCGGGGTCGAGGTCCCGCCGCAGGGCGCCCAGGGCCGGACGCATCAGCAGCCCCCCGAGCGCCGAGACCGGATTGCTGCGGGCCGCGTCGCGGATCGCCGAGGTGACGGTGCGCGCGGTCCCCTCCATCAGCTTCAGTGCGACGTTCCCGGTGAAGCCGTCGGTGACGACGACGTCGGCACCCCCTCCGGGGATGTCGCGCCCCTCGACGTTGCCGACGAACTCGATCCCCTCGGCGGCGCTGAGCAGCTCGTGCGCGGCGACCACCTCGGGCGCTCCCTTCCCGGCCTCCTCCCCGACCGAGAGGAGCCCGACCCGGGGAGAGCGGAGCCCCAGCACAGCCTCCGCGAAGGCGGCGCCGAGGAAGGCGAACTGCACCAGGTGCCGGGGGCGCACGACGACGTTCGCGCCGACGTCGAGGAAGAGCACCGTCCTTCCCGGAACCGGCACCTGGACGGCGAGCGCCGGCCGCTGCACTCCCTTCAGGCGCCGCAGCCCGAAGGTGGCGGCCGCCATCGCCGCCCCGGTCGAGCCGACGCTGACCATCGCCTCGGAGCCACCGGCCGCGACGTCGGCGGCGGCGCGGACGATCGACGCCTCGGGCTGGGCCCGCACCGCGCTCACCGCGTCCTGCTCGTTCGAGATCCACTCCTCGGTGGGGATCACCTCGACCCCCTCGACCCCGTCGAGGCCGAGCCTCTCCGCGGGGCCGAAGACGCGCAGCGCGATGCCGTCCGCCGCGGCCAGCCGGGCGCCCTCGGCCAGCGCCTCGTGACCCGCCTCCGCCCCGAAGCCGTCGAGGGCCACGGCCGGCCGGCCACCCCGGGCCGCGGTTGGCCGGCCGCCCCGGGCCGGCACTACTCCTCCGTGCTTGGGGCGGCGGGCGCCTCGATTGCCGGCTGGCTCAGCACCTCGCGACCCGCGTAGGTGCCGCAGGTCGGGCAGACCCTGTGGGGAAGCCGCGGGCTGTGGCAGCGCGGGCAGGTATTGAGGCGCGGCCTCGCCGCCTTGTGCGCGGCGCGACGCTTGTCGCGCCTCGTCCTCGAGGTTCTCTTCTTCGGAACGGCCATCGGGCCGGGAATGGTAGCCGGGACCGAAGGACCGCGCCGCCCGGGCTACTCCAGATCCAGCTCGCGCAGCTTCGCCCAGCGCGGGTCCAGCTCCCGGCCGTGATCGTGGTCGGCCGGGTCGGCGTCGTTGAGGGACTCTCCGCAGACCGGGCAGAGGCCGGCGCAGTTCGGCCGGCAGAGGGCCTGCCCGGGGAGCGCCAGGGCGAGAGCGTCGTGCGCCCAGCGCCCGACGTCCAGCTCTCCGTCCTCGGCATAGGGGCTGGACATCTCGGGGTCGGGCGGCTGGTCGACCTCGCGCGCCTCGATCTCGACGGGCAGCGAGGCGGGCCCGAGGCAGCGCATGCACGGGCCCCTGACCTCCAGCGAGAAGCGAAGTCGCATCGCGTGGCCGCCGCGCGTCCGGGAGACCTCGAGCTCGGCCTCGACCGTCTCGGGCGAGGTCTCGTAGCGCTGGCCGCCGAGGGTGAGCGGCCCCGGGCAGACCGGGACCCCGACCCGCGCCCCCTCTCCGGGGGAGAGCTGCAGGCCCGCGAGGTCGAGGGTTGTGGAGGGGAGCCGCTTCATGGCCGGGCGGGGCCCGTACGATGACCCCTTCCGAGATTAGCCATGAAACCCCGGGATCCCCGAGATCGGCGATGAGAACCCAGCACTCCCGAGGCCAGCGATGAGAACCCAGCACTTCCGAGATCGGCGATGAGAACCCAGCACTTCCGAGATCGGCGATGAGAACCCAGCACTTCCGAGATCGGCGATGAGCGCCCAGTTCCACTGGGCACCGGAGACCTACCTCGAGCGGATCCGCGCGGAGGTTCCCCGCTACGACGAGCTGCAGGACCAGACCGTGGCGGCGATCCCCTTCCCGCCGGACCGGGTCCTGGAGCTGGGGATGGGAACCGGGGAGACCACCGCGAGGCTGCTCGATGCCTATCCCGACGCCTGGGTGGTCGGCCTCGACTCCAGTCCGGAGATGGTCTTCCGCGCGCGCGAAACCTACGACGACGTCCAGCTCGCCCGCATGGAGGACCCGCTCCCCGACGGACCCTGGGATTTGGTGATCTCTGTCCTCTCGGTCCATCACCTCACCGACGAAGCCAAGCGCACCCTCTTCCGCCGCGTCCGAGAGCAGTCACGGACCTTCGTGCTCGGCGACGTCGTCAAGGCCGAGCGGCAGATCACCCCGATCGACCCAGCGCACGACTTCCCCGACACCGCCGCTCAGCTCGCCGAGTGGTGCGGCGGCGAGGTGGTCTGGGAGGCCGACGACCTGGCGGTGGTCCGGGCGGTTTACGGGTAGGCACCGGCGTCCGACCGCTTCGGGCGCCAGCGGCTGCGGGACGGGGGGTGCGGGGCTCATGGCTGGGTGGGGGCGGCGGCAATCGGCGGCGGACGGCGGCGAGTGCAGGGCTATTGGCTGGGTGGGGGCGCAGGCGGGCGGCGGCGGGTGCAGGGCTATTGGCTGGGTGGGGGCGCAGCCCGAGGCGTTGGACTCGGATCCGTGACGGTGTCGTGAGCTGATCGCGACATGCTCCGGCCTCACGCGGGCTCTCAAGGGGCAGGCTGGGCCGGTGTGGGACGAGCGGGCAGCTAGTGACAATAGTCGGGCACAACGGCCCGATCGTCCGGAGGGGTTCGATGGGCGAATTGCGGAGCTCGCCCGGAGGCAGCATGGGGTTGTCGAGCAGGGGCAGCTCAAGCGCCTGGGGCTCTCGCGCAAGGCGATCCAGTATCGGGTTTCGGTGGGGCGGCTCCACCCGGTCCATCGCGGCGTGTATTGCGTTGGCTATTCCCTTCTCCCTATCAAGGGTCATTGGAAGGCCGCGGTTCTCGCATGTGGGCCGGAGGCGCTGCTGTCTCATCGCTCGGCGGCGGCCCTCCTCGGCGTCCGGCCTTCACACGCCAAGCGGATAGACGTCAGCGCCCCGGACAGACGCGGAAGGCGCAGGCCTGGTCTGAACGTCCACGAAGCCGGTTCCATCTCCGATCACGACCGCGGCGAGGTCGACGGCATTGCGGTCACGGGTGTCGCCCGCACGCTCCTCGACCTCGCCGCCGTGCTTCCACCCGATGCGGTTCGCAGAGCCTGCGAGCAGGCCGAGATCCGGCGCCTCTTCGATCTCGCCTCGATCAGGAGGGTGATTGCCGAGAACACCGGTAGGCGGGGAGTCGATGCCCTTCGGACCGTCATCGACGATCTCGCGGAGCCCGAGGGGACCCGCGGCGAGCTCGAGGACCGGTTCCTCGGTCTCTGTCGCGCTGCCGGCCTCCCCCGGCCCCGGGTCAACGCCCTCGTGACCGCCGGGGGCGCCCGGTTCGAGGTCGACTTCTCCTGGCCCGGCGCCCGCCTCATCGTCGAGGCCGACAGCCGCCGCTACCACGCCACCGGATCCGCCTTCGAGCGCGACCGCCGCCGCGATCAGGCCCTGACCCTCGCCGGCTGGCGGGTGATCCGCTGCACGTGGAGGCAGGTGACCGGCGACCCCCGGCCCCTTGCGGCAACCGTCGGAGCGCTGTTGCGCGACTGAGGCCCACCCTCCCCCTGCCCAGCCCGCAGCCATCCGGCCTCGCATCCAGCGCCCCGCCCGGCGCCCGCATACCATCGCCCCACCCCACGGAGAGGAGAGGCATGGCCAAGGTGCTCTACGAGAAGCGGGGCCGGATCGCCTACGTAACGATCAACCGGCCGGAGGCGCGCAACGCGATCGATCCCGAGGTGCACCGGCTGATGATCGAGACCTGGGCCGACTTCCGTGACGACGACTCGGTCGATGTCGCGATCCTCACCGGGGCCGGCGAGGCGTTCTGCGCCGGCGCGGACCTGAAGACCTACATCCCGCCGATCATGGAGAGCGCGCGGCCGGCAGACATCCGCGAGATCGTCGAGCTGGGGTTGAACGGGTTCACCCGCGGCATGCACCGGATCTACAAGCCGATCGTCGCCGCCGTCAACGGCTGGGCGCTGGCCGGCGGCCTCGAGACGGCGCTGGCCTGCGACATCCGCATCGCCTCCGAGAGGGCGATGTTCGGGTCCTTCGAGGCCCGGCGCGGCTTCCACCACGGCGACGGCGGCCTCGCCCGCCTGGTCAACGCCTGCGGCACCGGCGTGGCCTCCCACATGCTCCTCACCGCCGAGCCCGTCGACGCCCGCCAGGCGCTCGCCTGGGGCCTGGTCACCAAGGTCGTCCCCCACGACGACCTCATGGCCGAGGCCGAGACCGTCGCCCGCCAGATCCTGCGCAACTCCCAGCGTGCCGTGCGCTCCGCCAAGCAGACGATCCTCGACACCGTCGGGCGCCCACTCGACGAACAGCTCCGAAACGAGGCCTGGAACGCCTACACCTGCGCCGACCCCGGCGAGACGATGGCGCTGCTCGGCCGCTTCTACGAGAAGTCCGACGCCGGGCGCGCCGGCATCCACGAGACCGAGCTCTGATGGGGGCGGCGAGCGAAGCCGGCGCTCCCGGCGAGCGGCGCCCCAGCCGCGCCCTCGTCACCGGCGCCGCCCGCGGCATCGGCGCCGCGATCGCCGCCCGCCTGCGCGAGGCAGGAATGGAGGTGACGACCCTCGACCGCGACGAGGGCGCCGACATCCGCCTCGACCTCGGCGGCGCCGGGGCCGTGCCGGAGATGCCCGAGATCGACGTCTGCGTTTCCAACGCCGCGATCACCGACACCATCGCCCCGGCCCACCGGATGAGCGAGGAGCAGTGGCGCCGTGACATCGAGGTCAACCTCAGTGGCGCCTTCCGCGCGGTGCGGGCCTGTCTCGGCGGGATGCGCGAGCGCCGCTGGGGCCGCGTCGTCGTCATCTCCAGCGGCGCCGCCACCGGCGGCCTCCCCGGGCAGGTCGCCTACTCCGCCTCGAAGGCCGGGCTGATCGGGATGGTGAAGACGATCGCCGCCGAGAACGCCGGCCGCGGCATCACCGCCAACGCCGTGCTGCCCGGGATGGTCGCCACCGAGAAGGTCCGCTCGATGCCGCACGAGATCCTCGACCAGCTCGATGCAGCGATCCCCGCCGGCCGCATGGCCGAGCCGTCCGAGGTCGCCGGGCTGGTCGCCTACCTCGCCTCGGAGGAGGCCGGCTTCGTCACCGGCCAGACGATCGGCATCGACGGCGGCTTCGGCCTCAACACCTTCACCCTCGGCTCGCAGCGCCGCCCGGACTGAACCGAGAGCCTCGCTCCGCGCGTCAGTCCGCGTACCCGGGCCGGGCGACCTCGAGCTTGCGCCGGACGTGCTCGCGCAGGGCGGCCGCGACCTCGCCGAGGCGGTCGTCGAGGTGCCCCGAACGCAGCTCCGCGCAGAGCGCCGACTCGGCTTCTCGCACGGCTGCGACCAGGTCCGGCCCCGATCCCTCAGGGCCGGGGAGCTGCGGCCCGGGCGTCCGGCCCGGGCCCCGGCCGAGCAGCGCCGAGAACAAGTCCAGGTCCTCGCGCAGCGGCGCCTCCCCGGCGCGCAGCTCTCGGGCGACGACCGCGCAGACGTTGGCGGCGACGAGGACGCGGAAGCGCTCCTCGGCCGGAACCGCGCCGCGGAGCTCGGCGAAGAGGAACTCGGCGACGGCGTCGAGCAGCTCCGGCGCATCCGGGCGATCCTGGGTCACGCGGCCCCTGCGATCAGCTTGCTCGCCGGCTCAGCCGTCATGCCGCCGTCCCGATCAGCTCCAGCATGTCCCACTCGGGCTCGCAAATGCGGCGGCCGAGCGATGCCAGCTCGTGGCTGCGGCGCAGGCCGCTGAGGTGATCGTGGGCCTGGCGGCCGCAGATCGCCGCCCACTTGAGGTTGCCGAAGACCTCCCAGTAGCGCAGCCGCTGCGGCTCGGGCCGGGTCCCGCCGGCGGCCTCGTAGGCGTCGAGCATCTGCTCGCGGCTGCCGACCCCGGCGACCGGGTGCTCGTCGGCGGCGAAGCGCCAGGAGCGGATGCAGACCCAGCCGAGGTCCTCGGCCGGATCGCCGGTGTGGGCCAGCTCCCAGTCGATCACCGCGGCGAGGCCGGCCTCGCCGACGATCAGGTTGCCGAGGCGGAAGTCGCCGTGAACCACGGTCGCGGGAACCGGCTCGGGCCGGTTCAGCCGCAGCCAGCGCAGCCCGGCCTCGATCACCGGCAGCGGCTCGCCGATCCGCTCCAGCTCGGTCTCCCAGTGCTCGATCTGGGCGAGCACAGGCTCACCCTCAGGCAGCGGCAGCCCCGACTCGCCGACGTCTATGGAGTGGATCGCCGCGGCCGCCGCACCGAGCTCGGCGGCCAGCCCCTGCCGCGCCCCGGCCAGCGCCTCGCTCCGCAGCACCCGCGGCCCCACCGACTCGCCCTCGACGAAGGAGACCAGCATTCCGGCGGTGCCGAACCGACCCCCGGCCGGCTCGGCCAGCAGTGGCTCGGGGACAGGCACCCCGGCGTCGCGCGCCAGCGCGATCAGCCGGAACTCGCCCTCCTGGGAGACCAGCGACTCGGCCCCCGGCGGGTCGCGGCGCAGCACGAACCGCTCGCCCCCGGCCTTCACCAGCCAGGTCTGGCGGGAGGCGCCCCCAGGGATCTCGCCGATCTCGGCACCGCCGGCGCCCTCGACACCCAACTCGGCCAGCGCCGAGCGCACCCCCTCGCGCAGCTCCCCCTCAGCCCCGCTCACGCTCGAGCCCGTACCGCTCCCAGTGGCGGTCGGGAATGTCGGCGGGGTCCTTGTACCAGTACCAGGTGCAGGGATCGCGGTCGAAGTCCCCCGGGGGGTCGGAGGGATAGACCGGATGTCCGATCCAGCGGATCGGAAGCGTCTCGTTCATGAAGGCGCAATGGGTGCAGTACAGCGGGAACCCCTCGCGGCCGTAGCTCCAATCGTGGGCCTCGTCGGTGACGCCCCACCCGCCCTCGCGGTAGCGACCCATCCGCCACAGCCGCTGGCCCGATCCGCATGGGTTCATGGTGAAGGTCAGCTTCTCGTCGTCCTCGGCGATCTCGAACGCCCCCGGCACCGGCCCCACCCCGCTCGTCGAGTGCGCCCTCCAGGTCGCCGCCAGCGCCTTCGCCACCTCGCGGCGGTCCATGCGGTCGATCGTCTCCACCGGAGCCCTCCAGCTGCGCTCGAGGCTGTAGCCCCACGCCTCCTCGACCCCCTCGTCGCCGAGCCGTTCCTTGACGAACGAGATCAGCCCCGCGATCCCGTCAACCAGCAGGTCGTGCATGAATTGCGACTCGTGCTTCATCTCCTCGCACAGCCGCCTCGCCGCTTCCAGGTCCCCCGCCTCGACCGCCTCCACCGCCCGCTCCATCGTCGGCCGCGACATCTCACCCAACTCGTCCTCGCTGAACCACCGCTCGCCCATCGCTCCTCCTGACTGGTGACGGCCGCAGCGTATCCCGCGCGGCCCGCCCGACCCGCAAGCCGCCGGTGCACCACAGGCAGGTGGGAATGACCGATCGCCACTCCAAACGCCAGCCTCAACCGCGAGCGGTCACCTACGCCCGATAGTCGTCACCAACTGCCCGCTCGCTCAGCGGGCCCTGCTCAGCCGCCCCCCACAAGCTTTCTTTTGGGGCCCGTGGGCGGCCGATCGGCACCCCGAATTGCTCCCGGGACGCCTCGGCGAAGGGCAGCCACCCCTGCTCGAGCATCGGGACCCCCCGCGAACGGCCTACAGATCGGCGAAGCCGATCTCGAGAGAGCCGAGGGGTCGAGAGAACTGGGGGGTCGAGAGAGCCGGGGGGTCGAGAGAGCCGGGGGGTCGAGAGAGCTGGGGGGGTCGAGACCCCCCAACCGCAGCTACTACTGCTCGATCTCCACCGGCTGCTCCTCGTCGCGGCCGGCCAGGCGGTCGCGGCCCCGCTGGACCGCGGCAAGGAACTTCTGGAGGTTGACCTCGAGGGTGTTGAGGATCTCGTCGGCGTAGTCCTCGGCGCCGAGGCGGATCTCACGCTCGCGGGTGCGCGCGTCCTCGACGATCTCGTCGGCGGCGCGCTCGGCCTGCTTGGTGACCTCCTCGTCGGAGATCAGGCGGGCCTGCTGCTCGCGGGCCTCGCGGACGATGCGCTCGGCCTCGCGCTTTGCCTCGGCGAGCATCTCCTGGCGCTCCTTGACGATCCAGCGCGCCTGCTTGATCTCCTCGGGGATCGTGGCGCGCATCTGGTCGAGCAGGTCGTAGATCTCCTCCCTGTCGACCCGCACCTGGTCGGTCAGCGGGACCGGCCGGGCGTTGTGGACGAGATCGTCGAGCTTGTCTATGAGGACCAGGACGTCCATCGGCAGGGCGTAAGCCTAAGGGTATGAGCCGGATTTGGCGAAGAAAGGCTGGAGTTCGCGTTTTTTTGCAAGCCCTCGCCCACCGCCACCCCCATCACACTATCCGCCCGCAAGCCGCTGTGCCAGGGCGCTGGCGACGCCGGGCGGCACCAGGTCGGAAACGTCCCCTCCGAAGGTCGCCATCTCCTTCACCCCGGTGGAGGAGAGGAAGCTGTAGTGCGGCGAGGCGATCACGTAGATCGACTCGATCCCCGGGTCGAGCTTGCGGTTCAGCTGGGCCATCTCGAACTCGTACTCGAAGTCGGAGATCGCGCGCAGCCCCTTGACGATTGCGCGCGCGTCGTGCTCGCGGGCGAACTCGACGAGCAGGGCCGCGAACACCTCGACCTCCACGTTCTCGAGATCGGCGGTCGCCTCGGCGATGAACCGGCGCCGCTCCTCGGCGCTGAACAGAGTCTTCTGCTTGCGCACCGGGTTGTTGACGACCCCGACGACGACGCGCTCGAACACCTGCGCCGTGCGGGTGATGATGTCGAGGTGGCCGTTGGTGACCGGGTCATAGCTCCCCGGGCAGACCACCGTGCCTCGCGCCGGTGTCACGGGCCCTCCCTGCCGAGGAACCCGACCTGCGTCGATCCGTAACGGCGCTCCCGCAGCACGGTGAGGGACGCCAGCCGCAGCGGGCGCCGGGCGGCGCTCTCGGCGATCACGCGGCCACCCGGGGCGAGGATCGCCGGTACGAGGCTGTCGAGTTCGCGCTCAATGCGGTCGGCGAGTCTATACGGGGGGTCGATGAAGACGAGTTCGAAGGCGCCCCGCTCGGCGGAGCCCAGCCAGGCAACCACGTCGGAGCCGACCAGCTCGCTGCGCCCGCCGAGCCCCAGATGCTCGACGTTGCCCCTAACCGCCCGGAGGTCGCGGTCCACGAAGGTCGCCTCCCCGGCGCCGCGCGAGAGCGCCTCGATGCCCAGCGCCCCGGTGCCGCAGAAGAGGTCGGCCACCCGCGCCCCGCCGATCTCGCCGAGCGCCGAGAAGATCGCCTCCCTGACCCGGTCGGAAGTCGGGCGGACGCGCCGGCCCTTGGGGGCGAGCAGCGGACGCCCTCGAAGCTCTCCGGCGATCACCCTCATCGGCTACGCGGGCACCGCCAGACCGGGGTCGGGCCCGAAGCGCTCGACTGCCGCGCCGAGCAGCGGGCCGAGGCCGGGGGCCGCGAGGGAACCGTGGCGTCCGCGCAGCCGCACGGCCTCAGCGCGGGCCTCGAGCAGGGTCGGCGCGTCCTCGGGCAGCGAGGCGAAACGGAAGCGGGCCAGCCCGTGCTGGCGGGTGCCGAGCATTTCGCCCTCCCCGCGCAGCGCCAGGTCCAGCTCGGCGAGGCGGAAGCCGTCGCGCTCCGCGGCGACCGCCTCGAGCCGCGCCCGGGCGGTCTCGCTCGCCTGGCCGGCGAGCAGGACACAGTCGGAGCGGAGTTCGCCCCGCCCGACGCGGCCCCGGAGCTGGTGAAGCTGCGAGACGCCGTAGCGCTCGGCGCTCTCGATCACGATAACCGTCGCGTTGGGGACGTCCACCCCGACCTCGATCACCGTGGTCGCCACCAGGGCGTCGAGCCGCCCCGACGCGAAGGCGGCCATCGTCTCGGCCCTGCGGTCGGCGGGCATCCGCCCGTGCAGGAGGCCGACGGCGAACCCCCGAAGCGGGCCCGCCGCGAGCCGCCGCTGCTCCTCCTCGGCGGCGCGCGCCTGCAGGGTCCCGGACTCCTCGATCAGCGGGCAGACGACGTAGGCCTGGCGCCCCTGGGCCAGGCGCTCGCGCAGCAACTCGTAGGCCTCCGGGCGCTGCTCCTCGCCCAGGAGCGTCGTCTGCACCGGGCGCCGCCCGGCGGGCAGCTCCCGCAGCGAGGTCACGTCGAGATCGCCGTAGGCGGCGAGCGAGAGGGTCCTGGGGATCGGCGTCGCGGTCATGTGAAGGGCATGCGGCGGGTGGCCGTCCGGGGCCTTGCGGTCGAGGATCGAGCGCTGCTCGACCCCGAAGCGGTGCTGCTCGTCGACCACGCAGAGCCCCAGCGCGGCGAAACGCACCGAGGGCTCGATCAGGGCGTGGGTGCCGACGACCATCGCCAGCTCGCCGGTGGCGAGCTGTTCGAGGCGGCGCTGGCGCTCGACCGCGGGCATCGAGCCGCTGAGCAGCCCGAAGCGCGGGCCCTCGCGCCCGAGCAGGCCCTCGATCGTCGCGGCGTGCTGCTCGGCCAGCGTCTCGGTGGGAGCCATCATCGCCGCCTGCATTCCCGACTCCGCGGCCCGCAGCATCGCGTAGAGCGCGACGACCGTCTTCCCCGAGCCGACCTCCCCCATCAACAGCCGCTGCATCGCCTCGCCGGCGGCGACGTCCGCGTCGATCTCGGCGAATGCGCGGCGCTGCCCCCCGGTCGGCTCGAAGGGCAGCGACCCGAGCCAGCGGCGCACCGCCTCCCCGGGCGGGGGCAGCGCCGGCCCCCGGGCGGAGCCGCGGCACTCCCTGCGATGGAGCAGCGCGACCTGCTGGAGGAAGAGCTCCTCGAAGATCAGCCTGCGCCGGGCCGCGGCGGCCTCGGCGCGCGAAGCGGGGAAGTGGGCGGCGCAAAGCGCGTCCGCCGAGCCCGCGAGGCCGAGCCGGGCGCGGGTCTCGGCGGGCAGCGCCTCGACCCGGTCGCCGGCGGCGCCCAGCGCCTGGCTCACCCAGGCCCTGATCCGCCCGGGGCGCAGCCGCTCGGTGGCCGGGTGCACCGGGACCAGCCCGGTCGTGTGGAGACCCTCCTCCCTCCCGCCGTCCGCCCGCAGCACCTCGTGCTCGGAGACCCGCAGGCCCCTGGAGTCGAGGACGCCGAAGGCGAGCAGCCGGGTGCCCGGCCGCAGCCGCTCCACGAGCCACGGCTGGTTGAACCAGGTGGCGGTGAGGCTGCCGCTCTCGTCGGCGACCTCGGCGGTCACCACGGTCAGCCCCCGCCGCCTCGGGCGGCGCAGGCGGGCCGAGCGGACCTCGACCCGGACGGTCGCCTCCTCGCCGACCCGCAGCTCGGAGACCGGGCGCGGCGAGCGCCGGTCGCGGTAGGAATGCGGGATCCGCTCCAGCAGGTCGCCGATCGTGTGGATGCCGGCCTCCCCCGCGGCCGCGGCGAGCCCGGGGCCGACACCGCGAAGGTCGGTGAGCGGGCGGCTGAGGCGGGAGGGCGAGGGAACCCGGAAGCGCTCTGAGGGGCGCTCGGGCGCGGGCAGCCCCGCGAAGCCGCGCCCCGGCGGGGCCGGTTCCGATCTCCGGGCGAGGGCGCCCGCCCTCACTGAGCCGCCAGCAGCCACCACCAGTGGGGCTGGCCGCCATCCTGGAGCTCCAGCTCGACGCCCTCCGGCGTGTGGGCGGGGATCTCCTCGAGGGCGATCGGCGCCCCGGCGCCGCCGATCACGGTGACGATCTCGGCGCCCGCGGCGAGCCTCTCGACGGTCTCGGCCAGCGTGCTCCCGGCGCCACCCCAGGCGACGATCTCCTCGCCGACGAAGCCGACCGCGTCACCGCGCCGAAAGCGCCCCTGGGGATCGTCGCGGGCAGCCGGCGCGACCCCGCCGGTCGCAAGGTCGCCGAGCGCCCCGGCGAGCCTGCGGGCGTTGGTCTCCGCGTCGGCGGCAGGGTCCAGCTCGACCATCGCGAGCAGGCCCGCCTGCTGGGTGGTCGAGGGAACCACGCGAGCCGGCTTCTCGGAGACCTCGCAGGCCCGCTCGGCGGCCATGATCACGTTCGAGGAGTTGGGCAGGACGAGGATCTCCTCCGCGGGAACCGCGTGGACACCGGCCAGCAGCTCGTAGGTCGAGGGGTTGAGCGTCTCGCCGCCGGAGACCACCCGCGCGCCGAGATCGGCGAAGAGCCGCTCCAGCCCCGCCCCGGCCACCACCGCCACCACGCCGGTCCGGGCCGGCCTCAGCCTGGCGGCGCGCTCGGCGATCTGCTCCCGCATGTCGGCCACGTCCACGTTGGCCACCGTCCCGGTTCCGTCGAAGATGGCGACCGCGGCCTCCGGCTGGTCGGTGTGGACGTGCACCTTCAGGGTCACCTGGTCGCCGACCACGAGCACCGAGTCGCCGATCTCCTCGAGCGCCGGGACGAATTCGCGCCCCGCCTGGCCCGCGCCGGCGACGATGAAGTTCGTGCAGTAGCGGTAGCGGCTGTCCTCGTGGTGGGGGCGGGTCAGGCGGGCCGGGTCCTGGCGGGCGACCTCGGGCACCTCGGCCTCGTCACCCCGCAGCCCGGCCACGACGCCCGAGAGGATCAGCACCAGCCCGTAGCCACCGGCGTCCACGACACCCGACTCGCGCAGGACCTCGAGCTGCTCGGGGGTGCGCTCGACCGCCCGCTCTCCGTCCTTCATCGCCTGCTCGAGGACCGCGGCGAGGATCGCGTCCTGCTCGGCGTCGGTGACCGTCCGGTCCAGCCGCTGGCTCGCGGAGTCGAGCCGGGCGAGCTGGCGCGCCACCGAGTGCGCCATCTCGCGGAAGACGGTGAGCATCGTTCCCTCGGCCGGGTCGCGCACCGAGTCGTAGGCCGCGTCGGCGGCGCTCGCGAAGGCCGAGGCGACCAGCACCGGGTCGACCAGCTCCCCGGGCCTCGAGGCCAGCTCCTCCGCCGCACCGCGCACGATCTGGCTGAGGATCACCCCGGAGTTGCCGCGGGCCCCCATCAGCGCCGCCCGCGCCAGCGTCTGGACGAGCTCCGTGCGCCCCAGGTCGTCCAGCTCGGTCCCTTCGAGATGGTCGAGCTCCTCCATCACGGCCCGCATCGTCATCGCCATGTTGTCGCCCGTGTCGCCGTCGGCGACCGGGAAGACGTTGAGGTCGTTCACCTCCTGGCGGCGCGCTTCCAGCACTGTGTAGGCGCTGGCGACCACGCGCCGGAAGCGCTGGATCGAGGGATCGCCCATCCCCCCTGAATCTAGCGGCGCCTCAGGCCGCCTTCGTGACCTTGTTGGCCTTCAGGCAGCGGGTGCAGACGTAGACCCGGCGGCTGCGACCGCCCTCGCTGATCCGCACCTTCTGGAGGTTGGGGTCGAAGCGCCGCTTCGTGGCGACCATCGAGTGGCTGCGGGACTGGCCGAAGGCCGGACCCTTGCCGCAGCTATGGCATACCCTTGCCATGACGATCGTGGATGGTAGCCGGATCGAAGTCGATGCACGTTTCAACGGCCCGGCCGGCAGCGGTCAGGGCGGCTACAGTTGCGGGCTCTTCTCAGCGGCGGTGGAGGGGCCGGCCGCGGTCACCCTGCGCCGGCCGGTCCCGGTCGGCAGGCAGCTCGCGCTCGAGCGCGCCGGAGAGGGGGCACGCGTCACCGACGGGGACGACCTGGTCGCAGAGGTCCGCCCCTCCGCCCTCGCCCTCGACGTGCCGGCGCCGGTCAGCCCCGAGGAGGCCGAGCTGGCAAGCAGCCGTTTCACGGAGGCCGACGAGGTATTCGCGCACTGCTTCGTTTGCGGCACGCGCCGGGAGGACTCGCAGCGTGTCTTCGCCGGCCCGCTCGACGTCCCGGGATCGGTGGCGAGCCCCTGGACCCCGGGCGACCGCTGGCTGGCCCCCGACGGTGGCAGGGTGCTCGACGAGTTCGTCTGGGCCGTTCTGGACTGCCCGACCGCCTACGCCCTCTGGGCCCTCCGCCCGGGTCGGCTGGCGATGCTCGGCAGGATGTCGGCGGAGGTCACGGAGCCGGTAGGGCTCGGCGAGCCGTGCGTCGTCATGGCATGGACGATCGAGAGCGAAGGGCGCAAGCACCGCACCGGTGCGGCTCTCTTCGGTCCCGGCGGTCGGCGCAAGGCCGTTGCGGAGGTGCTGATGATCGAGGTGGGCGCGATCCCGCTGGACGCCGCTGGCAGAGGTGGCCCGGCGCCCTAGCCGAGGCGGTCCCTCAGCAGGGCCATCCGGCAGACCGTGAGGGCCGCGTTTCGCCCCTGGTCGCGACGGTCCCCTCCCGCGCGGGCCAGGGCCTGCTCCATGGAGGCGCAGGTGATCACCCCGAAAGAGCAGGGCACCCCGGTCGAGAGCTGCACCTCCTGGACGCCGCGCGAGGTCTGCTCGCAGACGTAGTCGTAGTGGTCGGTCTCACCGCGGATCACCACACCGAGGCAGACGACCCCGGCGAAGCGGCCGCTGCGCGCGCAGAGCTGCGCGGCGAAGGGCAGCTCGAACGCCCCCGGCACCGGATAGGTGTGGACCGAGGCCTCGCTGACGCCGGCCATCTCGAAGCCCTCGGCCGCGCCGTTGCAGAGCCGCTCCGCGAGGTCCTCGTAGAAGCGCCCGACGGTGACGGCGAACTCCAGTCGCGAGAGCTGATCACGTTCGGAGTCGGTGAAACGCTCGTGGAAGGGCAGGGCCTCAGCCATCCCCGGACGCGTCCTCCTCGCGAAGCATCTCCTCGTCGAGGGCGAGTCCCTGATGGTGGAGGATGTGGCCCAGGCGGTCGCGCTTGGCCCTCAGGTAGTCGGCGTTGTGGGCGTTGGGCGCCGCCTCGATCGGCACCTGCTCGGTCACCGAGAGCCCGTAGCCGTCGAGACCGACGATCTTCTTCGGGTTGTTGGTGAGGATGCGGATGCTGGTCAGCCCGAGGTCGGCGAGGATTTGGGCGCCGATCCCGTAGTCCCGCAGGTCGGCCGGCAGGCCGAGCTTGAGGTTGGCCTCCACCGTGTCCGCCCCCTCCTCCTGGAGCTTGTAGGCGCGCAGCTTGTTGAGCAGCCCGATGCCCCTCCCCTCCTGGGAGAGGTAGAGAAGCACCCCCCTCCCCTCGCTCTCGATCATCGAGAGAGCCGCGGCGAGCTGCTCGCCGCAGTCGCACCGCAGGCTTCCGAAGACGTCGCCGGTGAGGCACTCGCTGTGCACCCGCACCAGCACGTCGGAGGCACCGGCGACCTCTCCCTTGACCATCGCGACGTGGTGCTTGTCGTCCACCAGCGAGCGGTACCCCACCGCGGTGAAGTCGCCGAACTCGGTGGGCAGGCTGGTCGCGACCACCCGCTCGACCAGCTTCTCGGTGCGCCGCCGGTAGGCGATCAGGTCGGCGACGGTGATCATCTTCAGGCCGTGGAGCTCGCAGTAGGGGAGCAGGTCGGGGACGCGGGCCATCGTCCCGTCGTCGTTCATCACCTCGCAGATCACCCCCGCCGGGGTCAGGCCGGCGAGCGTCGCGAGGTCCACGCTGGCCTCGGTGTGGCCGGTGCGCTCCAGCACCCCACCCTCCTTGGCGCGCAGCGGGAACATGTGTCCGGGCACGACGATGTCGTCGGGTCCCGAGCGGGGGTCGATGGCCACCTGGATCGTGTGGGCGCGGTCGTGGGCCGAGATCCCGGTGCTCACGCCCCCCGCGGCCTCGATGGTCACAGTGAAGGCGGTCTGCAGGGGTGCCTCGTTCTTGGCCGCCATCAGCCGCAGCCCGAGCTGCTCGCAGCGCTCCGCGGTCAGCGTCAGGCAGATCAGCCCGCGGGCCTCCTTGGCCATGAAGTTGACCGCCTCCGGCGTCGCGAACTGGGCCGCCATCACGAGGTCGCCCTCGTTCTCGCGGTCCTTGCCGTCGCAGACGACGACCATGCGGCCCCGGCGGATCTCCTCGAGAGCCTCCTCGATCGTCGCGAAGGGCGAGTCCTCCGCGTCGGCCCGCCGCCCTCCGGCTTCCTCTGTCGTCCCGGTCATCTCGGTCATCCGATCATCCTTTTCCATCGCCGCTCAATGGTGACACCAACCGCTCCACGTACTTGGCAAGCACGTCGCACTCCACGTTGAGCCTCTCGCCGGGCGCGGCCTCGGAGAGGTTCGTCCGCTCCAGCGTCTCGGGGATCAGGGCGACCTCGAAGAAGTCCGCCCCGAGCGCCGCGACGGTGAGGCTTGCCCCCTGCAAGGCAACCGACCCGCGCTCCACGAGGTAGCGCAGCGCCCCCGGCTCGAGGGCGAGCCGCAGCCGCCGGGAGATGCCCTCCTCGGTCACCGCCAGCACCTCGGCGACACCGTCCACGTGCCCCTGGACGATGTGGCCGCCGAGCCGGTCGGAGGCCCGCAGCGCGAGCTCGAGGTTCACCGGGTCGCCCGGGGCGATGTCGCCGAGCGTGGTCAGCGAGAGCGTCTGGGGCATCAGGTCGGCCCAGAAGCCGCCCGAGCCCGGGGCCGCGGCGGTCAGGCAGACCCCGTCGACGGCGACCGAGTCGCCCTCGGCGAGCTCCGACGCGACCGCGCAGCCGACCCTGAGGCGCGCACCCCGCCCTCCCCCGTCCACCCTCTCGACCGTCCCGACCTCTGCGACCAGGCCGCTGAACACCCCTACCACTCCCTGATCCGGGCCGACACCAGGACATCATCGCCGACCCGCTCGGACTCGGTGGCGAGCGCCCGCGCCGCCTCCGCGACCGGCAAGGCCGCTCCGCCCTCGATCGCCGAGCGCCCGGCCCCGATCAGGATGGGCGCGACGAAGAGCCGAACCTGGTCCACCTCGCCCGCATCGGCGAAGGCGCCGGCGAGCACCGGGCCGCCCTCGAGCATCAGCTCGCCGACCGGCCGGCGCCCCAGCTCGCCCAGCGCCGCCGTCACCCGGGCGGCGTACCCGTCGCCCGCGGCGACGAGGACCTCCGCCCCGGCCGCGCGCAGGGCTTCGACCCGCCCCGGGTCCGCGCCGGGCGCGGTGACGACGCAGACCGGGCCGCCATCCGGGCCGGCCAGCAGGCGCGACCCGGGGGAAAGCCGGGCGGAGGAGTCGAAGACCACGCGCAGCGGCTGGCGGCGGGCGCCCGGCTGCCTGGCGCTGAGCAGGGGGTCGTCGGCGTCGGCCGTCCCGATCCCCACCGCGACGGCGTCGGCCTGCGCCCGCCAGCGGTGCACCAGCGCCCGGCTCTCCTCACCGGAGATCCACCTGGAGCCTCCGGTCGCGTCGGCGACCTTGCCGTCGAGGGACATCGCGAGCTTCAGGGTGACCAGGGGGCGGCCGGTGCGGGCGTGCTTGCGGAAGGCCTGGTTGAGCAGCCGCGCGGCGGCGGCCTGCTCGCCCGCCGCGAAGACGACCTCCACGCCGTGATCGCGCAGGATCCCCGGACCCCGGCCGGACGCTTTCTCGGAGGGGTCGTCGGAGGCGATCACCACCCGCGAGATCCCGGCCTCCGCGATCGTGTCGGCGCAGGGGGGCTGGCGCCCGTGGTGAGCGCACGGCTCAAGCGTCACGAACATGGTCGCGCCGGCGGGGTCGGCGCCCCGGCGCCGGCAGTCCTCCAGCGCGGCGCGCTCCGCGTGAGGCCCGCCCAGCTCGGCGTGGTGGCCCTCGCCGATCACCCTGTCCCCGGCGACGACCACGGCTCCGACCATCGGGTTGGGGCTGACCGAGCCGCGTCCCCGCTCGGCAAGCGCGAGGGCCCGGTCCAGGGCCCCTGCCTGCTCTGTGAGGACTTCGTCCATCGCCATCCTCCGGGAGTGCGGAAAACCGATTGACTGGTCAGTCAACCACGATTGTAGGGGGTCTCGAGGCAAGCGCAAGCGGGGGACCGCGGTGCCGTTCGGACCGCGGTTACGCTTGTCCGGGCGATGAAGCTGATCATCCAGATCCCCTGCCTCGACGAAGAGCAGACGCTGCCGGCGACGATCGGCGACCTCCCGCGGAGCATCCCGGGGGTGGACGAGATCGAGCTGCTCGTGATCGACGACGGCTCCACCGACCGCACGGTCGAAGTGGCCCGCGAGCTCGGCGTGGACCACGTGGTCCGCCTCACCAACAACAAGGGCCTGGCAGCGGCCTTCCAGGCCGGGCTCGACGCGAGCCTCAAGCTCGGCGCGGACCTGATCGTCAACACCGACGCCGACAACCAGTACCGCGGCTCGGACATCCCCAAGCTGCTCGGCCCGATCCTGGCCGGCGACGCGGACATGGTGGTCGGCGACCGCAGGGTCGAGACGATCGAGCACTTCTCCGCCCCCAAGAAGGCGCTGCAGAGGATGGGGAGCTGGGTGGTGCGGCGGCTCTCCGGGACGGCGATCACCGACGCGACCTCGGGGTTCCGCGCCTACAACCGGGAGGCCGCCCTCCAGCTGCTCGTCGTCGACAACTTCACCTACACGCTCGAGAGCCTGATCCAGGCGGGCAAGATGCTCGTCGCGGTCGACCAGGTCGAGATCGGGACCAACGCGAAGACCCGCGAGTCGAGGCTCTTCGACTCCACCGGCAGCTACGTCCGCCGCAATGCCCTGGCGATCGGCCGCATCTACGCCCGCTACGAGCCCCTGCGCGTCTTCGTGACCGCCGGGGTCGCGGTGTTCGGACTGGCGATAGTGGCCTGGAGCCCGTTCCTGGTCGACTGGATCTTCCACGGCGACCGCTCCGGCCACATCCAGTCGCTGATCCTCGGGGCGGTGCTGTTCATCGCCGCCGTCCAGCTCTTCGCGCTCGGGATCATCGGCGACCTGCTGGCGGGGCAGCGGGTGATGACGCAGAGGGTGTTCGAGCGGGTGCGACGGGTCGAGCTCGCCCTCGGGATCGAGGCCTCGCACTACCTCCCCGGGGAGGGCGGGCGGGACCGCGGGGCGCCCGAAGCCGAGGCCGAGGCGCCGGAGCGGATCGGCGCCTGACCCTCTTGGGCGAACGGTCGACACCGGGCGAGGGCCCGCAGGGAGCCTCCGCCGAAGGCGAAACCCCCCAGGGCGTATCCGCCCAAGGCGGGTCCCCGCAGGACTCCTCCGCCGAAGGCGAGACCACCGGGGCGATCGACTACGGAAAGACCGCCGGGTTCCTCTCGATAGGGGTGGGGCTGACGGGTGTGGTGACCTACCTGTACTTCGTGATCGCCTCGCACGTGCTCTCCAAGCCGGACTACGGGCAGATCACGGTGCTCTGGTCCGCGGTCTTCATCACCGTCTCGACCCTCTACAGGCCGATCGACCAGCTCCTCTCCCGCCACATCTCCGAGCACCTGGTCCGCGGCGAGTCCGTCTCCGAGCCGATGCGGGTGGCCGCCAAGATCCAGCTCGGCCTGGCGCTCACATTCGCCGTGGTCGCCCTGGCGCTGCGCGGCCCGATCGAGGACTCCCTGCTCGAGGGCAACACCACCCTCTACTGGATCTTCTTCTCGGCGGTCCTCTTCTACGCCGCCAGCTACTACGCGCGCGGGTTCCTCGCCGGGCACCGGCGATTCGGCCTGTTCACAGCGCTGATCCTCTCCGAGTCCTTCTTCCGCACCCTGTTCGCCGTCCTCGTCGCGGTCGGGCTGGCCAGCGGCCAGAACGCCGTCGCCGTGGGCATCGTCGCCGCCCCCAGCCTCAGCCTGCTCGTCGTCCCCCTTGCCTTCGCTCGCCGCGCTGCGGGAGGCCCCGCCGACCCCGCCGCCCCCGAACGCCAGGCGGGAGGCGCCGCCGGCCCCGGACGCCAGGCGGGAGGCCCCGCCGCCCCCGCCGCCCGCGAACGCGAAGCGGAGGAGGCGGCGGGCATCCAGTTCTCCCTCGCCCACGGCGGCTGGTTCGCCGCGGCGGTCCTGCTGATCATGTTCAGCGAGCAGGTCTTCCTCAACGCCGGCCCGCTGATCGTCCGCGGACTGGAGGGTGCCGCCGCGGCCGGGTTCATCTTCAACGTGCTGATGATCGCCCGGGCCCCCCTGCAGCTCTTCCAGGCGGTCTCCACGAGCATCCTCCCCCACCTCACCAGCCTTCACCACAGCGATGACCCCGAGAGCGACCGGGAGTTCCACGACTCCATCCGTCTCGTGCTCAGGGCGATCGCGGCCTTCACGGCGGTCGTCGCCGTCGTGGTGATCATCGCCGGCCCGCAGCTGATGCAGATCGCCTTCTCCAAGAAGTTCACCTACGAGAGGGTCGGCCTGCTGCTGGTCACCGCCGGGATGGGCCTCTACCTCTCGGCCGTGACGATCAACCAGGCCTGCCTGGCGCAGGGCCAGGTCCGGCGCTCCTCGGTGCGATGGATCGGCTGCGCGGTCTTCTTCGTCGCCTGGTGCCTGCTGCCGTTCATCACCGACACGGCGCGCCGGGTGGAGGTCGGCTTCGCGATCACCGCAGCCGTGCTCCTCGGCCTGCTCGTCTACATCTTCCGCCACCCGCACACGCGGCCCGAGGACGTCCCCGACCCCGGCTCCAGCGAGGAGCTCGAGGCCCAGCTCGCGGCCGCCGAGGAGGGCGTCTAGCCAGCCCCGGGACGCCCCAGGGCCCCGGGGCGCCGCGCCACCGCGCGCCGACGCTTTCCGCCGATCATTGGCGATCTTGACCGCCATATGCGGCTCAACTCGCCAATGTCACGGAGGGCGACCGGGGGCGGGGGGCCGACGCCGGGCCGGCCCGGAAGTAGGCCGGGCCGAGGGGCGGCGTCGGGGCGCTCGCGCCGCCCGGCCGGGTCAGTCGGCGGCGTCGGGGCGCTCGCGCCGCCCGGCCGGGTCAGTCGGCGGCGGCGGGGCGCTCGCGCCGCCCGGCCGGGTCAGTCGGCGGCGGCGGCGGCGGCGATCTGCGCGTAGGCGGCGGCCGGGTCATCGCTGCCGAACACCGCCGACCCGGCCACGAAGAGCGACGCACCGGCCTCCGCCACGGCACCGATCGTCGTCGCGTCGATGCCGCCGTCCACCTCGATCGGCGTGACCCCCCAGGCGGCGCGGAGGCGATCGACCTTGGCGGGAGAGGAGGCGATGAACGGCTGCCCTCCCCACCCCGGGTTGACGGTCATGCAGAGGACGAGGTCGGCGATGCCGCAAAGCTCGCCGACGGCTTCGGGAGGGGTCCCGGGGTTGAGGGCGATCCCGGCCAGGCAGCCGAGCTCGCGGATGGCGCCCAGGGTGCGGTTGGCGTGAGGCGTGGCCTCGACGTGGAATGTGATCGAGTCGGCGCCGGCCCGGACGAACTCCTCGACGTGGCGCTCGGGGCTCTCGATCATCAGGTGCACGTCGAGCACGCCGCCGGCGCCGTGCACCTGGTCCGCGATCGAGCTGGTGACCAGCGGACCGATCGTGATCGGGGGCACGAAGTGACCGTCCATGACGTCCACGTGGATCACCCTGGCCCCGGCATCCATGACCCCGGCGACCTGCTCGCCGAGCCGCGAGAAGTCGGATGAGAGAATCGAGGGCGCGACCCGGCGGCCGGCGTAGATGGCGTCGCGCCCGCTCATCAGACGGGCTTCAGCATCGAGTGGCCGCAGTGCTGGCAGATCATGTCCTCGGTGCTGCTCATCCGGGCGATCGTCTGGTGCTCGCCGCAGTTGGGGCACTGCGAGACGAGCTCGTAGCGGCGCAGACAGTACACGCAGCGGAAGCGGCCCGGGAGCTGCGTCGGCCGCAGCCACGGCTCCCCGCATCCGGGGCAGATCGGCCGCCGCAGCGAGCGCCCGGCGGGGCCCGCCCGCTCGCCCGAGGGGCCCTCCGCCTCCCCGGCGCTCAACGCCTTGCTCCTCTCATGCCCCTAATCATCGCGCCTCAGCCGGGCGATGAAGAACCCCGTGGTGCGGTCCCGGTCGGGCCTGAGCTGCAGGCAGCGCCGGTCGGCCGCCGAGGCGAGCCCCGGCGCCGCCGCTCCGAGGTCCTCCACCCGCAGGGTCGGGGCGCCCCCGGGGCCGGCCACCGACTCGAGCCAGGCGACCTGCTCCTCGTTCTCGGGACGCGAGATCGTGCAGGTCGAGTAGACCAGCCTGCCGCCCGGACGCACCGCCGCCGCAGCCGCCAAGAGGATCCCGCGCTGGACCTCCCGCAGCTCCTCGATCATCTCCGGAGACTTGCGCCAACGCACGTCGGGCCGCGTCGCCAGGGTGCCGAGGTCGCTGCAGGGAGCGTCCACGAGCACGCGATCGAACTCGCGGCCCAGTGCCGGCCCGGCGGCGTCGGCCTCGATCACCGTGACCGAGCGCGAGCCGAGCCGCTGCGCCCACTCGGCGACCTCCGCCGCCCTCTCCGGGTCCGCCTCGACGGAGATCACCTCGCCCCGGCCGCCGATCCGGGCGGCGATTTGCCCCGTCTTGATGCCGGGGCCGGCGCAGAGGTCGAGCACGTTCTCCGCCGGGCGGGGGTCGAGAACCTCGACCACGGCGGCCGAGCCCAGCGACTGCGGCACCACGACACCCCTCTCGACCAGATCCACCGCGACGCCCAGGGCACCCTGGACCACGAGGCACTCCGCGGGCGCCAGCGGCCAGGGCCCGCCGGGGGCGCCGACCTCGACCCCTGCCGAGCGCAGCCCCTCCTCGACCTCCTCGCGCCGTGCCCGCAGCGTGTTGACCCTGAGCCCGCGCGGCTGGGGGCGGTTGCAGGCGGCGAGCAGGGAACGCGCATCCGCCGCCCCCAGCTCCGCCCACCACTTCTCGGCCAGCCAGCGGGGCACGGAGTGAGCGATCGAGGCCTGCTGGGGGGTTCCGTCGGGAGCGATCGCCGCGCGCAGCGCCCGGCGCTCGCGCAGGGCACGGCGCAGCACGGCGTTCACCAGACCCGAGGCCTGGCCGGCGCCGGCCGCCCTGGTCAGCTCCACGGCCTGGTCGACGGCCGCGTGCTCGGCGCCGGCCCGGCCGAAGAGGATCTCGTAGAGGCCGAGGCGAAGCGCGGCGCGGACCGGCGGGTCGAGAAGGCGCGGGGAGCGACCGGCCAGGCGCCGGATCAGCGCGTCCGCGGTCCCGCGCCGCTGCACCGAGCCGAAGGCGAGCCACTGGGCCTGGGCGCGCTCCCGCCCATCCAGGCCCTCGCGCTCCGCAGCCACCCGGAAGGCCCGGTCGGTGAACGCGGCGTCCTCGAAGGTGGCCCGGACCACCTCGAAGGCCACCCGGCGCTGCAGGGAAGGGGCGCTCACCGCAGCGGAACGCGGGCCGGGGGCCGGTGCCCCCGCAGATAGGCGGCGGCGTCCATCCAGCGCGAGGAGGGTGGCTGGACTTCCGCGATCCGCAGGCTCCCCTCCCCGCACCCGAGAACGATCTCGTCTTCCTCGGCGTCGAGCAGGCCGGGCTCCGACGCCACGGGGTCGGCCCGCGCCGACCTGACGCCGAGCCTCGCGCCCCCGCCGAGATCCAGATAGGCGCCCACATGCGGGGTGAGAGCCCGGACGACCCGGGCCAGGGCTTCGGCCGGCTCGGAGGGGTCGAGGGCCCGTTCGGCGGGCTCGATCTTCTCCGCGTAGGTGATCCCCCGGGCGGCCTGCGGCGTGAGCTCGATCTCGCCGCGCCGGAAACGCTCGAGAACCTCGAGCAGCAGCCGTGAGCCGAGCTCGGCGAGACGGGCCGAGAGCTCGCCGAAGGTCTCCTCCGGGCCGATGTCCAGCGAGCCGCAGGCTGCGACCGGGCCGGCGTCGAGCTCCTCGATCACTCGCATCACGCAGGTGCCGGTGCCGGAGTCCCCGGCCATGATCGCCCGTTCGATCGGCGCCGCGCCCCGCCAGCGCGGCAGCAGCGAGGGATGGACGCCGAGGATCGTGAACTCCGAGAGCAGCGGCTCGCGGACGATCTGCCCGAACGCGCACAGGCAGACGATCTCCGGGTCGGCGGCCCGGATCGCTTCCACAGCCTTTCCCCTTCCAACGTCCTCGGTCTGCACGAGGTCCAAACCGGCCTCCCGGGCGGCTTGAGCGACCGGAGGCGGCAGGGTCAGCCGGCCGCGGCCGCGGGGCCGGTCGGGCGGCGTGATCACGAGCGAGGGGCGGTGCGGTGAGGATGCGAGGGCGTCCAGGACGACCGCCGCGAAGGGCGAGGTCCCGAGGAAGACGGTGCGGCTCACGCCTCCGTCGGGGGGCCGCCGGCGTGCCCGTCCCCGTCCTCGCCGCCGTCCTCGCCGGGATGGTAGGACTCGCCGGCCCGCAGCGCGCGCATCGCCGCCCTGCGCTGCTCGCGGGAGGTGCGGTCGAGGATCAGGATGCCGTCGAGGTGGTCGATCTCGTGCTGCAGGACGCGGGCCTCGAGCCCGGACGCCTCGATGGTCAGGGGCTCGCCGGCGAGGTCGGCGCCCGTCACCCGGGCGAAGAGCGAGCGCTCGACGTCCACCGATACCCGGGGGATGCTGAGGCAGCCCTCCTCGGCGACCTCGACCTCCTCGGAGCGCCACTCGATCCGCGGGTTGACGAGGGCCGCGGGCTCGGCGTCCGAGCCGGCCTGGAAGACCAGCATCCGCCGCAGCACGCCGACCTGCGTGGCGGCGAGGCCCACACCGATCGCGCCGCGCATGATCCCGATCATCCGCTCGGCCTCGCGGTCGAGCGCCTCGCCGAACTCGGCAACCGGCGAGGCGACGCTCTTCAGCACCGGGTCCCCGAACTGGACGACCTGGGCGAGCGCGGCCTCGCGGCGCGCCAGCATCTCCTCGTCGGGCGCCCCCGGATCGCGCTGCTCTGTTCCTTCGGCCATTCCTGAAGACTAGAAGCCCGGCCCGCAGGGACCGGGCGTCCCTACTGGGGATCCACGTCCACGCCGAGCGCGACACCGCGCAGGGCGCCGCGGCCGGACAGCCGCTCGACCGTGTCCCGCACCGCTGCAGCCGCCTCGGCGCGGCGTCCGGACTTGACCAGCAACCGGCGCCGGTGGCGGTTGCGCACCCGGAACATCGGCGCCGGCCCGAGCAGCTCGGCGCCGGCTGGGAGGCCTGCCCCGATGCCCTCGGCGACCGCCGCCGCCGCCGCTTCCAGGCGGTCCTCGCCGGGGGAGGCGAGGGAAACCCGGACCAGGTGGGAGAAGGGGGGGTAGCGAAGCGCGCGGCGGCGCTCCAGCTCACCGGCCAGGAAGCCCGGCGTGTCGTGGCGTGCCGCGTGGGAGATGCTCAGGGCGCCCGGGGCCAGCGTCTGGACCATCACCCTGCCCTCCGCCCCTCTCCGCCCGCTTCGCCCGGCGAGCTGGGCGACCATCGCGAAGGTCCGCTCCTCGGCGCGGAAATCGGGAAAGCGGAGGGTCGCGTCGGCGTCGAGGATGACGCTCAGCGTCACCTCGGCGAAGTCGTGGCCCTTCCCCACCATCTGCGTGCCGACCAGGACCCCGCCGGAGGCTGCCTCGAAGCCGGCCAGGATCCGCGCGTGCGAGCCGCTCCGCGCGGCGGTGTCGGAGTCGAGCCGGAAGACCGGGCACCCGCCCACCCTGGAGGCGATCAGCTCCTCGATCCTCTCGGTCCCGGCCCCGCTCCGGGCCAGGGTCACCGAGGCGCACTCGGGGCAGACCGAGGGCAGCGGCTCCGCGTGGGCGCAGTGATGGCAGACGAGGCGCCCGCTCCGCCGGTGGGTGATCAGCGAGACGTCGCAGTTCGGGCATGACCAGTGGTGCCCGCAGGACCGGCAGGTGAGCCAGGGGGCGAAACCCCTTCGGTTGACCAGGACGATCGCCTTCTCCCCGCGCTCGCAGACCTCCTGCAGGGCCTCCAGGGAAGACGGGTGCAGGGGGCCCGAACGCGGGTCGGCGAGCCTCATGTCCACCAGTTCCACGGGCGGCAGCGCCCGCCCGTCCACCCTCTCGGGCAGCTCCAGGCGGGTCAGAACTTGCCAGCTCTCCGGGCGGGGGGTGGCGCTGCCCGCGAGCAGCACCGCGCCCCGCTGGGCGGCCCTGTGCGCGGCCACCGCTCGGGCGTCGTAGCTGGGATCCCCCTCCTGCTTGTAGGAGGAGTCGTGCTCCTCGTCGACGACGATCAGGCCGAGATCGTGGACGGGGGCGAACACGGCCGAGCGCGGCCCCACGCAGACGTCGGCCTCGCCGCGGCGCAGGCGCCGCCACTCGTCGAACCGCTCCCCCGGCGACATCGCCGAGTGCAGCACCGCGATCCGGTCGCCGAGCCGCTCCCCGAACCGGGAGGTGGCCTGCGGGGTCAGCCCGATCTCGGGCACCAGGACGATCGCGCCCCGTCCCCTGGCGAGCGCCGCCTCCACCGCCTCCAGGTACACCTCCGTCTTGCCCGAGCCCGTGACGCCGTGCAGGAGCAGTTCCCGCTCCGGCCCGTCCCCGTCCAGCGCGGCGACGATCCGGGCGGCGGCCGCGGACTGCGCCGGGGTCGGCTCCGGCCGTCCCTGGGCGCCTCCCACGGACCGCAGGACGGGCCGGCGACGCACCTCGACCTCCCGGGAGCTCAGCAGCCCCCTTCCCTCGAGGCTGCGGACCGTGGCCCGCGAGGCCCCCTCGGCGGCGAGCTCGGCGGCGCTGCGCTCCCCGGAGCCCAGGGCCCGCAGGGCCGCGCGCTGCCGCGGCCCGAGCCTCGCGCCCCCCGCCAGGGCCAGCCTGCCCTCGGCGGTGATCTCGGCGCGAAGCTCGCGGCGGGCGCCGACCCGCCTGCCGCCGGTCCCGGTCCCGGGCGGAAGCACCAGGCCGAGCCCCCGGGCGGGCGTCGAGCAGTACTCCTCGGCGATCCACAGGCCGAGCCCGACCAGGTCCGGGGGCACCCCCGCCTCCAGCGCCTCCAGCGGCTCGGCCAGCCGCTCGGGCGCGAGCTCGGAGCGCTCGGCGATCTCGACCACGACCCCCAGCACCCTTTGCGGGCCGAACGGGACCCGCAGGACGCTTCCGACCTCGACCTCCCCCAGCTCCGGCGGCAGGCGGTAGTCGAATGGCCCGCGCAGCGCGCGGGCCGTGGTCAGGGGTTCGACCCTGGCGATGCTCATCCCGCCAAGTTAGGCCGGTGGACGGACACCCGCCCGACCGCTCCGGCGACGCCCCGCCCGACCGCTCCGGCGACGCCCCGCCCGACCGCTCCGGCGACGCCCCGCCCGACCGCTCCGGCGACGCCCCGCCCGACCGCTCCGGCGATTATGCTGCCGCCGTGGCGATCAAGCTGCATCCGGGCGAGAGGGTCCTGTTCGAGGGCCACCCGTCCTGGCGCGCGATCCTCGGCTTCTACCTGAAGGGGGTCCTGATCGCCGTGGCGGCCGGCGTGATCGCCAAGCTGGTCAGCGACTCGACCTCGCTGGTCTTCGCGGTGGTGCTGGTGATCCTCGTCGGGACGGTCGTCGTGGGCTTCGTCAAGCGGGTCGCGACGACCTACACGATCACCGACCGGCGCCTCAACATCAAGCGGGGAATCGTCTCCAGGGAGATCCAGGAGACCCGTCTGGAGCGCGTCCAGAACGTCAACTACAACCAGTCCGTCTACCAGCGGCTGATGCAGATCGGGGACGTCGACTTCGACACCGCCGGCAGCGACGACTACAACTTCGTCTTCGAGGGGGTCGCCGACCCCGGCGACGTGGTCCACACGGTGGACGAGGCGACTGGCATCGGCGCGGCCGGCTCGCACGGCCTCGGCGAGCCCACTCCGCCCGCAGGCTCCTGAGCGGCTCTCAGGCCGGGGCGAGCGCCGCGGCCGCCTCGCGGAGCGCATCGGCGCGGTCGGTCAGCTCCCAGGTGAAGTCCGGGTCCGAGCGGCCGAAGTGCCCGTAGGCGGCGGTCTTCTGGAAGATCGGGCGGTGGAGCTTCAGCTGGCGGCGAAGGGCCCCCGGCCGCAGGTCGAACACGTCTCCCACAAGGCGGGCGATCTGCGAGTCCCCGATCCGCCCCGTCCCGAACGTCTCGACCATCAGCGAGACGGGGTGGGCGACGCCGATCGCGTAGGCGACCTGGACCTCGCAGCGGTCGGCGAGACCGGCGGCGACCACGTTCTTCGCCGCGTGGCGCGCGGCGTAGGCGGCCGAGCGGTCCACCTTCGAAGGGTCCTTGCCCGAGAAGGCACCTCCGCCGTGGCGGGCGGCGCCGCCGTAGGTGTCGACGATGATCTTGCGCCCGGTCAGCCCGGCGTCGCCGACCGGCCCCCCGATCTCGAACTTGCCGGTCGGGTTGACGAGGAAATCCGAGCGCAGGCGCGCGTCGTCGAAGACCTCGGCGTAGGCGTCGCCGAGGACCGGCTCGACCACGTGATCCCAGAGGTCGGGCCTGATGCGCTCCTCGGAGTCCACGCCGGGAGCGTGCTGGGTCGAGATCAGCAGCTTCTCGACCCTGACCGGCGAGCCGTCCGCGTAGCGGATGGTGACCTGGGTCTTGCCGTCGGGCCGCAGGTAGCCGAGCGTGCCGTCCTTGCGGACGGCGGCGAGCCGCTCGGCGAGGCGGTGGGCGATCTGGACCGGCATCGGCATCAGCGCCTCGGTCTCGTTCGTCGCGTAGCCGAACATCATCCCCTGGTCGCCCGCCCCCGCGGTGTCCAGCTCGTCGTCGTCGCCGGGGTCGGTGCGCTTCTCCAGGGCCTCGTCGACGCCCTGGGCGATGTCGGGGGACTGCTCGTCGATCGAGACCAGCACCGAGATGTGGTTGCAGTCGTAGCCGTACTCGCCCTTGTCGTAGCCGATCCCCCGGATCGTCTCCCTGACGATCTCGGGGATGTTGAGATGGGCCTGGGTGGAGATCTCGCCCGAGACGACGGCCATCCCGGTGTTGACGAGGGTCTCGCAGGCGACCCTGCCCTCGGGGTCCTCCCGCATCACCGCATCGAGCACCCCGTCCGAGATCTGGTCGCAGATCTTGTCGGGGTGGCCCTCGGTCACCGACTCCGAGGTGAAGAGGTGCTCACCCTCGGCGAGGTCGAACTGGTTGCTTTCGGGCATTTTCCTGGCTCCTCTCCTTGGCTCGGCGGGAAGCGTAGCGGCTGGGAGCTCAGGCTCCGCGCCTGGCGCCGCGCGGCACGAAGTCGATCACCAGCGGGACCCCCTCCATCGAGTAGGCGTCGCGAAGCCTGTTCTCGAGGTGGTAGGCCCACTCGCGGGAGACGAGCCGCCGATCGTTGACCTTGACGGCGATGCGGATCGGTCGCTCGGAGACCTGGGCCGAGTAATACAGGCGGAGGCGCCGCCCGCGGACCGACGGCGGCGGGGTCCGGGCCACGACGTCGGAGACGAAGCGGTTGAGCTCCGGCGTCGGGATCCGGGCGGCGGCGCGATCGGCGAGCGCGACCGCCCGCGGCAGCACGGCTCCGACCCTGCGGCCGGTCAGCGCCGAGCAGGCGACGATCGGCGGCCGCAGACGGAGCTTTCGCCCGACCCGCGCCCTGGCGTCCTCGATGTCGGTGCGGGTGATATCCCACTTGTTGAGCGCCAGGAGGGTCGCGCACCCGGCCTTCATCGCCCGCTCGGCGATCCGCAGGTCCTCGGCGGTCACCCCCTCGGAGGCGTCGCAGACCACGATCGCCACGTCCGCCCGCTCGGTCGCCCGCTCGGTCCGAAGCTGGGCGTAGCGGTCCACGGTCCCGGCGACCTTGGAGCGGCGCCGCAGGCCCGCGGTATCCACCAGCACCAGGTCGCGGCCGTCGTGGGTTAGCGCCGTGTCGATCGCATCCCGGGTGGTCCCGGCCAGCTCCGAGACGATCACGCGCTCGGTCCCCAGCAGCGCGTTCAGAAGCGAGGACTTGCCGACGTTGGGCCTGCCGATCACCGCGATCCGCACCTCCTCCCCTTCCTCCCCGGCGCCGGCCCCGGCGCCCTCCAGCGAGCCGACCAGGCGGTCGAGCAGATCCCCGGTTCCGATCCCCTGGGTGGCGGACACTGGGGCCGGGTCGCCGAGGCCGAGGCCGTGGAACTCGGCCGCCATGTACTCCTCGCCGGGCCGGTCCACCTTGTTGGCGGCGACCAGCACCGGCTTGGAGGCGCCGCGCAGCGTCGCCGCCAGCTCCGCGTCGCCGGCCCGCAGGCCGGCCCTGGCGTCGACGACCACCAGGATCGCGTCGGCCTCCGCCATCGCCTCGCTCGCCTGGCGCTTGACGTCGCGCGCCAGCTCTGCCGGGTCGGCGAGATCGATGCCGCCGGTGTCGATCAGGTCGAAGGAGAGCCCGCTCCACTCGCAGGCCAGCCGCTTGCGGTCCCTGGTCACCCCCGGCTCGGAGTGGGTCACGGCCTCCCGCGCCCCCGCCAGCCGGTTGACGAGCGTGCTCTTGCCCACGTTCGGGAAGCCGACCACCGCGACCGCGGGGCGCCGCCGGGGGCTCATCCGATGCCCCGCCGGGCGGCGAGGTCGACGACGCGCTCGACCACCTCGTCCAGGCCCAGGCCGGTGGTGTCGATCTGGACCGCGTCGCCGGCCGCCCGCAGCGCGCCGTGGCGGCGCCTGCGGTCGCGCTCGTCGCGCCGGGCCTGGGCTGCCAGCACCCGATCGGCGCTCTCGCCGCTCTGGGCGGCCCGGCGCCTGGCCCGCTCCTCGGGGGAGGCGGTGAGAAAGACCTTCAACGGTGCCTCGGGGCTGACCACGGTGCCGATGTCCCTTCCCTCGGCCACGTAGCGCCCGGTCTCGATCAGGCGGCGCTGGCGCCGGACCATCGCCTCCCGGACCCCCGGATGGGCCGAGACGCGGGAGGCGGCCTCGGTGACCTCCGGCTCGCGGATCGCGGCGCTGACGTCCTCGCCGCCGACCCGCACCGAGCCACCTTCGAAGGCGATCTCCAGGCTACGGGCGAGGGCCGCGACCGCGGGGCCGTCGTCGGGGTCGAGGCCCTCGCCGAGGGCCCGCAACGCTACGCAGCGGTACATCGCCCCGGAATCCAGGTAGGTGAAGCCCAGCCGCTCGGCCACACCGCGGGCGACCGAGGACTTCCCCGCTCCGGCCGGGCCGTCTATCGCGATGACCATCGCTGCAGCGTACGTCGAACGTCCCGGAGTGCACTGCATAGCCCATACTCCGGGACGTTCGGGGGGGGTGGGGGGTGGCGGTTGGGGCGGGTTAGGGCGACAGGAGGGCCGCGAGATCCGCGGTGAAGCCGGGGTAGCTGACCGAGGCCGCCTCCATCCCCTCCACCTCCACCCCGTCCTGCGAGGCGACACCGGCGACGGCCGCGAGCATGGCGATGCGGTGGTCCCCGCGGGAGGAGACGGTGCCGCCCCGCAGCCCGGCGGTGGAGCCCGGCTGGCCGGAGGTCGCACCCCGCAGGCCGGAGGTCGCACCCCGCAGGACGGCGGTGCCGCCCCCCGGGCCCGCGGTGCCCTCGACCGCGAGCCCGTCGGCCGTCGCCTCGGCCCGCCCCCCGAGCGCCCGCAGGGTCGCGCACACCGTCTCGATCCGGTCGGACTCCTTGCGGCGCAGCTCGCCGGCCCCGCGGATCACCGTGGTCCCCTCCGCGAAACACCCCGCCAGCGCCACCAGCGGGAGCTCGTCGATCGCGAGGGGCACCTCCTCGGCGCGGACCTCGGTCGCCCGGAGGGCGGCCGAGCGGACCAGCAGGGACCCGGTGGGCTCCCCCGCTCCGCCGTCCCGGGAGGTCTCCTCCACCTCCGCGCCCATCCTCGAGAGGATCGCCAGCAGGCCCGTCCGGGTGGGGTTCAGCCCGACTCCCTCGAGGCGAACCTCGCTCCCCGGCACCAGGGTCGCGGCCACCAGGAAGAAGGCGGCAGAGGAGAAGTCGCCGGGGACCTTCCACCGCGCAGGACTCAGCGCGGCCGCCGGGCGAACGGTGACAGACCCGCCCGTCCTGCGGACCTCGGCCCCCGATGCGGCGAGCATCCGCTCGGTGTGGTCGCGGCTCGGGGCGGGCTCGGTGACCCGGGTCTCCCCCTCGGCGAGCAGCCCCGCGAGCAGCAGGCAGGACTTCACCTGGGCGCTCGCCACCGGCATCTCGTAGTCGATTCCGCGAAGCGGCATTCCCCGGACGGTGAGGGGCGGGACTCCCCCCTCGGCGCAGGCGACCTCGGCGCCCATCAGCCTCAGCGGGCCGGCGATACGGTCCACCGGGCGCCGGCGGATCGAGGCGTCTCCGTCGATCGTCCAGCGCCCGCCCGGCTGGCCGGCGAGCCACCCCGGGAGCAGGCGCATCAGGGTCCCGGCGTTGCCGACCCCGATCTCGGCCCCGGGCCGCGCCCCCCGCAGCCCGACCCCCTCGATCTCCAGCCTCTCCGGCAGAGGACCCGCCGGCCCGGCGCTCGGCCGTGCCCCGAGAGCGGCGACCGCCGCCAGGGTGCTGCGCGTGTCCGCCGAGTCCAGGTAGCACTCGATCGCGGTGGTGCCGTCGGCCATCGCGGCGAGCAGCGCCGCGCGATGGGAGATCGACTTGTCGGGGGGCGGCCGCAGGGCCCCCTTCAGAGGTCCGCCCGGGTCGAAGCGCACCGGGCGCTACTCCCCGGCCGAGGCGACGGTGACCGTGTGGCCAAGGCCGCGGATCACCTCGGCGGCCCGCTCCGCGGCCCCCGCGCCCGCGACCCCGATCGTCACCGCGCCGGTGGTCATGTCCTGGGCCGGGTACAGCGCCATGTCCTCGATGTTGACCCCGGCGTCGCCGAGCGCCAGGGCGAGCGCCGCGACGGTGCCGGGCCTGTTGCGGACCACGACCCGGAGCTCGTGCGAGGGGCCGGCGGTCGCCTCGGCCTCGAGCAGGCTGCGCCGGTCCTCGGCGGCGGCCGCCTGCCAGGAGGCGAGGGCCTCGCGGTCCCCGTCGCGGAGCAGCTCGGAGGCCTCGCGGAGGCGGCCCGCCGCACCCTCGACCGCATCGGCCAGCGCCTCCCTGTTCGAGGAGAAGATGTCGGCCCAGACCGCGGGGTTGGAGCCCGCCACGCGGGTCGCGTCGCGCAGGCTGGGCCCGACCTCGGGAAGGCGGCTGGAGTCGTCGAGGAGCTCGGAGCGGGCCTGCGAGGCGACCACGTTGGCGATCACGTGCGGGAGATGGCTGACGGTGGCCATCAGCCGGTCGTGCGCGGCCGCGTCCAGCGCCTGGGGCCTGGCGCCCAGCCCGCCCACCGTCCGCTGCAGCCGGTCATAGAGGACCCCGCTGGTCCCCGGGGCGGGGGTCAGGAACCACCTGGCCCCTTCGAACAGCTCCTCGCGCGCGTTCTGGACCCCGGCCGTCTCGGCGCCGGCCAGGGGGTGGCCGCCGATGAACCGCTCGTCCTCGCCGAGGGCCTCGACCAGGGCGCGCTTGGTCGAGCCGACGTCGCTGACCGCGGTGTCCGGGCCGGCAGCCCGCAGAGCCTCCGCGACCAGGGAGGCAAGCTCGCCGACCGGAGCCGCGCAGAAGACGACTTCGGCCCCCTCCACCGCCTCGCCGGGACCGGCGGTTCCGCGGTCGATGGCGCCCCGGGCCAGCGCCGCCTCGACGGTTCCGGGGTCGGGGTCGTGCCCGATCACCTCGGCGCCCAGCCGGCTCCGAGCGGCCAGGCCGATCGAGCCGCCGATCAGCCCCACTCCGAGCACGGCGACCCTCATCGCGCGCGGCGCGCTTCCACCGCCGCGGCCAGCGCCTCGAGGACCTCGACCGTGGCATCCCAGCCCATGCAGGCGTCGGTGATCGACTGCCCGTAGGTGAGGCCCCCGGGCGAGCCGAGGTCCTGGCGCCCGGCCTCGATGAAGGACTCCAGCATCACTCCCCTGATCGCCCCGCTCGGTGCCGCAACCTCGGCGGCGATCTCGCGCGCCGCCCCGGCCTGCAGGCCGGGGTCCTTGCGGCTGTTGCCGTGCGAGGCGTCGATCACGACCCGCTCCGGCAGGCCCGCGGCGGCGAGCAGGCCCAGCGCCTCGCAGACCTCGCGGGCGCCGTGGTTCGGGCCGGAGTCCCCGCCGCGCAGGATCACGTGGCAGTCGGGGTTCCCTGTCGTGTGGAGGATCGCCGGCGCGCCGGCGTCGTCGATCCCGGCGAAGACGTGGGGCGCCGCGGCCGCGCGAACGGCGTCGACGGCGACCTGCACGTCTCCGTCCGTGCGGTTCTTGAAGCCGACCGGCATCGAGAGCCCCGACCCGAGCTGCCTGTGGATCTGGCTCTCGGTCGTGCGGGCGCCGATCGCCCCCCAGGCGACCGCATCGGAGATGTACTGCGGGGTGATCGGATCCAGGAACTCGCAACCGATCCGCAGGCCGAGGTCGAGAACCTCCAGCAGCAGCTCCCGTGCCGTCCTCAGGCCCGTGTTGACGTCCCCCGAGCCGTCGAGATGGGGGTCGTTGATCAGCCCCTTCCAGCCGGTCGTCGTCCGGGGCTTCTCGAAGTAGACCCGCATCGTCACAACCAGGGCTCCGCGATGGTCCGCGGCCCAGTCGGCAAGGCGCCGGCCGTAGTCCAGCGCCGCCTTGGGGTCGTGCACGCTGCAGGGGCCGACGACCACCAGCAGGCGGTCGTCGGAGCCGTCGAGCACGTCGGTCACCTCAGCCCGGCCGTCGACCACGGCCTGCTCGCGCCGCTCGCCGAGCGGCAGGTCCCGGAGCAGCGCCAGCGGCGGCACCAGCTCCACCACCCGGTCGATGCGGAGGTCGCGGACCCTGTCCCGGACCTCCCCCTTCACCCCGATCATCATCTCATTCTCACCTCTGTCCATGCGTTCGAAAGATCGTACTTTCAGCTCGCTCGCGCGAGTCGGGATGGCGCCCGGCGGATCCCTTTCGGTTTCGCTGCGGCCAGAGGCCGCCGGGCCGGGCGCCTAGGTAAATCGCCAGAAATAGGTGAAGCGGGCAGGGGCCGAGGGTGCGCCGGCGGCGCCTCCGGGGGTCGGCCTTTGCTGTGCGCGCCTCATTGCTCACAGGTGTTGTAGCAGGTGCGGGCGGATCGGTCGAGCCACCGAGCCCCGAGCAGGGCGGCGCTCACTCCAGGCGCTCGGGATGGGCGTAGACGTTCACCGCCTCCCCGCGAGCGAACCCGGCGAGCGTGATGCCCCGGTCCTCGGCGAGCTCTACGGCCAGCGAGGTCGGCGCGCCAACGCCGACCAGGACCGGGGCTCCGGCGATCGCCGCCTTCTGCACCAGCTCGAAGGCCAGCCGCCCGCTGACGCAGAGCAGGCGGTCGGCGAGCGGCAGCGCGCCGTCGAGGAGCGCCTGGCCGATCACCTTGTCCATGGCGTTGTGCCGACCGATGTCCTCGCGCACCGCCAGGAGCTCACCCTCGACGGTGAACAGCCCGGTCGCGTGCAGGCCACCGCTGCGCTCGAAGGCGGGCTGGTGGAGCAGCCCGGGGAGGCGGGCCAGCAGGCCGCGGCCGACCCGGATCGGCGAGGTCACGCGGGGGGCTCGCACCGCCACCTCCTCCAGCGCCCCCTTGCCGCACACCCCGCAGGAGGAGCTGGTGTAGAAGCGCCGGCTCGACGGCGGCTTCGCACCCGGCGCGACCACGTCGACGGTGTTCGCCTCGAGCCCGGCGCCCAGCCCGACCCGCGGCGGGCCGGCGATCACCCCCTCGCCGAACAGGAAGCCGGCGGCGAGGGCGAAGTCGTCCCCCGGCGTGCGCATCGTCACCGCGACCGGCTCGCCGTTCAGCCTGATCTCGAGCGGAAGCTCGACCGCCACATGGTCGGTGGCGCCGTCGCGCCGCACCCTCGCCAGCATCGCCGCGTCGGGCGGACCCTCGGCCCTGCTGCCGGCGCCCCCCAAAGCCGGACGCTCAGCCGGCCGCGACCGCGGCCCGCCCGGCGGCCCGAGGGGCCGGAGTTGCTCCGCGGGCGGCAGGCTCGACCGAGACGGCGACCACCTTGTACTCGGGACAGGCGGTGTTGACGTCGGCAGAGGAGCCGATCAGCAGGTTCGTGCGCACCTCGGGGAAGTGGAAGGCGGCGAAGACGTGGCCGGGCTCGATCCTCTCGGTGAGCCGGACGGCGATCCGGATCTCGCCGCGGCGGCTGCGCACCAGCGCCTCGTCGCCGTCGGCGAGCCCCCGGGCGGCGGCGTCGTCGGGGTGGATCTCGAGATGCTCCGCGCCGACCAGCTCGAGGTTGCCGGTGCGGCGGGTCATCGTCCCGGCGTTGTAGTGCTCCAGGCGCCGGCCGGTCACCAGGATCAGCGGGAACTCCTCGTCGGCCGCGTCCCCCGGCTCCTTGTAGGGAAGCGCGGCGAACCGCGCGCGCCCACCGGGAAGCTCGAAGCTCTCCGCGTAGAGCATCGGTGAGTCCGTGCCGTCGGCGGCCACCGGCCATTGCAGGCCGCGGCGGCCGATCCGCTCGTGACTGAGCCCGGCGTATCGCGGCGTCATCTCGGCGACCTCGTCGAGCACGTCGGCGGGCGACTCGTACCCCATCTCGTGGCCGAGCGCTCGCGACACCGTGCAGAGGATCTCGAAGTCGGTCCTGGCCGAGCCGGGCGGCTCGGTGGCAGCCTGAACGAGCTGGACCCGCCGCTCGGCGTTGGTGAAGGTGCCGGTCTTCTCCAGGAAGGAGGAGGCGGGCAGGACGACGTCCGCGTAGCGGGTGGTCTCGTTCTCGAAGATGTCCTGGCAGACCAGGAAGTCGAGCGACTCCAGGGCCGCGATCACGTGCCCGGTGTCGGGGTCGGTCTGGGCGACGTCCTCTCCGAAGATGTACATCGCCTTCAGCCGGCCCTCGACCGCGGCGTCGAACATCTCGGGGATCTTCATCCCCGGGGCGCGCTTCATCTTCACGCCCCACCTGCGCTCGAAGGCCGCGGCCACCTCCTCGTCGGCCACCGACCGGTAGTCGGTGAAGGTGTCCGGCAGGGCGCCCATGTCGGAGGAGCCCTGCACGTTGTTCTGCCCGCGAAGCGGAAGCAGCGCGGCGCCGGGCCGCCCGACGTTGCCGGTCATCAGGGCCAGGTTGCAGATCAGCTGGACGGCCTCGGAGCCGTAGCGGTGCTCGGTCACCCCCAGGCCCCAGAGGATGCAGCCCCGCTCGGCCTCGGCGTAGGTGTGGGCGGCTCGCTCGAGGTCGCCGGCCGGGACCCCGGTGATCTCCTCGACCTGACGGGGGTCGTAGGCCGCGACCATCTCCTCGAGCGCCTCGAAGCCCTCGGTCCGCTCGGCGATGAAGGCCGGGTCGGTGAGGCCGTCGCGGATCACCACGTGGGCGAGGCCGTTGAGGAGCGCCGAGTTGGTGCCCGGGCGATTGGAGAGATGGACCTCGCCGTAGTCGGCGAGCTCGATCCGCCGCGGATCGGCCGTCACGAGGCGCAGCCCCTTCAGGGCCGCCTGCTTGATACGGGCCCCGACCACCGGGTGCCCCTGGGTCGGGTTCGCGCCGATGATCAGGGCGGCGCCCGCCGCCTCGATGTCGTCGAAGGAGCCGGTCGCCCCCGAGAGGCCGAAGGACTTGCGCAGGGCGAAGGAGGTCGGCGAGTGGCAGACCCGGCTGCAGTTGTCGATGTTGTGGGTCCCGACCGCGGCCCGCATCAGGCGCGCCATCACGTAGCAGTCCTCGTTGGTCGCCCTCGAGGAGGCCAGGCCGGCTATCGCGTCGGGACCGTGCTCGCCCTTGATCCGCCCGAAGGCGTCGGCGATCCTCGCCACCGCCTCCTCCCAGGTGGCGAGCCGGAACCCGCCGCTCTCGCGGACCAGCGGCGCCTGCAGGCGATCGCGCGATCGGGCGAACTGGTGGGCGAAGCGCCCCTTCAGGCAGGTGTGGCCCTTGTTGGCCGGGCCGTCCATCGCCGGGCTTATCGAGACCACGTGGCCGTCCGCCCGGTGGGCCTCGAGGCGGCAGCCGACCCCGCAGTAGCCGCAGGTGGTCGTGGTCGTCTTGGAGAATCGCTCGCTCATCCCGCCTCGCCCACATTGTGGGGGCTGTCCCCTACGAGGTCAAGCAGCAGGTGCTCGGTGATCGCGTCGGTCGGGCAGGTGTCGGCGCATGCCCCGCAGGAGACGCAGGTGGACCGCTCGAAGCCGGAGTCGAGGCCGGCGGTCACGTTCGCCTCGAAGCCGCGCCCTGTCGCGGTCAGCGCGAACGCGCCCTGCACCTCGTCGCAGGCCCGCACGCAGCGCCCGCAGGAGATGCAGAGCTCGTGGCGGAAGACCAGATAGGGATGGCGACCGTCGAGCCGCCGGGGATGGGTCTCACCGCTCCAGCGGGGCTCCACGATCCCGAAGTGGCGTGCCGTGGCGGCGAGCTCGGTGTGGGGAGCGGGCGGCTCGGGCAGCTCGGAAAGGACCAGCTCGACCGTCGCCGAGGCGACCCGCCTGGCGGTCTCGTCCCGCGTCGAGACGCTCATCCCCTCCCGGCAGGGTGTGGTGCAGGCGGCGATCGGCGCCGGGGAGCCCTGCTCGGCGACCAGGCAGACGCGGCAGGCCCCGAACGGCGCCAGGCGCTCGTCGAAGCAGAGGGTCGGCACGAAGCTCCCCGCCTCCCGGGCGGCCTCGAGCACGGTGGCGCCGTCGGCGACCTCGACCTCGACCCCGTCCACGTTGAGCCGCAGGCTCACGCGATCCCGATCTCCCCGCCGAAGTGACGGATCAGACTGCGGATCGGCGCCGGCATCCCGCCGCCGTGGGCGCACAGCGAGCCCAGCTCAAGCGTCTCCAGCAGCGCCTCGAGGCTCTCCCGGCCCACCGGGCCGGGGCGCTCGACCATTTCCCGGGCGCGCTCCAGGCCGACCCGGCACGGGAAGCACTTGCCGCAGCTCTCGTCGGCTCCGAAGGCAAGCAGGTGGCGGGCCAGGGCCCGCATGTCGGTGCGCTCGTCGAAGCCGACGATGCTGCCGTGGCCGACCATGCAGCCCTCCGCGGCGAGCTGGTCGAAGTCGAAGGCCACACCGAGCCTGGTTCCGGGCAGGATCCCGCCAAGCGGACCGCCGATCTGAAGCGCCTTGATCTCGCCGCCGTCGCGGATGCCCCCGCCGACCTCCTCGCAGATCTGCTCCAGGGGGGTGCCGAAGCGGACCTCGTGGACGCCGGCGTTGCGGAACCGCTCGTTGAGGCAAACCAGCTTCGTCCCGGGCGTTGCCCCCGGGCTCAGGTCCCGGTAGGCCTCTGCCCCGTGGCGGGCGATGAACGGCACGTTGCAGAGCGTCTCGACGTTGTTTACCACCGTGGGGCGGCCGTGCCAGCCCCGCTCGGCCGGGAAGGGCGGGCGGGCGTTGACGGTCCCCCGGAGGCCCTGCAGGGAGTTCAGCAGCGCGGTCTCCTCGCCGACCACGTAGGAGCCGGCACCCTCGAACACCTCGACCTCGAAACCGCCCTCCCCGAGGGTGCCCGGGCCGAGCCGCCCGGCGGCGCGCGCCTCCTCGACCGCCTCGCGGAGCAGCGGCGTCGCGCGCGGGTACTCGGAGCGCACGAAGACGAAGCCCCGCGAAGCCCCGACCGCGAGCGCCGCCAGGGCCATCCCCTCGAGCAGCAGGTCGGGGCTCCGCTCCATCAGGTGCTTGTCGATGTAGGACCCGGGGTCGCCCTCGTCTGCGTTGACGACGATCGCCTTCTCGCCATCGGCTCGGGCCGCGAACTCCCACTTGACCCCCGCCGGGAACCCGGCCCCGCCCCTGCCGCGCAGCTCGGCGGCCTTGACCTCGGCCAGCAGGCCTTCGGGCCCCAGCTCCCCCAGGGCGCGCTCAAGGCCGGACCAGTCTCCCTCGCCGAGCAGGACCGGCTGCTCGAGCATCGAGGTGGGCTCGGGCTCTGCGGCATCGACGGCGGAGCCGGCCGCGAGGCGCTCCACCGACCCGGGGCCGGCGTCGACGACGTCGCCGTCGCGAACCGCCGCGGCGGTGTGGCAGAAGCCCAGGCAGACGGTCTCGCCGAGCGAGAGGCTGCCGTCGGCGCTCCGCTCGCCCGGCGCCAGGCCCAACTCCGCCGCCATCCGCTTTCGGTGCTCGCCGAAGTCGGCCGCCCAGCAGGCGGTGCCGGTGCAGACCGAGACGTGGCGAGCGCCGCGCGGCGCGGTGAGATCGTCGTAGAAGGTCGAGACGCCGTAGACGACCGCCTCCGGCAGGTTCGAGCGCTCGGCGGCGCGGCGGCGGTCCTCGTCGGTCACCTCGCCGTGGTCGGCGACCGCTTCCTTGAGCAGGTCGAGCGCCGTCGGCGGCCGCTCGGACTCCGCCGAGCGGAGGATCTCGATCATGTTGTGCGACACCTCCGAGCCACCGTAGACAAATTGGTACAAGCACGCAAGCCGGAGCCCACCAGAGAACGCGGGCCGGGGGCCGCGGGAGCGCCCGAGACGGAGCCCACCAGAGAACGCGGGCCGGACCCCACGAAGGGACGCAATCCGGGTCCCCGCGATTCCCTGGCGACTTTGACCGCCATACGCGGCTCAACTCGCCAAAGATCAGCGGCGCCTGCAGGTGCGGGTCGGCCGGACGGCCGGCAGGTGCGGGTCGGCCGGACGGCCGGCAGGTGCGGGTCGGCCGGACGGCCGGCAGGTGCCGGGTCAGCCCCCCATCGCCTCGCTCAGCGCGGCGAGGAAGCGGTCGTTGTCCGCAGGGCTGCCGTGGGTGACCCTGATGTGGCCCGGGGCGCCGAGCGCCTTGCCGGGCCGCACGAGGACCCCGCGCTCGGCCAGGCTCCCGACCACGCGCTCCTCCGCTCCTGGGTCGCCGAGGACGACCCAGGAGAAGTTGGCCTGGGTCTCGGCGGTCTCGAGGCCGAGCTCGGCCAGCCCATCCTCGACGCGGACGCGCTGCACGACCGCGGCCTCGACCCTGGAGGCGACGTCGTCGGAGTGCAGCACGGCCTCCGAAGCCGCCGCCTGGGCGAGGGCGTTAACGCTGAAGGGCTGTCGCACCGCGTCCACGGCGGCGCGGAATGCGGGCGAGCAGAGGCCGTACCCGACCCGCAGCCCGGCGAGCCCGTAGCACTTGCTGAAGGTGCGCAGCAGCACGAGGTTGGAGAACTCGGGGAGAAGGTCGACGGTGGCGTCGGGGTCGTCGGTCTGCTGGAACTCGATGTAGGCCTCGTCGAGGATCACGGTCACGTGGGGCGGGACGCGCGAGCAGAACTCGGCGATCCGGTCGGCCCCGATGTGGGTGCCGGTCGGGTTGTTGGGGTTGCAGACGAGCAGGAGCTGGGTGGCGGCCGTCACCTCCTCGAGCATCGCGTCGAGGTCGTGGTAGTAGCCCGGGCCGAGCGGGACCCGGATCTCACGCGCGCCGGAGAGCGCCGGCAGGTAGGGGTACATCGAGAACGAGGGCCAGGCGTAGAGGATCTCCGCACCCGGCTCGCAGAGGGCCTCGGCGGCGGCCAGGAGGATCTCGCAGGAGCCGTTGGCCACGGCGACCTGCCCCGGCTGCACCTCGAAGCGCTCGGCTATCCGGCGCCTCAGCCGGGTCGCCGCGGGGTCGGGGTAGCGGTTCATCGCGGGAGCTGCGCGGCGGATCGCCTCGACCACCTCCGGGTGCGGTGGGATCGGCGACTCGTTGGAGGCGAGCTGCGCGATGTCGCCGGCGGCTACCTGCTCGGGGGCCTGGCCCTCGGGCACGCCGGCCCGGTAGCCGGGTATGCGGGAGAGCTTCTCTGCGAAGGTGACGCTCACGATCGCTCCTCGGGGGCCGCCTATTGTGCCGCGTGGAGGTCGGAGCGCAGGGCCCGGGCGTCGCCCAGATAGGCGTGGGCCGGGCGGTGGCCCTCCTCCGCGTAGTAGTGGACCATCACCCGGATCACCCGGGGCATCGCGCCTGGCACGTCGATCTCCCGGGTGCACAGCAGCGGCACCGAGTCCAGGCCCAGCGCCCGGGCGGCGACGGCCGGGAACTCGGCGTTGAGGTCATCGGTGGTGGTGAACAGGCAGCTCACCATCGCCTCGGGCGAGAGCGAGTTGCGCTCGATCAGCTCCCCCATGAGCTCGGTCGTCGCCCCGCGGATCGCCGCCGCCTCGTTGGCGTCGGCCTGCACCGCGCCGCGCACCGCGAATAGTCGTCTACCGCTCACCGACGGCATCTTTCCAGAGCCGGGCGACCTCCTCGGGCCCGAGCCGCCTGCTCTCACCCGGCCCCAGCGAGCCCAGCCGCACGCTTCCCAGCCTGGTCCGGCGCAGCGCCGTGACCTCGTTGCCGAGCGCCTCGAACATCCTGCGGACCTGCCTGTTGCGCCCCTCGCGGATCGTCATCTCCACGGTGCGGCCGCCGCGGCGGCGGACCCGGGCGGGAGCGGTCGGGCCGTCGTCGAGCTCCACGCCGGTCCGCAGCCTGCGCAGCTCGCCCTCCCCCGGCGACCGCCGCAGCTCGGCCAGGTAGGTCTTCTCGACCCCGTAGCGGGGATGGGTCAGGCGGTTGGCGAGGTCGCCGTCGTTGGTGAGCAGGATCAGCCCGGTCGTCTCGGCGTCGAGGCGGCCTACCGGGTAGAGCCGGGCGGGGCTGCGGACCAGGTCCACGACGGCCGGCCTTCCCGCGGGGTCCGACGCCGTGGAGACGACGCCGGCGGGCTTGTGGACCGCCCAGACCTCGCGCGGCTCCGCCGCCACCGGCTCCCCGTCCACAGCAACCTCGTCGCCCTCCCCCACCTGGCGCGCCGGATCGGTGACGACCTCTCCTCCCACCGTGACCCTCCCCGCCGCGACGATCCGCTCGGCGGCCCGCCGCGAGGCGACGCCGCCGTGGGCGAGGTACCGGGCCAGCCTCATTGCGGCGCGGCCGCCCTAGGGAGCGGTCCGGCGCTCGCCGGCCCTGACCAGCCGATCCCTGAGGTCGCGCTCGTCCTCGGGGGTCGGGTCGAACCCGGAGGGGTCGGGCAGCTCGCCCAGCCCGGCGAGTCCGAAGAGCCTCTCGAAGAGCGGCGTGGTGCGGTAGGTGACAGCGCCGAAGCGCGAGCGCCCGGACTCCTCGATCAAGCCACGCTCGCCGAGGGTCTGTACCGCCGACTCCGAGGCGACCCCCCTGATCCGGGCCACCTCGGGCCGCGAGACCGGCTGCAGATAGGCGACGATCGCCAGCGTCTCGGCCTGGGCCTGGGTGAGAGGGGGCGTGCGGGGCCTCGCCAGCAACCGCCTCGCGGCCTCCTCGGCCTCGGGGGCGGAGGCGAGCGAGTAGCCGCCCGCGACCTCGCGGAGCACCACCCCGCGCCTTCCCTCGACAAGCTCTTCGCCGAGCTCCGCCAGGGCCGCCGACACCTCCGCGCCGGGCGCCTCGCAGGCCTCGGCCAGCTCCGCTGCCGAGACCGGCTGGGGTGAGAGGAACAGCAGCGCCTCGACGCGCCTCGCCAGCTCTCTCATGCGCTGCGTACCTCCTCGATCGCAGTCGGACCGGGCCTCCGGCCCAGCTCCGGCGAAGCCGCGCCGGCTCCGGCACGGCCCCGCACCTCGATCGGGCCGAACGGCCGCGGCTGCCTCCAGGTCACCTCTCCCTTGCGGTAGAGCTCGAGCATCGCGAACAGCGTCACCGCCTGGGTCAGCCGGTCCTCCCGGCCGAAGACCTCGTCGAAGTCGAAGCTCCCGCGCCTCGCCAGGGCGTCGCGGAGCGCCCGCAGCCTGCGCTCCAGGGAGACCGTGGCGCGGATGTGGCTCGTATCGGGCTCCGGGGGGAGCTGGAGCAGGTCTCCGACCGCCGCCGCCAGATCCCGGGGGTCGTAGCAGGGCACCGCGGCCTCCAGCGAGACGCGGCGCAGGTCCGCCGGCAGCGGCGCCTGCCGGTAGAGGTAGGGGCGGGCGCGGTCGAGGCGGGCGGCCAGCATCGCCCCGGCGTCGCGGTAGCGGCGGTACTCGAGCATGCGGGCGAGGAGCTCGTCCACCGCCTCCTCGGGGCCGAGCTGTTCCTCGTCGTCCCCGGCGCCCGGCAGCAGCATCCGGGACTTCAGCTCCAGCAGGGCGGCGATCAGGACCAGGAACTCCGTGGCCACCTCGAGGTCCAGCTCGCCCTCGCTCTCGAGGTGGCGGACGTAGGCGGAGGCGACCTCGCCCAGCTCCACCTCCATCAGGCTCACCTCCTCGCGCAGCACCACCGCGAGCAGCAGGTCGAAGGGCCCCGCGAAGACGTCGAGGTCGAGATCGAGCTGTCGCACGGCCACGGGTGCAGCCTAGAGACAGGGCCGGGCGGCTTGGCCGGCGGCACCTCCGCGGAGGCCGGGCCCGCTCATCCCTCTGCGCCCACCCCCATGCGCCTGCGCACGTCGGCGACGACCTCCGAGGAGATCGCCCGCGCCTTCTCCGCCCCGCCGCGAAGCGCCTGCTCCAGGGCCGCCTCGTCGCCGCGCAGCTCGGCGTAGCGCCGACGCACCGGCTCCAGCCACTCGACGACGCCCTCCGCCACAGCCTTCTTGAAGTCCCCGTAGCCAACTCCCTCGAACTCGGCCTCGATCGCCTCCGGCGTCACTCCACGCGCCACGGCGAGGATCTCGATCAAGTTGCCGATCCCGGGCTTCTCGGGCCCCCGGGCTATCTCGCGGCCCGAGTCGGTCACGGCGCTGCCGATCTTGCGCCGCACGGCGTCGGGCTCGTCGAGCACGTAGAGGGTCCCCGCCTCGCTCGCCGCGGTCGTCGACATCTTGCGGGTGGGCTCCTGGAGGTCCATCACCCTGGCCCCGACCTCGGGGATCCGGTGCTCGGGCACCGCCAGAGTCTCCCCGAAGCGCTCGTTGAAGCGGCGGGCGATCTCTCGCATCAGCTCGACGTGCTGGCGCTGGTCCTCCCCGACCGGAACCTCCTGGGCCCGGTAGGCGAGCACGTCGGCCGCCTGCAGCACGGGGTAGAAGAAGAGTCCCGCCGACACCAGCTCCCGCTGCGCCGCCGACTTCTCCTTGAACTGGGTCATCCGGTTGAGGTCGCCGTGGGCGGTCACCGAGGAGAGCAGCCAGCACAGCTCGGTGTGCTCGGGGACGTCGGACTGGCGGAAGAGGATGCAGCGCTCCGGGTCGAGCCCGGCCGCCAGCAGCAGCGCCGTCGTGTCGTGAAGGCGCTCGCGAAGGTCCGAGGGGTCGTAGGCGACGGTAGTCGCGTGCAGGTCCACGATGCAGTAGATCGCCGGGTCGCCGCGGTCCTGCCCCTCCACGTACTGGCGGATCGCGCCGGTGTAGTTGCCGAGGTGCTTCCTGCCGGTCGGCTGAATTCCGCTGAAGATCCTCATCGCCGGGGAGCCTATGCGGCCTCCGTCGCCGCTGCCGCCCGACCGCTCTCGCCATCGGTTGCCCGCCCGCACTCCCCCGCGGCGGCGGCCCCACTTGCCGGGACCCCCCGCGCGCCGGGCCGCGGGTTCCTGATCCCGGCCGCGGACACCGCCCCGCCGGCGATCATCAGCAGGCCCGCGATCCCGATCCCCAGGTGGAATGCCGAGGTCGAGGCCTGCGCCGCCGCCGTCTTCACGCGTGAGCCCTCTGCCACGGCCAGGTCCGCGGTGGCGGGGGCCGCCAGGGGCCGCGACTTCGCGCCCTGCACGACGCTCGCGGCCGGCCTGCTCAGGCCCGAGGCCGGGAGCGAGGAGTCGATCGCGGATCCGAAGCGGGCCGAGATCACCGCTCCCAGCACCGCGATCGCCAGCAGCCCGGCCACGCGGGAGACACCGTTGTTGATTCCCGAGGCCACGCCTGCCCGCTCCCGGGGGACCGAGTCGAGAACGGTGGCCGTGAGCGGCGCCACGATCGCCGAGAGCCCCAGGCCGAAGACCAGGACGCCCGGCAGCACGCCGGTCAGGTACTCGGAGCCCGGGCCGATCCTTCTCATCAGCAGCAGCCCGACGCCTCCGACGATCGGCCCAGCGGTCATCGGCAGCCTCGGGCCGGTCCGCGACGTGAGCCTGCCGAAGCGCGGCGAGAGCAGGAAGAGCGCCAGCGAGACCGGCGTCGTCGCCAGCCCGGCCTCGAGGGGCGTGTAGCCGAGCACCTGCTGCAGGTAGAGGCCAACGAAGAAGAGGCCTCCGATCAGCCCGGCGTAGGCGCTGAGAGTCGTCAGGTTGGCGACCGTGAAGTTGCGGATCCGGAACAGCGCGAGGTCGAGCATGGGAGCGCGGGTCCGCGCCTCCCAGGCCACGAAAGCGGCCAGGCAGGATGCACCGCCGAGGAGGGGCACCCAGACCAACGGGCTGTTCCAGCCGTGGGTGGGCTGCTCGATCAGCGCCAGAACGGGCCCGCCGAAGCCGGCTGCGGAGAGCAGGATGCCGAGCCAGTCGATGCCCTGCGCGGCGCGGGGATCGCGACTCTCGGCCACCCAGCGATAGGTGATCGCCAGGGTGGCGGCGATCACCGGCAGGTTCACCCAGAAGACCCAGCGCCAGGAGAGGGCGGAGACCAGGGCGCCGCCGCCGGCCGGGCCGATCACCGTCGCGATCCCGGTCCAGGCGGTCCAGGTCCCGACCGCGGCGCCCCTCGCCTCGCCGCTGAAGGTCGCGGCGACGATCGCCAGCGACCCCGGCACCAGCAGGGCCCCGGCGGTTCCCTGCAGCGCGCGAGCCGCGACCAGGAACCCGGGCGAGGGCGCGACCGCGCAGAGCGCCGACGTCAGGCCGAAGCCCACCAGGCCGGCGACGAACATCCGGCGCCGTCCGAACTCGTCGCCGAGCGAGCCGCCGACGAGCATCAGCGAGACCAGGGCGAGCAGGTATGCCTCGACCACCCACTGCTGGCCGGCAAGACCCGCATCGAGCCCCTTGCCGATCGCCGGCAGCGCCACGTTGACCACAGTCGAGTCGAGGAAGACGACGGTCGAGCCCAGGATCGTCGCGACCAGGGTCAGACGCTCCTGCCTGCTCACAGAATCCAGTCTAGGGGCGCATCGTGCGGGGCCGGCTGCTCGCGGCGGCGGCCGCGCTCGGCTTCGGGAGCGTCGGGCCTGCCCACAGCTCAAGGCGGCTGGGGTTTCCTGCGCCGCCTAGTGATCCTCGGCGGGCTCCGGGTCGCGGAGCTGCTCGGCCTCGGTGAAGAAGTTCCGGTAGGCGAGCCCCGTCGCCACGAGAGCCGCTATCGAGACGCTGCCCAGGAGGACGTAGAGGAGGATCAGCTGAAGGCGGACCGCGTCGGTGGGGCTCGCCCCGGCGAGGAGCATCCCGACCATCGTCCCCGGGAAGAAGATCAGCCCCGTGGTCTTGGTCGAGTCGACGAGGGTGATCATCCCGCTGCGCAGCGAGCGCCGCACGAGCGGCATCGCCGCCTGGCGGGAGGAGGCGCCCAGCGCCAGGGTCGCCTCGATCCTCGCCCTCGAGTCGGCGACCTCGTCCCCGAGGCGGTTGAGCGCCACCGCCGAGGCGGTCATCGCGTTGCCGATCACCATGCCGCCGACCGGGACCAGGTAGCGGGGAGTCGGCTCGAAGACCCCAAGCACGACGACGAGGCCCAGGGTCGCCGCACCGGCGAGTCCCAGGGCGATCAGCAGCGGCCAGAAGGCCCCGGGCACGCGCCGCGCCCGGGAACGCGCGGTGAATGCCCCGAACAGGACCATCGCCGCGAGCATCGCCAGAACCAGCCAGATCGAATCCTGGTCGAAGACAACCTTGATCACGTAGCCGATCGCGGTCAGCTGCACGGCCGAGCGCAGGACCGCGATGCCGATGTCCTTCTCGAGGTCCGCGCTCCGCCAGAGGGAGATCGCGGCGGCCACCGCGACCAGGGCGAGCGACGCCGCGACCTGCCCCGGCGAGAGATGGATCGAGGTGGCGGCGACGCTCATGCCCGGCAAGCCCGGCTGGGGAGCGCCGCACATCCCAGGCGAGAGGTCGGTCCGGGACGGGTCCCGAGCGACGGGCCGCGGTAGGCCCTCCGAGCGGCGCGAACGGGGGAAGCCCCGGGCATCGGGCCGCGGTAGACCCTCCGAGCGGCGCGAACGGGGGAAGCCCCGGGCATCGGGCCGCGGTAGGCCCTCCGAGCGGCGCGAACGGGACGGGCGACCGCGGCTGGGCCGACCGCGGGGCAGGTGCGGTACCTCACGCCGGTGCCGCCTCCGAGCGCCAGGTCCGTCGACCCCCGTCCCCCACGACCGTCCCCTCTTCGAGGCGCAGGACGGCATCGCCGAGCCGGCGCGCCTGGGCCGGGTCGTGGCTGACCAGGACCAGCGAGACGTCGATCTCGCTCCGCAGGTGCGCGAAGGTCGCCTCGACGGCGTCGCGGGAACGCTCGTCGAGCGCCGAGGTCGGCTCGTCCAGCAGCAGGACCCCGGGCCGCTGGCTCAGCGATCGGGCCAGCATCGCCCGCTGCTGCTCACCGACCGAGAGCCGGCCGACCTCGCGCGAGGCGAACCCGGGGTCGAGGCCGGCCAGCTCCAGGCAGCGGGCGACGTCCGGTTCTCGGCCGGCGAGGCCGGCGGCGAAGCGAAGGTTCGACTCCACGGTGCCCTCGAGCAGAGCGGGGATCTGGGGGACCAGCGAGACCTCGCGTCGCAGCGCCAGCGGGTCGTAATCGCGAAGCGGCCGCTCGCGGAAGAGAACCTCACCCGAATCCGGCTCGGCGAGCCTGTTGAGCAAGCGCAGCAGCGTCGACTTCCCGGCCCCCGAGGGACCGACGATAGACGTCGCACCCGCCCCGATCTCCGCCGTGACGCGGCGCAGGACCTCGCGCCCGCCCCGGTGCAGGCAAACGTCACGAAGCTCGAACAGCATGGCCAGATCTTCGCACCGCCCGGAGCGAACCACCCCGCAGAGGGGGCAACCCCCGCCGAGCTTCAACTTAGAGCTGGCATGCAGCGGGAAGTCGAAACTCGGCGCGGGCCCTGGGCGAGGATCGCCGAGCTTGCCGCGGGACAGCACGGGGTCGTCTCGATCGAGCAGCTGCGCCGGGCGGGCTTCCGGGACGGGGCGATCCGCCACCGCGCCCTCCAGGGGCAGCTTCACCCCTTGCTCCGGGGCACCTACGCGGTCGGGCACCCCGGGGTCTCGGAGAGGGGGAGGTGGATGGCGGCGGTTCTCGCCTGCGGCGAGGGAGCGTTCCTGAGCCACCGGTCGGCCGCGGCGCTGTGGGGCCTTCTCCCCTCAGGTCGGGTGATCGAGGTGACCGCTCCGCGACATCTCGACGCGCCCGCGGAGGTCCGGGTCCACCAGTGTGGGCTGGCGGCGGGCGAGACGGCGTTGCGCGAGGGGATACCTGTCACCGCCGTGCCCCGGACCCTGATCGACGTCGCCGCGGCCGCCCCCCACCTGCTGACCAGGGCGATCACCGAGGCCGAGGTGCAGCGGCTCACGGAGGTGGGCTCGCTGGAGCGCGCGATCCGCGCCAACCGCGGGCGGCGGGGCGTCGCCCGCCTGCGCGCCTGCCTGCCGCGCTCCGCTCCGCTCGCCCGGAGCGGGCTGGAGCGGCGCTTCCTCGACCTCCTCGATCGAGCCGGCATCCAGCCGCCCGAGACGGGGGTGATCCTCGAGGTCGGCTCCGAGCTGCTCGAGTGCGACTGCCTGTGGCGCGAGTCCCGGGTCATGGTCGAGCTGGACGGCGGGCGGTTTCATCGGACCGCGGCCGCCTTCGAGCGCGACCGGGCCCGGGACAGGATGCTGGCTGCCGCCGGATGGCAGGTGATCAGGGTCACCTGGGGCCAGCTTCACAGCGAGCCAACCGAAATCCTCCGGGACCTGCGCACCCTCCTCAGTCGAGCTTCGGGTTTCAGCTGACTATCAGCGCAAACCTGAAGCTCGGCGGGCGCAAGAAGGATGGCGGTTGCCATAACGGCGGAGGGGCGCCGCGGCGCCCCTGGAACAATGGGAGTCCATGGCGAGCGAACAATGGGAATCCATGGCGAGCGAACAATGGGAGTCCATGGCGAGCGAACAATGGGAATCCATGGCGAGCGAACAATGGGAGTCCATGGCGAGCGAACAATGGGAGTCCATGGCGAGCGAACAATGGGAGTCCATGGCGAGCGAACAATGGGAGTCCATGGCGAGCGCGGCAAGAAATGGAGATTCATGGCGCACGCAGCGAGCGGCCCGGTGACCGGCGAGCGCCCCGGCTGATGGCGCGAGCGATCTGGAGCGGCACGGTGAGCTTCGGCCTGCTCAACGTGCCGGTGAAGCTCTACAGCGCGGTCTCCAGGAAGGCGATCAGGTTCAACGACCTGCGCGGATCCGACAACGCGAGGGTTCGCAACCGGCGGATCGCCGAGGGCACCGACGAGGAGGTGGCCTACGAGGAGATCGTCAAGGGTTACGAGATCTCGCCCGGCCGCTACGTGGTGATCACCAAGCACGAGCTCTCCGAGCTGGACCCGAAGAAGAGCCGCTCGATCGAGATCAAGGACTTCGTGGAGATCGGCCAGATCGACCCGATCTTCTTCGAGACCCCGTACTACCTGGGCCCGGCGGAGGGAGCGGAGAAGGCCTACTCGCTCCTGGCCCGCGCCATGGAGGCGTCGGGCCGCGCCGCGATCGCCCGCTTCGTGCTGCGCAACCGCGAGCACCTGGCGGCGATCCGGGCCGCGGACGGGGTGCTGACGATGACCACCATGCGCTTCGCCGACGAGGTCGTCGCCCCGGGCGAGCTCTCCGACGTGCTGCCAACCTCGAAGCCGCGGGTGGCGGCGAAGGAGGTCGAGATGGCCGAGCGGCTGATCGAGTCCCTCTCGACCGACTTCGACCCCTCGGCCTACCGCGACGAGTACCGCGAGGAGCTGCTGGCAATGATCGAACGCAAGGCCGAGGGCAAGGAGGTCGTCAGCCCCGAGGCGCCCGAGGCGGAGCCGACCCGGGCGCCGGACCTGATGGCCGCCCTGGAGGAGAGCATCGCCGCGGTGCAGGGCTCGGAGATGGGCGCACCCGGGAGGGCCGCCGGGCCGGGAGCGGGTGCGAAGCCCGAGGCGAAGCGGCGCGGCGCGGGTGCGAAGCCCGAGGCGAAGCGGCGCGGCGCGGGCGCGAAACCCGCGGCGAAGGGGGCGGGCGCGGGCGCGAAGGCCGCGGCGAAGGGGCCCGGGACCGGCGGGAGGCCCGCGGCGAAGGGGCCGTCGGAGTCGAAGAAGGCGGGCGCCTCGCGGCGCAAGGCGTCCGGGCGCACGGCCAAGGGAACGTCCGGGGGGCGCGCCGCCAAGGGCGCCCGGTCCCGCTCCTAGTTGGCGGAGGGGCGAACCGTCGAGGTCGGGGGGCGTGAGCTCAAGCTCACCAACCTCGACAAGGTGCTCTACCCGGGGGCCGGCTTCACCAAGGGTGAGGTGATCGACTACTACGCGAAGGTCGCGCCGGCCATGCTGCCCCACCTGCGCGGCCGGGCCGTAACCCTGCGCCGCTTCCCCGAAGGGGTGGACCGCACCGCCGACGCCTTCTTCGAGAAGCGCTGCCCCAAGCACCGGCCCGATTGGGTCCGTACCGCCAGGGTCAGGGCCGGCCCCCGGGCGGGATGGATCGACTTCTGTGTCTGCGACGACCTCCCCACCCTGGTCTGGATGGCACAGCTCGCCTCGCTGGAGCTGCACCCCTCGCTGTCGCTGGCCGAGTCTCCCGACAGCCCGACCGTGCTGGTCTTCGACCTCGACCCCGGTCCTCCCGCCGGCCTGGTCGAATGTTGCGCCATCGCCGTCCGGCTGCGGGAGATCTTCGACCACTTCGGCCTTCGCGCCTTCGCCAAGACCTCCGGCTCCAAGGGGCTGCAGGTCTACCTGCCGCTCAACTCCGGCGCGACCTACGAGGAGACGAAGCCCCTGGCGGGCGCGATCGCCAGGCTGCTCGAGAAGCAGACCCCGGAGGCGGTCGTGGCGAAGATGGGCAAGAAGACGGAGCGGAGCGGCCGGGTGCTGGTTGACTGGTACCAGAACCACCCCCGCAAGACGACGATCGCGGTCTACTCGCTGCGCGCCCGCGAGCGGCCCACGGTCTCGACCCCGCTCACCTGGGAGGAGGTGGAGTCGGCGGCCAGGACGGGCGACCCGGCCCCCCTCGTCTTCGAGGCGCCCGAGGTTCTGCGCCGGGTCGAGAGCCTTGGCGACCTCTTCGGCCCGGTCGCCGAGCTTCGCCAGGAGCTGCCCGACCTCGGCGCCGCCGAGCGGTAGCCCGTCCCCAGCCTTCCACCCGACCTGACGGGGCGGGCCGCTAGCAGGCGACGATCGCGTCGATCTCGACCAGCGCGCCCTTGGGCAGCGCCGCGACTCCGACCGCCGCCCGGGCGGGGGGCTCTCCGCCCCCGAAGAAGGCGGCGTAGGCCTCGTTGATGGAGGCGAACTCGCCGAGCTCGGTCGTGTAGACGGTGAGCCGCAGGGCCCGCTCCAGGCTGGTCCCGGCCGCCTCGCAGACGGCCTGCAGGTTCGAGAGGCACCTGGTCGCCTGCTCGGCCGGCGTCCCCCCCACCATCTCGCCGCTCGCGGAATCGAGCGGGATCTGCCCCGAGCAGAAGAGCAGGTCGCCCTGGCGCACCGCCTGGCTGTAGGGCCCGATCGCCTCCGGGGCCCCCCCCGCCCGCACCGCGCTGCGCTCGCTCATCCGCCCGCCCCCTCTCCGGCGGGACCGCGCTCCGCTCGCTCTCCCATCGTCTCTCCTCCTGATCTCATCGTCGCTCCTCCTGGTCCGGATAGGTGATGTCCCGCATCGGGTAGCCGGCCGCGCGCAGCGCCGTGACGATCTTCTTGCCGTGCGCGGCGCCACGGGTCTCGAGGATCAGCTCGACCCCGGTCTCGGCGATCCCGAGGTGGATCGCCTCGCGGACGTGACGCACGTCGGAGACGTTGGCACCGGTCCTCGCGACCGTCTCCAGGAGCCGGGCGAGGGCGCCCGGGCGATCCGGCACGACGGTGAAGATGATCAGCCCCCTGCCCTGCTGGGCCTCGCCCCGGCGGGCAACGGCCACCAGCCACTCCTCGTCGATGTTCCCGCCGGACAGCACGATCGCCGTGGTCCCGCGCGCCTCCGGAGGCTCCCGGCCGCTCAGCAGGGCCGCCACTCCGACCGCACCGGCGCCCTCGACCACCAGCTTCGCCTCCCCCAGCAACAGCGCCATCGCGTCCCCCACCTCATCGTCGGAGACGACCGCGACGCGGTCCACGTGGTGCGCGATCAGCGGCAGGGTCAGCCCGCCGGGCCGCTTCACCGCGATCCCGTCGGCGACGGTCTGTGCCGCGCTCACCGTGACCGGCTCCCCCGCCGCCAGCGAGGCCGGGAAGGAGGCGCACGCCTCCACCTGGACCCCCACGACCTCGACCTCGGGCCGCAGCGCCTTCACGGCCACCGCGATCCCGCCGGCCAGCCCGCCCCCGCCCAGCGGCACGATCACCCGCCCCAGATCGGGGACCTGCTCGGCGAGCTCCAGCCCGATCGTCCCCTGGCCGGCGATCACCGCCGGGTCGTCGAAGGGATGGAAGAGCTCGACCCGATGGGAGTGGGCGAACTCCCTCGCCGCCTCGACGCAGTCGTCCACCGTCCCCTCCCGGGTGTGCACCGTGGCGCCGAGGCGCTCGGCCGGACGGGTCTTGGAGACCGGAGCGTCGGTCGGCACGAAGAGGTCGCAGGGCACGCCCTGGCGCCTCGCGGCGAGGGCGACCGCGTGGCCGTGGTTGCCGGCGGTGCCGGCGACCACCCCGTGCGCGCGGGCCCGCTCGGAGGCCAGCATCTTGCTGGTGGCGCCGCGGATCTTGAAGGAGCCGCTGTACTGCAGGCTCTCGGCCTTGAGCACCGCGGAGCACCCGCAGCGCGCCTCGACCCCGGGGAACCGCAGCGCCGGGGTGGTGACGACGAGGTCGGCGATCGCGCCGCGCGCCGCCTCCACGTCGGCCAGGGTCACGGCCTCTCCTCCGGGTTGCCCGCCCATCGTGCCAGCCTACCGCCGGCCCGCCGGCCCCCCGGGGAGGGCGGGCCGGAGGGCGCTCCGGCCTCAGCCCAGCGGCTGGCGCAGCCGCGGCTCCCTCGAGGCACGGACCTCGTCGAGGCGCCGCACCGGGGTGGTGTAGGGAGCCTGCTGCGCGGTCTCGGGACCGGCCTCCGCCTCCTCGAGGATCTCCTCCACGGCGCCGGCGAAGGCGTCCATCGACTCCCGGGTCTCGGTCTCGGTGGGCTCGATCATCAGCGCCTCGTCCACGAGCAGGGGGAAGTAGACGGTCGGCGGGTGGAACCCGAAGTCCAGCAGCCGCTTCGCGAGGTCGAGGGTCTTGACGCCGAGCTCCCGCTTCATCGGTGCGCCGGAGAGGACGAACTCGTGCATGCAGTGGCGGTCGAAGGCGACCGGGAGGCTGCGGCCCGCCCTGCCCTCGGCGAGGCGCGCCTTCAGGTAGTTGGCGTTCAGCACGGCGGTCTCGGACGCCTCGGTCAGCCCGTCGGCGCCCAGGGAGAGGATGTACGAGTAGGCCCGCACGAAGACGCCGAAGTTCCCGTGGAATCCCCGCAGCCTCCCGATCGACTTCGGGCGGTCGTGGTCGAGGTCGTAGAAGTGGGCGTCGCCCCCGTTGGCGGGGTCGCGCCGGACCACCTGCGGGCGGGGCAGGAAGGGCTCGACCCGCTCCGAGACGGCGATCGGGCCCGATCCGGGACCGCCGCCCCCGTGCGGCTGCGAGAAGGTCTTGTGGAGGTTGAGGTGGACGATGTCGAAGCCCATGTCGCCGGGCCGGGAGTGACCCATCACGGCGTTGAGGTTGGCGCCGTCGTAGTAGAGGATCCCCCCGGCCTCGGAGACCAGGCGGTTGATCTCGGCGATGTTCTCGTCGAACAGCCCCAGGGTGTTCGGGTTGGTGATCATCAGGCAGGCGATCCGGTCGTCCACCTTCGAGCGCAGGTCGTCCATGTCCACACCGCCCCGCTCGTTGGTCGCGACCTTGACGACCTCGTACCCGGCCATGCTCACCGAGGCGGGGTTGGTGCCGTGCGCCGTGTCGGGGATCAGGACCGTGGAGCGGTCCTCGCCCCGGTCGGCGTGGTAGGCGCGGGCCAGCAGCAGGCCGGCGAGCTCGCCGTGCGAACCGGCGGAGGGCTGCAGGCTGACGTGGGGGAGGCCGCAGATCTCCGCGAGCGCCTCCTGCAGCAGCCACATCAGCTCCAGCGCCCCCTGGGCCCGCCGCGGGTCCTGCGCCGGGTGCAGGCGACTGTGGCCCGGCAGGGCCGCCACCCGCTCGTTGAGCCGCGGGTTGTGCTTCATCGTGCACGAGCCGAGCGGGTAGAAGCCCGTGTCGAGGTCGAAGTTCCGCCGCGAGAGGCGGTTGTAGTGGCGCACGATCTCGGGCTCGGTGACCTCCGGCAACCGGGGGGGCTCGGAGCGCAGCAGCCGAGCCGGGATCAGCTCCTCGAGCGGCGGCTCGGGGACGCCGGCCTCCGGCAGGGTGGCGGCGCGTCGCCCGGGCCGCGACTTCTCGAAGATCGTCACGGCGCGGTCGCGCTGGGCCGGGGTCTCCGGGAGCGGGCTCACACGGCCACCTCCAGCGAGCCGGACTCGGCGCGCACGGCGGCCCCGAGCGCCTCGGCGAGACGGTCGATCTGCTCGGCGCTGCGCCGCTCGGTGATCGCCACCAGCAGCCCGTCCCCGTACTCGGGGTAGTCGCGGCCGAGCGGATAGCCCGCCGCGATCCCGCGCTCGGCGCAGCGATCGAGGACCCGACCGACCGGGGCATCGAGGCGGACCGCGAACTCGCGGACCACCGGGGCCTCGTGGAGGAGCTCGACCCCCTCGAGGGCGCCGAGGCGGCCGCGGGCGTAGGCGGTGCGCCTGGCCAGCAGCCCGCCCAGCTCCCGGAAGCCCTCGCGGCCCAGCCAGGCCAGGTGGACGATCGCGGCGAGGGCGTTGAGGGCCTGGGAGGTGCAGATGTTGTGGGTGGCCTTCTCACGGCGGATGTGCTGCTCGCGGGTCTGCAGCGCGAGCACGAACCCCCTGCGCCCCTCGGCGTCCTCGGTCTCGCCGGCGATCCTCCCCGGCATCCGCCGCAGGTGCTCCTCGCGGGCGCAGAAGAACCCGAAGGAGGGGCCGCCGAAGTCGAGCCGGTTCCCGAGCGGCTGTCCCTCGCCGAGGGCGATGTCGGCGCCGCACTCGCCGGGCGGCCTGAGCACGCCGAGGGTCATGGGGTCCACCGCGACCACGACCAGGGCCCCGTGCTCGCGGGCTGCGGAGCCGAGCGCCTCGACGTCCTCGACCGAGCCCAGGAAGTTCGGGCTCTGGACGATCACCGCCGCCGTCTCGCCGTCCACCGCCTCCCCGAGGGCGGCGGCGTCGGTGAGCCCGCCCCGCAGCCCGACCTCGACGACCTCGGCCCCGAACCCCGCCGAGTAGGTGCGGAGCGTCTCGCGGCTGTGGGGGTGCACCCCCCTGGAGACCGCGAATCGCCGGCGCCCCGTCGCGGCGATCGCCAGGTAGGCGGCCGAGGCGACCGACGAGGGCCCGTCGTAGAGCCCGGCATTGGAGACCGGAAGCGCGGTCAGCTCGGACATCGCGGTCTGAAACTCGAACATCGCCTGCAGCCCTCCCTGGGAGACCTCGGGCTGGTAGGGGGTGTAGGGGGTGAGGAACTCCGAGCGCTCGGTGATCGCGTCGACGATCGCCGGCACGTAGTGGTCGTACATGCCGGCGCCCAGGAAGCAGACCTCGCGCTCGGCGTCCTCGTTGCGAGCGGCCAGGGCGCGCAGGCGCTCGAACACCTCCGCCTCGCCGAGGCCGTCCGGCAGCCCGAGCGGCCCGGGGAGCAGCAGCGGCTCGGGGATCTGCTCGAACAGCTCGGAGACCGAGGCGACGCCGATCGCCTCGAGCATCTCGGCTCGGTCGGACTCGGTGACTGGCGTGAAGCGGGTCACGATCCCAGGTTACGAAACCGCGGAGATGGGCCGCCGCGCTAGGAGAGCAGCTCGCGGTAGGCCTCGGCGCCGAGCAGTCGCGGGACCTCGGAGGGGTCGCTGAGCCTCACCTTGACCAGCCAGCCCTCTCCGTAGGGGTCCTGGTTGATCTTCTCCGGCGCCCCGGCCGCCGCCGGATTGACCTCGATCACCTCGCCCGAGAGGGGCGCGACGACCTCCGAGACCGCCTTCACCGACTCGACCTCGGCGTAGGAGGCGTCCTTCTGGAGGGTGGCACCGACCTCGGGGCCCTCGAAGAAGACGACCTCGCCGAGCGAGTCCTGCGCGTACCAGGTGATGCCGAAGGTGGCCTCCTCGCCCTCGACCCTGGCCCAGTCGTGCTCGGGGTGGTAGAGGAGGTCCTCGGGATAGGTCTCGTCCGCCAAATCAGCGCTCCTTCTCGTATAGGGGCATCGAGCATACGCGGGCGGCCCGCCGCTTACCCCGCACGTCGATCTCCAGCTCCGTGCCCGGCTCGGCGAGGGGGGTGGCGGCGTAGCCCATCCCGACGCCCACCTCCAGCGAGGGGGAGAAGGTCCCGGAGGTGACCTCGCCGGCCGGCTCGCCGGCGGCGAGGATCGGGTTGCCCGAGCGGGGGATCCCGGGGCCCTCGATGCGGAAGGCGACGAGGCGCTCGGCGGTGCCCTCCAGGCGGGCCCGGGCGATCGGCTCGGCGCCCACGAAGCCGGTCCGCTCCGCGCAGCACCAGCCCAGCCCGGCCTCGATCGGATTTCGGTCGGGGCTCAGCTCGTTGCCGTGCAGGCAGAAGCAGGCCTCCAGGCGCAGGGTGTCCCGCGCCCCCAGCCCGCAGGGCACGACGCCGGCCTCGAGCAGCCGGCGCCAGACGTCGGGGGCCCGGCCCGGGTCCACCAGCAGCTCGACCCCGTCCTCGCCGGTGTAGCCGGTCCCGCAGGCGATCCCTGGAAGCCCGTCGATCGGGGTGGCGAGGACGTGCATCCGCGCGGGCAGCGCGGCCGAGAGGGCCTCGGAGACGATCTCGCGGGCGTGGGGCCCCTGCACGGCGAGCATCGCCCAGCGGTCGGCGACGTCGCGCAGCACGCAGTCGTAGCCGCCTATCCAGCGGCTCATCCACCGCAGGTCGGAGGCGTGGTTGGCGCAGTTGGTGACGGTCAGGAAGTGCTGCCCGGAGAGCCGGTAGGTGATCAGGTCGTCGAGCACCCCTCCCTGCTCGTCGCAGAGGCAGGAGTACTGGGCGCCGCCGATCTCGAGCCGCTCGACGTCGTTGCTCAGCACCCGCTGCAGGAAGGCGGCCGCCTCGGGGCCCTCGGTCTCGACCTGGCCCATGTGGGAGACGTCGAAGACGCCGGCGTGGGTGCGGACCGCGATGTGCTCCTCGCGAACCCCCTCGTAGCTGACCGGCATCTCCCAGCCCGCGAAGGGGACCATCCTGGCGCCGGCCTCGAGGTGCTCGGCGTGAAGCGGAGTCTGTCGCAGCTTCTCGTCCACGCGCCCCAGGCTAGGCGATCAGCCGCCGGCGCTCGGCGCGCAGCAGCGGGACGTAGGCACCCTCGGCGCCGTCGCGACCGAACACGGGGAGCTCCTCGCTGTGCGGCGGGACCCCCTCCCCCCGCAGGGGCCCGGTCAGCGGCCGGTACCAGCTGCTGGTCGGGATCCGCTCTACCACGCGCACCACGTCGGGCCGCCTGGCCGGGTCGAGCGCGGCCAGGCCCTCGTCGAGGTCACGCCCCGCGAGGCTCCCGCCCTCCAGCAGCTCGACCGCGGAGACGACGAGCGCACCTCCCGCGGCCGGGACGCCGTAGGTGACCGCCAGGCCGACCTGCGGCAGCGCCCCCAGGGCGTTGGTCGCGGGCAGCGAGGGGACCGGCCCGGCCGCGGAGTCGATAACGGTTGCCAGCGAATCCACCAGCCAGTGATCCCCGTCGGCGTCGCGGCAGAACAGGCTCTCGCAACTCACCCAGGAGTCGCCGCGCTCGAACGCACCGCGCAGGAGCTCGGCGGCGCCGTCCGGCATCCCCTCGCCGCGAGCCAAGAGGATCCCCTCCTCGCCGGGCCCGCAGGGGACCGCGAAGCCGTCGGGGCCCTCGACCAGCCGGCCGGCCCCGAGGTCGTAGCGGGCGACCCGCACCTCGGCGCTGCCGGGAAGCGGCCGACCGACCGAGCCCGGCTTCGCGCCGCTGACGTTGGCGAGGATCGCGCCGGCCTCCGTCGCGGCCCAGAACTCGACGATCCCGGCCGGCGCGAAGCGCTCGGTGATCCTCCGCCACATCCCGGCCGGCATCCCCGAGCCGATGAACAGGCGCACCGGGTGGTGGGCCTCGTTGGGATGCGGGGGAGCCTCCAGCAGGCCGCGCAGCTGGGTCCAGGTGTAGGAGGCGACGGTGACGCCGTAGCGGCGGGCCTCGTCCCAGAAGGTCTCGGGGTCGAAGCGCCGGGCCATCGCCAGGCGCGAGCCCCCGGCCACGGCCCCGCCCAGGGTCAGCAGCAGGCCGGAGGGGTGGTGAAGCGGGTTGACGCTGTAGACGGTGTCCTGCTCGGAGAGCGCCGCCGAGGAGGCCGTTCCGAACGCCGAGAGGGCCCAGCGCCCGTTGGTGATCCGGTTGACCCGGGTGCGGTCGGCCTCCCCCGCGAAGAGGATGAAGGCGACGTCGCCGGCCCGGCCCGGGTTGGGGGAGTACCAGCCGGGCGCCTCGACCTTCTCGGGATCGACCCGCTCGAGGTCGGTGAGGCCACCGGGGTCGCGGGGCTCGGCGCCTCCCCCCAGCAGGACCGCATCGACCGCGCGGAGCTGGCGGGCCGTCGGGGCGTTCTCGGGGTCGGCGATGATCCGCGTCACCCTCCCGAGGTCGGCCTCGCGCGCCACGTCGCCGCCGGGCCGCAGCAGCACCGCCACCGCGCCGAGCCGGTTCAGCGCGGCGACCAGGGCCAGGGCGCTGGGCCGGGTCCCCATCAGCACCCCCACGTGCTCGCCCTGGCGGATGCCGAGCGAGATCAGGCCGCGGACCACGCTGTCGATTCTGTGCTTGACCGCCGCGTTTGAGTGGCCGCGGTCCTCGAACAGGAAGCAGATCTCCTCGGGGGCGCTCTCGGCCCGCTCGTCGAGCAGCAGGCCGAGCGAGATCCGGGTCGAGGGCTCCATTCGCTGCAGCCTTCCCAGCCGGGGGAACTGTGCCGCCGCCTGGCGCCCGAGGTCGGGGACCGCGCGCACCGACTCCCGGGCCGTCGCGGCGACGCCCCGGACGGCCCGCACGCCGACCCCGGCGACCAGCTCGAGCCCGTAGCCGAGGCGCTCCGCCATGCCCCCGCGCTGGTCGGGCGGGGACTCCTCGGGCATCGGCACGATGCCCTCGGGAAGGGACCCGAGCCCGTCGCGCCAGCGCGCCCAGCCCGCCACCGCCGGCCAGGTCGTCGCGGTGGCGCCGCCCCCGACCACCAGCCCGAAGTGCCCGGCGCGGAGCGACACCTCGTGGACCTCGGCGCGCGGCGCGGCGCGGCGGATCGCCCGGACCGTGGCGGCCGGGGCGATCTCGTCAACCTCGCCGACGAAGCAGAGCACCGGCCGGTCGAGATCGGCGAGCGTCACCGCGGCGCCGTCGATCGTGAAGCCGCCCTGCAGCATCCGGTTGTGGACCAGGAACTGGTGGGTGAAGTCGGCCAGCGCCGGCCCCGGCCAGGCCACCCAGCCCTCGCCCATCAGGAAGCGGCGCTGGCGCTCCCGGGGGAGCAGCGCCTCGCGGTCGTGGAGCTGCATCACGAACTCGACCCGTTGGCGCAGCGACTTCACCGGGTCCAGCAGAGCGAAGCCGGTTCGGGTCGCCCAGGCCGGGACCGACCGGCCGCCCAGCACCCGGTCGGCGACGAATCCCGCGCCCTCCGCCACGAAGTTCTCGGGCATTCCGAGAGGCGCCGCGGCGCGCAGGTCCACCGGGCTGCCGAAGGTGACGAGGCTGGCGATCCCCTCGTTGCGCCGGTAGGCCGCCGCCTGGTAGCAGAACATCCCTCCCTGGGAGTAGCCGGCCAGGTGTACGTCGCGACCGGTCGCCTCGCGCACCCGGTCCACGGCGTCGGAGACGGCCACGACGTGGTCGGCCAGGTCCCTCTCGAGCCCCCCCTCCTCGCGCTCCGGCGAGCCGAAATCCACCACCCAGGGGTCGGCGCCGCAGCGATGCAGGATCCGCACCGCGCTCGCGGCAGGCGAGACGTCGTAGACGTCGGCGGAGAGCATCAGCGGCGGCACCAGCACCACGGCCGGCCTCGGCCCGTCTGCCTCGGGATCCGGAAGGTAGTGGCGCAGGCGGTAGACCCGGCGGCGCACCGTCACCTCGTAGGCGGTCGCCTCCTCACCGGTCTCCAGGCCGCCGAACCGTGCGACCTCGAGGGCGTTCTGGGCGACGCGGCCGAGCCGGTCCGCCCGACCGGCCAGAGCCGCGGGGATCGCGAGGGTCCCGATGCGCATGCGGCCAGCCTAGTGGGGCCTCCGAGGGAGGCCGGGCGCCGCTTCGGCTAGTCCTGGAGGAACGAGGGGACGTCGATGTCGTCGTCCTGCACCCGCAGCTTGCGGATGTCGGTGTCGTCGGCGGAGATCCGCGGTCGGCCCTCGTAGCGGCGCCGCACCCTCTGGGGGGAGCGGGCGAGCAGCTCGAAGCCCTCGAATCCGGTGGCGATCACCGTCACCCGGACCTCGTCGCGCATCGATTGGTCGACGACCGACCCGAAGATGATGTTGGCGTTGTCGTCGGCCTCGGCCTGGACGAGCTGGGCGGCCTCGTTGACCTCGAACAGGCCGAGGTCCTCGGGGCCGGTGATGTTGAGCAGCATCCCGGTGGCGCCCTTGATCGACTCCTCGATCAGCGGCGAGGTGATCGCCGCCTTGGCGGCGTCGATCGCCCTCGCCTCGCCGGAGCCGGCGCCGACCCCCATCAGGGCCGAGCCGGCGTCGCGCATGATCGTCCGCACGTCGGCGAAGTCGAGGTTGATCAGGCCCGGGATCGTGATCAGGTCGGTGATCCCCTGCACGCCCTGGCGGAGGATGTCGTCCGCCATCCGGAATGCCTCGAGGACGCTGGTGCGCCGCTCGACCGCCTGCAGCAGCTTCTCGTTGGGGACGATGATCAGCGTGTCGACGTTGTTGCGCAGCTTCTCGATCCCCTCCAGCGCCTGCTGCATCCGCCGCTTTCCCTCGAACTCGAAGGGCTTGGTGACGGCGCCGACCGTGAGGGCGCCGATCTCCTCCTTGGCGATCTCGGCGATCACCGGCGCGGCCCCGGTCCCGGTGCCGCCGCCCTCGCCGGCGGTGACGAAGACCATGTCGGCGCCCTTCAGCGCCTCCTTGATCTCGTCGCGACTCTCGGCCGCGGCGCCGGCGCCGACCTCGGGGTTGCCCCCGGCGCCCAGCCCCCTGGTCAGCTCCTGGCCGATCGAGAGCTTGATGTCGGCGTCGCAGGCCTGAAGCGCCTGCGCGTCGGTGTTGACGGCGACGAACTCGACGCCCCTGATGCCGGCGTCGACCATGCGGCTGACGGCGTTGGTGCCGCCGCCGCCGGCGCCGACCACCTTGATCACCGCGAGGTAAGTGGATTCCATCTCCCGATTTCTCCGCGCCTACAGATTGAGTTGAGGCCTGTTTCCGTCCGACGCTTCAGCGATGCTTGAAGGTTGCACCGAACTGCCGAAGCACCGAATTTGCGCTCAACGTAGGGCATTCGGGCGCCTCTGTCAATGCCGCGGGAGGCATCGTGCAAGCGTGACTCTCAACGGTGACTTGAGGGTTTGCCTGACCTCACCCTTTGGTCGAGGGTTTGTGAGGGGGGCCCCGCGGGGCCCGGGTCGGGGCCGCCCGAGCGCATCGCAGAGCGGTTTGCGCCCCCATCCGGGCGCCTCGTCCCCGCCGCGGCCGGCCGCCTGCGAGGAGACTCAGGGCACCGCGGCGAGCAGGTGGCCGGCGCCGCCGACGGCCGGACGCTCCGGTGTCGCGAGGTCTACATAATCGAGCGCGGTGAGCCCCGGATCGGAGAGCACCGCGGCCGCGGCCCGCCACTTCCGGGCCAGCTGGCGGGCCGAGCCGAAGCGCAGCTCGATCCCGTTGCGCAGCTCCACGTCCACCCCGCTCTCGCCGACGGTGCTGCGGTCGAGGAAGGGCTGAAGCGGGGCCGGCGCGGCGCCGAGCACGGCCGCCTGGCGCAGCGCCCCTCCCCGCAACCGCGGCCGCGCCGGGACCCGGGGAAGGGGGAGCCGGGGCAGGTCGAGGCCCTCGCCGCTCATCGAGCGGATGATCGTGCCGTCCGCGGCGACCACGGCGGCAGCGTCGCCCGAGCCGATCACCGCGGCGGGCCGCCTCATCGAGACGCGCACCTCGAGCGTGTCCGGGAAGGAGGCCTCGGCGCGGACCGCGCGGACCAGCCCGAACGGCTGCACGGCCCTCTCCAGGACACCGTCCTGGACGTCGAGGGTCGTCATCTGGCGGCCCGCCCTCCGAAGGGCGCGGGTGAGCTGGCGGGCGCCGGGCGCCCCCTCGGGGACGCCGGTCACACGGACCTTGTCCACCGCGACCAGGCCCGAGTCGCGAAACCAGAACTGGTAGGCGGCGGCGAGGGCGAGCAGGACCGCGAGCGCGGCGAGCGCCCAGCGCCGCCAGCGCCGCGGCAGGCTCGGGGAGATCCCCCGCGGGCGCAGGCGGGCGGCGGTCTGCGCGAGCGCGCTCACCCGCCCGCCCCCGGTTCCCAGCCGCGGGGCCACTCGAGCTCGCCCAGGACCTGCACCTCCGGCTCCAGGGTGACGCCGAAGCGCTCGTGGACGGCGCGGCGCCCGGCCGCCATCAGCTCCAGAACGTCCGCGGTCGTCGCGTCCCCGGTGTTCTCCACGAAGTTGGCGTGAACGGGGGAGAAGCGTGCGCCTCCGACCTGCTTTCCGCGGCAGCCCGCGGCCTCGAGGAGCTGTCCGGCGGTCCTCCCGCCCGCGGCAGGGTCCTCGGGGTTCTTGAATGTCGAGCCGAAGGTCTTGATCCCCGAGGGCTGGGCCTCGCGGCGGCGGCGGCGCATCTCGGCCAGGGTCCCCCGTACCTCGTCGGGGTCCGCCTCTTGCAGCACGAAGGCGGCCGTGGAGACGACCTCGGCGGGGCCGAGGTTCGAACGCCGGTAGGCGAACCCGAGCCGGTTCGGCGCGCGGCGCCCGCAGCCGGCCGCCGTGCAGACGTCGACCCACTCCAGGACCCTCCCCAGCTCCCCGCCGTAGGCGTTCGCGTTCATCCTCACCGCGCCCCCGACGCTGCCCGGGATGTTGACCCCGAACTCGAGCCCGGAGAGCCCCCACCGGGCGGCCTTCGCCGAGACCGAGGGGAGCCTCGCCCCGCCGCCGCAGAGGATGCGCTCGCCGTCGCGCTCGATGCGCGTGAGCTCCCCGTCGAGCTTGATTGCAAGGCCCCGGAATCCATCGTCGCCTACCAGCAGGTTCGATCCCGAGCCGATCACTCCTACCGCGACCGACTCGGAATCCGCCCATCCGAGAAGCTCGACCAGGCTCTCCTCGGAGACGGCGCGGGCGAAGAAGTCGGCCGGCCCGCCGGTCCGCACCGTGGTCAGCCGGGAGAGCGGGTAGTCACGCTCGACCCCTGCCGGAGGAGCGGCGCGGCTCACCGCCCCTCCCCCACCAGGGCCTCGGCGAGCCGGTTGATGTCGCCCGCCCCCAGGGTGACGAGGATGTCCCCCTCGGCCAGGCGGGGGGCGAGCAGCCGCTCGGCCCCGGCGGCGTCGCGGGCCCACCAGACCGGCCCGCCCCCGGCCCGGTCGGCCGCGGCCTCGGCGACCCGCAGGCCGCTGACCCCGGCCAGCGGCCCGACCGGCTCCTCCCGGGCCGGGTAGACGTCGAGGACGGCGACCTCGTCGGCGGCGGCCAGGGCCGCCCCGAACTCGCCTGCCATCGCCTTCGTCCGCGAGTAGAGATGGGGCTGGAAGACGGCGAGGAGGCGGCGCGGCCCGAGGTCGCGGAGCGCCTCCAGCGCCGCCCGCACCTCGGTCGGGTGGTGGGCGTAGTCGTCGTAGACCCTGGCGCCGGAGCGGACCCCCTTGAGCTCGAGGCGGCGGCTGACCCCCGGGAAGCCCGCCAGGCCCTCCGCGGCCTCGGCGGCGTCGAGCCCGGAAAGCTCGATCGCCGCCAGGGCCGCCCGGGCGTCGAGCCGGTTGTGACGCCCGGGTACCTGCAGGCCGAGATCGCGCGGGCCAGGAGTGCCCTCGTCGAAATGGAGCACCCGCGCCGCGCCGGCCAGGGAGTCGAGATCGCCGGCGGCGGGCAGCGCGACCCCCGCCGCCGGCTCGGCGAAGGCGGCGAAGGCGTCCCGGAGCTCGGCGATCGAGCCCCATCGCGAGTGGTGGTCCATCTCCACGTTGGTGATCACCGCGACCTCGGGGCGCAGGCGAAGGAAGCTCGCGTCGCTCTCGTCCGCCTCGGCGACCGCCCACTCCCCCACTCCCAACCCGGCGTTGGCGGGCCGCCCGCCGGGCCCGGCTCCCGGCAGCTCGCCGCCGATGAAGAAGGTCGGGTCCTGCCCGGCCGCGCGCAGCGCCCAGACGACCATCGCCGTCGTCGTCGTCTTGCCGTGGGTGCCGGCGATCGCGATCAGGCGCCGGGCCGCGCAGACCTCGGCGAGGAGCTCGCCCCGGTGGCGCACCGGCACCCCCGCGGCACGGGCCGCGGCGAGCTCGGGGTTCTGGTCGGAGATCGCCGTCGAGACCACCACCTCGGCTCCGGCCGGGAGGTTTGCGGCGTCGTGCCCGATCCGGGGCTCGATCCCGGCGGCGCGAAGCCGCGCCGTGCTAGGAGGACTCCGCCCGGTCGCTGCCGCCGACCGCGGCCCCCAGCTCCCTGCAGACCAGCGCCAGCCCGCTCATCCCGGCGCCGCCGATCCCGATGAAGTGCAGCCTGCGGTCGCTCCAGGCGGTCATCGTCTCGCCGCGGCGGCCTCGAGGACGACTCCGGCGATCTCCCTCGCCGCGTCGGGCATCGCCAGCGAGCGGGAGGCCGCGGACATCTCCTCCAGCCGGGCCGGGTCGCCGAGGATCGCCTCGACCTCGCCCCTCAGCAGATCGGCCGAGAGCCGTTCGTCGGCGATCACCACGGCGGCGCCCGCCTCGCTCATCCAGCGGGCGTTCGACGCCTGGTGGTCCGCGGCCGCGTGGGGGTAGGGGACGAGGATCGCCGGCCGCCCGGTCGCCGTCAGCTCGAAGACCGAGCCGCCGGAGCGGCCCAGCACGAGGTCGCAGGCGGCCAGGCAGTCGCCCATGTCCGGCTCGTAGTCGAGCAGCGTGTAGCGGCCCTCGGCGCCGGGCCCGAGCCTCTCCGCCAGCTCCGCGTGGTCCCGTCTGCCGGAGACGTGCACGACGTGCGGGCCGGAGGCGCCGAAGGCCTCGATCGCGCAGAGGTTGATCGAGCGCGCGCCCTGGCTGCCGCCCATCACCAGCAGGCAGGGCGCGTCCGCGGGGATCCCGAAGCGCTGCCGCGCCGCGGAGCGCTCGGCGCCGAGCACGGCGCCCGAGACCGGCCTGCCGGTGACCAGGAAGCGCGGGGGCTCCAGGCCGGCGATCGGGAAGGCCAGGCAGACCCGCTCGGCGCGCCGCGCCAGCAGCCGGTTGGCCAGGCCGAGGTGGCTGTCGGCCTCGGTCAGGACCAGGGGCACCCGCCGCAGCGCCGCGGCGAGCCCGACCGGGCCGGCGACGAAGCCGCCCCCGCCCATCACGGCGTCGGCGCGCCGGCGGGCGAGGGCGCGCGCCGCGACGGGGACCGCCGCCGCTGCCCGCAGGGCCGCCCCCGCGGCGCGCAGCGGGTTCCCGCGGTCGATCCCGGTCGCGTCGATGAAGTCGATCTCGTAACCGGCCGCCGGCACGAGCTCCGCCTCGATCCGCTCCCGGGTCCCCACGAAGGAGACCTCCGCCCCGCTAGCGCGAAGCTCGGCGGCGACGGCCATCGCCGGCACGACGTGGCCTGCGGTCCCGCCCGCGGCTATCACGACTCTTGGCACCGCTCGATCGACTCCTTCCGCGCGAGGTGGCGCGCCCGCCCTCGACGACGCGCAGTTTGCCAGCGGGGCGCCCGGCGGCGGCCCGCGCCGTGCCGCCCCGGGCGATGTTGAGGATCAGTCCGACCGCCAGCAGGCTGACCAGGAGACTGCTGTTCCCGTAGGAGACGAAGGGCAGGGGAACCCCGGTGAGCGGCGCCAGTCCGAGCACCGCGAAGAGGTTGATCACGGCCTGCGAGAGGACGAGCGCGGTCAGCCCCGCGGCGAGCAGCTTCGCGTAGCGGTCGCGGGCGGTCTGGGCGATCCTGAACCCGGCGTAGCCGAAGACGCAGAACAGCCCGGCGATCCCGGCGATCCCGATGAACCCGATCTCCTCGCCGATCACGGCGGCGATCATGTCCGTGTGGGCCTCGGGCAGGTAATAGGCCTTCTGCACCCCGTTGCCGATCCCGGTCCCGAACAACCCGCCGGAGCCGAGGGCTATCTTCGCCTGCAGCGCTTGGAACCCCGACCCGGCGGCGTCGGCGCCCGGGTGCAGGAACCCGATCAGGCGCTCCCGCCTGTAGGGCTCGATCAGGATCATCACGAAGACGAGCAGGGCGATCGCCCCCGCGATCAGCAGCAGGTCCCGGATCCGGGCCCCGGCCGCCACCAGGGTGGCGGCGGTCGCGAAGGTGATCACCATCGCGGTGCCCAGGTCGGGCTCCGCAAAGACCAGGAAGCTGCCCAGCCCCGAGACGAGCAGCACCGGCATCATCCCGCCGATCGTCCTCGTCATCTTCGGCTTCTCGGCCAGCATGTGGGCCGCGTAGAGGACCAGGGTGAGCTTGGCCAGCTCGGAGGGCTGGATCTGAAGCGCGCCCGGCCCGATCCAGCGGCTCGCCCCGTTCACCGTCGTCCCGGCGACGAGGACGGCGCAGAGCAGGAAGAAGGAGACGATCAGCAGCCCCGGGGTGAGGCGGCGGACGGCGGTGAGCCCGTGGCGGGCCAGCAGGTGCATGCCGAGCAGCCCGAGCGCCCCGACGATCACGGTCCGCTTCAGGAAGTAGACGCTGCTCGAGAGGCTTCCGTCGCTGAGGATCCGGGTGGTCGAGCTGGCCGAGAAGACCATCACCGCCCCGAAGGCGAGCAGGCAGAGGGTCGCCGTGAGCAGCATGTTGTACTCGGTCGAGAGGGCGGCGCGGCGCCGCCTTCGGCCCTCCCGCCGGGCCGAGAGCCAGGAGATCACGCCAGCCTCCCGACCAGCTCCCGGAAGCGCTCGCCGCGCTCCTCGAAGTCCGCGAAGGCGTCGAAGCTCGCGCAGGCCGGCGAGAGCAGCACCGTCTCGCCCTCCCGGGCGTCGGCCGCGGCCCGGCGCACGGCCTCCTCGAGGGTCCCACAGGAGAAAACCTCCACGCCTTCCGCTGCGGCCGGCCGCAGCGCCGCCTCGATCCGCCCCGAGGCCTCGCCGATCAGGTAGCACGCGGCGCAGCTGAGGGCGACGGGACCGGCGAGCGGCGCGTAGTCCTCCTCCTTGAGGCTGCCGCCGAGGATCGCCCGGACCGGCCCCTCCGTCGCCTCCAGCGCGGCGACCGTTGCGCCGACGTTGGTCGCCTTGGAGTCGTTGACGTAGGCCACCCCGCCGATCTCGGCCACCACCTCCATGCGGTGCGCGAGCCCCCGGAAGCTCGCAAGGCCGTCCCGCACCGCCTCGCGCGGGAGCCCCATCGAGAGCGCCGCGGCGGCGGCGGCCATCGCGTCGGCGCGGTTGTGGGGGCCGGCGATGCCCAGGTCTGCGGATTCGATCAGCGGCTCGCCGCCGGCCACGATCGTCTCGCCCTCCAGGCGCACCTCGCACTCGCCCTCGTGGCCGGGCTCGGGGCAGAAGGCGACCCGCCTGGCCGCGCCGCCGAGATCGCGGCCCTCGAGCATCGGCTCGTCGGCGTTGAAGACGGCGACGTCGTCGCCGCTCTGGCGGGAGAAGATCGCCAGCTTCGCCTCGAGGTATTGCTCCATCGAGGCGTGGCGGTCGAGGTGGTCGGGGGCGAGGTTGAGGAAGACGGCGCACTCGGGCGCGAAGGCGGTGGTGTCCTCGAGCTGGAAGCTCGAGCACTCGCAGACGACCGTCACGCCGGGGTCGTGCTCGCCGGCCAGCGAGGAGAGCGGCGTGCCGACGTTGCCCGCCACCGCCACCGGCTCCCCGGCGGTGCGGTAGAGGTGGCCGATCAGCTCGGCGGTGGTCGTCTTGCCGTTGGTGCCGGTCACCGCGACGAAGCGGCCCGCCAGCGCCCGCCAGGCCAGCTCAAGCTCGCCGATCACCTCGATGCCGCGCTCCCGCGCCGCCTCGATCACCGGCGCCTCGCGCGGCACCCCGGGGCTCTTGACCACGGTCCGCGCCGCCCCCAGATGCTCCAAGCCTTGCCCATCCAGGCTGACTTCGACGCCGAGGTCCCCCAGCCCTTCCGCGCCCGGCGGGTGCCCCGAATCCACCCCGAAGACGGTCTCCCCCCGTCCCGCAATCAGGCGGGCGGCGGCGAGCCCCGAGCGGGCCAGCCCGACCACCAGGAATGGCCCTTCAGGAAAGGGCGGGCGCGGCTTCGGAGGCGGAACCGGGATCACGCCCTATAGCTTCGCGACCGGGGGCGCGGAACCTTGACGGGGGCCGTCAGGAGGAGAGCAGGTCGGCAAGGAAGTCCTGCGGCCTCATGATCCGCATCCCGCGGTGCTCGCCGATCGGCAGGAGATGCTTCTTGTCGCCGCTGACGAGGATCTCGGCGCCCGCCTTCAGGGCCGAGGCGAGGATCTCGTCGTCTGCCGGGTCGCCGCTGAGAGGGTGTGGATCCGCGGGTGCCCGGACAGGCTCGGGGGCCAGCTCCGCGAGGAGCCGCTCCAGCTCCGCCACCTCGCCCCCCGGCATGCCGATTCTCTCGACCAGCACCCGCCGCGTCTCGACCAGCACCCGCTCGGGCAGGACAAGGTCGGCGACGCCTTCGGAGATCGACTCGAGGACCCGCCGGGGCGGCCCGTCCGCGATCACCGCCGAGACGAGCACGTTGGTATCGACGGCTACCTTCAGCCGGAGGCCCTGGCTTCGTCGACGATGCGCTCGACGTCCTCGGGACCGATACCCCGCTCCTCCGCCGCCGCGCGGCCGAATCTCGCGGCCGCGGCCCAGCGTTCACGCCAGAGGTAGCTTCGCAGGGCGTCGCGGACCACCTCGCTGCGGGTCCGCCCCTGGAGCTCGGCGATCTCGTCGGTTCGGTCGCTGAGATCGTCAGGAAGCGAGACTGAGAGGAGCTTGCTCATCGGTATATGAAGTTATCATATGCGTCCCGCCCTCAGCGCCCGATCGAGTGCTGGTAGAGAGCGAAGCCGATTCCCGAGCAGACCGCGGCGATGATCCAGAAGCGCAGCATGATCTTGGTCTCCGACCAGGCCATCATCTCGAAGTGGTGGTGAAGGGGGGCCATCAGCAGGACGCGGCGGCGGAAGGTCTTGAAGGCGAAGACCTGGATTGCGACCGAGAGCGCCTCGATCACGAAGATGCCGCCGATGATGACCAGGAGGACCTCGGTCTGGGTCATCACCGCGAGGGCGCCGATCGCCCCGCCGAGGCCGAGCGAGCCGGTGTCCCCCATGAATATCGAGGCGGGAAAGGCGTTGAACCAGAGGAATCCGACGCAGGCCCCGACCAGGCAGGCCGAGAGCAGGGCGAGGTTCTGCTGGTTGTTGGTGACGAAGGTGATCCCCGTGTAGGCGAGGAAGACGATCGCGCAGGACCCGGCCGCCAGGCCGTCGAGGCCGTCGGTGAGATTGACCCCGTTGGAGGCGCCGGCGATCACGAAGAAGACGAGGACGAAGTAGAGGACCGGGCCGAGGTCGAGCGTGGCCTCGCCGATCCGCACGTAGAGGATCGGCTCGAGGCCGACCTCGTGGCGGGCCACCCACCAAAGCGCCAGCGCCAGGAGGACCTGGAAGCCGATCTTGTAGCGGGCGCCGAGCCCGAGCGAGCGACGCTTGACGATCTTGATGAAGTCGTCGGCGAAGCCGAGCGCAGCGCAGGCCAGGGCGACCCCGAAGACGGCGAGGCTCTGGGCGTCGCGGTCGGATAGCACCAGGTAGGGAACGCAGATCGAGGCGAAGATGATCAGCCCGCCCATGGTCGGCGTCCCGGCCTTGGCGTGGTGCTCCTGGGGGCCCTCCTCGCGGATGTGCTGGCCGAACTCCCGGACCCGCAGGTACTCGATGAACTTCGGGCCGAGGAAGATGCAGATCAGCATCGCCGCCATCCCGGCGATCAGCACCTCTCCCATGCCTATGCCCCGCCTTCGCGGCTCGCCGAGAACCCCTCGGCGACCGCCTCGAGCCCGACCGAGCGCGACCCCTTGACGAGGACGAGGTCCCCGGGCTCGAGCCGCTCGGAGAGAAGCTGCACCGCCTCCTGCGGCGAGGCGACCAGCTCGTCGGGGCCGAACTCCCGGGCCGCGGCGCCCACCCCGACCACGAGGTCGATCCCGGCCGCGCGGGCGTGCTCGCCGACCTCGCGGTGGTAGTAAGGGGCATCGGGCCCCAGCTCGGCCATCTCGCCGACCACGGCGATCCGCCGCCGCGCCGGGCTCGCCGCCAGGTGGTCGAGCGCCGCTCGCATCGAGATCGGGTTGGCGTTGTAGCAGTCGTTGACCAGGACGATTCCCTCACCGAGCTCGAGCCGCTCGCCGCGCAGGCGGGAGAAGCCTATATCGGCCGTCCGCGCCGACATCTCGGCCAGCGTCGCCCCGATCGCCACCCCCGCGGCGATCGCCGCGAGCGCGTTGGTGAGGTTGTGGTGCTCGGGAAACCCGAAAGTGACGCGGCGGCGCTCGGCCGGTGTCGTGATCATCGCGCTGATCCCGCCCCCCTCGGGGCGAACCTCCGACGCGCTGACGTCGCCCCCCTCCCCGAAGCGCAGCAGCCTCGGGGCCGCCTCCAGGTGGGGCTCGAGCGGGCCGGCCTCGGCGGGGACCACCGCAACCCCCTCCGGAGGCAGGGCGAGGATCTCGGCCTTTGCCGCGGCCACCGCCTCCACCGAGCCGAGCAGCTCGACGTGGACCGGCCCGACGTTGGTGATCACCGCGACGTCGGGCTCCGCGATGCGGGTCAGCTCGGCGATCTGGCCTGGCCCGCGCATCGCCATCTCCAGCACCATCGCCTCGGTGCCGCCCTGGGCGCAGAGGATGCTGAGCGGCAGCCCAATCTCGGTGTTTCGGTTCTCCTCGCTGGCGTGGACGCGCCCCGGCAGCACCGCGGCCGCGATGTCCTTGACCGAGGTCTTGCCCACCGATCCGGTCACCCCGACGACGCGGCAGCCCAGCCGTCTGCGCCACTCCCTGGCGAGTCCGGCGAGGGCGGCGAGCGGGTCCGCCACCGCGAAGACCCAGCCGGGCATCTCCGAGGCGGGCTCGCGGCCCTCGGAGACGACGGCTCCCCAGGCGCCCGAGCCGAGCGCCTCGGGGGCGAAGCGCGAGCCGTCGGCGGAGGTCCCGCGCAGGCCGAAGAAGAGGTCGCCGGGGCGAACCGCGCGGGAGTCGATCTCAGCGCGCCCGGGAAAGCCCCGGCCTCCCTCCCGGGCCACCCTCGCCCCGATCGCGGCGGCGATCTCACCGCCGCGCAGCTCAATCATCGCCTGCCCCCTCCGCGGCGGCGAGCGCACGCAGCTCCCCGGAGGCGACCAGCCGGTCGTCGAAGGGGATCTTCCGGCCCTCCTCGAACTCCTGGCCCTGCTCGGGTCCCTTGCCGGCGATCACCACGGTGTCGCCGGCGCGGGCCTCGCGGAGCGCCAGGGCGATCGCCGCGCGGCGGTCGGGCTCGACCACCACCGCCTCCCCGCCGGTCCCCTCGAGGATCTCGGCGATGATCGCATCGGGGTCCTCGGAGCGGGGGTTGTCGGAGGTGATCACCGCCAGGTCGGAGAGGCCCGCCCCCACCCTGCCCATCTTCGGGCGCTTGTCGCGGTCGCGGTCGCCCCCCGCCCCGAAGACCGAGATCAGCCTGCCGGCGGTCAGCCTGCGCGCGGCGCGCAGCACGTTCTCCAGCGAGTCGGGGGTGTGCGCGTAGTCCACCAGCACCGCGAAGGGCTGGCCCTCCTGGATTGGCTCGAAGCGCCCCGGGACCCCGGCGACGCCCGCGAGCGCCTCGGCGGCCCGCTGCGGGGGGACCCCAAGCTCCGCGGCGGCGGCGATCGCGCCGAGCGCGTTGGCGACGTTGAAGTGGCCCGGCAGCCGGATGCGGACCGCCGCCTCGCCGCCCGGGGTCCGCGCCGTGAAGCTCGAGCCGCCGGCATCGAAGTCGACGTCGGCGGCCGTGAAGTCGGCGTCGGCTCCCAGCGCCGAGAACGTCGTCGAGCCGAACTCCTCGGCGAGGCGGCGCCCGTAGGGGTCGTCGAGGTTGGCGACGGTGCTCTGCGGTTCCAGATCTGCGAAGAGGATGCGCTTGGCCCGGAAGTAGGCCTCCATGCCGGGATGGAAGTCGAGGTGGTCCTGGGTGAGGTTGGTGAACAGGGCGACGTCGAAGCGGATCGCGTCGCAGCGGTGGAGCTCCAGCGCGTGCGAGGAGACCTCCATCACGCAGGCCCGGTCGCCGGCCCCGGCCATCCTCCGGAAGGTGGCCTGGAGGTCGATCGCCTCGGGGGTCGTGCGCACCACCTCCTCCTCGGCGCCCCCGACCACCTGCCTGACGGTGCCCAGCAGGCCGCAGCTCACCCCCTCGGCCTCGAGGATCTCGCGCAGCAGGAAGCTGGTGGTCGTCTTGCCGTTGGTGCCGGTGATTCCGGCCATCGCCAGCTCGGCGGTCGGGTCGCCCCAGAAGCGGGCGGCGAGGGGGGCCATCGCCTCGCGGATCGAGGCGACGCGGACCTGCGCCACGTCGAGGTCGAGGCTGCGCTCGACCACCAGGCCGGCGGCGCCGTCGGCCACGGCGCCCGCGGCGAAGTCGTGGCCGTCGGCGGTGAACCCGGGCACGCAGAAGAACAGCGTCCCCGGGTCGACCCTGCGGCTGTCGTAGGCGAGCGCGGTGACCTCGGCGCCCAGGTCACCGCTCGTCGCCTCCACCGCGGCGGCCTCGATCAGGTCCCCGAGCTTCACACCGGCGATTCTAGGGTCGGCCGTGGAGGCCTCCCCCGGCGGCTCAGCGCGGGGCGATCCCCAGGTAGGGAAGGGCGAACTTGGCGATCTCGCCGAACGCCGGGGCGGCCACCGAGCCGCCGTAGATGTCGCCCTGCGGCTGGTCGACGATCACCGCGACGAGGAGCTTCGGGTCCTGGGCCGGCGCGAAGCCGATGAAGGAGGCGACGTACTTGGTCTCCGAGTAGGTGCCGTTCTCGGCCACCTGCGCGGTGCCGGTCTTCCCGGCCAAGGTGTAGCCGGGCACGCTGACCTCCGAGGCCGTCCCCCCCGGGGCGAGCACGCCCTCGAGCATCGTGCGCACCTCGGCGGCGACCCGCGGGTCGACGACCCGCCGGCCGCGGGGCTCGTGGACAGGCCTGCCGTTGACCTTCTCGATCAGCCGTGGGGGCCGGAGGATGCCGCCGTCGGCGATCGCAGCGTAGCCGGCGATCATCTGCATCGGGGTGACCGAGAGCCCCTGACCCATCGGCAGGTTGCCCATCGTCGAGCCCGAGTAGCTCGCAAGAGGGGGGACGATGCCCCGCTCCTCGCCGGGGAACTGGACCCCGGTCGGCCGGCCGAAGCCGAAGCGTGCGATCCAGCGGCTGAATCGCTTGGCCCCGAGCTCGAGCCCGATCGTCACCGCCCCGATGTTCGACGACTGGGCGAGGATCTGCGCCACGGTCATCGTCTCGGTGGGCCGGGCCTCCGCGTCGGAGATCGTCCGATCGGCGACCTGCAGGGTCGGCGGGAGGGTGAAGGCGGTGTCGGGGGTCACCAGGCCCTTCTCCAGGGCCGCCGACACCGTGAACGCCTTGAATGTCGAGCCGGGCTCGTAGGTGAAGCCGGTCGCGCGGTTGAGCAGGTCCTCCGAGCTCGCCGAGGAGAGGTCGCTCGGGTCCACCGGCGGCCAGTTGGCCATCGCCAGGACCTCGGAGCTGCGCGGGTCCATGACGATCGCGGTGGCGCCCTTCGGCGCGTAGGTCGCCCCGACCGAGGCGAGCACCTTCTCGGTCTCCGCCTGGATCGCCGAGTCGATGGTGAGCTGGATGTCGCCGCCGTCGCTGGCGTCCTTGACGGTCTGCAGGCGGATCGGCTCGCCGAGGGCATCCATCACCACCTGCCGCTCGCCGTCGGTGCCGTGCAGGACCCCGTCCTCGCCCGCCTCGAGCCCGGTCAGCGCCTGGTTGTCGACGCCGACCGCGCCGATCACCTGCCCCGCCAGCGCTCCCTGGGGATAGGAGCGGCGGCTGTCGGGCAGCTGGCCGATGCCCGGCAGCTTCTCGTCGGCGATCCTCTGCGCGGTGGCAAGGTCGACCTTGCGGGCGACGTAGGAGAACCCGGAGTCGGCGGTGATCGCCCTGCGCACCTCCGGGACGGGCTGCCCCAGGATCCCGGCGAGCTTGGCGGCGGTGCGCCCCGGCCTCTTGACCTGGTAGGGCGTCGCGTAGATCGTCGCGGCGTCCTCGGAGACCGCCAGCTCCCGGCCGTGGCGGTCGAGGATCCGGCCGCGCAGGCCGGGCACCGTCACGGTCTCCTGCTGCTGGCTCACCGCCTGGGAGGCGAGCTCGGACCCCTGCACCCCCTGCAGCCAGAACGCCCTCCCCAGGGCGATCGTGAAGCAGAGGAGAAACCCGGCGAAGAGCAGCCCGATTCGCCTCTCGATCAGCCGCACGGCGCCTTCCCTAGCCCGAGGCCGCCAGCCGCCTGGCCGCCTCCCGCACCACGTCGGAGCCGGCGTCGCGGTAGTTGACGTCGGTGGGGGCGGGCGTGTAGAGGCCGATCCCGGCCGCCGCCGAGCCGATCCGCTCGTTGGTCAGCAGGTTCGCCTCGCGGGTGCGAAGGATCGAGTTCTCCTGCTCCAGCGTCTGGATCTGCTCGTCGATCTTCCCGGCCGAGGCGGCGAAGCTGAGGGTCAGCACGTTGAGCGCGACGATCCCGATCAGCAGCACTCCGATCACCGGGATCCAGGCCCGGCCTCTGGTCAGGCGGACGATCGGGCCGGAGTCGGGCAGGTGCCCGACCGCGACCGCGGTGCGCCCGATCGCCACCGGGATCAGCCGCCCGCCGGAGTGGGCCGGGGCGCGGCGGGGGCGGGCTTCGGCCCCGGAGCCGGACGGGGAACGCGGGCCGGGCGGGCACCCCGCTTCGGCCCCGGGCGGGGCGGGGAGCGCTGGCCCGCGCCGCCGGGGCCGTTTGGGCGCGGCACGGCGCGATTCGGCCGCCCGCCGGGGCCGCTTGGGCGCGGTGGCGGGGGCCGGCTTGCGGCGGACCGGTGCGGCGGCTGCCATCAGGAAGCCTCCTCGGCGCTCGCCAGCTTCAGCGCCGCCCGCAGGTGGGCCGAGCGCGAGCGCGGGTTGCGGGCCACTTCCTCGGCGCCGGGCGCGACGGCCCGCCGGGTGAGGAGCTCGGCCTCTGGCTGGTGCCCGCAGACGCAGACGGGAAGCTCGGGCGGGCACACGCACCCCCGGGCGCGCTCCGAAAGGAACCGCTTGACGAGGCGGTCCTCGAGCGAGTGGAAGCTGATCGCGCCGAAGCGCCCGCCGGGGCGCAGCAGGTCCCAGGCGGCGGGCAGGGCCCGCTCGAGGGAGTCGAGCTCCCCGTTGACGGCGATCCGCACCGCCTGGAAGGTGCGCCTGGCCGGATGCCCGCCGCCGAAGCGCGCCGAGTCGGGGATCCCGGCCTTGACCGCGGCGACCAGGTCGGAGGTGCTCGCCAGGGGCCGCCGGGCGACTATCGCGCGGGCGATCCGCTTCGCGTGGCGCTCCTCGCCGAAGCGGCGCAGAACCTGCGCGATCCGCGACTCGGGCCACTCGTTGAGCAGGTCGGCCGCCGAGAACGGGGCCTCGGGGTCCATCCGCATGTCGAGGGGGGCGTCGTAGGAGTAGGAGAAGCCCCGTGCCCAGGCGTCGAGCTGGGTCGAGGAGATCCCCAGGTCCATGTAGACGATGTCCACGGCGAGCCCTTCGCCACGCAGCCGCCGCAGACCTTCAGCGAAGTCGGCGCGCAGGAAGCGGGTGGAGCACTCGACCTCCGCCGCCAGCTCGGCGAAGCGCCCGGCCACCGAGGGGTCGCGGTCGATGCAGATCAGCGTCCCCTGCGACCCCAGGCGCTCGGCGACGGCGCGGGCGTGGCCTCCGGCCCCGAAGGTGCAATCCACCGCGGTCTCGCCCTCGCGGGGACCGAGGGCCTCGACCAGCTCGGCCTCGAGAACGGGTTGGTGATCGGCTGGCATGTAGGTAAGGGTCGCGGTTGCGCTCGCGCTCGAGCGGGCCGGGGCCTTCATTCGCCACCCACCGCCAGGCCCTCGGCGATCTGCGGCGCCTCGGCGTCGAGGCTCGGCATCCTGGCGCGCCCAGGCCTCCGCGTCCCAGATCTCCAGGTACTCGCCGGCCCCCACGACCACGCACCTGCCGCTCAGCCCGGCGTGCTCGAGCAGCGCACCGGGGATGCGGACCCGCCCGGCCGAGTCGACCTTCTCGTCGAAGGCGCCCCCGTGGAAGCGGCGCCGCAGCCGGCGGGCATCCTGCCCGAAGGGGCTGTGGGGAGCGAGGAAGCGCTCGGAGAGTCCCTCGAACTCGCTGGTCGTGTGCACCCAGACGCAGGGGTCGAAGCCCTTCGAGAGAACAACTCCCTCGGCGAGAGCCGCGCGGAACCTCGCCGGAATCGTCAAGCGATCCTTGGAATCCAGACTGTGCTCGTAGAGGCCCCTGAAAGCCAAACCCGGGATTCCTTTCTCGGCGGCGGCGGGAAGGTTTCGGACCGAGGTGGTGAGGTGGGAGGAGCCTCACCACCCCGGTCCTTGGCTTCAACTCGGGACCCACGCTATCCCACTGAGCCCCACTTTGCAACACAACGCTGCTCGGGAATTCGAGACGATCCGTCGGACGGATCTGTTAGCCGCCGCGACGGAAGCGCTCAAACCGCACAGCAGAGCCATATGCACCGCCCCCGCCGGGGACCGGCGAAGCCCTTTCGACGGCCTCCCGCTGCAACCCGCCTTGCACCGCCGCTGCGTGTAGGTTTGCCCCGATGAGCGCTCAACCGCCGGCAGAACCGCCCGTCGCGGAGGCCCCGCAGGCCGAGCTCGACGACGCCGACGACATGCGCGGCTTCCACTTCCGGCGGCTGATGCGAAAGCCGCTGACCTGGATCCTGCTGGTCCTCGCGGTGGCCCTGGCGGCGTCCGGCGGCGGAGCCCTCCTGGGCGCGGTCTTCATCGCGGTCGGCGCCGCCGCGGCGATCGTCCTGGTCCTGGTGGTGGTCTTCATGATCGCCGACTCGGCCGCCGAGAAGTCCTTCTTCGAGGCCTACGCCAAGCAGCGCGGCATGACCAATGCCGGGCGCACGTCGATTCCCCCGGCGACGCCGCTGCTGCGAAAGGGGGACGACCGCTACGCCGAGCGGCTGCTGAGCGGGCCGCTCGCCAACGGCGTGGACGGCGCCCTCGCCCTCTACACCTCCGAGCAGACCTATACCGACTCCGACGGCAACCGGCAGACCAGCTACTACCGCTACACGCTCGGGATGTGCGACGTCCCGGAGACCAGTGCCGACCTCCCCCTGCTCTACTGCCACGGCAAGTTCGGCCTGCGCTCGCTGCAGAAGCTCGAGGACGCCTTCCGCAAGGTCGAGCGGGTGACGCTGGAGAGCGAGGCCCTCGACAAGCGCTACGAGATCTTCGTCTCCCCCGAGCAGGACGCCAACTGGGTGCGCCAGCTCTTCTCCCCCACCTTCATCGTCTGGCTGACCGACGCCGCTCCGCGGAAGTTCGCCTTCGAGCTGGTCTCCGGCACGCTCTGCTGCTTCGTCAAGGGCCACAAGAAGAGCGCCGCCGAGCTCGACGTGATGCGGGCGGCCGCGGCTCACGTCGCGACCCGCCTTCACGAGGAGGCGACCGAGTAGGCGGCCGCCGGGTGGCCCGTCCCCCAACCTTTCACCCGAACTTCACAACACCGAAGACAGTCGCATCCACCCAGACGGGCCACTAGCCGAAGCCGGCGAGCAGGCGGTCGGCGTTGGCGACCAGCGCCGCGCCGATCAGCAGCAGCACCGAGGGCACCAGGACCAGGGCGACCACGAGCTGGATCTTCGGCGCGGCCCGTGCCGCCCGCTCGGAGACCGCGCGGCGCTGCTGGCCGCGGAGGGTGCGAGCCTGCCCGCGAAGCTCCTCGGCGAGCGGGGACCCGAAGCGCCGGGACCGCTCGATCGCAGCGCAGAGCGCGGCGACCTCACCGCCGGCGACCCGCCGCCGCAGCGCGGCCAGCGCGACCCCCATCGGGACGCCGCAGGTGACCTCGGCCACGGTCACGCCCAGCTCTCGCGCCAGGGGCCCGTCGGTGGCCGAGGCGACCTGGCCGAACCCCGACGCGGTGCCGCGTCCCAGCGCCGCGCCGGTCGAGAGGATGTCCAGCGCGTCGGGGAGGGCCGCGAGGAGCCGCGCGTGCCGCCGCCGCGCCGATCTCTCCAGCAGGGCGTCGGGGACCAGGAAACCCGCGCACGGCAGGCCCGCGAGGATCAGCCAGGAGAGCCTGCCGGGCGCCGCGGGTGCGGCCGCCAGTCCCGCCAGGGCGCCCGCCAGAGCGCACCCGGCCTTGGCGAGCAGGACCGTGACCGGCCGCAACCGCCCCCCGAGGCCCGCCCGGGCGATGCGCCCCGGGACGCCCAGCCGCAGGCCGGCCGCAAGGGCCGGCGCCGAGAGTGGTCCGGGGAGGGCGGCCCCCGGCGGCCGGGCGCCGCCGCCGAGCATCTCGCGCAGGGCCGCCGCCGAGAGCAGCAGGGCCAGCGCGGCGAGGGCTGCCGCCGCGCTCACCAGGGGATCCTCGAGAGCCGGCGGATCGCGGCGAACCCGGCGAGCTGAAGCGCCGCGGCGGCCGCGGTGAGCGCGAGAGCCGCCGGCGAGGAGGCCAGGCGCCCCAGGAACCCCGGTTCCAGGGCCTCCGCGAAGAGCGCCGCGCCGGCCGGCATCGCCACCACGAGCAGGCCGGTGAACCTCGCCTGGGCGGTCGCCGTGCGCGCCTCGCGCATCGCCTCCTCGCGCTCCGCCGAGGCCCGGGCGAAGCCCCTCAGCAGCCCCGCGAGGTCCCCGCCGGAGACCCGCTGGCTGAGCAGCGCCGCGCAGAGGGCGTCGACGCGCTCGGAGCGAAGACGCCGACGCAGGGCCTCCAGCGCCGCCTCGGTGGGAGCGCCGAGCTCCAGCTCGGCCCCTAGCCGGGCCAGCTCGCCGGCCGCCGGGCCGTCCAGGGAGTCGGCGGCGAGCGCCAGAGCCCCGCGCAGCGACCTGCCGGCGGCGAGCGAGTCGGCGACCGAGCCGGCGATCTGCGGAAGCGCGGCCTCGACCCGCCGGCGGTAGCGATGCGCGCCCCGGCGCGCCGCCGAGGCAGCCAGGGTCGGCGCGGCGAGCGCCAGGGCGCACCCGGCCGCCGGCCCGGCCAGGAACCAGCCGGCCAGGACCGCGGCCCCTGCGCCCAGAAGCCCGAGGCGGCGCAGCTCGGGGCGGGTCGGGTCGCGGCCCTCCCGCGAGGCCCTCCGCAGCGGCTCCAGCGCGGAGCGCACCCACGCCAGGGCGACGGGCGTCGCGGCGAGCCCCTCACGGGCCGCGAGCACCGCCAGCCCGCCGGCCGCGGCGGCGAGGACGACCGGGAGCAACCCCGCGCCGGGGCTCACGGCTGCTCGCCCCGGGGCGGCGCCCCTGCCGGTGCGCCGTCGGGCAGCTCCTCCCGGCGCAGATCCTCGATCGCGCAGACCCGCCTGCGGCCATCCGGGCCGCGCTCCATCTGGACCACGAGGTGGATGCAGCGCTCGAGCTGCTCGCGAATCGCCCCGTGCGGGAGCCCGAGGCCGGCCATCAGGGCGAGCGTCTCGAGCCGTCGCAGCGCGTCGGCCGGGGAGTTCGCGTGGACGGTGGACATCGCCCCGTCGTGGCCGGTGTTCAGCGCGGTCAGCAGGTCGAGCGCCTCGCCGCCGCGGACCTCGCCGATCACGATCCGGTCGGGTCGCATGCGCAGCGCGTTGCGCAGGAGGTCGCGGATCGTCACCTCTCCCCTTCCCTCGATGCTGGGCGGGCGGCTCTCCAGGCGCACCACGTGGGGCTGGCCGAGCCGGAGCTCGGCGGCGTCCTCGATGGTGACGATCCGCTGGGCGGGGTCGATGAACGCCGAGAGCGCGCCCAGCAGGGTCGTCTTCCCCGAGCCGGTGCCGCCGCTGACCAGGATGTTGAGCCGCGCGCGCACCGCCTCGCGCAGCCGGCCCATCGCCTTCGCCCCGATCGTCCCGCCCGCTACCAGCTCGTCCGGGCCGGGCCTTCGGGCCGCGAAGCGGCGGATCGAGACGGCCGGCCCGTCCACCGCCAGCGGCGGGACCACGACGTTGACCCTCGAGCCGTCGGCCAGGCGCGCGTCGACCATCGGGCTGAGCTCGTCCACCCTGCGCCCCAGCGGCGCGAGGATCCGCTCGATCGTGTTGCGCAGGTCCTCCTCGCCCTCGAAGGCGACCGGCGCAGGCTCGATCCTCCCGCCCCGCTCCACGTAGACGGTCGAGGGCCCGTTGACCATCACCTCCTCGACCAGGGGGTCGGAGAGCAGCTCCTCCAGCGGGCCCAGTCCGACCGTGTCGCGCAGGACCCGCGCCTCCACCGAACGGCGGTCTTCCCCGCCGAGGATCGCGCAGCGCCGCTCGACCAGGCCCCGGACCTCCTCCTCGAGGGCCGCGTCGGGCGGTTCGCCGGCTGCGGCCCGGCGGCGCCTCGACTCGACCAGCTCGGCCTGCAACTGCCCGGCCAGGGCGTCGAGATGGGCCTCGCGAGAGCTCACTGCCCCCTCAAGGGCGGCGCGACCCGCGCTCGCCCCCTCGCGTAGGCTGCCCGCATGGCTGCGATCGAGGTCCGGGTTGCCGACATCACCACGCTCGAGGTGGACGCGATTGCCAACGCCGCGAACACCGACCTCGCCCACGGCGGCGGGGTGGCCGGCGCGATCGCCAGGGCCGGGGGGCCGAGCGTGATCCGCGAGAGCGAGGAGGTGGCGCCGATCGCCCTGGGAGACGCCGTCTCGACGGGCGCCGGCGACATGCCCGCCCGCTGGGTGATCCACGCCGCGACCATGGAGCCCGGCGGGCCGACCTCCGCCGAGGCGATTCGCCGTGCCACGGCGAGCACCCTCAGGGTCGCCGAGGAGCTGGGCGCCAAGTCGCTGGGGCTCGTCGCATTCGGAACCGGGGTCGGCCGCTTCCCCCTGGACCGTGCGGCGCTGATCGAGGTCGAGGAGTGCAACCGCCACATCGCCGGGGGGACCGGCCTCGAGCTGATCGTCTTCGCCGTCGCCGACGACCGCGCGCTTCTCGCCTTCGAGGAGGCGCTCTCAGGGGACTGAGCGCCCCGGCCGTGGCAGCAGGGTGACCTGCCTGGCGAAGTTCTCGGCGGCGATCAGGCGCAGCGCCTGCCCGCGGGTCAGGGCCAGCGTCGCCGCGGCGCCCCCGGGGCCCGGAGAGAGGCCGAGGAGCGCCACCGCCGGCGCGGCGACGTAGGTGCGCCCGGGGCCGGGGCCGGTGGGCTCGCTGGTCACCACGACGTCCACTCGCGGTACCGCGGACAGCGCCTCGGCCGCGGGGCCCGAGAGTCCGCTGACCCGGATCTCGACCGGTCTGCGGCCGCCGGGCAGCGCCGGCGGCCTGCGCCGGGGTGGAGGCCGCAGCAGCGCCGAGCCAGATAGGAGCCCGTCGGCAGCCGCGCCAGCGGCTCCATGCCGAGAGCATCGGTGGGGCGGGCCAGCGTGCCGGGCGGCACGAACCGGGCGGGAACCCTCCTCACCTCCAGCCGCGAGTCCACCGCGCCGGGGTCCAGCAGCTCCCCCCGCTGCCAGGGGCGAGCTCGCGACGACCACGGCGCGGAGCCGCCCGTAGCTGCGCGCCAGGCTGGAGCCGTAGCCATCCTGATCGTGGCAGCAAGGATCGCCGCGCCGGCCGCCATCAGGGCGAGGACGGCCGCGCGGCCCCGTCTGCTCAAGCCGCCCCCGCACCCGCGGCCCGGTCGCGACCCGCCAGCGGAAGCTCCAGGACCGCCACCGAGCGGATCGCGCCCCTGTCGAGGGCGAAGCGCCCTCCGTGGGCGGCGGCGACCCGGCGGACGACCGCCAGACCGTGGCCCCGACCCAGCGGTGAGCGCCAGCCCGGCGGGGCGGGCACCGGCGGAGGCCGGCGCCCGGCCGCCCGGCCCGCGGCGAGGCGGCGAGGGGCCCCGCCCGTTCCCCCGGGGCCGGGCGGCCCTGGCGTCGGTGACCGCGATCCGGACCCGGCCGCGACGCCTGGAGACCTCGACGGTGATCGCGGGCCCGCCGTGCTCGAGGCGTTGACGAGGAGGTTGTCGAGGGCCTGGGAGAGGCTCCCCGGGATCGCCGAGCAGCCACGCCGACCCGGCCCGCCAGCGCAGCTCGATGCCTCCGCCGAGGCCCCGCGCGGTGGCCCGCCAGCGGGCCACCGCCGACTCGGCGAGGGCCCGGAGGGGACGGGGCTGCTCCGGCGGGAAGCGATGGAGCCGCTGAGCGCGGCCTCGGCCCGCGCCAGGGCGGTCCGGGCCAGATCGAGGCTCTCGGCCAGCGGGCCCGTCGCGGCGGCGCCCGCCGGAGTCGCCGAGAGGCTCGCCGCCTGGAGAGGGCGCCGCAGCTCGTGGAGGGCCTCGGCCAACCCGCGGTCCCGCCGCCGCGCCCGGGCCTCGCGCGCCGCCAGCACCGCGCCGAGGCCCGCCGCCGCCACCCAGCCGCCGGCAAGGAGACCGAGGAGGCCGCTCATGCGTCGATCAGGCGGTAGCCGACGCCCCAGCAGTTGACCACGTACCTGCCCTTCTCGGGGTCGAGCTTGCGGCGAAGCCGGCTGGCGTGCGAATCCAGGGTCCGGGTGCGGCCGAGGGACCGGTAGCCCCAGACGTCGCGCAGCAGCTCCTCCTTGGTGAACACCCGGGTGGGGTCGGAGGCCAGCGCCCGCAACAGAGCGAACTCCTTGTTGGCCAGCTCGACCTGGCGTCCCCCCACCCTCACCTCCCGCCGGGCCGGGTCAATGGCGATCTCCCCGACCCGGCAGGGCCCTTCCCGGCCCTCCCGGCGACGGCGCAGGACGGCGAGGATCCGGGCCCGCAGCTCCGGGTAGTGAAGCGGCTTGACCAGGTAGTCGTCAGCGCCGCACTCGATCCCGCGCACCCGGTCCTCGCAGCTCCCCCGCCCGGTGAGGACGATGACCCTGAGCTCGGGGTCGAAGCGGGCGGCGACCCCGTCGGCTTCGCGGATCTCGCGAAGCACGTCAAGGCCCGCCGCGTCGGGCAGGCCGAGGTCGAGGACTAGCAGGTCGGGCGCCTTGAAGGTGCAGTGGCGCAGGGCATCGGCCGCGGTCGGCGCCGGGAGCACCTCGAAGCGGTCCGCCGTCAGGTGGTCGCAGAGCAGCTCCAGCGTCGCCTCGTCGTCCTCGCAGACGACCACGGTGGCGATGTCCCTGCGCTCGGGAAGCATGGCCCCCTAAGGCCGGGCCCCCGCCGTCTCTCCCCTGCCCGCCGGCGAAAGTGATCGAAACCATCGTATTGATGCTTATCTTCAGTTTCGCCGGCGGGGTTCGGGTGCCGGGAGCTCCAGCACCGCCCGGGCGTTCCGGCAGGCGAGAAGCCGGCCGGGCCGCACCCCCAGGCGCGAGCGGACCGGCGCCAGGTCGGCGTCGAGGAAGTGGACGTCGAGCGCGAAGCGCATGCCGACGGTGTGGACGCTGCGGCAGCGCGGGATGAGCAGTCCCGGCCCGGCCCGGCCGCGCTCCAGGAAGGCCAGGCCCAGCAGCCGGGCCACCGGTCGGTCGGCCACGGGCACCCGGAGCCCGAGCAACTCCTGCGACGGAAGCCTCCTGAATCGCCTCGGCCCCACGCGACCACAAGCTCGCGGCCCCGGCGAGCTCTCCCCCGCAGCCGCCGCCCCCTCGACCGGAAGCCCGCCAAGCGAGCGGTTGCGCTCTGGCTTCGGCTTTACGGTCGTGCCCCGCTCGCCACCACCCAATAGTCTGCCGCCCACGGACTCCTCCTACGCACTTCGCGTCGCCGCTCACAAGGCCCGGATGCGCGGCTTCAACGTCGCCGTCAAGGTGCTGCCGTTCAACCAGCCGCGCATGATGATCGGACCCGGTTCGATCGAGCGCCTCGCCGATCACATCGGCACCTACGGGTTCGAGCGGCTGCTCCTCGTCACCGACAGGGGCATCACCGGGCTCGGCCTGTACAGCGACTGTGTCTCGCGCCTCGAATCGCAGGGGATCGCCGTCGTCATCTACGACGAGGTCGAGCCGAACCCGACCGAGCGACAGATCGACAAGGGCATCGCCCTGGCCGAGCGCGAGCGCAGCGAGGCCGTGCTCGGGTTCGGCGGTGGATCGGCGATGGACGCAGCCAAGGTGATCGCGGCCGGCGTCACGAACGACAAGCCCGTCGCGAAGATGGAGGGCCCCTTCAAGATCCGCAAGGCGCCGCTGCCGATCTTCGCCGTGCCGACGACCTCCGGCACCGGGGCGGAGGTCACGGTGGCCGCCGTGGTCACCAACGAGGCCGACCGCCGCAAGTACGCGGTCGCCGACCACAAGCTCGTCCCGCTCGCCGCGGGCCTCGATCCCGAGATCACGCGCGGGCTGCCGCCGGCGATCACGGCGGCCACGGGCATGGATGCGCTGACCCATGGCATCGAGTCCTACGTCTCGACCCGCGCGACCCCTGAGAGCCGACGGGCCTCGAAGGCAACGGTCAGGCTCGTGTTCCGGCACCTGCGCAACGCCTGCGCGAACGGCGATGATCTCGAGGCCCGCGAGGGCATGGCTCTGGCCGCTTTCGAGGGCGGGCTGTCGTTCACCATGGTCGGGCTCGGCTACGTCCACGGGATCGCCCACAAGCTCGGCGGCCTCTACCACCTGCCGCACGGCCTCGCCAACGCGGTCACCCTGCCGCATGTCATGGAGTTCTCGAAGACTGCGTGCGCCTCCAGATACGCGGATCTGGCCCGGGCCATCGGCCTGGACGACGACGGCGCCCCGGCCTCCGATGCCGTGCTGGCGGATCGGTTCATCGAGGCGGTGCGGGGGCTGAGCCGCGAGATCGGCATCCCGGAGACGCTGAGTGAGATCCGGCCCGGGGACGTCCCGGCGATCGCGACCGCAGCCATCGACGAGGCGTTCGATCTCTACGGCGTGCCGAGGTACATGGAGCAGCACGAGGCGGAGCAGGTCGTCCGCCGGCTCTGCGCCTGAGGGACCCCGTCCCGGCTGAGGCATCGATCCCGGACAGCCGGGGAGCGTGTCCTCGCCCCCCGGAGACGGTCCGGGCCGTCCGACCCGCCCCCGGTACTCCTTCCCGTGCAAACCATCGTTCAGGCGCGCGCCGGCGGCGGCGCGCGCATAGGATGATCGGCATGATGCGGACCCTGGCTCCGGACGGGTCTCGCCGAGGTCGGAGAAGGCTTTCACCAGTGGACGAAAGAACAACCCGCAGAGGCAACTACGAGTCCGGGTCGGACTACGTCCTCGAGTACGGCGAGCTCCGTTTCTCCTTCAACGAGGAGGACTTCGGCCAGCGGGTCGAGCAGGCGGCCGTGAAGCTCGGCTTCGTGGACCAGGGCCTCTCCGGCGAGGAGCTCGAGGACCTCGTGGACCTCGCCGTCAGCGGTGAGATCGCCACCCCCTCCTCCCCGCTCGGCGAGCACATCAACGAGAACTGGGAGGACCTGGTCGGCCCAGCCAACCGCAGCCTCGTGCACTGGATCCGGCGACTCGTTTTCCGCGGCGCCTGGCTGGACCAGCGGGTCAAGGAGGGCGAGCTCGACGTGGTCTTCGACGAGGCCAGCCAGTCCTTCGGCTACGTCCAGCCGGAGCGCAGCTCGGAGCTGATCGAGCTCTCCCGCGAGCCGTCCTGGCGGCGGATCGCCTACCGCCGCTGAGCGGCCCGTGAGCGCGCCCTTCCGGCACCGCCTGCGGGTGCGATTCTCCGACTGCGACCTGCAGGGCGTCGTCTTCTACGCCAACCACCTCACCTACTACGACATCGCGATCACCGAGCTGTGGCGCGAGGTCGCGGGCTCCTACGAGGAGATGAGCGCCGACGGCATCGACCTGATGGTCGCCGAGGCCTCGATCCGCTACCTGCGACCGGTGCCCTTCGACGCCTGGGTCGAGCTGACCGCCTCGGTCACCCGCCTGGGCAACACCTCGATGACCTCACGCCTCGCCGTGCTGCTTGACGGCGAGAAGGCGAGCGAGGGGGAGCTGCGCCACGTCTTCGTCCGCGCCGGCACCAACCGCAAGACCCCGATCCCCGCGGAGATCCGCGCCGGGCTCGAGGCCCACCTCGCCGAGGGCTAGAGGGAGTCCAGCAGCTCGGCGTCGGAGGCGCTGGAGGCGATCCGCTCGCGCAGCCGCTCCGCCGCCTCGGCCGCGGGGAGCGCCGAGAGCTCGGCCCGCAACCGGCGCGCCGCCTCCAGCTCGCCGGGCTCGCGCAGCGCCTCCTCCCCCGAGACGCCGCAGCGGGCGACGTCGAGGGACGGGACGATCCCGGCGGCGGCCAGCTCGGGGTCGAGGACGAGGGTCGCGCTCTCGGTCGTCTTCACGGCCTCGAGTGCCCCGTCCCCGTCCTCGGTGCGGGAGAGCACGGTGGCGATCACCGTCAGCGAGCCGGACCCCTCCTCCTCCAGCTCCCGCCCCGCCCCGAAGACCGGCTTCACGGCCGCCGGGTCGCCGTAGGCAACTCCGAGCCTGGTCAGCGAGTCGACGAGCAGCACGATGTCCTCCCCGGACTCGGCCCGGCGCTTGGCGCGGGCCAGCGCCAGCTCGGCGTGGCGAACCTGCTCGGCGGCCTCGAGGTCCGCAGCGGCGGCGGCGATCTCCGCGCCGGGAAGCTGGCGCCTCCACTCGGTGACCTCCTCGGGGCGCTCATCGATCAGCAGGACGACGACGCTGGGGCCGTCCGGGGCCGCGGCGATCGCACCGGCGAGCTGGCGGAGCAGCGTCGTGCGCCCCGAGCGCGGCCCGGAGTGCACGAGGACTCGCTGCCCGTGGGCACGCGGGGCGAGAAGGTCCGCGGCGCGGACCAGGACGTCGTCCTCGCCGGGCGAGAGGGCGATGCGGCGATGCGGAGGCACCGGGGTCATCTCCTCGAAGGAGGCCGCCCGATCCTCGCTGGGCGCTGCACCGTTGACCTCGTCCACCCGGATCAGCGCCCGGTGGCGCTCGCCTCGGCGTGGCCGCCTCGCCGGTCCGGACACGAGGTCGCCGGGCCGCAGCTCGCAGCGGCGGATCTGGGAGGCCGAGACGTAGACGTCGTCGGGGCCGGCGTCGAGGCCGCTCTCCCTGACGAAGCCGTGGCCCTGGGGAAGGATGTCGATCACCCCGCTGACCGCGACGGTCTCCTCGGGCCCGGCCTCCCCGCCGGCTCCCGGCTCCTCCCCCGCCTCTTCGCCTCGGGTCTCCCCGCCACGCGGCCGGCGCCGGCGGCGCCGGACCGGGGCCTCGCCCGCGACCCCGGCGGCCTCATCCGCGCCTCCGGCGGCCCCGTCCCCGCCCTTCCCGCCGGCGGCGTCGCGCTCCAGGAGCTCTTCGACGAGCTCCTCGCGGCCCAGCTTCCGGTAGCCCGGCACGCCGAGCTCGGCCGCGAGCGCGTGCAGATCGGCGAGATGCCTCGATGAGAGCTCGGCCCTGTCCATTCGCCGGGGGAGCCTAGTTGACGGCAACGCCCGGGGGCCCGCTCAGCCCGCCCGGCCGTCAGCCGGGTCGACCCCCTCCGCCGCCGCCGCGGCGGGCCAGGCCTCGGCCTCCCGCCGCACCCGCGCCTCCGACCAACCGAGCTCGGCGCCCATCGTCTCGGCGACCGCGCCTACCGCCGCGGGGCCGCGCAGCCGGTTGGCCGCCAGCACCCCGAGGCGGGTTCGGCGCAGCATCACGTCGGCGACGTTGCGGGCCTGCTCGCTGCCGGCCGCGACGACGACCTCGGCGAGCAGGTCCGGGAACCCCTCGACGATCGGTTCCGCCAGGGCCGGGCGCCCGGCGGCCAGCGCCAGCACCCGGCGGGCGGCGTGCCCGTAGCGGAAGGCGAGCTGGTCGACCGCCGCCTCGCCGACCCCCTCGGGCGCCTCGCGGTCCTCCGGCGAGGCCTCCATGCCGAGCGGGATCTCGGCAGTCGCGCAGGCCGCCTCCCTTCCCTCGCGCTCGACCAGGCGATCGACCGTCTGCTTGGCCATCCGCCGCCAGGTGGTGAGCTTCCCTCCGGTGATCGTCAGCATCCCCGAGGAGGTCTCATACAGCTCGGCCCTGCGGGAGATGTCGACCGACTTGCGGGGGTCCCCTGTGGAGATCAGCGGCCGCACCCCCGCGTAGGCGCCGGCGACGTCGGATTCGCCCAGCGAGGTCCCGAAGAAGGAGTTGACGGCCGCGAGCAGGTAGCCGATGTCCTCCGAGGCCGGCCGGGGATGGGCGATGTCGCCCTCGTAGTCGTTGTCGGTGGTGCCGATCAGGGTCTGCCCGTACCAGGGCAGCGAGAAGATCGCCCGGCCCTCTCCCGCCGGGACCACGCAGGCGGCGCTCCCCATGTCGAGCAGCTCGGGATCGACCACGACGTGGGTCCCGCGGCTGGGGGCGATCCGCGGCATGTCCTCCTCGTCCACCACCTCCTCGGGCCTGATCCGGTCGGCCCAGACCCCGGTGGCGTTGACGACGTTCGGCGCCTCCACCTCCATCCGCTCACCGGACTCCGCCTCGACGAAGGCGACCCCCGAGGCACGGCCGTCTCGCTCGAGGACCTCGGTCACGTCGGCCCCGTTGAGCATCACGGCCCCGAAGCGCTCGGCCTCGCCGAGGATGGTCAGCACCAGGCGGGAGTCGTCGGTCTGGCAGTCGTAGAAGAGGTAGGCGCTGCTGGGCTCCCGGCCGGCCAGCGCCGGGACCATCCCGAGGACCTCCTCCCCGTCGATCGTGCGGTGGCGGTCCGGTGACCAGTAGAAGTCCTCGGCGTCCTCCCTGGAGGAGCGCATCTCCCGCCTGCTGCGCCCGACCCGGGTCGTCGCCATCACGTCGTACATGTTCAGGCCGATCCCGATCCGCCGGTCGCGCCGCTCCTCCCCGAGGGCAGGCACGAGGAAGGGGGTCGGGTAGACCAGGTGGGGGGCGAGCTGGACCATGAGCTGGCGCTCCAGCAGCGCCTCGCGGACAAGGCCGAGGTCGAAGTTCTGCAGGTAGCGGAGACCCCCGTGGACCATCTTCGAGGAGCGGCTGGAGGTGCCGCAGGCGTAGTCGTCGCGCTCCAGGAGGGCGACCGAGTAGCCCCGCGAGGCGGCGTCGAGAGCGACGCCGGCCCCGGTCACCCCGCCCCCGATCACCACCACCTCGAAGGCCTGGCCGGCGATCGCCTCTATTGCGTCGGCCCGGCTGAGCATCAGGCCAGATAGGAGACGGTCTCGACCGCGGGGCGATCGGGGGCGCCGCGCCGCTGGACGGGTCGGCCGATGTGCAGGAGTCCGACGAAGCGCTCGTCCTCGGCGAGCCCGGCCGCCCGCCTGCCGTCGGGCCCCCGCAGCAGGGCGGGGGTCCTCCAGTACCCGGCGAGGCCGCGGCCGTGCGCGGCGAGCAGCACGATGTAGGCGGCGACCCCGGTGGCGAGCAGGTCCTCCTCCGCGGCGACCGGGTCGCCGGCGCGCAGGCAGGAGACGACCACCAGGGTCGGGCAGCGGTCGAGCTTGGCGGCGTCCTGCGGCCCGGCCGCCTGCTTCAGCGCCTCGAGCGTCTGCGGCCCGACCACGCGGAAGCGCCAGGGCGCGGTGAGGTGATGGTTCGGCGCCCATCGCGTGCCAGCTCGAAGAGCCTCGTCGAGCAGCTCTCGGCACCGGCTCGGGGGCGAAGGCCTTGTGGGTGCGGCGGGTGCGGATCGCGGTCTCCAGGTCCACGCTGCGAGGGTGGTCGGTGCGGGCAGTCCGCTAGCGGGGGCGGCCGATGCGGCGACGCCGGACGGCCCAGGCCGCGCCGCCGCCGGCCATGCCGACCGCCAGCCCGAGGGCTATGCCGGCCAGCTCCGGGCCGGCGTCGGGGCCCCCGCCGGCGCCTCGGCCGGTGCCCGCCCGCCCCGCTCGGAATCCGTGAACGCGACAGCCCGGCCGGGCCGGGCCGCCGGGCGCCCGCGGCGGGCCGCCCGTCGGCCCCGGGGTGGCCGCCGCGGGCGGGGCGGACCCCGCGCCCCCGTCACCGGCCCGCTGAGCGGCGCGGTCACCTGTCCCCGCCCCGCCCCTCGCCGCGCCGCGCGATCCGTCTCCCGCGCCTGCGCCGCCGGACGCCGTGCTCCGCGGGCTGCCGCCATCCGGCACCGGCTGGCGCCCCGCTCGGCCCGAGGGGGCGGAGGCTCCGCCGGCAGGGCCCGGCGTCCTCCCCGAGGGCTGGGGAACCGGCGGGACCGAAACGCCCGGCCCGCGACCGCGACCAGGGCCTGGGCCGTCACCCAGACGGGGGTCTTGTCGCTGCTGGGTGAGTAGCGGAAGTGCCCGTCGGCGGCCTGGCGGGCACCGAGGTAGTCGAGGGCGCTCGACCGCCGCGCCGGAGCCCGGAGGCCGTGGCCGCTGGCGATCAGGCCCTGCGCCGCCCAGGCCGTGGACTGGGTGTTGACTGGGCCCGACCCCGCCAGCCTGAAGCCGCCGCCGCGTGCCTGGGAGCGGCGTGCAGGTAGCCGAGGCCCCGTCGCAATTGCCCGCCGGCCGGAGACCGCCTGCAGGACGGCCCCGGTGGTGTCGGGGTCGCTCGGCCCCCGGCGACGACCCCCCAGCCGCCGTCGGTGTTCTGGGCCCGCCGAAGCCAGGAGAGGGAGCGGCCCTCGCCGTCGACTCCCGCCGAGCGCAGCGCGAGGACGGCGAACGCGGTGGCGTTCGGCCAGCCCTCGTAGGACCCGTCTCGCCGCTGCCGCCGCCGCAGCTCGGCGACCAGGTCGCGCCGCCGAAGCGCCGCACCTCGACGCCGGCGCTGCGAAGGGCGAGGATCGTGCGCGCCAGGTCTCCCGTGCTGCCGATGCTTCCGGCGGCGCCGCGCAGAAGCCCACGGGGCTTCGCCCGTTCGCGACCACGGCGAGCGGGCCGCGGCCCGCCGCCTCGAGGCCGAGCATCGCCCAGCCGGTGATCACGCTGGACCGCCCCGAGCCCGAATAGGAGAAGCCCCCGTCGGGGCGCTGCGCACGCTCGAGCCAGCGCACGGCGGCGGCCGGTGCGGGCGGCGACGGTGCCGACGGCGCGGACGGCACGGGCGGCGCCGGTGCGCGGCAGCCGGCCGCGGAAGGCCACCGCCGGCACGGTGAGGGCGAGGAGCGCGACGGCGATCCCCGAGGGCGCGACGCGACCCTGGCGGCGCGCCGCGGCCGGGGCCGGCCGGGACCCCGCCCGGCGCCACTCGAACTCTCTGGCGGTAGCGGACCAGCATCCTCACCATCGCGGGGCCCGCGACCATCGCCAGGGTGAGGTTCCCGATCGCGTGCGCAAGGTCGAAGGGGACGGCCCGCGCCTCCAGCGCGGCGAACCGCGCCAGCGAGAGGTCGCCGCCGTAGGTGGCGATCAGCGAGAAATTGAGGAGCGCACCGTAGGCGATCCCGGCGAAGGCGCAGGCGAGCGCCAGGCCGAGCCGCCCGAGCCTCCGCCCCCGCCAGGCCAGGGCGGCCCCGAGGAGCCCGCAGAGCCCCCAGCCGGTCATCTGCCAGGGCGTCCAGGGTCCCTGCCCGAGCCAGAAGTTCGAGACCAGGCCGGCCAGCGCGCCGACCGCGAAGCCCGGTGCCGGCCCCACCGCGTAGCCGGTGAAGAGGACGATGTCGGTCGTCGCGACGACGTTCGGCAGCACTGCGAAGGCGAGCCGGCCGGCGACCGCCAGCGCCGCAAGCGCAGCGACCAGGGCGACAACCTGCGACGGCGGGCGCGAGCGCTCGTACCACGCGAACCCCCCGGCCAGGACGAGGCCCACCACCAGGAAGCTCCATGCCTGCCAGCTCATCCCGTCAAGTCCTCCAGCGCGGCCAGGCCGTGTTCGGCGGTGATCACGCCCGGCATGCCGAGCAGGCGGGCGACCTCGGTGGAGAAGTGCCAGCCGCCGGAGAGCACCTCGGCGGGGTCGCCGTCGGCGATCAGCACTCCGTCGCCCAGCAGGACCACCCGGGTCGCGAACTCGGCCGCGAACTCGGCGTCGTGGGTAGCGATCACGATGCCCGCCCCGCGACCGGCCAGCCCGGCGGCAAGGGAAACCAGGTCATCCCCGTGCCCTGTCCATGCCCCGGGTCGGCTCGTCGAGCGCGACCAGGCCCGGCATCTCCGCTCCTCGGTGCGTCCGGCCAGGGCGATGGCCAGGGCGAGCCGCTGGCGCTCACCGCCGGAGAGGTCGCTCGGGTCGGACTCGGCGAGTCCCCCGAGGCCGACCATCTCAAGGGCCGCGCGGCCGCTGCCCCGGGCAGCTCGTCGGCTACCCGCTCGCGGACCAGGAAGTCCCCCGGGTTCTGGGTCAGCAGCGCGATCCCCGCGGGACGCGCACCGAGCCGCGCACCGGGTCGTGCAGCCCGGCGGCCGCCCGCAGCAGGGTGCTCTTGCCGGCACCGTTGCGCCCCATCAGCGCGATCCGCTCCCCCGCTCCGACGGCGAGGTCGATTGCGCGCAGAACGTCGCGCGGGCCGTCGTCGCGCCTCCGCTCCACCCAGAGGCCGCGCGCTTCGAGGACCGGCCCTGCCGGGCCTGGCCGCCGCGCGCTTCGAGGGCCGCCCTGCCGGGGCCGGTCGCCGCGCGCCGCGTGCCACGGGGCGTCGGGGCCGCGGCCGGGCCCGATCGCGCCCGGGTGCTCTTCGGAAAGAGTTGCGGCGCCCGTCCCCGACGCCGACCGGGGACGGGCGCAGGCCGGCTGCGGCGAACAGCCGGGCCGAGGGTGTGGTGAGCACCGGGTCGGCGGTCAGTGCCCAGTCGAGGAAACGCCCGGGCGGCCCGTCGAAGGCGACGGCACCGTCATCCATCGCGATCACCCGGTCGGCTGCCGCCAGGCACCGCTCCAGCCGGTGCTCGGCGAGGAGCACTGCGACGCCCCACTCCTCGTTGAGCCGTCGCAGCATCCAGATCAGCTCGTCGCCGGCCACCGGGTCGAGCTGGGAGGTCGGCTCGTCGAGGAGGACCAGGGAGGGCCGCGTGACCAGCGCCGCCGCCAGGGCGACGCGCTGCAGCTCGCCGCCGGAGAGCGAGTCGACGGCGCGCTCCAGCAGATGCGGGATCCCCAGCGCCAGGGCGACCTCCTCCACGGCCCTGGCCCGGGCCGGGGGGGCCTCCCCCCGCAGCTCCAGCGGGAGCTCAACCTCGGACCTCACGGTGGTCGAGACGACCTGGGTCTCGGGATCCTGGGCGACGAACCCGGCCTCGGCGGCCAGCGATCCGGGGCCCGCGGCGACCGCGTCCACTCCGGCGACCGTCACCTCCCCGTCGATCTCGCCGCCGTGAAAATGCGGGACCAGGCCGCAGGCGGCCCGCAGCAAGGTTGACTTGCCGGAGGCCGACCGTCCGGCGAGCACCACGAACTCACCCGCCGCCAGCGAGAGCGAGACCTCGCGCAGGGCGTCCTCCCGCGCGTTCGGGTAGCGGTAGGTGAGGCCCCGCACGCTCAGCGCCGGCGCGGTCCTCTCCGCCCGGGCCAGCTCAGGCACGCGCCGCTCCCCGCCGGGGTGCCCGCCGACCCCGCGGCCCCAGGGGGGCAAGGCCCGCCGCGAGGAGAACCGCGCAGAGCGCCCAGGCCTGGGGGCCGGCTCCCATTCGCAGGGCCGGGTAGGCGGCGAAGTCGTCGGCGCCCGCGAGCCTGCACGCGGTGGCCGCCGCGAGCACCGCCAGGGCGGCCACGTAGAAGCGCGCGTCGTAGCGGGAGGGCTCGCGCGAGCGCCCCGCCCCGGGCCCCGGCAGACCGTAGCCGCGCAGCTCCAGGGTCGCGGCGGCGTCCACCGCCCGCTCCAGGGACCCGGCGACCAGCCTGCGGGCCAGCGGCCCGCGCCCGGCGGGCGCCGCGCCCGGCCCCCGCAGGGAGGCAGCGTCGCGCAGCCTCGCGGCGTCGGCGGCGGCCAGCGGCACCATGCGCGAGACGAGGGTCGCGGTCAGCGCCGAGCGGCCGGCCAGGGGACGGAGCGCCCGCATCACGCGGTCGGGGTTGACGCAGGCCGAGTAGACGGCCAGCGCGATCATCACCACGGCCGCCCGCAGGCCGATCACCGCCCCGGCTCCCAGGGCCTCCGCCGTGACGTCCACCCTGCCCAGCAGCGGCCAATCGCCCAGACGTGCGAGAACAGTCGAGCCGCGATCGGTGACCAGCCCGTTGACCACGGTGATCAGAAGCGCCAGCGTAAGTCCCATCCGGAGCGCCGCGCGCACCGCCTCGCGGGCTCCGGCCAGGACCCCGGCCGCTGTCGCGGCCAGCCCGGCGGCGAGGAGGACGACCGGGCTCCAGTAGACGAAGGCGACGACGACGAACGAGCCGAGGTAGGCGACCGCCGCTGCCGGGCGAGCCTCCTGCAGCGGCCCCCTCCTGGGACGGTAGGCGAGCGCGGACCTCATCGCACCGGCACCCCCAACTCGCGCCGCCCGCCGGCGATCACGGCGTAGCGATCGCGCAGCTCCCGGACGCCGAGCGCTCCGGCCGCGGCGCGGACGCCCGCCGCCCCGGTGCCGGTGAGGATCCAGACCGGCGGAGCCGAGCCCGGCCGGGTCGCCGCGACCAGGCCCGCCGCCGGCCCGAAGGCCCGCGCCACCCGCCCCGCGGCGTCGAGGGCCTCCAGCCTCGCGGATCCGGGGCTCCCGGCGAACCTGGCGAAGACCCCGCTCAGGGCCGGGCCCCGGGAGAGGGCCCGGGCGGCGGGGTCGGAGCGGACCCGCGACCAGGGCCCCACCAGCACCCTGATCGGCGCCGACCCGGCGTCGGGCCGGCCCCGGCTTGCGGCGGCGACGCGGTGGCGGGCGACGGCGCACGCCGGCCCGCCCCGCAGGCACTCGACCCGGACGGGGTGGCGCCGGCCCTCATACCCCGAGGCGAAGGGCTCCGGCCAGGAGCCGACCACCGCCGGCACCCGCATCGAGCCCGACCAGTCCCGGTAGTCCCACCAGATCTTCTCGCCCCCGCAGCCGGTACTCCGCGGCCCCCACCGGAGACTCCACCCCGTTGACGGAAGAACCAGTCGTGGACCGCCCCGCCGGGCGAGCCGCCGCTCCAGCCGTCTATGGACTGCACGAACCGTCCCCCGTAGCGGGTCGTGATCGGGGCGCTGGAGTCGAGCACCCGCAGGACCGTGTCGGACTCGTTGGGGCCGCCCACCCGCCGCGCAGCAGGGTCCGCCCGCCGAAATCGCGGGTGACGGTCAGGGTGGCGTCGCCGACGCTCCGCCCGGGACCCAGGCCGCATCCCGCCGCCGAGAGCACCGCCGCCGCCAGGGGCGTCGCCAGCCCTGCGGCGCGGGCGGGCACGGCCCGGCGGATCGGAGCCGCCCTCACCGCGGGCGTCGCTCGGTCTCGCAGCGGCGGGCCGTGTCTCCGGGTCCGAGCACCACCGTGTCGGCGCCCGGCCCGCAGTCCACCCGGTCGCTCCCCCCACCGCGGACGTTGACCGTGTCGTCGCCCGCGCGGGAGCAGATCTCGTCGTCGCCCGGCGTCCCTGCGATGCGGTCCGCGAGGCGCGGCCGGGTCAGCCGGCCGCGCTTGGCCGGCATTCGGCGGAGCCGCCGACGGCACACGGGCACCGGCGCGGAGGGAATCGAACCCGGCCGACCGCCCTGATCCGCCTGCTCCCCGGAGAGCACGGCCCGGGTCTCGCCCTCGGCGTCCGTGGGGAGGTCCGGCGCCGTCCACGGCTTTGACCCCGGTCGCCGGCCTCGACCGGCCGGCGTCGTCGATCCGCAGCACCCGGACGCCGAACGGGACGCCGGGCTCGGCTCGGGCGGGTGCGCGGAGGACCAATTCGGGTGGGCAGAAGTAGGGCGGGACCGGACTGCACTTCGAGAACGGATCCAGGTACCAGATCACCGAGGCGCCCGGGCCGACACGGGCGCGATCACCGGAGATCTGCGGGTTGCGGTGGTTGACCTTCAGGAACCAGAACTCGTCAGACCCGGCTCGCTGCGATCCGATCCCGCAGAGGCCTATCCCCGGAAACCCGAAGTCGTAGTCGGTGACCGAGACCGGGCGCAGGTCGGGGTCTGACTCCGAGGCCTCGCCCAGAACGCCGAGGGCCGTGACCCGGCACCGCCAGCCGCCGGCCCGAGCCGCCGGTCCCGGCGCCGAAGCACTCGGCGCGCGGGTCGGCCCGCAGGCTCGCCGATGGCGAGACGTACTGGCGCTGGTCGGCCAGCACCTTTCCCTCCACGGTCAGCACGCGCAGGTCGACCGGGACGCTCGCCGCCCCGGCCCCGGAGGGAGACGCCGCGATCGCGGCGGCGATCAGCGCCGGCGCGCAGAGCGCGGCCGGCAGGCGACGGGAGATTCGTAGCATCGAGCCACCCCTTTCCTCGAGGGTCTCATTCGGCTTTGGCCGGGGCAGGTCTCCTGGCTTCCGGGCTGTCGGGCCGCGCCTTCCCGGGGACTCGGTGTCGCCCCCAGTGGCACGATGCGGCCGTCTTCTACCCGGTCACAGTGGCGGGACCGCGCCGGCTTCTCACCGGACTTCCCTTGACCACCGGCCGTCTGTCGGCGCAGTCTACCCCGGCTGGGGGAAGTAGTCGCGCGTCGCCGCGATGACCCCTCCGTCGGCCGTGTGGCCGACCGCGGTGACCCGGGTCAGCGGGCCCCCGGAAAGCCCGAGGCGCTGCGGAGCAGCCGACCGGGGCCCCTCGAGCACCCGAACCGTCTCGCCGTTGACCGCCAGCTCGAGGCGGGCGATGGTCTCGCCGGTGGGTCCAGCCGGAGTGAACTCGACCGCCTGCGCGCCGACCGGGAGCTCGGCCGGCAGACCCATCGAGGGGGCCGCCCGCAAAGCCGGAATCTCCCCGCGCCGGCGCCGGGCGACCTCGTCGGAGGCCGGCTGGCGGGCCGCCGAGGGGACGACCTCGAACTGGGTCATCAGCCCGTGGTCCTCGTGGTCGAGCATGTGGCAGTGGATGACGTAGCGTCCCGTGAAATCGCTGAAGTGGCCGGCCACGAGGATCGTGTCGCCGGGCTCAACGTAGAAGGTCTCCTTCAGGCAGTCCTCCCAGGGCTTCGGGGGCCGGCCGTTGCGGGCCAGCATGTACCAGTCGGTGTGGTGCATGTGGACGATGTGGGTGACCTTGGTCCGGTTGGTGATCTGCCAGGTCTCGGTGGTGTCGATCACCGGGTGGGCGTCGGAGCGGGCCGGGTTGTAGGTCTTGCCGTTGATCAGCCAGGTCGGCAGGAAGGCCCCGCCGAGCGAGATCACCCAGGTGCGGTCCGGCGCCTTCGAGGCCTCTCCGGTCCAGGCGGGAAGCGGTCGCAGGGCCCGCGGGACCGGGGAGCGGTCGGGGCGGCGCCTGCCGACCCGGAACTGCATCAGGTCCCCGACGTAGGGGCGGGAGCCGAGCGAGCGCTCACCGTCGTGCCGCTCGACGCTTCTGAGCTCGACCGACCGCCCGGCCGCCCCCGAGAAGTCGACGACGAGCTCGACCCGCTCGGCCGGGCCCAGCAGGACCTGACGGCGCTTGACCGGGCGCGGCATCAGGCCGGAGTCGCTGCCGACCTGCAGGAGGCGGGCACCGTTGGAGAGGGTGAGGTTGTAGGCGCGGAACTGGGAGGCGTTGAGGATCCTGAGCCGGTAGCGGACCGCGGAGACCGTGTGGTGGGGCATGTAGGCCCCGTTGACGAGGATGTGGCTGGCGCTGATCCCGTCCGCCGGGGGCTGGCGGTTGGTGAACGGGTCGGTGAGCTGGTTGTGGCGGTCGAAGGAGCGGTCGGCGATCAGCAGCGGGATGTCGCGCTCACCGGAGGGAAGACCGAGGCCGCTCTCCACGGGGTCGTCGATGATCCAGAGCCCGGCGAGGCCGTGCCAGACGTTGCGGGCGGTGCGATCGAGGCGATGATCGTGGTACCACTGGAACGCGGCGCGCTCGGGGACCCCGTCCTCGACGAGGTCGTAGACGTAGGTCTTGCTCTTCCCGGGGCGCAGCAGCAGGTCGTTGCCCGAGGCCGCCGCCGAGAGGCCCTCCGGTATCCGGCAGTAGGCCGAGAAGCGGTGCGACGCCGTCAGCCCGCCCGGCTGGCCGTCGAACTCCGAGCGGTTGTGGCCGCCGTGCAGGTGGACGGTCAGCTCGCCGGCATCGCGCCCCAGCCGGTGCTCGAAGGTGACTCTCGTCTTCCGGCCCGCCGGGCGGCGGATCGTCGGGCCGGGAAAGGAGCCGCCGTAGGTCCACATCCTGGTCTTCCGCCCGGGCAGGATGCGCAGGTTCGCCGGCCGGATCGGGATGCGGATGTGATCGCCGCGCAGCGTCCTCGGGATCGGCAGCCTGGCCCGGAAGGGCCGTGCGGCCAGCGCCGGAGCGGCGTCTCCGGGGAGCGGCGGCAGCCCCCCTCGGCCGCGGAGCGGCCCGAACAGGGCAAGCGCGCCGCCGCCCAGGG
>JAXLSZ010000009.1:0-258415 GCA_046330315.1 Solirubrobacterales bacterium
CGATGAACATCGACTGGATCAGCTCCAGGGGGATCTGGTTGGTGAGCCCGGTCACCCCGCCGCGCTCCGAGGAGAAGGCCTCCCAGTCGAGGCTGACGGCGCGCACGTTGTCGGCCCGCGTCACCGACCAGAATCCCTCCTCGTTCTCCCAGGTGTTGATCTCGCTCCAGTGCACCGGGCACTCGCGCCTCAGCCGCCGGAAGATCTCGTGCGGGGGCCCGTCCTCCCAGTTCTCGTGGTCGGCGACCGCGATCTGGTCGAGGTCCTGCTGGGGCTCGGCTGCCATCCTGATCCTCCTTTGGCTTGATCGGTGCTGGGGGGACCATAGCGGATTCGACATAATGTCTGACATAGCGTCAGCAAATGTTAGGATGTGGGCGTGCCGGCAGCGGCGACAGCCCGGCGCGACAGCCGTCGCAGACGCCACGAGAGGACCCGGGCGCGGATCGTCGAGACGGCCCTGCGCCTCAGCGGGCACCGTCCGTTCAAGGACCTGACCGTGGACGAGATCGCCCGCGGGGCTGGCGTCTCCCGGACCGCCTTCTACATCTACTTCGGCGACAAGGGGGAGCTGCTGCTGGCCGCCGTGGAGGAGCTCGCCCAGGAGCTGTTCGCCGAGGCCGAGCGCTGGTGGCGCGGGGACGGCGACCCCGAGGAGCTGGTCCGCGAGGCCGTCTCGGGAGTCGTCATCGCCTACGCGAAGGGCGCGAGCGTGCTGCGGGTGGCGACCGAGGTCTCGACCTACGACGACGAGGTCGGGGCCTTCTGGCTGGCGCTGATGGAGCGCTTCATCGCCGCCACCGAGGAGCAGATCCGCTCCGAGCAGCAGCGCGGGCGGGTCTCCGAGGCGCTCGACGCCCGGGCCACGGCGGAGGCGCTCAACTGGATGACCGAGCGCTGCTGCTACGTCTTCCTGGCTCGGGGGGAGCGCAGCCCGCAGGCGCTGATCGAGACGCTCACCGGCGTCTGGCTTTCGACGCTCTACGGCCGGCCGGCCGGCCGCCCCGCGGGGCCCGGGCTGCGCTAGACTCGCGCCCGGCCAGGGGACTTTTCGCCGGCGGTGCAACTTTCTGGCAGTCGGCGGTTTGTGTCCCGAGAAGAGGCTTTCGGAAAGACTCGCCCGCCTGCGGCGGGCATGGACGAGGAGGATCTGTGGCAAGCAGCAAGGGCAAGCGGTTCACGGTGGCAGCGGTGGCAGCGGCAGCGCTGCTGGTGCCGGCGTTCGCCAGCGGGACGGCGTCCGCGAAGAGCAAGGGCAAGGTCCTAACGGTCTGCAAGCACGGCTGCAAGTACCGCACGATCCAGGCCGCGGTCGACGCCTCCGGGCGCGGCGCGACCGTCCGGGTGAAGCCGGGCAAGTACGTCGAGGGCGTCCAGGTCAGCGGCTCCAGGCACGACGGCCTGAAGATCATCGGCACCGGCCGCAAGCCCGGCGCCGTGGTGCTCGACGGCAAGAACGCCAAGCTCAGGGACGGCAGCCTGGCCAACAACGGGGTCGAGGGCATCGGGGTCGACCGCCTCACGGTCGCCAACATGAAGGTGATGCGCTACGCCGCGAACGGCGTCTACACGCACGGCTCCAGCGACAACAAGGCGACGGCCTGCCACGGCTACACGATGAGGAACATGGTCGCGGCCTTCAACCGCTCCTACGGCCTCTTCGCCTTCAACTGCATCGGCGGACGCATGACCGACTCGGTCGGCTACGGCCAGGGCGACTCCGCGTACTACGTCGGGGGGACCCCCTTCCAGTCGAAGCCGAAGTGGACCTCGCTCGACCACCTCACCGGCTTCCGCAACGTGCTGGGCTTCTCCGGCACCAACTCGAAGTACGTGAACATCCACGACAACGACTTCTTCAACAACGGCGCCGGGATCGTGCCCAACACGCTCGACTCCGAGCCCTACGAGCCGACCACCGGCGGAGTGATCCAGGACAACAACATCTTCTGGAACAACTTCAACTACTACCTGCCGGCCTCCAACGTGAAGACCGTTTCGGGCGGCTTGGGGACGGTCGGAACCCTGGAGCTGAACTACCCGATCGGGGCGGGCGTGATCGTCTTCGGTGGCGACGGCTGGACGGTGAAGAACAACAGGATCTTCGGCAACTACCAGTGGGGCGCGGCCGCCTTCTCGGACCCGTTCAACACTGGCGACGATGCGACCAGCCGCAACAACCGGTTCATCGACAACAAGATGGGCCGGAACGGCACCGACAAGAACGGGACGGCCGTGTACGGGGCCGACTTCTGGGTCGACGGCTCGGGCTCGGGGAACTGCTTCTCGGGCAACGGCGCCGCGGCGACGTTCGATCCCTCGAGCGTGAACACGCTGGCCTTCCTGTATCCGAGCTGCCCGGCTCCGGGCAGCTCCGGCACCGGCACCAGCATCGGGGACACCGACCAGCAGTTCGGCGACCTGATCAATTACGTCGGCTCGGACAACACGAACCCGGCGGACGGCCCCGAGCAGATGGAGTGCGGCTGGACCCAGCACTCGCACCCCGCCTTCAAGGGCTACAAGCCGCTGAAGATCACCCCGGGCCCGGTCTGCCTGCCATGAGGCGACGGATCCTTGCGTCGGCGACGGCCGCGACCGCCCTTGTGGCGGTCGCGGTGCCGGCCGCCGGCGCCTTCGGAAGCTCAGCCCAGGGGGTCGCCAAGCCCCTTCCCAAGCCGAAGGTCGTGACCGTCGGCGACGACTATTTCGCGCCGGTGAGCGTCAGCGTCAAGACCGGTTCCCGGGTCCAGTGGAAGTGGGCCCCGATGAACTTCGACACCCACAACGTGGTGCTCTCGAAGGGGCCGAAGTCGGTCAAGCGGGGGCAGTTCAAGTCCTCCAGCGGCGCGATCGGGATCAAGTTCATCCGCAAGTTCACCGTTCCCGGCAGCTACAGGTTCGTCTGCACCTTCCATCGCGCGCTGATGCAGATGACGCTCACCGTCAAGAAGCGCTAGGGGGCCGCAGATGGGTCCGGACTCAGTGGGTCGCCGCGACTTCCTCTCCGGCGCGGGGGGGCTGCTGCTCTGCACGCTGGCCGGGAAGAAGGTCTTCCTCGACAAGGGCGCCGACCTGCCGAAGATGGCTGCCGGCGTGCCCGTGCCCCCCAAGGTCAGGGCCGCCGAGGCCAAGGGCCAGAGCGAGGCACCCCGCACCCTGCTCGCCTCCACCGGCGCCGGGCAGGTGCGTGAGTACTGGATCCGCGCCGAGCCGGTGAGGTGGAACATCGTCCCCACCGGCCGCGACCAGATGATGAACAAGCCGATCCGCGGCAAGACCACGTTCACGGCCTACGCCTACCGGCGCTACACCCCGGGCTTCAAGTCCCCGATGGGGCCGGCGAGCATTCCCGGGCCGCTGCTCGAGGCCGAGACCGGCGACCAGATCGTCGTGCACTTCCAGAACCGCCTGCCTGTCCCGGTCACCATGCACCCCCACGGCGTCTTCTACGACGTCGAGATGGACGGCTCCTACAAGGGCAAGTTCACCGACCCCGGCGGCTTCGTGCAGAAGAACAGGACCTTCAAGTACGTCTGGGAGGCCCGCGAGGGCACCGAGGGCGTCTGGCTCTACCACGACCACGGCCCGATGGACCTGCTGCCCGTTCTCAAGGGGATGTTCGGCTGCATCATCGTCCGCCCCGCCGGCGCCGCCAGGCCCGACAGCGAGTTCTTCGTTGCCCTGCACTCCTTCCTGCCGGTTGCGACCCACCTCAACGCCAGCTTCTCCTGCATCAACGGGCGCGCCTACGCCGGCAACACGCCGAACCTGCGCTCGAAGGTCGGCGACGAAGTGGCCTTCCACGTGATCGCGCTGGACAACGACTTCCACACCTTCCACATCCACGGCCACCGCTGGACGGACGCCGACGGGCGGGTGATCGACGACCAGACACTCGGCCCCGGCGACTCCTACTCGCTGGGGTTCATCGAGGACAACCCGGGCCGCTGGTACTACCATTGCCACGTGCCCACACACCTGCACATGGGCATGAACGGCTGGTACCTGGTCGACCCATGAGAAGGGGCGCACTCACCGCCCGGGCGAGAAGGGGCGCACTCACCGCCCGGGCGAGAAGGGGCGCACTCACCGCCCTGCCCGTGGCGGCGACGGCGCTGGCCCTCTCCTCGCCCGCCCAGGCTTCGAACCGCCGCATCGGCATCGGCGACTTCAAGTGGTCCGAGCCGGTGGTGAACATCGACCTCGGCGAGCACGTCACCTGGTACTGGATCGGCCCCGACACGATCCACTCGGTGACCGGCTACTCACCCAACGACGCCGGGACCGACTCGGACCCCAAGACCAGCCTGCCCCGGCACAACCTCGGAGACACGTTCAGCCACACCTTCGACGCCCCGGGCACCTACCTCTTCCGCTGCAAGCTTCACCGCTTCGTAAGGGGGGAGGTGGTGGTCTCCTCGACGCCCGGCGATCCGGTCGGCGAGCCGGACCGGATTCCCAGCAACCACTTCGACCTGAAGCCCCCGGTCGTGGGCTCGATCCGGCTCGACCGCCACTCCTTCCGCCACCGGGGCACCGCCATGCGCTTCGCGCTCGACGAGCGGGCACACGTCGACGCCGACTACTACCGGCTGACCCCGCGCGGGGGGCGCGTTTTCGCGGGCTGGGCCCAGTGGAACGGGTACGTCGGCTACAACGACGTCCGCTTCGGGGCAGCGCGCAAGCATTTCAAGGCCAGGCCCGGCGCCTACGTGGCACTGATCCGCGGCACCGACCTCTCGGCCAACGAGGGCGAGCCGAAGGTCCGGAAGTTCCGCATTCTCCCGTCCGCGGGCTGACCCCCCTCATCGCGGGGCACCGCCTCTTCCGCGCGGGCCGACCCCCCTCTCGCGGGGGGCACCGCCTTTTCCGCGTCGGGCTAACCCTTCAGGCAGAGCGCGTAGGCGGTCAGGTCCTGTGGCTGCCCCGTGTCATTCCTCGCGGCCGCCACCCAGATCTCACCATCCGCATTCGGCTTGCTGCCGACGATCGGCATCGCGAAGGTCGCCCCGGATGCGCCGCCGCTGATCATCCGCGACCCTGCGGGGCACTCGGCCCCGGTCTGGCCGTTGTCGTGATTGGCGACGGTGACGGTGGACTTGACCTTGATGATCCTTGCGAGCTTGGTCGCCCGGACCGCGCCGTTGTTGATGTGCCTGGTGTGGACGGCGTTGCTCTGGATGTCCCTGGGTCCGACCTTGGCTGCCGCCCAGGCGACGCCTCCGAGGACTACGAACGCGAGGATCGTGACCATCACGTTCGCGTAGGTCAGATGGGAGCGAAGCCGTTGACGCATTTGGACCCCCTGCTTGTGTTTTCGGAGGGCGGTGGCCAGACAAGGCGGCGAGTGAACTGCTCGCCGCAGACCTGGCGACCGCGGCACGCTCGAGCGTTTCACGCCGGTGGGCCCGGGTCAAGCGCGGCACAGGGGGATTCCCGGTCCCGAGCCGTGCCCGGGGGCGAGGGCGGGGGCGGGATCGGTGGCGTCGAACGTCCCGCAGTACCCCGTATAGCAACCACTCCGGGACGTTCGGTGGGTTGCCCGGCGGCAGCGGCCGGTGGCTAGGAGGCCGGCGCCTCCGGGGCCGAGCCGCCCTCCCCGGCCCCGCCTGGGCCGGGCTCCCCGGCCCCGCCTGCGCCGGGGGCGCCGGCCCCGCCTGCGCCGGGCTCCCCGGCCCCGCCTGGGCCGGGAGCGCCGGCCCCGCCTGGGCCGGGGGCGTCTCCGCCGCCCGAGAAGCTGACCTGGACCGGCTCGCGCTCCGCGGCGACCTCGATCTCGAAGTACTCGCGGGGGGTGAAGCCGCCCTGGTTGGCGATCACCGAGCCGGGGAACTGCTGGATCGAGGTGTTGTAGGACTGCACGTTGGAGTTGTAGATCCGCCGCGAGGCCTGGATCTCGTCCTCGAGCTCGGCAAGCTGGCGGCTGAGCTGCTGGAAGTTCTCGGTCGCCCGCAGGGTCGGGTAGTTCTCGGCCACGGCACGCAGGTCGGTGAGCGCGCCGGTCAGCTTGGCCTCGGCGGCACCGGCCTCGGCCGGCCCGTGCGCGGCCATCGCTTCGGCCCGGGCCTTGGTCGCCTTCTCGAAGACCTCCTTCTCGTGGGAGGCGTAGCCCTTGACGGTCTCCACCAGGTTGGGCACGAGGTCGTGGCGGCGCTTGAGCTGCACGTCGATCCCGCTCCAGGACTCATCGACGCGGTTGCGCGAAGCGATGATCGAGTTGCGCTTCCCGATCCAGTAGAGAACGCCGATCACGATGATCACGGCGATCACGATTAGGGCGATGGTCATTTGGCCTCCTGTGGTGGTGCCCGGGCGAACCAATCCTAGCCTCCCCCTTCGGAAGTAGGATTCGGTAACCCCGGCGGAAGGAGCGCTTGCTTGGCCTGTTTCAAGGACTCCCAGGAGGTCTACGACACCGTCGGCAGGCTGTTCGCCGAGCTGGTCTCCGACGAGGAGCTAGGGCCGAGGTTCCGCAAGGCCGACACGATCGTCCAGTACGCCTACACCGCTCCGGAGGCGACGATCACCGTGTGCCTGCGCGAGGGAGAGCCGGGCCGGGTGGACTTCGGCGAGACCGAGATGGAGCCCGAGGTGACGATGCGGATGGATGCCGACGTCGCGCACCGTTTCTGGCTGGGCGAGGTGAACGTGCCGATGGCGATCGCCCGCGGGGAGATCAAGACCCAGGGCCCGGTCTCGAAGATCCTCAGGCTGGTGCCGCTGGCCAAGCCCGCCTTCCCGCGCTACCGGGAGATGCTCCGCACCGACGGCCGCGAGGACCTGATCGGCGCTTGAGCCGGATCGAGGGCAGATGAGCGGGGAGGCTGCCGGGTGGGCGGAGATCGTGCGCCGCTACGGGGAGCGCAACGGCCTCAACTACGAGCAGGTCGGGGGGATCAACCCCAAGGACGGCCCGGTGGCGCTGTGCGTGGGCGGGACCAACCGCCTCACCGGTCTGCTCTGGGAGAACACCGAGTTCTGGGGGGCCTGCTGCGACGCCGACGAGCGCGAGGTCGGCGGGCTCCTCCACAAGGAGGTCGTCCCCGGCGCGGTGCTCGCCAAGGCCCACATGCCCGACCTCGCCGAGGTGGTCCCCGCTTTCAACGTGGAGTCGGTGGAGGGCGCCGAGGAGCGCGTCATCCAGCGCCTCGGCCGCAAGGTCGAGTTCGAGTCGATCGACTTCAACCGCCGCTACATGGCGACGGTGCCCAGCGAGTACGACCCGGTGGCGCTGCGCGAGCTGTTCAGCCCCGGCTTCCTGGCCTGGGTGACCTCGATCGACAACGTCGTGGACTTCGGCATCAACGACCGCCAGCTCTGGTTCCTGTGGAGCCTGCGCGAGCGAACCGAGGCCGAGCTCAAGGAGGCGCTGCGAAACGGGGGCCAGCTGTTCAGCCGGCTGCGGGCGGAGATGGAGGAGAGCGGGATCCACGCCTACCCGCCGGGCCCGTGGTTCGCGGGCCTGGAGCCCTTCCCGGCCGGGTAGCCCCTGGAGCCGGTCCCGGCAGCGCCGGGATCGCGGGCCCACGTCGCGCCGGCTCGGCGCCTCAGCCGGCGGCGGCCCTGGCCTGGCGCTCGCGCAGGACCCGCTTCCTCGTCCTGTAGAAGCGGATCGACTTCGAGAAGTTGCGCCGCATCCCCGCCAGCCTGCTCTCCCGGGGCAGCTCGAACCCGCCCACCAGCCGGTGGGGGATCAGGGCCCAGTCGCCCCCCTCGCGCACGAGGTCGCCGCGCACCTGGAAGTTCTCCTGCCAGCGGAAGTCCGGACCGTGCGAGTGGGCGACCAGGCAGGCCGGGCCCTCGGCAAGGGGCAGCCCGGCCGGGTCCCGGCCGACCCCGATCCGCCCCTTGGAGCGGTCGGGAGCCGGGCTGACCCGGACCGCGAGAGGAAAGCCGTCGGGCGCCTCCCAGGCGAGCACCGCACTCGGGTGGCGCGACCCGAGCTCCTCGATCCGGCGATCCCATGCCACCGGCTCCGGCGAGGGGGCGGGGTGGGGCTCGTCGGGCTCCTCGGAGTGCCCGGAGCGGACCTCCTCCATGTGGGAGTCGAGCAGGACCGGCTCCGCGGCGAAGTCGCCGCCCTCCCAGACGAAGACCCGCTCGGGGCGGACCCTGATGTAGATCCGCTCGAAGTACCACCCGAACAGCCCCTCGAGGATCCTCGGCGGCATCATCTCCCGGGTGGCCGGGAGCTTTCGCGCCGACTCGCGCCGGTAGCGCTCGCGGTTGGCGGCGAGATCGGCATCGTCGATCTCCGCGGTCCCCTGGACCAGCACCCGCTTCGCCGTTTCCAGCCCCGAGCCGGTGGGGTCGGAGAAGAGCATCGCCACATGGGGGTTGCGGCGGGCGTCCTCGGCCTTCTTCGGGTAGCCGACTCCGGTCGAGACCTCGATCGCCGGGGCGCCGTCCGTGTAGTAGGGCGTCAGCGGCCAGACGATCGGCCGCCCGCGGGTGTCGAGGGTGGCGAACTCGGTGGTGATGAAGCGGGCGAAGACGTCGCGCACGTCCCGTGGCAGCAGCGCGGTCATCGCCGCAAACCTACCGCGCCGGGCAGCCCGCCGGCGCCCCCGGGGCCGGGGCGGGAGCCGCGCCGGGCAGCCCGTCGGCGCCGGGGCCGGGGCGGGAGGGAGGGCGAGGCCGGCGAGGTGCCGCTGCGTCAGCCCGGGTAGCCGGGGTCACCGGGAAGAACCAGCTCGGGCTCATCGCGGGTGCCGATCAGCTTCGGGAGGACCGGCTCCACCACGGACCCGCGGGCCGCCGCGAGCGCCTCCTCGGCGGTCGCGAAGGCGTCGAGGCTCTCGAGCTGTTTGACGGTCGGGAAGGCGAGGTGAAGCTCGTCGGCGGCGCTCGCCTCGAGTGCGGCGCGCGGCGCGAACCAGGCGGCGTCCACGGTCTCCCGCCCGTCGGGGCGCGGCGGGGCGTGGGCTGGGGCCAGGGCCAGGTAGAACCAGGCGTCGAACCTCGTCTTCACGAACTCCGGGGTGATCCAGCGGCAGAAGAGGACCAGCTCCTCACCCTCGGGCAGGGCGATCCCGGCCTCCTCGTCGAGCTCGCGCACCGCGCACGCCCGCAGGCCCTCCTCGCCCTCGCCGTCCTCGGGATCCACCGCGCCCCCCGGGAAGACCCAGGCCCGCGGCATGAAGGAGGCGCGGTGGCTGCGCTGCACGAGCAGAACCTCCGTGCCCCGGTCGGAGTGCTTTCCGCCGCGGCGCAGGAGCACCACCGAGGCGGCGGGCCGGGGGGTCGAGGGCTCGCCTGCGTTGAAGGCCTCGGCGGGCCCCGGTGGTGGCTCTCCCATCGCCCCAGACTAAGGGAAGCGGGTGCGCGCCTCCGTCGCCTCCTTGTCTATTCTTCCGGCCCGATGGAGTCCTCGTCCGCCCAGCTTTGGATCTGCACCTCCTGCGGGTTCATCTACGACCCCGCCGAGGGCGACCCGGACGCCGGCGTGCCGCCGGGCACCGCCTTCGAGGACATCCCCGAGGACTGGTTCTGCCCGGTCTGCGGCGCCCGCAAGTCGGAGTTCGAGCCCTACACCGAGGGCTGAGGCGGTCGGGGGCGCTCACCGTCGAGGGCGCGCTCCCGCCCGGGGCGCTCAGCTGTCGAGGGCGCGTTCCCGCCGGGCGCGGACCCAGGCGCGCCGGCCGAGCCAGGCCGCAAGCGCCAGCAGGGCGATCGGCCCCAGCAAGGCCAGGCCGATCAGCGCGACTCCGCCCGCCACCGTGAGGATCCTGCCGGCCTCCCGCAGGGCGTCGCCCACGCCCCAGCTCCCGTCCCCTTCGGACGCGACCGGCAGCTGGTCGCCGGTCGCGATCTCCAGCGACACCCTGGAGAAGTTGGCGCGCCGGCGCAGGTCGTTGAAGGAGGCGCGCAGGGCGGCGATCCGCCTGCGCTGGAAGCGCAGCTGGGCCTTCACGGCTTGCCGCTCGGCGTCGGTGCTCGCCGCGGCGAGCTGCTTGAGCAGGCCCTCCACCTCCGCCCTCGCGTCGCGAAGGTGCTCGCCGACGGAAACCGTGGGGGCGGTGATGTCCAGCGTGCTCTCCGAGCGGGAGCGCACCTCGCCGATCGACGACAGGTCGGCCAGGGCCGCACCGAGGCGGTCGCTGGGCACGAGGAGCGAGAACTCGGCCCCGGCCTCTCCCGAGGCCCCGTCGCGGATCGAGGAGCTGAGGACGATCCCGTCGTAGCGCCCGACAGTCTCGAAGACCCGGTCTGCCGCCGGCTGCACGCCCTCGGGGTCGGTGCCGAGGACGATCTGCGCCGAGCGCTCGACCGCGCGGTGGCGCTGCCCGGAGGCGAAGGGGCCGCTGGCGCTCGTCGGGGCGCCGGCGCCGGAGGTGATTCCCGCGGCGCCGGAGTCCGCCGCCGCGCCGGCCTTCGGGGCTGCGGCCTCGCCGCTCGCGGAGGGCCGGACGACGGCGCCGCCCCCGCTTCCGACGACGGCGTCTCCCCCGTTTCCGCCGCCCGGCCCGTCGAGCGAGACCAAGGCGGTGGCCACCGCGATCGCACCCAGCGCGGCCGCCCCGGCGGGCAGCAGTCCGCGGCGCGGAGGAACCTCGCCAAGCCGGGCGAGCAGGCCCGCCAGGCCGCCACGGCGGCCGCCGAACCCCTCGGCGGCCTTGGCGTCGAGGCTGGCGGCGAAGTCCGGGCTCGGCGTGGACCGCAGCCCCCGCAGTTCCCTCGCCAGCGCCGCCAGGTCGGCGAGGTCGGGATCGACCGGCTTCCCGGCGAGCCCCGCCTCCAGCGCCTCCAGCTCCCGCTCGATCGCGGGGTCCGGCGCGAGGTCGTCTCTACGGAGCTTCATCGAGCACCTCCCTCAGCTTGGCCACGGCGCGGTGCAGGCGGGTGCCGGCGTTGCTCTCGCTGATCCGCAGCGTCTCGGCGATCTCCGCGTTCGAGAGCCCGGCGAAGAACTTCAGCGAGACCAGCTCGCGGTCCCGGGAGCCCAGGCGCCCGAGCGCGACCCGCAGGGCATGTCGGCGCTCGCTCCCCTCGGCCAGCTCGGGCGCGCCGGGGGAGGGGTCGGCCGGCTCGGCCACCAGGTTCGCCCCGCGGGCCCGGCGCCGCAGCTCGTCGAGCGCCGCGTTGCGTGCGATCCCGAAGATCCAGGCGCGCGCACTGCCGCGTTCCGGATCGAACCGGGAGCGCTTTCGGTAGGCGCGCTCGAAGGCGGTCGCCGTGACGTCCTCGGCCGCGGAGCGGTCGCGCAGGATGCCCGCGACGTAGGCGTGGACGTCGTCGCGGCTGGCGCGGTAGAGGCGCTCGAAGGCGAAGTCGGCGTCGCCGGGCATGTCTCTCGCAGGTGCGACCAGGGTCTGGCTCACATCCCCACTACGTCGCGGCACACGATCCGTCACACCCGAGTATCGGCGGCGGTGACAGCTTTGCGCCATTTCGCCATCGGCTCTGCAACCCAGGGCGCGCACCGCGCCGCAGGGCGGCGAGACGCCCCTACCGTCGCGGCGCGGCGGCTATCTGCCGCGGAAAGCTATCGAGGAGGAGCCGATGGTCGCACCACATGAAGTCCGCAACGGGGCGAGGTCGCGGGCCCCCGGCCTGCGGGTGGCGCTGGATCTGGGCCTGCGGGTTGCGGTCGGGGCGGGCCTGCGGGTTGCGGTCGGGGCGGGCCTGCGGGTTGTGTTCGGGGCGGGTCTGCGGGTGGCGGTGGCCGCGGGCATGCTCGCGGCGCTGCCGGTTGTGGCCCTCCCCGCTTCGGCGTTCGCCGCGCAGCGCGCGCCGGGCGGGCCGGCCTACGTCGCGCTCGGCGACTCCTACTCCTCCGGCCCGCTGATCCCCTTCCCGACCGGCCCGCCCGGCTGCCTGCGCTCGGACTTCAACTACCCCCACCTGGTCGCCGCCCGGCTCGGTGTCCCGCTCACCGATCGGACCTGCAGCGGAGCGCGGACCGCCGACATGTGGCGCCCACGCGAGCTGTTCGACGGCGAGACGGTCGGGCCCCAGCTCGGCGCCCTCGGCAGGTCCACCTCGCTGGTGTCGCTGACCATCGGCGGGAACGACGCCGGCTTCTCCGAGGTCCTGCTCTCCTGCCTGACCGCGGACCCTGACGACGCACCCTGCCGCCGCCGCTACCTGCGGGGCGGGCGCGACCTGCTCGCCGAGCGGGCCGCGAGGGTTGCCCCCGCGGTCGCTGCGGTCCTGCGGGAGGTGCGACGGCGCGCGCCGCGGGCGGAGGTGTTCCTGCTCGACTACCCCTCGCTGCTGCCCGCACGGGGCGGCGGCTGCTGGCCCCTGCTGCCGCTGGCCGCGGCCGACGTCGGCTACCTGCGCTCGGTCGGCGCCCGCCTCAACGCGGCGCTGGCGGGCGCTGCCCGGGCGGGCGGGGCTCACCTGGTGCGCTGGTCGAACGCGGCCGCCGGGCACGACGCCTGCGCGCCCTCGCGGGCCCGCTGGGTCGAGCCGCTCCTGCCGGGCCGGCTCGCGGCCCCGGCCCACCCCAACGAGCGCGGGATGCGCGGCGCGGCACGGGCGCTGCTGGGGGCGATCGCGGTCGCCGGGCCTCAGGCCGCCTCGGCCAGCGGCGCCGGAGCCGGTGCCCCGCCCGGCGCGGTCCTCGCGCCCGCCCCGCTCCCGTAGGCCGAGCGGTGCGCTGCCTCGATCGACTCGGCGGTGATCGCGACCAGGCGGCGGAGCTCGCCGGGGTCGATCGCCAGGGGCGGCATCAGCACGACGACGTCGCCGAGCGGCCGGATCACCGCGCCACGCTCGCGGGCCTCCAGGGTGACCCGGTGGCCGAGGTGGAGCGAGGGGTCGTGGGTGCCCAGATCAATGCCGGCCATCAGCCCGCGCCCGCGCACCTCGCGCACCTCCGGCAGCGCCGCCACCTCTCCGAGGGTCTCCCAGAGCAGCCGGATCTTCGGCTCGAGGCTCTCCAGGGTGCGCTCGCGCTCGAAGACGTCGAGGTTCGCCAGCGCCGCGGCGCAGGCCAGCGGGTTGCCGGTGTAGGTGTGGCCGTGGAAGAAGGTGCGGAACTCCTCGTGGGCCCCGAGGAAGCCCTCGTAGACCTGCTCGGTCGTCATCGTCGCGGCCAGCGGCAGGTAGCCCCCGGTCAGCCCCTTGGCCAGGCAGAGCAGGTCGGGGGAGACCCCCTCCTGCTCGCAGGCGAACATCGTCCCGGTGCGCCCGAAACCGGTGGCGACCTCGTCGCAGATCAGCAGCGCGCCGTGGCGGTCGCAGAGCTCGCGGACGCCGCGCAGGTACCCGTCGGGGTGCACGAGGATCCCGGCGGCGCCCTGCACCAGCGGCTCGAGGATCACCGCGGCGATCTCCTCTCCGTGCCTCTCCAGGGTCTGCTCCATCGCTCCCAGGTCGCCGGGCTCGACCGCGTGGGAGCGGAACAGAAGCGGCCGGTATGTCGAATGGAAGAGGTCTATCCCGCCGACCGAGACCGAGCCGATCGTGTCGCCGTGGTAGGCCTCGCGGAGGTGCAGGAAGGAGGTGCGCCGCGCATGCTGGCCGCCCCGCTGGCTGTGGTACTGGAAGGCGATCTTCAGGGCGATCTCGGTCGCCGTGGATCCCGACTCCGAGAAGAAGGTGCGGGAAAGGCCCGGCGGCGCGATTCCGGCGAGCCGGGCCGCCAGCTCGGCGGCGCCGGGGTGCGAGAGCCCAAGCATGGTGGTGTGGGCGACCCGGTCGAGCTGCTCGCGCAGCGCCTCGTCGATCCGCGGGTGGCGGTGGCCGTGGACGTTGCACCACAGCGAGGAGACGCCGTCGATGTAGCGGCGCCCGTCGGAGGCGATCAGGGCGCTGCCGTGGGCCCGCTCGATCACCAGCGGCTCCTCCTCGACCCATCCCTGCTGCTGGGTGAAGGGGTGCCAGAGGTGCCGGTGGTCCTGCCTCGCGGTCTCGGAGGGCATCGGCGCCGAGACTAGATCCCCCTCCGGCGGGAAGAGAGGGGGACGTTGCGTGAGCGGTCTCACACGAGAATCCTTGCGGATCTGCAACTATTTCTCCCATGCAAGCAACGGCGGCCAAGAAGCGCGGCCGATCTCCCGGGACCGCGCCGGCCCCCGACGAGACGGCCCTTCGGCTCGGCGCCTTCCTGCGCCACCTCTTCGTCTTCGACCGGGGCAACCAGCTTCGCGCGATGGAGGAGAGCGGCCTCTCGCTGACCCAGTGCAAGGCGCTGCTCTCGCTCTCCGGCGCCGGCGAGGCGCGGGACGGGCAGTCCTGCCCCGGCAAGGAGCTCGCCGAGAGCGTCGGCCTCTCGGTGGCGACGATCAGCCGCGCCGTGGACGGGCTGGTCGAGGCGGGCTACGTGACCCGCGTCGAGGACCCCGAGGACCGCCGCGTCCGGCGCATCGCGATCACCCCCTCCGGCGAGGAGGTGGTCGGGAGGATCCTCGCCGCCCGCCTGGAGGGTCTGCGCGAGTTCACGGCCACCCTCTCGGCGGCCGAGCGGCGCAGGCTCGACTCGGCCCTGGAGAAGCTGATGGAGCGCGACGAGGTCGCCGAGGCCTACGCCGGGCTGCGCCGGCTGGAGGGCTCGTGACCCGCTACCGCCACCTGATCACCGAGGACAACCGCAAGTGGTGGACGCTCGCGGCAATGTGCTTCGCGCTGTTCATGATCATGCTCGACAACACCGTGGTCAACGTCGCGCTGCCCTCGATCCAGCGCGACCTCGGAGCCTCGATCGCCGGGCTGGAGTGGACGATCAACGGCTACACCCTCTCCTTCGCGGTGCTGCTCGCCACCGGCGGGCGGCTCGGCGACATCTTCGGCCGCCGCCGGCTGTTCCTGGCCGGCGTGGTGATCTTCGCGCTCTCCTCGGCGACGGCCGGGCTGGCCGCGGATTCGACCGCGCTGGTCGCCAGCCGCGTCGTGCAGGGAGTCGGCGCGGCGCTGATGATGCCCGCCACCCTCTCGATCATCACCGACGCCTTCCCGCCCTCGGAGCGCGGCAAGGCGATGGGCACCTGGGCCGGCGTCTCCGCCCTCGCCCTGGCGGTCGGCCCGGTGCTCGGCGGCTTCCTCACCGAGCACGTCTCCTGGCGGGCGATCTTCTACCTCAACATCCCGGTCGCGGTGGGCGCCGTGCTCGCGGCGCTGTTCGCGGTGCGCGAGTCGCGCGACACCACGGTCGGCCGCGATGTCGACTACCTGGGCGTCTCGGCGCTGACCGTCTCGCTCACCGCGCTGATCCTCTCGCTGGTCGAGGGCAACAGCTGGGGCTGGGGCTCGACCGCGATCGTCGCCCTGCTGGCGACGGCGGTGCTGGCGATGGCCGCCTTCGTCGCGATCGAGCTGCGGGTGCGCTCGCCGATGGTTGAGTTCGGCCTGCTCGCCGACCGCAACTTCCTCGGCGCCGTGGTGGTCGCGCTGATCATCTCCTTCGGGATGCTCGGGGTCTTCTTCTTCCTCGCCCTCTACATGCAGAACATCCTCGGCTACTCGCCGCTGGAGGCGGGGGTGCGCTTCCTGCCCTCGACCCTGATGATCGTCATCGTCGCGCCGGTCGCCGGCCGCCTCGCGGACCGCTTCGGCCCGCGCTGGCTGATCGCCGGCGGCCTCGCCCTGCTCGCTGCCGCGCTGTTCAGCTTCACCCGCATCCAGACCGACTCCAGCTACACCGACCTGCTGCCCGGCTTCATGCTGATGGGGATCGGCATCGCCCTGACCATGTCGCCGATGACCAGCGCCGCGATGAACGCGGTGCCGGTCCAGAAGGCGGGGATCGCCTCGGGGATCCTCTCGACCTTCCGGATGGTCGGCGGCAGCCTCGGAGTGGCCGTCACCGGAGCGATCTTCCAGGCCACCTCCGGCCCCAAGCTGGACAGCCTGCTGGCCGGCTCCGGCATCTCCGCCGCCCAGCGCTCCCAGCTCGCCGATGGGCTGGGCAGCGGCGGCAGCAAGCAGATGCTCGCCGCGCTGCCGCCCGAGCAGGCCCGCGTCGCCATGGACGCCGCCCGCGAGGCCTTCGTATACGCGCTCAGCAACGCGATGGCCGTATCGGGCTTCGTCGCCCTGGCCGGGGTCGCCGTCGCCGTCGCCGCGATCCGCACCCGCCGGGGCGCGGCGGGCACCGGGGCCTCGGAGGCCGCCGTCGCCCCGGCCGGCGCCGAGGTCGCGGCGCGAGAGGCCGTCTGAGAGGCGCCGCCCCCGGGGCTCGGGCTACGGGTTCCAGCCGTCGCCGAGCACGGCCCCGCCCACCTGCGGCCACCCCTCCGGCTCGGAGAGGTCGATCCGTTCCAGTGTCGCCACCTCGACCGCCCCCAGCGCGGAGATCGTCTCGCGGTTGGACTCGTGGATCGGCTCCGGGCGCTCCGGCCAGGGGGTGAGGACGACGCAGACGGCCTCCAGGCCGACGGTGCGGACCGCCTCCAGGGTCAGCAGGGTGTGGTTGATCGTGCCCAGCTCGGGTGAGGCGGCGACGACGACGCCGAGGCCCAGGTCGCGGGCGAGGTCCCGCACCAGGTAGCCGGGGGTGAGCGGGACCAGGAACCCGCCGACTCCCTCGCAGACCAGGGCCTCGGCTCCGGCGCCGGCCCGCTCGGCCGCGGCGCGCAGCTCGGCGGGCTCGATCCGCTCGCCGGCCAGCTCGGCCGCGAGGTGGGGGGAGAGCGGCGGGCCGAAGCGGTAGGGGGCGATCTCCTCCGGCGCCTGGGCGGAGGCGGCCGCGCGCCGCAGCAGCAGGTGGTCGGGCTCGCCGGGCTCCTCGAGCCCGGTCAGGGCGGGCTTGAAGACCCCCACGCGCTGTCCCTGCCGGACCAGGCCGCGGGCGATCACCGCCGCGACCACGGTCTTGCCGACGCCGGTGCCGGTGCCGGTGACGAAAACCCCCCCGATACCCGGCCTCCTAGGCGGCGCGGGCCAGGTCGGCGGCCGAGCGCGGGTCGGAGCCCGCGGGCGGCCCGGCGGCGGGGCCGGCATGGGGCCGGATCCCCAGCCGGGCGGCTGCGGCGGCGATCGTCGCCGCAGCGCGGCGGAGCTCTGCGGGCCGGTGCGCGGCGGTGACCGTGAGACGCAGCCGAGAGGCCCCGGCGGGCACGGTGGGGGGCCGGATTCCCTGGGCGAACACCCCGTCTTCGAGCACCGCCTCGCAGAGCTCCATGGTGCGCTCCGCGTCGCCGACGATCACCGGGACGATCTGCGTCCCGCCGCCGCCGGGCTCCACGCCCCCGGCGCGCAGCGCCCCGCGCAGCAGCGCCGCGTTGGAGCGCAGCCGCTCGACCCGCCCGGGCTCCGAGCGCAGGACCTCCAGCGCGGCCAGCGCCGCCGCGACCGAGGGGGGTGGCAGGGCGGTCGAGAAGATCAAGGGGCGAGCCTCGTTGACCAGGAGCTCGCGGACCTCGGCGCTCGAGCAGGCGTAGGCCCCGTAGGAGCCCAGCGCCTTGCCGAGGGTGCCGACGACTACGTCCACCTCGCCGCTCAGCCCCGCTTCCGCCACCGAGCCGCGCCCGCCCGGCCCGACGGCCCCGGTCGCGTGGGCCTCGTCGACCATCAGCCGGCAGCGGTGCGAGCGCGCCAGGGCCGCCAGCTCGGCCAGCGGAGCCACGTCCCCGTCCATCGAGAAGACACCGTCGGTGACGATCAGCGAGGCCCGCTCGCCGGCCTGCCTCAGCCCCCAGGCCAGGTGCTCGGGGTCGGCGTGGCGGTAGACGAATACCTCGGCGCGGGAGAGCCGGCAGCCGTCGATGATCGAGGCGTGGTTGAGCTCGTCGGAGAAGACCACCTCGCCGCGCCAGGCGAGCGCCGCGATCACCCCGTTGTTGGCGAGGTAGCCGGAGCCGAAGAGCAGCGCGGCCTCCCGGCCCTTGAACTCGGCGAGCCGGCGCTCCAGCTCCTCGTGGGGACCCATGTTCCCCGAGATCAGCCGCGAGGCGCCCGCTCCCGCGCCCCAACGCATCGCCGCCTCGGCGGCGGCCTCGCGAACCGCGGGGTGCTCGGCGAGGCCGAGGTAGTTGTTGGAGCAGAGCATCAGCACCTCCCGGCCGTCGAGCAGGACAGAGGGCCCCTGCGGCCCCTCGATCAGCCTCAACCGCCTGCGCAGCCCGAGCCGGTCGAGCTCCTCGAGGCGCTCGGCGATCCCCGTCAACCCGTCAGGCCGCCTCTTCCGCCTCGGCCCCTCGCCCGAGCCCCGGCTCCGGGTAGGGCGGCGGCTTGCGCGTCTTGCGGATCACCCGCAGCTGCGTGGAGGGGTCCCAGAGGCTTGCCTCCCCGCCGGAGTCGATCAGCTCGTCGATGGGGGTCGAGGGGGTCTCCCCGGCGAGCCAGCCGGAGCGGTTGTCGGGGCGGGGGTTGGCGCCGTTGTCGGGCTGGCGTGCGACGTTGAGGCCCGCCTCGGCGAACATCGCCCGGTCCTCGGCGGGCTCGGCCCCCAGGGTGGTCAGGAAGTTGCCCATCATCACCCCGTTCAGCCCGGCGCGGACCGCCAGGGGCTGGAGCTCTCCGAGGTTCTCGACCCGCCCGCCGCAGATCCGGAAGAGCGCGCCGGGGATGATCAGCCGGAAGATCGCCACCCACTTGACGACCTCCCAGGGGTCCATCAGCCCGCGCTCGCCGAACCTGGTGCCGGTGCGGGGGTTGAGCAGGTTGACGGGGAGCGAGGTGGGGTTGATCTCGGCGATCTCGAAGGCCATCTCGACACGCTGGCGGGGGCTCTCGCCGAGGTTGAGGATGCCGCCGACGCAGGTCTCCATGCCCGCCTCGCGGACCGCCTCGATGGTCCTCAGGCGACCCTCGTAGCTCACCGTGGTCGAGACCTCGGGGTAGTAGGAGCGCGCGGACTCGACGTTGTGGTGGACGCGCTGGATCCCCGCCTCCTTGAGCTGGCGGGCCCGCTCGGTCGACAGGTGGCCGATCGAGGCGCAGCGCTTCAGGTTGGTGTGGCGTGCGACCAGCCGGGCGCCCTCGAGCACCTTCGCAAAGTCGCGCTTGGAGAGGCCCTGGCCCTGGGTGACCGTGCAGAAGCGGTGGGCCCCGGCCGCCTCGGCCGCCCGGGCGTGCTCGAGGATCTGCTCGGGCTCCATCATCGCGTGCATCGGCGTGTCGGCCACCGCGTAGCGCGACTGCGCGCAGAAGCCGCAGTCCTCCGCGCATCCCCCGGACTTCGCGTTGACGAGCGAGCAGAGGTCGGTCGAGTCCCCGAAGTGCTCGAGGCGGACCGCCCAGGCCCGCTCGACGAGGTCGCCGATCTCCTCGTGACCGGTCAGAGAGCCAAGCTCGAGGGCCTCCTCGAATGTGATCAGCGGCGGCATCGGATCGCGGGGAGGCGAGGTTAGGCGGCGCTGCGGACGCATCCCGAGCGCGGCCGGCGCCCGGCTCCGGAGAGCGGCCCCGGTCTCGCCTCAGAGCACGCAGACGTTGGCGACGCGGAGCCGAACCCGCCTCAGGCCCGAGAGAACCCTCACCGTCTTCGCGTCCCCTCGCCAGCAGGAGGGCTGCCGGCCGACCCTGGCACTGACCCCATAGGAGCCGGGCGCCAGCCTGACCTCGAAGCGCCCGTCGGTGGGATGGAGCCGAACGAGCAAACGGCCGCTCTCCGGGCTCCGGACAGCGACGGTGAGCCCGGGGCCCCGGTAGGGAGGAAGCGGCGGGTGCGGATACCGGCACGGCCCCGGGCAGGTGGCGTCGAGCACCACCCCCTTGATCCCGGTCGCCTGACCGCCGGCGACCGCGGCCGGGACGGCCCCGAGCGCGAGGCAGAGGAGTGCGAGCGCGGCTGCGAGGGTCCTTCGCATCGGCCAGACGGTAGTCCCGCTGCGCGAGGATCGCAACTCCGCCCGGCGGCCGCGGCGGAGATTGGCCCGGGAGGGCCGGTGGGCTTATGCTCGCGGCGTGAGGGAGTCACGAGTCCGCCGGCCGTTGCCCGGGCTTCCCGCCTGGGTTCGGCGACTGGCCGAGATCGGGGCCCTGCCTTCGGACTCAGAGGAGCTGCGGGTGCGCAAGGCCGTCCTGGTCCTGTCCTCGACGCTGATGGCGAGCCTTGCGGTTGTCTGGGTCGCGACCTACGCGGTGCTGGGCCTGTGGGTCTCGGCCGCCATCCCGTTCGCCTACCAGCTCGCCTCCGCCGCCAGCATCTACACGTTCGCGCGGACCCGCCGCTACCTGCTGTTCCGGACCAGCCAGCTGTGGATGAGCCTGGTCCTGCCGTTCGTGCTGCAGTGGAGCCTGGGCGGCTTCGAGAACGCGTCGGCGGTCTGCCTTTGGGGGTTCACCTCGCCGCTCGGGGCCCTGCTGTTCGTCGGGGCGCGGCAGGCGATTCCGTGGTTCGCGGGCTTCGCCGGCCTGGTCGTGGCGTCGGCGGTGATGGATCCGGCCCTGGCGGCCGGCGCCCCCGACATCCCCGGCGGCGTCGTGGTGGCGTTCTTCGCGCTCAACGTCCTCGGCGTCGCGACCACCGCCTACGTGCTGCTTCAGTACTTCGTGCGGGCGCGCGACCGCGAGCATGCCCGCTCCGAGCGCCTGCTGCTCAACGTGCTGCCCGGCCCCGTGGCGGCCCGGCTCAAGGACGACCAGGGGATCATCGCGGACACCTTTCCGGGCGTGTCGGTGCTGTTCGCCGACCTGGTCGGCTTCACTCCGCTGTCCGAGCGGCTCGCCGCGGAGGACGTCGTGGCCCTGCTCGACCGCGTGTTCGCGCGATGGGATGCGGTGGCCGCCGAGCACGGGGTCGAGAAGATCAAGACGATCGGCGACGCCTACATGGTCGCCAGCGGCGTCCCGCTGCCGCGCCAGGACCACGCCGTGGCGATCGCCGAGATGGCGCTCGCAATGGGGCCCGAGGTCAGCCGCCTGGCGGCCGAGAGCGGGCTGGAGCTCGAGGTCCGGATCGGCATCGACAGCGGGCCGGTCGTCGCCGGCGTGATCGGCCGGGCGAAGTTCATCTACGACCTCTGGGGAGACACGGTCAACACCGCCAGCCGCATGGAGTCCCACGCCGAGCCCGGCACCATCCAGGTCACCGAGCGGACCCGCCGATGTTTGGGAGCGGCCTACGAGCTGCGGGCGCGCGGCACGATCGAGGTCAAGGGCAAGGGGCCGATGACCACCTACCTGCTGGCCGGGCGGCGCAACGGCCATCCGGCAGCCGCCCACCCCGAAGCGCCGAGCGGCCCCCGTTAGACCCCTCTCGCGCCCCTCCGGGCAGCGCCCGCAGGGGCCGCGACCGCCACGCCGATCGCGACCCGACCGCCACGCCGATCGCGACCCGACCGCCACGCCGATCGCGACCCGACCGCCGCGCTGACCGCGACCGCCGCGCTCCCAGACCTGCCGCTCGGCCGTCGATGACCCCCGGGGCCTGCTCGCACCGGCCCGGGTCTGATGAGATTGCGCCGTGCGAGGTGGACGATCCCGGCTCCCGGCCTCCGCCGCGGCGGTCCTGCTGGCGGCGGTGGCGGCTGCGGTCGGCTCCGCGGGCCCGGCGAGCGGCGAGGGCCCTCGGCGATCGCCGGGGGCGACCATCTCGAACGGGCGGTCTCCGGCGGCGAGGGCGCCGGCCCCGCAAGAACGGAGTGCGGCCGGGCCGGGCCGGCGGCCGAACGTCGTGGTGCTGATGAGCGACGACCAGACGCTCGACTCGATGCGCTTCATGCCCCGCACCCTCGCCGCGCTCGGCGACCGCGGGACCACCTTCGCCCACTACTACGACAACTACTCGCTGTGCTGCCCCTCGCGGGCCACCCTGCTGACCGGGCGGTACGCCCACAATCACGGCGTCTGGTCGAACGCTCCCCCATCGGGGGGCTTCGACAAGCTCGACTCCACCCGCACGCTCCCGGTCTGGTTGCAGCGGGCCGGCTACTACACCGGCTTCATCGGCAAGTACCTGAACGGCTACGACGCCCACCGGACCGACCTGCCGCCGCTGGTTCCACCCGGCTACGACGACTGGCAGGGGACCACGATCACCGGCACCTACTACGACTACGAGTTCAACGAGCAGGGCGTCCTCGTCCCCTACGGGCACTCCGCCGCCGAGTATCAGAGCGACGTCTTCACCTCCAAGGCCGTGGACTTCATCGAGCGCCGCGCCCCGGCGGCGCGACCCTTCTTCCTCTGGGTCTCCTACTTCGCCCCGCACTCCGGAGGGCCCGACCCCAACCCCCACCCGCCCTACGACTGCGCCGGCTCGGCGAAGCCGGCGCCCCGGGACGCCGGCGCCTTCGACACCGAGCCGCTGCCGCGGCCGCCGGACTTCAACGAGGCCGACGTCTCCGACAAGCCGGCCGCGATCCGTGACCTTCCGCCCCTCGACCAGGGCCAGATCGACGACATCACCCGCACCTACCGCTGCCGGATCGAGTCCCTGCTCGCCCTCGACCGCGGCGTTGCGAGGGTGGTCGCGGCCCTGCGCCGCTCCGGGAGCTCGACAACACCCTGATCCTCTACACATCCGACAACGGCTTCTTCGCCGGCGAGCACAGGATCGCGTCAGGCAAGGTCCGCCTCTACGAGGAGTCCATCCACCTGCCGCTGCTGATCCGCGGCCCCGGGTTCCCGGCCGGGGCGCGGGCCGCCGACCTGGCGGTGAACGCCGACCTCGCGCCCACCGTCCTCGCCGCCGCGCGCGGCCGCGCCACGCTGCGCATGGACGGCCGGGCGCTTCAGCCGCTCGCCGCGCAGCCCGGGCGGGAGCGGGGCCGGGAGCTGCTGATCGAGTCGACCGGCTTCCGGGCGGTGCACACCCGCCGCTTCATCTACGCGGAGCACCTGCGGGGGCCCAGCGCGGGGGAGAGCGAGCTCTACGACCTGGCGCGCGACCCCTACGAGCTCCGCAGCCTCGACGGCGTCCCCGCCTACGCGGCGGCGGAGGCGGCGCTGGGTCGCCGCCTGGCAAGGCTTCGCCACTGCTCGGGCGCGGGCTGCCGCCGCCTGCCCGATCTCGGCGCCGCCCTCGCCGCAGAGAGGGGTCCGGGGGGCTGTGCCGAGGGGCTGCCGACCGTGCGGCCCCGGGGACCGGACCTGGGCCAGGTCCGCTTCGCCGAGCTTCTCCTCGGCGGCCGCGTGGTCGACGCCGATCGCTCCGCTCCATTCCGGCTGGAGCCCCCCGCCTCCGCGCTCGCCGAAGGGTCCGTGGCGCGGCTGCGGATGCGCCTCACCCTGCTCGACGGCCGCCGGCTGACCCGGGACCTACGGCCCCGGGTCTGTGCCTGAGCCGGCGACGCGGGTGTTCCGGCAGACTCTGGGGCGATGAGGGCGCCCGACCGAGCACGGACCGCGAGGCGGCGAAGGGTGGCGGTGGCCGCGGGAACCGCGGTGGCGATCGCCTCGCTGGGCTTCGGCCTCGCCCTGGGGAGCGGGCCGCGGAGCGGCACCGCCCGCCGCGACGCCGCGGCCCGCCTCTCGGTCGGCGAGCTGGCCGGCCAGCGGATCGTCGTCGGCTTCCAGGGCACGCACGCCCCGTCGGGGGTCCGCAAGCTGATCCGCCGCGGCAGGGTCGCCGGGGTGATCCTCTTCGCCTCCAGCTTTCCCAGCCGCGCCGCGGGGCGGAGGCTGATCCATAGGCTCCAGCGCATCCACCGGCCCCCGGGCCTGCGGGACAACCTGCTGGTGATGATCGACCAGGAGGGGGGCCTGGTGAAGCGCGTGTCGGGGGCGCCCCGGGCCTCGGCGGCCCGGATGGGCGCGCGAGGCCGGCGGTTCAGCGCCCGCCAGGGTCGCCTCACCGCCCGCAACCTGCTGGGCCTCGGGGTCAATGTGGACCTCGCGCCCGTCCTCGACGTCGCCAGGCCGGGCGGGGTGATCGCCGAAACCCACCGGTCATTCGGCGGGACCGCCGAGCGGGTCTCGGCCACGGGGGTTCCCTTCGCGGCGGCCATGCAGGCCGGGGGCCTGGCGGCGACCGCGAAGCACTTCCCGGGCCTGGGGGCGGCGAGGGGCAACACCGACTACGGGGCACAGCGCATCCGGTTGCCCCGCCGCGTGCTGCGCCGCGTGGACGAGGCGCCCTACCGGGGTTTCATCGCCCGCCGAGGCTCGATGGTGATGCTGAGCACGGCGATCTACCCGGCGCTCTCCCCGAAGCCCGCCGCCTTCTCGCGCGAGGTCGCCACGCGGGAGCTCCGGGTGAGGCTCGGCTTCCGCGGGGTCTCGATCACCGACGCCCTGCAGACCGGGGCCGTGCGCGCCGTGGGCGGGCCGCGCCGCGCCGCCCTGGCCGCGGCCCGCTCGGGCGTCGACCTGCTGCTGTTCACGGAGTCCGGGGCCGCCGCCGATGCCTACTGGGCGCTGCGGCGCAAACTCCGCGCCGGTGTCCTCGACCGCCGCCGCTTCGAGCGCTCGGTCCAGCGCGTCCTCGTCCTGCGCCACCGGGCCACCCGCGACCCCAACTGACCCCCCGACGTGGGATCTCTGGACCCCCGCCAGCCAGTGGTTAGAGGTCCCACGTCGCAAGAGCCCGGCGGGCTCCGGCACGTGGGACCTCTCGACCCCCGCCCACCGATGATCAGAGGTCCCACGTCGTGGGCCGAGCGGGTGGGACCTCTAACCCTTGGCCACCGATGATCAGAGGTCCCACGTCGTGGGCCGAGCGGGTGGGACCTCTAACCCTTGGCCACCGATGATCAGAGGTCCCACGTCGCGGCCTGGGTGGGTGGGACCTCTGGACCTTGACATGCGGGGCTTAAAGGTCCCACGTCAGGGGGTCAGCGGAAGGGATGCAGGGCAGCGTTGGCGGCGTCGTAGCCCTGGCGGATCAGGCGGGGCCAGTGACCGCGGTCGAGGAAGAGGTCGTAGAAGGAGGTGCCGTGGAGCTCGGCGTCCTCCACGGGGTCGATCACGCTGAGTCTCTCGCCGAGCTGCTCCCGGGCCCGGCGGGCCAGCTCGAGGTGGTAGCCCTGCTGCATCTGGCGGCTCGCCTCGAACAGGCCGCCCAGCCGGTCGGGCCAGCCCGTGATGTCGCGGGGGCGGAAGCCCTTGGGCAGCATGAAGTTGACGCCGAAGACGTGGTCGAACCCGCCCTCGTCGATGACCGGCTGGGCGGGCCAGACCTCGATGATCCCGCCGTCCACGTAGAGATGGCCCCCGACCTCCACCGACTCGATGAACAGGGGCAGGGCGATCGCCACCCGCACCAGGTGGCCGACCGAGAGCTTCGGGGTGTCGCGGCTGCCGAAGTACTCGACGGTGCCGAGGTCCATGTTGTAGACGATGGTCCTGATCGGGATCGGGGTCTCACCGCACGGCATCTCGCGCAGACGGCTGTCGAAGAGCTGCTCGATCGCCTCGCCCTTGGCGATCCCCGTGAACCCGCGCAGCGCCGAGAGAGCGAAGCGCGGCAGGCCCAGCCACTGCACGTCGAGGTACTCCTCTGGCCTCCAGGAGAGCGAGAACTCCGCCATCTCCTCGGCGCTCATCCCGGCCGCCCACATCGAGCCCCAAATCGCCCCTCCCGAGCAGCCGACGATCTCGGCCGGCTCCAGGCCGGCCTCCTCGAAGGCCCGCGCCACCCCGATCAGGGCGACGGCAGCGCCGCCTCCGCCCGAGGCCACGACGGCCAGCCGCTTGCCCGCAAGCGCCTCGGCCGGGCGCGGGACGAAGGGTGGGAAGACCTCCGCGGCGTCGATCTCCTCGGGCCGGTCGACCAGCGGCAGCGGGAGCAGCGTCCGCCGCGCCCGGCGCAGGAAGCCGAGGTCGGCGATCAGACCGCCGAGCGAGATCAGCTCCGAGGCGCGCTCGAACTGCGCCTTGATCGAGAAGAGATCTATTCGCTCGTCCAGTGCCATCCGCGCCGCGGCGGCCGGGCCGACGGGTCCGGACGGGCCACCAGCCCGGTTGTTTACCTAATCGGCCGGGTTGGCGGCCAAAGACTCCCAGAGGTAGATCGCCGCGAGGCTGCGGTGGGGGCTCCAGCGCTCGGCGATCTCGGCTGCCTCGGTGGGCGTCGGCATCGCCTCAAGGGCGTGGGCGAGCTGGATCCCGCGGCGCAGGCCGAGGTCGCCGCCGGAGAAGACGTCGGGCCGCTCGAGGTGGAAGATCAGGAACATCTCGGCGCTCCATCGCCCCAGGCCGCGGACCGCGACGATCTCGGCGATCACCTCCTCGTCGGAGAGCTCCTCGAGGCGGTCCAGCTCCAGCTCGCCGTCGATCACGTGGACGGCGAGGTCGCGGACGTAGGAGACCTTGCGCCCGGAGAGCCCGCAGGCCCGCAGCTCGTCCTCGGGTACCTCGAGCAGCCGCTCGGGCGAGGGGGGCAGGCCGTCGAAGAGGTCGAGCACGCGGCCGTGGATCGTCGCCGCGGCCTTGGTCGAGAGCTGCTGGCCGACGATCGCCCGCAGCAGCGCCCCGTAGGCATCGGGCTTCTCGACCCCCCGCCGTCGCCGCGCCAAGCTGCAGGGCCCGAGCCGCTCGATCAGCTCCGCCATCGCCGGGTCGCTCGCCGCCAGCTGCTCGCGTGCCCGCCTGCCGCTCAACCCCCACACCTGCCTGCCACATGCCGGCTCATCTTCCCGTCCAGCGCGGCTTTCGCTTCTCGACGAAGGCGCTGATCCCCTCGCGGAGGTCCTCGGAGGCAAAGCAGGACTCGCGCAGGGCGATCAGGCTCTGCTCCTGCTGCTCGCTGAGCACCGGGTTGCGGTTGAGCAGGTCGATTGCCCGCTTGTTGCCCCGGGTCGAGAGGGGCGCGTTGGAGGCGATCTCCGCGGCCAGAAGGGCCGCTTCGGAGGCCAGATCGGAGTCCGGGACGGCGACGTTGACCAGGCCGATCTGCTCGGCCCGGGCCGCGTCGAGGTTGCGCCCGGTCAAGAAGAGCTCCCGGGTGCGCGCCACGCCGATCACGTCGATGAACCTGCGAAGCCCGGTGTGCCCGTAGACGAGGCCCAGCTTGGCCGGCGGCATGCCGAGCTTCGCCGAGGCGGCGCAGATCCGCAGGTCGCAGGTGATCGCCATCTCCAGCCCGCCCCCGAAGCAGTGACCGTTGATCGCCGCGACGGTCGGCCAGGGGTGGCCGGCGATCGCCTCGATCGCGGCGTGGAATGGGTGGGCGACCAGCGCCTCGGCCTCGGACTCGAAGGCGGCGTCGGAGATCGAGCCGATGTCGTAGCCGGCCGAGAAGACCGGCGGCGCCCCGGTGATCAGCACGCACCGCGTCCCGATGCCCCGGTCGAGGCCGGGCAGCGACTCGGCGATCGCGTCCAGGACCTCGTGGTCGAGGGCGTTCCGCTTCTCGGGGTTGGAGATGGTCAGCCGCGCGACCGCCTCCGCCGGGCGGTCGATCAGCAGCTTCCCCCCGGCCAGCCGCTCAGCCACCGGCCCCTCCCGCAGCGCCGCCCTGGGCGCGCCGGGCCACCGCCTACTCCAGCACGATCAGGACGTCGCCCTCGTTGACCGGCTGGCCCTGCTCGCAACGGATCTCGCTGACGGTCCCGTCGTCCTCGGACTCGACCGGGATCTCCATCTTCATCGACTCGAGGATGACGACGGTGTCGCCGTCGGAGACCTCGTCGCCGAGCGCGACCTCGATCTTCCAGACGCTGCCGGTGATGTGGGCCTCAATGTCTGCCATGGCGGGGCACAATAGCCGCCGGTGACGCCGAATCAGCAGACCCCCGGGGCCCGCGGCCCCGCGCCCGCCGCTCCGCGGGGTCCCGGCGCCGGAGCGCCCCTCGTCGTGGTGGCGGCCCGCAACGAGGCCGACCGCGTCGGCGCCACCCTGGACGCGCTGGCCGGGGCCTTCCCGGGGGCGCGGGTGATCGTTGCCGACGATGCCTCGACCGACGGCACCTCCGAGGCGGCCTTCGCCCGCGGCGCCGAGGTGGTCCGCAGCGCCCGCCCCCGTGGCAAGGGCGCAAACGTCGGCGCCGCGGTGGAATCGGTCCTGCCGCTCGCGACCTCCCCCAACCCGCCGGTCTTCCTGCTCTGCGATGGAGATCTCGGGCCCTCGGCCGCCCGCCTGGGCCCGCTCGTCGAGGCGGTCCGCTCGGGCGAGTGCGACCTTGCCGTGGCGGCCTTCCGCCGGCGGGTGGGGGGCGGCTTCGGCCTCGCCCTCGGGTTCGCGCGCTGGGCGATCGAGCGGCGCTGCGGGCTGCGGACCTCCGCCCCGATCTCCGGCCAGCGGGCGATGAGCGCCGAGGCTCTCCGCGCCGTCCACCCCTTCGCCGAGGGCTACGGCATGGAGATCGGCATCACCGTGGACGCCGTTCGCGCCGGCGCCCGGGTCCGCGAGTACGAGCTCGATCTCGAGCACAGGGCGACGGGCCGATCCCTGGCGGGATTCGGCCACCGCGCCCTCCAGCTGCGCGACTTCGCCCGCGTCTACCTGTCCCGCCGCTGACCCGCAACGCGGCACGCCCGCGCCCACCTGTCCCGCCGCTGACGCGCACCGCGGCACGCCCGCGCCCCCCTGCCCCGCCGCCGACCCCGCCCGGGCGAAGCGCACCGCGAAGCGGCGCGCCGCCCGGAGGGGGCTCAGTCGCGCTTGGCGTAGGGGCCGAACTCCCCGAAGTCGACCATCTCGCAGGGCTCGTCGCCGACCACGACGGCATCGTGGCCCGGCGGGATCGCGCAGACGTCCCCGGGGCCGATCTCCCCCTCGCTGCCGTCGTCCATCGTCACCCTCATGCGGCCGGAGATGACGTAGCCGAGGTGCGAGACCTGGCACGAATCGGTCCCGGCGATCGGCTTGACGTTCTCCGACCAGCGCCATCCCGGCTCGAAGGTGCCGCGGCCGACGGCCTGCCCGCCGACGTTGACGACCTTCGCCCTGCCCTTTCCTTCGAACTCCCTCACCTCGTCGGGCGAGTCGAAGCTCTTGACTTCGATCTGAGCCATCTGGCTCCTTTCGTCTGCTGTGAGCCACCCGGAAACGGGCGCTCTGCTCTCGGAGATGAAGGTACCGCCCGGAGGGTGCGGCGGCAACCCCAATAACAGGGATACCCTGCCCCGATCGCCGACCTCCGCCACACCCGTCCCGCCGGCCGATGATCCTCGCGATCGACCAGGGCACCACCGGCACCACCTGCCTGGTGTTCGACTCCGCGGGCCGGATCGCCGGCCGTTCTTACTCGGAGTTCGCCCAGCACTTTCCGCAGCCCGGCTGGGTGGAGCACGATCCTTCCGAGATCTGGGAGGTGACCCGCCGGGTGGCCGCCGGGGCGCTCGCCGACGCCGGGATCGAGGGTCGGGACCTCGACGGGATCGGGATCACCAACCAGCGCGAGACCGTGGTCGCCTGGGATCCGCGCAGCGGGGAGCCGATCCACAACGCGCTGGTCTGGCAGGACCGCCGCACGGCGAGCCGCTGCGCGGAGCTCAGGGAGGCGGGGGTCGAGGACCTGGTCAGGGAGAGGACCGGCCTCGTCGTGGACCCGTACTTCAGCGCCACCAAGGTCGAGTGGCTGGCGAGGAACGCTTCGGGCTCCTCCGGAGCGGTCTTCGGGACGATCGACTCCTGGCTCGCCTTCAAGCTCACCGGGCGCCACGTCACCGACTACTCCAACGCCTCCCGGACGATGCTCTTCGACATCGGGCGGCTTCGCTGGGACCCCGACCTCTGCTCGATCTTCGGGGTGGACGCCGGGAGGCTCCCAGAGCCCCTTCCCTCCTCTGGCGTCTTCGGTACCACCGGGGAGTTCGGCGGCGCGGTTCCCGTCGCCGGCATCGCCGGCGACCAGCAGGCCGCCCTCTTCGGGCAGGCCTGCCACTCGCCCGGGAGCGCCAAGAACACCTACGGGACCGGGAGTTTCGTGCTGCTCAACGCCGGCGAGTCCGTGCCGCCTCCCACCGAGGGCCTGCTGACCACGGTCGCCTGGGCGATCGGCGAAAGCCCGGCGGTCTACGCGCTGGAGGCCTCGGTCTTCGTCACCGGCGCCGCCGTGCAGTGGCTGCGCGACGGCCTGGGGGTGATCTCCGACGCCGCGCAGACCGAGGGGATGGCGGCCTCCCTGGAGTCCAACGACGGCGTCTACTTCGTGCCGGCGCTGACCGGGCTCGGCTCCCCGCACTGGGACCCCGACGCGAGGGGGACGATCCTCGGGCTGACCCGGGGGACGCGGCGCGAGCACATCGCCCGCGCCGCCCTGGAGGCGATCGCCTACCAGACGGTGGACGCGGTCCGGGCGCAGGAGGCCGCCGCCGGCAGGCGGCTGGACGCGCTGCGGGCCGACGGCGGGGCGGTCGCCAACCGCTGGCTGATGCAGTTCCAGGCCGACGTGCTCGGGGTCCCGGTGATCGTGCCCGAGATCAGCGAGACGACGGCCCTGGGCGCCGCCTACCTGGCCGGGATCGCGGCGGGCACCTGGAGCCGGGCCCGGGCCGGGGAGATGTGGCGGGAGGCGGCCCGCTACGAGCCGGCGATGGGCGACGACGACCGGGCTGCGCTGCTGGAGGAATGGGGCCGGGCGCTGGAGCGGGCTAAGGGGTGGGCCCGGTGAGGAGCGCGAAGGGGTGGGCCCGGTGAGGAGCGCGAAGGGGCGGGCCCGGTGAGGAGCGCGCCAGTAACCGCCGGGGCGCCGGAGGGTAGGAGCCATCGGGGCGGCGCTCCGCCCCGTTGCGCATGGCCGAGATGAAGCCACAGGTCTACCGGGACGAACGCCCCTCGGAGTACTTCGAGCGGTTCCACCGCCGCGCCAGGGCCGACGAGCAGGGTGGCTGGGTCTACGACCTGGCGAGGGTCGTGCTCACACCCCCAACCATCCTCCTCTTCCGCACCCGCGCGATCGGGACAGAGAACGTCCCGGCGAGCGGACCGGTCCTGCTCGCCCCGAACCACTTCAGCCAGATGGACCACTTCTTCGCCGGCGTCTACCTGCGCCGGAAGGTCCGCTTCATGGCCAAGTCCCAGCTCTTCGGGCCGCCCGTCCTGACCTTCATCCTCGACCGGGGCGGAGCCTTCCCGGTGCGCCGCGGTCACGCCGACGAGGAGGCCTTCGAGACGGCCTACTCGCTGCTCGACCACGGCCACCCGGTGCTGATCTACGCCGAGGGCGGGCGCTCGCGCTCGCGCAACCTCGGCACGCCGCGGCGCGGCATCGGCCGCATCGCCCTGGAGTCCGGGGTCCCGGTGGTGCCGGTGGCGATCCACGGCTCCGCCGGGGTGCGCGGCTGGCGGAAGATGCGCTTCCCGAAGGTGACGATCCAGTACGGCGAGCCGATCGCCTTCCCGGTCCGCGAGCGGCCAAGCCGCGAGGAGCAGATAGCCGCCGCGGGGGAGATCTTCGACCGGGTGCGCACGATGTACACGGCGCTGGAGGAGCAGGGCCGCAGCGGCGTGATCCGCGCCCTGCGCAGCGGCATCCCCGCACCCGACCCGGCCGAGACCTCGCCGGGCTCCTGAGGCTCGCCGGGAGGGAGGACCAGCGCCCGCGGCGGGCCGGCGCCCGCTACTCGTAGCGCTCGCCGAGCCTCGCGTAGAAGGCCGGGTCCCCCGCGGCGGGCCGGCGCCCGCTACTCGTAACGCTCGCCGAGCCTCGCGTAGAAGGCCGGGTCGTGGCCCGGGGTGATGATCGAGCGCGGGGACTCCCGGCGGAACAGCTTCAGCTCCTGCAGGGAGCGGCGGAACTGGTGGGCGTCCACCGGGCGGGGCGGCAGCGGCGCCGAGTCGAGCTGACCCAGCGTGTAGAAGGCGTCGCCGCCGATCACGAAGTCGCGCTCGCCGAGCCGGCAGACGACCGACAGGTGGCCCGGGGTGTGGCCGGGCGTGAAGACCAGCCGGATCGACCCGTCGCCGAACAGGTCGAAGGTTCGCCCGAAGGTCGCATAGGAGGCGACGGGGTCGCGGTCGAAGTCGATGGTCCGGTAGTCGAAGGCGTAGTCGTAGTGGGCGGGGCGGTAGCCGCGCAGGGCCGGGCGGCGGTCGGTCGTGGCGGCGATCCACTCGGCCTCGCTGAGCACGAAGGTGGACTGCGGGAACTCGGAGACCGCCGAGGCGTGGTCGACGTGGAGGTGGGTCATCACGACAATCGGCACCTCGCCGGGCTCGAGCCCCCTCTCGCGGAGCTGGGCGGGCACGTCCTCGCCGGGGCGCAGGGTGGGCTTGCCGATCCGCCTGGCGGCGCCCCCGAAGTTGAGGGTCGGGTCGGTCGCGACCGACGGGTGCAGTCCGGTGTCCACGAGGACCGCCCCGGCGGTTGGGTGGCGGACCAGGAAGGCGGGGACCGGGATCTCGTGGGGGGGCTTGCCGGTCAGCAGGGCCCGGAGCAGACGCGGGCCGAGGAAGCGCCCGCCGGGGCTCTCCATCAGCATCAGGGGCCAGTTGGCGTGGCCGGCGATCATCGGTTCGACGATCACCGTGGCGCCCTCGCTGCCGCCCGCCAGGGCTTCGTGCAGCGGTTTGGGCTCCGCGTGGATCCTCATCTTCGGCCTCACACTAGCGCCGCGCCGGGCGCAGGTAGGCTTGCGCCGCCGTGTCTGAAGCCGCCCATTCGCGCATCTTCGCCCCGGGGTTGCTCGACGGCTTGGTCTGCGTCGTCTCGGGGGCCGGGACGGGGCTGGGGCGCGCCACCGCGCTGGAGATGGCGCGGCTGGGGGCCTCGGTGAGCGGCTGCGGCCGGCGCCCCGACCCCCTGCAGGGCACCGCGGCCGCCGCGGAGGGGCTGCCCGGCTCCTTCTCCCATGGGGCGCTCGACATCCGCGACGCCGAGGCTGTCGAGGGCTTCGTGGACTCGGTCCTGGAGCGCGAGGGGCGGATCGACGTCCTCGTCAACAACGCCGGCGGACAGTTCCTCAGCCCGGCGGAGGCGATCTCCCCGAAGGGCTTCCGCACGGTCACCGACCTCAACGTCCAGGGCACCTGGCAGATGACCCACGCCGTCGCCACCCGGGCGATGATCCCGCAGGGCGGGGGGAAGGTGCTCAGCGTAACCCTCTCGCCGCACAACGGGATGCCGGGGATGGTCCACTCGGGCGCCGCCCGGGCGGCGGTGGAGAACATGATGCGCACCCTCTCGATCGAGTGGGCGAGGTTCGGGATCCGCGCCTGCGCGGTCGCCGCCGGCCAGTTCGACACCGAGACCCTGCGCACCAAGTACCCGAAGGAGCTGGTCGAGAACATCGCCGGCACGGTGCCGCTGGGGCGTCTCGGCACAGAGGAGGAGATGGCCTGGCTGCTCGCCTACCTCGCCTCGCCCGCCGGCGACTTCTTCTCGGGAACCGTGCTGACGATCGACGGGGCCCGCGACAACTGGTTCGGCCCCTGGCCGCCGGGGACCTACGGCGAGGACGGCGAGCTGCCGGCGGAGGAGCGCAGCTAGCCGCGCGGGGCGCGCCGGGGCGCCGGGGCGCTGGGAGGGGCGCGCCGGGCCGATCGGGTTTGCGCCGGGCCGCCGGGCCGCCGGGAGGGGCGCCAGGCCGCTCGGGTCGCGCCGGGCCGCCGGGAGGGCCGCCAGGCCGCTCGGGTCGCGCCGGGCCGCCGCAAACTTGGCGAGTTGTGCCGCGCAGGGCGGCAAAAATCACCATCGATGCGAGTCAGATGTACATGCCTCCGAACTGGCCGCCGGTCACGTTGAGCACCTGGCCGTGCACGTAGTTGGCCAGCGGCGAGGCGAGGAAGAGGACCGGGCCGGCGGCCTCCTCGGGCTGGGCGGCGCGGCCGAGCGGGATCACCATCTTCGCCATCGCGCGCATCTGCTCGGGGATTCCCAGCTCGACCTCCTCGCCGCCGGGGGCGGTCATCGTCTTCCCCGCCTCCTTGGCGCCGGTCAGCCGGGTCTCCACGAAGCCGAAGGCGACCGCGTTGACGTTGATCTTGAACTGCCCCCACTCCTTGGCGAGGGTCTTGGTCAACCCGACCACGCCGGCCTTCGCCGCCGAGTAGTTGACCTGCCCGGCGTTCCCCATCGTCCCCGAGATCGAGGAGACATTGATCAGCTTGCGGAAGACCTCCCTGCCCTCGGCCGCCTCGGCCTTCGCCGCCTCGCGCCAGTGGGGGGCGAGGGCGCGGGTCACCCGGAAGGGCACGATCGTGTGGATGTCGAGCATCGCCTGGAACTGCTCGTCGGTCATCCGGTGCACGACCCCGTCCCAGGTGTAGCCGGCGTTGTTGACGACGATGTCCACCGAGCCGAAGGCGTCAACCGCCGCCGCCACGAGCTTGTCGGCCGTGTCGGCCTGGGTCAGGTCACCGCCGAAGACGGCGGTTTCGCCCTCGATCTCGCCGGCCGTCTGCTCGGCGACGTCGGCGTCGAGGTCGTTGATCAGGACCCTCGCACCCTCCGAGGCGAACAGCTCGGCCGTGGCGCGGCCAATCCCGCGGGCCGACCCGGTGACGATGGCGCTCTTGCCGTCCAGTAGTCCCATCTGTCTGCGTTTCTCCTTCCGGTTCTCGTCAGATCCGGCGGAACGCTACGGGATCGGGCCCGGCGGGCGGGTTGTGGTCTGGCCGTGCCCGGCCGGCCAGCTGCCGGAGGGTCCGTGCCGCCGCGTCCGACTGCCGGGGGGTCCGTCTCTGCCGCGCCCGACTGCCGGAGGGTCCGTGCCCGCCGCGTCAGGCGGCCGGGGGTCCGCCCGCCGCGTCCGGCGGCATCGGCACGTGGACGTCTCGGCGCCGCCGTGTGGACTTTTGGGGTCCAGGGCAGCAGAACTCAACACATCGTTGGCCGAGGAGGCCGGGCCAGGGCGGCTCCGCGGACCGGCCAGATCGCCCGGCGTCCGGGGCGGCCCTGGGCGGACGACGGTTGGAGGGTTCCGCTAGCGGCGCTCCGGCGAGCGGGTGGCCTGGCCGGTCGAGGCCTTGTTGTAGATCAGCAGGGCGATCACGGCGCCGACGATCGAGCCGAAGATGCCGCCAAGCTGGAAGGGCCCGTCGGCGAGGTCGTGGTTGAAAATCAGGTAGCCGATGAAGCCGCCGACGAAGCTGCCGACGATTCCCAGCAGAACCGTCCGCCAGAAGCCAAGGTCCTGGCGGCCGGGGACGAGCAGCCGGGCCAGGTAGCCGGCGACGATCCCGATGAAGAAGAGGTAGATGAGGGTGCCGATCACTGCGTCTCCCTTGGTTGGCGTTCCGCTTCTGCGGTTGCAAGCTAGCGTGCCAGGACCGCCCGGGCGGCTACAGACCGGCGGCCGATTGGCCGATATACGCTCCATGGAGGCCCACACGTGGCTCTGCCCGACTGAGCTTGATCGCGTTCGGGTGATCGAGGCCAACCCGCGCATCCGGCGCGCCCGCGAGGTGGCGGCGGGTGCTTGCGGCGCGGCGCTGCTGGCAAGCGGCCCCTGGATCGGGTGGTGGATACTGGGCCTCTTCGCGCTGGCCGTCGCCAACCTCGCGACTCTGGAGCAGCGTCTCAAGCGGAACGAACACCCGGAGAACGTCGCCGCCCGCAGCCTGGTCTTCAACACCGTTCTGTTCGGGGTCGGCGTCGCCTTCACCGGCGGCCCGCTGAGTCCGGCGCTTCCCTGGCTGGTGATCCCGGTGGGGATGTCGGCGACCCGCTTCCGGGCCCCGGTGGTCTGGGCCTACGCGGCGCTGACCGGAGTCGTGGCCGTCGTCGCCACCGTGGGCGTCAACCCTGCGGCGACCGCCCGCCATCCGGTGCTGCTGCTCGTCACCCTCTCGCTGCTCGCCGGGCTGGGGGCGATCACCTCGGCGCTGACCGGGGCCGAGCTGTCCCATCGCGACGCGGCGGTGCTCGACCCGCTGACCGGTCTGCTCAACCGCATGGCGATGGAGTCGAGGGTGGCCGAGCTCGAGCAGCAGGCCTCGCTGACCGGGGATTGGGTCTGTTACGTCGCCTGCGACCTCGACGAGTTCAAGGCCGTCAACGACACCTATGGCCACGAGCGCGGAGACGCGGTGCTCAAGGCCGTCGCCTACGAGATGCGAAAGACGCTTCGATCCTTCGAGCTGATCTACCGGCTCGGTGGCGAGGAGTTCCTGGTGGTACTCCCCGGTGCCAACCTCGACGACGGTGGCAAGATCGCGGCCCGGGTGCGCTCGGCGGTGGCCTCCTCGAGGCCGGGAGGGGTGGATCTGACCATGTCGGTCGGGATCGCCGCGGCCCGCGGCGAGGGGTTCGAGCATTCCGACCTCTTCCGGCGAGCCGACCGCGCGCTCTACGCCGCCAAGCGAGCCGGCCGCGACCGCGTCGAGGTGGCGCCGGAGCCGGTCGGCGCGGAGCCGGTCGGCGCGGCGCTCGGCTGACGCCGCGCCCTGCGGCCTGCTCGGCTGACGCCGCGCCCTGCGGCCTGCTCGGCTGACGCCGCGCCCTGCGGCCTGCTCGGCTGACGCCGCGCCCTGCGGCAGCATTCGCACTCCCCGAAACGACTGGAGGCTCCCATGCAGGTCTCTGACTACCCGCTGACCTTCTCGGTGGACTACCCGGACCGCGAGCTCAACCGGCTCAGCACCGCATTCCGCATCTTCGCGGCGATCCCGATCGTGATCATCCTCGCCTCGATCGGCGGGGGAGGCGGCTCGGGCGGCGGCTTCGGCGGCGGCGGCGGCTCCTATTACTGGTCATTCGCGGCGGGCGGGACGGGGGTCATCGTCATCCCCACCGCGCTGATGGTCGTCTTCCGCGAGAAGTACCCGCGCTGGTGGTTCGACTGGAACCGCGAGCTGCTGCGCTTCGCCAACCGGGTCGGCATCTACCTGGCCCTGATGGACGACCGCTATCCCTCCACCGACGAGCAGCAGTCGGTGCGGCTCGACTTCGATTATCCCGACGTCCGCACCGACCTCGACCGGGGGATGCCGATCGTCAAGTGGCTGCTGGCGGTCCCCCACTACGTGGTGCTGCTCATCCTCTTCATCGCCGCCTTCTTCGCGGTGATCGGCGCCTGGTTCGCGATCCTCTTCACAGGGCGCTACCCGCGGGGAATCTTCGACTTCGTCGAGGGCGTGATCCGCTGGCACAACCGGGTCATCGCCTACGCCTTCGTCCTGGTCACCGACCGCTACCCGCCCTTCCGGCTGGGGGGCTGAGCTGGCGGGTCGGCCCGGGCGACCATCACGGAAGTCGCCTTGACGGTCGCCACCGCGGCCACTCCCTCCGCAAGTCCGAGCTCGTCGACGGCATCCCTGGTGATCGCTGCCGTCACCAGGTGCGGCCCGGCCTCGATCTCCACCAGCGCCATCACGTCGCCAAGCTCGACCGACCGCACCACACCGGGGAATCTGTTGCGCGCCGAGAAGGCGTCGCCGGTCGAGTGCCTGGGAGGGGATTCCCGCAGGCGCTCCACCTCCGCACGGGGAACTCGCCGCCGGTTGCGGTCGTCCCGGTGGGTGGTGAGCTTCCCGGTCTTGTCCCAGCGTCGCAGGGTATCGGTGCTCACCCCAAGCGCTCTGGCCGCGTCACCGAGCGAGAGGTCCTCCATGGGCCTCAGTGTCGCACACCTGCCGACTCCTGTTCCGCCAGCGGGATGCGGCGTCCTGGCACGTAGGTGCTTGCGTATCTAGGCTCGGGGGGGACACGCACAGCGCTTACTCCCTTTGCTAGGGTCGCGCATAGGTAGCAACCTGCCTCGATTCACGGATCGGCAACGCCGCCGGTCGGAAAGGATTGGTTCCGTTGAGAGTTCGCACACTCATGATTGCCCTGGTCGCGGTCGCTACGGCCGGGGTCCCCTCGAGCGCGGGAGCCAGCGACGTGATCGTCCAGGGGACCACCGACGTGCGGGACGCCGGGCTTCTCGACGACGTCCTCGTCCCAGGATTCGAGGCGAAGTATCCCCAGTACACCCTCAAGTACATCGCGGTCGGTTCCGGCCAGGCGCTGACCAACGCCAAGGCCGGGCAGGGGGATGCGGTGCTCGTGCACTCGCCCACCCAGGAGAAGCCCTTCGTGGAGGCCGGGTATTCCTACGAGCCGATCGGCCGAGCGATCCTCTATTCGGACTACGTGATCCTCGGCCCCCTCGACGATCCGGCCGGCGTCTTCTCCGGCGCCGCCCACAATGCTGCCCATGCCTACGAGCTGATCGCCCAGGCCGGCGCCGGGGGTACCGCCAACTTCGTCTCCCGGGGGGACAGCTCGGGGACAAACACCCAGGAGAAGGCGATCTGGCAGCTCACCAACGTGACCCGCAACGACAACCACGAGCCGGGAGACGGCACCGCGACCGGCAATCCCGGCTGGTATCACAAGGCCGGGCTGGGCCAGGCCGCCACGGTTCAGCTCACCTCGCAGTGCCCGTTCACCGGGGGCGGGTGCTACGAGATGACGGACCGCGGGACGTTCAATCGCCTCGAAGCCAACTCGACCGTCACGAACCTGAAGGTGGTCTCCGACCGCAACGAGTCGGCCTCCCCCGGCGGCCTCAACCTGCTCACCAACCCGTTCACCGCCTATGCGGTCAACCCCGCAAAGGTCCCAACCGTGAACCTGGACGGTGCCAAGGCCCTGCTCGACTACCTCACATCTCGGGCCTTCCAATCGATGCTGGCGAGCTACCCGAGCGCCCAGTCGCCGGCCTTCTTCGCCGATGCGCGCCCCGATGTCACGATCTCGCGGAAGCCGAAGGGCCGGGTTGCCGCCGGGGCCAGGATTCGGATCACCGGCTCGCTCGAGAACCCGCTGCCGGGGGCGCCGCCGATCTCCGGGCAGGTCGTCTCGCTGGAGAGGCACGCCCCGGGCTCTGCGGGGTCGGAGGAGATACTCGCGACCGCGAAGACGGGAAGCGCGGGGCGGTACACGATCGCCGACCGCGCCGACAGGGGCGGCCGCCTCTTCCTCGAGGTTCCGGCTTCCAGCGGATACCCGCCCTTCGACGCCGACCCGCTGCTGGCAGTGGGCAGCCTGACCGAGAGGAAGGTCGATCTGGGCAGGCTGGAGGTCCAGGCGGCGGTCAGCGTCGATTCCGCCCAGGCGAGCGGCTCGAGGGTGCGTCTCCGTGGCCATGTCTCGCCCCCGACGGGTCAGAGTCAGAGGGCCCGGCTGATCGTCCTGGGCCGGCGCAACGGTGGGAATCTCCACGCCTTGCGTCGCCTTCGGGGCTCGGGGTCCGGCAGCTTCGACGTCCAACTCGGATTGAGGACCGGTGAATGGAGGCTGAAGGTCAGGTATCGGGATCCCGGGACGGTGCTTTCGGCAACGTCTCGCGCCGTCTCGCTCTCGGTGGGCTGACGTTGGCGCTCTGTCTCGCCTGGGTCGCGCCGGCGGCCCGGGCGGGCAGCGGCACCGGCGTGGTCCTGGAGTACCCGGCAGGAAGGCTGTCGCTGGCGCCGGCGCAGATTGCTGCGGAAGCGGACGTTTCGCCCACCTCATACACCCTGCGCGCGCACCCCGGCGATCCCGGCGAGCAGGACGTCCACTTCGGGCTCTCGGTCAACCGGTTGATCCGGTCGACCGGGAAGCAGGTCGGCGATTTCGGCTTCCTGACGATCCCGCGGGCCGATGGCTCCGTCGCGTACCTCCCGACCTCCTACTTCGCCGATCCGCCCCCCTTTCCCGAGGGCCCGGCGCTGGTATGGGTGGACTCGGTCAGCACCCACTTCTTCCGCCCGAGTCTGGGGTCGGACGATGCCAACGCGGCCGACAACATCGCCACGCTCAGCGACGAGCCGCTCATCATGGGGCTGCACGGGGGTGCGCTCCTCGACGTGGTCGCCACCGCCTCCGACCAGGAGATTCGTTCCGGGCAGGGCGTTGGATTCCACGCCTCGGCGAGCGGAGGCCTGCCGGGAGAGCGCCTCGGGTTCCGCTGGTCCTTCGGGGACGGCGGTCAGGCCGATGGGACCTCGGTGCGGCACCGGTTCAGGGGCGCGGGGACCTTTCGAGTCTTCGTGACGGTCACCGGTAGCCGTGACTCGGGCGGGGTCTCCGGCACCATTCCCGTCGTGGTCGGAAAATCTCCCGACCGCGGGCACCCGGCCTCGACTACCCGGCCCCGCCACCATGGTGACGACTCTCACGTCGGCGGGCACCCGGGCGGCTCCGGGCCCCGGGCCGGGCCGGCCGCGGCGGATTCGGCCGCCCACGACCAGGGCACCGGCTCGGGCAGCGGGAGCAGCGGCGGACTCGGATCGACGGGGGCCGGCACGGGGACCGGCTCCGGTCCGGCAGGGACGAGCGCCCGCCCCGGAACCGCCGGCACCGGTGGGGGCCCTCGCCCGCCGGAGGCCGCACTGGGGCCCCTCCAGCGGGTCAGCGGCCTGCTCGTCGCGGACACCCTCGGGCCCACCGCCTCCCCCGCCCTCCCGGCCGGCGGGATGCCGTTTGGGTCGAGCGCGACGCCGAGCGATCTGGAGCCCGCCGGCCGGGTTTACGTGCCCCTCACCGCGATTCTCGCGGCTCTGCTCCTCGCATTCGGCGCGATGCGGGAGGCGGAGTGGCCCCAGGTTCGCTCGCGTCCGAGATGAGACTTCCGCTCGGCGACGTGCAGCATGTGGTCTTCCGGGTCGCGGGGGCGCTCGAGATACCGGTCCTGGTCCTGATCCTGGCCGCGCTCGCCTTCGTTCTGGTGGAGGTCGGCAGGTTCGCAGTCGAGCTGGTGAGGCGACGCGATCGGGACTTCGGTCGCCTCGAGGAGGCCGCCGAGGCCGCCCGGGGACACCTCGTGCAGGGAGGCGACCTCGTCGGGGCCAGCGCCCGCCTGCAGGTCGTGGCCTGGAGCGATGAGATGGGTGAGGCCCTGGACTTCATGGTGCGCCAGTGCGGGATGCCGGACGCGGTGGAGCGGCTCGCCAAAGCGCTCGCGGACTTCGACTTCGTCTCGATGCGGAAGCTGGAGCGAACCCGGGTGCTCGTCCGGGTCGGGCCCGCCCTCGGCCTGATGGGCACCCTGATCCCGCTGTCGCCGGCGCTGGCGGGGCTGGCCAACGGGGACGTCGAGCAGCTCTCCAGCAATCTCCGCGTGGCGTTCAGCGTGACCGTTCTCGGGCTGCTGGTCGGGGCGCTCGCGTACCTGATCTCGCTGGTGCGGGAGCGGCTCTACGGCCAGGACCTCTCGGACCTGGAGTTCGTCGCGAGCCGCCTGGCCGGGGGGGCACGATGAGCGCCGGCCGCCCGTCGCCGCGTCGCGGCGGCGCCTTCGTCACGCCGCGAGCGCGCCGCCGTCCCGACCGGGCGGGGGACCCGCTCGACGGGTTGGTCAACCTCTTCGACCTCGGCATCGTCCTCGCCGTCGCCTTCCTGCTGGCGGCGCTCTCCTCCCTGAAGCTCTCCGATCTGCTGACCTCCAAGGACGTCACGGTGGTGCACCGGTCCAACGGCCAGACGACCGTGGTGCTCAAGCACGGCCAGAAGCTGAGGTCGATCAGGCTCACCCACCAGCGGGTGGCGGGCACGGGGCAGCGGATCGGGACGGCCTTCAGACTCTCGGACGGGAGAATCGTGCTGGTCAGGAAGCCCCGTTGAACTTCATCGCCGACGGGGTCCGCGAGGCGATCGACCTCCTGCTGCACGGCGATCCCGACGTGGTTCAGATCCTGGGCGTCACCTTGCGCGTGGCGGTGGTCTCGACGGCGCTCGCGCTGGCGATCGGCCTGCCGGTCGGGCTCGCGCTGGCGCTCGGCGGCTTTCGGGGCAAGCGCGCCGGCCTGATCATGGTCAACGCGGGACTCGGGCTCCCGCCCGTGCTGGTCGGGCTGGTGGTCGCCCTCTTTCTCTTCCGCGGCGCACCGCTGGGAGGGCTGAGCCTGATCTACACCGTGGACGGAGTGATCCTTGCCCAGACGCTGCTCTCCTTTCCCATTGTCGCGGCGCTCACGGCCTCGGCGGTTCAGGGCGTACCCGGCGCCCTTTTCGATCAGGCCCGGGCGCTCGGCGCCTCCAGGTGGCGGGTCGCCGCGCTGGCCCTGCGGGAGGCACGTGTCGGCGTCCTCGCAGCGGTGATCGCCGCGCTCGGCTCGGCCCTCTCCGAGGTCGGGGCGGTCGTCTTGGTGGGTGGCAACATCGAGGGTCAGACCCAAACTCTTGCCAGCGCGGTTCTGGCGAATGTCGCCGCCGGGGAATACGGGACCGCGATCGCCCTCGGGATCATCCTGCTCGGCTTGATCCTCCTGCTCACGGCCGGGCTGACCTTCGCCCAGCAGCGCCAGGCCCCGGGTCCGCTGTGGAGGGCTTCGTGAGGGAGGTCCCGGGCGACGAGTGGGCGCTCGTCTCGGCCGGGGTGACGCTCGGCCGCCGCGGAGCGCGGATCGTCTCGGGGGTGGACCTCGAGATCCGGCGCGGAGAGGTCGTCGCCCTTCTGGGCCCCAATGGCGCGGGCAAGTCCACGCTCCTGCGGGGCCTGGCGGGGCTGGAGCCGCTGGAGGCCGGGAGCGTGAGGATCGGGGGGCGCCTGGCCTCGGCCCACCAGACCCCGGCGCTCGCGAGGCGAACGGTGGCGCAGAACATCGAACTGGCGCTGGCCTGGTGGGGCGTGCCGCGCGGCCGGCGCTCCGCACGCTGCGCCGAAGCGATGGCCGAGCTCGGCGTCTCGGACCTCGCCGATCGCCAGGCGCAGGCCCTCTCCGGCGGCGAGAGCCGCCGCGTGCACCTGGCCCGCGCCCTGGCTGTGCGGCCGGATGTGCTGCTCCTCGACGAGCCGTTCGCGGGCCTGGACCCATCGAGCCGGGCGGACCTTCTCTATGACGCGGCGACGGCCCTGCGAGACGAGCGGCGGGCGACCCTTGTGGTCGTGCACGATCGCGCCGAGGCCTGGGCTCTCGCGGATCGAGTGCTGGTCATGCTCGCCGGCCGCATCGTCGCCGGCGGGCCGCCGTCGGAGGTCCTGGACCATCCGCCGACGCCCGAGGTGGCGGAGTTCGTGGGCTTCACGGGGCGCCTGGTGGCCGGCAGCACGATCGAGATGACGAGACCGAGCCACGTCCTGGTGGACCCGGCGGGACCGCTGCCGGCGCGGGTCGTCCGCCGGGTTCCGGTGGAGGACGGAGTGCGGGTCGAGCTTGCCCTCGAGGGCGGCACCCTCGTGGCGATCTGCCCAGCCCCCGGGCCCGAGCCGGGAGCCCGGATCCGGGTGCGGATCACCGGAGGCGCCCGCTTCCGTTCGGGCACCAGCCCGGGGGACCCGCGATCTCCCTCGGCCGCCGATGGCGTCGAGGTCGGCGGACGGGGAGCCGGTTGAGCACATCCGCCCAAGGCGGAACGGGTGGGTCTGAGCACCGTCTCCGCCCCTAAGATTTGATCCGGGCCCCGGCAGGGCGCAGCCCGCGACGGGTGCCCGCCGTGCCCGACCCGACTCCGGACCTCGCCATCCGATGAGCCGCTTCCGCACCCCGATCCTCTGCCTGGTCCTCGCCGGGGCCCTGGCGCTGCCCTCCGCCGCCGCCGGCAAGGTCCGGTGGGTGGTCCACGGGGGAGGTTTCGGCCACGGCGTGGGGATCGGCGCCTATGGCGCCTACGGTTACGGCCTCCACGGGGCCGGCTACAAGCAGATCCTCCGCCACTACTTCCGCCACATCCGGATCGAGCGCGCCGCGCGCCCGCCGCTGGTGCGGGTGCTTTTGGCGATCGAGACGGGCGACATCCGCTTCAGCGGCGCCACCTCGGCCTGCGGGCGCAGCCTCAACCCCAAGCGCTCCTACCTGGCCCACCGCAACCGCTCCTCGGTGCGGCTGCTCTCGGCCTCGGGGAAGCTGCTGGCGCGCTGCGGGGGGCGGCTTCGCGCCGACAGCCGCGGCCACGTGGACATTGCCGGGCTCGGCCCCTACCGCGGGGCCCTGGAGGTGGTGCCGACTCGCAGCGCCGCCGGATCGCTCAACGTGGTCAACAGGCTCAACGTCAACAACTACGCAAAGGGCGTGGTCCCGCGCGAGGTCCCGCCGAGCTGGCCCGTGGCGACGCTCAGGACCTTTGCGGTGGCGGCGCGCTCGATCGCGCTCTCCACCGACGTCGGCGGCAACGGGTTCGACCTCTACTCCGACACCAGGACCCAGGTCTACGGCGGCATGAGCGCGGAGACGGCGCGCACCAACCGCGCGGTCCACGCCACCCGCGGCCAGATCGTCACCTACCGCGGCAGGGTGGCCCAGACCTTCTACACCTCCTCCACGGGGGGGCGGACGGAGTCGCGCTTCTTGGGCGGGCCGCAGGTCCCCTACCTGGAGAGCGTCAGGGACCCCTACGACTACTACTCGCCGCTTCACCGCTGGACCTTCCGCTTCTCCCAGGCCGAGATGAACGCCCGGCTGGGCCCCTACGTGCCCGGCGCCCTGACCGGGATCCGCGTCACCCAGCGCGGCGACTCGCCGCGGATCGACTACGCGAAGCTGATCGGCACCAGGGGCACCGCGACCGTGCGGGGCGACACGATCGAGTACGCGCTCGGCCTCTATGACCGCTGGGCCTTCTTCCGGAAGGTCAAGGTTCGCTAGCTGGCCCCATCAACCACACCGAACACACCGAACACACCGAACGTCCCGGAGTTGTCGCTATGGGGGGTACTCCCGGACGTTCGCGGTAGAGGGGGCGCGCTCAGTTGGGCGAAGCGGTTGTGGAGGCGCTCGCGGAGCCCGCCGAGGACCCGGCCGAGCCCGCCGAGGACCCGGCCGAGCCCGCCTCATTCCGGCCGGGGTCCACCACGCAGTCCGAGCTGTCGGTGCGGTCCACCTTCTCGCCCGCAGGGAAGGCCTCCAGCAGGGCGTCCGCGATCAGCCTGCTGCGGGCGGCGTAGCCCGGCGTCGTGAAGTGGATCCCGTCGGGGATGAACCACTGGTCCTGGACGTCGGAGGCCCAGTCGTAGATCCGCATGTTGGGGTAGCGGTCGCAGGCGGACAGCAGGGTGTCGTTCCACTTCTGCATGTTCGCCTCCGCGTAGGGCCCGCTGGTCTCCAGCGAGCGCACGTTGACCCATAGCACGGGGTCCCCGGCGGCGGCCGACATCATCCGGTCGATCCGCTGGTTGAGCGTGTAGTTGGATCCCGCCGCGACGTTCGCCGTCTCGTTGGTCCCCAGTGCCAGCACCCAGCAGCCGTCGAAGCCCTGCTGCTTCCAGGCCACCGCTACGTCGTAGGCATTCGGATTGCCCTCGAAGGTCTCGTAGATCGAGCGGGCGCCGGAGACCTCGAGGTGGGCGGTCGTGGCCCCGACCCGCGCGTATTGGGCGGCGATCTGCTGCCTGGGGTCGGGCAGGTAGTCCGAGGAGACCAGGCCCTCGGAGGTCGAATCCCCGATGTGGACCACGGAATTGCAGACCGTGCGGTTGGCGACCGGCCCGGTGTCCTTCGCGGTGACCGTCTTGGCGACGGCGATCTCGCCGACCCGAATCGTCTTGTCGGGGTCCCCGCCGACCCCGGCGAGGCCGAGGAACGCCGCGGTCAGGACCAGCCCGCAGAAGGCCACCGCCGCCCAGGCGGCGCGCGGGATCCGCTGCCCGCGCCAGCGCCCGCCGCGGGCGCTTCGCAGCGCCCGGCCCAGCGCCCCGTGGCGAATCGGGTTCTCGACGTAGCGCCAGGAGAGGGCCGCGACGGCGAAGGTGGCGGCGACCTGGGCGATCGCCCGGGGGAGATCCGCGCTGTGGGCGCCCTCAGGGGTGGTGAGGACGATGATCGGGAAATGCCAGAGGTAGATGCCGTAGGAGCGCTCGCCGATCCAGCGCATCGGCCGGCACCCGACGAGCGGCGCGAGGCGGGAGGCCGGGTGGGCCAGCGAGGCGACGACCAGCGCCGTGGAGAGCGAGAGCACCAGGAACCCGCCCCGGTAGAGGAAGGGGGTGAACTCCTCGGTCTGCCAGAACATCAGGAACATAACGCCCAGCCCCAGGAGCCCTGCCCCGTCGATCACTCGCCGGGCGCCGGGGGCGATGTTGGGCCGCAGGCGGCGGCTCGGCCAGACCATCGCAAGGGCGGCGCCGACCAGCAGCTCCTGGGCGCGGGTGTCGGTCCCGTAGTAGACGCGCGAGGGGTCCAGCCCGGGTGTGAAGAGCAGGGTCATCACGATCGCCGATACCAGGCCCACGGCGAGTGTCACCCCGGCCAGCCGCGGTCGCACCCCGCTCCGCGGGTTGACCTCGGGGATCAGGCGGACGGCGACGATCAAGAGCAGCGGCCAGACGATGTAGAACTGCTCCTCGACCGAGAGCGACCAGAGATGGTTGAGGGGCTCGGGGGTCGAGAACTGGGCGAAGTAGGAGACGTTGTGGAAGATCAGCCACCAGTTGTTGACGTAGAAGATCGCCGAGATCGCCGAGTCGTTGAAGTCGGGGGCCTGGTGGGGGCCGATCACCGTCACCCAGGCCATCACCACGATCAGCATCAGGAAGAGGCCCGGCAGCAGGCGCCGGGCGCGGGCGATCCAGAAGGAGCCCAGCTTGATGCCGCCGCGGGCCACCTGTGCCAGCAGGATGTCGGTGATCAGGTAGCCGCTCAGCGTGAAGAAGACGCCGACTCCGAGCAGCCCGCCCGGGGCCCAGGCGAACTTCAGGTGGTAGACGACGACCGCCAGCACCGCGATCGCCCGCAGCCCGTCCAGACCAGGCATGTAGCGCGCGCCGCGCTTGACTGGTTCAGGCATGGCGGATCATTGGCGTCGGGTGGAGGGGTTCGTTGTGCGAGACGGGCCTCGCGCCGGGCCGGGGAGCCGCACTGTGCCGGATTCGGCGGCCCGGCCGCCCGCTCCGGGCGCCGCCCGTACTTGAAACACTACTCAGCCAGATGATCGTGCGGAGGGCATGGCAGGCGGCCGCATTGATTGGTGCCGCAATGATCCTGGCGCTCGGGCCCGTCCCGGCGGGCGCGGCCGTCACCGAGCAGGAGGGGCCGCCCGCGGCCAGCGCCGGCATCCCCGGGGGGCTGCCGCCGGTGGGCGCCACGGGGAGCCCCCAGGCGGGCTCCGGCGTGCTGGTGGTCGGCGACAGCCTCGAGGTGCTGACCTCCCCCTACCTGAAGCGCTTCCTCCCCGGGGTCCGCCTCACCGTCAACGCGGTCGGCGGCTACAACAGCTACCAGATCTATGACCTCTTCCGCGAGAGCTATGACCCCTCGCAGTCGGTGATCGTCTTCGACGCCGGCACCAACGACAACCCCGCCTATCCCCAGATCCTCGCCGGCAACCTGCAGAAGGTCGCGGCGACGGTGGGCAGCCGCTGCATGGTCGTGCCGACCATCCACGGCTTCACGGTCAACGGGGTGGACAACCGCGGCAAGAACGCGGTGGTCCACGCCTTCGCGGCCTCGCGTCCGGGGACCCAGGTGCCCGATTGGGCGACGATCGCCAACACCCAGCCCCAGCTGATGCAGTCCGACGACCTGCACCCGACCCCGGCCGGGGCCAACGTCCGTGCCCAGCTGATCGCCCAGGCCGTGATGGCCTGCATGATCCCCGCGGTGCCGGCGTCGGCGGCCGCACCGCCCCCAAGGCCCAGGCTGACACCCGCCGAGCGCCTCGCCCGGGCCCGCATGCGCCGTGCCGAGCACGTGCTCGCGGCGGTCGCCGACCACCTGGCCGGCTCCGCCGAGGGCCAGGGGGCCGCCCTGGGGAGGCTGCTGGGCGCGATCTCCGATTCGGTCAACGGATAGATCCCGCCGGTCACCCGCCGGAGGGGAGCCGACCAAGACCGAGGCCCGGCGGAGCCGGGCCTCGGGACAGCATGCGGGCCGAACCCGCCGGGGCGCGGTTCGTGGCTAGGAGCCCTTCAGCGCCTTGGTCTTGATCTGGTCGAACTCCTCCTGGCTGATCGACCCGGCGTCTAGAAGGCTCTTCGCGGTGTCGATCTCGCTGGCCGGGCCACCCGTGCCGGCGGCTTCACGGACCCGCTCGTCGAAGACCTTCTCCGCAGCCTGCTGCTGCTTGGCGCTTCGCTCGGCGATCCCCTCGTGGTAGGCGATCAGGTAGATCAGCACCCCGAAGAGGGGGATGATGATCACGAAGACGATCCAGACGGCCTTCGCGAACCCGCCGATGTCGTGGCGGCGGAAGACGTCGGCGAAGACCGCGATCACCAGCCAGATCCAGAGGATGAAGCCGACGAACACCAGCATCGACCAGAGGATGTTCAGGAACGGATAGTCGGTTGCCAGAGGCAGCAAGGTCATCTCCAATCGTTGCCGACTTTTCTCACGGCGGGCATCTTGGCACTTCCGCCGGGCGCCGGGCTTTGCGGTGCCCAGCACCCCCGCCGAACTTCAAGTTCCGGCTGACATACAGCGGTTAGATGAAGCTCGGCAGGGACCTACAGCCCCATCTGCTTGCCGAGGATCTCCTTCATGAGACTCGCGAGTGAACAGGGCGGACACGCGAGATCAGGCGAAGGCACAATTCCCGAGCAATTGGAGCTGTTCGGGCATGACAGCGATGACCAGCCCTGATCGCCGTTGCCCGGTCTGATGTGTCCGTCTTGTGTCCGCGTTGGCACCTTTGAATGCCAACGTGATCGGATCGAGCGAGTAGTCTGATGTCCGAGATGGAAGGGACGCTGCGACTCCGCATCGAGTACGAGGAAGGGGACGACGGCTGGGTGATCGCACAGATCCCCGCAGTCCCTGGCGCGATGAGCCAGGGAAGCACCCGCGACGAGGCGCGAGAGAACGTCCTCGACGCGCTTCAGCTGCTGCTCAGCCCTGAGCCGGCCGCCGAAGCCGGAGAGGCCGAGTCGGTTGAGCTGACAGTCATTCGGTGAAGCGGCGCGACCTCGAGCGCCATTTGCGCGCTCAGGGTTGCCGAAATATCGACGAGGGAGGCAACCACACCCGCTGGGGTGGACCAGGCGGCGCCAGAAGCGCGGTGCCGCGACACCGCGAGATCGACTGACGGCTGGCGAGGAAGATCTGTCGGCAGCTCGGGATCGCCGCCCCAAAGAAGGGCCGCTAGGCCCCGATAATTTGCTCGGGGCGGCCGCTCATCGCTTCGGCACCAGGGTCTGCGCGAGGGCTCCGCTTCGGAAGCGTTCCTCTTCGACGACGTCGAGCTTCAGGTGCTCATCCAGCTGGGCGAATGGGCTGTGGCCCGCGCCGATCGCAATGGGGATCGTCGACAGCTGGTATTCGTCCACGAGACCCAGGCGAGTCAGCGACTTGGCGAAGTTGGGACCGCCGTGGACCAGGACCGTCCCTCCGTCGTCCCGGGCCTTCAGCTCCGCGATCTCCGCGCTCAGGTCCCCGGCGAAGATCTCGGCCGGTCCCCATGCCGCCTTCTCCAGGGTGTGGGAGAAGACAGCCTTCGGCTTCTCGTTCATCGCGGTTGCGATCGGTCCCTCGGACGCGGTCCAGTGCGGGCCCATGATCTCGTAGCTCCGGCGGCCCATCACGTGAACGCCGGCCTCCTCGAGCGCGCGGAGGCTCCACTCACTCGAATCGTCGCCGAACCACTCAAACATCCATTCATGGGTCCCGTCGGGGCTGGTGGCAAAGCCGTCGAGAGACAGGACCATTTTGAGAATCACTTTTCTATCGCTCATGGAGAGAGACCTACCCTCTGCGGCGCACCCGGATAACCGGACACTTCTCTGAACAAATCGATCATGCCATGACCTGCGCGAGCAGGTGCTCGCGCGCCTCGATCGGCGTGCGGTATCCGTGCCGCTCGAGCAGCCACTCGCTGCTGTAGAGGGGGCCGAAACCACGGACGGCGGCCCGCAGCTGCTCGAAGGTCTCGAAGCGACGGATCCAGAGCAGCTGCTCCTTGAGGACCTGGATCGCCCGCTCGGCGCAGCCGTTGGTCTCGGGCTCGTAGTGGTAGGCCGGTGAGCGGGCGATCCCCAGGTGGTCGATCTCGGCCTGGTAGTGGTGAGAGCGAAAGCAGGGACCGCCGTCGTAGCGAAGCGCCAGCCCCGAGGCGACCGCGGCCTCCACGGAGCCGAAGCGCTCGGCGGTGACCTCGCGCAGCAGATCGGCGGCGGCGGAGCGGTTCATCCGCGCAGCCGCATCGAAGAAGAGCTCGCCCGAGCCGTGGTCGACGATGCAGAAGACCGCGCAGCGACCGTCGCGATCTGACCATCCCTCGGTCGCATCGGTCGCCCAGAGCGTGTCGGGTGCCTCGACCGTGATCGTGCCCTCGTGCAGGCGCGCTGCGCGCTTTCTGACCTGCGGGGTTGGCGCGAGGACGCCGTCCTCGCGCATCAGCCGCAGGACCCGCTTGCGGGCGGTCCTGGTGCCGCGGCGCCGCAGCCGGGCCCAGACCTTGCGGTGGCCCTCGCCGGTGAAGGGCGAGGTCTCGATCACGGCGTGGATCTCTGCCCGCAGCTCGGCGTCGGGCATCGCTCCGACCGGGCCCCGCTTTCGGGTCGGGGTGGCGCGGCCCTGGCGCCGCCGCCGGCGGCGCTCGCAGGCGGCCGAGCGCGAGACGCCGGCGATCCGACAGACCGCGGCGAGAGGGATCTCCTTCTCCTCGCTCACCGCGAGCGCCTCGGCGACTGAGGACCCCCCTTTTTCTCCAGCAGGGCCCGGAGGGTGTCGATCTCGATCGCCTGCTCGCCGATCTTTCGCTGAGCGTCGGCTAAGCCGCGCTCCTCGGGGGACGCCGGTCTTGCCTTCAGGCCCTCGCGCCCGGCCCGCAGGAACTCGTCTCGCCAGCGGCTGATCTGCCCGGCGGGCTGGCCTGCCTCGCGGGCGAGCCCGTCAAGCGACTCGCCCCGCAGCAGGCGCAGCACGACCTCCTCCTTGCGCCGCGCCGACCAGCGCACCTCCCGCTTGCCTTCGGCTGCGCTCCCGGCGCGCTGGTCGCCATGGGGCTCTCCGACGTCCTCTGACACCCGGTCCTCCGTTGTAGGTGACACCCGACACCTCCGTGTCTAATTGGGTGTCCGGTCGGAACCGGGTGCGGGGGATGCTCAGCCAATTCTCACAGCCCTGACCTGCTCCCCACCGGCGCAGTGCAACTCGCAGGAAATCTCTGTGTTATGTCCATAGTCGTTCTCAAGCGCAGGAGACGCAGATGCCTCGATCGTCAAAGTTGTTCCGCCTTGGTTGGCAGGTTAGTCTCGCAACTGTCCTTTTGACTGCCGTGCCGGCAGTGGCGGCCGCCCCGCGTCCGGGATTGCTCGACCCTTCGTTCGGCGGCGACGGCATCGTCCTCAAGGCCTTCGGGCGAGGGTCCCAGGCCTACGATGTGGCGGCCCAGGGCAGGAAGGTCGTTGTCGCGGGCGTCGTGCACGGCGACCTCACGGTCGCGCGCTTTCGTGCTGATGGCACGCCGGACCCGTCGTTCGGCAGCGGCGACGGGTTCACGAGCATCCATGACGGTGCCTTCTCAACCGCGAACGCGGTTGTGGTCGGCGGCAGTGGCAAGATCGCCGTCTCGGGCAGCTCGGATGAGGACTTTCTCGTGGCACGATTCACAGCCAACGGGACGCCGGACGCCGTATTCGGCGGGGGAACGGGTGTTGTGACGACGCCCGTAGGGACCGGTTCAGAGGTTGTCCCACTTCTCGTAGAAATTTGAACGGCGGTCCTCCCGCCCGGGACCAGCTCCGACGGCTTCACGCTGATCCGGTACAGGGTCGATGGCTCACTGGACCCTGCCTTCGGGGGCGGGGATGGCATCGTCACCACCAACGCAAACGCCAGGCCCACTTATCCCGCCGTCGGTTCCGTATACGGACTAGCCACAGACCCTAAAGGAAGGCTGATCGCTGCCGGAGACGGCGCCAACGCGATGTGCGGAGCTGTGTGCGGCCCGAACAACGTCGCTATTGCCCGCTACCGCGCGGATGGCTCACTCGATCCGGGCTTCGGGGGTGGCGATGGCCTCTTCATCCTCCGCAACAGAAACGCGGGACTCAAATCCGTCGCCCTAAGCGACGCCGGGCGGATCATCGCTGCGGGCTCCGCCAAGGGAACCGCCTTCGTCCTTGCACTGAGCAAACGCGGCCGCAGGCTCCGCGGATTTGTGACCCGTGGTCTTCAGAACAAAGTCAATGGCACCTCACGTGCAACAGGTGTGGCCATCGATCACGGCGGCAGGATCGTGATCGGGGGGTCGATTGGCCGTAAGAGAGGCTTCGTCGCACGCCTCAATCCGAATGGAACGCCCGACAGCGGCTTTGGACGACGTCGGGGCTTGACACCCATCAGCCTTGGCGCGCAGACCAAGGCATATTTCTCCGGCGGGATCGCCCTCGACCGACACGCCAACATCCTGACCGCTGGCGGCGTTTATTCCGCGGGACGGCCCGCCCGCTTTGCGCTTGCCCGGTACGGCGGTGCCGACCTTCCCTAGCCTCGATCCGCCGTTTTCGCAAGCGAGGGTGTGATCTCCTGGCTCTAGGCAGGTGAGGGTCAACAGTGCGGTGCCGAGGGACCCTCGGAATGGGCTCTTGCGGCGATCACGAGGCGCGGCGCCGTCCTTGAGGCAGGCTGACGCCGACCGCTCGACCCGGTGCGACGCGCGTGGTTGGTGGCGGCGAAGCGTGATCTATGGTCCTGCCGCCAGTGGCAGTGATCGCAGCCGCCGGAAGGCGGTGAGAAGTGCTGCGGCCCAGGGCCAGCTGCGCGCCAGGCGAAGCGTCGTCCGGCGGCCGGAACGGACGATCCGCCCGGCGACGTGGAGCAGCCGCTGGCGAAGCCGCTTCGGCTCGGCGAGCGAGAGCTCGCCGTCGAGGCAGAGGGCCCGCGCCTGCGCGAGCAGGTCCTGGGCGATCAGGGAGAGCTCGAGCCAGGCCTGGTTTGCGGCGAAGGCGCCGAAGGGCAGGTTTCGCATCCCGGTCTCCTTGCCGCAGCGGATCTCATCCTCGACCCGAGCGCGGCGGCGGTGGCGAAGCTCCAGCGCGGCGATCTCCGAGTCCTCCTGATCGGTGAGAAAGCAGGTATGGCGGTAGCCCTCGGCGTCGAAGACCTCGAACTGGGCGCCGGGGTGGGGGCGCTCGCGCCGGCAGATGAGTCGTGTTCGCTCGGGCCAGGGAGCGAGATCCAGCTCCTCGGTCAACTCGGTGACCCAGGCGCCCTCGCGGGACTCCCCGTCGGCGTCGATCGCCTGCGCCCAAGCCGATTCGGGCAGCGCGAGGATCGCCGTGCGGACCCGCTCATCGACCTCGTAGCCGACCGAGAAGCGGATTGAGGCCGCGCGGCAGTCGGCGGTGAAGGCGTGGGTGGCGCCACCGACGTCGGCGCGAACCAGGATCTCGCGGTCGAGGTCCGGTTCGGGATCTGCTCGAGCGCCGCCTCGAGGACCTCGAAGTGATCGGCGGCGGTGTTCGAGCCGGCGTTGCCGGGGCGCAACTTCCCAGCGAGAGCTTCGCCGGCTGCTCGAGGTAGCAGAGCAGCGGGTGAAAGCCGAAGCCGCGCTTGTAGGTGCCGGCCGCCTGCTCCTTCTCGGAGTGAGCGTCGAGCAGGGTCGCGTCGATGTCGAGCGTGATCGTTTCGGGCCGGGCGCCGGCGTCCCAGGCCCTCGCCCTGGCGCTTGCCCGCGCCGCCCTGATCCGGTCGAGCCCCTCGGCGTCGATCGACTTGATCGCCCGGTGCGCGGTCGTCTGCGAGGCGACCGGGCCAAAGAGGACCTCCTGGCTGCGCAGGACGCCGAGGTCGGACGCAGTCGCCGCCGTCGGCGATCGAGACGGCGAGGTCGCGCAGGACGCGGCCGGGTCGTGGGCAGAGCGGCGCTCGCGGGTCGCCGCCATCGCCTCAGAGAGCGCCTTCGTCAGACCAGTGCGGTCGGCGAGCTCGGCGAGCAGAAACGCGCCGGCGTGGGAGACGAGCCCGCCGCCGTCCGCCGTGACTTCTACGGTTCGGGCAGTCGCTTTAGCGTTCACCTTCCGGGTGTCCTCCAGGTCTTGAGAGTGGGACTTCAGCAATCCGCATTCTCATGGGCCGGGAGGACGTTCCCGGGGGGCTTTGTCAGGCCGCTATCGGGGTTTCGAGGCTAGTGACCGCTGAGACACACCAAGTCGGCAATCTGGCCCTGACCCGCTTTTGGAATTCCCCCGTTCCCACGGACACGCTTGATTAGGTCGTTTCCTTCTTCATCTTGGTTGAGAGAGATTCTTCCTCAAACTGGCTGGGAGAGAGATAGCCAAGCGTGGAGTGCCTCCTTTCGCGGTTGTAGAAGACCTCGATGTAGTCGAAGAGGGCGCTGGCGAGCTCGCGCCTCGAGCGCCAGGGCCCGTGGCGGTAGACGAGCTCCTTCTTCAGGGTGGCGAAGAACGACTCGGCGACGGCGTTGTCGTAGCAGTCGCCCTTCGAGCCCATCGAGACCGCGATGCCGGCGTTGCGAGCAGCCTGGCCGAAGCCCAGCGAGACGTATTGGGAGCCCTGGTCGGAGTGGTGGACGAGCCCAGCGTCGGGCTGGCGGCGCGAAACGCCCATCTCGAGCGCGTCGACGACCAGCTCGGCGCGCATGTGCTCGGCCATCGACCAGCCGACGATCGAGCGGCTGAACGCGTCTTGGACCGCTCCCAGGTAAAGCCAGCCCTCCCAGGAGCGCAGGTAGGTGATGTCGGCGAGCCAGAGCAAGTTTGGCTGCGGCGGTTGGAAGTCGCGGCGGACCAGGTCATCGGCAATCCGGACGCCGGGAACCCGGATCGTGGTTCCCTTGCGGCGCCGCTTGATCAGGCCGGAGATGCCGGCCTCAGCCATCAGCCGCTCGACCCGCTTTCGCCCGACCCGGATCCCGTGGGTCATGCGCAGCTCGGCGTGGATGCGAGGGGCGCCGTAGACGCCCCTCGCCCCCTCGTGGATCTCTCTGATCAGCCCGGTCAGCTCGGCGTCGGCAAGGGCACGGGCCGACGGTCCGCGCCCCTCCCAGTCGTAATATCCCGAGCGCGAGACCCCGAGCAGCTCACACTGGATGGAGACCGGGAAGCTGGCCCTCTCCGCCGAGATCATCCGGTAGACGCTCACCGGGTCTCGGTCTCCCTTGCGAAGAAGGCCGCGGCTCGCTTGAGGATCTCCCGTTCTTGTTTGAGGCGGGCGTTCTCCTTGCGCAGCCGCCGCAGCTCCTCACGTTCCTCGGAGCTGAGGCCCTCGCGCTCTCCGACGTCGATCTCATGCTGCTTGTTCCAGCTGCGCAGCGACTCGACGGCGATGCCCAGCTCCTCGGCGATCTGCTTCAGACCCTTGCCCGAGGAGCGGTATAGCTCGACAGCCTCGCGGCGGAACTCAGGCGGATATGGCCCGCGTCCCCTCCGGCTCTTCTCCATCGCTGGACATCCTTCCTGCCGGGGCAGACGCCCCAGCGCTCAGGTGTCCGTCAAACCGGGGGAATTCCAGTCCGCTTGCGATTGCTCGCTACGGACAGAACGGCGATCTCGACAGCAAGTTCGGGAGCGGGGGTCTGGCCGAGGGCTACCCGCTCGCCGGCATCGGGATCTCGATCGCCGTTCAACCGGACGGGCGAATTCTGGCCACGGGCGTCGCCGTGCTCAACCCCTCCTCTGCGCGCGGCACCTGCATAGTGCTGATTCGCCGCAATCCGAGCGGCGTCCCCGATTCGCGCTTCGGAAGGGGTCCTCCGGGGCGGGTCCACACCTGCATGTGGGTGCATCAGACCCTGCGCGCGGGGCTTGAAGGTCAATCGGTCCTAGTCGGAGGGGACCGGAAGATCATCGTCGGCGGTGTAGCCCGCTACGGCAACAGCCGCTCCACCGGCATCGTCGTCCGCTACAAGCCCGACGGGCGCAATGATCCGAGCTTCTCCGGGGATCGTCGGACCCGCTCGTGGCGAAAGGGGGCGATCGAAATCGGAGCGCCCGGCCAACGTGAGAGCAGCATCTCCGAGGTGAAGCTCGCAGGCCGGGGGAAGATCCTCGTCAGCGGCCAGTACGGCGGCCGCTTCCTCCTCGCGCGGCTGAACCGAAACGGCAGCCTCGACCGCAGCTTCGGCCGCAAAGGGATCACGACGACCGACGTCGACGGCGCCAAGAAATGCGCCTGCTCGTTTGGCCGCGGGATGGCGATCGACCGCCACCGGCGCATCCTGGCTGTTGGCTATTACCCCAATCACATCGCGCTGGTGCGCTACCACCGCGACGGCAGGCTTGACCGAAGCTTCGGGCGCAAAGGCATCGTGCGCACCAAGCTGGGCCAGCGCGCGCGAGCCTTCCGGGTCGCCGTCCAGCACGATGGCCGGATCGTCGTCGCCGCCGAGTCCGACGGGCGCTTCACGGTCGTCCGCTACAGGGCCGGCGGCCACCTCGACCAAAGCTTCTTCGGCGACGGTGTCTACGCCACCAAGTTCTTCGGCGGCCAGGACAGCGTCGCCTACGACCTCCTCATCGACGGCAAGGGCCGGATCGTCGCAAGCGGCGGCGGCCCGAACCTCGGTCAGTTCGTGCTGCTGCGCTTCCTTCAGGGCCCCGCGCCCAGGGTCGGCCAAGAGCCGACTCACACCGGAGTCCCGCGCGCCGGCTTCATCAACCTGGCAAAGTTCGTCACTGAGATCTTCAGTATCGGCCTCGCGATCACGGAGATCCCGGGCAAGATCGTCGACGCCGTCCGTTAGCGCCCTGCCCCCAAGATTTGAGACAAGCATCCTCCTCCTGCTTCAGTTCCTTGACCGACACTCAGCGCGAACTTCTGCGCTCGAGCTGAGGGCACCCACCCAGGCCACCGCCCCCACGCGCGAACCCCGCCAACCGCCGAACCTCTCACGCACCATCACTTCGCAGTGAGAGCCACCAACTCGGACCGCAAGCCCACAACCGCCAGCGGAAGGGTTCCGCAAGGCCAACAAGCCAAGCTCAACCGCCCGCCACCGCCACCGCCACCGCCTCACCCCCTCACACAGTTGCACCCGTGGTGCATTGTCAACGCGTATACGACAGAGACCTTGATGGGGAATCGACGAAAGTGGAGGCGTCAGGCCAAGAGGAGGCCCTCGGGATCAGACGGATCCGGTGAGCGTGACCACATGGGCGGGTCCACGTCACAGACGCCGTCTGGGCCGAATTCCGCGCTGCCTCTGGTCCGATCCCGATCAGCGTCATTCTCGGTCGACTGGTGGAGCGGGAGGTTGACGGTATCGATCGCGGCGGCTCCGGGAGGGAACGCTTGACGATCAGGAGGTGGTCGAGGCGTTGGAACGGGCTCGTGACCTGCACGGCGACATCGCCGCCGTTGTCGCTCGCCTCGAGCAGCGCTTGGCAACGGGTCCTCCGAGCGCCGGCGAACCGGGCAAACCCGAATTCCGCTGACTCGCCGGCGGGCTCGAAGCGATCCGACGCATTCGGCTCGCTTCAACGACAGATGCAGATGAAACGTGCGCCTGCGCGACGAGGAAACAAATCTCGAAGCACTCCTCTCACCCGAGGAGGTCGCTCGCGCCTGCGGCCTTTCACGGCGGGCCGTCGACCGGGCGATCGCGCGGGGTGAACTTCGTGCCGCGCGTTTGTGCAATCGGCTGCGGGTGCGACCGGCCGAGCTTGACCGCTGGATCTCCGAGCAGGCCGCTGAGCCCACTGCGGTCAACGTGACCTCGATGTCTCCGGGCCGTGCTGCTCCGCGCGGTAGCTTGAGAGCCATGCCCGATGAGACTTCAAGTCAGGAGCCGGCTCGTGAGCGTTGAGCGGGTCGAACGCAAGGGCGGCGTCGTTTGGCGGGTCCGATGGCGCGACGAGCTCGGTCGCGAGCGGTCCAAGGTGATCGGCCGAAAGCGCGATGCGGATGCCCTCGAAGCCGAGATCGTGCGGCGCAAACGGACCGGCGAGCTCGATCTGCTGACCGGCGGCAAGGAAACGCTCGCCGAGTTCGGGCAAGAGTGGTGGCGCCTCTACGCGGTGCCAAATCTCGGAATCCGAACGCAGCGGAGCTACGCCGGCCTCTGGGACCGGCACGTGTTGCCCCGTCTGGGTGAGATGCGTTTGCACAGCATCAATCCCGAGGTCATCGAGCGCTACCGGGCGGAGCTCGAAGCTGCCGGTGTCGGGCAGCCGACCGTCTACCGCGCTCTGGCCCTGCTCCAAGGTGCGCTGCAAAGAGCGGTCGAGTGGCGGCGGATCGGGCAGAACCCGGTGAAGGCGGTTCGCAAGCCCAGCGTTCGGCGTTACAGAGAGGTGCGCCCTCTGGCCCCGCTCGTCGTGGAGCAGCTGCGCGCCGCGGCTGCCAGCCGGGAGCGCCATGGCGAGCGCGACGCCACCCTGATCAGTGTCCTCGCCTACGCCGGCCTTCGCCCGCAGGAGGCGCTTGCCCTCGATTGGGGCGATGTCCGCGATCGGACGCTGCTGATCGAGAAGGCCAGCGACGGACAAGGCGGCGTCAAGTCAACGAAGACGCGTCACTCGCGCACCGTCAGGCTGCTCGCGCCGCTCACCGCCGACCTGCTCGAGTGGCGGCTGCGCAGCGGGCGCGCGAGCGACGCGGCGCTCGTGTTCCCCAACCTCCAAGGCGGCGTCTGGAACGACCGGGCTTGGCAGACCTGGCATCGGGACGCATGGCAGCCGGCTTGCCGCGCGATCGGCCTCGAGGGAGTGCGGCCCTACGACCTCCGCCACAGCTTCGTCTCGCTGCTGATCGACGAGGGACGCAGTGTCGTCGACGTCGCCCGCCAGGCCGGTCACTCGCCGACGATGACCCTCGACGTCTACTCTCATGTCTTCGACGAATTCGATCCGACCGAGCGCGTAGCAGCCGAGGAAACGATCAGCCAGGCACGAGCCGATGTGTCCGGATTGTGTCCGCCTAGCGTTGGGCGGGTGGACGAGACACAGGAAACCCCTGCAAACGGCTACAGCCCCATCTGCTTGCCGAGGATCTCCTTCATGATCTCGTCGGTGCCGCCGCCGATCGGGCCGAGGCGGGCGTCGCGCAGGGCGCGCTCGATCCCGTACTCGCGCATGTAGCCGTAGCCGCCGTGGATCTGCAGCGCCTCGTCGCAGATCTCGACCAGACCGCGCTGGGAGAAGAGCTTGGCCATCGTCACCTCGCGGATGCAGTCCTGGCCGGTGTGGAAGAGGCGCAGGGCGTCGTAGGTGAGGGCGCGGGCGGCCTCGGCGCGGGTCGCCATCTCGGCGACCTTGTGGCGGATCGCCTGGAACTTCCCGATCGGCCGCCCGAACGCCTCGCGCTCCTTCGCGTAGGCGACCGTCGCCTCGATCACCCGCTGCATGCCGCCGACCGCGCCGATCGCCATCAGCAGCCGCTCCCAGGCGAAGTTGGCCATGATCAGCGCGAAGCCGCCGTTCTCGGTGCCCAGCAGGTTCTCGGCGGGCACCTCGACGTCGGTGAAGGCCAGCTCGCCGGTGTCGGATGAGTGCCATCCCATCTTCTCCAGCTTGCTGACCACCTGGTAGCCGGGCATCTCGCGCTCGAGGACGAGAAATGAGATGCCGCCGTGACCGCCCTCCTCGGTGGTCTTGCAGGCGCAGACCAGGAAGTCGGCGCGGACGCCGTTGGTGATGAAGGTTTTTGCGCCGTTGACCACGTAGCCGCCGTTCACCCGCCGCGCTCGGGTGCGGATCCCCGCCACGTCGGATCCGGCGCCGGGCTCGGTGATGCCCAGGGCGCCGATCTTCTCGCCGCTGATCCCGGGGACGATCCAGCGCTGGCGCTGCTCCTCGGTGCCGAAGGTGAAGATCGGCGGCATCGCGATCGAGGCGTGGGCGTTGATCCCTGCGCCGACCCCCCCGGAGGCGCCCGACCGGGAGAGCTCCTCGACCCAGACCGCGTCGTGGAGGTGGTCGCCGCCCTGCCCGCCGTACTCCTCGGGGAACTTCAGCCCCAGGAAGCCAAGCTCGCCACAGCGGGCGAACAGCTCGCGGGGGAACTCCCGCGCCGCCTCCCACTCCTCGACGTGGGGGGCGATCTCGGCGGTGACGAAGCGGCGCACCGTCTCGCGAAGCTCGGAGTGCTCCTCGGTGAATGGCGGCAGGATCGCCCGCTCGCCCGAGTCGCGGATCACGCTCACGGGTCTTGCGGCACCTTCGCCGGCGCCCGCCAGTCCTCGAGCATCGTGTGGCCGCGGCCGGCGTGGTCGAAGCCGAGCAGGTCGCCCTGGGGGTTCTTCTTTCCCCCGTGGTGGTAGGCGCGGACCTCGCAGATCAGCCCGTCTCGGAAGCGGAACCACTCGGTCCCGCGGTCGAGGCGCCTGGCGCCCGAGCGTGGGTCGCGCCAGGTCATCGACCACTCGATCGCGACCTCGGGCTCCGCGGTGCCGTCGCCCGGCTCGGCCGACTCGATCCCGTGCTCGAGGTGCCACTGGGCATCGATGTTCGCCACAGCCCAGGCTGCGTACTCGGCGATCTTCGGGCCTCCCTCGTGAGGGCCCAGCCGCGTGTAGTAATGGACGGCGTCCTCGGTGAAGTGGGCGGCGACGCGGTCGGCGTCGCCGCTGTTGAGCGCCTCGTAGTAGGAGCGGACGTGGTCGAGTGCGGTCATCGGGGCCGGGGCCTCCTCTGCCGCCGGGAGCAGCCCACCGGCCCCCCTAGGAGAGCTTCCTGGCGGTCGGGACCATCTTCGCTAGCAGGTCGTTGGCGCTCACGTAGCCGCCGGCCAGCGCCGCGGCGAGGGCCTGCGAGTAGGTGGTCTGGAGGGCGAGGACCGTCGCCCCAGCCGACCGGGAGTTGTCGGACAGCGCCGCGGCGTCCTTGTCGCTCTTCGACCGCAGGGCCTTGTTGGTGAGGAATATCGACTGGTTGACGGCACCGCCAAGCCGCTCGCCGAGCGCGTTCGTCAGCTTGCTCTGGGTCGTCGCTATCGTCATCTGCTGCAGGGCGCCGACTTGGTAGAGGGCGCGGGCCTGCGCGGCCTGCAGGAAGGGTCGGTTGGAGCTGACCTGGGCGTGGGTCTTCACCTCGGAGGCGGCGCTCTCCATCTGGCCGACCACCGCCAGGGTGGTGGCGACCGTCGACCAGTAGCCCGCCCGCCTGCCCTTGTCGGTTCGCTGCTCGGTGGGCTCGCCGAGAATCTCGATCAGGGCCTGGCTGCCGGGAAGGGCCTTGCCCTTCCGGCCGGGGGTCGTCGCGAGGCTGAGTGCGGAGAGGCTCAGCGGGTCGGGCTCCGCCGTCTGCTTGCCGGCGGTGGCCGGGGGCTGCGGAACGGCGGACGGGGCCGTGGTGGTCTCCGTCGTCGTCACCGTTGCCGTCCCATTGCCGGAGTTGTTGTCGGAGGAGCCGACCCACAGCCCGACCACGAAGACGAGGACCACTGCAAGCAGGAGCAACAGCGCCTCGATCACGGTGTTTCCGCGGTTCCGGTTCGTCTCGGTCACGCCGCGACGAAATCTAGCCTGGATCGGACCCGGCCGCGCCGGGGCGGCGGCGGCCTACAGCCCGTAGGAGCGGCCGATCACGTCGAGCATCACCTCGTCGGTGCCGGCGCCGATCCGGTTGAGGCGTACGTCGCGGTAGGCGCGCTCGATCTCGTACTCCTTCATGTAGCCGTAGCCGCCGAGGATCTGGACGCACTCGTCGGCCACCTCGCAGCAGATTCGCGAGGAGAACAGCTTCGCCATGGTGATCTCGCGCACCGGGTACTCGCCGTTGGCGAAGCGCCAGGCGGTCGCGTAGGTGAACTGCTTGGCCGCCTCGGTCTTGGTCGCCATCTCGGCGAACTTGTGGCGGATCGCCTGGAACTTGCCGATCGGCCGCCCGAAGGCCTCGCGCTCCTTCGCGTACACCAGGGTCTTCTCGATCATCCGCTCGGCGCCGGCGTGGCAGCCCGCGGCGGCGACCAGGCGCTCCCCCTGGAGCTCCCAGCTGATGTGGTAGAAGCCCTTGCCGATCTCGCCCAGCACCGCGTCGGCCGGGACTCGGACGTCCTCGAAGGCCAGCTCGCCGGTGTCGGAGGCGTGCATGCCCATCTTCTCCAGCTCGGCCGAGACCGTGAAGCCGGGGACCTTCTCGCCGCTCTCGTCGCGGAGGTCTACCAGGAACAGGGTGATCCCCTCGTGGCGCGCCTCGGGGTCGGTCTTGGCGACCAGGACGATGAAGTCGGCCCGCGGCCCGTTGGTGATGAAGGTCTTCGAGCCGTTGATCACGTACTCGTCGCCGTCGCGGATCGCGGTGGTGCGGATCCCCGCCACGTCGGAGCCGGCGCCGGGCTCGGTGATCCCCAGGGCGCCGATCTTCTCGCCCTTGATCCCGGGCACCAGGTAGCGCTGCTTCTGCTCCTCGGTGCCGAGCAGGTGGATCGGGGGCAGGACCATGTCGGTCTGCACGGCGAAGGCCATGTTGGTTCCGCCCGAGGCCGAGTAGCTCATCGACTCGGCCCGGACCAGCGAGTAGTAGTAGTCGCCACCCTGTCCGCCGTATTCCTCGGGGAAGCAGAGGCCGAGGAAGCCGAGATCGCCGGCCCGCTTCATCACCTCGCTGGGCCAGTAGGTCTCCTCCCACTCGTTGCGGTGGGGGTAGAGCTCCTTCTTGACCCATGAGGTCAGCGACTCGCGCAGGTCCTCGTGCTCCTGGCTGAAGATGAAGTGCTTGCGGCCGGCCTCGAAGTCCGGCTTGATCACAGAGGTCCCGTTGCTCGTCGCGGTCGCCACTGCTCGTCTCCTTGCTCGCTGGTCGGCTGGCAAAGTGGACAGTAGCACTTCCTACTTTCCACGGTGATAACCTGCGCGGTCGATGGGAAACGGAAAGGTCCGCTACGAGGTGGCCGAGGGCGTCGCGAGGATCACGCTCGACGATCCCGAGACCCGCAACGCCCTTTCGGAGGAACTGCTCTCCGACCTGCTGGAGGCGCTGACGGCGGCCCGCGACGACGATGAGGTGCGGGTGGTCGTCCTCGCCTCCTCGCACGAGAAGGTCTTCTCGGCCGGCGGGAACCTGGCCGGGTTCGGGGGCGAGACGCCGACCGTCCACAAGCACTTCGGCGCGGAGCTGTTCGTCGACGTCTTCCGGATGCTCGGGGAGATGGGCAAGCCCTCGATCGTCGCGGCGAGCGGCCACGTCCTCGCGGGCTCCCTCGGCATCGCGCTCGCCTGCGACCTGATCGTCGCCTCCGAGACGGCCGGCTTCGGGACGCCCGAGATCAACGTCGGCCTCTTCCCGTTCATGATCATGGCGCTGATCTACCGCAACGTCCCGCGCAAGAAGACCACCGAGATGCTGCTGCTGGGCGAGCGGCTGAGCGCCGAGCAGGCGCGGGAGGCCGGGATCGTCAACCGGGTGGTGCCGCCCGCAGAGCTCGACGCGGCCGTCGGGGAGTGGGCGCAGAAGCTGGCCGCCAAGTCCCCGCTCGTCATGCGGCTCGGCAAGGACGCGATGTGGCGGCAGATGGACATGCCGCTGGTCGAGGCGCTCGACTACCTGCGCGCCCAGCTCACCATCGAGCTGACCACCGAGGACGCCATCGAGGGCGTCAAGGCCTTCTTCGAGAAGCGCGAACCCGAGTGGAAGGGCAGATGAGGGGCGCCGGCCGGCGGTCGAGCCTAGCCCGACGGCGTGTTGAGCACGACGATCGTGTCGAGCTGCCGGATCACGGGGGCCAGCGCCGCAGGCTCGGTGACGTCGTCGAAGCGAACCGAGTTGGCCGGCGTCGAAAGCTCGTACACGTAGCAGTCGGCGCAGCCGCCGCTCGGGGGCTTCGCCTCCAGCGAGTCGAAGCCCGACTCGCCGAGGGCCGACGCGAGGCGGCCGCTCTCCGCGGCGCTGATCGCGAACTGCGCGCGGATCGGGGGGCCGGCGGCGGATGTCCGGACGGCCACCGACGCCGACCCGTCGGGGTGGATGCGCAGGGTCCGGTCCGTGGCGGCCACGCCGCCGCTGCGGTGGTAGGTGAGATCGAGGCCGCCGCCTCCCTCGGTGGGCGTGGAGTCGCCGCCCCCGCCGCATCCGGCCACGGCCACCGCCGCCATCAGCAGCAAGGCGCTCACTCCTCTCACACCGCGAACAATACGGGCCCGAGCGCCCGCTTTCACAGCTAGGAGACGACACCCTTGGCAACAGAGGACCGAACCGATACGCCGGCCGCCGAGGACGGGAGCGCAGCGGCGCCGAAACTCCCCGGGACCGCCTCGCTGCACGAGCTCAGCGAGCAGCTCCACGACCGCCGCGAGCGCGCCAGGGAGGGGGGCGGCGCGGAGAAGATCGCCCAGCAGCACGAGCGCGGCAAGCTGACCGCCCGCGAGCGGATCGACCTGCTGGTGGACGAGGGCACGTTCGTCGAGATGGGGATTCACGGCCGCCCGCACTTCTCGCAGCGCTCGATGGAGGGGCGCGAGGCGCCGGCCGACGGCGTGATCACCGGCTGGGGCGAGGTCGACGGGCGGGCCTGCTGCATCGCCGCCTACGACTTCACGGTGATGGCCGGCTCGATGGGGATGACCGGAGAGCTGAAGGTGACCCGGCTGCGGGAGATGGCCCTGCAGAAGCGGATGCCGTTCCTCTGGCTGCTCGACTCGGCCGGGGCCCGGATCCAGGAGGCCGCCGGCTCGCTGTTTGCGGGGTCGGGGCACCTGTTCCGTGAGGAGGTCGAGATGTCGGGCGTGATCCCGCTGGTCGCGGCGATGCTCGGCCCCTGCGCGGCCGGCACCGCCTACATCCCCGGGCTCTCGGACTTCGTGCCGATGGTGGTCGGCCAGGGCGCGATGGCGCTGGCCGGCCCCCATCTGACCAAGGCCGTGACCGGCGAGGACATCTCGATGGAGGACCTCGGCGGCGCCAAGGTCCACTGCCGCAAGTCGGGCGTCGGCGACCTCGAGGTCAAAGACGACGAGGAGTGCATCCGGGCGGTCCGCGACTACCTCTCCTACTTCCCCTCCAACTGCGAGCAGAAGCCGCCGGTGCGCGAGACCTCGGACTCCGACGACCGGCGCTCGGAGAAGCTGATGGAGATCGTCCCGGAGTCCTCGCGCCGGCCCTACGACATGTACGAGGTGATCGCCGAGATCGTCGACGACGGCGAGTGGTTCGACATCAAGCCGAAGTTCGCCAAGACGCTGATCACCTGCCTGGCCCGCTTCGGCGGCCAGCCGGCGGGGATCGTCGCCAACCAGCCCAAGCAGCTCGCCGGGATCCTCGACAACGACTCGGCCGACAAGGCCGCCCGCTTCATCAACCTCTGCGACGCCTTCAACATCCCGCTGGTCTTCCTGCAGGACGTGCCCGGCTTCATGGTCGGCTCGAAGGTCGAGCACGCCGGGATCATCCGCCACGGTGCGAAGATGCTCTACGCGGTCTCCCGCGCCACCGTCCCGAAGGTGACGGTGATCGTCCGCAAGGCCTACGGCGCCGGCTACTACGTGATGTGCGGGAAGGCCTACGAGCCCGACCTGATCGTCGCCTGGCCGGGGGCGGAGATCTCGGTGATGGGGCCGGAGGGGGCGGTCAACATCATCGGCCGCTCGGCGATCGAGTCCTCCGAGGACCCCGAGGCGACCCGCGAGGCGATGCTGAGCGCGGTGCGAGCCCAGATCGACCCCTACATCGCCGCGGGCAACGCGATGATCGACGACATCATCGACCCGCGCGAGACGCGCCCGACGATCGTCAACGCCCTGCGGATGGCCAGGGACAAACGGGTCGAGCGGCCCTGGCGCAAGCACGGGGTGATGCCGGTATGAGCCCCGCGAGCCCGAGCATCCATGCGCGGCGCCCCGCCAGCCGGAGCATCAATGCGCGGCGCGCGCGTGGGGTGGAGTTACGGTCGCATAGCGGGCCTTTCTCGCCCCACCCGGCCGCCCGGGCCGCCGGAACCCGCGCCCGGACCCCAGGAGACCGCGCCCGGACCCCCGGAGGCCACGCCCGGGCCGCGGGAGGCCACGCCCGGGCCGCGGGAGGCCACGCCCGGGCCGCGGGAGGCCACGCCCGGGCCGCGGGAGGCCGGCGATGAGCCGGTTCCCCGATCCGGTGGTCATCAGCTGCTCGATCTCCGGCGCGATCGCCAACCGAGAGCAGTGCCCGGCGATCCCCTACACGCCCGAGGAGTACGCGGCGGAGGCGCGCCGTGCGGTGGACGAGGGGGCCAGCCAGATCCACATCCACGCGCGCACGCCGGACGGCGTCCCCTCCTACGAGGTGGAGGACTTCCGGGCGATCACCGAGGCGATCCTCGCCGAGGTCGACGACGTGATCGTCAACTACTCGACCGGGGCGATCGGGGTGCCGATCGAGAAGCGGATCGCCTACCTGCGGGAGCTTCGTCCCGACGTCGCGGCGCTGAACATGAGCTCGATGAATTACGCGAAGTACTCGCGGCGGCGCAAGGACTTCGTCTTCAAGACGGTATTCGAGAACAGCTTCGACACGATCATCGAGTTCATCACCGCGATGCGGGAGATCGGGATCAAGCCCGAGCACGAGTGCTTCGACGCCGGCCACGTCGCCAACCTCGACCCGCTGATCGACATGGGCCTACTCGAGCCGCCGCTGCAGATCTCGCTGGTGATGGGGGTCAACGGGGGGATCCGGCCGAACGCCCGAAACGTCGCCTTCATGTCCGAGCAGATACCCGGGGGGGCCGAGGGGCCGAACGCCTGGCAGGTGATCGGGATCTCGCGCGACCAGTGGAAGCTGCTCGGCGCCTCCCTGGTGCTGGGCGGAAACGTAAGGGCCGGGCTGGAGGACAACCTCTACCTCCCCAACGGGGAAATGGCCCGCTCGAACGGCGATCTGATCGCCAAGGCGCGCCAGATGGCCGAGGACGTGGGACGGCGCGCGGCGACCGTCGCCGAGGCGCGGGAGATGCTCGGCCTGCCCAAGCGCGCGTCCGCCGGCGCGGACGGATAGAGCCGTGGCCGCCGGTCCGGGCCTCCCCCTCGAGGACGTCCTGGTCCTCGATCTCACGCGGCTCCTCCCCGGCGGGTTCTGCTCGCTGCTGCTCGCCGACCTCGGGGCCGACGTGCTCAAGGTCGAGGACACCGGGGCGGGCGACTACATCCGCTGGGCGCCTCCCTGCTACGGCGGCGAGGAGCAGCAGGGCCTGGGCACCCGCTCTGCCCTCTACCTGGCCCTGAACAGGGGCAAGCGCTCGATCCGCCTCGACCTCAAGCGGCAGCCGGGCCGCGAGGCACTGCTGCGGCTCGTCGAGCGCGCCGACGTCGTGCTCGACGGCTTCCGCCCCGGGGTGCTGGAGCGGCTCGGGGTCGGCTATGAGCGGATGCGGGAGGCGAACGCGGGCATCGTCTACTGCGCGATCACCGGCTACGGGCGGGACGGCCCGTTCACCCAGCGGGCGGGGCACGACACCAACTACCTGGCCCTGACCGGCCTGCTCGGCCTGACCGGCGCCTCCGGCGGCCCGCCAGTCCAGTCCGCAGGGCAGATCGCCGACCTCGGGGGCGGCGGGCTGATGGCCGCCTTCGGGGTGATGGCTGCGCTGCACGAGCGATCGCGCTCGGGCGAGGGGCAGGTGGTTGACATCTCGATGGCCGACGGCGCCCTCGCCTGGCTGGCGATGGTCGCCGGGCGCTACTTCTGCGACGGCGAGGTCCCGCGGCGCGGCGGCCTGGAGCTGGCCGGGGCGATGGTCTGCTACCTGCCCTACGAGGCGGCGGACGGCTGGGTGAGCTGCGGTGCGCTGGAGCCGAAATTCTGGGCTGCCTTCTGTCAGGGGGTCGGGCGCCCCGACCTCGTCCCGGCCCAGTTCGAGCGGCCCGGCTCGGCGGCCTGGGAGGAGGTCGCGGCGGTCTTCCGTGCGCGCACCCGCGAGCAGTGGCGGGAGTTCAACGACGAGCACGACTGCTGCATCGAGCCGATCCTCGATCTCGACGAGGCGCTCGACTCAGAGCTGGTGCGCGCCCGGGAGATGGTCGTCGAGCTAGAGCAGCCGGGGATCGGATCCGTCCGGCAGCTCGGCTCGCCGGTCAAGCTCTCCCGAACGCCCGCCGATCCCCGGCGCCCCGCACCCGCCCTCGGCGAGCACACCGAGGAGGCGCTGCGCTCGGTCGGGTACTCCGAGGAGGAGATCGCCGCGCTGATCTCCTCCGGGGCGGCCGCGGCGGTCGGGGAAGCAGAGGGTGGGACGTTCGTCGCATGAGCGGGCGATCGGGCCACGGGCAGGCGCCGGAGGCCGGCGGGCGCTCCCGCAGTGGGGACGGCGAGCGCGGCGGCGGGCGGTCCGGCGGCGAGGCCGGCGGCGAGCGCGGCGGCCGAGGTGGGCGCTTCAACGGCGGACGTGGTGGGGGTTCCACCGGCGAGTCCGAGCTGATGCCGATGCGCGAGCTCGCCGAAGCCTCCGGCGTGCCGGCCCCGACCATCAAGCACTACCTTCGCGAGGGTCTCCTTCCGGAGCCGGTCAGGACCTCTCGGAACATGGCCTACTACCCGCCGGAGTTCGTCGAGCGCATCCGGCTGATCAAGCGCCTCCAGGAGGAGCGCTTCATGCCGCTGAAGGCGATCCGCGCGATCCTCGACGAGGACCCCGATCGGGCCGAGGCGCTGCTGGAGATCGAGGACCGCATCCTCGAACGGGCGCTGGAGGGCGAGCGCAAGAGGATCAGCGCAGCCGAGGTGCGCGCCGCCTACGGAGTCCCCAAGGAGGTGCTCGACCGCCTCGAGGAGCTCGAGGTGCTGAGTCCCAACAGCCGGGGCTATTCGGCCTCCGACGTGAAGATCATCGAGGCGATCAGCCGCTTCCGCGCCGGCGGCTATGACGAGAAGATCGGCTTCACCGTCTACGACACCCTCCGCTACAAGCGCGCCCTGGAGGCGCTCGTCACCGAGGAGGTCGGGGTGCTGATGGAGCGGCTCGCCGGTGAGATGGAGCCGGAGCGGGTGGCGGAGATGATCGAGGCCGGGGCCGAACCCCTGAAGGACCTGATAGCGGCCCTCCACACCAAGCTGCTGATCGCCGAGCTGGAGCGCCAGGCGCAGCGGCGCTAGCCGTCGGCGCCCCGCCCGGGTGGACGTCAGGCGGCGACCGGGCCGGCCTCGCGGAGCTCGGCCAACCCCTCCTCGCGGGTGACCACCGGTTCGTAGGAGAGCTCCTCGCGGGCCTTGGCGATGTCGATCGTGCATTCCTGGGTGAGCATCCAGGCGGCGAACCGGGTGATCGGCGGGGCGCCGGGCAGCGGAAGGAGGCGCCAGGCCGCTTCGCTGGCGAGCGCGAGCGGGCCGGCGAGGGATCCCGGCAGGTTGCGGTCGGGCGCTTCGATGCCCTGGGTCGCCAGCAGCGAGGTGACGAACTCGCGGAAGACCACGGGCTCGCCGTCGGTGACGAAGTAGGCCTCCCCGGCCCGGCCCCGCTCGGCCCCGAGCAGCAGGCCCTCGACGACGTTGGCGACGTGAGTGGTGGCGGTGAGGTTGCCCCCGCCCCCGAGCCAGGCGAAGTGCCCCTTCCTGGCCATCTCCACCATCCTGGGCAGGAGCGTGGTGTCACCTGCCCCCCAGACGAATCGCGGACGCACGACCACCGTATCGAAGCCCTCCCGGCAGGCGGCACGGACGGCCATCTCGGCCCTCGCCTTCGTGGCTGAATAGGGCGCCTTGGAGTCGGGGCGAAGGGGAGCGGTCTCGTCCACGTTGATAAGCGGCTGCCCCGCCATCAGCGCCGCCTCGGTACCGCAATGCACGAAACGCCGCACCCCGGCTGACTCGCAGGCGGCGAGCGCGTTGCGGGTGCCGGCCACGTTGTCGCGCTCGAACTCCTCCCAGGGTCCCCAGTCGCCGAGGCGGGCGGCGAGGTGGAAGGCCGCCTCGCAACCCCTGGCGCCCTCGCGCATCGAGTCCACGTCGCCCAGCTCGCCGCGGACCGGCTCGGCGCCCAGCGCCTCCACGGTGGCGGCCGAGCGATCCGAGCGCGCCAGCGCCCTTACCGCGCGGCCCCCGGAGCGCAGCCGGGCGATCAGCCTGGAGCCGATGAATCCCGACCCTCCCGTGACGAACGCCGTCCCGGCCACCGCGTCACCCTACCGCCGCCCCCCGACCCCGACGTGGGACCTCTCGTCCCTGACAGCCAACGATTAGAGGTCCCAGGTTGGGGGGCGGCCACGTGGGACCTCTCGTCCCTGACAGCCAACGATTAGAGGTCCCACCCCGTGGGCGCCGCACGGGCACGCGCGTGGCCGGGCGACGACCAGCGTCCCGCACCCGGGCGACGACCCGCGACCCGCACCCGGGCGACGACCAGCGTCCCGCACCCGGGCGACGACCAGCGTCCCGCACCCGGGCGACGACCAGCGTCCCGCACCCGGGCGACGACCCGCGACCCGCGCCGCGTCCTTCTCCGGACCCTATACTGAGTCGACCTCGATTGACTGGTCAATCAACCGGCCGCCGGGCAGAGGCGGGCCGCCGAAGCGGAGAGCAAAGGTGCGGGCAGCAGCGGTACAGCTCAACTCCGGGAGCGACGTGGATCGCAACCTCGAGGCCGCCGAGCGGCTGGTAAGGGCCGCGGCCTCGGACGGCGCGGATCTCGTCGCCCTGCCCGAGAAGTGGAACCTGCTGGCGCGCGGAGAGGTGCTCACGGCGGGGGCCGAGCCGCTCGACGGGCCCTCGCTGAACGCGGCCCGGGGCTGGGCCGCCGAGCTGGGCATCCACCTGCTGGCCGGCAGCGTCTGCGAGCGCGGCGAGGACGGCCGCTGCCACAACGCCTCGGTCCTGATCGGCCCCGACGGCGCCGACCTCGCCGTCTACCGCAAGATCCACATGTTCGACGTCGAGGTCGGCGGCACCGTCTATCGCGAGTCCGAGCACGAGCAGGCGGGGGAGGAGATCGTATGCGCCGAGCTGGCCGGAACCTGGCCGACCGCCGAAGGCGCCGAGGGAACGGTCCGGCTCGGGCTCTCGGTCTGCTACGACCTGCGCTTTCCCGAGATCTACCGCATCCTCGCCGTCCGCGGGGCGCGCGTTCTCGCCGTCCCCGCCGCCTTCACCCTGCAGACCGGCCGTGCCCACTGGGAGGTCCTGCTCCGGGCCCGAGCGATCGAGAACCAGGCGTTCGTCCTCGCCCCCAACCAGGTCGGGCGCGCCGACCCCTACCACTCCTACGGGCATTCGGCGATCGTCGAGCCCTGGGGGGCGGTCCTGGCCACCGCTGAGGACGAGGAGTGCTTCATCGCCGCCGACCTCGACTTGGCCGCGCAGGACGGGCTCCGCGAGTCCCTGCCCTCGCTCGCCAGCCGCCGCCCCGGGGCCTACCGCTGGCCCGATCCCGCGGAGGTGGGCTGAGATGGCCAAGGCCCCTCCGGTCGACAAGCGCCGCCAGATCCTCGACGCGGCGATCAGGGTCTTCGCCCGCCAGGGCTTCCACGCGACGCGGGTCTCCGACATTGCCGACGAGGCCGGGGTCGCCTACGGCCTCGTCTACCACTACTTCGACTCCAAGGAGCAGGTCCTCAACGAGCTGTTCGCGGAGCGCTGGTCGCTGCTGCTGGCGGCGATCGAGGAGGCCGACCGCAGCGACGCCCCCCCGCGGGGCAAGCTCGAGGCCGTCGCCTCCTTCATCGTGGACTCCTACCGCCACGACCCCGATCTGATGAAGGTGATCATCGTCGAGGTGACCAGGGCGGCCAACTCCTTCGGGCGGACCCACCTGCCCGAGATCTCCAGCGCCTATGACTCGATCGCCAGGATCGTCGCCGAGGGCCAGCAGGCCGGCGCCTTCCGTGACGACATCGACGCCGGGTTCGCCTCGATGGCCTTCTACGGGGCCATCGAGCAGCTCCTCTCGGGCTGGATCTTCCAGCTGATGCCGGCCTCCGACTCCGACTTCGAGCACGCCAAGGACCTCGTCGTCGGGACGATCTGCGACGGGCTGGAGCCGCGCTAGCGTGCCCTGCCCCTGCAAGAGCCCTGTTCGGCCCCGCCCCGGCCCGACCGGCGGCGGCTCCAGATGGTTTACTGCGATGCCCCCGAGGGAAGGCCTGGCCGAGTGGACAACGACATAGTCAGAAGGCTTCTGTGGAGCGCGATCGTCGCCGGCGTCAGCGCCCTGGCGAGCATCGCGGCCACCCGTGCGGCGGGGATGCTCTGGCGGCGCGTCTTCAACGAGGAGCCTCCCGAGTAGCCGATGGACGATCCCGGGACCCCGCCCAGCGGACCGCCGCACCACGAGCCGCTCGATCCCGGCCGCCGCACGGTCGGGGAGCTCTTCCTCGACGTCTCCGAGAAGACGACTTTCATCGTCCGCGAGGAGATCGAGCTCGCCAAGGCCGAGGTCTCCGAGAAGGTCAGCAAGCTCCTGCGCGGCTCGGCGGTCGCCGCCGCCGCCGGCACCTTCGCCTTCATGGCGCTGATCCTCTTCCTGTTCGGCGTCGCCTACCTGATCAGCGACCTGCTCTTCGACAGCATCTGGCCGGGCTTCTTCATCGAGGCAGCGATCCTGCTGGTGGTCGCGGCGATAGCCGGGCTGATCGCCTATCGCGCGATCCAGGCCGGGTCGCCGCCGGTCCCGGCGCAGGCGATCGAGGACGCCAAGCAGACCCGGGCGGTGCTCGAGCACGCCGAGCCTGAGGTTCCCGACCTGCCGCCGATCGAGCAGAAGGTGGGTCGGTGAGCGGTCCTCAGCCGAGCTCCAACGGGCCCACCGCGACCCCGCGCTCGACCGCGGGCGCGCCGGGGCGCTCCTCCGCGCAGATCAGGCACGACCTCGAGATCCAGCGGAGCGAGCTGAGCGCCTCCGTGGAGGAGCTGCGCCGGAAGGTCAACGATCTCACCGACTGGCGCAAGCAGGTCCGCGAGCACCGCACCGAGCTGATCACCGTCGCCGCCGTCGCCGGTTTCGTGATCGGCGGGCTGCTGGCGATCCGCCGACGCCGCTAACCCGCCGCCTGGACCCTGGAGTCGCTGGCCGGGTGCCGGCCGCCGAAGGGGACGGTGCTGCCGACCCCGAGCAGCCCGGGGCCGACGTGCGCGCCCAGGACCGGGCCGATCTCGGAGGCGAAGACCGGCCCGCACCCGTAGATCTCGCGGCAGTCGGCGGCCAGGCGCTCGGCGGACTCGGGGTCCTGGATGTGCTGGACGACCCACGCGTCGGCGCCGTCGGCGTGACGCTCGCGCGCGTACTCGCGCAGCCGCTCGATCGAACGGCTGCGGGTCCGCACCCGCTCCACCGGCGTGATCTCGTGTTCGAGGGTGAGGATCGGCTTGATCTTCAGGGTGGAGCCGATCCAGGCCTGGGCGCCACCGATCCGCCCGCCTCTTCGCAGGTACTCCAGCGTGTCGATCGCGAACCAGATCCGCATCGCCTCCCGCACCCTGCGCACCTCGGCGAGGGCCTGCTCGGCGCCGGCCCCCGCCGCGGCCGATCGCGAGGCGGAGAGGGCGCAGAGGCCCAGCGCCCCCGCCGAGGTGCCGGAGTCGTAGACGTGCACGCGCTCGCCGCCCCGTCCCTCCTCGATCAGCCGTTCGCGGGCCTGGTTCGCGGCCTCGACGGTCCCCGAGATCCCCGAGGAGATGTGCAGCGAGACCACCTCCCGGCCGGCTTGCAGAGACGGTTCGTAGGCCGCGATGAAGTCCCCGACCGACGGCTGCGAGGTGGTGGCCGGTGAGTCGGAGGCCTGCAGCTCCTCGAAGAAGGCCGGATAGTCGGCGATCTCGGTCTCCCGCCGCTGCACCCCGCCCAGGCTCACGTAGAGGCTGACCACCTCGATCCGTTCCCGGGCGGCGAGGTCTGCTGGCAGGTACGCGGTGGAGTCGCAGACGACCGCCGTGCCGCCGGTGCCGGGCCGTGTGGCGCTTGCCTCCTCGATCGGGCGGTTGTATCAGAACCCCGCCCCGACCCACTCACTACGATCAGCGCGTGACCACCCTGCTCACAGGAGGCTCGGGTTTCCTCGGCTCCCACCTGACCAGGGCCGTCGCACGGCGGGGCGACGACCTGCGCATCCTCGCCCGGCGGGACTCCGATCTCGACCACCTCGCCGACGTCTCCTTCGAGCGGGCGACCGGGGACATCACGGACCGCCGCGCCGTGAGGAGGGCGATGGAGGGGGTGGAGCGCGTCTTCAACGTCGCCGGGACGACCTCGATGAGGCCGGGGGCCGAGAAGCGGGTCTTCGAGGTCAACGCCGGCGGAACGCGGGTCGTCATGGAGGAGGCCCTGGAGGCCGGCGTGGAGCAGGTCGTCCACACCTCCTCGGCTGGCGCCCTGGGCCCGGCCCGGCCCGGCGGCACCGCCGACGAGAGCCAGCAGTTCACGGCCGGGCACCTGGGGATCGCCTACATCAACTCCAAGCACGAGGCCGAGGTCGAGGCGCTGCGCGTCGCCGCCCACGGGCTGCGCGTGGTGATCGTCAACCCCACCTTCGCGCTCGGCCCCGACGACCCCCGCGGCACCTCGAACCGCCTGATCAGGCGGATCCTGCTGCGCCAGATCCCCTTCTACGTCGAGGGGGGCCTCAACGTGGTGGACGTGCGCGACGTCGCCGAGGGGCACCTGCTCGCCGACGCCAAGGGGGAGCCGGGAGAGCGGTACATCCTGGGCGGGCGCAACTTCACCCTGACCCGGCTCTTCGCGGACATCGGGCGCATCTCCGGGGTGCCGCCGCCCCCGCTCAAGGTCCCCGCGAGCCTGACCATGGCCTCGGCGGACCTGGCCCGGCGTTCCGGCCTCCCCGTCCCGGTAAGCCGCGACGAGCTGCGCTCGGCCGCGCAGTGGTGGACCTACAGCTCGGCGAAGGCCAAGCGGGAGCTCGGCTTCAAGCCGCGCCCCCACGAGGAGACGCTCGAGGCCGCGGTCACCTGGCAGATGGAGCGGCTCGGGGACCGGGTGGGGCGCGCCCCGCGCAGCGACCCGGCCCTGCGCGCCTTCGGGCGCCTGCTCCAGCTCGGGGAGAGGGTCGGCCTGGGGTGAGCCGGCAGGGATCCCCGGCGGCCGGCGGCGACAGGCCCGGCCGTGAGGGCCTTGGCCGCGCTGCGCCTGGCGGTGACGCTCCCGGCCGTGAGGGCCTTGGCCGCGCTGCGCCTGGCGGTGACGCTCCCGGCCGTGAGGGCCTTGGCCGCGCTGCGCCCGGCGGTGACGCTCCCGGCCGGGAGGGAGCCCTGGTCCTCTACCGCTGCCCGACGCCGACGGACCTCCTCTGTCCCTGCGGAGCGGTCGCCAGGGCCCTGCGCCGCCGCGGGCTGGAGTACCGCACCGTGCGCGTGCCCTACAGGCGTGGCGAGCGCCCGGAGATCGTCGAGCTGACCGGCCAGAGGAGGGTGCCGGTGCTGGTCCACGGCGAGGAGGTGATCCACGACTCGCGGAGGATCAGGGAATACCTGGACTTCGCCTTCGGCGAGCCGGTCCGGCGCTGAGATCGTTCCGCGCCGTCCGGAGCCGGGGGGCCGCGGGGCCGCGCCCGGTCGCGGGGCATCGAGTCGCGGGGCCGGGCCCGGTCGCGGGGCATCGAGTCGCGGGGCCGGGCGGCGGGGGTCGGGAGGGAGCGTGCCTTACAATGTGGAGCCATGAGCGAGACTCCCGAGACTGCGATCACCCTTACCGACAAGGCGGCGGAGAAGATCGGCGAGCTTCTCTCCGGCTCGGAGGAATCAGAGGGCCAGGCCCTGCGCGTGGCTGTACGCGGCGGCGGCTGCTCGGGCTTCCAGTACGCGCTCGCTTTCGACCGGCCCAAGGAGGACGACCACGTCTTCGAGGACCGCGGGGTCGCGGTGATCGTCGACAAGGTCAGCGCCCAGTTCGTCTTCGGCTCCGAGGTGGATTACGTCGAGAGCCTCCAGGGCGCCGGCTTCCAGGTCAACAACCCCAACGTGGTCGCGGCCTGCGGCTGCGGCTCCTCCTTCCAGGTCCGCGAGGACGCGGCCGAGGGCGCCGCGGTCTAGTAGACGGTTCGGGGACGCCGCCCGGGCCCCACCCAGCGTCCTACCGAGAGCGCCGCGGCCCTAACGGCTTAGGGGCGCCGTCCGGGCCCGCCGGGTGCCGCGGCCGGTTCGCGGGCGGCATGCGGCACCGGCTTGCCGGCGGCCGGCGGCAACGGTTCCCCCCCGGGCGCGAAGGGAGGGCGCCAGCGCTCGCTGAATGGTTGAGTCCCCGGTGGGGGGTCTGATGGTTCAGCGAAGCATTCGCCCCCCTGGGTTGGCGATCCCCAGGGCGCCGCTGCACCCCCCGTCCGCCCGTCGCTAGGGCTGGTTCTCGATCTGCAGGGGCGGCGAGGTGAAGGGCTGCGGTTCGCCGCCTTCGCCTCCGCCCGTCTCCGGGCCGCCGCCCTGCTGCCCTGGATCCCCGGCCGGCTGCTCGACGCCGAGTGCCTTGGCCAGCTCGCCGGACTCGTACATTTCCTGCACGATGTCGGCGCCTCCCAGGAGCTCTCCGTTCACGTAGAGCTGGGGGAAGGTCCGCCAATCCGAGATCTCGCCGGTCGCCTCGCGCAGCGGCTCGAGTGCGGGCAGCACGTCGACCGCCCCGTACTCGACGTCCATCGCCTCGAGGACCTGCACGACCCGCATCGAGAAGCCGCAGCGGGGCATCTCGGGGGTGCCCTTCATAAAGAGCAGCACCTCGTTCTCGTCGATCAGCTGCTGAACCTGGTCCTTGATAGTCGTCTCGCTCATGGGCCGATCTTACCGGGCCGCTCCCGGCGCCCCTGGCGGCGATGTCATCAGGGTCAGCGCGTGGATCGTGCCGTCGTCCATGCGCTCGCGCACCGCCCTCTTGACGAGCCGGTGCTGGTCGATCCGCGAGAGCCCCTCGAACTGGGGAGCGGTGACGGTGGCGAGCAGGTGGTCGCCGCTTCCCGTCTGGTCGGACACCTCGACCTCGGCGCCGGGCAGGGCGGACTCGATCATCGCCTGGATCTCGGAGAGGTCGGCCACCATTGAAATATCTCAGATACACGGCGAGCTCCGGTGGCGGCCCGGGGGACCGCCGCATCGAAGGCCATCGCGAGGAGCCGCATCGAAGGCCACCAAGGCCATCGCGAGGGGCCGCATCGAAGGCCATCGCGGGGTGTTTGAATCGGTGCAGGGCGAGCGGACCCGGCGTCCGCCTCCCGCACCGACCGAAAGCGCGAGGCAGATCCAGTCATGAAGTCCCGCATCAGATCCAGAGCCATCGCCGTGTCGGTGCTGGTCGCTGCTGTCTCGGCGATCCTCTGCTCCGGGGCCGCCGCCGCTCCGGTTCGGTACGTGGCAGCTTCGGACGACAGTTCCCACGTCCTCTTTGAGACCGAGGACTCCCTCTCGCCGGCCGACGTCGACGATTCCTCCGACCTCTACATGAGGGCCGGTGGCCGGACGGTGCTCCTCGCCGCCGGTCCCGGGGACCCGGCCGGTGCGCGGGACGCCCAGATCGAGAACCGGATGATCTCTGCGGACGGAAGCCTCATCTTCTTCGAGACCAGCGAAGCGCTGATCGCAGCCGACACGGACTCGAGCCCCGACACCTACAGATACACACCCGGCGGCCCGGTCCTCTTCGGGGATGGCAAGTGGGGGCCGATCGTTCGAATCTCCCGAGATGCGAGCCGCATCTACCTGACCACCGACCGTGTGCTCGACCCGGCCGATGACGACGGGCTCTATGACCCGTACGTGGTCTCCGGCGGTGTACCGACCCTCCTGACGCCGGGCACGGCGAGCCAAACCAACTTCTGGGCAGTCAGCGACGACGGCTCGCACCTCTACCTGTCCACGAACGACCGGCTCACGCCTGACGCGGATCCGGCCGGCGGCATGTATGTGCGGTCAGCGGGGGCCTACCGGGCGGTTGCGCCGGGTCCGTGCCCGCCGTTCACCGGCTGTTCGAACGACTTCGGCGGCATCTCGGCCGACGGAACAAGGGCCTTCCTGACGACCAACCGCCGCCTCGATCCGGCCGATTCAGACATTTACGACGATGTCTACATGGATGCGGGGGGTACGCCTGTCCTGATCGGGCATCCCCGCGGTTCCCAGATCGGATTCAACCGGTTCCTGGCCAACTCGGCCGACGGCCACTCGGTCCTGCTCTCCTCGGCGGCTCCGCTGCTTCCCGCCGACACCGACACTTCGACGGACATCTACCGCTGGACGGACGGCTCGCTCGCGCTGGTCAGCGGGGGCCGCACGCCCACCGCTGACAACTCCTCCGGAGCCGAGTACGTCGGGGCCTCGAGAGATCTTTCCCGCGTCATCTTCCTCACCGATGCCGGCCTCGTCCCCTCCGACACGGGGGAGGACGAGGATCTCTACGAACGGATCGGGGCGCGCCTGCGAATCATCAGCAACCTGCCCGAGCACCGTCGCTACACCTACGCGACGAACGCCCGGATCTCGGCCGGCGGCTCACTGGTGTTCTTCGAGACCTCCGCTCCCCTGGTGAGAGCGGACCGTGACGGTCGTGACCAGGACGTCTACGGGTACGTCAACTCGACTCGCACGCTCTATCTCCTCACCCGCGATGCTGCCTTTCGCACGCTGAGCCAGCCGGCGTCGCTACTCACCGCCTCGGAGGATGGATCGACGGTGATCTTCCAGACCGCACAACGAATGGTCAGGGCCGACCACGATGCGAGCAACGACATCTATCGGCGCCGCGGCAAGACCATCACACTCCTCTCGGAGGGCGAGGGCGTTCCCCCGAGCAGGGCGAAGTTCGGGGCGCTCGGCACGGCGCCGGGCGCGAACGGTCTGATCGCCTTCACGCGGAGCCGCTACTGCGACCCCGATACCGGCTACTGCTCCCCGCAGATCGCAGGCCTCTACACGACAACGCCGAACGGGGCCAAGCCCAGGCGCCTGCTCGACGACGCCACAGCCGGCCACCCGTCCTTCTCGCGGAACGGGAAGCTGATCGCCTTCCAGAGCTCGCGGGACGGCAACCCCGAGATCTATCTGGTGCGCCCCGACGGGACCGGTGTCACGCGGCTGACCGACGACCCCGCCGACGACACCGCCCCGCAATGGCTCAGCGACGGTCGCGTCCTTTTCAGCAGCGACCGCGACGGCGACCCCGACCTCTACGCGGTCAATCCGGACGGCTCGGGCCTGGTCCGGATCGGCGAGACGGTTGGAGCGGCCAGCACCGACGGCCGGCGGATCGCCGTCACCGCGTGCCCGCGCCGCAACGCCTGCGACATCTACCTCTACCGGCCCAACGGAAGCAGGGTCGCCCGGCTGACGCGGGCGCCCGGCGACGACTACGCTCCGCAGTTCTCCCCGGACGGGCGGCGAATCGCATTCGTCAGCAAGCGGAACGGAGGGCCCGACGGGCGAGGCGGGTCGTCCGAGGTCTACGTGATGCGCGCCGACGGCTCCAACCAGAGGCGGCTCACCCGTCCCGTCCGAAACCAGTCCCACTCGAGCCCGGTCTTCTCCCCTGACTCGCAGTCGGTCCTCTTCGAGACCGCGGGCCGGTACACCGGAGGGCCCGACTACACGGCTCTCAGCGTCCTCCGCCTCCGCACCGGGAGATCCCGTCCTGTCCCGATCGTCGGTGCCGGCGGGATCGATTTCGCCGCCGATTGGCAGTCGGTGCCGAAGGGGCGGCGATCGCGGTGAGGCGGCTCGGGCTTGCCACGTTTCTCGGGCTCTGGCTCGCCGCTGCGGTCTCACCGGCCGCCCCTGCACGGGCGGAGCCGAGCAGGTGCGGAAGCGGCAACCCGGAGAATGGGAGGCCGTGCGTCGTCGCCTCGACGCCTGACGCCTCCAGAGTCCTCTTCGAGACGGCGCAGCCGCTGACCCGGGAGGACAACGACGAGAAGGTCGACATCTACGAGCGGTCGGGCGGCGTCACCAGGCTCTTCTCGGTCGACTCGGCCGGCCACAACACACCAGGTGCGGTCACGTTCCTCGCGGCTTCACCGGATCTGGAGCGGGTGGTCTTCTCGACCCATGACGGGATGGTGCCTGCCGACCAGGATGACCAGCAGGACATCTACCGCCGAGATGGCCCGGCGCTGGAGCTGGTCGCCGTGCCTGGGGCGGCGCCATGCCTGCCAAACGGAGAGTTCTGTTACGAGCCGTACTTCGAGGGGGCTTCGGGAGACACCTCAAGGGTGTTCTTCTCGACCTACCAGAGCCTCGACCCCGCCGACACCAACGATCGTTACGACATCTACGAGGCCCACGCCGGGGAAGTGAAGCTCGTCTCCACCGGGCCGGCGAGCGGCGGGCCGGCGGACGCTCAGGTCGAGTTCTCCGGCTCGAGCTCCGACGGGACGGAGGTCTACTTCACCACCGACCGGCGGCTCGTCGCCGGCGACACCGACGACGCCACCGACCTCTACAGGCGGGCGGGCGGAAGCACCACCCTGATCACACCGGATGCACTGCCCAGCGCCCACGGCCCCGGCTATGAGTACGTGCGGCACGTCTCTCCCGACGGCTCGCGCGTCTACCTGACGACCGGCGAGCGGCTAGTCCCGGGGATGGGCGACACCGGCGATACCTACCTCTACAGGATCGAGGCGGGCGCCGTGACCCTGATCTCGAAGGGGTCCACGGCTCCCGATGGAGGTGACGGGGACTTCGCCGCGGAGTCGGCGGATGGCGGCAGGGTGATCTTCAGATCGGCCGATGCCCTCGTTCCCGCCGATCAGAACGCAACCGTGGACCTCTATGAAAGCGTCGGTGGGGTCGTCAGCCTGGTCTCCACCGGCCCACGGGGAAACGCCGGCGTCGGTGGTGAGGCGGATTGGCTCGACTTCGACGCCCTGGCGTCCGACGGCGGTGTCTACTTCACCACCGACCGTCAACTCGTGGCTGCGGACGACGACTTCCAGCCTGACCTCTACCTTCGCGACGGATCGCAGACCAGCCTCGTGTCGGTGGCGACCAGCGGGGCCAACGGTGGCGCGGCCCGGTTCGGTGCCCTTGCCGCAGGCGGCGCCCGCGTCTTCTTCCACGACAGCGGCAGCCTCTCCCCGTTCGATCCCGACCCCGCATCCAACGGGGGGCTGTACGTGCGGACCGGCGGCACCACTTCACTGGCCTCCGAAGGGGCGATCTTCCAGGATGGCTCTCGCTGGTCCGGGAGCGAATCGGTAGGTGCCGTCTCCTCCGACGGCGAGACCGTCTTCTTCACCACCACCGACCGGCTCTCGCCGGAGGACAGCGACCTGTCGCTCGACCTCTACGAGAGGCATCTGGACTCCGGGCAGACCTCGCTGGTCTCGGTGGGCCCGACCCAGATCACCTCGGGTCCGGTCGGTGGGACCACGTCGCGTACCGCTTCCTTCGCCTTCCATGCATCCGACGGGTACTGGCCGTTCCAATGCTCGCTCGACGGGGGCGCGTTCCGGACCTGCAGGTCGCCCGCCCGCTACCGGGGTTTGGCGGTCGGCAAGCACACCTTCGGTGTCCGCGCGGTCGTTGAAGGGGTGCCCGAAACCCACCCGGCGGAGCGATCGCTGCGGGTCGTCGTCAACCGGCCGGCCGGCGACCGCTACCGGCGGGTGATCGAGGGGGTTGTCTTCGCCGGGTCCTCGCGCGATGGCAGGGTGGCCTACTTCACGACCCGGTCCCAGCTCTCGTCCGCCGACACCGACAAGCCGGATCCTACGAGCGAATCCGGGCTCGACATCTACAAGCGCGCCGCCGGTCGGACCAGTCTGGTCTCGATCGGCCCAGCCGGCGGGAATGACGGCACTCCGCCGACCCTGCGCTTCGTTTCCGCTGACGGCTCGCGGGCCATCTTCTCGACCTCCGAGCGGCTGACAGCGGACGATCTCGACGACCACGGTGTCGACCTGTTTGTGCGCGAGGGCAATCAGACCAGCCTCATCTCAGCGGGCCCCGGGGCCGGCACCGGCAGCCTTTCCGCCGTCTTCGGGGATGCAAGCGGGGATGGCAGACGCGTCTTCTTCACCACCCGAGAGCGACTGGTGCCGTCTGACACGGACGACTTCGCCGACGTCTACGAGAGCGAGGGGACGGTGACCACCCTCGTCTCGACCGGAGCCTCGGCCGAGGGTGGTGCCGATGCCTCGCTGGCCGGAATCACCCCCGACGGTGACGCCGCCATCTTCCTCACGGCGGAGAGTTTCGACCCGTCGGACACCGACGGTCTCCCCGACCTATACCGCCGCCGGGACGGGCTGACGACGCTGGTCTCGACCGGCCCGGACGGAGGAAACGGCCCCTTCACCCCGAGGTTCGCGGGCCTTTCCGATGACGGGACGGCGACCGTCTTCGAGACCGCCGAGCCGTTGCTCGCAGCGGACACCGACGCGAAGACCGACGTCTATCGGCGAAGCGGCGGGACCACGGCGCTCCTGTCCGCCGACGCCGGACGCGGCAACGGCCCCTATGACGCCACGGTCCTCCGCCGCCGACCGGTGCCTCCGGCTGACTCCTACCCGGCTCGGTTCATCCCGGTCCTCTCGGCGGATGCGTCGGTCGTGATGATCTCGAGCGACGAGGGCCTGACCGCCGAGGACACCGACAACGGCTTCACCGATATCTACTCCGCGGGCGGTGCCGGCCTGCGCCTGCTGAGTTCCGGCCCACTCGGCGAGGGTCTCGCATTCCACGCCGAATTCCTGGGCGCGACCGCAGGCGCCAGCCATCTCGTCTTCAGCACGCAGGAGCGCCTCACCAGGTCGGATCGCTACCTCGGCCCGGACATCTACGAGCGCTCCGGGCTGCACACCAGGCTGCTGACGATCGCGCACCCGACCCCCCGCTACTACTTCGGGGCACGTTTCGGCGCCGTGGCCGATTCTGGCTCGCCCGTCTACTTCACCACCTCGGATTCACTGGTCCCGGCCGATCGGAACGAGGGCAGCACCGACATCTACGGGGCAGACGGGCAGCACCTCTGGCTGGTCACCAGGCTTCCAGGCGGTGGGGGGCTGGGGAGGCTCGGCGCGCGATTCGGCGACATCTCCTCCGACGGGTCCCGCGTCTTCTTCGACACCATGGCGAGGATGGTGCGGTCCGACCGCGACGACGCCTTCGATGTCTATGAGCGCGCCGGACGGCGGCTGATCCTGATCAGCCGACCCGCTCGCTGAGCGTCTCGAGCATCTCCTCGACGCGGACGAACTTGACGCGAGGGCGGCCATGCGGCTCGCCGCGGCCGACCTCGGCCTCGTCGATCGCCTGCCAGTCCTCGAAGCTGACGAAGCGGATGCCGCGCTCGGCCAGGAGTTCTTCCACCGCCACGGGCTGAGGCGAGGCGGGGTCCAGCAGGGTCCCCGAGGCGACGTCGTCGAAGAGGTGGCGGACGGTCTCCAGCGCGTCCTTCTTGTTGGTGCCGATCACCCCGGAGGGGCCGCGCTTGATCCACCCCGCCGCGTAGTGGCCGACCTTGTGCCCGCCGTCGTGGGAGTCGAGGACCCGGCCGCCCTGGTTGAGGATCGTGCCGCGCTCGTCGTCGAAGGGGACCCCCTCGATCGGGACGCCGGTGTAGCCGACCGAGCGCAGGATCAGTCCGCACTCGATCTCCTCGCGCTCTCCGGTGTCGCGGGCGCGCAGGGCGCCGTCCTGCTCGACCAGCTCGTTGTGGCCGATCACGAGGCTCTCGACCTTGCCGTCCCCGCGGATCTCGACCGGCGAGCAGAGGAAGCGCAGGACGATCCGCTTCGGCTTGCCGGCGGGCTCGCGCCGGGAGAAGCCGCGCAGCGTCTCGACGTTGACGCGGGTGGTCTTGTCGGCCTCGCCGGACTCAAGGAAGGCGGCGCTCGCCCCGTCGAGCTCGACCTCGGAGGGGTCGACGACGACGTCGGCGTCGTGCATCTCGCCGAGCTCCCTGATCTCGGGGTTGGTGAAGGCCGCCTGCACCGGCCCGCGGCGGCCGAGGACGACGATCTCGCGCACTCCGTTGCCGGCCAGCATCTCGATCGCGTGGTCGGCGGTGTCGGTCTCGCGCAGCTCGCGGTCGGTCAGGGCCAGCATCCTGGCGACGTCCATCGCGACGTTGCCGTTGCCGATCACCACCGCCCGCTCGCAGCTCAGGTCGAACTCCTCGTCGGCGTAGTCGGGGTGGGCGTTGTACCAGCCGACGAAGGCGGTGGCGGCGTGGCTGCCGGGCAGGTCCTCGCCGGGGATCCCGAGGCGCCGGTCGGTCTCGCAGCCGACCGTGAAGACGATCGCGTGGTAGAGGCGCTCGAGGTCGGAGACCTCGATGTCGTGGCCGATCTTGACGTTGCCGAAGAAGCGGAACCCCTCCCGGGCCGCGGTCTTCTCGTACACTCGGATCACCGACTTGATGTTCGGATGGTCGGGGGCGACCCCGCCGCGGACCAGGCCGAAGGGGGTGGGGAGGCGGTCGAAGAGGTCCACCTGGGCGTGCAGGTCGCCGTCCTTGAGGATGTGCTCGGCGGCGTAGAAGCCGGAGGGGCCGGCGCCCACGATCGCCACCCTGAGGGGGTTCTGCGCTGTACCGGGGGCGCTCATCCGAAGGCGGAAGGATAGGGAAAGGCCCCGGGCGCCGATCCGCCGGGCGGCCCCTGGCGCCGTCGCGCTGACCGCATCGGATCTGCCTGCTGTGGGGCCCGGCCGGGCCGATACGCGTGGGCCGCAACCGGGACCGCGCCCGCCCCCGGGCCGCCACCGCACCAAACCCGCCCCCCGGCCGCCACCGCACCAAACCCGCCCCCGGGCCGCCACCGCACCAAACCCGCCCCCGGGCCGCCACCGCACCAAACCCGCCCCCGGCGGTATATACCGATGGATGCGACGCCACGGCCCCATCGCGATCGGCCTCCTCCTGCTGGCAGCGGGAGCAGGGCTCGCGGGCGGGACCGGAGGCGCGGTGGCGGCCGGGGCGCGCACCCAACTGGTCTTCGCCTCCTCCGGGCACCTGTGGGCGGTCTCCCCGCAGGGTCGCGGCCTTCACCCCTTCGCTCGCATCCCGGAGAACACCAACGACATCTCGGCCTCCGAGAGCGGGCGTCGGGTGGCGATCATCTCCCACGCCCCCCTGAGGTACCCCAGGCAGGGCAGCATCCGGACGATCTACCTCTGGCGCTACGGGCACCCCGGCCTGCGCCGGCTGCTGCGGATCCACACGGTCGCCGACTCCTCGGTGGCGATCTCCCCAGACGGACGCCTGATCGCCTACGGGCGCGAGAACGAGATCTGGATGATGCGGGCCGACGGAAGCCATCGCCAGCGGGTCACCCAGGGCTCGCGCCGAGCCTTCGACCCCGCCTTCTCGCCGAGCGGCAAGAACCTCTTCTTCGTGCGCCAGTCGATGAACGCGGGGACCAACCGCATCTACCGCAAGCCCTTCACTACGCCCTATCACTCGGAGGTCGGGCTGACCCCGCCCGGGGCCGACGACCACTCGCCGGTGGTCTCCAGCCGCCACACGGTCGCCTTCATCCAGCTCGGCGAGGGCCGGCGCGGCGCGGTCACCCCGGACCGCCTGCGGGTCATGGACCCCGACGGCCACAACCCCCGCACCGTCACCCGCTCCAACGACCCCCGCTTCAACCTCTACCCGGACTTCTCGCCGAGCGGGCGCTCGATCTCCTACGTGCGGCTGCGCGAGGTCAACGGCGACCGCTCGCCGCGCCGCTACTCGCTGCGCACGATCCGCACCTCCGGCAAGAACCCGAGGGTCGCGGTCGGCCACCTCCGCGCCCGGCCGCGCGGTCTGCAGTGGACCCTGGTGCCCGGCCCGCCCGGCCCCGGCCGCGGCTAGACCTGCCGAGCTTCAAGTTTCGGCTGATAATCAGCGGGAAGTTGAATTTCGGCGGGGGGTTAGGCGTGCGCGGGCTCGGCCGCGGCGACGGGTGTGCCGTCCAGCGCGTCGAGGGCCTTGCCGATGCTCATCGAGATGCAGGTGAACAGCGGCGTCTCGCGCTCGGTGTACTCGCTCGCCTCGGTCGGCCTCAGCTCCTGCACGAGGTCGAGGAACTGGCCAGGGTCGTCGCCCTCGAAGGCGACCACGAACTCCTGGTCGTCGAGGCCGAACGAGTAGGTGGTGTTGACCGAGATCTCGGGATAGCGGCGGCCGACCTCGATGTGGCTGCGCATGATCCGCTGGCGCTCGGAGATCGGCAGCCCGAACCAGCGGCGCTGCTTGACCATCGGGTAGAGGAAGAGGTACCGGCGCTCCGAGACGCAAATCTCGGGGCGCACGGACTCCTCCTCGGAGTAGGGGGAGGCCTTGGTCATCGAGAGGAGGGAGTAGGGGTTGGTTGCCCACTTGGCCAGGCCGCTCTGCCCGAGCACCACGTGGAAGGTGTGGATGTCGGCGAGGTTGGGGCTCTGGCTGAGCAGCAGCAGGTCGACGTCGCTGCGGGTGCCTATGGTTGAGTAGGCGCGCAACGAGCGGTCGAGGCCGAAGTCCTCGCACGCCGCGAGGAACTCGAGCTTGTCGGCGGCACGCTGATCGTCGTCGAGGCGCCGCCAGGCGGGATCGAGCTTGAAGAAGGTGAATTTCGCGAAAGTGCGGGTGCCCACGCTGCTCACCAAAATAGCGCCAGCGGCCTGCTTGCTGTCCCTCGCGACCGCCTCCGCCGTGGGCGGGCCCTCCGCCGTGGCCGGGTCGTCCGGCTCCGGCACGGTCGAAGGGCACGCCGGCTCCGGCACGGTCGAAGGGCACGCCGGCTCCGGCACGGTCGAAGGGCACCCCCGCTCCGGCGCGGTGGAAGGGCACCCCCGCTCCGGCGCGGTGGAAGGGCACCCCCGCTCCGGCGCGGTGGAAGGGCAACCCCGCTCCGGCGCGGTGGAAGGGCAACCCGGCGCGGGCACGGCGAGGGCGCCCGCGGAGCCCGCCCATCCCCGCGCCGGCGCGCTGGCGGCCGGGTCCGGGAGGCTCGGGCCGGCGCGGGTCACCATCGCCCTGCTGCCCTCCGGCACCCCGATCGAGCGGCTCGCCGCCGTCCCGGGCCTCTCGCCCGGCCTGCTCAGCGCCGGCCTCGGCGACGTCAGCGCCGAGCAGACCTACCTCGACATCGGCCAGGGCAACCGGGTCTACGACTCCCTGTACGACTCCGAGCTTCCGCCGCTCGGACCGGGCGAGCCGAGCGGCACCGAGGCCCCGCACTGGGGGGCGATCGTCTCGCGCGCCGGCTCGGCGCCGGCCGACATCGTCCCCGGCCTGCTCGCCTCCCGCCTCGCCGCGGCCCGGCGGGGCGGGCCGCCGCGCATCGCCGCGGCCCCCGGTCTGCGCCTGGGCTCGCTGATCGCCGCGGACCGGGGCGGCCGGATCGAGCGCAAGGCAGCCGACTGCACCGCAGGCTGCGCCGCGGTCGCGGTCAGGGCGGTGTCAGTGGCGGGCCTCGGGCCGCTCGTCTCTCGGCTGCGGGGCCGCGACCTGTTGATCGCCCTCGCCAGGCCCCCGCCCACCGAGCACGGGCAGCTCGCGATCGCGATCGCCGGCTCGGGCTTTGACGGCAACCTCACCTCCGATAGCACCCGGACCGACGGGTACGTGGCCTCGACCGACCTCGCGCCCACGATTCTGCGCCGGCTCGGCCTCCCGATCCCCTCCGAGATGTCCGGCGAGCCGATCCGAACCACCGGCGCGCCCGATTTCGCCGCCGTCGCCTCGCTCGGCGGCCGCCTCTCGGTGATCCCCTCGCGCCGGGGCAGCGTGATCGGCGTCTCCCTGCTCGCCTGGCTGGTAGCGGTTGGCCTGGCCGCGGCGGCCTCGCGCGGCCGGCTGGCCGGGGTCTCGCTGAAGCTGCTGGCGCTGGCCGTCGCCTACCTGCCCCTGGTCCTGCTGCTCGGCGCCGCCCTGCGCCCCGCGGCCGGCGGCGAGCGCCTGCTGCTCGGGCTCGGCGCTCCGGCGCTGGGCGCCTTCACCCTGGCCGCGTTCCGCGGCTACCGGGCCCTCGGCGTCGCCTGCGCCGTCACCGCCGTGGGGTGCGCGCTCGACCTGGTCGCCGGCTCGCCGCTGACCTCGCTCTCGCTGATCGGGCCCAACCCGGGAGGCGGTTTCCGCTTCTTCGGCGTCGGCAACGAGCTCGAGGCGATCCTCGCCCCGCTGGTCGTGGTCGGCACCGGCGCCTGGCTGGCCGGATTCGCGCCGGGCCTCTCCCGCGGCGCCGCCGCAGCCACCTTCCTCGTCTCCGGGCTCGTCTTCGCCCTGATCTTCGCCGCCGGGCGGCTCGGGGCCGACGTCGGGGCCGCGATCTCGATTCCCGCGGGAGCCGCCGTCGCGGCGGCGGTGATCGCCGGGCGGCGGGGGCTCGCCCTGCTGGCGATCGCGATCCCGCTCGCGGCGCTCGCCCTGCTCGCCCTGATCGACCTGCTGAGCGGCGGGGACGCCCACCTCACCCGTTCCGTGCTCGACGCCGGCGGGTTCCACGACCTCGCCGACGTCGCCGAGCGGCGCCTGCGCCTCTCGGCCCGCAGCTTCTCCCGAGCGGCGGGCAACCCGATCATCTACGTGACGGTGGGGGCGATCGCCCTGGCCGTCCTGCACCGGGAACGGATCCTCGGCTGGTGCGCGGGCGCGCCCGCGGTCAGAGCGGCACTGCTCGGCGGTGCCGCCGCGGCGGTGGTCGGGACGCTTGCCAACGACTCGGGCGCGCTTCTGCTGGAGATCGGCACCGCCTGCCTGCTGGCCTTCTGCGGCTTCGCGTGGGCGGAGCGGCCCGGCCCGGAGAAGGTGGGGCCCGCGGAGGCGTCGAAAGGGATGCGGAGCGCTCCTGCCGAAGGCACGCCGAAGCCGTTGAGCGGGTAACCGCACGAAGCCGTTGAGCGGGTAACCGCACCCGCCTTCGCGGGTTCTTCTCGGGGAGCCCATCCCGATTACCGTGGGCGCGATCACAGACAGCCACCGTCCCATCTAATACCCTTCGAGAACGTGCGAATCGCCCTTGTCTCCCCATACTCGTGGAGCTACCAGGGTGGGGTGAACCGGCACGTGGAGGCCCTGGCCGAGGAGTTGATCGGCCGTGACCATCACGTCCGGGTGCTGGCCCCATACGACCCCCCCGACCGGCTCTCCAAGGCCCTCCACCGCGCTCCCGCCGAGCCCGGGGAGCTCCCCGGCTACCTCGTGCCGCTGGGCAGGACGGTGGGGATCGGCGCCAACGGGGCGGTCTCCAACCTCTCGCTGTTCCCCGAGGGCGTGATCGCGGCGCGGCGCGAGCTGCGCCGGGGCGGCTATGACGTCGTGCACGTCCACGAGCCGGTCGCCCCGATGATCGGCTGGGACACGGCGCTGAGCTGCGAGGCGCCGGTCGTCGGCACCTTCCACGCCTACTCGACCAAGGCGCTGCCGAACCACATCGCCACCGCGCTGGGCGCCCGCCGCGTCTTCAACAGGCTCTCGGCGAGGATCGCGGTCTCCGAGGCCGCCGCCTGGACCGGCCGCCGCTGGTTCGGCGGCCACTACGAGATCGTCCCCAACGGCGTCGACACCGAGGCCGCGCCGCGTGGCCCCAAGCCGGCCGGCGAGGGCTTCCGGATCCTCTTCGTCGGGCGCCCCGAGGAGCGCAAGGGCCTGCCGATCCTGCTGCGGTCCTTCGGCGCCCTGGTGGACCAGGGCGCCGCGCGCCTGACCGTGATCGGCGCCGACGAGGCGGAGATCAGGCGCTACCTCACCGAGCCCGAGCTGATTCGGCACATCGACGCCCGGGGACGCGTCTCGGGGGACGACATCTGGCGGGCCCTCCACGAGGCCGACGTCCTCTGCGCCCCGTCGCTCTCGGGCGAGAGTTTCGGGATGGTCCTGACCGAGGCCTTCGCCGCCGGCACCCCCGTGATCGCCTCCGGGATCGCCGGCTACAGCGACGTGGTGACCGACGGCGTCGACGGCGTCCTGGTCCCGCCGGCCGACCCCCAGCGCCTGGCCGAGGAGCTTCAGCGCGCCCAGCACGAGCCCGAGCGAATGCGCGCCATGGGCGAGGCGGCAAGGCAGAGCGCCCAGCGCTACGCATGGCCGCGCGTTGCCGACCAGGTGACGGCGGTCTACGAGCGCGCCATCGAGGTGCCCGAGCCGGTGACCGCCGCCGAGCGCGTCGCCCGCCGCGCCGGCCTCGCGCCCTGCGACGGTCTGGCTCCGCGCCGGGCCGAGCGGCTGCCCTCTCTCGACCCCGCGCCGGCCCGGGGAGGCAACCGCCGTCGCCGGATCGCCCGGCGCGCGGGGCTGGGTGTCGCCGGAGCGCTCGGGCTGGGGCTCACCGCGCTGGCCGCCAACAAGATCGGCGTGGACCACGTGGTGGCGAGCATCGTCCGCTCCGACATGACCTGGGTGCTGGTGGCCCTGGCGCTGATGTCGATCTCGATGTTCTTCCGCGCCGCCTCCTGGTACGCGATCGTGCGCGCCGCTCTTCCCTCCCGCCCGGTCCGTCGCCGCGACGTCACCTCGGCGACGATGATCGGGGTGCTGATGTCGGCGACGCTGCCCGCCCGCCTGGGCGAGCCCGCGCGCGTCATGTCCCTCTCCAGACGCACCGGCCGGATGCGCGAGACGGTGCCCGTCCTGCTCGGGACCCTGGTCTCCCAGACGATGCTCAACATCGTCGCCCTGGTGCTGCTCGGGGTGATCATCGTCTCCACGACCGACCTCTTCCACTCCGGGACGCAGAAGCTCTTCTGGTTCAGCCTGGTTCCCTTCGTGCTGCTTGTCGCGGTCCTCGTGGCGCCGGCGCTGATGCGTCGCACCGGCAGCGGGCGGGTCGCGCGGGTCGGCGCGGCAATGCGCGGCGCCCTCGTGCAGGTACGGAGGGGCTTGACCGTGTTCCGCAACCCCAGGCGCGGCTCCTTCGCCGCCGCGGCCCAGCTCGGCGCCTGGGCGATCCAGCTCGCCTCCTGCTGGGCGCTGCTCTTCGCGCTCGGCCTCAACACGCAGGCGGGGATCGGCGCAGCTGCCGCGGTGCTCTTCGCGGTCAACGTCACCGCCGTCGTCCCGGCGACCCCTTCGAACATCGGTGTCTTCCAGCTCGCCGTGATCAGCGTCCTTCACACGGGTTTCGGGATCAGCACGGCCGACGCGCTCGCCTACGGCGTGATCCTGCAGGGGGTGGAGATCGCCACCGCCGTCGCCCTCGGCCTGCCGGCCCTGGTCCGCGAGGGCCTGACCTGGTCGGACCTTCGGGTCCAGGCCCTCTCCTCGGCGCCGGTCCGGCTCTCCTCCAAGCCGCCCGCCCGCGAGGGCGCTCGCATCTAGGCTTCGCCCGTCCCGAGGGCGTTCGCGGTTTGCCGGCCACCCGCATCCAGGCCCGGCTCGCCGCACTTTGGCGCATCCGCCGCGCGCGCATCCGCCGCGCGGGCATCCAAGGCCGGACCGCCGCGCGTTGGCGCTCCGCCGCGCGCGCTCGACGTTCGGTGAACCGTAACGGCATCCATGGGTGGCCCAACTGTTCAGCGAACCAGTGGTGGCTGCCAAACGAGGCGGGGCCAACGCTCGGCCGAGATGGCTGTAGCGGTCAGGCCGGGGCGGCTGTCGCGGTCAGGCCGGGACGGCTGTAGCGGTCAGGCCGGGACGGCTGTCGCGGTCAGGCCGGGGCGGTCGCCTCGTCGCCGGCCGGATCCGCCTCCGGCGGGAGGCCGTCACCGCGGGGTGAGCCGGCGATCACCTCGTCCGGGGTGCCCTGCTCGGAAATGAAGCCCGACTTCATCCCGAAGTAGACGGCCTGGGGATGGTGGGCGACGATCGCCACCGTGGACTGCTCGGGCATCGCCGCGAACCCGCCGGAGAGGGTCATGCCGATCTCCTCGAGGCGGAGAAGGCGCCATACCTTCTCGTGCTCGGACTGATCCGGGCAGGCCGGGTAGCCCCAGGAGTAGCGCCGGCCCTGGTCCGGGGCGATGCCCATCTCGGAGCGGATCCGGGCGTGCAGCCACTCGGCGAGCCCCTCGGCCGCCTGCACCCCGAGCCCGTGCACGTAGAGCTGCTCGGCGAACTCCCCTTCGGCTTCCAGGCGCTCGATCAGCTCGGTGACCCGCGGCCCGACGGTGACCGCCTGCAAGGCCACGACGTCTCGCTCGGCGGGGCCTGCCCGTGACCCCGGCATCCCCGGACGCGAAGCGGAGGAGATGCCGGGCGGTGATCCCCCCGGACGCGAAGCGGAGGAGATGCCGGGCGGTGATCCCCCCGGACGCGAAGCGGAGGAGATGCCGGGCGGTGATCCCCCCGGACGCGAAGCGGAGGAGATGCCGGGCGGTGATCCCCCCGGACGCGAAGCGGAGGAGGCGACAGGCAGCAGTCCCAACGGATGGAAGAAGTCGGCCAGGCAGATTCGGTCGTGGCGGGGCTGGCGGGGGAAGACGAGCCGCTCCAGCTCGCGGTCGGGGTCCTGGGGGTCGAGGATGACCAGCTCGTTGCCGTCGGCGTTGCAGGGGAAGTATCCGACCCTCGCCTTCGGGTCCAGGTAGTCCTGCTCGCGCCACATCCGCTCGAGGCGGGCGGCGAAGCCCTCCTCGGAGCCGTCGCCCTCCACCAAAGCGCGCCACTCCTCGCCCTTCTTGCCACGGCCCCCCCAGTGGAGCTTGAAGAGCACGTGGCGGTCGAGGTGCCCGAAGACCTCGTCGAGGTCGACCTCGATGTCGCGCACGCCGGCGAAGGGCGGCTCGGGCACGGGGTTGTCGATGCGGGCGGCGGAGCGCACGCTGTCGTCGCTTGTCGGCGGCGCGTCGTCGGGCTCGACGGTCTTCTCGCGCAGGCCCTGAGCCTCGTCGCGGACCCTGGCCAGCAGCCGGCGGCGCGCGTGGTCGTCCATCAGCGCGTCCATCGTGTCGAGCCCCGCGAAGGCGTCCTTGCAGTAGAAGACTCCGGGCTCGTAGATCTCGTCGGACTCCGACCCCAGCGGGTAGAGGGCCCGGCGGCCGAAGTCGCGGTTGATCGCGGCGCCCCCGATCAGCACCGGGAACGCCAGCTCGCGCGAGTGCAGCTCCCCGATGCAGGCCGGCATCTGCTTCGAGGTCGAGACCAGCAGCGCCGAGAGGCCGATCGCGTCGGCCTGGTTGGAGACGGCCGCCTCGATGACCGTCTCGACCGGCACCTGCTTGCCGAGGTCGATCACCGTGTAGCCGTTGTTGGTGAGGATCGTGTTGACCAGCGACTTGCCGATGTCGTGGACGTCGCCGAACACGGTGGCGATCACCACCTTGCCCTTGGTGTGGCCCTCGATGCGGTCGAGGTAGTTCTCCAGCCGGGCCACGGCCCGCTTCATCACCTCGGCGGACTGCAGGACGAAGGGCAGGATCAGCTCCCCGGCGCCGAAGCGGTCGCCGACCTCCTTCATCGCCGGCAGCAGCACGTCGTTGAGGGTGGGGACGGCGCCGATCTTCTCGACCGAGCGGTCGATCCAGTCCTCGACGCCCTCCTTGCGGCGCCGCAGGATGTGCCAGTGCAGCGCCTCCTCGGGCTCCATGCCCTCGGTCGGGTCCTCGGCCTCCTCGGCCTGCTGCTCGCCCTTCGCCTCGAAGTGGGAGATGAACCGCTCCAGCGCGTCCTCGCGCCGGTCGAAGACGAGGTCGTCGGTGAGCTCGCGCTCGCCGGCCGGGATCTCCCCGTACGGGGTGATGTGGTTGGGGTTGACCATCGCCAGGTCGAGGCCGGCCTCGACGCAGTGGTGCAGGAAGACGGAGTTGAGCGCCGCCCGGGCGGGCGGCGAGACCCCGAAGGAGACGTTCGAGACTCCCAGCGACGTCTTCACCCCGGGCAGCTCGGACTTGATCAGCCGGATCCCCTCGATCGTCTCCACCGCAGAGGGGCGCCACTCCTTCTCGCCGGTCGTCAGCGTGAAGGTGAGCGCGTCGAAGATCAGCGCCTCGGGGTCGAGGCCATGATCGCCGCAGGCGATCTCGTGGATGCGCCGCGCGACCTCGAGCTTGCGATCGGCGGTCTTCGCCATCCCCTGCTCGTCGATGGTCAGGGCGATCAGGGCGGCGCCGTGGGCCCTGGCCAGGGGAACCACCGTGTCGGCCTTCTCGCGGCCGGCCTCGAGGTTGATCGAGTTGACGATCGCGCGGCCCGGGATGCGCTCCAGCGCCGCCCTGACCACCTCGGGCTCGGTCGAGTCCACCTGGATCGGGGCGGGCTGGGTCAGCGAGATCCGCTCCACGACGCGACCCATCTGCTCGGCCTCGTCGGAGCGCTCGGTCAGGGCGACGCATATGTCGAGCAGGTGGGCGCCGCCGTTGACCTGGTCCTCGGCGACCTCGACGATCCCGTCGTAATCGTCGGCGAGCAGCAGCTCCTTGGCCCGCCGGGAGCCCTGCGAGTTGACGCGCTCGCCGACCAGGGTTGGCCGCGGCTCCTGGACCAGCGCCGTGGAGGTCATCATCGAGGAGACCTGCGGCGGGCCCGGCGCGGGGCGCTCGCCCGGCCTGAGGCCCTCCACTCGCTCGCGGATCGCGGCGATGTGGGCGGGCGTCGTCCCGCAGCACCCGCCGACGATCGAGACCCCGTGGCGCTCGACGAACTCGCCCAGCGTCGCCGCCAGGGGCTCCGGCTGCTCGGGGAACACCGTCTCCCCGTCGGGGCCCTGGAGCGGCAGCCCGGCGTTGGGGATGCAGTGGACGGGAAGCGGCGAGCTCTCGCCCAGGTAGCGGATCGCATCGCGCATGTCCTCGGGCCCGGTCGAGCAGTTCAGCCCGATCACGTCCACGTCGAGAGCCGAGAGGGTGGTCAGCACCGCCGCGATGTCGGTGCCGAGCAGCATCTTGCCGCCCTGCGGCAGCAGGGAGACGCTGGTCTGGATCGGCAGGGAGCGGCCCGTCTCCGCGAACGCCTCCCGGGCCCCGAACACCGCCGCCTTGACCTCGAGGATGTCCTGGGCGGTCTCGATGATGATCAGGTCGGCGCCGCCCTCGATCAGTCCCCGGGCCTGCTCGGCGAATACCTCGACCAGGCGGGCGAAGGAGATGTCGCCGAGTGTCGGGTCGTCGGAGGCCGGCAGGAAGCCGGTCGGCCCGATCGAGCCGGCGACGAAGCGGGTCCCGCCCGCCGCCCGGCGGGCGATCTCGGCCGCCCGGCGGTTGATCTCGGGGGTGTGCTCGCCCAGGCCCCACTCGTCGAGCTTCAGCCGGCTGCCCTGGAAGGTGTCGGTCTCGACCACCTCGGCCCCGGCCTCCAGCATCGAGGCGTGGACCCCCTCGATCACGTCGGGGCGGTTCAGCACGAGCGCCTCGTGGCAGCGGCCCTCGAGGCCCCCGTAGTCGGCCTGGGTGAGGTCGAACTGCTCCAGGGTTGCGCCCATGCCCCCGTCGAAGACGACGACGCGGTCGCGGATGGCGCCCAGGAAGTCGCGCTCAGGCATTCGGCTTCCCCGCCCGTCTGCTGGTCTTCGTTGCGCTCATCGTCTCCTCCATCGATCCCGGCTGTCGCACCTTGCCGGCCTCCGTCGAGGAGGGCTGGTTGCGGCGGCGTCCGCGGTCCGGGTCCCTCAGCCGCTCTTGATGGTCGCCGAATGGTAGCGGCGCGCCTCCCCAAGCCCCTCGAAGCCGACGATCAGCTCGGCCAGTCGCCCGGTCGCCTCGAGCTGGGGGCAGTGGCCGCACCCGGGGATCACCTCGAAGCGCGCGCCGCCGACCTCGCGAAGCACCCGCGCCGCCCCGCTGGGGAAGACCATGCGGTCGCGCTCGCCCCAGACCAGCAGGACGGGGCAGGCGATGCGCCCCAGCTCGAAGGGGTCGGCCAGCTCGGGCAGAAGGCGCCGTCCGCTGGCCAGGACCCTGGCGACGTCGGATCGGCTCGAGAGGTGCTGCGTGAAGGAGGAGACGACCCGCCTGTCGACCGCGCGGGGGCGGGCGAAGGCAACCTGCCGGTAGACCTGTCCGACCGCGGCCCGCACGATCGGCTCCGGCAGGGGCACCGGGGAGGCGAGCAGCGCGCGGATCAGGCGCTCTCCTTCGACAACGCCGAACCAGCCGGCCATGTCGAGCCCCGCGGGGGCGATCGGGATCGCCCCCGCCAGCGGCCCCGGGGGGTCGGCGGCGACCCGCAGCACGGCGCTGCCGCCCAGCGAGTTGCCGGCGATCAGGGCGGGCTCGGAGCCGGCGAAGCGCACCAGCGCCCCGCGCAGGAAGCGGTCGAGCTGGGGGAGCACCGGGCCTCCGGGCTCCAGCGGCGAGGCGGTGCCGTAGCCCGGCATGTCCAGGGCCACCGCGCGCCTGCCCTCGCGGCGCAGCAGGTCGAGCAGCCCTCGCCAAGTGTCGGCGCTGTCGGACCAGCCGTGCAGGAGGATCAAGGGAGGGCCGGAGCCGTCCAGCTCCAGCGCCCGGGTCTCGTAGCCCGCGATGCGAAGGCGATGCTCGAAGAGGACCGACATCTGGCTGGACGGCCAACCTATCGCGGGGGTCCGACGGGCGAGCGGTCGGTGGTCCGACGGGGGCGGTCGAGGGCCCCGACGGGCGGCGTCGGGGCAAAGGTTTACGCGATCTTCACCCGGCGCTTATGGAGGCGGTCTAACTTCGGCCCATGCCCACCGACGCGACGCTCTCCCCGCCCCGCCGGTCCCCGCGGTCCGGAGGCCTCTTCGACATGGTCCTGGAGATGCGGCTCACCCACGTTCGCTGCGGGCGCTGCGGCTCCATCCTCGACGCGCCGCGGGTGGACCCGCAGACCGGCCGGCTGGGCCGCAAGTGCTGCGACTGCGACCTCTGGTCGCCGCTCGAGGCCGCTGCGCACTAGCGGCGGCTCCTCTCGCTCCCGTCGCTCCGGGCCTACCGAGTTGCGCCGTGTGCGGAGTTCTTCTGCCCTGGACCTCGAAAGTCCACACACACCGCCGCGGTGGCTGGTCTAGTCGCGCTTGCCGCGCCCGTAGAGCAGCCGCACCGCCCTGCTGAGCATCCTCGTCGTCTTCGCCCTGTAGGGCAGCATGTGGACGTCGCGCTTGGGAGCGAAGCGGGTGACGAGGATGGTCTGCTGGCGGCAGTACTTGCGGATCCCGCCGGGCCCGTGGCGCGACCCGAGCCCCGAGGTCTTCCAGCCGCCCATCGGAAGCTCCAGCGCGACGTAGTTGATCTGGGCGTCGTTGACGCAGACGACCCCGGCCTCGACCTGGCGGGCCAGGCGCTCTCCCTTGGCGACGTCCCGGGTCCAGACCGACGCCTGCAGGCCGTAGGGGGAGTCGTTGGCCAGCCGCACCGCCTCCTCGGCGTCGGCGACCTTCATCACCGGCAGGGTGGGGCCGAAGGTCTCCTCGGTCATGCATTCCATCGAGTGGTCCACGTCGACCAGCAGAGTCGGCTCGTAGAAGTCGCCCGAGCCCTCGCGGCGGTGGCCGCCGACCAGGACGTGGGCGCCCTTGGCGACCGCGTCGCGGACGTGGGAGTCGATCAGCTCCACCTGGGGCGGGGAGGTGATCGCGCCGACGTCCACGGCGCCCGGCTCGCCGGGCACCCCCAGCCGCAGGTGGCGTAGCTTGTCGGTGATGCGGGCGACGAGGTCGTCGTAGATCGGGGCCTCGGCGTAGACGCGCTCGACCGAGATGCAGGTCTGCCCGCCGTTCTGCATCGAGTAGTGGACCGCGGCGTTGGCGGCCCGCTCCAGGTCGGCGTCGGCGCAGACGATCATCGGGTCCTTGCCGCCCAGCTCCAGCCCGACCGGCGTCAGGCTCCGGGCGGCGCGCTCGGCGACCTTGATCCCGACCTCGGTGGAGCCGGTGAACATCACGAAGTTGACGTGGTCGATGAGCTCGGCGCCCACCTCGCCGCTCCCGACCGCGACCCCGAAGACATCGTCGGGCAGGCCGCACTCGGCGAGCATCTCGGCCATCAGCAGCGAGGTCATCGGGGTGAGGCTCGCCGGCTTGAGGATCACCGAGTTCCCCGCCGCCAGCGCCGGGATGCAATCGCCGAAGGAGTTGGTCAGCGGGTAGTTCCAGGGCCCGATCACGCCGACCACCCCGACCGGCTCGTAGCGGAGGACCAGCTTCTTGCCCAGCACGAACGGCGAGCTCGAGCGGACCTTCTGGTCGGCGAGGTACTTGGGCGCGTGCTTGGCCCAGAAGCCGAATGCCGCCGCCGCGTAGTTGACCTCGGCGAGCCAGGCGTCCTCGTAGGTCTTTCCGTTCTCGGCGACGATCGTGCGGACGATGCGGTCGGAGTTGTCCACGACCCACTTCTGGGCGCGGCGCAGGATCCGGCCGCGCCCCTCGAAGCCCATCGCCTCCCAGCCCGGCTGCGCCGCCCGCGCCCGCTCGATCAGCGGGGCCACCTCCTCGACTCCCAGCGCCGGGACCATCGCGACCAGCTCCCCGGTCGCCGGGTTCCTCACCTCGATGCTCTTCGGCGAGCTCCCGCTCGGAGCCGCCCCGTTGCCCCCGGTGCCCTTCGCCTCGGCTGCTGTCCCGCTCTCCACCTTGTGGTCTCCTTCGCGTCGTCCTCTTGCCCGGCGGCCGCCGCCGGCCGCCCGGCCAGACTCTACTCCGTCACCGGCCCCGCGCCGCTCCGTCACCGGCCCCGCGCCGCTCCGTCACCGGCCCCGCGCCGCTCCGTCACCGGCCCCGCGCCGCGACCAGGCGGTAGACCGGCCCGTTGCCGCTCGAGAGGTAGAGGTGCTTCTGCGCGTCGAGGCCCATCGAGGTGAGCGCCGGGAACCCGTCCGGGCCGTTGGGCAGCTTCACGCCGATCGAGGCGTCGTCGGTCGCGGGGGGCGTCGGCACCGGCGCGAGGCTGCGGATCCGGCCGCTGCAGTAGTCGCCGTAGACGTAGCGGCCGCGCAGCGCCGGGAGCGCGGGGTCGTCCATCACGTAGCCCCCGATCACCGCGCAGAAGTCGGGGTGCTTGATCTGCTTGATCGGGAACACCGTGCCGCCCGGGTCCGGGGTCCCCGAGTTCGGGCAGAGCGCCCCGCAGGCGGGGTCGTAGAGGAAGGCGCCCTCGTAGGCGTCCCAGCCGAAGTTGGCGCCGCTCGCCGCCGCCAGGGTCGTGTAGTCGATCTCCTCGAAGCGGTGCTGGCCGACGTCCGCGATGACGATCCGGTCCGGCCCGCCCGGGACGTCCTGGAAGGAGAAGCGGTACGGGTTGCGCAGGCCGTAGCTGTAGATCGGGTCGCGGCCCGGCCTGCCGACGAAGGGATTGGACCTCGGGATCCGGAAGGGGCGCCCGTCGGGAGCCGGACGCGGGTCGATGCGGAGGATCTTGCCGCGCAGGCTGTTCAGGGATTGCGCGAGGTTGAAGGGGTCGCCGGGGTCGGCTCCGTCGCCGATGCCGGAATAGAGGTAGCGGCCGTGGAAGGCGAGCTGGCCGCCGTTGTGGTTGGTGTAGCCGTCGAGCTGGGGGACCTCCAGCAGCGCCCGTCGCGTCCGGGTGGGGGCGAAGGTCGGGGTGCGGCGGGTGAACTCGTCGATCCGCAGATCGCCGGCACGGTCCACGTACTGCACGTAGAAGCGGCCGTTGCGGGCGTAGTCGGGCGAGAATGCAAGGCCGACCAGGCCCTGCTCGATCGCCTCGGTGGTGACCTGGCGGGTGATGTCCAGGAAGGGACGCGGCAGCCGCACGCCGTCGCGCAGCACCACCACCTTCCCCTTTCGCTCGGCGACGAAGAGGAGGCCCGGGAACCCGGGTGCCGAGGTGACGTAGGTCGGGTTGCGAAACCTCCCGATCCTCTGCAGCGAGTAGCGGGGCGCGGGCTTGCCGGCGGCCGGCGTCCGGGTGGCGGAGCCGCAGGTTCCCGCGCACGCCTGCGCCCCGGAGGCGGAGCCGCAGGTTCCCGCGCACGCCTGCGCCCCGGAGGCGGAGCCGCAGGTGGTCGCGCACGCCTGCGTCCGGGCGGCGGAGCCGCAGGTTCCCGCGCACGCCTGCGCCCCGGAGGCGGAGCCGCTGATCGTCACGCACGCAGCCGCCGCGGCGGCTGCGAGCGCCCGGCGGGCGCGGGCGATGTGGGTCGTGCTCGGGGGCATCGGGATCGGGAGTCTCGCTCAGGAGGGGGCGATACGGTAGACGCCGCCTTCCAGCGAACAGAGGAAGACGCGGCCGTCCGGGGTCTCTCCGAAGGAGCTGGGGTGGGGGACGCTCAGCCCCGAGGCGGTGTCGCCGCCGGCGCCGGAGAGCGCCGGCACGAGGCTGCGGACCTCCCCGGCACAGAAGTCGGCGTAGACGTAGCGGCGGTAGAGCGCGGCCAGGTAGGGGTCGCGGACGACCAGGCCGCCGGTGATCGAGCAGCCCGCCGAGTGGGAGTAGGCGTGGATCGGCGCCAGCGTCCCCCCGGGGTCCGGCGTGCCGTCGCTCGGGCAGTCGGGGTTGCCGCAGTCATAGGGCTCGAACCCTTCGAATGCGTCCCAGCCGAAGTTCGCGCCGCGCGCCGCGGGCAGCGTCTCGTAGTCGACCTCCTCGTAGCGGTTCTGGCCGACGTCGCCGATCGCCACCCGGTCGGGCCCTTCCGCCACGCTCTGGATCGAGAAGCGGAAGGGGTTTCGCAGGCCATAGCTGAAGACCTCGTCGCGACCGGGCCGCCCGACGAAGGGGTTCGAGGCCGGGACCGAGTAGGTCGCCGGCCCGCGCGGGTCGCGGGGGTCTATGCGCAGCAGCTTGCCGAGCAGCGAGTCGAGGTTCTGGGCGTTGTTGGGCGGGTCGCCTCCCGAGCCCCCGTCCCCGGTGCCGATCAGCAGGTCCTCCCCGTGGAAGGCGAGCTGGCCGCCGTCGTGGTTGGCGTAGCCGGGGTGGGGGATGGCGATCACGTCGCGGCGCGAGGACCCCAGCGCCCGCGCGGGGTCGGTCCGGCTTCGCAGGAACTCGGCAACCCGGATGCTCCCCGAGGTGTCGGTGTAGTAGGCGTAGAACCGGCGGCTGCGCCTGTAGTCGGGCGGGAAGGCGATCGAGAGCAGGCCCTGCTCGATGTAGGAGTCGCCGACCAGCGAGCGGATGTCGAGGAAGGGCCGCGGGAGGGTCTTGCCCCTGCGCAGGACCCGCACCACCCCGGCCCGCTCGACCACGAAGAGGAGCCTCGGGTAGCCCGGCGCCCCCAGCACATCCACCGGCTCGGCGAAGGTCCCGATCCGGTTGAGCCGCAGGCCGCCGCTGCCCGTGCCGACGGGCTTGGTGGCGGCCGAGGCGCTCGTCCCCCGCCCCCCGCCCGCCACGGCCACGGCGAGGACGGCGAGGGCGGCGAGGGCCGCGACCCCGAGGCGGAGGGGACGTCTCACCGGGCTCCGACCAGCCTGAAGACGGGGCCGGCGAGGGAGACCACGTAGAGCCGCCCGCGCGTGTCCCGTCCGAAAGAGCTCGGCGAGGAGACCCGCAGGCCGGTGGGCCTGCTCGAGCGGACCCTGCGCCCGGACGCCGCGATGCTGCGGATCCGCCCGGTGCAGAGGTCGGAGAACAGGTAGCGGCCCCGCAGGCCGCCCAGGCGGCGGTCCCTGACCACGTAGCCGCCGATCACCGCGCAGCCCCCGCCGTCGTGGCTGTAGGCGTAGACCGGCTTCGTGGTCCCGCCCGGGTCCGGGGTGCCCCCGTTGGCGCCGGTGTAGCGGCTGAAGCCCTCGAACGCGTCCCATCCGAAGTTCGCCCCGCGGGCGGCCGCAACGGTCTCCAGGTCGATCTCCTCGAAGCGCTCCTGGCCGACGTCGCCGATCGCGATCCGGGCCCTGCGCCCCTCGCCGTCGAAGGAGAAGCGGTAGGGGTTGCGCAGGCCGTAGCTGAAGATCTCGTCGCGGCCGGGCCGCCCGACGAAGGGGTTCGAGGCGGGGACCGTGTAGGCGGCCGGGCCGGGGGGATTGCGGGGGTCGATCCGCAGCAGCTTGCCGAGCAGGCTGTCCCGGTTCTGGGCGTTGTTCGGCGGGTCGCCCCCCGAGCCGCCGTCTCCGGTGCCGAGGTAGAGCAGCTTCCCGAGGAACTGGAGCTGGCCGCCGTTGTGGTTGGAGTTGGCGCGGTGGCCGACCCTGATCACGCTGCGCCGGGAGGACCGCGCGGCCCGGGTGGGGCCGCGCCGGCGGAACTCGTCCACCCGGATGTCCCCCGAGTTGTCGGTGAAGTAGACGTAGAAGCGGCGGCTGCGCCTGTAGTCGGGCGGGAAGGCGACGGAGAGCAGGCCCCGCTCGGCGTGGTCGAAGTCGACGATGCCCCGGATGTCGAGGAAGGGCCGGCGCAGCTCGTGCCCGGAGCGGATCACCCGGATCCTCCCGGGCTGCTCGACCACGAAGAGCAGCTTCGGGAAGCCGGGCGCTCCGGTCACGTAGACGGGGTGGTCGAAGCTGCCGACGCGGTGAAGCTTCACGGCCGCGCCGGCGCCCCCGGCCAGCAGGGCAAGTCCGGCGACCGCACCCGCCGCCGCGGCGACCAGCACCCGCCGGATCCGCTTTTCGCGCAGGTCGCTCATCGCCTTCGCTCGCTCATCGGCACCTTCCATGTCCCCTTCAAACCCCGGCGGGGCGTTTTGGTTCGCTTGTCCACCCGGCCCGCCGCCGGCGCCGCTCGAACCGCCGCTGCCGCCGCGGTCACCGGCCCGACGCTTTCGCCGCCCGTTCCGTCGTTCCCGCCGCGATCATCGACCCGCCGCGATTCTGTAGACCGCGCCGGACAGCGAGACCGCGTAGATCCGCCCGGCGGAATCGCGGCCGAACGAGGAGAGCTGCGGCACCTCGAGGCCGACCGGCCGGTCGTCCCGGGCGCGGCCGCCGGCTTCGCCCGGGGGAACGAAGCTGCGCAGCTCGCCCGAGCAGTAGTCCCCGTAGAGATAGCGGCCCCGCAGCGCGGTGAGCGCCGGGTCGCGCACCGTGTAGCCGCCGGTCACCGAGCATCCCCGCGAGCGGCCGTAGGTCAGCGCCGGTGCGATCGCGTTGCGGGCCAGGCGCGCCTGGTCGCGGTTGAAGGGCGCCCTGCCCTCCAGCGCCGACCATCCGAAGTTCGCGCCGCGACCGGCGCCGCGGGGCACGTAGTCGACCTCCTCGAAGCGGTCCTGCCCGACGTCGCCGATCGCCAGCGCTCCGGTCGCCGCGTCGAAGGAGAAGCGCCAGGGGTTTCGCAGCCCGTAGGAGTAGATCTCCGGCCTCGCCCCGGGCCGCCCGACGAAGGGGTTGCCCGGGGGGACGGAGTAGGGCCGCCCGCCCGACGGCGCGGGGTCGATGCGGAGGATCTTGCCCAGGAAGGTTCCCAGGTCCTCGCCGTTGCGGTCGGGGTCGCCCGCGTCGCCTCCGTCGCCGAACCCGACGTAGAGGAAGCCGTCGGGGCCGAATGAGAGCTGGCCGCCGTTGTGGTTCTCGAAGGGCTGGTCCTGCCTCAGCACCACCCGGGCGCTGGCCGGGTCGGCGCGCAGCGGGTCTGCGGCAGAGCGCCGGAACTCGACGATCCGCGAGTCCCCGGCGCGGTCCGTGTAGTCCACGTAGAGCCGCCCCGAGGATGCGTAGTCGGGCGCGAAGGCCATCGAGAGGAGCCCCTGCTCCACGTAGCCGTCCTCGATCCGCCCGGCGAGGTCGAGGAACGGCCGCGGCAGGGTGCGGCCGTCGCGGACCACCCGGATCGCGCCACCCCGCTCGACCACGTAGAGGTCTCCTCCCGCGGGGGGCTGGACCACGTCGACGGGCTCGGAGAAGTCCCCGACCTCCGCCAGCCTCAGGTCCTTGCCCGACCCGGAGGCCCCGGCCGTGGTGACGGGCTCCGAGCCGCCGCAGCCCTGGGCGATCAGCGCCGCAACCAGGAAGGCGGCGAGGAGCGGGAGCAGGCGAGGGCTTGGGAGAGGGCTCACCCGGCAAAGCTTGGCAAAGCGGCCCGGCCGGCCGCGCCGCGGGGGGCTACTGTCCCGAGCCGGACGGCGGGAGCGAGCCCGAGGGCGGGTAGGAGCCGGGACCGGTGACCGCATACCCGCCCCCGCCCGGGGACCCCGAGCCGCCGGAGCCCGATGCCGCCCCGGCCCGGGCCGCCGCCTGCGCCGCCGGGCGCAGGGGGACTATCTCGCCCTCCGCGTTTATCCGGGTGAGCTGCGGAACCCGGGCGATGCGCACGTCGAAGTCCCCGATCGGCGGCCGCCCGGCGGCGGTCACCGCGGTCGCCTGGCCGCTGAGGCCGGCGTTGACCCGGTAGCGCAGCAGGTAGCGGCCCGGCCTCACCGCTCCCAGCTTCCAGACCGCGACCCGCGCGTCGCCGGGCGGGAGCTTGCCGAAGTTGAAGGTCTTCTGGTTGGCGGTCTCGGCGCCGCCCGGTCCGGGCACGCCGGCGATCCGCGGGTAGGTGTCGGCGAGGATCCAGACCGGGCGGTCGGGGAGCGAGAGGCCCGGCTGGGGGTCGCGCACCGAGAACGGCTGGGCGGAGGCGATCCCCTCCTCGCCGCCGATCGTGATCGAGATCGCCAGGGCCGGTATCTCCTTGCGGCCGGTGTTGCGGACCCCGAGCCGCAGGTAGGCGTTCTGGTCGAGCTGCTGGCGGGCGGGGAACTGCGCGGCGACGATCCGCACCGGGTAGCGGCCCGCCGGCTCGTTGGCGTACTGGTCCCCGCCGCCGCCGCATGCCGTGGCCACGGCGGCCAGGATCGCGGCGGTCAGCGCTGCCCCGGTCGCGCGAAGGCGGGCACCACGGGAATGTGTACCGCTCCCCCGCAAGGCGCCGTGAACATACCACGCGGATCTGCCGCCTCAGGCCCCCGCGGATCCCCGCCTCGGGCGGCTCGGCCCCGTCGCCGTCGCCGATTGTTGAGAGCGGGTGAACCTTCTCCGGGCCGCCAGACCATGACATAGACTCTGGCTCCAGACGGGCGGTCGCCGCCGGGGCGGGCCCGTCGGGAGGAGAGATGGTCAGATCCGCGGTCGACAGGGCATTCCTACCCGCCAAGTCGCTCTTCGAGCAGGTTGGCGAGATGGTCATCCTGACCGCGAAGACGATCGCCTCGGCGATCCGGCCCCCCTACCCCTACGGCGGGGAGTTCATCAGCCAGTTCCTCTTCGCGCTCCAGCTCTGCTGGTTCCCGATGATGATCTCCTGCATCGCCTTCGGGTTCGGCGCCCCGGGCCTGCAGGCCGCCAACTTCCTCTCGCTGTTCGGGGCGCTGGACCGCCTCGGCGGCTTCTTCATCCTCGCCTCGATCCGCGAGTTCGCGCCCCTGGTGACCTCGGTCGTGGTCGCCGGGGTCGCCGGCACCGCGATCACCGCGGACCTCGGCGCCCGCAAGATCCGCGAGGAGCTCGACGCCCTGCAGGTGCTCGGCGTCGACCCGATCAAGAACCTCGTGGTGCCGCGCTTCTTCGCGCTGATGCTGATCACCGGCCTGCTCGACGTCTACGCGCTGCTGTTCGGCATCAGCGGCGGGATCGGCGCGGAGCTCCTCTACAACCAACCGCTCGGCGGCTTCTTCGCGACCCTCTTCACCAACGCCTCGGTCACCGACCTCTGGGGCTCCGTGGTCAAGTGCACGGGCTTTGGCGCGATCATCGCCGTGGTCTGCTGCTACAAGGGGATGACCGCTTCGGGGGGGGCCGCCGGTGTCGGCCGGGCGGTGAACGAGGCAGTGGTCATCTCCTTCCTGGGCATCTTCGCCTTCAACTACGTGTTCACCCAGACGCTCCTGGCCACCCACCCCGACCTGCAGGCGATCAAGTAGATGCCCGGCTGGATGGCAGTCCCGCGCGGTTGGGTCGACTCGATGGGGGAGATCTCGCGGTTCTGCGCGATGGTCATCGGGCAGGTCTTCTCGGGTCGCGTCGTCAGGTTCTTCGGCGAGGCGCTGCGCCAGGCCGGGATCCTCATCCTCGGCTCGACGATCGTGATCTGGGGGCTCGTCTTCATCCTCGGCCTGCAGTGCGGGATCGAGGGCGCCTACTTCAACCGCTCGGTCGGCGCTCCCGCCTACGCGGGCGTGTTCGCCGCCTGGTGCGACCTGCGGGAGGTGACCCCGTATGCCTTCGGCTACATGATGGCGGCCAAGGTCGGCACCGGGATCGTCGCCGAACTTGGCGCGATGAGGATCTCCGACGAGATCGACGCGCTGGAGGTGATGGGGGTTCCCCCGGTGACCTTCCTCGCGGCCACCCGGCTGCTCGGGGCCTGGATGGTCCTCCCCTTCATGTACGTGACCGCAGTGGGCATCGGGTTCTTCGCCAGCTGGCTGGCGGTGGTCAAGCAGATCGGCGACGTCTCCTCCGGTGGCTACCAGCTGATCTTCTGGATGTTCCAGAACCCGCCCGACCTCCTCTACTCGGTGATCAAGGGGATGACCATGTCAACGGTCATAGTCCTGGTCGGCTGCTACTACGGCTACACGGCCTCCGGAGGCCCGGTCGGAGTCGGAACCGCGACCGCGAAATCGATGGTCCTTAACATCGTCTTAGTCCACATCATCGGCATGCTCGGGACCCTGGTCTTCTGGGGCGCCAACCCGAGGGCGCCGATAGGAGGCTGAACATGCAGGAGAACCCGGAAGCGCGACAGAACCCGGACGCGCCGGAGAGCCCGGAAGCGCAGCAGAGCCCGCAAGCGCCGAGTGGCGGCGAGGCGGCGGGCGCCGAGAGCGCCGCCGCCGAGGAGGCAGCGGCCGCGAGCCAGGACACCTACGCCTTCGAGGAGGCCGAGAAGCGCGCCGACGCCGCCGGCACGCCTCCCAACGAGCCGCCGGCCGAGGGCGCCGGCGAGCGCTGGGTGGCCGAGGACGGCGGGGTGCTGGGACGCGACTTCGTGATCCCCGGCGTCGATCCCAACGACGAGAACCCCTACCGCTGGCACACCGGCCGCAAGCGCGACCACGGCGGCACCGACGCGATCGAGATCATCGACCTGGTCAAGCAGTTCGGGCGCACCCGGATCCTCAACGGCCTCAACCTCGGGCTGCCCGACGAGCAGATCTCGATGGTGCTGGGCCCCTCGGGCACCGGGAAGAGCGTGCTGATCAAGCACATCGTCGGCCTGCTCTACCCCGATTCCGGCGATGTCCTCGTGCACGGGGAGTCGATCCCCAACATGACCGACGACGAACTCTTCGAGACCCGCAAGAAGTTCGGGCTGCTCTTCCAGGACGGGGCGCTGTTCGGCTCGATGAACATCTTCGACAACGTCGCCTTCCCGCTGCGCCAGCACACCGACAAGGGCGAGGAGGAGATCGCCGAGATCTGCACCCGCCGGCTTCGCGAGGTCGGCCTCGGCGAGGCCCACTTCAAGATGCCGAACGAGCTCTCCGGCGGCATGCGCAAGCGGGCCGGATTCGCCCGCGCCCTCGTCCTCGACCCCGCGATCGTGATGTTCGACGAGCCCGACTCGGGCCTCGACCCGGTGCGCACCGCGCTGCTCTGCGAGCTGATCCGCGAGGTCCACGAGGAGAGCGGAGGCTGCTACCTGGTGATCAGCCACGACCTCGGCACGGCGCGACGCATCGCCGACTTCATCGCCGTGCTGTGGAAGGGCAAGATCGTCGAGTCCGGGCCCAAGGAGGAGCTGTTCAACTCCGAGAACGAGTTCGTCAGCCAGTTCCTCAACGCCGACGTCCAGGGCCCGCTGGCGATGGACTGAGGCCCCGGGCTCTCGAACCGGCCCGGTCGACGGGCCGCGTCCCGGGCGGGCCCTGAATCGACGGGCCGCGCCCCGCGCCGACCCGCGCCCCGGGCCGGCCGTGCCGGTCTTCGCGCCGCCTTAACGCTCGCGCCGTAGTCTTCCGCGGGTGAGAGCGGGAGAGAGGTTCGGGGCGCTGGCGGCGTGGGCCGCCCGGCACTCGCGGGTCGTGCTCGCGGTGGCGCTGGTGCTCGCGGCCGGGGCCGGGCTGGGGGCGTCCCGCCTGCACACCGAGGCCGGCGCCGACACCCTGGTTGACACCGGCTCGGAGAGCTACCGGGCCACCGAGCTGGTCCGCAGGCACTTCGGCGAGGACCCCGTCGTGGTGCTGGCGAGGGGGGATCTGCGCAACCTGCTGCTGACCCCCAACCTCGGACAGCTCCTGCGCCTGGAGGGCTGCCTGGCCGGCAACCCCCCGCAGGGGGCGAAGCCGATCCCGGGCCCCTGCGCGGAGATCGCCCGCCTCCGTCCCGTCGAGTTCCTCTCCGGCCCCGCGACCTTCCTCAACCAGGCGGTGATCGGGATCGACCGCCAGCTCGGCCGCCGCCTGGCGATCGCCAGGCGGCGGGCGCGGCGGACGGCCTTCGCCGTGGCTGCACGGGCCCGGGCGCAGGGCCTGAGCCGGGCCGAGGCGCAGACGCTGGGCGGCCAGGCGGCGGTCGCCGTGATGCAGGAGTTCCAGCGCAGCCTGCTCAGCGCGGCGGCCCGCTACGGGATCACCAGCCTGCCGAAGCTCACCGACCGCGCCTTCGTCTCCCGGGTGGTCTTCGACCTGCGGCAGACCGGCGGCACCCCGAAGGCGAAACTGGCCTACCTCTTCCCCGACCGCAACGCGGCCGAGATCGTCATCCGCCTTCGCCCCGACCTCACGGCGTCCGAGCGCCACCGGGCGATCGGGCTGATCGACCGCGCGGTCCACGACACCACGCCGCGCAAGGCCTGCGCGGACGGGCGCAGGCCGGCCCCCTGCTTCGCGCTGGACGGCGGCAGCTACGTGGTCTCCGGCGCGCCGGTCGTGGTGGACGGCCTCGCCGGGATCCTCCGGGAGGCGCTGCTCGTCCTGTTCGCGGTAGCCGTGGCGGTGATGGCGCTGACGCTGCTCGCCGTCTTCCGCAGCCGCATGCGGCTGCTCCCGCTCGCCGTCGCGCTCGCCGCCGCCGCGATCACCTTCGGGCTTTTCGGCGCGCTGGGCGGATCGCTGACCATGGGCTCGATCGCCGTCCTCCCGGTGCTGATCGGCCTCGCGGTGGACTACTCGATCCAGTTCCAGGCCCGTTTCGGGGAGGCCCTCGCCGGCGGGGCCGGGGGCGGAAGGGCCGTCCGCCTTGCGGCCACCCGGGGCGGGCCGGTGATCGGCACCGCCTGCCTGGCCACCGCCGCCGGCTTCGCGGTCCTCCAGCTCTCGCCCAGCCCGATGGTCCGCGGGTTCGGGCTGATGCTGGTGGTTGGGATCGCGGTCGCTTTCGGGCTGGCGCTGACCGCCGGCTTCGCGGCGCTCTCCCTGGGCGGGGCCCGGCCCGGCCGGGCGGGCGGCGAGGGCGAGCGGGCGGGCAGGGCCGGGGCCGAGGGTCGGCGGGCGGGCGGGGCGGGATCGCCTCCCGGAAGGCCTGCGGTCCAGGACGGACCCCGCCCCGCCCGGGGCGGACTCCGCACCGCCGAGCGCTTCTGGCAGCGGGCCGTCGCGGTCTGCGTCGCCGCTCCCGGCCGCGTTCTGGCGATCGGGCTGCTGCTGGCGGCGTGCGGCTGGGTCGCCGGCACGCGGATCGGCACGGTCTCCGACGTCCGCAAGCTGGTTCCGGCGGACCTCTCCGCGGTCCGCAGCCTCAACCAGCTGCAGCGCGCCACCGGGGTCTCCGGCGAGCTCGACGTGGCGATCCGCAGCGACGATCCCACCGATCCCGCGCTGATCTCCTGGATGGGCGACTTCAAGCGCCGGGTCCTCGCCGGCAACGGCTTCGGCGGGCGCTTCGCGAGCTGTCGCGGGGCGCAGATCTGTCCCGGCCCGGCGCTCTCGGACTTCCTCGGGTCGCCCCCGCAGGCCTCCCGCGCCGAGGTCAGGGAGCTGATCGCGGCGCTCCCCTCCTACGATCTGCGGGCCGTTCTCTCGCCGGCCACCGGCGGCGGGAGGATCGGCAACGTCGCCCTGATCTCCTTCGGGATCAGGGCCCAGTCACTCGAGGGCCAGCAGGCCCTGATCGACAGGGTCCGCTCGGAGGTCGATCCTCCCGGTCCCGGGAACGGGCCGCCGGCGGGCACCGAGGTCCACCTCGCCGGGCTCCCGGTCCTCGCGGCCGAGTCGGCCACCGGGATCTCGCGCAGCCGCTACTGGCTGACCCTGGCCGGGATCGTCGCGGTGGCGCTCGTGCTGCTGGGCGTCTATCGCTCCGCCTCCCGGGCCCTGGCCCCGCTGGTCCCGATCGTCCTCGCTACCGGCTGGTCGTCGCTGATCCTCGCCGCCATGGGCATTCCCCTGAACCCGATGTCGGCGGCGCTGGGGGTGCTGGTGATCGCGATCGGCACCGAGTTCAGCGTCATCCTCGCCGCCCGCTACCACGAGGAGCGCCGCGGCGGGAACTCGCCCGGGGAGGCGCTGCGACGGGCCTACTCGCGCACCGGCGCGGCGGTGCTCGCCTCGGGCATCACCGCGATCGCCGGGTTCGCGGTGCTGATCGCCAGCGACATCAGGATGCTGCGCGACTTCGGCCTGGTGACCGTCGTCGACCTCACGGTCGCCCTGGCGGGGGTGATGCTGTTGCTGCCCGCCGCGCTGGTCTGGGCGGAGAGCGGGTTCGAGGTCAGCGGCGTCCCGCTTCCCCGGCGGCTCGCCGCGCTGCGGCCGGGCGCGGCCCGCCGCTGAGCGATGGCGCGGGGGCGCCGAACCCTGGGCCCGAACCCGCGAGCCGGCGGCCGCTACTCGCTGATCGTCGGCGCCGCCTTCCTGGCGATCGCCGTCGTGGCCCTGGTCAACCTCGTCACCACCCGCGGCTCGGGAACCCTTGGCATCGACGCCCAGTCGTCGGGCTGGCCGCTGCCGGAGTTCGCCGTGCCCCGCGCCGCGAGCGATCTCGAGGGCGACGCCAACATCGCCCAGGACGACTGCGAGACCTCCCAGCTTCCCTGCCCCGCCGACGCCCGGCGGACGCCGGCCTGCCGGGTCGAGGGCGCCGACGTGATCCGGGTCTGTGACTTCTTCGATCGGCCCCTGGTGATCTCGTTCTGGTTCACGAAGGGCGGGGACTGCGAGGCCCAGCAGGACGTCGTCGACGCGGTCTACCGGCGCTACCGTGGCCGGGTGAGCTTCCTCTCGATCGACGTCCGCGACGACCGGGACACGGTCCGCGAGCTGATCGAGCAGCGCGGCTGGACGATGCCGGTCGGCTACGACCACGACGGCGCGGTGGCCAACCTCTACCGGGTGGGGGGCTGCCCGACCTTCGCCTACGTCTATCCGGGCGGAATCCTCAGCGACGCGGGCATCGGCCGGCTCGGCTACCGGGAGCTGGCGGCTCGGGTGCGCGCGCTGATCGCGGCGACTCGCCGCAGGGCGGCCGCGAATCGCTGAGACGCCGGTCCCCGAGCCCGCCGCCGAGCGCGGGTGGATCTCCCCGGCCGTGGCCGAGGAGTTCCCCGGCCTGGGGCTGGCCTGGCTGCAGGTGGAGGGTCCGTCCGACCGCAGCCCGGAGGCGCTGCGGGCTCAGCTTCGCCGGCTCTCGGACCGCTTCATGGGCTCCCACGCGATCCACCTCCGGGAGCGGCCGATCCCCTGGGCCTACCGGGTCTTCTTCCGCCAGATCGGCCTCGACCCCGACCGCGACCGCACCCCCGTCGAGGCCCTCGCCCTGGAGCGGATGAGGGCGGGCGCCTTCAAGAGCCGCAGCCGCCTGGACGACGCTCTGACGATCGCGATCGTCGAGACCGGGGTGGCGCTGCGCGCCTTCGACGCCGAGCGGCTGGAGGGGCCGCCGGGAATCCGCGAGTCGGCGCCCGGGGAGGGGCTGGAGGGGCGCCGGGGGGATCTCGCCGTCGGCTCGCTGGTGATCTGCGACGAGCGCCGGCCGGTGGCGCTGCTCTTCGGGGAGACGGCGGAGGGCAGGGGGGTGGATCCGGCCACGCGGAGGATCCTGCTCGCCTCGGTGGCGGTGGCCGGCGTCCCGGCGATCGCCGTCGAGGAGGCGCTGTGGATGGCCTCCTCGCTGATCGGCACCGGCCGCGGTGCAGGGCGGGCGCGTTGATCGCGGCACCGGCGCGCTCTAGAATGCGCGGAGGATGGGTCCCAACGTCGCCATCCCGGCCCGGGGCGGGACCCGGGCGAAGGCCGCCCCGGCGGCGCCCGAGCGCGATGCCACCCGGCCGTGGCAGGGCGAGCTCGAATCGGCGCTGGGGGCCGACACCGCCGCCGCCCGCGCCGAGCTCCGCCGCCAGATAGCCCGCCTCGAGGCCTGCCTGGCCGCCACCTTCGGGGAGGCCTTCCCCCGCCGGGGGTTGGATTGGAGCGTGCCGGCTCCGGGCGGGCCGAGGCTTCTGGGGATCGGCGAGCTCGAGGAGGTCCGCGACGGCCTCGCCGCGCGTGTCGCCGAGGCCGGGAGGGCCCTGGTCGAGCGCACCGAGGCCGAGCGGGCCAACCGGGATCTGCTGGAGCGGATGATCGCCCACCCCGAGCGCCACAGGTGGCTGCGGATCTCGCGCAGCGACATCGGCGAGCCCGGCTGCGGCCACTGGCACTCGCGGCCGCGCTTCGGCCTGCTGGGAATGCTGCTCGGCTGGTGGAGGGTGAGGGTTTCCTCGGGTTGTCCGTTAGCCGGGGGGCGCCGCGCCGCGGCGTCCCGCCCCTGACCGCGCAGCCGAGCCACCCGGAACCCTGATGGCCCGCTCACGCCGGAAGCGACGGCGCAAGGCGCGCGGTCCACGGCCGCAGGGAGGGTCCGCGACGCCGGCCGGGAAGGCCCGCGGCGGGGAGGGAGCCGGGCGCGCCGGGAAGGCGCCGCCGCCCCCCTCCGCGGGGACCGGGCTTGCGGGCGGAGATCCGCGCCCCCCGGCCGCCTCGGCGGGGACCGGGCGCGCGGGCGGCGACCCGCGCCCCCCGGCCCCCTGGGGCTCGTTCCCCCTCCAGGAATTGGTGGTGCTGGTCGCCCTGGTGATGCTGGGGTTCGGGATCTTCGCAGCGAACCCCACGGCGCTGGTGGTCGGCGTGGTGCTGGGTTGCCTGGGCGGCCTCGAACTCGCGATCCGCGAGCACCTCGCGGGCTACCGCTCGCACACCACCCTGCTCGCCGGGGCCGCCTTCGTGCTCACGGTGGGGCTGCTCTACTACGCCGCCCACCTGGTCCTGCTCACCTGCCTGCTGGCCGGGGCAGCCGTCTTCGCCGCCCTCTTCTGGCTGCTCCGCCGGGCCTTCCGGAGAGCCTCCGGGGGGCTCTCCTTCAGGGCCGGCGGGCTGTGGGGCTGATCGGCTGCTAGGCGACCAGCGCCGCAGCGGCCAGGGGGGAGACCCTTGCACCGAGCTCGGCGGCCAGCATCGCCCGCTGGCGGGCGGTGAGCGTGCCGACCCGCTTGTTCTCGGAGAGGGCCAGGGTCGAGAGGAACTTTCGGGCCCGGGTCCTGCCCCAGCGCCGCTGCGCGGTGAGCAGCTCGGCGAGGGTCATGCTCTCCGTCTCCCAGCGCGGCTCGCGGACGACCTCGGTGACGCTCATCTGGCCTGCTGCGATCGCCCGCTTCAGAGCAGCCCGGGCGAGACGGACGCGGTTTGCCTGAGCGAGGGCCTGCATGTGCTGGGGGGCCTGGTTCGGCGCCTCTAGCTGGGCAGCGGCGATCGATGCAGCAGTCACTGGCACTCCTCCCTTCCGAGGGTCAGGTAGCTGGGGGTATCTCTCTCTCGCCGCCTGACCGGGAGGGCCACGTGGGGCCGATCCTCTCTCGTCGCCTGCCCCCGGGGGTGTGCGGCGCGGACGAACCTAGTCCTTTTTCCCGCGGCGCGCCAACCGGACGCCGCGAGGTGGACGTTCGTCGGTCGCTAAGAGCAACAATTTCGAAACAACTCGAGCTTGTCCAAATTGGACAAGGGCGAAACTCCCCCCTTTGGGGGATGCCGGGCCCGATCAGCCGGAGCGGGGGAGGTCCGGGAAGTCGGCGGTCACCTCAGCCATGATCTCCAGGGCCCGGTCGAGGTGCTCGGTCTCGTGGGTCGCCATCAGGCTGGTCCGCAGCAGCGCCCCGCCCGGCGGCACGGCGGGGTGGATGGCGACGTTGGTGTAGACACCGGCGTCGAACAGGGCCCGCCAGAGCATCACCGCCTGCCAGTCCTCGCCGACGATCACCGGCACGACCGGGGTGCTCGCCTCGGTTCCGTCCGGGAGCCGCCCGGGCTCGACCACGACCAGGCCGAGGTCGCGGAAGCCCTGGCGCAGGTAGGCGGCGTTGGAGAGCAGGCGCTCGAACAGCGCCGGGCCCTCGGAGCGGATCACCCGCAGCGCCCCCAGCGCCGCGCCGATCGCCGCCGGGACCGCCGAGGCGCTGAAGATGAAGGAGCGCGAGGCGATCCGCAGGTACTCGACCACGTCCTCCGGGCCGGCGATGAAGCCGCCGCAGGAGGCGAGGCTCTTGGAGAAGGTCCCCATGCGCAGGTCCACCCGGTCCTCCATCCCGAACAGCTCGCAGACGCCGGCGCCGCGGGCGCCGAGCACGCCGACGCCGTGGGCCTCGTCCACCATCAGCCGGGCGCCGTAGCGCTCGCAGAGCTCGACGGTCGGGGGCAGGTCGCAGAGGTCGCCCTCCATCGAGAAGACCCCGTCCACCACGACGAGCACGCCGCCTCCGTCCTCCGCGGCCCGCTGGAGCATGCGCTCGAGCTTGTCCATGCGGTTGTGGCGGAAGGGGCGGAGCTTGGCCCCCGAGAGGCGGCAGCCGTCGAGGATCGACGCGTGGTCCCCCGAGTCGCAGATCACCGTGTCGCCGGGCTCGAGGATCGTCCCGATGCAGCCCAGGTTCGACTGGTAGCCGGTGGTGAAGACGATGGCGTCATCGGTCCCCATCCACTCGGCCAGCTCGCTCTCGAGCTCGATGTGCAGCGGCGTGGTGCCGTTGAGCAGGCGCGAGCCGGTGAGCCCGGTGCCGTAGGTCTCCAGCGCCTCGCGGGCGGCCTGCTTGACCCGCTCGTCGGTGGTCAGCCCCAGATAGTTGTTGGAGCCGAGCATGATCGTCTCGCGTCCCTCCATCTCGACGAGCGGCCCGGCCTGGGAGGTGAGCAGCCGGAAGTAGGGCAGCACGTCGGCCTGCCTGGCGGCCTCGAGCTGCTCGAGGCGGTCGTGGGTGCGGGCCTTCTCGAAGACGTCGATCGGGGCCCGCGCGGTCCCGGTCATGGAGGAAGTGTGGCAGCAGACGGCGCAGGACGCCGGCCAGCGGCGCGCGGACGGGGCGGCGGCCGGCCGCCCCTCCCGGGCGCCCGTTCCGCTAGCGTGCCTCCGCCGTGTCCGAACTGCGAGTTCGCCCAGTCCAGAGCAGGCGGGACCTCAAGCGCTTCGTCAAGCTCCCCTTCCGCCTGCGCCGCCACGACTCCCGGTGGGTGGCGCCGCTGATCTTCGAGCGGATGCAGTTCCTCGACCGCTCACGCAACCCCTTCTTCGAGCACGCCGAGGCCGTCTTCCTGCTCGCCGAGCGCGACGGCATCCCGGTCGGGAGGATCACCGCCCAGGTGGACCGCCGCTGGGACGAGTTCCAGGGCGGCAGCGACGGGATGTTCGGGTTCTTCGAGTCCGAGGACGATCCCGAGGTGGCCGGCGCGCTGCTCTCCGCTGCCTCCGAATGGGTTGCGGAGCGGGGCAGGGAGCGCATCCTCGGCCCCATGGACTTCACCACGAACGACGAGGTGGGCATCCTGGTCGAGGGATCCGAGCGGCCCCCGAGGATCCTCGAGCCCTGGCACCCCCCCTTCTACGGCCCGCTGGTCGAGGGCCAGGGCTACTCCAAGGCGATGGACCTGCTGATGTGGGACCTGCAGTTCGGGCACCTCAAGGAGGGCGAGCGCTTCGACCCTTCGATCCACGAGGCGGCCGACCGGGCTCTCGCCGAGGAGGGCATCACGATCCGCAAGATGCGAAAGCGCGACCTCGAGAACGAGGTCCGCAAGTTCATGGAGGTCTACAACGAGGCGTGGAGCGGCAACTGGGGCTTCGTCCCGATCACCGAGGCCGAGGTCCGCTTCCAGGCGAAGAACCTCAGGCCGGTCCTCGACGAGAAGTGGGCGTTCATGGCCGAGAAGGACGGCGAGGTGCTGGGTGCCGCCCTCACCCTGCCCGACATCAATCAGGTGCTCGCGAAGATGAACGGGCGCCTGCTGCCGTTCGGCTGGCTGAAGTTCCTGCTCGGCAAGCGCAGCATCGACCAGTGCCGGGTCTTCGCGCTCGGCGTCAAGCACGCCTACCGCCACACCGGGGTCGCGGCGAGCCTCTACCTCAAGCACATCGAGGAGGCGGCCCGCCCCGGCGGGATCGTCGGCGGGGAGATGGGCTGGATCCTCGAGACCAACGAGCCGATGAACCGCGCCATGGAGGGGATGGGCGGGGAGGTCGTCAAGAGGTACCGGATCTACGAGAAGGGTCTCTAGGTAGGGGCGGCGGGGGCGCCGGGTGGTCTGATCCAGTGGATTCACGGTAAATGCGGGGTTTACGTAACGCCGCGTTCCTCCCGCCAGGTGCGTTAGTAGAGTCGGGCCGGTGAGCGGGCGAGAGGTGGACGAGCAGCTCGAGGGCGAGGTGGTCGCCGAGGAGGACGCGGAGGGGGTCGCGGCCGAGGCGAGGCCGCTGCCGCTTCCCTACCGGTCCGCGGGCTCGCCGGTGCTGCGCAGCGAGGTCCGCACGGCCGCCCTGGCGGCGGCGGGTGGCGCCCTGGCCGGGGCGGCCACCGTGGCCGCGGTCAGGGCGGTGGGCGCGGTCGGTTCGCGCCGGCGCCTGCGGCGCGCGCCGCGCCGCCAGGAGAGGGTCGCCAACGTCGTCGCCAGCCGCTCCTTCCTGATCGACGTTCACCTGCTCGGCCGCTGAGCGTGGCGGCGGCCGGAGCCCCGGCGCGAGCCCTGGAGTCCGAGGTCCGGCCTCCCTGGCCCTACCGCCTGCCCGCAAGCGGGGGCGGCGACCGGGCGATGCGCGTCCGGCGGGGATCGCTCTCGCGCCTGCTCCATGTCGAAGGGGCGCCGGTGCTGGTGCGGGCCTGGCAGCCGGCCCGCGACCTCGTGCGGCTGCGCGCCGAGCCGGTCGATCCGGGCCTCGTCACCTACCCGCCGCCCGCCCCCGCCCCCGCGGCCCCGGCCGGCCGGTCCGAGCTCTCGGTGGCGCTGGAGCGGATGCGCTTCGCGCTCGGGGTCGACGACGACCTCGCGGACTTCCACGGGCGCTTCCGGCGCGATCCCCTGCTCGGGCCGCTGCTCCGCCGCCGCCCCCATCTGCGCCCCCGCCGCCGTCCCTGGCCCTGGGAGGCGCTGGCCTGGGCGATCACGGCGCAGCTGATCGAGGCCGAACGGGCGGCCCGCATCCAGCGGCGGATCGTGGGCCGCTGGGGGCCGCGCCTCGGCGAGGGGCGCGAGGCGCTTCGCGACGTCCCCGAGGCGGGGCTGATCGCCGGCAGGGCCCCGGCCGAGCTGGAGTCGATGGACCTCTCGGCGAGGCGGGCGATCGCGATGGTCGTCGTCGCCCGGGGGGTGGCTTCGGGTCGCTGCGACCTCTCCGATCCGCTCGACGACCGCCGCCTGCTCGCCACCCCGAACGTCGGGGCCTGGACCGTGCAGTGCCTCGGCCTCGGGGGGCGGGGGGATCCCGACTCGCTGCCGGCCGGCGATCTCGCCTACGTCAAGCTGGTCGGCCGCCTGGCCGGGCTCGGCCGCCGGGCCGCCGTCAGCGAGGTCGAGGAGTTCTACGAGCCCTACCGTCCCTACCGGGCGCTGGCTGGGCTCCACACCCTGGTCGGCCTTCGCCACGCCGTCGCGCAGGGGCCGCCGCTCCGCGCTGCCGCCTGAGCGCCGCCGGGAACCCGCGCAAGGCCCGCTGCCGCCCATCAAGGGCGGGCGCAACCCGCCGATATACGGGTGTGGCAGCCAATCCTTCTCGGGTCAACGGTGCCCCGATGCCTCGCGTCACGGAGGGGGTCAGGGCCCGCATCGCCGTGTTCCTCGACACGGTCTCCTGCCAGGAGGACGAGCGCAGGGCCCTGGAGGCCGGGGCGCGCGAGGTCGCGACCGCGATGGGCGCCGCGGCCGCGGCCGTGGTCAGCCCCGGTCGCGTCGAGGCCTCGGTCGGCTTCCCGCCCCCCGGCCCGGGGTCGGCCGAGCTGATCGCCGTCGCCGAGGGAAGGACCGACGAGGTCCGCTTCAACGGCAAGGGGGTCTGCCGGGCGGCGGGGGCACCGGTGGACCTTGAGACGCGGACCTACCTGGTCGTCGTCAGGGCCGACGGGGAGCGCTTCCCCGCGTCCAAGATCGAGGTGCTTCCCGAGTACGCGCACGCCCTCGACACCGGGGTTCGGCTGCTGGGCGGGCGAAGCAGGGAGCGCGAGCTCCGAAGGCGGGCGGAGGACGAGGCGAGGGTCCGCCGCAGGGCGGAGAACGACTACCGGAGCCTGGTCGAGCGGCTGCCGGCGATCGTCTACACGGCCGAGTTGGGGGAGAGCGGCCGCTGGCGCTACGTCAGCCCCCAGATCGAGGAGATCCTCGGCTTCACCCCGGCCGAATGGTCGGCCGACCCCACGCTCTGGGCCCGGCAAATCCACCCCGACGACCGCGAGCGGGCGCTCGGCCAGGAGTCCGGGCGGGTGGCCGGCGACCGCAACCCGCCCCCGATCGACTACAGGCTCCTCACCAAGGACGGCAGCGCGGTCTGGGTCCTCGACGAGGCGGTCCTCGAGCCCGACGACGACGGCGTACCTCTCTGGCACGGGGTCCTCTACGACATCAGCGAGCGCAAGAGCGCCGAGCAGCGGGTCCGGCGCAGCGCCGCCCAGCAGGCCGCGGTCGCCAGGCTCGGCGAGCAGGCTCTCGCCGGCGAGGACCCGTCGGCCCTGATGGAGACCGCGGCCGGCGTGGTCCGCGAGATCCAGGGGGTCGCGGAGGCCTGCGTGTGGGAGCTGCCGCCCCACGGGCGCACGCTTCGGCTGCGAGCGGGCCTCGATTCCACCCGCCGGGGGTCGGGCCGGATCACCGCCGCCCGGGACTCCCACGCGGGGGCGGCGGTCGAGTCGGGCCTGCACGTGATCGTCGACGACTGGGAGAGCGAGAGCCGCTTCACGATGCCGCCGGCGCTGCGGGTGCTCGGGATTCGCAGCAGCCTGGCCGTGGTCATCGACGGCAAGGAGCAGCCCTTCGGGGTGCTGGACATCCACTCGCGGGAGCCGGGCCGGTTCGCCCCCGAGGACGTCCACTTCGTGCAGGCGGCCGCCAACGTCCTCGCCGACGCGATCGAGCGCCGCCGCGCCGACGAGTCGCTTCGCCACAGGGTGCTGCACGACGCCCTCACGGGCCTGCCCAACCGGCTGCTCTTCGTCGACACGCTCGGCGCAGCCCTGGAGAGGGGGGCGGCGGGAGGCGCGCCGATCGGGGTCCTCTTCCTCGATCTCGACCACTTCAAGCTGATCAACGACAGCCTCGGCCACCACCAGGGCGACGAGCTGCTGCGGGCCATCGCCCCCCGCCTGCGCGCCCACCTGCGGCCCGGAGACACGGTGGCGCGTTTCGGTGGCGATGAGTTCGGGATCCTGGTCGAGGAGCTGGCCGACGAGCGCGAGGCGATGGCGATCGCCGAGCGGGTCGCCAGCGCCTTCACGAGGTCGTTCAAGCTCAACGGGGTCGAGCACTTCGTGACCTCCAGCATCGGAATCGCCGTGGCCTCTCCGGGAGACCCGGAGGCGACCGCCGAGTCGCTGATCCGCGACGCCGACGCGGCCATGTACAGGGCGAAGGAGAAGGGGCGCGCCCGCTACGAGCTCTTCGACGCCGAGATGCGGGCGCGGGCGGTGCGGCGCCTGGAGGTCGAGCGCGAGCTGCGCCAGGCGCTGGAGCGCGACGAGTTCACGCTGCGCTACCAGCCGATCGTCTCGCTGGCCAGCGGGGAGGTGCACCGCGTCGAGGCGCTGGTCCGCTGGCAGCATCCCCAGCGCGGGCTGCTCGAGCCCTCGGAGTTCGTGCCGGTCGCCGAGGACAGCGGGCTGATCGAGCCGATCGGGCGCCTGGTCATCGAGCGCGCCTGCGAGCAGACCCTGCGCTGGCACGCCGAGCGCCCCGACGCCCGGCCGGTCGGCCTCTCGGTCAACCTCTCGGCCCGTCAGGTGACCAACCGCGACCTGCCGGCGACGGTCTCCGAGGTCCTCGTCCGCACCGGGCTGGAGCCCTCCGAGCTCCACCTGGAGATCACCGAGAGCGCCCTCGTCGAGGAGTACGGGCAGGCGGCGGCGACCCTGGAGGCGCTCAGCGAGCTCGGGGTCGGCCTGGTGCTCGACGACTTCGGCACCGGCTACTCCTCGCTGGCCTACCTCAACAGATTCCCGCTGGACGTGCTGAAGATCGACCGCTCCTTCGTGGACGGGCTCGGCGTCGAGCAGGAGCGCACGGCGATCGTCGAGGCGATCATCGCGATGGCGCGCGCGCTGGACCTCGAGGTGGTCGCCGAGGGGGTCGGCGACCCCGGCCAGGTGTCCGAGCTGAAGAGGCTGGGCTGCGACTACGCGCAGGGCTTCCTCTTCGCGCGGCCGATGGCTCCCCAGCAGGTCTCGGCGCTGCTCGCCGAGGCCAGCCCCTACCCGGTGATCGTCCCCGGCAGGTAGGCGTTGGTCAAGAGCGCCGCCGGAGCGAACAGCGTGGAGACCAGCCCGTTGTCGCGCATCCAGCCGGCGAAGCGCCGCCAGGCCGCCGGGTCCATGTAGCCGTAGGGCCGGTCGGGATCGCTGGGCTCCAGCAGCGGCAAGGTGGCGGCCATCTCGGCCGCGGTCGTCTTCTCGTCAAGAGCGCTGTTGGCGTCGAGGATGGCCTGGGTGGCGAGCCGGGGCCGTCGTTCGGCGGCGGCGGTCCCCCGCGCGAGCGCGGCGATGAAGAGCCGGATCGGGTCGGGGTCGGACTCGAGCCGCTTGCCCCGGGCGACGAGCACGAGCTCGTCATAGGGCGGGACCCCGAGGCGGTCGACGGGGGTGACCACCGGCTTCTTGCCCCTGACCGCCAGGTCGACCCCCTCGATGTTGCGGAAGCCGCCGAGGATCGCGGCGGCGCGTCCGCCGAGCAGCGCCGGCAGCAGCCCCAGGCCCACGTTCACCGACTTCACCTCGGACTCGCTCAGCCCCGCCCTCGCCAGGATCGTCTTCAGGTAGGCGGCCTGGTAGGGGATACCGGCCGTTGCGACGGTCTTCCCCTTGAGGTCGCCGACGCCCTTGATCCCGGACTTCTTCAGCCAGATCATCGAGGTGAGGGGGCGGTCCACGATCGCCGCCACCGCCCGCACGTCGAGCCCCTGCTCGCGGGCCAGGACGACCTCGGGCTGGTAGGAGACGGCCAGGTCCGCCTGCCCGGTTGCAACCTGCTTGATCGGCGAGGACGGGTCCGACGGGGCGGTGATCGAGACGTCGAGGCCGGCGTCGCGGAAGTAACCGAGCTTCTTCGCCATGTAGATCCCCGCGTGATCGGGGTTCGGGTAGAAGTCGAGGACCAAGTCGAGTGGCTCGGTCCCGGGCTGAACGTCCTCCGACTTCTCCCCGCACCCGGCGAGCGCCAGGGCCCCGAGCAGCAGGGCGAGCATGAGGGCCGCGAGGCCGGCCCGGCGGGCCGGTGGCAGCGGCCGGTGATCTCGGGTGCGGGCGCTCACGGCTGCCGCGACACTACCGCCCGCCGTCTCGGCCCCGCTCACCGCCACCGGACCACCGCCCGCTCCAGTGCCGAGAGCGCGGCGAACAGCAGGATTGCCATCGCCGAGAGCAGCACCACCGAGGCGAAGACCCGCGCGGTCAGCAGGTTCGCGTTGTCCTGGTTGATCAGGTAGCCGAGGCCGGAGCTCGCGCCGGCCCACTCGCCGAAGACGGCGCCGATCACGGCCACGGCCACCGCGATCTTGGCGCCGCTGAAGGCGTAGGGCAGCGCCGCGGGGGCCTCGACCCTGGTGAAGATCTGGGCACGCGAGCCGTCGAGCGTGCGCATCATCTTCACCGCGTCGGGGTCGACCGAACGCAGCCCGTCGAGGGCGTTGACGGTGATCGGGAAGAAGCAGATCAGGGCGATGATCCCGAGCTTCGGCCCCACCCCGTAGCCGAACCAGATCACCAGGATCGGGGCGACGACGACGATCGGGACCGTCTGGGAGGCGACCAGTAGCGGATAGAGGGCCCGGCGCAGGGTCTCGGAGAGATGGAGGATCACCGCGAATCCAAGCCCGGCGGCGACCGCGACCGCGAATCCGAGACCGACCTCGCGCAGCGTCACCCAGGCGTTGTCGGCGAGAAGCGAGCGGTTCTCCCAGAGCGATTGGCCGACCTCGCTCGGCGCGGGCACCAGGATCCGGTCTATGCCCAGTGCGCCCGAGAGCAGCCCGGTGTCGGTCAGCGCCTGCCAGAGCCCGATCAGGGCGACGAACAGGACGGCCGGGAGGATCCAGCCCAGCGCCCCCTGGCTCCTGCGGCCGGGCCCCTTCACGGCCCCAGTCCGCATCGCCTCCTGCGACCGGCGGCTGTTCATTGCCCCAGTCCGAATCGCCGCCCGCGACCGGCGGCTCTTCATCGCCCCAGTCCGAATCGCCTCCCGCGACCGGCGGCTCTTCATCGCCCCAGCTCCAGCGCCCGCAGGGCGGCGCCCCGTGCCTCGACGAACTCCGGCGCGGTGACGGCGGCGTCGCGCTCGGGGCTCCTCGGCGCCGGCGCCGAGAGCTCGGCGACGACCCTCCCGGGACGCGGCGAGAGCACGGCGACCCTCTCGCAGAGGTAGAGGGCCTCCTCGACGTCGTGGGTGACCAGGACCACGGTGCGCGGGTCGGCGGCGAGCGCCCCGGCCAGCCACTGCTGCATCTCGGCGCGGGTGATCGCGTCGAGCGCCGCGAAGGGCTCGTCGAGCAGCAGCACCGGCTTGCCGCTGAGCAGCGTGCGCAGGAAGGCGACCCGCTGGCGCATCCCGCCCGAGAGCTCCTGCGGGCGCGAGCGCTCGAAGCCGCCCAGCCCGAACCGCTGGAACAGGCGTGCCGCCCGCCGACGGGCCTCGGTGCGGCCGGCGCCGCGGTTGCGCAGCGCCAGGGCGGCGTTGTCGATCGCCGTGAACCAGGGAAGCAGGAGGTCTCGCTGAGGCATGTAGGCGCAGGCCCGGAGTCGCTCGGCGCTCCCGCTGCCGGATCCCGTCGCGATCCGGCCGTCGCTCGGCTCGCGAAGCCCCGCGATCAGCTCCAGCAGGGTGGACTTCCCGCAGCCGGAGGGTCCCACCACGCCGAGCACCTGGTGGGGCGCGAGCCGCAGCTCGATTCCCCGCAGCGCCTCGAGGTCGCCGAAGGAGTGGGTCAGCCCCTCGATTGCGAGTGCGGTGCCCGGATCCCCGAGGCGGTCGGGTCCCTGCTCTGAGACGGGCTCCCGGCCGGGTGCCCCTGTCCTGGTCAACATGCTCCCTCCGCGCGCATTACCGCACAGGTTCTGAGGGTCGGCGCCGGGGCCCCGCCGTTCGGGGATGGCCGCCATCTCAGCCCGCATTCCCGCGAGCTCCCCTGGGTTGTCCATCCAAGTCTAGACCCGATGGGCGGGGCCTCCGGGCGTCGAGTTGGGGCCGCCAACGGGTCCCGGGCCGGAGATCGGCACGGCTGCCCGCCGAATTGCTACTATCCTGGCCTTCTTACCCTTTTGACTAAGGAAATCAGGAATACCCCGGAAGCGGCCCCTGGGTAGGGCACGCCCCGGTCAAGGCACTGGAATGGACCCGGCAATCATTCTGTTTGGACTCGGCGTGGGCGTGCTCGTCGGCATGACGGGGATGGGCGGCGGCTCCCTGATGACCCCGCTGCTGATCCTCATCTTCGGGATCCAGCCGACCACGGCGATCGGCACCGACATCTTCTACTCCGCCGTCACCAAGTCGTTCGGGGGCTGGCGCCACCTGAAGATGCGGACGGTCAACATGGGCCTCACCTTCTGGCTGGCGGTCGGCTCGGTCCCGGCCGCCGTCGCCGGCGTCTTCCTGATCTCCTGGGTGGCCGACCAGGTCGGCGAGGACAAGCTCGACTCGCTGCTCTACGCGATGCTCGGTGGAACCCTGCTGATGGTCGGGATCATCACGCTCGGCCGGGCGCTCTTCCTCAGCAACCTGATCGAGGAGCGCGACGACTTCGAGATCAAGCACCGCCACAAGGTCGCGGCGGTCGTGATCGGGGCGACCACGGGTTTCGTGATCGGGATCACCTCGGCCGGCTCGGGCACCGTGATCGCGATCCTGCTGATCACCGTCTTCCGCCTCTCGCCGCGGCGGGTGGTCGGCACCGACATCTTCCATGCGGCGATCCTGCTCTGGGCGGCCGGCATCGCCCACGTGATCAGTGGCAACGTGGATTTCTCGCTGGCCGGGAACATCCTGCTCGGCTCCGTGCCCGGGGTGATGATCGGCTCGGCCCTCTCCGGGAAGGCGCCGACCGGGTTCCTGCGCACCGCCCTGGGGCTGGTGCTGTTCGCCTCGGGCATCGTGACGATCCAGAAGGGGGACCCCAACGTGTGGCCGGTGGCGGCCGCCGTGGCCGGGGTGGGCCTCGGCCTGATCCTCGCGGCTCCCCATTACCTCAACCGCAGGCGTGAGCGCAACGGGAAGAGCGAGCCCCCGGATGAGATCACCGGGCCCGGGCAGGCCCCGCACGACCGCGGCGAGGACCTCACCCCCGAAGTCGTGGGCTGAGGCGGGGCGCCTCACGGCGCGTCCTTCCAGGCCGGCGCCCCCCGCCCCCGGGCTCATCGGGGGCCGCCGTGGCCGGTGGCGGGCTCCCAGGGTGCCGACCGCAACGTTGCCCGCGCCCACCCGGTGATTTACTGCGGCCCATGCGGGTCACGGCAAAGGTCGATTACGCGGTCCGGGCCGCCGCCGAGCTTGCGGCGGCTGAGGACGAGGGCCCGGTGAAGGGCGAGAAGCTCGCCGACGCCCAGGACATCCCCCTGCAGTTCCTCGAGCACATTCTGCTCGAGCTCAAGCACGCCGGCATCGTGCGGGCCCGGCGCGGGGCGAAGGGCGGGTACTGGCTCGCCCGCCCGGCCGACGACGTGACGGTGGCCGAGGTCGTGCGGGCCGTCGAGGGCCCGATCGCCAACGTCCAGTCGGCGCCGCCTGAGTCGATCTCCTACCGCGGCAACGCAGAGCACCTCAAGGAGGTCTGGATCGCGGTCCGCGCCAACCTCCGCGCGGTGCTCGAGCAGGTGACCCTCGCCGACCTGGTCAGCGGCGACCTGCCGCCGGTGGTCGAGCACGCCACCGGCTCACCGGACGCCTGGGCCCCCCGCTAGCGGCGGCTCCCGGCTCCCGGCGGCCCCCGCCTGGCGGATGTCTCGCCTGGCGACCCCCGCCGAGAGTGAAGATAAGCATCAATGCGATGGTTTCGATCACTCTCGCCGGCGGCGTTGCGGGGTCAATCCGCCGCCGGGACGCCGCCAGCGGCGCCGGGGGTCAGTCGCTCGCCGGGACGCCACCCGCGACGACGTTGACGAAGTTCTCGAGGTGCCGGGTCGTCCAGCACTCGAAGGCCCCGTCGCAGAAGGGCTCATAGGCCGACATCACCGAGTCCCCGTAGTTCCAGTAGAGGCGCGGCTCGGGGTTGAGCCAGAAGAGGCGGCCGGCGCGCTCGGAGACGGTTGCGAAGACCTCGGCGTGGGGCTGGCGCCCGTTGGTGCGGGCGTCGCCCAGCACGATCACGGTGGAGCGCGGGTCGAGCTCCTCGGCGATCTCCTCGAGGAACTCCAGCCAGACCCGGCCGTAGTCGGTATAGCCCGAGACGTCGGCGACGCCGCCCTCGCTGGTGATCCGGTTGGAGATCTCCGCGAAGTCGCGCTCGTGCTCGAAGATCTGCGTGACCTCGGAGATCCGCTCGATGAACACGAAGCTGCGCAGCTTGCGGAAGGAGTCGTGCAGCGCGTGCAGCACGCTGAGGAAGAAGACGCTGGCCGATGTGACCGAGGTCGAGACGTCGCAGAGCACGTAGATCTCCGGCCGGCGTGGGCGGCGGGGACGGTATCGCAGGCTGAGCGGCACGCCGCCGGTCTGCAGCGAGGCGCGCATCGTTCGCCGCACGTCCACCGCGCGGTCGCGCCTGCGCCCGCGGTGCTCGTGGCCCAGGGTGGCGAGCCGCCGCTTCATCTGCGCCACCGCCCGGTGCACCGCGGCGAGGTCCTGGGCCGCGGTGGTGGGAAGGGTCCGGTCCAGCTCGGCGAGCGGCCGGGAGGGGGGCAGCGTCCGGGTGCGCTCGATCAGGCCGCGCTCCAGCTCGCGGCGCAGGTGGCGCTCGAAGCGGTTGAGCTGCTCGCGGTCGAGCTTCACCGGCTCGCCGCTGCCGTCCTCGGCGGGGGGCTGGGTGCCGGCCGCCAGCCCCAGCGTCCGGCGGATCCGCTGCACGTCCACCCCGACCACTCCCGAGCCCTCGCCGCGGCGGCCGAAGGCGGCGATTGCCAGCCTCGCCAGGTCGCGCATCTCCCCGTCGTTCCCGGCCACGATCGCCTCGCGGATCGCCTCGCGGAGCTGGTCTATGTCGAGCCGTTCGCCCCCCTCGTGGCGGGTTCCCTCCTCGGTCAGCTCCCTCTCGACCGCCTCGGCCTCGGCCCCGCGGAAGAAGTAGCGCTCGAAGAGCAGCTCGAAGACCCTGCGGTCCTCCTGGGACTTGGCGATCGTCGCGGCCAGTGCCTCGCGGAAGTCCTCCTGCCGCCCCCAGGGGATTTGCTCCAGCGCCCCGAAGGCGTCGAGGATCTCCGAGGTCCCGACCGCCACCCCCTCGCCGCGCAGCTCCTCGCAGAAGGCGACGATCTTCGGCGCCAGTCCCGGGGGGCCCGGCTCCAGCTTCGGCCCGTAGGGGGAGGAGCTCAACCCGCCGGCGCGTCGGCCGCCCCGGCCAGCCGCACGCCGACCCGCTCGGCGACCAGGTCTATGTCGGTGCGGTGCTTGATCAGGATCGACATCGAGCGCTGGAAGGTCTCGCGGTCGATGTCCTCCGCGCCCAGCAGCAACAGCGTCCGCGCCCAGTCGATGGACTCGGCGATCGAGGGCGGCTTCTTGAGGTCCAGCTCGCGGATCGACTGCACGATCTCCACCAGCCGGCGGGCCATCGTCTCCGACAGCTCGGGGGCGTGGAGCCTGACGATCTCCATCTCGCGCTCGATCTCCGGGTAGTCGAGCCACAGGTACAGGCAGCGGCGCTTCAGCGCCTCGGTCAGCTCCCGCGAGTTGTTGGAGGTCAGAACCACGACCGGCATCGAGCTTGCCGACACCCTTCCCAGCTCGGGGATCGTGATCTGGAAGTCGGAGAGGAGCTCCAGCAGCATCGCCTCGAACTCCTGATCGGTCTTGTCGATCTCGTCGATCAGCAGGACCACCGGCTCGGGGCTGGCGATCGCCTGCATCAGCGGGCGCTCGAGCAGGAACTCCTCGCTGAAGATGTCGCCGTGCACCGACTCCCACTCGGAGTCCCCGCCGGCCTGGATCCGCAGCAGCTGCTTGCGGTAGTTCCACTCGTAGAGAGACTTGGCCTCGTCGAGGCCCTCGTAGCACTGCAGGCGGATCAGCTCGCGCCCGGTGGCGCGGTGGAGGGCCTTGGCCAGCTCGGTCTTGCCGACCCCGGCCGGGCCCTCGACCAGGACCGGCTTGCCGAGGCGCTGCGCGAGGAAGGAGACCAGGGCCGCGGGCTCGTCGGCAAGGTAGCCGACCTCCGCCAGCGACTCCCGGACGGCGTCCACCGAGGCGGGTGCTTGCCGCTCGCTCACGGTGCCGGGCGCCCTCCGGCGCCCCGCCGGCTGCTTGTCGGGGCAGGGCCCATGCCCGAGCGATGATAATCAGCCGGGTGCTGATTTCCCTTCCGTCCCTCGCCGTGCTGCCCCACAGCTTCGGTCCCTACGCGGCGCTGATGCTCGCGGGGTTCGGGATCGGGGTGCTCGGCCACCTGACGCGCTCGCGCTGGCTGGTCGCCGTGGGGATCCTCTGCGTCTTCCTCGGCGCCTTCCTCTTCCCGCTCGCCCTCAACCTGACCACCGAGAAGCCCTCACAGGTGCTCGACTACCCGCCCCGCTGAGCCCCGCCGGCCCGCCGCGCCGCGCCCCGCCGGCCCACCGCGCCGCGCCCCGCCGGCCCACCGCGCCGAGCCCCGCCGGCCCACCGCGCCGCGCCCCGCCGGCCCGCCGCGCCGAGCCCCGCGCCGCAGTCCGGCTGGCGCTGGTGAAAGGATCAGGGTGTGGGAAGGTTGGACGAGGTCGACCTGAGCCGCTCGATGACCCGCAAGGAGGAGACTCGGCAGCTCGCCGACGCCTGGCAGCGGCTGGCCCAGCTGCGGCTGACGCTCGGCGGGCTGATCGGCGAGGGCGGGATCGGGCCGCCGGTCTGCGTGGTGTTCGAGGGCTGGGACGCCTCCGGCAAGGGGGGCTGCATCAAGCGCCTGGTCGCCCCGATCGACCCGCGCCACGTCAGGGTCGTGCAGTTCGCCGCCCCGTCCTCCGACGAGAAGCGCCACCACTTCCTCTGGCGCTTCTGGCCGTGGCTGCCGGGCTGGGGCGGGATGGCCGTGTTCGACCGCTCCTGGTACGGGCGGGTGATGGTCGAGCGGGTGGAGGGGTTGGCGACCCGCGAGCAGTGGCTGCGCGCCTACGACGAGATCAACGCCTTCGAGCGCACCCTGGCCAACGAGGGCACCGTCCTGATCAAGTTCTGGCTGCACATGTCCGAGGAGGAGCAGCTCCGCCGCTTCGAGCGCCGCGCCCAGGACCCGCTGAAGGTCTGGAAGCTCACCGACGAGGACTGGCGCAACCGCGAGAAGCGCGAGGACTACCTGGAGGCGATCGAGGACATGCTGGCCCGGACCGACCAGCCGCTCGCCCACTGGCACATCGTCGCCTCGGAGTCCAAGCGCTGCGCCCGGGTCGAGGTCTTGCGCACGGTCATCGCCGAGATCGAGGCGGGGATGGAGCGCTGGGGCTTCGAGCCCCCGCCCCCGGGCCGCTAGCCGCGGCGTCTCCCGCCCCCGGGCCGCTGGCCGCGGCGCCCCCCGCCCCCGGACCGCTGGCCGCGGCGTCTCCCGCCCCCGGGCCGCTGGCCGCGGCGTCCCCCGCCCCCTCGTCGCGGCGGATCCGCAGCCCGGCGAGCATCAGAACGATCGCCGCGCCCATCGCGACGAAGATTCCGTAGGCCAGCCCGAACCCTGCCGGGAAGTCGATCTCGGTCTGGCGGGGGCGGTCGAGCATCAGGTAGCCGACGATGAAGGCCGCCCAGGCGCCGGCGACCGCCAGCAGGGTCCCCTCGTGCATCGGCAGCGGCGGCCGCCGCCCGCTCGCCACCCGCAGCACCAGCGCCAGGGCCGAGCCGACGGTGACCAGCAGGGCGGCCTCGGCGAACCCGAAGGTGCCGAGCCCGCTCTGGCTGATGCCTTCCCCGATTCGCACCCTGTACCAGGGGAGCGCCAGGCTGACCGCGCAGGTCAGAGCGGCGAGGGCCGCGACCCTCTCCGTCCCGCGCAGCGCAAGGAGGATCCCGAGCGGGCCCCGGTGGGCGGCGGGACGCTCCGCCCCGCCGGCGGGCCGCCGCTCAGGTGAGCGGCTCTCGTCCACCGTAGCCGGTGTCGAGGTCGTGCCAGTGGGCCACCTCGTCCTCCTCCAACTCCCAGCAGAGGTAGACCTCGCGCCCCTCGATGAGCGCCGGGAAGTCCACCAGGCCGCGGTCGATGTCGCGGATCACCACCCCGGCCTCCTCGAGGGCTCCCAGCAGCCGGCGCACCTCCAGGAAGGACTCCCCGACGGCCACCCCGGCCTCGCCGCCGCCGTTGCCCGGCGCGGCCCCGGCCAGGACCTCGTGGGCCTGCTCGTCGGTGAGGCCCTGCTTGGCGTCGCGGAGCCGCTGCAGCAGCGGCCGCAGGGTGGGGAGGGCGGCGTTCGCCTCCTGCGGCGTGAAGTGCCGGTCGTGCACGAGTGGGCCCGAGGGTTCGCTCACGTCGCAGCGATTCTAGGGGCGCTCAGGCGCCGCGGGACCCGGCCAGCGCCCGGGCCTGGACGGCCAGGTGGCCCACGCCGAGCTCCTCGAAGCGGCGCGCGGCCTCCTCGGCGGCCGCGGGGGCCCCGTCCACCCCGGCTGCGGCCAGGCGACCGGCGCGCAGGAGCCCGGTGCGGGCCGCCTCCAGCGGCAGCTCGAGGCCGTCCCAGGCCTCCAGGGCCTCCGCGAGGGTCTCGGCGCCGCGGGCGGGGTCGGGGTCGGCCATCCCCGCCGCCTCGCGGGCCGAGGCGGTCGGCGCCGGGTAGTGGAGCCGCTCGGAGAGCTGGGCGACCTCCTCGGCCAGCTCGGAGGCCTGGGCCTCCTTGCCGGCCAGCGCCAGGCAGATCGCCCGCTCGGCCATCGCGTCCAGCGACTGGGAGACCATCCCGGCCCGCTCGCAGATGTCCAGCGCCCGGCTCAGGGTCAGGTCGGCGTCGGCGAGGTCGCCGCGGTCGCGCTGCACCGAGGCGAGCCAGCGCAGCGCCCAGAAGGCGACCTCCGAGCGGCCCACCTGCTCGGCGATCTCGCCGGCCTCTCGCAGCAGATCCTCGGCCGCCTGCCACTCGCCCTCCCGCCAGCGCAGCGCCCCCCGCATCACGTACGGGGAGCAGAGCTTGCCGGTCAGCCCCTCGCGCTCGGCCAGGCCGGCGCTCGCCTCGGTCTCGCGCTCCACCGCGTCCCAGTCGGCCGCGTAGAGCGCCACCTGGGCCAGCGCCGCGTGGGCATCTATCTGGGAGGGCAGGTCGCCGACCTCGGTGGCCAGCTCGAGGGCCTCCGCGTAGGCGGACCCGGCGCCCTCGAAGTCGGCCTCCGCGGCCTCGAGGTGGTAGCCGAGGGTGAGCAGGGCGCGCACCGCCTCGCGCTTGTCCGAGCCGCGGGCCAGCTCGACCGAGCGCTCGAGGTTCTCCCGCGCCTTCTCGAAGTCGCCGATCCGCCCGAAGACGCGCCCGAAGATCCCGTGGGCGCGGCTTGCGGCGGCCGCCTCGCCGAGGCGCTCGGCGAGGCGCAGCGCCTTCTCGGATGCGTAGATGGCCAGCATGTTGTCCCCGGTGTGCATGTAGAGGGAGGCGGCCTCCTCGTAGAGGCGCACCAGCTCAATGCAGGGCGGACCGTCCTTGAGCAGGTCGATGCCGCGCTGGTAGTTCTCGATCGAGGCCTCCCGGTCGCCCCTGTCCCAGTGGGCCGCTCCGATCTTGCAGTGCAAGTCGCCGACCCGCGCGAGGTTCTCCTGGGCGCGCTGGTGCTCCAGGCAGCCCTTCCACACCTCGATCGCCTCGTCCACCCTCCCGAGGCGGAGCGCCGCGTCGCCGACCTTCTCCCCGACCCTGGCGCGGACCTCGGGGTCGAGCACGTCGCCGTGGCCGAGCGCCGAGCGGTAGTGGTCGAGGGCCTCGCGGTTCGAGTAGAGGGCGGCGGCGGCGTCCCCGGCCGCCTCGGCGAACCTGGCGGCGGGGACGCTGAACTGGCGCAGCTCGTCGGCCTCGAGCCCGGCCTCGGCACCGAGCCGCGCCGCCCTGCCGTAGTGCTCGGCGACCAGGGCGACCGCGGTCTCGCCCGACTCCCCGGCCCGCTCCTCGATCAGCTCGCCGACCACGAAGTGCTGGCGGCAGCGGGTCACCTTGGGCAGCATCCCGTAGGCGACGTCGCGGATCAGCGCGTGCTTGAAGGCGTACTCCCGCTGCCCGGCCAGCCTGCTGGAGATCCCGCCCATCACCAGGTCCTTCTGCTCCAGCGAGGCGAGGGTCGTCTCCAGGTCCCGCTCCCGGGCCCCCGAGGCGCGCAGCAGCACCCCGTCCCAGAAGGTCTGCCCGACCACCGAGGCGTACTGGAGCAGCCGGCGCTCGAAGGGGGGCAGCGAGTCCAGGCGCGCGGCGAGGACCGAGTGGACGCTCTCGGGAAGCGCCTCGGGGTCGGCGCCGGGCTCCTGGAGGCGGTTGACCATCTCCTCGGCGAAGAGCGGGTTGCCCCCGGCCCGGGCCGCCACCCGGGCGACCAGCGCGGAATCGCCGCCGTTGCCGGCGTAGAGGGTGTCGACGAGCTCCTCGGTCTCGCTCTCGGAGAGTGGCTCCAGCGCGATCGTCGTCGCGTTGCGCCGACCGCCGCCCCACCCCGGCCGGCGCTCGAGCAGCTCGTCGCGGGCCAGGCAGACGATCAGCAGCGGCCCTCTGACCGAGCGGGCCAGGTGCTCGATCAGGTCGAGCATCCCCTCGTCGGCCCAGTGGATGTCGTCGATCGCCAGCAGCAGGGGGGCGAGGGCGCAGGTGCGCTCGATCAGGCCGCGGATCGCCGAGAAAAGGGTCTCGCGCATCCGCTGGGGGTCCTCGGCCTCGGACCCGGCCTGCTCCTCGGCGGCCTCGAGCCCCAGCACCACGGCGACCGGCGTGATCAGCCGCTCGACCTCGTCGGGGTCCTCTTCGCCGACCAGGGCCACGACGCCGGTGCGGAGTTTCTCCCAGGCGCTCTCGGCCGGCTCGTCGGCGGCAATCTCGAACTGGACGCGAAGCACCTCGGCCAGCGCCCAGTAGGAGCGCCCCGAGCCGTAGGGCGGGCACTCGCCGAGCTCCAGCAGGGGCGGCTCGGGGAGGTGGGCGGCGCGCTCGGTCAGCTCCCGCAGCAGGCGGGTTTTGCCGACCCCGGCCGGCCCGACCAGGGTTACGAGGTGGGGGCGGCCCTCGCGCTGGACCCGGTCGCAGAGCGAGAGCAGAAGCTCGGACTCCTCGTCGCGCCCGATCAGCGGCGCGCTGCGGCCCGCGGCCCGGCTCGCCCCCGGGCCGGCGAGGATCCCGGTCGCCTCCCAGGCGGGCACCGGCTCGGACTTTCCCTTCAGCGTCAGGGCCTCGAGCTGGGTGTAGGCGATCGCCTCGCGGCTGGCGCGCTGCGTCGCCTCGCCGACGGTCACCGAGCCGGGGCGCGCCGCAGCCTGCAGCCGGGCGGCGACGTTGACCGTGTCGCCGATCACCGTGTAGCGGTTTCCCATCTCGCCTGCCAGCACCTCACCGGTGTTGATCCCAACCCGCAGCGAGAAGGAGACGTCGCCGGGGATCGAGGCGTTGATCTCCTCCATCTCCGCCTGCATGGCGAGGCCGGCGCGCACCGCCCGCTCGGGATCGTCCTCGTGTGCCACCGGGGCGCCGAACACGGCCATCACGTTGTCACCGATGAACTTGTCCACCGAGCCGCCGAACCCGGTCACACACTCGGAGAGGCGCCGCAGCGAGTGGTCGAGCATCGACTTCACGGCCTCGGGGTCCATGCGCTCGGCGACCGACGTGTAGCCGGAGAGATCGGCGAAGAGGACCGAGACGTGGCGGCGCTCCTCGGGCGGGGACTCGGCGGCGCCCTCGCCGCCCGCGGCGGCTCCGTCGGGCCCGGCCGCCGGCCTCTCGCCGGCGCCCGGCGCCGAGAGGGCCCCTCCGCATTCGATGCAGAAGCGGGCACCGGGCGGCGCCTCGGCACCGCAGTGGGGGCAGCTCGCCGAGAGGCCGGCCCCGCATGACATGCAGAAGCGTGCCCTCTCGGGGTTCTCGGTCCCGCAGCTCGGGCAGGCCACCGTGCCCATCGCGGTCAGGGTACGCCAGCGCCGAGCGGCCGGCGGGTGAGTTGGGTCACTCGATCGGGATGTCCTCGACTCCGCCGGGCGGCGGCTTGGCGCGGGAGCGGGCGGGCCCGGGCTCGCCCTGTCGCGCCAGGTAGGCGTCCAGGAGGGATCGCACGAGCGTCAGCGCGTCGCGCTGGATCGCCTCCAGCTGGTCGCGGAGCTCCGGGGGGGCGCCGGCCCTGACCACCTCGGCGCCGCGGCAGATCGGGCACCACTCCAGGCACTCGTGGCGGGGAGGAGACGCGGCGGGGCCGGCCCCGTGCGGCGGAGGTGCCGAGTGCCCCGGCCCGCGCCGAGGCCCCGGGTCGCCCGCCTCGCGGCGGGGAGAGTCGCCCGCCTCGCGCCCCCCCTCCGGTTCCGCCGGCCGATCCGCCGGGTGGCGGCTGCCGTTCGCCGCACCGGGCCTGCGGGCCTCGCCGTAGCGTTCCCAGAACCGTCCCGCGCCGGGCGCTCCGGCGCCTTCGGAGGGCTCAGACGGGCTCGGGTTGTGCTGGTGCTGAGGCTCGGACATCCTCGAAGGTCACCTTCAGCGTTCCCTCCTCGAAGGCCGCGCCGGCCGGGCGCTGGTCGGAGAGCGCCGAGGGCAGGATGATAGTCCGCCTCTCGCCGCCGACGGTGACGATCAGCTCGTCGGCGACCTTCTTCAGGGAGATGTCCGAGCGCCGCGCGAAGGGCACGGCGAGCCGCAGGACCGCCCCCCGCTCGCCGGACTCGAGCTCCGTGGTCAGCTCCGAGTGGAGCACCGCCTGCGGCGGGGTCTCGGCGAACAGCTCCTCCCCGAGCCGATCGAGCATCGCGGCGCCCGCCACCTCCTCCTCGAAGTAGCGCGCCTCTAGCACCGGCACCGGTGCGAACCCCTCCCTGACCGCTTCGAGGTTGCGCCGCTGGCGCTCCCGCCAGGGGCCGAAGTAGCCGCCCTCGACCTCGCTGGGGAAGACGCGGTTGACGATTACCGCGTCGGTCAGGTAGCCGTAGAGGTTGAGGTAGGTGAAGGTGCGCTGGGCCTCCTTGATGACCATCCGGTCCGGGTTCATGACCAGGCGGACCGAGCAGCTCCGGCGGTCGCGGAGGATCGCGTTCATCTCGATCAGGTTGCGGACCAGGCGGCGGACCTGCTCGAAGGCCTCGGGGCCGGGAAGGGGGACGTCGAAGCTGCGCGCGAACGGCCTCGCCGCGCCGATCATCCTGCGCTCCCAGGGGAAGACCTTCTCGATCCACCATCTGGCGATGTCGGGGAATCCGAGCAGCCTCAGGGTCTCCCCGGTCGGGGCGCAGTCCACGATCACCGCGTCGAAGCGCCCGCTCTCCTGGTGGCGTTTGATCTGCAGCAACGAGAAGAGCTCGTCCATCCCCGGCGGGACGGTCAGCTCCTCGGCGCGAATCTGCTCGATCCCCCGGCTGGCCAGAAGCTGGCTCATCCACTCCTGCACGGAGCCCCAGTTGGCCTCCATCTCGCGCTGCGCGCGGACCTCCTGTCCCCACAGCAGGTCCCCCGCCTCGGTGGGCTCGGGCCCGAGCTCGGCCTCCATCGAGTCCGAGAGGCTGTGGGCCGGGTCGGTGGAGAGCACCACCGTTCGCAACCCGGCCCGCGCGCAGCCGCGCGCCGTGGCGGCGGCGACGCTGGTCTTGCCGACGCCACCCTTACCCGTGTAGAGGATCGTCCTGGGCGGCTGCACCGCAGCGAGCCTAAGGCATCCGTCCGCACCCGGCGCTCTCTCCGCCCGCCGCTCGCGATACTGTCTGCGTCTCACGGCACGTTGCGGCCGCGCATGACCAACCCGCCTCAGGAGGCTTCGCCTTGACCCGACTCCGGACTCTGATCGCCCTCGCAGCGACGCTCGCCATCGCGGCGGGCCTGGCCGCCTGCGGAGGCGGGGACAGCGGTAGCAGCGACGTCAACCCCCAGAAGGTCCTCGACCAGACCTTCAACGGCAAGCAGAAGGTGGACAGCGCCAAGCTCGACGCCAGCGTGGATCTCGAGGTCTCCGGATCGCAGTCGGGCAACATTCAGATCGGGATCTCGGGCCCGATCGACAGCTCCGGCTCCGGCACGCCCAAGTTCGACCTCACGGCGAAGGTCAGCGGCGATGCGTCGGGGCAGAACCTCGACTTCGAGGGCGGTGCCATCTCCACCGGCAGCGAGGGATTCGTCACCTACCAGGGGACCGACTACAGGCTCGAGCCCCAGCAGTATGCGCAGCTCCAGAAGGTCTTCGCCTCCTCCTCGGGCCGGCAGCAGGGCTCCGGAACCTTCCCGGGCCTGCGCGACTCGCTGACCAACGTCACCAACGAGGGCGAGACCGAGGTCGAGGGCGCCAACACGATCCACGTCTCCGGCGAGCTCGACGTCTCGAAGTTCGGGGACGCCATCCGGTCCCTGGCCGGGCAGGGGCAGGCGAGCGGGCTCACTCCCTCTCAGTCCCAGCAGCTCCAGCAGGCTCTGCCAAGCCTCGACCAGCTCGACAAGGTCGTCAAGAGCGCGACCTTCGACGTCTACTCGGGGGTCGACGACCATATCCTGCGCGAGTTCGACTTCGACCTGAACCTGGCGGCGCAACAGGGCAGCTCGGTCGAGATCAAGGTGCAGATCAAGCTGGCCGACGTCAACCAACCGCAGACGATCGCGGCGCCGTCTGGCGCCAAGCCGATCTCGGTCCTCGTGCAGCAGATCGCGCCACTCCTGGGGGCCCTGGGCAGCGCGTCGACGGGCGGGGCCTCGGGCACGCCGTCGATCACGCCGCCCTCGGGCGCCAACTCGGCCGTGCTCAAGTGCCTCCAGCAGGCGCAGACCCCGGCGGACATCCAGGCCTGCGCGAACAAGTAGCGATAGCCGACCTCCCCCGCGAGGACCTCGCCGCCGGGATCGAGGTCCTCGCCTCGGGGATGCGCGACAACCCGGTGCACGTCGCCGCCTTCGGGCCGGACCCGGAGAAGCGGGCCAGGGGGTTGCGGGCGATGTTCACCGGGCTGTTCAAGGTGATGCGCTCCCAGCGGCCGATCTGCGCCCGTGACGGGGAGGGCCGGCTGGTCGGCGTCGCGGGGGTGGCCCCGCCCGGCACCTGTCGCCCCGGAGCCTGGCGGCGCCTGGGCATGTTCCCCTACCTGCTCGCCCGCGGGCCCTACGTGGCGGGCCGCGTCGCCGGCTGGTCCTCGGTGTGGGCGCGGAGCGATCTCGACGAGCCCCACTCACACCTCGGCCCCTTCGCCGTGAGGCCCGAGCTTCAGGGGCGCGGGATCGGGAGCCGGCTCCTCGAGGCCTACACAGGGGGGCTCGACCGGGAGGGTGCGGTCGGCTACCTGGAGACCGACCGGGAGCGCAACGTCGGGCTCTACGAGCGCTTCGGCTTCGAGGTGGTGGGCACCGAGGAGGTGCTGGGCGAGCGCTGCTGGTACATGCGCAGGCCCGCCGGGGCGGCCCGGAGCGCCGCGTAGGGTTCGCAGGGATGGACGCGCCACCGCCAGCGGGCCGACCGCCGCCGCCACCGGGCCGACCGCCGCCGCCAGCGGGCCGACCGCCGCCACCGGGCGGACCGCCGCCTCCGGGCGGACCGCCCACCCTGGATCGGGCCTTCCTCCTCAGCGCGCAGGGGATGCCCTACCTGCTGACCCCGTTGATCGGAGTCGCGGTGGTTCTGGAGCTCGCCGATGCCTCGGCCGGCGTCGTCTTCGCAGCCTCGGCGCTCGGAGTGATCCCGACCGCGGCGCTGATGGGCAGAGCCACCGAGGAGCTCTCGGCCCGCTCCGGTCCGGGGATCGGCGGCCTGCTCAACGTCACCTTCGGCAACGCCCCCGAGCTGATCATCGCCCTGTTCGCGCTCGGGGCGGGCCTGCAAGAGGTGGTCAAGGCCTCGATCGTCGGCTCGATCATCGGCAATGTCCTGCTTGTGCTCGGAGCGGCAATGTTTCTTGGCGGCAGGAAGCGCGATCACCAGGAGTTCGACAATCGCGCCGCCAGCGTGCAGTCATCGATGTTGCTGCTGGCGGCGGCGGCGATCCTGATGCCCGCGATCTTCGAGCTGGTGAATGGGGGGAGACTTCCGCACCCAACTGAGGAGATCGCTCGTTTCGGGGGCTCCGTCGAGGATCTCTCGCTCGCCGTCGCGGTCGTCCTCATGGGGACCTACCTGGCTGGTCTCGTCTTCTCGCTGAAGACGCACCGATCGCTGTTCAACCCCGAGTACGGGGCCGAGGACACCTGGGGCTGGTCGGCGCGAACCTCGGTGCTGATGCTGGCGGTGGCCGGCGTGCTGGTCGGGGTGATGTCGGAGATCCTCGTCGGCTCGATCAGCGAGGCCTCGAAGTCGGTGGGGCTCTCCGAGTTCTTCATCGGCGCGATCGTCGTGGCCATCGTCGGCAACGCGGCGGAGCACTGGGTCGCGGTTGTGGTCGCGACGAAGGACAAGATGGACCTCTCGATCAACATCGCGATCGGCTCCAGCGCCCAGGTCGCGCTCTTCGTGGCCCCGGTGCTGGTCATCGCCTCCTACTTCCTCGGGCCCTACCCGATGGCTCTGGTCTTCAACGGCCTTGAGGTGGGAGGTCTGCTCCTGGCTGTTCTGATCGCCAACTACGTCACGCAGGACGGCTTCTCGAACTGGTTCGAGGGGTTGCAGTTGCTGGCGGTCTACGTGGTCATCGCCCTGGCCTTCGGCTTCGCCTGAGACGGGAGGCGGGCCGCAGTCCCTAGGCTCATGCGATGCAGTTCCTTCTGCTCCTGCTCAGCTTCGCGATCATTCTCGCCGGGGCGCAGCTCTTCACCAACGCGGTCGAGTGGGCGGGGCACCGCCTCTCGCTCGGGGAGGGGGCCGTGGGGAGCCTGCTGGCCGCCGTCGGCACCGCGATGCCCGAGACCCTGATCCCGATCGTCGCGGTGATCGGCGGCAGGCAGGGGAGCGAGGACGTGGCCGTGGGAGCGATCGTCGGCGCCCCCTTCCTGCTGGCCACGATCGCCATGGCGCTGGTCGGGATCTCGGCGCTCGCCTACCGGGAGCGCCGGCCCCAGGGCCGCCACCTGGAGACCTCTGCGGAGACGCTGGAGCGCGACCTGCTCACCTTCGGGGTCTTCTTCGCCGCGGCGCTGGCCCTGGGGTGGGGCGCGCCCGAGGCGCTGCGGGCCCCCGCCGCGATCCTCTTCCTGCTCGGATACGCCGTCTACGTCCGGGCCACGCTGCGCCGGGGCGGCGAGACGCAGGACCACGCGACCCTGAAACCGCTCACCCTCGACCCCGGCGATCGCCCGACTCCTCCGGGCGCTCTCATCGTCGTGCAGCTCGCGATCGGGCTCGGAGCGATGGTAGGCGGGGCTCACCTCTTCGTCGAGGAGCTGCTCACCGTGGCCGAGGACCTCGGCGCCGACGCCCTCGTCCTCTCCCTCGTTCTGGCCCCCCTCGCCACCGAGCTGCCCGAGAAGGCCAACAGCTTCTTCTGGGTGCGCGAGGGCAAGGACGCCCTGGCCCTGGGCAACATCACCGGCGCCATGGTCTTCCAGTCGATGGTGCCGGTCGCCGTCGGCCTCCTCTTCACGACCTGGGAGCTGAACCGCTTCGCGGCGCTCTCGGTCGTCCTCGGGCTGGCGGGCGGAGCCGTCGCCTACTGGTCGCTCCACCTCCGCGGCCAGTTCAACCTGCCGGCGATCGCCGCCTGGGCCGGCTTCTACGGAGCCTTCCTCGCCTTCGTGATCGCCAGCTGACCCCGCCGCGGCTGCCGAATCCCCCGCCGCGGCTGCCGAAGCCCCCGCCGCGGCTGGCGAAGCCCCCGCCGCGGCTGCCGAAGCCCCCGCCGCGGCTGGCGAGAGTGAAGATAAGCATCGTATTGATGCTTTCGATCAGTTTCGCCGGCGGCGCTGTCGGGCCCGCGGGGGGCGGGCATCCGGCCCGCGGGACCGAGGCGGCTCGCGGAACTGGTGTCAGCCCGCGGGGACTACGGGGTCCCCGACCCGGATCGTCCCTCCGCCCAGCACGTCGGCGCGCAGGCCGCCGCGGTGGACCAGTCCCTTCAGAACGCCGGGCCGGGTCAGACCCTCGAGGTGACTGCAGGGCTCGCAGAGCTCGAACCCCTCGCACTTCAGCGCGCCCACGGTGAAGCGGCGTCCGACCAGGGCGTTGAGGTCAACGCCCCGAGTGAGGACCTGGCGCCGCGCCTCGGCCGGCTCGATCGTGATGCCGTGCTCGGCCCCGAGTGCCTCGATTGCCTCGGCCTCGATCAGGGTCAGGTCGTGGCCCCGGTCCTCACCGCGCCACTCGCGCCCCTCGGGGGCGAAGTAGCGGTCGCCCCGAATCCCCCGCGCCGGGACCACCTCGGCCTCGCCGACCGGCTCGGGCAGCTCCTCGTGGCGCGGGGAGACAAAGATCGCCTCGATCCGCCCGGCTGGCCCGCTCATCCCTCCGGCCCCCCGAGCGTGCCGCTCAGCTTGCCGGGTCCATCCGCGTCCCTCATCCCTCCGGCCCCCCGAGCGTGCCGCTCAGCCTGCCGGGTCCATCCGCGTCCCTCATCCCTCCGGCCCCCCGAGCGTGCCGCTCAGCCTGCCGGGTCCACGTCCGTTGCTCAAGCGAGCTCCGCGAGTGCGGCCAGCACCTTCTCGTCGTGGGTCTTCGGCGAGACCTTGGGGAAGACCTTCGCGACCCGCCCTTCGGCGTCGATGATGAAGGTCGTCCGCTGGACGCCCATGTACCTCTTGCCGTACATGGACTTCTCGACCCAGGTGCCGTAGGCCTCGGCGACCGAGTGGTTGGCGTCGGCGAGGAGCGTGAAGTCGAGGTCGCGCTTGTCGGCGAACTTCCGGATCGCTCCGACCGTGTCGGGAGAGACGCCGATCACCCTGGCGCCGGCCGCCTCGTAGTCGGCACGACGGTCGCGGATCCCGCAGGCCTGGGTCGTGCAGCCCGGGGTGTCGGCCCGGGGATAGAAGTAGAGGACCACGGTCCCCCCGCGCAGCTCTGCGAGGGAGAGGTCCTGACCGTTCTGGTCGGGGAGCGCGAAGTCGGGGGCGCGATCGCCCTCGGCGAGCACTCAGTCCTCCCGGCCGGGGTCCTGCCCGCTCTCGTCCTCGTCGAGCTCGGGATCGCCCTGTTCGAGCGCCGTCTCGGACAGCGAGCCCGTCGAGCCAGGGTGGTAGTGGGTCTGGAATGCTTCGAGCAGGCGGTCGCGCCCGTCCTCGTCGATCGGCACCTCCTCGGAGATCCGCACCCAGTCGGCGCCCTCGTAGGCCTCCATGTTGAAGACCTCCTGATCGAGGGACGTCGAGTCGTCCACGACGACCACGACCTCGGTCTGCGGATTGAAGTAGGTGCCGGGCTGCACCAGCAGTTCCTCGACCTCGAAGACATTCTCCCCGGGGACCCCGGCGGCGCCGTTCTGCTCTACCTCGCCCATCGCCCGATCCTACAAAGCCGGGGCGCTGGGCAGGGCTCCCGCCTATCTACTGTCCCAGCGCCTCCAGGTCGGTGAGCTGGCGGTCGACCTCGGACTCGACGTCGAGCGGCTCCTCGCCGCGGCGCATGCGCCGCTCGTTCCGTGCCACGACGAGCTGGCGGACCTCCTCGCGCAGCCGTGCGTCCATCCCGGCCGGCTCCGCCGGCGCTGCGAGCATGCTCCGCGCCTCGGCCTCGATGTCGAGCGGCTCCAGCCCCCGCTGCACCCGCCGGTAGGACTTGGCCTCGAGCATCTGCCGGACCTCGGCCTCGCGCAGGGCGGGGCCGAGCGGGGGCGGGCCTCCGGATTCCGGCGGCGCCGGCAGCTCCTGCTCGATCGCGAACCGGCCCTTGCCCAGCTCCTTCAGCGCCCGGCCCACCCCGGCGAAGGCGATCGTCGCGACCGGCACGGCCGCGAGCGCCACGACCAGCAGGATCTTGCCGTTCTCGAGGTCTCCTGTGGCGAGGAGAGGAGACACGCCCAAAGCCTAACCCCCCGCCTCCCTGGACGTGGGACCTCTTGACCCTCGTGTAGTGGGGTCGAGAGGTCCCACGTCGGGGGGCGCGATCCGCTACCCTTTGGATTGGTTGACTGACCAGTCAATCAGTGGCGGCGCCGGAATCGCGCCGTCCCAAGAAAAGGGCTTGCACACGGACGAAAAGGAGCCTCGCCAAAGTGGTTGACTTCACTCTCACCGACGAGCAGAAGGACCTGCGGGAGCTGGCGCACGACTTCGCCGAGAAGGAGATCCGGCCGGTCGCCTGGGAATACGACCGCGACGGGACCTGGCCGCAGGAGATCATCGAGAAGGCCTGGGAGGTGGGGCTGATGAACGTCCACACCCCGGAGGCCTACGGGGGGCCCGGCCTCGACTACCTCTCCGGCTGCCTGATCGAGGAGGAGTACGGATGGGGCTGCTCGGGGATCGGCACCTCGCTGGCCGCCAACGGCCTCGCCTCGGCCCCGGTTGCGCTGGGCGGCTCCGAGGAGACCAAGAAGAAGTACCTCGGCATGCTCTGCGAGGAGCCGAAGCTCGCGAGCTTCTGCCTGACCGAGCCCGATGCGGGCTCCGACGTCAGCGGGATGAAGACGCGGGCCGTCAAGAAGGGCGACAAGTACGTGATCAGCGGCTCCAAGTGCTTCATCACCAACGGCGGCTACGCGGACTGGTTCACGGTCTACGCGAAGACCGACCCCGAGGCAGGCCACCGCGGGATCACCGCCTTCGTGGTCGACGGCAAGCAGGACAACATCACCGTCGACAAGAAGGAGGACAAGATGGGTCAGCGGGCCTCCAACACCGCGACCATCACCTTCGACGAGGTCGAGGTCCCGGCCGAGAACCTGCTCGGCGAGGAGAACCACGGGTTCAAGCTGGCGATGATGACCCTCGATCGCACCCGCCCCGGCGTGGCGGCGATGGCGGTCGGCATCGCTCGCGCCGCCCTCGAGTTCGCCTCCGACTACTCCAAGGAGCGGGTCCAGTTCGGGGTCCCGATCGCCATGCACCAGGCGATCCAGTTCCTGATCGCCGACATGTCCACCAAAGTGGACGCGGCGCGACTGCTCACCTGGCTGTCCGCGGTCCAGCTCGACCAGGGCAAGCGCAACACCCTGGCCTCCTCGCAGGCCAAGCGCTTCGCCGCCGACTCGGTGATGGAGGTGACCACCGACGCCGTCCAGGTCTACGGCGGCTACGGGTTCATCAAGGAGTACCCGGTCGAGAAGCTGATGCGCGACGCGAAGATCATGCAGCTGTATGAGGGCACCAGCCAGATCCAGCGGCTGGTCATCGCCCGCGAGGTGCTGCTGCCGCGCAACATCGACGAGAGCATCCCCGAGGCCGAGGCTAAGGGCCGCGAGGCGGACGAGAAGGTCGCCGAGACGGCCGCCGCCACCGCCTAGGGACCCTGCACCCTCCTCCCCCCGAGCCGCCGGCCCCAGGGCCGGCGGCTCGCGTTTGGGCCGCCGCCGACCTCGGCGGCGCGCGCTCGTCAGCGGGTGGGTGCGGTCTGCGGTCGCTATCCGCCCGAAACCCGCCCCGCGGTGTTCCGGGCGAGGGTAGCTGCGGGCCCCCGTGCGGCGCGGGCCGGGCCGAGCGGCGCCGCTCGGATCGGCAGGAAGGCGCCGATCAGAGCACCGGGAACGCCGATCGGACCGGCGGGAACGCCGATCAGAGCACCGGGAACGCCGATCGGACCGGAGGGAACGCCGATCAGAGCACCGGGAACGCCGATCAGCCCACCGCAAACGCCGGTCGGACCGGCGGGATTGCCCCGGCGACCACGCCGCTGCGCTCACCGGGCCTCCTCGGCCGCCGGGTCGGGCCGGTCGCCTACCCGGCTCGCCCCGGGGCTCCTGCCCCGGGGGACCAGCCAGTGCGCGGCGACGACCAACCCGACCAGCCCGGCGATCGCCGCCAGCACGAAGGGGTCGGCGAGGGAGAGGCTCTCCAGCTTGGTGCCGAGGTACACCGAGATCGCGGTGATCGGGACGTATCCGACGGCCGTCGTCCAGGTGAAGCGCCAGACGGGCACTCGGGCGGTCCCGGCGGCGGCCGAGAAGAGGCTGAAGGGGACGATCGGGACCAGCCTCATGGTCAGCAGCAGCGCCACGCCCCCCCGCTCGACCATCGCCTCGATCCGCTCGAAGCGCCTGACCCCGTAGAAGCGGTGGATCAGCGGCCTCCCCGCGACCAGCCCAATCGCGTAGGCGATCAGACCCGAGACCACCCAGCCGAACTGGACCAGCAGCAGACCCCACCAGAAGCCGTAGGCGAACCCCGCCGCTGCGTCCACGATCTCGGCCGGGTACCAGACAACCACGTGGATCACCTGGAGCCCGAAGATCACGATCGGCCCCCAGGCACCGAGCGCGTCGATCTGCCGTCGCACCTCGGCCGTGTCGCCGTGCACCGCCGCGGAGACCGCATCGTGAAGGGGGTGCACCAGCCACACGACCAGGGCGGCGACCGCGATGCCGGCGAGGGTGACCAGCACGCCCGCCCATGGAGTGCCGGTGTCCTCGATGCCGGCGTTCTCGCCTGCGACCGCATTCTCGACGGGAGCGGTGTGCGCGCGGGTGATCGGGTCCTCGCGGGAGCCGGGGCCGCTGGGCTCCTGCGCACCGTCGGATCTCGGGTCTGCCACCACACGGGCAGTATCGCGCCCGTCCGGGGCGGTTCCTGCCCGGCCCCTCGGGGATCGCGCGATCGCCCGGGCGCTCGTCCTCTCCTGCCGACCCGCGCGGTTGCGACCCCGACGGCGCACCGACCCCGACGGCGCACCGACCCCCATATGCGCTGCCGCGGCTCCGACGGCGCACCGGGCCCGGCCGCCTCCGGCGGGCCGGGTAGGGCAAACTAGCCCGATGGCTTCCGATTTCGAGCGGGCGGCTCCGTCGGCAGGCGCCCCGGCCGGGGCGCCTGTGGCGACCGGCGGCGATGGACTCGGGCCCGACGAGATCGTCGTCGCCCGCAGCCTGCGCCGCGTCTTCGGTGAGGGCGAGGCCGCGGTGGTCGCCCTCGACGACGTCTCGGTCAGCTTCGAACGCGGCCACTTCAGCTCGATCATGGGGCCCTCGGGCTCGGGCAAGTCGACGCTCATGCACATCCTCGCCGGGCTGGACCGGCCGACCTCGGGGACGGTCGAGCTCGACGGCGATGAGATCACCTCGCTCGACGACGGTGAGCTGACCCGCCTGCGGCGCGACAAGCTCGGCTTCATCTTCCAGTTCTTCAACCTCCTTCCCGTGCTCACCGCCGAGGAGAACATCGTCCTGCCTCTCTCGATCGCCGGTCGCCGGCCCGACCCCGATTGGCTCGAGACCCTGATCGACACGGTCGGGCTCGCGGACAGGCGCACCCACCGGCCCTCGGAGCTCTCCGGCGGCCAGCAGCAGCGCGTGGCCGTCGCCCGCGCGCTGGTCTCGCGGCCCGCCGTGGTTTTCGCCGACGAGCCCACCGGAAACCTCGACTCCAAGGCCTCCGCGGACGTGCTCGAGCTGCTGCGCGGCGCGGTGGACCAGTTCGGGCAGACGGTGATCATGGTCACCCACGACCCCGAGGCCGCCGCCCACGCCGACCGCATGCTCGCCCTCCGCGACGGCTCGGTGGTCCACGACGCGGCCCCCGGGTCGGCCGAACAGGTCATCGAGTTCATGAAGCAGCTTGCCTAGGCTCGCCGCCAGGAACCTCTGGGCGCGCAAGGGCAGGGCGCTGACCACGACCCTCGCGGTGTTCGTCGGCGTGGCGCTGGTCGCCGGCACCTACGTCCTAACCGACACGATCAACGCCGCCTTCGACCAGATCTTCAGCGAGTCCCTGAAGGGCACCGACGTGGTGATCACGGCGCGCGAGCCGGTCTCCCAGGACAGCGGCGAGGTGCAGACGGTGCCGGCCTCGCTGCTGCGGCGCGTCGAGGCGACCCGGGGGGTGGCGGAGGCGGCGGGGGCGATCTTCGAGCCCGGCGGGTTCTTCGACAGGCAGGGCAAGCGGATCGGCTCGCAGTTCTCCCCGAAGTTCATCTCCTCGGTGCTGCCGCCGCGGCTGGAGTCCCTCACCTACACCGAGGGACACCCGCCGCGGACCTCCCGCCAGGCGTCCATCGACGAGGCGGCCGCCCAGGAGTCCGGCCTGCGGATCGGAGACCCGCTGCGGATCGCCGGACAGCGGCGCGCCCGCACCTACTTCCTTGTGGGCCTGACCAAGCTCGGAAGCGCCTCGTTCGGCGGCGCCAGCATCGCCCAGCTCATCCTCCCTGAGGCGCAGCGGATCACCGACAATCGCGGCCGCTTCGACCAGATCTCGGTGGCGGCCCGCGCCGGCGTCCCGGCCGGCCTGCTGAAGCTGCGCATCGAGCGGGCCTTGCCGGGCTCGGTGCGGGTCGAGACCGGGCAGCAGAACGCCGACCGCCTCTCGCGGCAGATCCGCGACAACCTCAGCTTCTTCCGCGTCGCCCTGCTGGTCTTCGCCGGCGTTGCCCTCTTCGTCGGCGCCTTCCTGATCTTCAACACCTTCTCGATCACGGTGGCGCAGCGGATCCGCGAGTTCGGGATGCTCCGCACGCTGGGCACCTCGCGAGCCCAGATTCTCGGCTCGGTCGTCGCCGAGGCGGCGCTGATCGGCACCGTGGGCTCGGTCCTGGGGCTGGCGGGCGGGGTCGGATTCGCACGCGGCATCCAGGCCCTCTTCGAGGCGATCGGGATCGACCTGCCGACCACGTCTCCGGTGATCGCCACCCGCACCGTGGTCGTCTCGCTCCTGATCGGGATCTCCATCACCCTGATCTCCTCGCTGGTGCCGGCCGTCCGCTCCACCAGGGTCCCGCCGCTGGCGGCGCTGCGGGAGGGGGAGCTGCCCGGGAGCCGCCGCCACGGCGCCCTGCTCGCCGCGCTCGCCGTGCTGATCGGCGTGATCGGGCTGGCCGCCCTGCTGCTGGGGCTCTTCGGAGGGATCTCCGACTCCGGCCAGGCGGCGGGTCTGATGGGGGCCGGGGCGGTGCTGATGCTGTTCGGGGTCTCGCTGTTCAGCCCGCGCCTGGTGCGGCCGCTCGCCTCGCTTGCCGGGATCCCGCTCGAGCGCCTGCGCGGCCTCACCGGGCGCCTTGCCCGCGAGAACACCCAGCGCAAGCCCGGGCGCACCGCCGCGACCGCCGCGGCGCTGATGATCGGGCTCGCTCTGGTCACCTTCGTGACCGTCTTCGCCGCGGGGCTGAAGGGCTCGGTGGCCTCGGCCGTGGATCGCAACTTCCAGGGCGAGCTGGTGATCCAGAACTCCGACGGCTTCTCCCCGATCCCGGCCCGCGCCGCGCGCGCCGCCTCCCGCGTCCCGGGCGTGCGGACGGTCTCCTCGCTGCGCACCACCCAGGCGGTGATCGAGGGGGCCGGCAAGGGCCGCGTCTCCGGGCTCGACCCGGCGAACGCGGCCCAGGTGCTGAGCCTCGACTGGCAGCAGGGCTCGGTCGAGACCCTGCGCTCGCTGCAAAACGGCCAGGCCATCCTCGACGACGCCTACGCGGGCGACCACGGCTTCGAGGTTGGCGACCGCATCAGGCTCCTCACCCAGACCGGCCGGCGGCCCTCCTTCACGGTCGCCGGGACCGTCAAGGACCAGGCCGACCTGCTCGGCAGCGTGGTCGTCACCCAGGCGGCGATCACCCGGCTCTTCGGGGTAACCGAGGACACCTACGCATTCGTCAAGCTGGCCCCGGGCGCCTCCCCCGACGCGGTCCAGGACCGGCTGAAGGCGGTCATGGACCGGTCATTCCCGACCACCGACGTGCTCAACCAGGACGAGCTCAAGCAGAACCAGGAGAGCCAGATCAACCAGCTCCTGGGGCTGATCTACGCGCTGCTGTCCCTGGCGGTGATCGTCTCCCTCTTCGGGATCGCCAACACCCTGGCCCTCTCGATCCACGAGCGCACCCGGGAGCTGGGGATGCTGAGGGCGATCGGCATGTCGCGCCGCCAGGTCCGACGGGTGATCCGCTACGAGGCTGTGATCACCGCGTTGATCGGCGCCGTCCTCGGCCTTGGCCTTGGCGTGGTGTTCGCGGCGCTGGTCTCGCGGCCCCTCGCCGACCAGGGGTTCACGCTCTCCTACCCGGTCGGGCAGCTGATCGCGATCATGGTCGCCGCGGCGGTGGCCGGAGTGCTGGCGGCGATCGGGCCGGCCAGGCGCGCTTCGCGCCTCGACGTGCTCGAGGCGCTGGCCTACGAATAGGCCTGCGCGGCCATTCCGGGGGCGTCGCTGCTACCTTTGTTGGGCCCTTCGCCGCGACCCAGGAACGTCCGGGCACGGCCAGGGCATCGCAACGGGTAGTGCGGCGCAAGCCGCCGTCGGCGCCCTTCCGCCCTCGTGCGAGTCAAGAGGGAAGGGCCCCGAAAGGAAACAGTTGAGTCAAGTAACAGTCGAGTCGATACGCCGCGAGGCCACCGCCGCCTGCACCTGCGCGCGCTGCGAGATGACGGTGCGCTGGATGCCCGGAAGCGAGCCCGCCGATCTGCCCGCCAACTGGAGCCGTGAGAACGGCCAGGCCTTCTGCCTCTCCTGCCGCCGGGCCCGCGCCGCCGAGGCCGGCCTGGCGGACGCGTCCGAGCGCGTGACCCTCGCCGAGCGTGCCCAGATCCGCGCCACCGCGCTCATCGAGTTCGAGCTGACCCGCGACCCCGCGCGCCCCAACGGGACGATCGCGCGGGCCTGCCGCTCCTCGGTCCCCGCGGTCGTCAAGGCCCGTCGCCGGCTCGGTCTCGCCGACCACACCGCCTAGCGCCACCGGTGCCCGGGCGCCGCGCTCCGGGCGGCCTGAGCGCACGGGACCACGCGACCCCGCCTCCGGAAAGCGGAACCCCGCCTCCCGAAAGCGGAACGCCGCCTCCCGAAAGCGGAACCCCGCCTCCCGAAAGCGGAACCCCGCCTCCCGAAAGCGCGACGCCCGCCTTGCGGCGGGCGTCGAGCAGTGCTGCGAGTGGTCTGGCTCTACGAGGAGAGCTGGACGCTAGCCGCGGCCGGCCCCTTGGGGCCGTCCTCGGACTCGTAGGTCACCTTGGCGCCCTCGGTCAGGGTCTTGAATCCCTCACCCTGGATGGCGCTGTAGTGGACGAAGACGTCCTTGGAGCCGTCGTCGGGCGTGATGAACCCGTAGCCCTTGTCGTCGCTGAACCACTTGACAGTTCCGGTCGGCATGTATTCCTCCATGCTGATTCTTCTGTGCTGCGAACGCGGAGGATGCCGGTAGAGCAACGACTGCGAGCGCTACGCACGACTTTGAGGGCTGTTCGCCCTCTCGAACGCACGGCACGGTAGCAACTACGCGGGCGGTGGGGGCGCCACGGGTCAGCCGGGGGGCCTGCGCCCGGCTCATCCGCGGCCGGCGAGGCGGACGACCGTGGCCTGGATCTGGCGCTGCCCGTAGGAGCCGCGATAGACCGGCCCGGCGGCGCTGACCCTGGCTCCGGGCCCGGGCAGCGGGTGGGGGCGGAGGTCGCGCTCGACGTCGATCACGCTGATCCCCGGGGCGGTCACGCTGTCGGGGCTGAGCAGGACGAAGTGGGCGTCGCCGTCCCCGTCAGGGTCCACCCGTTCCACGTAGAGGATCGTCCCCGATGCCGAGCGGCAGTTGGTGGAGCCGGCGGGGCAGGGCGGTCTCGGCGGCCCCGTGACCGCCCCCGCACCCTCCGCGGCGCCCGGGGATCCGGCCCCTCCGCCGGCGCCGCTCGCCGCCCCTCCGCCCGCCGCAACTCCCGCGCCGCAGCCGGCCGCAGCCAGCGCCAGCGCGGCGACCGCGGCCGCCGCCCGCCCGATCCCTTCTGCCCGTCCGCGCAACACCGGCAAACCGTACGCGCTCGCGCTGCACCCGGCGTCCTGGTCGGTCCTCGAGGGCACCGGAGCCGCAGCGGCCCGGGGGGCCGTCAAGGCCTGTCGAACCGCAGAGGCCCCGGGGCGCCGTCAAGGCCTGTCGAACCGCGGAGGCCCGGGGCGCCTCAGGGGCACCTCGCCGGCGCTCCCGGCGAGGGGGAGCGTTACCGGAGGCGGGGCGGGTGGTCGGCCGGGCAGTCCGCCCCTAGGAAGCGCGGGTAACCGCCGAGTAGGCGGGCTTGCATTTGCTGCGCGCCCAGGCCGGTCCGACACTGGAGGCCTTCGCTTTCGCGTAGTAGTAGCCGGGCGTCGGCGCCCCGTTGAGCTTCAGCCTCCAGTGGCCGGAGGCGCTTGAGATGGTGCTGCCGATTGAGGGGTCGGCGCCCGCCCGCTGCCGGTACACCGCCACCCCCCGGCCCTTCGTGCAGGCTTGCCGGGTGGAAGTGACCCGGCCGGAAAAGGCGTGGCTTCCTCGCGCGTAGGCGATCTTCACGTTGCTCGTGTACCCCGTTGCCGCGGCCAGCGCACCGCCGCCGGTGGTGAGCGCCAGCGCCGTGGTGGCCGCGAGCGCCTTGAGGCGTCCCATGTCGTGCTCCTCGGTCGTCGTTGCCCTGTCTTCGGGCCGAACCTAGGGGCCGGTGACCCAAGGCCCCCACAAGCCTGCACCAAGAGAGGGGAAAGGGCCCCGGGGCTCCCGCGCGGCCTCCGCCCCCGCGAACGTCCCGGAGTACCCCGAATAGCGACAACTCCGGGACGTTCGGTGGGGTTCAGGCGGGGAGGGGGCGTTCCTCGAGCAGCGGGACGGCGGCGAGGTCGGCGCCGGTCATCGCGGTCGCGAATTCGAGCAGCACCCGCTCCGCGGCGGAGCTGTCGAGCGAGGGGTGACCGATCACGACCTGCAGGCCGAGCCCGTCCTCCAGCGCGATCATCCCCCGGGCGATCCGCTCCGGCGGCGCCTCGAGCTCGAAGGTCCCCTCGCGCGCTCCTGCGGCCAGGACCCTCTCGTAGAGGGCAACCTGGCGGTCGTAGAAGGACGTGGTGAGGACGGCGAAGGCGGGGCTGGAGCCGGTCAGGGCGTCCAGCTCGTAGAGGATTCGGCTCTCCTCGTCGTCGGGGCCGTCGGGGACTCCCAGGTGGATCGCGAGGCGGAGGCGGCGAACCTCTCCCTCGACGGCGGCGACCGCCCCCGCCCGGCTCTCGGCGTAGCGCTCGATCGCCTTGCGCGAGACCTCGAGCAGCAGATCGTCGATGCGCGGGTAGTAGTAGAGCACCGAGCTGGGGGATAGTCCGGCGGCGTCGGCGATGTCCTTGACCCGCACCCCCACCGCGCCGCGCTCGAGCAGCACCCGGCGGGCGGCCCGCGCGAGCTGTTCGCGACGATCGCTCTGGTCCTTTCGTCTCATTCTCCGAAGAGTATTGAACCCTCCAGCCGAAACTCAAGCCACAACGGCATAAAATGGTGGTATTGTTTCTTTGAATTCGGTTCAAAACACCGGAGGTGGAGAGGTGAAGTTTCCCGCCAGGCCTGGTCGGATCGCCGTGCTGGTAGTGCTGATCGGAGTAGTGCTGGCGGCGACGGGCTGCGGCGGGGGCTCCGGCATCGAGCAGGGCAGCCAAGGACCGGCGGGACAGGTCGATGCGAGCGGTCCGGTCAAGGGAGATCTGACGATCTCCCAATGGCCGCTCTACGTGGACCCGGGCAAGCAGGGCACGGTCGCGCAGTTCGAACGCGCAACCGGGGTCGACGTCAAGTGGGTCGAGGACATCAACGACAACGTCGAGTTCTTCGGCAAGCTGCAGCCGCTGCTTGCCAACGGCGAGTCGGGCGGGCGAAGCATGATCACGATCAGCGACTGGCTGGCGGCGAAGATGTATGCCCTCGGCTACCTCCAGCGGCTCGACTACTCGAAGCTGCCGAACGTGAAGAAGAACCTGATTCCGGCCCTCCGTCACCCGGTCGCAGACCCACAGCGCCGCTTCACGGTCCCCTGGCAGGCCGGCATGACCGGGCTGATCGTCCGCAAGGACCTCGCGCCGGACGCCAACTCGATCTGCGACCTCTTCGACCCGAAGTACAAGGGCAGGGTGACGATGCTCACGGAGATCACCGACACGGTGCCGATGACGCTGAAGTGCATGGGGATCGACCCGGCCACGGCGACTCCGAAGCAGTGGCTGGCCGCCGTGGACAAGGTCAAGGCCGCTGCCGCCGACGGCCAGATTCGGCGTTTCACCGGCAACGACTACACCCGCGACCTGGTCAAGGGGGACGTGGCGATCGCGCTCGGTTGGTCGGGAGACGCGGTGCAGCTGCAGAACGACAACCCGAACATCGAGTTCGTGATGCCGAAGGAGGGCTGCATGCTGTGGTCCACCAGCATGGAGATCCCGATCGGGGCGCCCAACCCGGCCGCCGCCGAGGCCTTCATGAACTACGTCTACGACCCGAAGGTGCAGGCGGACATCGCCCAGTACGTAAACTACGTGACCCCGGTGAGGGGCGTCAAGCAGATCCTCGCCCGGCGCGACCCGGCCCTGGCCCGCAACCAGCTGATCTTCCCCAGCCCCCGCTACACGAGGAACTGCAGCTACGAGCCGGTGATGAAGGGCGAGCTCGGCCGCAGCGTCACCACGGCGTTCGAGAACGTCCTGACCGGCTGAATGCGGACGCTCTCGGTCGCGGCGCTGCAGACCGTCCCGGTCTTCCGGGACCCCGAGGCCACCCTCCGCCTGCTCGCCGAGCGCGTGCGGGGGGTGAAGGCGGCGGTGCCCCACGCCGACCTCATCCTCTTTCCCGAGCTGCATTGCTCCGCGCAGCCGCCGCTGCTCGCCGAGCAGGCCTCCTACCCCGCCCAGGTCGCCGTCGAGGTGCCGGGCGAGGTCAGCGAGGGGCTGGGGGCGATCGCCGCGCAGGCCGGAGTCTGGCTCGTCCCGGGCAGCCTCTTCGAGCGGGGCGAGGGTGACGCCGTCCACAACACTGCGCTGGTCTTCTCCCCTGAGGGCGAGCTGGTCGCCAGTTACCGCAAGGTATTCCCCTGGCAGCCCCACGAGGAGTGCGCCCCGGGCGACCGGTTCGTCACCTTCGACGTCCCCGGGGTTGCCCGCGTCGGCCTCGCCATCTGCTACGACGGCAACTTCCCCGAGTTCTTCCGCCAGCTCGCCTGGATGGGCGCCGAGGTCGTCCTTCAGCCGACCCTGACCACGACCGCCGACCGCGAGGCCGAGATCGTGCTCAGCCGCGCCAACGCGATCGCCAACCAGCTCTACGTCGTCAACCTCAACGCCGCCTCACCGGCCGGGCTGGGGCGCAGCCTCATCGTCGATCCCGAGGGCCGGGCGCGGGTGCAGGCGGGGAGCGGCGAGGAGCTGCTCACCGACGTCCTGGACGTCGAGGCGGTCGGGCGGGTGCGCGAGCACGGCACCGCCGGGGTCTCGCGGATGTGGGAGCAGATCATGCGCCTGGGCCCGGGCCTCGAGCTGCCGATGTACGGCGGGCCGATCCGCCCGCAGCCCTGAGCAGCGCCGAACGTCCCGGACTACCCCTCATAGCGACAACTCCGGGACGTTCGATGGGGGTGGGGGCGCGCGGTGGGGGCTCAGGGGGACTCGGCGCGGGCCTTCAGGCCCCCGGTGGTGGCTCAGGGGGACTCGGCGCGGGCCTTCAGGCCCCCGGTGGTGGCTCAGGGGGACTCGGCGCGGGCCTTCAGGCCCTCGGTCGCGTCCTTGGTGAGCCACTCCTTGACCTTTCCCTCGACCGGGCCGCGGAGCAGCAGGCCGAGCATCCTGCCGGGATCCACCACCAGCGAGTAGGTGGCCCGGGTCAGCCCGTCGTCAAGGGAGTCGAGCTTCCAGGAGCCGGTGAGCGACTTCGTCTCGCCCTTCTCCTGCTCCCAGCGCATCTCGTCGGGCGGGTGGTAGGTGAAGCTGATCTGCGAGGTGACCTGCTTGACCTTCGCGTCGGAGACCGTCTCGACGAGGGTCGCCCGCCCGTGGCCGTCGCGCTCCAGGACCTCGAGGGAGATCATCGATTCCTGCCACTCGGGGGTGGAGTCGAGGTCGGAGATGATCTCGTAGCAGCGCTCGAGCGCTGCCGCGATCTCCACCGAGCGATCTGCGTGAAGGATGCCCATCGCGACGCAGCCTATTGTGGCCGCACCGCGATGTGAAGGGCAACCGGACGAGACGCCGCGCTCAGTGGCTCCCGGAGCCGTCCGGCCCGCCGGGGAACCCACCGCCCGGCGGCGGGCCTCCCATGCCCGGGCCGCCCGGGAACCCGCCCATCGCGCCCGGTCCGCCGACGCCCGGTCCGCCGGGCCCGCCCGGTCCGCCGGCAGGGGGTCCGGCCTCGATCCGCCTGCGGATCCGGTCGGCCTGGCTCTGGCTCAGCTCGCCGCTTGCCACCGCCGCGTCGAGCCGCTTCTCCATCTCCTTGCGCTCGGCCTCCTCGTGGGCCTTTCCCGCGGCCGTCAGCGCGCTCTCGACCTCGCCCTGGCTGAGGTCCAGCCCGTCTGCGAGGGCCGAGACCAGCGGGTCCGTCTTCGACCTGGTGCCGGGGTCGGGGACCTGGCCGCTGCGCATCTGGGCCTCCATCTCGGCCTGCTCGGCCTCGAGGATCTTCGCCACGTCGTCGGCGCTCACGCCGTCGAGCTGCGCGGCGATCCCCTCGGCCATCTCCCGCGTCGCCTCGGTGCGGTGCTGATCCTCGATGCCCTGAAGCGCCTGCTCGACCTTCGACTCGCTCACACCGAGCCTTCCGGCCAGGTCCTGCGCGAACTCCTGCTGGTGCTCGTCGGGGCCTCCGAGGATGTCGGCCACCGCCCCGCCGCCGCTCGCGGCGAGTGCCGTCCCCGTCATCGCCAGGGCGCCGACCGTTACCGCTGCCACCACCTGCCGTCTCATACCTGCCTCCTATTTCGTCTGTTCGCCGGCTCGCGGCCGGATCGGTGACGATTGTTGGGGAGGGCCCTGGGTGGGCCCTAGGCGAAACCTGGGAATTCGTCGAGAAGGCCGGCGCCGGGGCCGCCCCGCCCGGCCCAGGCTGAAGTGCCACCGCGTGCCCGGCCCAGGCTGAGGTGGCGCTGAGATGGCCAGTGCCGGCTGGGGTGCCGCCGGCGTCGGGGGAGCGGCCGCCCGATGCCCGATCGGCGGCCTGCAAGCGGGCCTGCACCGCGCTCCCTACCCTGGGGAGGGCGAGCCCCGCCGTCGAATCCACGAGGGGGACCGTTGAGCCGACCTCGCGACAAGCGACTTCCCTATCTGCCCGGGGTAGACGCCCTGCGCGCGATCGCCGTCCTGGCGGTCTTCGCCTATCACGCCGGGGTCGGCTGGATGCCGGGGGGCTTCCTGGGGGTCGACGTCTTCTTCGTGATCAGCGGCTACCTGATCACCTCCCTGCTGCTCGGCGAGTTCAGGCGGGCGGGGCGGGTCAGCCTCTGGAGGTTCTGGCTGCGCCGGGCCCGGCGGCTGCTGCCCGCGGTCGGGGTGCTGATCGCCGTGGTGATGGTCGCCGCCGCCTTCCTCACCCCCGAGAGCGTCCCGCAGCTGCGCGGGGACGCGATCGCCTCGCTCGGCTACTTCGCCAACTGGCACTTCGTCTTCGACCAGCAGTCCTACTTCGAGCAGTTCCAGCGCCCCTCCCTGCTCAGGCACCTGTGGTCGCTCTCGGTGGAGGAGCAGTTCTACCTCTTCTGGCCGCTCGTCTTCGCGGCCGGCATGAGCCTGTTCGGTCGCCGCCGACTGCTCCTCGGGGTGCTGGCCGGGGCGGCCGGGTCGGTTGCGCTGGCATGGGTCCTCTTCGACCCCGCCGGGGACGCCTCGCGCGTCTACTACGGGACCGACACCCACGCGGTCGGCCTGCTGGCCGGAGTCGCCCTGGCCCTGGTCTGGGAGCCCGCCCGGCTGAGGAGTGCAGGGGCGGGGCGCTGGGCGGGGCCGGCCCTGGACGTGGTCGGTGTGCTGGCGCTCGGCTACGTCGTCCTGGCGTTCATGCGGGTCCACGACTACGACCTTGCCCTCTGGCACGGCGGTTACGCCTGGCTGGCCCTGGCCAGCGCTGCGCTGATCGGCGTGCTCGCCCATCCCGCAGCCCGGCTGGGCCGGATACTCGGCAACCGCCCCCTGGTCTGGCTGGGGCTGCGCAGCTACAGCTTCTACCTCTGGCACTGGCCGGTGCTGGCGCTGACCCGCCCCGGCGTCGACGTCTCGATGCCGCGGGGGATCCTGATCCCGCTGCAGCTCCTGGCGACGCTCGCCCTCGCCGACCTCTCCTACCGTTTCGTGGAGACCCCGTTCGGCGCCCGCGGAGCGATCGCCAGGCTCCCGGCCCGCCTGGGCCGCCTCACCCGGCCGGCCCTGGCCGCCGCCGTGCTCGGGGTAGTGCTGCTGATCGGCTGGAGCGGGATCGTCCCCGGCGGGGCGGGAAGGCGCCTCGGGGCAGCCGCGGCCTCGACCAGCGAGTTCGCCCGGGTCAGGGTCAGCTATCACCCGCACGCGGCGACGGCGAAGGGGGCGGGGAGGGCGGGCCCCGCGTCGGATGGCGCCGCCGGGAGCAGCGGCGCGGGCGGGGTGTCGGATGGCGCCGCCGGGAGCAGCGGCGCGGGCGGGGCCACCGGCGATCCGGGCGCGAGCCGGCCCGGCCCGCCACCCAGGATCGTTGCGATCGGTGACTCGGTGATGGTAGGCGCCCGCGACCAGCTCGCCCACCTGCTGGGGCCGCGCTTCTCGATGAACGCGAGGATCGGGCGCCAGGAGGACGACTTCGTGAAGCTCGTCCACCACCTCCGCGCCAACCACCGCCACCCCGACGCGCTGGTCGTCCAGATGGGGAACAACGGCCCCCTCTACTCGGACGAGATGGACGTCTTCCGCCACTACGCGCGCGGGGTGGGCCATCTCTTCCTGGTCACCGACACCGCTCCGGTGAGCTGGCAGGACGAGTCCAACGACGCGATCCGCGCTGCCGCCGCGGAGTGGCCCGACACCCGCCTGATCGACTGGCACGCGATCGCCGGCCGCGACGGCTACACCTGGGACGGCATCCACCTCACCCCGAAGGGAGCCCGCGCCTACGCGGCCCTGGCCGCTCGCGACGTCCTGGCCGTGGTCGGGCCGGTGAGGCGGCCGGCTCCGGTGAAGCGGGCCGCGCGCTCACGGGCGGGCGCCGATGACCGTCCGGCGGCCGGCCCGCCGGGGGCCCACCGGCGGCGCACCCGGCGCGCACGCCGGGCCGGCCACCCAGCTTCCCCGGCTCACCGGACCAGGCACCGCGCCCACCATCCTGCCTCGCCGGCTCACCGGGCCAGGCACCGCGCCCACCATCCTGCCTCGCCGTCCCACCGGCCGGCCCACCATCCTGCCTCGCGGTCCCGCCGGGCCAGGCACCGCGCCCACCATCCTGCCTCCCCGGCTCACCGGACCAGGCACCGCGCCCACCATCCTGCCTCGCCGGCTCACCGGGCCGCCCGCCGCTGGACGCACAGGCAAAATCGCGCCTTCGGAGGTCCTCGGCGCGGCTAGAGTCAGCCCGGTGAGCTCGTCCGGGCATATGTGGCACCCCTTCGCGGACATGTCCGCCGTGCGGGGCAGCGAGGTCACCCTGGTCCGCGGGGAGGGCTGCTGGGTCGAGGATGCAGACGGCAGGCGCTACCTCGACGCCACCGCGGCTCTGTGGTACTGCGCGGTCGGCCACGGCCGCGAGCGGCTGGCCGAGGCGGCGCGCGAGCAGATGACCCGGCTCGCCGCCTACCAGACCTTCGACGTCTTCTCCAACCTGCCGGCCGCCGAGCTGGCCACCAGGGTTTGCGAGCTGGCCGGCTGGTCCGACGGCGGGGCCGCCTTCTTCACCAGCGGCGGCTCGGACGGGGTCGAGACCGCGATGAAGATGGCGAGGCGCTACTGGTCGCTGCTCGGCGAGCCGCAGCGCACGGTCGTGCTGGCCCGCGAGGGGGCCTACCACGGCATGCACCTCTACGGGACCAGCCTCTCGGGCATCGAGGCGAATGCCGCCGGCTGGGGGCCGCTGATCCCCGACGTGGTACACCTGCCGCGCCACGACCTCGCCGCGGTCGAGGCGGCGCTCCAGGAGCACCGGGGGAGGGTCGCCGCCTTCATTGGGGAGCCGGTCCAGGGAGCCGGCGGGGTCCACCCGCCCCAGCCCGGCTACTGGAGCGGGGTCCAGGACCTCTGCCGCGCCGAGGAGATCCTGCTGATCGCCGACGAGGTGGTCACGGGTTTTGGCCGCCTCGGCGACTGGTTCGGCTTCCACCGTTACGAGATCGAGCCCGACCTGATCATCACCGCGAAGGGGCTGAGCTCCGGCTACGTGCCGATCGGCGCCGTGATCGCCGCGCCGCGCCTGGTCGAGGCGATGTGGGCGGAGGGCGCCGGGGTCTTCCGTCACGGCTACACCTACTCGGGCCACCCGGCCTCCGCCGCGGTGGCCCTTGAGAACCTGCGGATCATCGAGGAGGAGGGGCTCGCCGAGCGCGTCCGTGAGCTGGAGGGCGTCCTGGGCTCGACGGTCGGGGCGCTGGGGGGCGGCGATGGGATCGCCGGCGTCCGCGTCGCCGGGCTGCTGGCCGGCGTCGTCCTCGAGGACCCCGGAAGCGCCGCGGCCGTCTCCAAGGAGGCGCGCTCCCGCGGCGTCCTCACCCGGCCGCTGGCCGACGGTGCGCTTCAGATCTCACCCCCCTTCGTGATCACCGAGGAAGAGCTTCGGACCGTGGCGGACACCCTCGCCGCCAGCGTCGCCGCCGTCTCCGCCTGAGCCTCGCCGGCTCGGACGCCGCGCCGACCCCATCCCCGCTCGCGAGAGTGAAGATAAGCATCAATACGCTGGTTTCGATCACTCTCGCCGACGGGGCAAGTGGGTCCCTGGCGGTTCGGGGCCTCAGCGGCGGCGGGGCCCTCAGCGGCGGTTTGGACCTCAGCGGCGGTTTGGACCTCAGCGGCGGCTGGGGCGGGTCAGACCGGTGTCTCGGCGAGCCGCTCGGCCAGGCCCGAGTAGCGCCGGCCGCCCTCGTCGCGGCGCACCGCCATCTCCAGCGCGCCGCGGTCGCCGACCAGCACGCAGGCGTTGCGGGCACGGGTGACCGCGGTGTAGAGGAGCGGGCGGCTGAGCATCCGGGCGTGGGAGCGGTGGCAGACGCAGACGACCACCGGCACTTCGCAGCCCTGAGACTTGTGGACCGAGATCGCGTAGGCGAGCCGCAGCGTCGCGGTCTCGTCGTAGGGGACGAGCATCGACTCGCCGTCGTCGGTCTCGACCACGATCGTCTCCTCCTCGGGATCGTCGGCCACCAGGAAGCAGATCGAGCCGTTCATCAGCCCCAGCTCGTGGGAGTTGCGGGTCTGGATCAGCCGGTCGCCGATCCGGAAGCGCTCGTTGAGCGCCGGGGCGCCGTCGGGGTTGAGCCGCTCCCTGAGCCGCTCGTTGAGCGCGTCGATGCCGACCTCGGTGCGGTACATCGGCGCCAGCACCTGTACCTCGCGCACCGGGTCGAACCCCAGCCCCTCGGCGACCCGCTCGCTGACCACCTCGACGACCGACTCGGCGGCCCGCTCGGCGCCGGGGCGGTCGAGGAAGAAGAAGTCGCGCTCCTGGCCCTCGGCGGGCTCCAGTTCGGGGAGGGCCCCCCTGTTGATCGAGTGCGCGGCGGTGGTGATCATCGAGCGGGCCGCCTGGCGGAAGACATGGCGCAGGCGGGTGACCGGCACGGTGGCAGAGGCGATCAGGTCCCCGAAGGGCTTGCCGGCGCCGATCGGGGGGAGCTGGTCCGCGTCCCCGACCAGGACCACGTGGGTCGACTCGGCGAGCGCCGCCAGCAGCACCTCGGCGAGGCGCAGGTTGAGCATCGAGGACTCGTCCACGACAACGAGGTCGGCCGGGAGAGGGTGGCCCGCCCGGAAGCGGGGCTCGCGCCCCGGCATCCACTCGATCATCCTGTGGATCGTCATCGCCGGGTGGCCGGTTGCCTCCTCGAGCCGGCGGGCCGCCCGCCCGGTCGGAGCGCAGAGCGCGACCCGCAGGTCGGCGGTCGCGGCCTCGGCGACGATCGCCCGGGTGCAAACGGTCTTGCCGACGCCCGGCCCGCCGGTGATCACCGAGATCCGCGAGGAGAAGGCACCCCGCACGCCCGCCCACTGCTCGGAGGTCAGCGCCTCGTGCGGCTCCGAGCCCGGCGAGTGCATGAGGCTCGCCGCCTGCGCCGCGCGCGAGCGCAGCGCATCGGCGACCCTGACCTCGGTGGCGAGCGTGGGCTCGCGGTAGGCGCGCGGAGCGGAGGCATCGCCTTCGACCACGACCCCCTCGGCCGAGACCAGCACGTCGGGGTCGGGGTCGGTGCCCAGCAGATCGGCGCAACGGCGCGCCAGCACTGGGACCGGCAGGTAGGTGTGGCCCTGGCGCTCAGCCTCGGAGAGGACGTAGGCCGCCGCGGCCTGGGCGCGGCGCTCGGACTCCGGGGGGACGTCGGCGGCCAGGGCGATCGTGTCGGCGCGGGCGAACCCGACCCCGTCGACCTCGGTGAGGCTGTAGGGGTCCTCGTGGAGGACCCGCATCGCCTCGTGCCCGAACCTGGCGTGGATCGGGGCCGCCAGATGCGCGAGGCCGTGCGGGGCGAGCTCGACGTGCAGGTCGCGGACCGCCCTGCTCGCGTACCAGGACTCCGCCGCCGCCCCGGCCTGCGCGCGGCTCACACCGCGAAGCGCCGCGAAGGCGGCTTCGGGGTCGGCGCCGATCACCTCCAGCACCCGCTCCCCGTGCTCGTCCACGAGGCGCTCGGCGCGGGCCGGCCCGATGTGCTTCAGCGTTGTCAGGTAGGCGATCTGGCCCTCGCGGTCGGCCGGGTCCATCGGCCGGGCGCCCTCGGCGCGGACCTGCGGGCCGTAGCGGGAGTGCTCCTGCCACTCGCCGCTCAGCTCGGCCCGGTCGCCGGGGCCGAGATGGCCGACCGGCCCGATCACCGTGAACTCGTCGCCGGTGTCCTCGCAGACGACCTCCAGGACGGCATAGCCGTCGTCCTCCGCCCTGAATATCTGGTGGCGCACCGAGACGACGCCCTCGAAGCGGCCCGCCGGCATCGCGATCTGTCCCCCGATTGCGCTCACCGACCCGAGGTTAGGGTCCCCGCCCGTCGCCAGCGCGGCCCGGCGCTCCCGCGTGCGTCAGAATCGCCCAAATGGCGGAGGTTGGCGAACGATCGGTTGATGGTTTCGGGGCCCTGACCCTCCGCGGCGAGGGGGCCGGCGGCATCGAGGCGACCCTCGTGCCCGCGGCGGGGATGGTCTGCTGCTCGCTGCGCCACCGCGGCGAGGAGCTGCTCGGCCAGCGCGGTGGCCTGCGGGAATACGTGGCCGATCGCTCGACGATGGGGATCCCCCTGCTTCACCCCTGGGCCAACCGGGTGGGCTCGTGGCGCTTCGCGCTCGCCGGGCTCGAGGTTGACCTCGAAGCGGCTTCGCCGCCTCCCTCCACCGACCCCGGCGGGCTCCCGATCCACGGCCTGCTCGCCGCAGCCCCGGGCTGGGAGGTCCTCCGCCACGGCGTCGAGGGGGGCGCAGCGGTGCTCGAGGCGCGCTTCGAGTTCACCGAGCAGCCGGGGCTGATGGCCGCCTTCCCCTTCCCGCACGAGCTCTTCCTCGAGGCCTCCCTGGAGGGCGCGACGCTGACTCTCGCCACGACCGTCAGGGCGACGGGAGTCGCGCCGGTCCCGATCTCCTTCGGCTTCCACCCCTACCTGCGCCTCCCGGGCCTTCCCCGGGCCGAGTGGGAAGTCGAGATCCCGGTCACCGAGCGGCTCGCGCTGGACGCGCGGATGCTCCCCACCGGCGAGCGCGAGCCGGTGCTGATCGAGCCGGGCCCGCTGGGCGATCGCACCTTCGACGACGCCTTCGACGCGCCCCCGGCCGGCGAGGCCTTCGCGCTCAGCGGCGGCGGCAGGAGGATCGAGCTGGAGCTGCTCTCCGGCTACCCCTACTCGCAGGTCTACGCCCCGGCCGGCGACGAGGTGGTCGCCTTCGAGCCGATGACCGCCCCGACCAACGCGCTGTGCACAGGCGGGGTGGACCTGCCGATGCTCGAGCCGGGCGAGGACTACGGCGCGGCCTTCTCGGTGACCGTCGCCGAGGCCTGAGCCTGTCGCCGAGTCCTGGGAGCGCCGCCGAGGCCTGAGGCTTTCGCCGAGGCCTGAGCCCGGCCTCGCCGCGGCCGCTCAGCGCTGCTCGGAGACGATCCGCAGCCCCTCGGCGCCGGCCGGAGGGTCGATCTCCAGCTCGGCGGTCGCCATCACCCTGGCGACCAGCATGTAGTTGCCGATCACCATCAGCAGCTCGACGACCTCGCGCGGCGAGAGGAAGGAGCGCACCGCCTCGAATGAGCCGTCGCCGGCGCGCGCCTCGCGGACCACCTCGGTGGTGAACTCGATCACCGCCCGCTCCTGCTCGGAGAAGCAGGCGGCCGACGTCTCCTCGCGCTCCAGCGCCTCCACCTGCTCGGCGCGCCCGCCCACCGCCTCGAAGATCGGCACGTGCTGGACCCACTCGTACTCGGCGTGGGGGGTGAGCCTCGCGACCCGCAGGATCGCCAGCTCCCGCAGCACCGGGTCGAGCTCGAGCTGCCCGAGCAGCGCCGCCCCCCAGCGAAGCCAGGGCCGGAAGGCCGAGTCGGCGTTGGCCAGCATGCGGAAGATGTTGAGCGGCGGCAGGGCCTCCAGCGCCTCCCGGGTGGGAGCCGAGGCCCGCTCGGGGTCCACGTAGGGAAGCCGCGCCATCGGGCGAGGTTATTACGGCCCCTCCCGCGGGGGGCTATAGGGTTGGCGCCGCCGCCCCGCCGCAGCTCGGGAGGACTCCTGTCGCGGGGCGCCCGGCCACCGACCCTGCGAGACCCAGAAGGAGCAAGATGAGCGAGACCGATTTCAGCGCGCTGAGGGAGCGGGTCAGGGGCCGGGTGACGGTCGCCGGCGAGGAGGCCTGGGAGGCCGACCGCCAACCCTGGGCCCTGGCCGCCGACCTGCGCCCCGCGGCCGTCGCCTTCCCGCTCGACGCCGAGGACGTCCGGGCGGTCGTCGCCTTCGCCCGCCAGGCCGGCCTCCGCGTCGCCGCCCAGGGCACGGGCCACGGCGCCTTCCCGCTGGAGGACCTCTCGGGCTCGGTGCTGGTCAAGATGACCGAGATGGGCGGGGTCGAGGTGGATGCCTCCGCCCGCAGGGCCCGGGCCGGGGCGGGGGCGCTCTCCCGCGACGTCATGGGAGCGGGGGCCGAGCACGGCCTGGCCGGCCTCTGCGGCTCCTCCCCCGACGTCGGCATCGTTGGCTACTCGCTGGGCGGCGGCGTCGGCTGGCTGGGGCGAAAGCATGGCTTCCAGGCCAACGCCGTGACCTCGGTGGAGCTCGTCGACGCGGCGGGCGACCTGGTCAAGGTCGACGCCGAGAGCGACCCCGACCTCTTCTGGGCGCTGCGCGGAGGTGGCGGGGGCTTCGGCGTGGTCACCGCGATCGAGTTCGACCTGCTGCCGCTCTCCGAGGTCTACGCCGGGATCATGGCCTGGCCCTGGGAGCGCTCCGAGGAGGTGCTGAAGGCCTGGGCGGAGTGGGCCCCCGAGGCTCCCGAGGAGATCACCACCTCGGCGCGGATCCTCCAGTTCCCGCCGATCCCCGAGCTTCCCGACTTCCTGCGCGGTCGCAGCCTGGTGATGATCGACGGCGCCCATTGCGGGGACGCCGCCGACGCCGAGAAGGAGCTGGCGCGCTTCCGCGACCTCGGCCCCGAGCTCGACATGTGGCAGGCGATGCCGGCCGCCGGCCTGGTCCAGGTCCACGGCGACCCCGAGCAGCCGACTCCGGCGGCGAGCAACCACCGGATGCTCCGCGAGCTCCCGCCCGAGGCGGTCGAGGCCTTCGTTGGGGTGGCCGGCCCCGGCTCGGGGTCGCCGCTGATCTTCAGCGAGCTGCGCCAGTTCGGCGGCGCGCTCTCCCGCCGGCCGGAGGGGGGAGGGGCGATCGGCGCCCTCGAGGACCCCTTCTGCCTCTTCGCCCTGGGGATGGTCATCGATCCCGAGTCCGCGAAGGCCGTGGCCGCCCACGCCGAGAAGGTCTGCGAGGAGATGTCGCCGTGGGCGAGCGATCGCGAGTACTACAACTTCGCGGAGAATCCCGGTGAGTACGCCTCGTATTTCGACGGCGCAGACGCCGCCAGGCTCCTCGAGGTCCGCGCCAAGGCCGACCCGGATGGGATCTTCCAGCCCAATCACGCGATGCAGGCATAGGCGGAGACGGGAAACCGCAGATGAGCAGGCCGGCGGTCGTCGCCGAGCTTCTCGAAGGGCCCCACCCCTGCTGTCTCTCGACCCTGGACGACGATGGCAGCCCCTACGTGGTGGTCGTCTGGTGCGCTGCGGAGGGCGACGCGGTGGCGGTGAACGCGGCCGAAGGGAGGTGGCTGGACAACCTCAGACGCGACCCCCGGGCCTCGCTGGTCGTCCTCGACACCGCCAACATCCTGCGCTACGTCGGCATCGACGGAAGGGCGGTCACGATCGAGCCCGACCCCGGCCACGCCCACATGAACGAGCTCTCGCGGCTCTACGAGGGCCGCGACTACGCCTACGCGACACCGGAGGACGAGCGCCGCTTCAAGATCGTCATCGAGCCGGCAAGGGTCCGCGCCTTCGATCTCCCGCCGCCCGACGCTCCGGACGGCTGAGTCTCTCGCGGCCGGTCGCTACGGCCTGCGAGGGGATCTCCGGCTCATAATCCGGCTCCGTGAGTGCCGGCCCATACCTACTCGGAGTGCTCGGGCTCGCGATCGCCGCGGGTTGCGCGGGCCTCGGGGCCGTCCGCGTCCGCCGCCGGCTGCTGAGCGGCTGGGTGGGCCCGCCGGCCTGGGTTGCCGACGGGGTGCTGGCGCTGGCGCTGCTGATCTTGGTGGCGGAGGTGCTGGGCACCTTCGGGGGGCTTCGCCCCGCGCCCTTCGTCGCCGTCTCCGCCGCAGCCGGCCTGGCGGCCCGCTTCCTCGTCGCGCCGCCCGATCCCGGGTCGGCGGCGTCGGCTCCTCCCTCGCCGGGATCCGACCGGGCGGTGGCGCTGGTGGCGCTCGCCGCCGCCGCTCTCGTCCTCGCGCACTGGTCGGTGGGCACCCGGGACAGCCTCGCCCACGGGATGAGCGGCTACGACACGCTCTGGTACCACGGCCCCTTCGCGGTCGAGTTCTCCCGCGGCTCGACCTTCGACTTCCTCTACGTCGCGCCCCGCTACCTGACCTGGTTCTTCCCGGCCAACTCCGAGCTGATCAACGCCTTCGGGATCCTCACCCTCGGGCGCGACACCCTCTCGGTTCTGCTCAACCTCTTCTGGGTCGGGCCGGTGCTGCTCGCCGCCTGGGCGGTGGGGAGGCCGTTCGGGGCCGCGCCGCACTCGATGCTGGGCGTGGCGGTGCTGCTCGAGACGGGGGTCATGGCAGACCAGGCCGGGTCGGGTCGCAACGACATGGCGGCAATCTTCTTCCTGCTCGCCGCCGCCGCGGTGCTCCTCAACGCCGCCGCCGCGGGGCCCGGTGCCGCGTCCCGGCTCAGGTTCCTGAGCACGGCCCGCCCTGGGGGCGAGGACGGCCCGTTCGGGGACGGCGGGCGACTGCGGATGACCGGGGAGCTGCCACTCGGGGCCCTGGCCGTCGCCGGCCTCGCGGTCGGGCTGATGGCGGGGACCAAGGTCAACCTGCTCGCCCCGGCGCTGGCCCTGGTCGTGGGGCTGCCGCTGATCGCCGGGCCGGGCAGGCGCCTCGCCGCGCTCGGCGCGTTCACGCTGCCGGCCCTGGCAGGCGGCGGCTACTGGTATCTGCGGAACCTCGTCCACGAGGGCAGCCCGCTGCCCTGGGTGACCAGGTTGGCGGGGGTCTCGCTGCCCGGGCCGGACCAGCCGCTGGGCGGGCGGCCGCAGTTCTCGATCGCCCACTACCTGACCGACGGCACGGTTTGGAGCGACTGGTTTCTGCCGAAGCTGAGCGATGGGTTGGGAGTGCTGTGGCCGCTGCTCGTCGCGCTGGCCGTCTTCGTCACCGTGGCCTGCCTGGCGAGGGGCCCGGGGCTGCTGCGGGTGCTCGCCGTGGCGGTCGTGCTGGGGGCGGCCGGGTGGCTCTTCCACGGCACCTCGGCCGAGGGGCCGCCGGGGGAGCCGATCGGGTTCCTCTCCAGCCTGCGCCACGTCGCGCCGGTCGTCGCCCTGGCCCTGGCGCTCGCGCCGCTCTCGCCGGGGCTCCGCTCGGCCCGGGGCAGGCTCGGGCTGCTCGTTGGGCTGCTCGTCCTGCTGCCCTTCGCCGCGGCCTCGGGAGCGCCGTGGATCGGCGGCTACCTGGGGTCCGCCATCGCCGTCGGCCTCGCCGCCTTCGGCCTGCTCACCCTCGCCCTGCTCTCCCCGCCGCTCGGCGGGCGCGCCCTGGCCGCCGTCTGGGCGGTTGCCCTGCTTGCGCTGGCCGGCGGGGTGTGGGCGCTCCAGCGCTCCTACCTCGACGATCGCTACCGGGCGGCGGAGATCATCCCGGCCGGCCTCTCCGACGCGGCGCGTTGGGCCCGCGGGGTCGAGGACACGAGGATCGCCACCACCTCGGACCGCTCCTACCCGCTCCTCGGCACCGACCTCTCCAACACCGTGGACTACCTCGGCCGCCACCACCGCGGGACGTTCCGCGACATCCCGACCTGCCGGCAGTGGCGCCGGGCGCTCGACCGGGGCGATTATCGCTACGCGGTGGTCAGCTATGACCGCATCGTCCGCGGCCTTCCCGCCTTCCCACCGGAGGCGCGCTGGACGGCGAGCGACCCCGCCGCGAAGGTCGTGCTGCGCCGGCGACCGACCGTGGTCTTCCGGATCGACGGCCGCCTCGACCCCGCCACCTGCCCGCCCCCGAGGCCGGGCGAGCGCCGCCTGCTCCCCGACCGCAACGCCTGACCCCCGGCGCCGCCGCCACCCCGGCCCCGTCGCCGAGACTGAAGATAAGCATCAATACGATGGTTTCGATCACTTTCGGCGACGGGGCGGCTCGTTCTCGGCGACGAACCGCGCCTCCGGGACCATCGGCGCCGCCGGGCCTGTGGAACCACCGCCGCGCCCGCGGAAACACCGCCGCGCCCGCCGGAACCACCGCCGCGCACGCCGGGCCCGCGGAACCACCGCCGCGCACGCCGCGCCCGCCGGAACCACCGCCGCGCCCGCCCGGACCATCGGCGCCGCCAGGCTGATCGCTAGATGGCCGCGAGGAGGTCGTCGAGCACGTCGCCGTAGCGACGCAGCACGATCGAGAGGTGGCCCTCGTCGGCGGGCAACCGGGCTCGGGCGCCCGAGACGTTCTCGGCCAGCCACTGCCCGTGCGCGAAGGGGACGAAGCGGTCCTCGGCGCCCTGCCAGATCGTCACCGGGACCTCGATCGCGCCCGGATCGAAGCCCCAGCGGTCGATGAACGCCATGTCATCGTCGAACCAACCCCAGATCCCGCTGGCGATCGCCGCCCGGCAGCCCTCGGCGACGTGCTCCGCGAACTCGCCGCTCAGCACCGCCCGGTCCACCTCGCTCAGCAGATCGCCGAAGGCCTCGCGGACCTCCGCCCCCGAGATCCCCCTCATCCCCTCGACCTCGAGGTCGAGGTAGTTGCGGAGCGGCTCGGTCCCGGCGAAGGCGGCGCCGAACTCGTCGTGGTTCTTCTGACCCATTCCCTCAAGCCAATCGAGCCCCTCGGCGTCGTGGGGGGCGACTCCGGCCATGGTGGCTGCGGAGATCACCCGCTCCCCGAGCAGCGCGGCGCTCGCCAGGGCATGCGGGCCGCCACCCGAGGCGCCGACCGTGTGGAACCGCTCCAGGCCCAGGGCGTCGGCGACCGCGGCGACGTCGGCTGCGCAGTCGGCGACGCGGCGGCCCTCGTCCCGGTCGGAGTCGCCGTAGCCGGGGCGGCAGTAGGTGACGTGGCGAAGGCCGCGCTCGGCCCCGTCCTCGACCATGGTCCGGTAGACCATCCCCGCATCCGGGGTTCCGGTGTGGAAGATCACCGCCCGGCCGTCCTCGGGGCCGGCCAGGTGGGCCTCGATGCGGCGCCCGCCCGGGCCGCGGATGTCCGCTCGCCGCGACTCCACACGGCGATCCTCGCATCCGGCGCGGCCCCCTGCAAATGCCCGGACCGGCCCGGGGCGGCGGATCGCGGCCGACTCCTGCCTGCTCCCGCCGCCCGGATCCGAAGCCTGAAAGGATGCGCGCGTGAGCAGGCGCAGGTCGTTGATCCGCGGGACGTTGATCTTCCTCGCCGGGGCGCTGGTGGCGGGTGCCGCCGCGCTCGCGGCAACGGGTGGGTCCGATGACATCCGCAAGACCTCGGTGAGCGACGGGACGCCGGTCTTCGGGCTGCGGCCGACCGGGGTTGGGCTGCCGATCATCCCTGTCTCGGCGAGCAGCCTCGGCGCCGGCGACCTCGCCGGGGCGCTCAACGACTACCACGACTCGGGCGCCTACGCCGACGACCTGGCGGCGGTCGACTCGAAGGCGCGTTCCTATCTGCTGAAGCGCCTCGACAGGCTCGCCGCCAAGAAGAAGCGCTGCCGGAAGTACTCGCACCGCAACCACAAGCCGCTCTCGCGCTGTGAGCAGCCGAAGTTCGCGATCGTCCTCGACATCGACGAGACCTCGATCAGCAACTACGCCTACTTGGGCGACTTCACCAACGTCGTCGCCAAGCTCGCCCAGGCGGCCGTCGCGGCGACCTCACCGGCCATCGGGCCCACCCTGAAGCTCTACGATCTGGCGAAGAGCAGGGGAGTGGCGCCCTTCTTCATCACCGGGCGGCCGACGGCCTTCGAGAGCCTGACGACCCAGAACCTCACCTACGCCGGCTATTCCGGCTGGAGGGGGCTGATCCTCAACCCCGGTGGGCACCCGCTCACCGACTACAAGAGCTCCGAACGGGCGAAGATCGAGAAGCAGGGCTACCGCATCCTCGTCAACCTCGGCGACCAGGAGAGCGATCTCGCCGGCGGCCACGCCGGCCGCGCCTTCAAGCTCCCCAACCCTTTCTACTACTCGCCCTGACCCAACCCCGGTCGCCCTGACCCAACCCCGCTCGCCCTGACCCAACCCCGCTCGCCCTGACCCAACCCCGCCGCCGAAAGTGAAGATAAGCATCAATACGATGGTTTCGATCACTTTCGCCGGCGCAGCACCTGGCTGGCGGCAGGGGCCGGGTAGGCCTCCACGTGGGAAGTGACGGTGTGGCAGTCGGCCGGGTCCAGGCGCCCGAGCACCTGCGGTGAGCCGCCGCGGGGGACGGGGCCGACGACCGCCTCAGCGGCGCCGAGCAGGCGCCCCTCGCCGTCGCGCCCGACGACGGCCACCTGGCTGCTCCGAAGCGGCCGGGCCGCACGAAGGCGCGCCATCACCACGCAGAGCCGCCGGTTCACCTCCGCACCTGTGACCTCGAAGGGCGTGCGGTGCGCCGGCCTCACCGCGCCGGCTGCGAAGCGCACCTGCGGTCGCAATCCACGCGGCAGCGGCCGCCCCAGCTCGTCGAGGACGACGGCGGTCGCCCCCGGCGCGACGGTCGGCCGGATCTCCACCCGGCGAGGCGGGTCGAGCCCGGCCCGCCTGTGGCCCTGGCGGTCCCGCAACTCCCCGAAGGGGTAGACGCCCACCGCCGCCCGGGTGCGGCTCGTGTTCCGGACCAGGGCGAGGTAGGCGACATCGCCGGAGTCGTTTCGGACCAGGCGCTGCTCGACCACCCGCAGGGCCTGGACCGGCTGCGGCGGCGGCTTCGCCGGCTCGTCGAACCAGCCCAGGAAGAGTCCCCCGAAGAAGGCGACGCCAACCCCGATCCACATCGAGTACCAGAGGACCACGACCAGGCCGTAGATCCCCAGGCCGACCCACCTGGCGGCCTCTCCGGCGATCGCCAGCAACCTGGCCCGGCGGGTTGCGCCCCCTGCGGGTGCGCCCGGTCGCCCCGTCCCCAGGCCGCCTGGCCCTCCGGTCCCCGGGCCGCCCGGCCCTAGGGTGCCCGAGGGCCCCCACCCCGCCGGGCCCGGAGCCGGAGACGCCTCCTCGCCGCCGTACTCCCCGACGGACAGCAGCTCTTCGACCGTTCCCGGGTCGATGCCGGGGAACCGTGCGGCGCACACCTCGACCAGGGCCGCCGCGTCGGGCACCCGGATCAGCTCGGCTCCGTGGACACGGGCGAGCCCCTCGAGAAGCTCGCGGTGGGAGTCGTCGAAGGCCGTGGCCAGATGGACGAAGGCCCGGGGCCGGGCGAGCTCGGCCCGGAAGCCGTCGGCGTGGACCTCGACGCGACCCCACGCCTCGACGATGCCGAGCACCCCGATCGCGTCGCGGCGGCCGCCGGCGGCCAGGGAGTCGGCGACCTCCCCCGCCTGCCCGGCCCACGGGTGCATCGCGTAGAGGCCGCAGGTGCAGTGCGGGTCCGGCGGGCGGTGCTCGCGCGCCGTCCGCTGCCGCTCCCCGTACGCGGCGCAGTGCGCGCGGGTCGGCGAGCCGCCGGCCTCCCAGCAGACCCCGTTGAGCCCGGCGATTCGCAACGAGCCCCGCTCGCTTCGCAGGTACCAGATGCGCACCCCGTGGATGCGCCCCGGCAGCAGCGGGCTTTGGCCGTGAGGGTCGGCCCGGCCTGCACCGTCCCCGGGAGCCGAGCCGTCCACCTCAGACCTCGTGCCCGCCGGGATCGCCGCGGGGCGCCAGCGCGACCACGAGCCGGCCGTCCACCACCACGGCGGCCGGGTCTGCGACCAGGCGCGCCAGTTCCCGCTGGCTCTGCAGCGCGGGCCCGGCGAGCAGCTTCCAGGCCGGCGTCGGCAGGACCCTGGAGCGGGACAGCGGCTCGGGGCCGCGGTTGGCACGCGGCGGGGTCACCCCACCCCGCCTAGGTGCGCGCCGGCTCACGGACGGGCCGGCGCCGGCGGCCCGGCCGTGTGCGTGCGCGCCGGCTCACGGACGGGCCGGCGCCGGCGGCCCGGCTCGCGCCGGGGTGTTGCGGGGTTCCGCTTCGGCTCTCGAGGCGCCCGCCGAGGCGTCGCCGGCTCCTCGACCGGCTCGACGATGATCGTCCGCGAGGGGCCCGGGAGGGTGAGGGCGGCGGGCGCCGTCACGCCTCCTCCTGGAGTCCCAGGAGGGTTCGCCAAACCTCCGCGTAGCGGTGGGCCCGGTCGGGGCCCTGGCGCTCGGCGACCGCCGACTTGAAGTTCGGGTAGTCGATCTCCCCGGCGATCTGGGCTACCGCCGCGACCCACTCGGGCCGGGTCACGACCGCCCGCCAGCGGTAGTCCGCGCTTCGGTCCGAGTAGGGGCGAAGCGAGGGGATCAGCTCCCGGAGAGCCTCGATGTCCTCGCGCCGCCGCGCCCTGACGATCAGCTTCCCGGGCTCGCGACGGTGCTGCACGACGCTGTAGAAACCGCTTGTTGTGATCAGCCACATGCCCACCGGGTCGGGTTGGCGCCGCAGTTCCTGACATCGCCACCGCTTCCCGCCTCCGCCGTTCCAGGTTGCGCCAAGAAGTTCCGTCCGGCACGATCGCTACGCTGATTTGTCTGGAGTTGGGGAGGTACGCTCGCCGTCAGGCCGAGCCGTCAACTTCCCGACCTGACCACGGGACCTGCTTGAGCTACGGACGGAAGAGCGGAAGCGACCTGCAGCGACTCGCCGACGACGGGTTGATCGGGGAGGTCCAGGCTGCCCGCGGGGCCGGCGACTCCGAAGCGGCCCGCCTGGCCCTCTCCGTCCTCCTCTGGCGGCGCTACCGCGACGTGGTCCGCCGGGTCCAGATCAAGGTCCCCGAGCGGGACGCCGAGGACGTCGCCATGGAGGCGCTCACCAGTGCCATCAAGTCCGCCTTCGACGGGACCTCGGTCGGCGAGTTCGTCAACTGGCTGGCGACGATCACCGATCGCCGGATCGCCGACTACCACCGCAAGCGCTCCGACCGGCCCGAGGTCCCGCTCGCGCACGAGCACGGCGACGAGGAGGCGGTGCGCGGCGAGGAGCCCTCCATCGAGAACTTCAGCGACGATACCGACGAGCAGATCGATACCCGGGAGGCCGTCGAGCAGGCCCTTTCCGAGCTCGGAGAGGTGCACCGGATGGTCGTCGAGATCTACGTCTTCGAGGACCTCTCGGCGAAGCAGACCGCCCAGCGGGTCAACATGTCGGAGAACCCGAAGCCCGACACCCCGATGACCGAAGCGAACGTGCACCAGATAGCCAAGCGGTTCCGGCAGCGGCTGCGCCGCCTGCTCGAGGACCCCTCCGGCCCCGGATAGCGATGGCCGACGTAGACAAGCTCTTCGCCGAATACGTGGCCGAGCACCGCGCCGGGGGCGAGGCGAGCCCACGGACATACCTGCGGCGGCTGGAGGGCACCGACCGTGATGAGCTCGCCGCCCTCATCGACGGCTACCTGGTCCGCTCCCCCGGGCGGGACTGGGACCCGGCCGGCTTCGAGGGCTCCACCGAGCAGCAGCTGGCCGCCGGGATCGAGCGGGCGTTCGGCGGGCGCTCGGGCATGTGGCCGGTGCTGCTGCCCAGGCTCCGCGAGCGCGCCCGCATCAAGCGGGCCGAGCTTGTCCGGCGGCTGGCCGAGGCGCTCGGGGTCGGGTCGCAGCAGGAGAAGGTCGCCGCCTACTACCACCAGATGGAGCAGGGCCAGCTTGAATCGAAGGGGGTGGCGACGAGGGTGCTGGAGGCGCTGGCCGGGATCGTCGGCTCCAGCGCCGAGGCGCTCCGCAGCGCCGGCGAGCCGTTCGGCGAGGGCTCGGCGCCGAGCGAGGGGACGGTGTTCGCACGTCTCGCGGCCCCGCTCTCCGAGGAGCTCGGGCGTCCCGCCACCTCCGAGGGGACCTTACGGGCCTCACGCGCACCGGCGCCCGATGCAGGCCCTGACGAGGTGGACAGGCTCTTTACCGGCGGGGACTGAGCAGGCCGCCGGCGCGTCGACGGCAGGGGGCGGTGCGGGGCGGCTGCAACCCAGCGCCCATGGGGTCGTCAGTGTCGCCCGCATCCGCGCGACACACTCCTCATGACCCGCGGTCCCAGGCACGACCCCGTTGCCGTCTTCGCCTTCGCTCTGCGCGAGCGAGACTGGGTCCTCGCGGACCTGATCGCCCACTCCGCCGCCCGCAGCCCTGCGACCAGGCGGCTGCTCGCAAGGGTCGTCCTCGATCAATCGCGGGCCCGAGCGAGCCCCGCCACCCTGCGGGAGCTGAGCGGTTGGGCCGAGCTGAGCCGAAGGCTGGGGATTGCCAACGGAGGCGGAGACGACGAGAGCGCGGCCGCCGGCCGGCCCGCGGCCGGCGAGGAGGATGAGCAGATCCGCGATGGCGAGCAGGATCAGCAGATCTGTGCCGGCGAGCAGGATCAGCAGATCTGTGCCGGCGAGCAGGATCAGCAGATCCGCGCCGGCGAGCAGTCCGGCCACCGTCCCGGAGGGGAGACGCGGCGGGCGGGGAGCGAGAAGCGGCGGAAGTGAAGCGAACCCGGAATAGGATGGCGCCAGCAATGCAGGACGAGGGATTCGACCGCGAGGCGATCGAGCGGCGGGCCGAGGAGGTTCTCGCCGAGGTGCCCTCCTACGTCTGGGACGGGGAGTCGATTCCCGTCCCGGTCGAGGACATCGTGGACACGGTCTTCGGGCTGCGCGTCTGCGACGTCGAGGACATGACCGCCGCGCCCGGTTGCCCCGCGCTGGAGGAGGGCCAGTCGCTCTCCGGCCTCCTGCTCTCGAGCCGGGGGGAGATCTGGGTCAACGCGGAAGAGGCCAGGCAGTGGCCGCCGCGGCGCCGCTTCACGATCGGCCACGAGCTCGGCCACTGGGTGATGCACCGCACTGGCCAGCAGGCACTGTTCTGCCGCAGGGCGACGGTGGACCCGCAGGCGGAGGGCCCGGGGCTGCGTCGGAGCCCGGAGGTTGGAGAGGGACAGGGGCGCGAGGGCCCGGGGCTGCGCCGGAGCCCGGAGGCGGGCGCGGAGGGGAAGCCCGACGCGGGGCGGGGAGCGGGCGCGTCGCGAGTGCCCCCGGCGCGGCGAGCGTCCCGCCCGGCGGCCGATACCCGGCCGCCCCTCCCGATCACCGAGGAGGAGGCGAACATGTTCGCCGCCGCCCTGCTGATGCCCGGCCGCCTGATCCGCCGCCACTACAGGGACTGCGCCGGGGAGTTCACGGAGATGTGCCGGCGCTTCGACAGCTCCGGCGCGGCGATGGGCCGTCGCCTCCACCAGGCGATCACCTGACCCCCGGCCCTTCCTCAATCCCGCCACCCCGTCGGCGAGAGTGAAGATAAGCATCGATGCGATGGTTTCGATCACTCTCGCGAGCCTCGCCTCGGGGGCGCCGGCGCACGACTCGGGCGGGATCGCGGGTTGCGCAGAAGATTCGTCACCAATAGTCGAACTTTGAGTTACACTTGGGCTGTGAGCGCCAACCGGACAAGCGCCTCCGCGCGGAGGCCGGGCCGCTCCCGTCGCGACCGCCATGCCTCCCGGCGGGAGCGTCGCCGGGCTCGCGAGCGGGCCATCGTCGCCACCACCCGCGCCCTCTTCGACGAGCGGGGCCGCCGCGACGCCCCCGTCGACGAGATCGCCCGCACCGCCGGGATCAACAAGGCGTTGATCTACCGGGCCTTCGACTCCAAGGAGGAGCTCTTCGTCCTCACCGTCACCGACTACCTGGCCGACCTCGAGGAGCGCTGCGCCCGGCTGATGGACACCGAGGACCCCGCCGACACCCTGCGTGGATGCCTCGACGCCTACGCCGCCTTCTGCCTCGAGTACCCGGCCTTCCTGGACTGCTCGCTGGCGCTCATGCAGCGCCCCGCCGAGGAGCTTCGCGAGCTTGTCTCCGGGGCGGTCTGGCTGCGGTTGGGCCGGAGGATGGCCACCTGCCTGGGCCGCCTGGAGGCGATCCTCGAGCGCGGCCGTGAGACCGGCGCTTTCGCGATCGGCGAAGAGGCCGACTTCGTCGCCAACCGCATCTACGCCCAGATCCTCGGCACCATGCACCTCGCCCGGGTCGGCGTCGGCCTCCGCGAGGCCGCCCCCGGCGTCCCCCAGACCTTCGAGCTCGACCCCAACCGGGTCCGCGCCCTCTGCGTCGAGGACGCGCTGATGCTGGCCCGGCCCACCGGCTCCGCCGGGGAGGGCCTCTAATGAGTGGCCCGGAGGCCCTCCAATGAGTGGCCCGGAGGCCCTCCAGTGAGTGGCCCGGAGGCCCGCACGATCAGGATCCACGGCCGCGAGATCAACTACTTCGAGGCCGGCGAGGGACCCGTGCTGCTTCTCATCCACGGCATGGCCGGGACGCTGGAGAACTGGGAAGAGGTGCTCGAGCCGCTCGCTCGCCACCACACCGTGCTGGCGCCCGACCTGCCGGGCCACGGCCGCTCGCAGCCCGGCAGCGGGGACTACTCGCTCGGCGCCCTCGCCGCCGGGCTTCGCGACCTGCTCGTCGCCCTCGACCACGAGCGCGCGACCCTGGTCGGCCACTCGCTGGGCGGCGGGGTCGCGATGCAGTTCTCCTACCAGTTCCCGGAGGCGACCGAGCGGCTCGTTCTCGTCTCCAGCGGCGGCCTGGGGCCGGAGGTCAGCGCGATCCTGCGGGCCGCTGCCCTGCCGGGCGCCGATGCCTTCATCGCCACCACCTCGCGCGCCTCCCAGCGCGCCGGGGCGGCGATCGGGCGCGGCCTGGGGGCGATCGGGCTGCGCCCCAACCCCGACGTCGCCGAGGTCGCCCGCGGCTACGCCTCCCTCGCCGATCCCGGCCGCCGCGCCGCCTTCCTGGCCACCCTGCGCTCGGTCGTCGGCACCCGGGGCCAGCGCGTCGACGCCTCCGACCGTCTCTACCTCGCGGAGAACCTCCCGGTGCTGATCGTCTGGGGCGAGCGCGACCCGATCATCCCGGTCCGCCACGGCCGCGACGCGCACGAGGCCATCCCCGGCAGCCGCCTCGAGGTCTTCGAAGACGTCGGCCACATGCCCCAGCTCGAGACGCCGGCCCGCTTCGTGCACGTGCTCGAGGCCTTCCTCGAGGAGACCGAGCCGGCCCGCTTCGACCCCGACGAGTGGGGTGCGCGCCTCCATGGCGCCGACGGACCCGGCGCCGGGGACGCCGGCCGGCCCGGAGCCGCCCCGGGCACGGGGGCGAGCGACGGCCCCCGCGACACGGCCGAGGACGACGGCGCCCGCGACACGGCCGAGAGCGACGGCGCCCGGGCTGCCTAGGAACCCGCCGGTGAGCGCCATGAAAGTCGCAGTGCCCGACCGCCGGCCGCGAACCTTCTCCTCCCCGCGCGAGGCTCTCTCCGACCTCGCAGGAGTCCTGCGTCGCGCGCCGGCGCTCGCCTCCGTGTACCTGCGCGGCGGCCTGGAGCCTGAGCTCCGCGAGCGGGTCATGGTCGCCGTCAGCCGTGCCAATGCCTGCGGTGGCTGCACCGCCGTGCACGAGCGCTGGGCGCTTCGCTCGGGCGTCGGGCCCGAGGAGCTGGAGGCGATCGGGCTCGGCGATCTCGATCGGCTCGACGAGCGGAGCCGAGCCGCCGTCGTCTGCGCGACCGCGATGGCCCAGGCCCGTTTCCGCGGCCCGCTCCCCGCCGGCCCGGACGGGCCGCTCTCTCACCGCGATCTTGCCGCGGTCGAGGCTGTGGCCCGGGCGATGTCCCTGGCCAACCTTTCGGTGAGCAGCGCGAGGGCGCTTCTTGGCCACCCCGCCCCGGTGCCGCCCCCGGGCCGCCCGGCCGGGCCGGACTGACCCCGCGTTCTCCGCACGCCCGGAGGCCGACACAAGCGCCAGCGGTCGGAGGCCCGGCCGGCCGGCCGGCCGGGGCCGATCAGCCGCTGCGGCGCTCCGTTCCTCGATGACCAGGACCGGGCCGATCAGCCGCTGCGGCGCTCCGCCTCCTTGATGCCGCCGTCGACCAGGCCCGCCACCACCCGCTTCGCGACAGCGAGCACGATCCCCTTGCCGATCGGCACCGTCGGGGTCGTATCGACCGCCCAGGCGACCCGCGAGCCCTGGCGGCCCTCGACCTCGGCGGGCTCGATCGTCACCGTGCCGACATGGTCCTCGAGCGGGGCCCCGGAGAGCATCCGGTAGCTGAAGCTCCGCGGCGGCTCGTAGGTGACCACCTCCTCGCGGACGGCCGGCCCGATCCCGTGCAGGACGCGGATCGCGCCCACCCCGTTGGGGGGCGGATCGCCCTCGCGCTCCAGTTCGACCCTGCGCAGGGGCGTGTAGTCGGGGAACGAGCGGTGGTCGGTGTAGACCTCGAAGACGGTCTCCGGAGGAGCGGTGGTGCGGCGAACGAGCGTGAAGGTGGCCATGGCGCCAACCTAGAGGATCGGGGCCCGCGAGGCGCCCCGCCCTGGGGCGAGCGCTCCGAGCGGCCGCGATCCGTGTTGAATGTGGTCGTGACCGTCTTTCCCTCGCCACCCGGCTCCGCCGCGCGCGCGTCCGCCTCGCTCGCCGCCCTCACCAAGACGAACCTCGCGGCCTGCCTTCTCGCCGCCCTCGCGGGTGTCCTTGCCATCTGCCTGCTCGCGCCCGTCCCGGCCCTCGCCAAGTCCCACGGCTTCCACTACGCGGTCCCGGTGCAGCAGACCTCGCCCTGGCCGGAGATGCGCCGCGACAGCCGCAACACCGGCGCCAGCCCGATCCGCGCCCGCTACCGCGGCGGGCGCCCCTGGCGCTTCCGCACCCTGCGCGGGATCTTCTCCACGCCGGTGATCGGCGGCGACGGCACCGTCTACGTCGGCTCCGCCGACCACGACTTCTACGCGCTGGGACCCGGCGGCGGGCTCCGCTGGAGGTTCCGGACCGGCGGGATCATCGACTCCGCGGCGGCGATCGGGGCCTACGACCGCCACCGCCGCACCACGCCGATCACGATCGGCTCCGGCGACGAGGTCCTCTACCACCTGCGCGGCGAGCGACGCCACCTGCGGCGCGAACGGCGGGTCATCTGGCGCTTCCGGCCGACCGAGCCACCGGCCACCGGCCAGCTGGTCAGCTGGTGGGAGGGCAACCCGGCGATCGGCCCGGACGGCTTGATCTACGACGGCAACACGGGCGGCGGCGCCTACGCGATTCGCCCCAACGGCACCGGCAAGTGGGCATATAGGGCCGGCAACTCGGTCTGGACGACTCCGGCCTTCGGGCCTTCGGGCCGCACCTACTGGGGCTCGGTGGACCTCACGGCCTTCGCGCTGAAGCCCGACGGCCAGCCGCTGTGGAAGCGGACCGTGGCCGGCTACGTCACCTCCTCCCCGGCGATCGGCAGCGACGGCACCGTCTACGTCGGCGCCTTCGACCGCCAGCTCCACGCGCTCGACCCCGATACCGGCGCCGACCGCTGGAGCTTTGCCACCGCCGAGCACATCTACGGCTCGCCGGCCCTCTCCCACGACGCCCAGGGCGACACCACCGCGATCTACGTCGGCTCGGCGGACGGGACGATGTACGCGCTTCGCCCCGACGGCAGCCTGCTCTGGCGCTACGACACCGGCGATCCGATCCGCTCCTCGCCCGCCGTGGGGCGCAAGCCCGGCGGCAAGGGCGACATCGTCTACTTCGGCTCTTCCAACGGCAAGCTCTACGCGCTCGACGCCGCGACCGGCAGGCGCCGCTGGTCCTTCGACACCACGCCGGCGGCGGGCGCGCTTCGCGACCGCAACGACCTCAACGGCTCACCGGCCCTGGGCCGCCGCGGCATCTACATCGGCGGCGAGCACGGCTATCTCACCTACGTCCCCTACGACTACTGCCTGCACCGCCGCGACCCCCGCTGCGACCGCAGCCCCGGCCAGGAGTTCGGCTCGCTGATCAACAGCGTCTTCTTCGTCACCCCCGGGGGCACCACCGAGCGCCGCCCGAAGGCGCCGCTCTCCCCGGCCACGGTGATCGGCACGCGGCTGATCGTCCGCAAGGGCGGGGTGACGGTGAACGCGCGCATGGTCCCCTCGCCGGACTCCGACTCGCTGGTCACCGCCACCCCCTCCTTCCCCTTCCACACCGAGCTCTCCGGCGACGGCCACTTCCTCTTCGTCCGCCCGGACGGCCTGCTGCGCCCGGGCACCAGCTACCGGCTGCGGATCGCCGGGAACTGGGCCGCACCCTCGGACTCGGGCAGCTTCGACGACACGATCCGCTTCCGGACCTCCCGCGGCGGCGGGGCGCTGCCGTTGCGCAGGGGCAAGCGCCGGGTGGGGGCGCTGAAGATCAGCCGCCTCGCCCTGCCCGAGCCCGCGCTGCTGCCCAGCGTCAACCAGATCGGCTTCGACAGCTACGACATGATCGCCGGGACGCTGCGCAGCTCCCGCCCGCAGGGCCGCAGGCCCGGCCACGTCCTGCTCTGGGTCGTCGGCGCCCGCCGGGCGGCCGGGCGGCTCCTCGCCGACCCCCGAGGCAACTTCGCCTTCCCGCTGAGCGGCACCTACCGCGGCGGCCAGCTGGCGCTGAACGCCTCCAAGGTGAACCTGCAGTTCAGCTTCGGCCCGGTCCCGTTGCGGAGCCTCGACTTCCGCGGCCGGCTGGGCAGCGAGGGGCGCTTCGAGCCCGGGGCGAGCATGTTCGGCCAGGTCACCTGTTCGGAGGTTCCGAACTACTCCGTCTACCTCTACGTCGCGGGGGTGTGCAACCCGGACGACACCCTGGCGGCGAGCGGCGCCTTCCTCAGCGACCGCTACCGGGGCGGTCCCGCCAACCGCCGCCCGGCCGGGGTCTCGGTGGCGAAGCTCAGCCTGAAGCGGCCCGCCGGCCCCGCCGGCGGCGAGGCGCTTGCGACCCTGAGGCTGACCGGCGGCGCCCGCTACCCGGCCGCCGCCCACCTCGGATCGATCCTCCTGGTGAACGCCGCCACCGGCGAGCCGGTGCCGCTCGACTACCGCTCGCTGATCGCCAACGGCAGCGACGCCCGCGGCAACCTCCGCACGATTCGCCTCCAGATCCCCGCCGGCACGGCGCTCCCCGCCGGGGTTCGCGCCTACGTGATCGGCGACGTCTTCCCGCTCGGCTCACGGGCGCTCTGAGCGACCTCCGGCCGCGGGCGCTCTGAGCTGCCTCGGGCGCTCCGGAGCGACCTCGGGCCGCGGGCGCTCTGAGCTGCCTCGGGCGCTCCGGAGCGACCTCGGGCCGCGGGCGCTCGAGGCGCCGGGGCCCCCACGATGCTCTCGGCGCTCCAGGCCGTGGGGCAGCGCTTCGCTGAACACTTGGAACCCCTACAGGTGTCGTTTGGCTTCAGCGAACCCGGCAAGCGCCACACCGCGCGCCGAATGCGATTCGGGGGGCGAAAGGGCGCGAGGCCTCCCCGAGTGTGACCGATGCACCACAACCGGCGGCCGGCGCCGATGTAGGGTCGGGCCAGGCACCTGCCGACGAAAGGACCGCCATGCCGGTGTTCGAGCTGACCTACCCCGAAGGAGCGATCGGGCCCGAGGCGCGAGAGGAGCTCCTCGAGGAGCTCACCACCGCGCTGCTGCGCGCCGAGCGCGCACCCGACACCGATTTCTTCCGCAGCATCACCTGGTCCTACGTCCATGAGCTGCCGGAGGGAGCGGTGCGCGCTGCGGGCAAGCCCGTCACCGAGCCCACCTTCAAGCTCGAGGTCACCACGCCCGAGGGTGCCTTCTCGGACCGGCGCCGCGCCGAGCTGGTCGAGTCCGCCACCGCGGCGATCAGCGAGGCCGCGGGCCTCGGACCCGAGGACGGCCTTCGCGTCTGGGTGCTGATGCACGAGGTGGCCGAGGGCAGCTGGGGCGCCGGCGGCCAGGTGATCCGTTTCCAGCAGCTCGCCGAGGCGGCCAAGCAGGAGCGGGAGAGCGCCGAGGCGGCCATCCCGGCCTCCTAGCCGGCACCGCCACACGGGTCGGGCGCCCACTGGCGGCCGGTCGCCAGCGCCACACACGACCAGACGCCGCGCCGCATCACGGTTGGGCGCCGGCGCCAGACGCCGCTGCACCGTTCGCTGAACGGTTCCGACCCCAATAGGTGTCGTTTCCGTTCAACGAAACCGCCCGCTTACCCTCGGACCGGCGCGGGGGTCCGGACGGTCTTCCCGCGCCGAACGCCCGGCGGCTGTCAGATTCACGGCCCTTCCCCCGACTCGGGGTGCCGTGAGAACCAACCTCTACTTCGCCTACGGATCGAACCTCAGCCGCGCGGGGATGGCGTCCCGCTGCCCGGGCGCCAAGCCGCTCTGCAGGGCGAGCCTCGGCGGCTGGCGGCTGACCTTCCGCGGCGTCGCCGACATCGAGCCCGCGCCGCGCCGCTCGGTGCTGGGAGCGCTGTGGCTCCTGGGTCCGCAGGACCTCTTCAGGCTGGACCGCTACGAGGGCGCTCCCTCGCTCTACGAGCGCCGCGAGGTCGAGGTCGCCACCGAGAAGGGCCCGCGCCTCGCCCTCGCCTACGTGATGACCGGGGACGAGTACCTCGGGCTCCCCTCGCCGCACTACCTGCGGGCGATCTCCCGCGGCTTCCGCGACTGGGGGCTGCCGCCGGAGGTGCTGGCGCGCGCCGTCGAGGAGACCGCGGCCCGGCTGGAGCGTCTCGGCCCCTCCGGCTACCGCGCCGACGGCGCCAAGCGGCTGCGGGCCGTCTTTCCCCCCGAGGAGGAGTGAGCATGCATCTCGGCTACCTGCTGCTCGGGGGGCTGCTCCTGGTCATCTGGGCGGTCCTGCTCTGGTTCCTGGCAACCGGGCGCTAGTGGCCCCGTCCCCCGACCTTCCAGCGCCACCGGACGGGCCAGTAGGCGACGATCGGTGTCAGCTACCCGCGCTCCGGCCCGACCTCAGAGGCATGGAATGGGAAGAGTGGGCAGAGAGGTTCGGGATGGACGCGGACGAGCTCGACGAGCTGATGGACTCGCTGATCGGCGAGGACGCCACGCCGAGGCCCAGCTTCCGCGCGACGATCCGCGGCGGGCAGGTCTGGATCCGCGGCTGGGCTGCCGAGATGCACACCCCCGGAGAGGGGGACCCCAGGCCGGTCGCGCCCGACGTCGCGATCGCCGACCTCACCCTGCTCGAGCCGGCCGAGGAGGGCCCTCGCGAGCTGATCGTCCACTTCCACTACCGAAGCGCGGACGGCGAGGACCTGCCCGCCCTGATCGACTGGGCGACCCGCACCGGCTACGGTCGCCTCTGGCTGCCCGACGGGCTGATCCCGCTGCGGATCGACCCCGAGCGCCTTGGCGAGGCCCGCACCGAGTGCCCGACCTGCGGGGCGAGCTGGGTGGCCGGCGACCCCGCCTTCTGGGCCGAGGTGCTCCGCCAGGGCTTCTTCCCCGACACCTGCAGCCACTGCGGCTGCGGCCTGGCCGAGTGGAGCTCGTGAGGGCACAGGCCACCTGAGGTTTGTGGCGTTCTACGGGTGCGCCCCCCCACCCGGATCTAGAGTCTTCAGGGCCGATGCTCGCCGCCGAGATCACCGAGGCCACCCGTCAGGCCGAGCAGATCCTCCGCGACGGATCGACCTTCCAGTGGTCCACCGTCACCCTGCTGGGCCTCTGCCTCTACGTCTACGCGGTGGAGGTCGAGCGGCGGCGCTGGGACATCGTCCTCGCCGGCCTCGCCTTCTGGCTGATGGACTGGTTCAACGAGCTTGCCAACTCGACGATCCTCCACGCCACCGACCGCTCGGCGCTGTGGACGGTGACCGGCGACACCAGCTTCCTGATCCTGATCGGGCTGAGCATCGAAATCTGCCTGCTCTTCCTGATCACCGGGGTGGTCTTCGTGAAGATGCTCCCGCCCGATCCCGGCATGCGCATCCTCGGCATCCCCAACCGGGTGGTCATGGTGCTCGGCTTCTCGGTCTTCTGCGTGGCGGTCGAGTACTTCCTGCACTGGACCGGCTACTTCCACTGGACCTACTGGTTCTGGAACACCGGCCAGCCGATCCCGATCGTCCTGCTCGGCTACGCGACCTTCTTCGCGGTCGCCGCCTGGGTCTTCGACAGGGGCGACGACCGCCGCCGCCAACTCACCGTCGTGGGCGGCCTGGCCGCCTTCGACCTCGGCTTCGCGATCGTCCTGGCGATCGCCGGCTGGCTGTAGGCGCGGAGCGCTTGCGGGCGGGGCCCCCGGCTGCGGTCAGGCCGGCCGCGCGCCCGCGCGGTCGGGCTGCGGTCCCGCCGGCGCCTCGGCCGCGGTCAGCCCGCCAGAGCCTTGGCCGCGGTCAGCCCGCCTGCGCCGCCGGAGCGAGCAGCGCCGCCAGGCGGGCGCGGTCGAAGTGGACCTCGTTTCGCGCCACCAGCTCGCCCTCCATGAGGATCAGGTCCATGCCCTCGACCGTGACCTCGGCTCCGCCGCCGCGGGGGCGCAGGGTGGCGCGCCATAGCACCGCGGCTCCGTCGGCCTCGCCGAAGAGGAAGTGCTCGCGCTCCTCCCAGTGCATCTCCCAGGCCTCGAAGAGCCTGGTCAGGTAGCGGCGCAACGCCTCGCGCCCGACCACCGGCCCCCCGGTGTTGGGGTCGAGGTAGCTGCCGTCCGAGGTGTAGCGCGCCAGCACCGCCTCGACGTCCTGGCGGTTCCAGGCGTCCAGCATCTTGCGCGCATGGGCGTTGAACTCTGCTTCGGTCATCGTGACTCCTTGGGTCCGGGTTGGCCTGCCTTCGTCAAGGCGGGTGAGAGGAGGGGGCGGAGGGTGGCGCCGACGGCCTCCAGCGCCGCCGTGTCGCGGCGGGCGCGGGCCAGCAGCAGCGCTCCCTCGATCGCCGAGACGGCGAGCATCGCCTGGCGCTCGGCCAGGTCCGGTGCGGTCCCCGCGGCCTCGAGGTGGCGGGCGATCAGTCCCAGCCACCCGGCGAACACCGCCTCGCAGGCGACCCGCACCGGCTCCGAGCCGGAGGCGGCGTCCATCGCCACGGTGCCGACCGGGCAGCCGTGGTCGAAGCCCGATTGGCTCAGGTCGGCGGCGAGGAAGTCCACCACGCGGCCGATCGCCTCGCCGGTGTCGGGAGTGGCGGCGAGGATCGCCTCGATTGCCTTCCCGATCGCCCCTCCCGCCTCGCCCACCGACTCCGCGGCGAGCTGCTGCTTGCCCCCGGGGAAGTGGAAGTAGAGCGACCCGCGCGGCGCGGAGGACTGCTCGAGGACCTGGTTGAGGCCGGTCCCGTGGTAGCCCTGGCGACGGAAGAGCTCGGCCGCCGACTCCAAGATCCGGGGCCGGGTGGCTCGCCTCCGGGATGAGGCGCCAGGCTGCGTCCCGCCCCCGCCGGCCCCGGCATCGGTGTGGCTCTGCGCCTCGGCTCCCACTAGACCGATCAGTCTACATAGTTGCGTCGCGCATGTGACCACACGCGGGGGTGTGGCCGCGAACGGATGCGCTCCCGCGCGCGCGGTGAAGAGTTAGGCTCGATCCGACAACCCCCCAAGGAGGCGAGATGGCAGACAGCGTGTATCGCGTCACAGAGGTGATCGGCGTCAGTTCGGAGTCGTGGGAGCAGGCGGCAAAGAACGCGGTCGAGACGGCCGGCGAGTCGGTGCGCGACCTGCGGATCGCCGAGGTGATCCGCCAGGACGTGACGATCGACGAGGGGAAGGTCTCCGAGTTCCGGGTTCGCCTGGGGATCTCGTTCAAGTACGAGAAGGACTAGGGGCGGCAGGCCGATGGGAGGCGGGGGAGGGCGATCGGCTCCCGCACCGAGCACCACCCGGAGGAGGCCCGGGCCATCGAGCCTGATTGCCGCCGCGGCCGTCTTCATCGCCCTCGGGGGTGGCGCCGTCGCGGCGACCACCTCCGGCTCCCGGACGGTGCGCTGGGCCGTGGTCCGGGCCGACGGAGCCCTGGCCAGGAGCAGCAGCGGCGTCGTCTCCTCGACCCGGCTCTTCTCCGCCGCCGTTCGCGGCTCCTACCAGGTCAACTTCGACTCCGACGTCAGGCGCTGCGGGCTGGTCGCGACCCTGGGCCGCACCAACTCGGCGCCGATGGACCCGGAGCCCGGCGAGGTCGGCGTCGCCTACCCAGCGAGCATCCGAAGAGCGTCTACGTGAAGACGCGGCGTAGCGACGGCGTCGCGGGTAACCGTTCCTTCCACCTCGCGGTGCTCTGCTAGGGGCGGGGCCGAGCCGATCGCCGGCGCCGGCCCGCGGCCCCGCAGCGGTAGCGGCGCAGCTTGCGCCGGAAGACGTTCATGTCGCGGTGGTTCCAGTCCCCGTGGGTCTGGTGGCGGAGGCCCGCGACCCGCTCGCGGTGGTAGGGCGAGCGCAGGCTCTCGCGGTGGCCGATCACGTCGCGAAGGCGGATCCCGAAGCGGCAGCGCAGCCAGGCGGTGAGTCGAAGCGAGGCGCGGAGCTGGCGGCGGTTCCCGAGGATCTGCGCGTCGGAGTAGCCGACGTTCTCGATCCCGATCGCCGTCCAGTTGAGCCCGACCGTGTGCCGGCACATCACCCGCAGCGAGACGAACTGGACGATCCGCCCGCCCCGCCCGACCCCGAAGTGGGCGCAGACGTTGGGCAGCTCCCCCAGCTCGGGATCGGGGCGGTCGGGCGCGAAGGTGTTGTAGAGCGCCGAGAGGTTGGGGGTGAGGCTGAAGTGCTCGACGATCACCCGCGGGTGGCGGAGCCGGAAGGTGTGCAGGCCGTAGTGGCGCTCCGCGTAGCGGGCCATCTGGCGCTTTCGCTTCGCGCCGAAGGGGATAGGCTCGCGGTGGATGCGGGGGCGCGGCGGCGCCGGGCGCGCGGCGGCGGGCCGGGCGCCGGCGGCGGGAACCGGCCCCGGCGCCTGCCAGCGCCCGCCGGCGAGCAGCCCGAGGGCCAGCGCAGCGAGGGCGATCCCCTTGGCGATCACCCCGCGAGGCTACTCCCAAGGATGTGGGCGTCCGGCGGGCGGCCGCCGTTCACCCCGGCCGCGGCGGCCTCGCGCCTTCGCGCTAGGCGTTCTCCATCGCCTTCGCGACCCCGGAGCGCATCTCCTCGGGGTTCATCGCGGGCACCACGGTTATTTTGGCCCCCATCCCGAGGAAGAAGGGCTCCGCCGCCGAGGGGATGTCGCTCGAGTCCTCCATCTCGAAGAAGAGCAGGCCCGTCCGCATGCCGTCCTCGGCGACGAAGTAGGCGGCCTCGACGTTGAGCGCCTCCAGCGACTTGCCGAAGATCTCCGGGAGGGAGCCGTCCTCGATCGCCTCATTCCCGGCCTCGGTGGGGATCTGGACCTTCATCAGCATGCGCATGGTTGCCTCCTCGGTTGGGTGCCGCTGACAGGTTTGGCCGGCCCGCTTCCTGCTCTGCACTCCGCTTCGGCGCCGGCAGCCCACACTACGCCCGGCTCACCGCCCGGTCAACCGGCGAGCGCGTAGAGCTGCCAGTCCTCCGGCACGCCCTTCAGGGTGTGGGTGCCGCGCTCGTCGAAGCGGAGCTCCGAGCCCGCCGTGAGGTCGCGGACGGTGCGCGAGACCAGCACCTCGCCGTCCCCGGCCGTGTCCATGACCCGGGCGGCGATGTGGACGGCAAGCCCGGCGATGTCGCCGTTCTGCATCTCGATCTCGCCGACGTGCAGGCCGGCGCGGGAGCGAAGCCCCTCCGCCTCGAGGGCGTCGAGGATCCAGCGCGCCGCCTCGGCGCCGCGGGCGGGGCCGGTGAAGGTCGCGAGGGCGCCGTCGCCGGTGCTCTTGACCAGGTGGCCGTCGAAGCGCTCCATCCCCTCGCCGACGATCCGGGTGTGGCGCTCGAGCTTCTCCCTCCAGGCCGCGTCGCCGAGGCGGGCCAGCGCCTCGGTTGAGCCGACGATGTCGGTGAACAGGACGGTCGCCAGCACCCTCTCCGAGCGGGCGGCGGGGGCGGGGGCGCCGACGAACTCGCGAAGCTGCGCCAGCATCTCGCCCGTCTCGCCAAGCCAGGGCAGGTGCTCCTCACCCTCGAGCTCGACGTAGCGGGCGTTGGGAATGCGCTCGGCCTCGGCGCGTGCCAGCTCCGCCCTGACGATCCGATCGCTCCGTCTCTGCATCACCAGCGCCGGCTGGTGGATCGCCTCCAGGACGTCCCAGGCGCTGAGGCCGTCGGCGACCGCGCCCATGTAGCGGCGGGCGACCGCGGGGGTCGCGCAGGCGCGCTGCAGCCGCCCCCAGGCGGCGTCGCCATCGGGGACCCCGGCGAGCCAGCGGTCCCCGTGCAGCCCCTCGCCCCAGTGCTCGGCGGTGGAGAGGATGAACTCGCACCACTCCTCGAACTCGGCCTCGCTCATCTCGCCGCGGGAGCGTGGATCGAACCCGCCCGAGACTGCGTTCAGCAGGACGAGCCGGCCGACCCGGTCGGGGCGCCCTGCGGCCGCCAGCGCGGCGGTGATGCCGCCCTCCGAGACGCCGATCACGGTCGCCTCCCCGAGCCCCGCGGCGTCCATCACGGCGACGACCTGCTCGACCCGCAGCTCGACCGAGGGGGTCGCCTCCAGCGGGTCCGAGGCCCCGGTGCCCGGCTTGTCGTACATCGCGACCCGCGCGAACCCGCCCAGCTCGGCGAGGAACTCGCGCGGGTCGGGGTAGATCCAGAACTGGTCCACGTTGGAGACCCACCCCGGCACGATCATGATCTCGGCCGGGCCCTCGCCGAAGACCTGCCAGGCGATGTTGATCCCGTCGTGCTCCAGGTACCTGGTTTGCGGCTCCTCCATGCCCCCTTTTTACATCCTTGCTTCGCCGCGCGCGCGTCTGTAGCGCTCGAAGATCACCCGTGATCCGATCGTCGTGGTCTCGATCAGATCCAGCCGAATGTCTTCGGTGACCGGCGGCAGGAAGGGCGTGCCGCCGCCGAGGACGACCGGGTGGCGGAACATGCGCAGCTCCTCGACAAGGCCCAGCTCGAGCGCCGCCGCGGCCAGGCCGGCACCCCCGACGGCGACGTCGCGCTCACCCCTGCCGAGCGCCGCCGCGGCCTCCTCGGCCAGCGCCGCCTCCGCGAGCCGGGCGTTGCCCTCAACGCTCTCCAGCGTGCGGCTGAAGACGACCTTCGGGATCGCCGACCAGGCCTCGGCGAAGGCCGCCGCCGCCTCCGCCGGCACCGGCGCCCGAGGGTCTCCGATATCGCTCTCGCGCATCGACTGGTCCGTCTCCCAGGGCAGCATCGTCTCGTAGAGCCTGCGGCCCAGCAGATAGCCGCCGAGCTCGCGCACCTCCCCGAGGTGGAACCGGAACAGCTCCTCGTCGGGGTCCGCCCACCCGATCCCGCCTTCGCGGTCGGCGATGAAGCCGTCCACCGAGAGGTTCATCGAGTAGATCAGCACGGATTCGGGCTCAGCGACTCTAGGTGTAGTTCCCAACCATGTTGTTCATCCGGGCCTCCTTGGAGGCTCGGGGTGTCGACGCCACCCAGCACCAAGGAGGAGACCGGATGAACGTTCACGCCAACGCCAAGCTCGGCCCGAAGGGCAGGCTCGTGATGGTTCGGCGGGTCGTCGAGGAACGCTGGTCCCTCACGGAGGCGGCGTTGCGCTCCGCGACCGCTCGCCTGCCCGCCTCCGCAAGTGTCAAGGCCGATCGTCAGTTCGAATTCCCTCATCGTCCTTCCACGCGAAACCGTAGCGTCTCCTCCTGCCAACGGTTTGCGGCCGCAGATGCGACAGGCGTTTCGCGCCGCCCGCGACGCTGCCAGCGGGTAGAGGTCGATCACCCGGTCGCAGGACCAGAGGCGGGTGTGGCCGGCGCCCCGGGCCCACTCCTCGATCAGGCCCTGTGCCCGCCCGCCCGCCCGCCGGATCCCTCAGCGGGCGCGGGCGAGGGGAATACGCGCCCTGAAGGAGGTACCGGCGTCGTTCGGGCACTGCTCGACGTCGCCGCCGACGGCGCGGGCGAGGCGTCTCGCCAATGGGAGGCCGAGCCCGGCGCCGGGGTGCTCGCCGGAGGACCCGGCCTCGCCCCGGAAGCCCGGCTCGAAGATCCGCTCGGTCTCGTCCCTGCCGACCCCCGGGCCATCGTCGCTGACGACGAACTCGGCGAAGCCGCCGCGGGGCTGGATGTTCAGCGCGACGCTGCCTCGCCCGTAGCGGCATCCGTTCTCGATCAGCGGGGCGAGGATCCGTTCGGCGGTGCCCGCGTCGATGTCGACCCGCAGCGACCGGTCGGTTGCCCGAAGGCGCAGATCGACCCCGCAGTCCTGCGCCAGGTCGCGGCAGGCGTCGATCGCGTCCTCACCCACCTCCTGGGCCTGCGCTGTCCCCAGGTCCTCGAGCGACTCCGCCCTGGCCGCTGCCATCAGAGTCTCCAGCGTGCGCTGCATCTGCGAGGCGCGCGAGCGGATCTCGTGCAGTGCCTGTCTGTACTCCTCGTCGCCCCGCCTGCGACGCTGCGCCAACTCGGTCTCGGCGACAATCGCCGCCAGCGGGGTCCGTAGTTCGTGTGAGATTTCTGCCGATAGCTGCTGCTCGTGGCGCAGGCTCGACGCCAGGCGCGCGAGCATGGTGTCGAAGGTGGCGGCGAGCTGGGTGAGCTCGTCGTAGGGCTCGCCGACGTTGAAGCGGTGGTCGAGGTCGTGCTCGCTCCACTCGGCTGCCTCGGAGGTCATCTTCGCCACCGGGCGCAGGGCGCGGGCTACCACCAGCCGTGTAGCCATCACGATCAGAAGCAGCGCAGCGCAGGCGTAGAGGATCGAGGCCTTTAGAGCCTGCGAGGCCGAGTGCTCGTAGGGCTCGAGGGAGATCGCGGCGACGATCGTGCCCACCCGGTTTCCCCCCGCGCCGGTCAGAGGCACCGCGTAGAGGCGGACGTCGGCGCTCGGGTCCTCGGCCTGGCCACCCGCGCCGGTGGCCAGCGAGTCCGCGACCAGCTGCGTCGTGGGCGCTCCCTGCGGGCGCTCGACGGCGCGACCATGGCTGTAGGCCCAGATCTGAGTGTCGGGGGCGACCCGGTCGGGCATCTCCTTGACGCGCACGGTTCCGTTGTGCACCGTGACCCCCTCCAGCGCGGCGGAGCCGCGGGCGCGCAGGACCCTGTTCGCGTCCGCGTTGAGGTTGGAGCGCAGGAGGATGTTGAAGCCGGCGGTGAGGATGGCCAGCGTGATCGCGGCCGCGACCGCGACCAGGGTCGTCAGGCGCGTCTTGAGGCTGAGCCGGCTCATTCCAACCGGTAGCCGACCCCGTGAACGGTGCCGATCTTCGTCGCGGTGGGGAGCCCGGCGAGCTTCTTGCGCAGGCGGGCGACGTAGACGTCGAGGGTGTTGTCGTGGACGATCGCCCCGTCAGGCCAGCCGCTGGCGATCAGCTCGCGACGGCGCACCGCCTCTCCGGGGCGCCCCACAAGCGCGCCCAGCAGCCTGAACTCCGTCGGGGTGAGCGCCGCGGTGGTCTCTCCCGCCGCGACCGCGTGGAGCGCGGGGTCCAGCCGCAGGTCGCCCGCGACGACCGCAGGGAGGCTGCCCGCGGAGCGGCGCAGCAGGGCCCGTAGGCGGGCGATCAGCTCGGCGAACTCAAACGGCTTCGTCAGGTAGTCATCGCCGCCGGCGCTGAAGCCCGCGAGGCGGTCGACCATCTGGTCGCGGGCGGTGAGGAAGAGGACCGGAGCGTCTACCCCGCGCGCGCGAATCGCCTGGCAGACGTCGCGGCCGTCGGCGTCGGGGAGGCCGATGTCGACGACGAGCAGATCAGGCGGATCGGCCTGGGCGAGCGCGACGGCGTCCCTGCCCAGGCTCGCCTGGACGACCTCGAACCCCTCTTCCTCGAGGCCGCGCCGCAGCAGGCGCCGGAGGTCGCCGTCGTCCTCGATCACGAGCACGCGAGGCAGCACGTTCAGCGACCTTCCCGGTCCATTGCCCTCATTCCTCCCGCAGGATGCGGCCGAGTGGGAGGCGGCGGATCGCGCGGCGTGCCATCAAAGAGCCGGCGACACCGGCCAGCAGCGCCGTCCCGTAGAGGAGCGCGAGGAATCCCCAGGGGATCGCGAGGTGGTCCGGAGGAGGGTCGAAGACGTGGGTGAGCATGGCAACAAGCATTCTGGCGAGAAGCCACCCGAGTCCGGCCGCAAGCATGCCTGCCGCGAAGAGCACCATCCCGACCTCGCTCCAGACGAAGGCGCCAACGTCTCTCAGCGAGGCGCCGATCGCGGTCATGGTGGCGAACTCCTGGCGGCGCTCGGCCACCGCCGTCAGAACAAACACGCCGGTGGCGGCGGCCACCAGGAGAATCGCGAAGGCCTCCTCGATGCGACTGATCCCCCTCAGGTCCACGGTGGTGATCGAGGTCACCGTCTGGGCGGTCTGCTGGTCGATGTTCTTCACATCCGCCCCCAGCGTCCGCGTGGTGGCGGCAACTCGCCTGGCGACGGCGGGCGGGCCGGCGCTGGTCTTGGCGAACACGACGTTCGGCCCCGAGTGGGTAAGCCGATCGAGGTAGGCGAGGTTGGCAACCATGAAGGAGTCACGCGGAGCCGAAGGGAACTCCTGGACCGTGCCGACCACGTGGAACGGTGTTACTGCGAACTTCCCTGTCCGCTGGTCGAGCACACGCAGGCGGAGCAGGTCGCCGGGGCGCAGGGAGTAGTCCGTGATCGTCTCGAGGGATACGAGGATGCCGTCGGGCGTCGAGGCCAGGCGGCTCATCATCTGGCCGGCCCCTCCACCGATGAAGTAGGAGTCACGCAGGCTTGTCGCTTTGCGGAGGCTGTTCGGGTCGATGCCGAAGGTGTCCTGGAGGTCGGAGCCTACGTAGGCGTAGGAGTGGTTCACGGGTGTAGTCGCCGTGACGCCGGGCACCCGCGCGATCCTCGAGGCGAGGTGGCGGTTGGCGACGACGCCGGGGGGCGAGGTGACCGTGATGTCCGCCCCGAGCGTGAGCTGGGCGTCGACTCGCGCCTGCTGGTCGTAGGTGGAGGCGAAGACGCTGAGGCTGACGGCGAAGGCGAGGAGCAGCCCGACCACGACGATTCCCCGGTTGACTGCCTGTGCCCGCCGGCCCATGCTCGAGAGAAGGAAACCGCCGAGGCTTTCCGATTCGGGGCGGGCCCGCCGCGCGAGAACCGCCATGAAGCGGCCACGCAGGCGAACCAGGAGCAGTGTCGCCCCTATCCACAGCAGCGCCGGCCCGAAGAACATGTAGACGGACAGCGAGAGGGTCGGGTTGGAATCCGGGCTGAGCACGGCCGAGAAGCCGGTTCGGATCGTCAGCCAGTAAATGAGGCCGCTTAGAGCCAGGGCGACGATGTCAAGGTAATAGCGTCGCCAGGTCGGTATGCGCTGGGGCGCCGCGCCCTGTCGCCCCGCGCTGACCGAGGCGTTCGCCGCCGACCGCGTTCCGGCCAGACGCGCCGCGCCCGAGCCCGCGACCGCGAGCCCGGTCGCCGCGACGAGCGCCGCCAGCGCACGACCGATCGTCAGGTGGGCACCGCCGCTGACCATCAGCTGGACGGCGGCAAGGCCGAGGGCGGTGCCGAGGATCCCCGCGAGGAGGCCGATGGCGACGCTCTCGGTCGCCGCCGCGAGGAAGAGGTCGCGGGGACCGGCTCCGCGGGCGCGCATCAGCGCCAGTTCGCGCCGGTCGCTTTCGCTGGTTCCGAGCGCGGCGAGATAGGCAACGCCCAGGGCGATAAGCGCTCCGGGGACGGCGAGCAGGAGGAAGAGCGTCTCGGCATAGAGCGAGTCCCCCGCGGCGCTGTTGAGCGAATCGGAGAGGTTGTCGACGAACTGGATCCTGCCCGCGAGGGCGCTCTGGACGCGATTCACGGTCGCCGTGGCCAGTTTCAGCGCGGCCGACGGGCTGCCGGCGGCCAGTGGGCCCCGCTTGAGCCGGGCCTGCACCTGCCACTGGGTTCCCCTCTGCGCGCCCGGCTGTGCGCTGGCGCCGGCTGCCCCGCTGGCGATCGTGGGAAGTCGGGGGGCGAGCGTCCTCGCGAAGGTCGGAGTGAGCATGATCGCGGCGTTCTGCGGGGGCTGTGCCGGTGCCGGGCCGAGCAGCGGGTTGAGCGGCTGGAAGACCTGATCGGGCGCGGTGATCAGCGCGACTCCCGTGACCCGGAAGTGGCTCGGCGGCGCGCCCGGCCGCGGTTTGATCCGGATGGTGTCCCCGATCCTCGCCTGAAGGGTTGCCGCCATCTGCTGGTCGAGGACGACACCTCCGGGCCGCAGGGCACCCTGGAGCATGCGGAACGTGTGCACGTGCGCGGCGTAGCCGGCCGGCACGGCAACCACCGCGCCCGAGGAGGACTGGGTCGTGAGCCCGCCGGCGCTGCGCTGCGCCGAGGAGAACGGCGCGGTCGCCGCCGCGCCGGCGTAGGCGACGCCAGGTTGGCGAGCCACTCCGGCAGCGGCTTGCCGGTCCCTGGCGAGGGAAGAGACCGGTGCCTGTAGGTCGAGCGGGACCTGGCGCAGGGCGCTGGCCGAAGCGCTTCGCAGCGAGTTTCCGATGAAGGCGATCATGCCGGCCAGGAACCCGACCGAGACGGCGATCACCGCGATGCGCAACGCGGTGCGGGTGGGTCGTCTCACGAGCCCGGCGAGGGGGAGTTGTGCCCAGGGCCTCAACGGTTCCCTGCCCGCCGTACCTGGCCATCGAGAAGCTCGACGGCGCGGCCCGCGCGATTGCCGGTCTCCGGGTCGTGTGTGGCAACCACCAACGCGAATCCGAAGGCGTCTCGGGCGCGGTAGATCAGGTCGAGAACACGTCTGCCGGTGTCGGAGTCGAGATGCCCCGTGGGTTCGTCGCAGAGCAGCAGGCGGGGTCGCTGGGCCAGCGCCCTGGCGATCGCGACCCGTTGTTGCTCGCCTCCCGAGAGTTGGGCCGGGAGTGCCCTGGCCTTGTCGGCCAGACCGACCAGGGCGAGGAACTCGGCCGGTGTCTCGGGGATCCCGTCCGCGTGCGGGTTGGGGGGCCGGACGGGGGCGCCTCGCCGCGTTGCGGTGATCGCGAAGGCGATGTTCTCGCCCACGTCGAGGTTCGCAAGCAGGTTGGTGCCCTGGAAGACGTAGGCCACTGCTCTCGAGGCGCCCGGGTGCCGGGCGCTGTGGTCGATGCTCTCAAACCGGTCCCCGAGCCAGGAGACGGCTCCGGTGGTCGGGGCCACCAGTCCGCCGAGCACGTGCAGCACGGTCGTCTTGCCCGAGCCGGACGGGCCGAGCAGGGCGACGCTTTCGCCCTCCCCGATCTCAAGGTCGACCCCGTCGAGCGCACGGACGGCCGCGTGACCGCGGCCGTGGGTAACAGTTACGCGCTCGCAGCTGACCAGCGCGCTCCCGGTCGCCGTCGCAACACTCAAGGTACGACCCTGCCGTCCGCTATCTCCACGACGCGGTCGCAGGCCATCGCCACCCGCGAGGAGTGCGTGATCAGCGTCACCGCCGAGCCGAAGTCCTCGCGAAGCACCGAGAGGGTCTCGAGGACGATCTCCTCGTTCGCCGCATCCAGCTCTCCCGTCGGTTCGTCGGCCAGCACGAGCGCCGGCCGCCTAGCGGCCACGGCCGCGATCGCGACCCGTTGCTGCTCGCCCCCCGAGAGGCCGTCCGGGGTGTTGTGAGCGCAGCCTCGCAACCCGAAGCGGGCCAGCGCCTCGTCGGCGGCCGCGTCCGCGCTTCGGCTGAGCCCGGCGAGGCGAAGGCAGGCGATCACGTTCTCGCGTGCCGAAAGCGTTGGCCACAGGTTTCCCGACTGGAAGACGACGCCGATGTCGCGCGATCGCGTGCGAGCGAGCTCAGCCTCATCCATCCTGGCCAGGGAACGCCCGCCGATTCTCACCTCGCCGGCAGAGGGAACGTCCATGGCCGCGGAGACGGAGATCATCGTGCTCTTGCCGCTGCCCGACGGCCCGACCACGGCCACCATCTCGCGCTGCTCGACGGTGAGTTCGAGCCCCCGCAGGGCGACAGTCTCCACCTCACCGGCGCCGAAGATCTTGAAGACGTCGATCAGCTCCAGCGCCGGCGGCTTCGCATCCTCGGGCGGCCGCTCGGGTTCGACGTAGAGGCTCCCTAGACGGGGCGTCGCCTCCACGGGGTCAGCCCCAGCGGTAGCTCTGGCTGATCATCCGGTAGGCGTCCACGTTGTCGACGCCCAACGGGGTCGCCAGGTCTACGGTGGCCACCTTGCCGTTTCTGAAGTAGACGTACCGGTCGACGGTGATTCTTGGGCGCTTACCGGTGACCGGGCTGCGCTTCCCCGACGTTGTGTAGGTCACCTTGACGACGCGGTTGGGCCCTGCCGTGGTCGCTCGCGGTTTCCCGGCGACGAGACAGGGATCGCTCGAGGCCTCCCGTTTGAGCCCCCCCGCGACCGACGCCGGGGTGGGGTGGGAGCCGCGGACGACCCTGATCGAGATCGTGTTGCTCTTGTCGATGAACGTGACCTGCGTCGCTCGCCCCGAGCGCGCCCAGCCCTCGGGGTAGGAGATCGAGTAACCACCGGCGGGGTTGCGGAAGACGAGGAACTGCTGGTTGTCGGGAATATCGCCCTGGGACGTCGCGGCTGCCTCGGAGGTGCTGCCCGAGGCCGTGCTCGAGCCGCAGCCACGGGTGGCGGTGCGGTTGGAGGCCGTCTTCCCCTTTGCGGGGGCAGGTCCGCTCGTCGAGGCGGTCTGGCCGGTGGAAGCGGAGCCGCCCGAGCCGCCGCATCCCCCGAGCAGGAGCGCTGCGGCGGCCGCCGCCGCCAAGGCGGTCCCTCGGCGGCGGCGGGCGACAATGGCATCGAAGCTCATGATCTCTTCAGGTCTCCGGGCGTTCCTCAGTGCGTCGCGGTAACCACCTCTACCGGGACCCCGAAGTGCTTGACGCGCTCCGGCAGGTCGACGTGTAGCCAGTGCGAGACGTGGCTTGGCGGGGTCTCGAGGATGATCTCGTCGTAGCTGGTCCCCTTCAGCTCCTCGACGATGTCGTCATAGGCGTTGGGGCTGTTGGCCACCCGGCCGTTGACCTCCACACCCGCCGGCCCCTCCAGCACAGGCAGAGCCCGGGCGAGGACGCTGTCGCCCTTGGGGTGATCGGGAGTTTCGCGGTCGAAGGCGATGTGGTCGGGGTTGGGCACGAGCATGAAGAATCTTGCCGGGCCCGCGGCGGCGCGGGCACGCACGGCGTCGAGGAGCGCGGGGGTCGCGTCGGTCTTGTTGGTTACGACGAGGATGCGGGGCCCCGCGCCGGGCGCCTCGGCCTTCCGCCGCCGGGCCATTGCCGGAATCACGTCCACCTTGCTCATCGCCAGGTAGACGACCAGTGCCAGGATCGTGCCGAGGAAGATGAAGCTTGTCACCGTCGTGCCCAGACCGAGGCCTCCGTCGGCCTTCGGCTGGGACATGTAGTCGCCGATCGACGCCCCCAGCGGCCGGGTGAGGATGTAGGCGACCCAGAAGGAGAGGATCGCGTTGAGGCGGAAACGGAAGTGAGCCACCGCGACCACCGCGATCGCGGCCGCGAACAGCAGCAGTGCGTTGAGGTAGCCGAGATTGGCCTGCTCGGAAATGAGGTCACCGGCCGAGGTCCCCAGCGCGAAGGTGAAGAGGACCGCGGCCCAGTAGAAGGCCTCGCGCCGGGTGGTGAAGATGGTGTGGATCGAGAGGGTGCGCTCGCTCGCGTACCAGACCGCGAAGGTGATCGTGAGGGCGATGCTGAAGACAATCGTGGTCGTCTGCAGCGGGACGCCGTAGCCGTCGACCAGGTTGTCGCTGATCAGGGTTCCGACGACGCTGATCAGCACGACCGAGAGCCAGTAGATCCCGGGCTTGTAGCGGTCGGAGAGGAACTGGAAGACCAGGGCGACGATCAGAACGCCGCTCATCACGTAGCTGGTGCCGCTCAGGCCGAGGCCGAGATTTGTGTTCAGGAAGTCCGCAGCAGTCTCCCCGACCGTCGTGCAGAGGACCTTGATGATCCAGAAATACAGCGTGATCTCGGGGACCTTGTTCAGCATCCGCCGCCCGATCGACTCGGCCGGGCCGGATTCTTCGCGCTGGAGCCGGGGCGGTTCCTGCGTGTGGGTGGTCGTGCTCATCGTGCCTTCCGTTATTCGCTGTTGGAGCGACAGGTTGGCGGGGGGCGCCTGAACGTTTCCTGAGAGAGTCGGACAATGGGGGTGCGTTTCGCGCCCGGGCGCGGGCCGCGATTCGCCCGTGTCAGAAAAGCACCCCGTGGCGCGACCCCTCTTCCATGCAGATAGACACCAAGCTGGACTTCAACCTGATCTCCCTCGAACAGGCGGAGACGATCCACGCCATGCTCGAGCTCACCGCTCCCGACCTCCCCGGCGAGCGCCGCCGCGACCCCGCGACCCTTCAGGTCGTCCTCGATCGCAGCGGCTCGATGGCCGGCGGCGCCCTTCACTCCTCGCTGGTCGCGATCGACTCCCTGCTCGGGCGGCTGCTCCCCGACGACCACTTCGGGCTGGTCGTCTTCGACGACGAGGTGGCCGTCGCGGTGCCAGCCGGCGAGCTCGGCGACCCCGCGTCCGCCCGCGCTCTCCTGCGCCGGATTGGCCCCGGCGGGATGACCAACCTCTCCGGCGGCCTGCTGCGCGGCATCCAGGAGGCCCAGCGGGTGGCCGGCGAGGGCGGCGCGACCGTGGTGCTGCTCTCAGACGGCCACGCCAACCAGGGCGTCACCGACCACGCCGGCCTCGCCGAGTTCGCCGCCGGCGCCTACCGGGGCGGCATCGCCACCTCGACGATCGGCATCGGCCGCGGCTATGACGAGGACCTGATGGAGGCGATCGCCCGCGGCGGCCAGGGCAACTCGAGCTTTGGCGAGGACGGCGACGAGGCCGGGGCCCAGCTCGCCTCCGAGGTGGAGGGCCTGCTCGAGCAGAGCGTGCAGGCCGCGAGCCTCACCGTCCGGCCCGCGGCGCCGGTCAGCGCCGTGCGCCTCTACAACGACCTGCCCACCAGCCCCCTCGACGGCGGCTTCGTGGCCGAGCTGGGCGGCCTCTACGGCGAGGAGACCCGCCGCCTGGTCCTCGAGATCGACGTGCCGGGGATCGCCGCGCTCGGCCCGGCCCGGGTCTGCGAGTTGGAGCTGCGCTGGGTCGAGGTCGAGGCCATGGAGCAGAAGGTCGCGAGGATCCCGGTCAACGTCAACGTCGTCCCCGGGGACCAGGCCGCCGGCCGGGTCCCCGACGCCGAGGTCTCGACCGAGGTCGCCTACCAGCGCGCCCAGCGCTCCAAGAAGGAGGCCTCCGAGGAGATCCGCCGCGGCGACATCCTCGCGGCCCAGCACTGCTACGACGCGGCCCGCGCCGACCTGGCCAGTGCCCGCCGCCGCGCCCCCAGGCGCCTGCACGACGACCTCGACCAGGAGATCGAGATGCTCGCCCGCCTCTCCGAGGAGAGCGCCCGCGACCGCTTCGCCGCCCGCAAGCGCTCGATCTCCGACTACCACCTCAAGGCGCGGAGGAGGGGGCGGCGATATTGAGCGAGCGCTCGACAGCCTCCACCCCCGCTCGCGAGGACCTCGCGACCCGCGGGGCCAACCTGGTGCAGACGCTGCTCGTCCAAACCGAGGAGCGCCAGCCCCAGGACCCCGACGCGGCCCCGGCGACGCTGGTAGCGCGCGTCTTCGCCGAGCTTGCGCAGACCGCGGCCGCGCTGGGGGAGTTTGCTCCCGGTGAGTCGGGCAGCATCCTCTGCGCGGGGTGGTTCGCGTCCACCTCCGCGTTCGCGCTCTCGGCGATCGCCCGCATCCATCCCGAGTTGCGCGACGAGTCGCCGGCCACGGCCAAGAACCTGCTGATCGCGGGCCTGGACGAGGACCTCGCGCAGTGGCTGGAGGAGGATGAGAGGCGGCAGGATCTCACCCCCGAGGGATGGCTGAGGGCGACGACCGCGCTGCTCTTCGGGGCGGCGAACGGGGTCGTCGTCCTGGAGGGACTCCGCTGGGAGCCGGCGGATGGTCCGGACGAGGAGCGCTACTGGGACACCCCTGAGGGCCAGAGCACCGAGGAGGCGATTTCCGACGCGCTCCTCCAGGCCGCCGTCGCCGCCGCCGCGGCGGCGCAGTGGTGCGCCGAGCGCTTCGACGAGCTTCCGGAGTCCGAGCCCGATGACGAGGTCGGCGAGGTCGGGAGCGGCTGCCAGGGAGGCGCCGCGAGCGACGATTGCAAGATCGCCGGCTTCTAGGCGCGAACCAGCTCGGCGCGGTCGAGGCCGGCGGGCCGCACCTCGATCCGCACCACCTCGGCGCCGGTCAGGCCGGCTCGGCCGATTGCCGCATCGAGCAACGGCCGCCCGCGCTGCAGCGCTCGATCGGCATCCTCGGCGCCCACGCAGATGGTGAGGTGGAGCACGCCGCTCGTGAAATCGGCATCGACGACCGGCTCGAGCTCCACCTCGTCTGCTTCCAGGGCGGTGATCACCAGCTCCGCATTGCCCTCCGCGACCGCTCGCCTGCCCGCCTCCGCAAGGCCAATTGTCAGCTCGAATTCCCTCATCGTCCCTTCCATACGAAACGTAGCGCCGCGACTCCGCCAAGAGGGGTGCGCCGGTGCCGCGTCAGAAATCCGCGGCAGGCCACGACTCCCCGACCACCAACCCGAAAGGCAGCCGATGACACACACGACCGACGCAGACCCCAACGCCGAAGCCGCTACCCAGACGGACTCGATCGCCAACCTCCTGGCCGAGCCCCTGCGGGTTGGCGAGCCGGTGCGGATCGAGAACCTGACCGTCTTCCCGCTGTTCGGGCCCGGGCCGCGGCTGGACTACGTCTCCTTCGCCCAGGGGCGCGAGGACGGCGTGCGGGTGGGGGAGATCGAGGGCCGCGCCTCGGTCAACGACCTGGTGGTCGAGAACCGAAGCGGGGAGATCGTCCTGCTGTACGAGGGCGAGGAGGTCCTCGGGGCCCAGCAGAACCGCACCTTCGACGTCTCGGCGCTGGTCGCGCCCGGCGCCAAGGTGAGGATGCCGGTGAGCTGCATGGAGGCTGGGCGCTGGGACGGCCGGCGCAATCGGGAGGAGATGCTCCCCGCCCCGCAGACCGCCAACCCGCGCATCCGTCGCGCCAAGGCGCTGCAGGTGAACGCCGTGCTCGCGGCGGGCCCTGCCCGCGCCATGCAGGCCGATGTCTGGGACGAGGTCGCCCACGAGCGCGCCCGCCACGCCGCTCACTCTCCGACCGGCGCGATGAACGACGTCTACGAGCACCGCCGCGACCGCCTGCGGCGGATCGAGGCGGCCGCTCCCTGCCAGGAGGGCCAGGTCGGCTCGATCGCCGCGATCAACGGCTCGATGCGGGTGCTCGACTACGCCAGCCGCCCCGACGTCTACCGCTCGCTGCACGGCCGCCTCGTCCAGGGCTACGGCCTGGACGCGCTGGCCGAGGAGCAGGACGGCCGGCCCGCCGATGCCTCGCTGGAGACCGCCCGCGGCTTCGCCCTGCTGGCCGGGGAGGCGCCAATCTCCAGCCGCCGGCCCGGGTGCGGCCTCGGCGAGGAGGTCCGCTTCGCCGCCCATGCGGCAACCGGCAGTGGCCTCGCCAACCGGGGCGAGCTGATCCAGCTCTCCGTCTTCCCCGACCAGGGTGACGGCGACTCCGGCTCCTCGCGCCGCCCAGGCCCGCGACCGGGCCGGGTGCGCCGGCCCTCCCGGCGGCGCCGGCTCTAGGATCCCGCGCCGTGGGCGAAGCCCCCGCACAGGACCCGCCGGGCCAGAGCGGCTGGGTCCTGTGCCCGGGGTGCCAGCAGCGAAGCGGCCCGCCCGGGGCGCTCTGCCCGGACTGCGGCTCGCGCCTGCCCGAGCCCGAGCGCGCCGGCTCGGGCTGCGCGGTCGCCCTGATCGGCGCCCTGGTGGTCTCGCCGGTTCCCAGTCATCTGTTGATCCACGATCACCTGAATGGATGCCGGTGACCGAGTCCTGCGCCAGACGACGGATCCCGATGGACGTACGGTCGTCCTCCTCAGGCGAATCTGGGAGCGCAAGATCGTCCTCAGCCGCCCGGAACTTGGCGAGCATCTCGACGCCGTGGTCGAAGCGGTCAGTGCCCCGGACCATGCCGAGGACGACCCGCTCGAGCGCCGCCGCCGCTTCTACCGACGAACCGCGGGACCCAGCCGGTAGCTGATGGTCGTCGTAAGCTACGAGCAGGAACCGGGGCGGATCATCACCGCCCTGGCCAACCGAAAGGACCCCGCACGATGGAGGCCGTGAACATCTCCATAGGGCCCCTGGAGTTCGACCACGCCGACTATGACGCCGAGGGCGACGTGCTCTACCTGCACATCGGAGAGCCGGTCGAGGCCGAGGGCGAGGAGACTCCCGAGGGCCATGTGGTGGGCTTCTCGCCGGGTACCCCGCGGGTCGTCGGGCTGACCCTGATCGGCGCCCGCAGGCTGATCGAGCGCGACGGTCGTCTGGTCGTGACGATCCCAGAGAGGGTCGAGGCAAGCGCCGAGGATCTGGCTCCGGCGCTCGGCGTCGCAAGCGCGGGTTGAGGCCTCCTCGCTGAAGTCCACCCCAACCGTGACCACCGCGCGTTAACCTGCAGTACTGACCATCAAGAGCGGTTGAGGGATCCGGCCCTTTGACGCCGCAGCAACCGACCGAGACCTCCGGGTCGAGGAACGGTGCTAACGCCGGAACCGATGGAGGTGAATGAAGTGACTTTCAGCGAGCCGTACCGGACGATCACGGTCGAGCCCGTGATCGCGCCCGAACGAAAGCCCGAGCCCAAAGAGCGGCCCGACCCAGCTCCCGACCGTGAGCCCGAGCGAGAGCCGGCGCGCGAGCCCGCCAAGGCGGGCGCCATCACGGGCGGAGCCGCCCGGTGAGGGGCCTTCGGGCCGCTCGGGCCGCCACCCACAGGCCGGCGGGCCCGCCGCTCTTCGCGCCGGGCAGGCTCTTCGGCGTCAGGGGCTGGAGGATCGTCAAGAGGGAGCAGGGCGCGCTGCGACTGGGCGGCTACAGGGCGGAGCCCTGGCAGGCCGACGGCCGCAGCACCTGGGCGCGCTGCATCGCCGGATCCGGGCACCCGGGCGGTGAGGCGGCGCCGGCCGGCGGCTGCACCTGCGGCCTCTACGCCATGCACCCCTGGGCGATTGGCGACGAGTGGCCCTGGGCCGATCTCGCGGCAAGCGGCCCCGCCGCCGAGCTCGGCGCGATCGGAATCGTCGAGGCGTGGGGGAAGGTGCAGGTCCACCGCGAGGGCTTCAGGGCCCAGTACGCGCGCCCGGTGCGCCTCGCCCTGGTCGGCGTCGGGCGCGACACCGCCTACGGCCGGCTGGTCGAGGACCTGGCGATCGCCCACCGCACCGGGCTGCTCGAGTTCGGCGACCGGGACCGACTCCAGGCCCACTGCGAGGCGGAGGGGATGGGGATCGCGCCGGAGACAGCCGAGTCGCTGATCGGCGAGGCCGACCCCGGAGCCGCGCGCGTGGACCGGTCCGGATAGGGGGTCGGTCGGTCCCTGGGTTCAGGGCGCTGAGACACGGCGAGTTGCGTGTCTGATCATCAGGAAACCGTGAGCTGCAGGTTCTGGATGTCCCCTGCGGCGTCCTCGCCCGTGAGTGGCTCGCTCAGGGAGGTCACGTACTCCAGAAGGGCGTCGCGGAGCAGCTCCTCGGCCCCGGCGCGCGTCGGCGCGGCGGTGATGACCTCGGGCAGTTCGCGAATCCGGGCCTGTACCCAGTCGTCCTCGACGGTCTCAAAGACCGCCGTCAATGCGAGCTCGCTTGCAATTGACAAAGGGTACCCGGGCACAGGCTCAAGGTCGAAGGATTCCGCGCAAACAGAACCGCCCAGGCCGAGAGGCCCGAGCAATCTGCCGGCAGCTAGGTGTGCCCGTCGTCTGAGGGCGACGCCCGAGTTCGCCCTGCTCGACCACACGGTCAGGCTTGAGGAGGCGCAGAAGGCCGGCGGCGACCACGCGCTGCTGGTGTCTGACCTGCGGCTCGCCGGACGCGGCTCGGCGCAGCCCGGTGCGGCGCTCCCGTCCGCCGCAACCGTTCCGAACTAGGCGGCGGCGAGGTCCGCGGCTGCCTCGATCTCGACCCCGCTGGGGTAGAGGTTCCCCAGCCCGGTGACGTTCAGCACCCCGGCGATCGCGCCGACCGCGGCCTCGGCCGCGTGAGCCTCGTCGTCGGAGTCGACAGCGAGCGTGACGATCGCGAGATCCTCTTCGTCCCAGGAGAGGACCGGGCCCAGATCCCGGTGCCGGGTCTCGAGGAGCCCGATGAATCGCTCCCACGCCGCCTCGTCACGATCGCGGAACGGATAAACCCAGATAAGCCTGTCAAACCACCGCGTGCGTGCACCTGTGGAGCCGGATTTGACGGAACCGCTACTTGACGAATATACGTTTATACGTCTAACCTCAGCAGATGCTCTTCGCAACCCCCAGACCCTCGGCAGCCACCGCGGCGCGCCTCGACCGCCTCGGCGAGCTTCGCCGCAGGCTCGGCGACCGGGTATCGACGCCCTCGCCCTGGCTCGGCACCCTGCGCCGCCAGGTCCAGGCAGCCTCGGTCGAGGGCTCGACCTCGATCGAGGGCTTCCGCCTCCCCCCCGGGGAGGTGGGGGCACACGCCCTCTCCCCGGGCGAGGAGGAGAGCCGGCTGGCGCTCGCCTGCTACGCGAGGGCGATGGACCATGTCGGGGTGATGGCGAGCGATCCAGGTTTCCTCTGGAGCGACCGGGTGCTCCTCGACCTCCACTTCGACGCCTGCCACTTCCAGCGCGAGAAGAGCCCCGGGCAGTGGAGGACCGGGCCGATCACGGTCAGCCGCAGCGAACACGAGGCCCCCTACCGCGCTCCGGACGCCGGTCAGGTCCCGGAGCTGATCGGCGAGATGGTGAGGTGGCTCAACGGCGGAGACCTCGAGGCGAATGTGGTGGTCCGGGCCGCGATCGCGCACCTCCACCTCGTCTCGATCCATCCCTTCCGCGACGGAAACGGCCGTCTGGCGAGAATCGTCCAGTCCCTGGTCCTCGCCAGGGAGGGGATCCTCTCGCCGGAGTTCGGGTCGATCGAGGAGTACCTCGGCGCCAACACCGCCGCCTACTACTCGGCCCTTCGGGAGGCGCAGGGAGAGCACTACGAGCCGGGCCGCGACGCCTCGGGCTGGGTCGACTTCTGCATCGACGCCCACCTCGCCCAGACCGAGCAGCGCCTCGCCCAGGTGAGCGAGGCCGGCGCCCGCTGGGCCTTCCTGGAGCGCCTCGTCGGCGAGCACCGATGGCCCGAGCGCCTCGTGATCGCGCTCGAGCAGAGCCTCCTCGGCGGCACCGATCGCGCCACCTACGCGCGCGAGGCGGCGGTCTCGATGGCTACGGCAAGCGCGGACCTGCGCCGGCTCCGGGACGCCGGGCTGGTCGCGCAGGTGGGCAGGAGCCGCAACATCCGCTACCACGCGAGCGATGCCCTGCGCGGCAGGGTGACCCAGGCGCTCAGCCGGGAGGGCCGCGGGGAGCCCTGAGGGCACGCTACGCCCCTCCTCGGCATCCGAGCGATCTAGGTCAGGTGGGTGTCAACGCGGGGGCGGGGTCCAGGCCACTATGCGCCGTGGCAGTGCTTGAACTTCTTCCCGCTCCCGCATGGACACGGATCGTTCCGCCCGACCCGTCGGATCTCGTCGTCGCTGAGCCGGTGGAACTGAGGAGCCAACTCCTGGAAGAGCTGCCCGAAATCGTGATGCTCGGCGAACTCGAAATGTTCGAGCAGGAGCCCGACCGACTGCGCGTAGATCCAGAACGAGCTGAACAGCGCCCGATCTAAGTATTCGTCGCCGGGTCCGAGCTTGAGGGCAAGTCCGCCCGCATCCGGCCCCGAGCGCCTCACCATCTGGTTGAGCGAGTGGGCCGAGACGTGCAGGAGCTGGTTGTTGTCGCGATGGACGACATCGCGGAAGAATTGCAGGTGGCGCACGTCGTCCCGCTGGCCCCACCAGTGCTCGATCGACTCGACGCGATCGTACAGAGTCGTTGTCGTCCATGAACGATGCCCATACTGCCCAAACAGCTTGTCGAGCCTTGCCCGTTCCTCTGAGTGGACCGCGGGTAGCTCTCCGGCCGGCATGAATTCGGGGTGTTTCCGAAGAGCGTCGGCCAAGAGCATCTCACCGTGGCGATTGTGCTGGTCGTAGTGCTCGATCGCGGTCTCAGGGTTATCTGCGATCCAGTGAAGATCCACCATGTCCTCGAAGAGCGACCGATTGAGCATTGAAGCCTGCTCGCCGAATCCCATTCGTGCTAACTCAAGAGCCGACCAATACGTGTTGGTCGTGCGGGCGAAGATCGCGGCAATCAGCCCGTCGTGCTCCCTCTCGAGGGCTCTCCCTCGCCACGGAACGATGGCGCCGAGCACAAAGTCGAGCAGCTTTTCGCAGGCACGAAGCTGGGTGTCGTGGCGTCGCTCGACCTGCGTGAGACCGTCCTCGATCTGTGGGTGCAGCTCCCGCATGCTGACCGCTCCTAGGGGCTCGCGAGCTGAACCCGATGCGCGATGGGCGTGAACTCCTTCATGAGACGGTTGTGAAGGAGGTACACCTTGTCGCTGTCAAACTCGTCGGGCTGGGACCTCGCGTGCGCTTCGACGATCCGCCGGCAGACATTGTCCGAGATTAGCTCCGCCAGCAGTACGCGGAATGGCTCGCTGTTTTGCCCTGGATAGCCTTTGCCCTTCGGCCCCAGATAGCGCCTCGTGGATTCGTGCTGCGTCGTGATGAGTAGCGCGTTGGGCTCGCGGCGGTCCCATGCGGCCCTGTAGTTGGCCCCGAGGTCGTGGTCTACAAGGCGGAAGGTGAGATCGACGCCTGCGTCCTCCTTCTCGGCGACGCGGAGTTCGCACTGCGCCGAGCGGCCACCGACTTCAGCAATCACCTTGGTCTTCCCGTTTGGCTTCCGCCCCTCTACGACGAACTCGGCCTCGTAGTGGGTGGTGCCCGGAACCAACTCGAACGAGCCATGATCGCGGAACACTGCGACCGTCTGGCCCTCGAAGCGGACCTTCGCCTGGGGTGGAACCGGCTCCGAGAAGCGAGCGCGCACCAGCAATGTGCGGCGACCCCCCTGTCGCACGGTGTACGCCTTTCGATGGAACGCGAAGTCGTTTGGGATTTCGAGATCAACCGGCGCCGCCGGAACCACTTGAAGCTCAGTGAAGATGGGCGCCAACCCGTCCGCCTTGCACCCGATTTGAACGCGCCGGCTCTCGGCGACCCCTTTGAGAACGAACGACCCACGAAGCAGACGCGGATCGACGGGATCGGGCTCCATTGGCACGGGCGCTCCGACGACCTCGACCGCCCCTCCAGCCGCCTTGCTCAGCTGAACCTCGATCAGGGTGCCTGGAGGGAGGTCGAGTCGTTCGTTGTCGGCCTTGACGACGAAGGTCTTCGTAGAACCAACCGGGATCTGGGTGAAGACCGGACTCACACCGAGTCCGGTGCGGTTGAAGGCCTTGTTGTCGACCACATCCCCCGGGGCCGCCGCACCAAGGTCCTCGAGTTTCTCCCGCATGAAGCGACTCGCCTCCCGCGCAAGCTTTCGAAGCCGCTCAGTCGTCTCCTTCGCCTCAACCTCGTGCCGACGGCTCTCACGCCTTGCACGTTCCTCTTCCAGCTGCTCCTTGAGCACCTCGGCGGGAATCCGAAATAGCGCCCGGACGAAGGGGTGATCGTCAGCCAGCCCCCCGCGCCGGTTCGGGTCTAGGACAAAGCCGGGGTTCTCCTCAGGGTGAGAGTCACCGCACTCGCGCCGCTCATCCCACTCCTCCGCGAGAACATCAATCCCCTCGCATTCGAGGCGGCCGAAGTAGAGGTCAGCCGCGGGGTCTCGCTCGAGCTCGGATGCGAAGAAGGAGCAGCCGTGGATCGCGCGGTGACCCTTGATGAGCACCCCGGATCGGCGAAAACGAGGGTCGGTGGCCTCCTCGAGCGGTTCGGGCGCGCGCCACAGCCTGAAGCGGAAACGATGAGCCTCGTATCCGGGCACATCATGCTCACGGTCATAGATCAGCTGGCCGTCCGGCTCTACGCGAACCAACGGCTCGATCTCCGCTCCTGAATACCGCAGAAGCACCTTCGAAGTACCACCGGCTGAGGCGATATCGCGCAGGGCGTAGTGCCAAGGCAACTCGCGCCGCAGCGTCTCGAGCAGCGGAACTCGGACGCGGGGCTCCAGCCGTACCTGCACGAGCGTGCCGTTACCGCGCAGAACGCCGAGGCGTCGCCGGTGACCCTTGGTCGGTCGGTCGCCGCCCTTGCGACCCGGGAGATACGGAATCACCCGGAATGCAGGCGTGATCTCGGCCTTGTCGATACGCCCGGCGACGATGGTCTCGACCGTGATGTGTCCCAGAGCAGCGCAGTCCTTCAGCCCTCGGGCCATGAAGCCCCGATCTCCGGACCGGCTCGTTCTCTCGCCGACGAGCTCGATCTTGCTCACCAGGTTCTCGAAGCCGCCGGCACGATCTCGAACTGTCACGAGGGATGGTGTGTTGCCCCGGTGAGGATCGATATCGACCAGGATGGATCCGCCATCGTCTGGACGGCGTCCATCGGTGAACTCGCGGTGGTAGCTGTCGTCGCAGTTCGTGATGAGTTCGACGATCAGGTCCCAGAAGTCCCGGATCGAATGGGCGGCTGTCATCTGGCCATGACGCCGCGTATAACCGATGTCCCTTGCTTCTCCTCGCCTCATTTCTTCTCAGCTCCTCCCCAGGATCTCGGTATGCGCGTCTTCGCAAGCGTCGAGGAACGCCAGCAGGTTTTCGTCTTCCAGCATCTGCACCTGGGCCCGGAGCGCATCGAGCCGCTGCTCCACGACACTCTCTGCCGCGTCTGGGCTGCACTCGAGAAGGTCCGTGAATGCGAAAGGGTCCGCGGAAACCGACCCCGTCTCCCGAAACTCGCCGTAGAGGGGGCTGGCCGCAAGGCGATTTCGGAGGGAGTCCGCCTTTCCCTTCTTGAAGCGGCGCGTTGGTCCGGCGACTCCCGCCTGCAGCCGCTCCTCGTTCTCGCGAAGCCAGGCCGCGCCGGCGGCGGTCAGGCGCCACAGGTCTGCCCGCTTGCTCTGCCCTCCCCGCCTCACACCGACGGCCTGGACCAGCCCGCCCTTCGCGGGGCGAGCGGCATCGACGAGCGAAACGCGAACCTTGTCTTTGTCGATCAAGCCCATGTACTCGTCGAGGTCCCAGCGAAACGATCCCGGCGCAAGCTCAAATGCCATCACGGCGATCCTCTCGAGGTGGATGGGCTTGCTCTCGTCGCGCAGTTGGGCGAGGGCGTACGTGACTACGTCCACGTTCGTGAGTTCGTCCGAGCGAACCGGCGGGGCCATCACTTCTCCCCCGCTCGCTGCTCACCTTGTTTTGTTATCGACCACATCCCACGCGGCGAGTCCTTGACCATGTCGCCCCGCTGTACCAGGCGTAGGCGGACAAACTGCGCCCGGTTACGCCACCGGATCTGCCCAGAGTCGAGCGTCTCCCGATCAACCTCGGTGAGCCGGCCGTTGAGCCGCTCGCCGAGGGCATCGAGCACCTCGCTCGTTGGGGCCTGGCCACCCTTCTCGCTGAGGACCTGGAGGAGCGGCAGCTCGTACTCCTCGTTGCCCAGAATCGAGCCCGGCCGAGCACGTGCCGACCCGTCGGTCCCCGCGCGCCGCCGGCGCCGCCGTCGCCCGCCTTTCGGTGTGGCCCTCCCCTGCGGGCGCGGCTCGTCTGCGGTTGGCGCCAACCGCTCCTGGGCAAGTCCAAGGAGCCGTCGCAGCACCGAGTTCGGGGTATCCACGAGCGGTTCGGCATGCTCCTGTAGAGCCTCGAATACGTCGTCATCAATGCGGATTGTGGGACTCATTGCATCTCCTTTGCAATCTACGTTGGCGACATTGTAGCAGCCAACAATAGGGATATTGCAAGCAGTTGTAACAACGTCGCTTTGTCGCCACACGCAGGGCCAGCGTCGCGCAATTGTTCGCACGACGTCGCGCTCTCGCAACACTGAAAGCGCCGCCCGCGCGCCGGCGCGTGCCAGCGTCCGGAACCATGAGCCGTCCGCCTCGCCGAAGCCCCGCCCGCCGGGATCAGCTATACCTGGCTCTGTCCGTACCCGAACATAGATTGAGTCCCATGGAGGCAGCTCCCGCGAGCGACGCCAACCGGCAGAAGGAGCTCGGCGCGTTCTACACGCCCCCGGCAATGGCTGCCAAGCTCGTCGACTGGGGGGTGCGGTCGCCCACCGATCGAGTGCTCGATCCGAGCTTCGGCGGACTCGTCTTCTTGGACGCGGCGCGTCGACGCCTTCAGGCTCTCGGTGCGAAGGACCCCGCGATCTCTGCGCAGTTGTTCGGCGTCGATGTCGACGACGGCGCGTACGCCGCCACCGCCCAGCGAGAGGGCCTTGTCCTCCCCCCTGGTTCACTGGTGCATGGAGATTTCTTCGCGGTTTCACCCGGTGAGGAGATCCCTCTTTGCGAGGCCGTAGTGGGGAACCCGCCGTACATCCGATACCAAGGCTTCAACGGCTCCGCCGCTCGCGCTCACGAGCTCGCTCAGGCCGCCGGCGTCCCACTTACGCGCCTGGCATCGTCATGGGCGCCGTTTCTCATTCACGCGACCGCGTTCGTGACTCCGGGCGGACGGCTGGCACAGGTGCTGCCGGCTGAGCTCCTACATGCTCAGTACGCCGCCCGCGTGCTTGAGCACCTGCGAACGAGCTTCCGCGAGGTCGTCGTGGCGGTCTTCGATGAGCTCGTTTTTCCCGGGGCTCTTGAGGAAGTGGTGCTGCTTATTGCCGATGGCCGCGGCAACCATGCGGCCGGTGACGTCAAAGTCGTGTCTGCAACTGACCTCGCCGGGCTCGACCTCACCGGGCTTGCTTCAAATCAAGCCAATCGTCGCGGAATGAGGGGCTCGTCTAGTCGCAGCAAGCTGCTGGGTCAACTCCTTCCAGAGCCGGCTCGCCAGATCTACGAACGTCTGTCAGCGCATAACGACGTCCACCGTTTGGGCACCCTGGCTTCCGTCGATATCGGAATCGTCACCGGGGGCAACACATTCTTCATGCTCACCGCCGAGGAAGCCTCTGAGCTGGCGCCCGCGCTTGTCCGACCAGCGATCGCGAAGGCCGCCCAGGTCGCCGGTGCGCGACTGTCGCATGACGACCACGATCAATTGCTTGCGCGTGGACAGCGGGGTTTCTTATTCGTGGCGGACGCAGAGACCGACCAGGAAGCCCTCGACACCGCGATGTCTTACCTCGAGCGCGGGCAGCGGTCGGGAATCGCCCAGCGCTACAAGTGCCGAGTTCGCAATCCGTGGTGGGCGCTGCCCCTGCCCAAGGCAGGCGTGCCCGACCTATTTCTGACCTACTGCGCGAACCGCCATCCTCGCCTTGCTCTGAATGAGGCAGAGGTCCTCCAGACGAACACGATTCACGGTGTTACGCTCGACAACCGCAAGCTTGCTCCGGGCTTGGCAGCAGGCTTCTACAACAGCCTCACGCTCCTTTCCACCGAGCTGGAAGGCCGCAGCTACGGAGGCGGGGTCCTCAAGCTCGAGCCCACCGAGGCTGAGAGCCTACTCCTACCGCCAATCCCCTCGAAGCTCGGATCGCTGCTCGGTCGGGTGGATACCCTTGTCCGAAGCGGGAATCTAGACAACCTCCTTGATCTCGTTGACGCGATCGTGCTGCATGGGGCCCTCGGATTGACACTCGACGAGATCGGGTGGCTTCGCGCGGGCGCGACACGGCTGCGCAACCGCCGCCTGTCCCGCGGTAGACCGATCAGGCCCGACGCCGCGGCCTGATGCGACGGGCGGCGCTACGGCAGCGCCCGAAGCGCCGTGCACACATTGGCCAGGACCCGATCAAGCTCGAGCGAGGTTGCCTCCACTGGCTTCGCCTCGTAGGCCGACCGATCGCCGTTCCACCCGTACGCGTACAACCCGCACGCGTCAAACCACGTGGCCGCGATGTGGCCGTACTTAATCGTCCCCCGTAGATCCGCCTCGTCCCGAACCCGGACAGCCATGAACATGTAGCACCGAGGCGGGGCGCTCTTGATCCAGGAACTCAGGTCGGCAGTCGGCCCACCGCCTCGACCCGCGATCCGCGCTGCCTCCGCCTTAATGTCGATGTTCTTGAAGCTCGCCTCCTTGATCCGCTTCTCGAGGTCCGCTGAGCCAGCTCGGCCCTCGGGATGAGGCTGCCTCGGGTTGCGGGGGTGTTTCGGGACCCCAGTCGCCTTCGTCTCGACCACGAGGTGCACATCGCCTGTTCCTGGATATGCGACGTCAAGCATGTGGTGACGGAAGCTCAGGCCCGGAACTCCGGGGCGAGTGTGCAGCTCCTTGTCGGAGCAGTTCGCAAGGAGTTGAGCCAGCATGTCGTTAAGGAAGTCCCCCTTGCCGTTCTGGATGTCTCCCTGGTCAGCGACTCCCTGGGCAACGAGGCGATCGAACTCCTGCATCGCGTCCAGGTACATCGACTCGACCTCGCGGAAAGTGCTCGCGCCCAGCTCGACGATCTCTTCAAGGGCGGCGACGAGAGGTGCCCGTCCGGGCTTCGCCGCGGTGGCTGGGCTGAGGGTCTTGGCCGTTCGAGGCACGGGCGAGCAGCCTATTCCAGTGAGGCTCCGATCCATGGGTGGATCGAGCGCAGGTACGCGGCGACGAACGCTCGCGTAAAGCGCTTCCGCAGCTTCGAGGGTCGAGGACGCTCCCGATCTGCGGATGACAGAAGACGAGGTCACGGTCCGCCTGGTACGCCGCGGCCCGGAAGTGGCGGTCGAGCTCGCCGGCGAGGCGATAGGCGAGTGGCACGGAGCGGACGCGCGTGTGCTCTCTGGACTGCCGAGCGCATCCGCGTATAGCTCTCCGCAACCCGGACCCGTCTGTCAATCCAGTCGACGTCGCGCCACCGCAAGGCGAGCAGCTCGCCGATCCGCGATCCGGTGAGGGCGGCGGTCAGATAGAGCGGACGCCCGACCCCGCCGAGGATGTCGGCGAGCACAGCGCGGAGGAGAGCCTCGACCTCTGGCGGGCTTAGGAATTGGAACCGCTGCTCGCGGCCCACGGCCGGTCCCGAGCCACACCCGCTAGGCCCGAAAACCTACTCATTTGCAGGACTTCTCGAGCGCGCCCGACAGGATTCGAACCTGTGACCTTCGGTTTCGTAGACCGACGGCTGCTCGAGTGCCGCCCCTCGGGGCGTTCGAGGTCTTTATGTCTAACAAGCCCGCCTAGACTCCCCGCATCGCCCGCGACCCCTCCAAGCCCCTCCGCGAAGCCGTCGAGGAGACTGCTCGCGCAGCCGAGCGCGAGCAGTCGGCGCGGCGGCGGAAGCGGGGTGGGCGGCCGTCGGACGTGTTCGGGGGGGAGATCCGGCGGCGGGACGTGTTCCCGCTGCTGGTGCTGCACCTGATCCGCTCGGAGCCGTCGTACGGGAACCAGCTGATCGAGGCGATCGAGGCGATCACGGCGGGGGTGGTCTCGGTCAACCCGAACACGATGTACCCGCTGCTTCGGGAGATGGAGGGCAAGGGGCTGATCGAGGGGAGCTGGGAGCACCCGGACAAGCGGACGCGGCGCTTCTATGCGATCACCAAGGCGGGGGAGGGGGAGTACCGGCGGCTGCGCGAGGAGGTGGAGCCGTTCCTCGACTCGGTGATCCGCTCGGTCTCGCTGATCAAGGCGGAGATCTACGGGGACCGCTGAGGCCCGGCTCCGGGGAGCCGCTCACGGCTTCGGGCCGGGCGCGAACTGCGGGAAGACCTCACGCGGGCAGGCGGTCTTGGTGCCGGCGTCCAGCGCGGCCTGAAGGGCCGGGTACTCGCCGGCGATCTGGGCGCGGGGCAGGCCATCGAGGGCGAGGATGGCGTCGCCGGCGGCGAGCACCTGGGAGCGCATCTGGGCGAAGTCGATCGCCCTCGCCCCGAACACCGGGTCATAGAGGGACCAGGGGCCAGAGATCATCGCCAGGGTCGGGACGAGCCTCGGGTGGAAGGCGTTGCCGAGCCCGCCCATCGAGCAGATCGGCGGCGCCTGGGTGGGGTTCGGGACCCCGAGCCCCTTCAGCACCGCGGTCCGGGGGAGGTTCCGGCGCTTGGTCGCCGCGACCGCCGCCTCGCGGAGGGCGCCGCTGTCGCCGGCGGCGAACAGGGCCGGGTCGGCGACGCCGGTGAACGCCAGGTGCCTGGCGGCGCCCACGCCGGCGGGCAGGATCTCGCGCGTGCCGAGGTGCTCGATCGCAAAGGCGAAGGCGGTCTTCTTCTTATCGAGCGGGTAGTGGTCGGGGTCGGTGCCGTCGTTTCGGTACCCGTCGTGGGCGCTGGAGAAGAGCAGCTCCAGGGTGCGGGGGCGGCAGCGCAGCGGCAGCCCGGCGTAGTAGCGGGCGAAGGCGAGCATCCCGATCACCCCGTCCTCCTGGACCCAGGAGTTGCCGTCGGTGTTGGCGACGAGGACGATCTTCTCGGGGCTCTGCCCGGGGAGGCGGGCGATCAGGTTGCGGGTCTGCCTGCGGGCGACCCTGGCGCGGACCGTGACCCGGGCCGAGCTGCCCGCTGCCGCCAGGGCCTTCAGTCGCTTGGCCTCGGCGCTGCCGACGAAGACCGCTGGGACCCGGTAGAGCGTCCCCACGTGGGGGTCGTAGTAGCCGCGGACCTGCCTGCCCGGCAGGTCGAAGGCGTAGATGACCCCGGCGGCCCCGGCCAGGCTGGCGTCCATCAGGTCGGTGTGGGCATTGGGGCTCAGATAGGGCCGGGTGTAGTCGGTGTAGCCGGCGAGGTCGGGCGTCAGGTAGAGGCCGAGGAGCGGGCCGACGGCGCCGAAGGGAAGCGAGCCGAGCTGGAAGTCGCGGATCACGACCTTGCCGGCCGCGTTCTCGGGGGTGATGGCCTGCTCCGGCGGCAGGTAGACGAGCCTGCCCCTGGCCCCGCCCTTGGCCGGGGTCGGCTTGGACCAGTGAACGGCCCCCGCGGTCGGCACCTCCACCTTCGAGCGGTCGGGCCGGGTGACGCTGAGCCCGCCCGCGGCGCCGATGTCGAGGCCGGGCCCGCGCCTGAAGTGGGTGCGGGGCAGCCAGGTGTAGGGGCGGAAATATTCCGAGTGGACGCGCAGCCCGATCGCGCGGGCCTCGTGCTCCAGCCAGCCGATCGCCCTGTTGTGGGCCTTGCTGGCGAGGTTGCGCGGGCCGAAGCTGTTGAACCTCGCGGTCATCTCGTGAAGCCGGGCCTTGCTCGCGAGGTCGGCGCCGTGGACGACGCCGGGACAGGGCTCGGCGCCGGCCGCGGGCGTGCCGGCGAGCCAGAGCGCGATCGCCGCGGCGCCCGCCAGCAGGCTCCTGGTCCGGGCCCGTCCCACCTCGCACCGGCAGCTGCTCCGTGGCCTCAACGTCATCGACCGCATCTCCCGCCCTCCGCTCCTGGATTCCCGCCCAGCATAATCACCAGGACTGGCGAGGGCGAGAACCGGCGGCTGCGCGAGTAGGTTGAGCCGTTCCTTGACTCGGTGGTCCGCTCGGTCTCCTGATCAAGCGGGAGATCTGCGGTGGGGAGCGAGGTCGGTGACGAGCGTTCCCCTCGACTCGGCGCCGAGGATCGCCGCGGCGAGCTGCTTCTCCGGCGCCGAGTAGCCGGGCACTTTCCCGGTGCACTCGGCGTTCGGCTGCTCCACCGACTCCGCCCACCGGAGGGCCTCGAGGCGGAGGCTGGCCGCCGCCGAGCCCAGGTCGAAGCCGCACCCGGTGAGCCCGGGCCCAGGGATGCCGAGCACCCAGACAGGGCGGCCCTCGGATGGGTTGGAGAGCACCCTTGTTTCGATCCGGTCGCGCACCGCCTCAGGGTTGCAGGATGAACAGACGGCTCCTCTTCGGGAGAGGGTTGCTCGCGGCCTGGGTCCGCTCCTTGCGGGCGGAAAGTCGCAGGCGCCCGGCGGGTCTCGTGAGAAGATTCCTGCCGATGCAGGGACCCAGGGGCCTCCGCCCCCGCCTCAGCTACGCCAACGTGGTCGCCACGCTGGCGCTCTTCCTCGCCCTCGGGGGCGCGGCGTATGCGGCGTTCAAGCTGCCGCCCGACAGCGTGCGCTCGCGCAATATCGTCAAGGGGCAGGTGAAGACGTCCGACCTCGGCAAGGGGGCGGTAACGCGGGCGAAGATCGCCGCCCCGGAGAAGCTCCGCTACGTGGGCCGCGCCGGGCAGCCGCCCTTCAGCTCCGACTCCCAGCGGGCCTGGAGCAACCTCGGCTCGACCGGCTCGGAGGTCACCTTCTACAAGGACCAGCTCGGGATCGTCCACCTCTCCGGGACGGCGCTCTGCAGCTCGGTAAGCGGCGAGTGCGGCAACATCACCGCGGGGCCGATCTTCACCCTGCCGCCCGGCTACCGCCCACCGGTCACCGGGGTGTTCGAGGTCCGCGTCACCAGCGACGCGCAGGGCACGGTCGAGGTCATCCGCAAGGGCGGCCCGCAGGCCGGCCAGGTCTACGTGCTCAGGGACAACGCCGGGGCGGGCGGGGCGCTGGCCAACGTCTCCCTCGACGGGATCGCCTTCCGGGGCTCCTGAGCGGGGCTGCCGCTCAGCCCCGCGCCCGCGGGTGGCGGACGGCGGCGAGCAGGCGCGCCGCGGCGTCTGAGTCCTCCTGCACGGGGGTGCCGCGGCGGTGGACCCAGTACCAGGTGAGCCCGGCGAGCAGGAACGGGACGCCGACCCCCAGCGCGAAGAAGAGGAAGGGGCCCTCCAGCCGGCCCACCATCCAGGCGAAGTTCATCCCGAAGAAGCCGGTGACGAAGCTGAGCGGCAGGAAGATCGTCGCCACCACGGTCAGCCAGTACATCGTCTCGTTGAGGCGCAGGTCGATCAGGTTGGCCATCGAGTTGGCGGTGGAGTCGATCGCGTCGGTGAGCCGGTTGAGTTGCTCGTAGATGCGGTCGAAGTACTTCTCGCTGTCGGCCTCCAGGCCCCTGACGCGGCTGACCTCCTCGCTGATCCGCTCGAAGATCCCCCGCTGGGGGCCGATCCGCCGGCGCATCGAGGCGAGGCGGGAGTTGACCGCGCGCAGCGTCGTCATCCGCACCCGGGCGGTGCGCAGGTCGGTCGACATCAGCTGCAGGCCCTCCAGCGCCGACTCGGCCTCGTTCAGCGCATCGAAGCCGGTCGCGACCATCGCGTCGAGAACCGCGTAGACGACGTACTGCTCGCTTCGCCCCGAGCCGTCGAAGGAGGGAAGGCGCTGCGGCAGCGGCGCCTCGCCGCGGTGCACGGTCAGCAGGTAGGAGCCGTGGACGAGGACGTGGACCTCGGTCGCGCGCAGCGGGTGCATGCCCTCGCGGGCGGCGCCGGTCTCCTCCAGGAAGCAGGCGAAGGCGAAGACGACGTGCTCGGTGTCGGCGTGGAACTTGCGCGAGGGCGGGGTGGACTCCGAGAAGTCGAGCAGCGCCCCGAGCGCGTCCTCGGGGACCCCGAGCGCCGCGCGGAGCGCCTCGGGCCTCGCCTCGTTGAGCGTCGCGTCGACCCAGAAGAAGGTGTCGGCGGCGCGCAGGGCGGCGATCCGCTCGCGCTCGGCGAGGCCCTCGACGATCTCGCTCACACCGCCAACCGTAGGGGCGGCGCAGGACGGGTGGTGCGGCGGGCCCTCGGGCCCCGGCGGGGACGGCGGCGCCCTCCCCGGGCGCGCCCCCGCCGGCCGGTCCCTAGGGAATCACGTAGTTGTGGACGTCGACGGTGATGTACTCGGCGTCGGGCATCTGGGCGAAGGCGTCCTCGCCGACGACCTGCTTCATCGCCGGAATCAGCCGCTCCTCGCGGAAGCGGTCGAAGTGCTCGCGCGACTCCCAGATGTCGAAGACCTGGAAGCGGCCCTCGAGCATCCCGGCGGAGTGGAAGATCATCCCGTCGGGAGGGTTGTTGGTCGGATCGATGGTCGCGGTGACCCGGTCATAGATCGAGGTGTCGCCTCCCTCGGGCATGCGGTTGAGCATTCCGATCGCCATGAGTCACCTCCGGGTTGGGGACATGTCGCCCCGACCCTAACCCCGCCGGGCCCCGGGCGCCAGCGGATCGTGGCTAGGGTGCGGGGAGATGGCCGGGCCGGGCGAGAGCAGCGGAGGAGAGGAGTCCGCCCGGCGCCAAGGCCCGAGCCGCACCGCCGCCTACGTCACCCTCTTCCGCGCGATCGAGAGCCGCCGGGCGCCGGAGCGCCGGCTCTTCTTCGACCCCTACGCCGAGGCCTTCCTCGACGCCCGCCTTCGCCGGGCGTTGGAGCTATCGCGGCTGCCGCTGGCCGGGCGCGCCGTCAACGCCTACATCGACCGCCGCTCTCCGGGCGCCCGCACCGCCGTGCTGGTCCGCACCCGCTACATCGACGAGGCGACCGGGGCGGCGCTGGCCGCCGGCGCCGGGCAGGTGGTGATCCTCGGCTCGGGCTACGACGCCCGCCCCTACCGGCTGGAGGCGCTGCGCGGCGCCCGGGTCTTCGAGGTCGACGAGCCTGCCACCCTCGCCGCCAAGCGGGCGCTGATCGCGGCGCGCCTCGGCGCGGTGCCCGCCGGCGTGGCGATGGTCGAGATCGACTTCGAGCGCGACGACCTCGCCGAGCGGCTGGGCGCCGCCGGCTTCGACCCGACCGGGCTGACCTTCTTCATCTGGGAGGGGGTGACCGGCTACCTCAGCCCCGAGGCGGTGGACGGGACGCTGCGCACCCTGGCGGGGCTGGGAGCGCCCGGCAGCCGGGTCGTCTTCACCTACCTCGAGGCGGGGCTGCTGGGCGGGGGATCCGACCCCGATCAGCTCGGGGCGCGGGGGACGGTCGAGGCGGTGCGGCAGGCGGGGGAGCCCTTCCGCTTCGGGCTCGACTCCGAAGAGCTGCCCGCCTACCTGGCCGAGCGCGGCTTCGAGCTGATCGAGCAGGTTTCCTCGGCGGAGCTGGCCGCCCGCTACCTGCACCCGCTCGGCCGCCGCCCGCCGGCCTCGCCCTTCTTCCGGATCGCCCTGGCCCGCTCGGCGGGCTGACGCCGCGAGAACCTCCCGATCCCGCAACTTGCGGCCTCTGCCCGAGGCCGATGGCGAGATGTCGCGGACTCCGCTGGCGCGGCCGGTAGGTTGGCGCCGGTGGGCTCTGCGCAACCAGCCCAGTCATGGGAACAGCCCGACGAGCAGCTTCTCGTTGAGCAGCTCGGCCAGCTGATCGCCGAGGCGGGCGACCTCGATGAGGCCTGGATCCTGGAGCTGATCGGCGCCCACCTCGCCGCTCGCCTCGAGCAGGAGCCCGAGGTCTCCGAGGCCTTCGCCTGTGCCCTGGCGCGCAGAGGCGACGCGGCCGCAGCCGCGCTCCTCAAGGCGACCGCCGCCTTCGCCTCGGGCCAGTCGCGAGGTCGACTCGAGGAGGCGATCGCCGCGGCGGGAGGGCCGGGCGGCCTCCCCGCCGGGTTCGGGGGGTTGCAGGCCCGTCGCGTCCTGCATGCCCGCAGCGAGGTCGCCGACAGCTATCTGGTCGAGCTCTCCCGCCCCCGGCCGTCCGAGTCGGTTCAGCTCGCCGATCTGGTCATCCTGCGCCTCGACCAAGGGCCGCGGGGCGGCCCGCTCTTGGGTGGCTCGCTGAGCCAGCCCCTGCCCGCCGGGGAGGTCGAAGCCGCGATCGAGAGCTTCCTCGCCGGCCAGGGCCGGGACTCGGGCGCCGGGGAGGGTTCCGAGCACCTGGTCGCCGATGAGATCGGTCCGGGGGAGCTGGCCGAGGCGCTGGACCGGGCGGTCGCCGAGAACCGTCGCCAGCAGTGGGAGATGCCCTTCGAGACAGGCAGCTCGGTGCCCGTGCTGGCTCTGGCCCTGCGGGGTGCTGCGGACGCCTTCGGGTGGATACCGATCGCCGAGCCGGACCCGGGGATCGACGTCGCCCCCGGGGACGAGGAGGGGTTTGAGCGGGCCACGGAGCTCCTGCTCGACGACTTCCTCGCCTACGTCGAATCGGAGGGCCTGATCGAGGGTCCGGCCGGGCGCAGCGGCCATCTCGTCGCCGGCTCGATGCTCGAGTGGAAATGGCGATACGGCGACGGAGTTCCGACCGAGTGGAGCGCCGAGGATCTCGGCGAAGTTCTGCTCCAGCACTTCCCGGCCAGCGTGATGACCAACCGAAATATCGAGGCGGATGCGCTGGAGTGCGTCGGGGTGTTCCTCGGCTTCCTCGAAGCGCGGGGGGCGCTTAGCGGCGACCCGCTCGGGGAGCTGCTCAACCGGTGCGAGGAGCTTGAGGCGGACTTCGCGCAAGCCTGCGCGGATCGCTCGCTGTGGGGTCCCGGAAAGGCGCTGCTGATGCAGATGCAGGCCGAAGGCGTCGATCCCTCCGATCGCGATGCGATCAGCGCGTGGATCGAGGACTACAACTCGAGGACCTTCGAGGAGCGCGACCGGATCGTCGGCCCCTCGCTCTCGCCACCCGGCACGCCGAGCCGCGGGGGGCCGCCCCCGGCCCCGCGGGGACAGGGTTGGGATGCGGAGGCGAAGGGAAAGCGAGCGCGCCGGGCAAAGCGCAAGGCTGCGAGGACCGCGCGCCGGCGCGGCCGCGCTCGCTGAAGCCGTCCCGGCCACCGGCGCGGCGCCCGGCCCTCGGCGGTCAGCGTTTGCGCTCGGCCGGCTCGAGGACCACCACCGGGATGCGGCGCTCGGTGCGCTCCTGGTAGCGGCCCCAGGGGGGGTAGTGGGCGAGGAGCGCCGGCCAGAGGCGCTGGCGCTCGGCGCCCTCGGCCTCGCGGGCGCGGGCCGCGAAGCGCTCGTCGCCGAGCTGCACCTCGACCCCGGGGTGGGCGCGGATGTTGTGGAGCCAGGCCGGGTTGCGCGGATAGCCGCCCTTGGAGGCGACGATCACCAGGTGATCGCCGTCGCGCATGTAGATCAGCGGCGTGGTGCGCCGCTCGCCGCTCCGCGCCCCGGTGTGCTCCAGCAGCAGCATGGTCGGCGGCATCCCCGGCACCCGCCCGCCCAGCCGCCCCCCGGTCACCCGGTAGATCGCTCCGTGCAGGCCCATCAGCCGCCTCAGCAGCGGCCAGGAGCGATCGGCGAGGTCGAGGTAGTCGGGCACCCGTCGGCTCAACGGGCGAGCAGCCGGTCCGTTCGCATCCCTGACAAGCGCTCCGGAAAATCGGCCGGAAGCTCCCACTCGGTGAGGCTCCGCAGCCGGCGGCTGCGGATCGTCTCACGCAGCGATTGCCGGACCGTCGCGGTCGGGCCACGGGTTCCGAGGACCTGCTCGGCCCGGGCCAGGAGCTCGGTGTCGAGGATCAGTGAGGCGCGCTCGTTCATTGGGACAACTGTACCCGGGCGATGCGGCGCTCAGGCTGTCCCCGCCCCGCCCAGCACGACGGTCGCCTGCGCCGAGAGCACCCCGCCGTTGCCGTGGGCGAGGGCCAGCTCGTCGCCGGCGCGGATGCGGCGCACCGCCTCGGTCAGCGCCATCAGCCCGTACATCCCCGGGTGGCAGTAGGAGAGGCCGCCGCCGTTGGTGTTGACCGGCAGCTCGCCGCCGGGGCCGATGCCGCGCTCGGCGACAAACGGCCCGCCCTCGCCCTTGGCGCAGAAGCCGAGGTCCTCGAGGAAGAGGATGGGGGTGATCGTGAAGGCGTCGTAGAGCTGGGCGGAGCGGATCTCGGCGGCGCCGACTCCTGCCTCGGCGAAGGCGCGGGCGCCCGAGTCCACCGCGGCGGTGATCGTGAGGTCCGCCATCTCGGAGATGTGGCGGTGCCAGTGGGCCTCGCCGCAGCCGAGGACGAGGGCCGGGGCGCAGCGGAGCTCGCGGGCGCGCTCGGCGCTGATCAGGACCGCCGCGGCGCCGCCGTCGGTGACCAGGCAGCAGTCGCGCACCCCGAGCGGGTCGGCGACCCGGGGCGCGGCGAGGACGTCGGCGACGCTGAGCGGCTCGCGGCTCCAGGCCCGCGGGTTCTCCCGGGCCCAGCCCCGCGCGGCGACGGCGACCTCGGCGAGCTGCTCGGCCGTGGTGCCGAACTGGTGCATGTGGCGGGAGGCGGCGAGCGCGTAGGCGGCGAGCGGCAGGCGCGGGGAGTAGGGGGCCTCGTAGGGGGAGATCTCCTGCACCGAGGCGCGCGAGCGCCCGATCGTGCGCTGCGTGGACCCGTGGGCGATCAGCGCCACCTCGCAGAGCCCGGCGGCGATCGCGGCCCGCGCGTGGTTGACGAAGGCGATCGGGCCGGCCCCGCCGATCATCGTCGCGTCGGTGTAGCGGGGGCGGATGCCGAACTGGGCGGCGAGGCTGACCGAGCCCATCGGGAGCTGGGTGGTGGCGGCGAAGACCCCGTCGACCTCGGAGAGCGGCAGGCCGGCGTCGGCGAGGGCGGCGAGCGAGGCCTGGACCATCAGGTCCTCGGCGCTCGTCCCCGGGGCGGCCTCGCCGATCTCGGACTCGCCGATCCCGGCGATCGCGAAACGGCCCCTCATCGCGGCCGGAACCTCGGCACCGCCTCGGCGTCGAACTCGACCGCGACCGCCATCCCCACGCAGACCTCTTCGGGCTCGACCCCGACCACCTCGGACATCATCCGGAAGCCCTCCTCGAGGTCGATCAGCGCGAGGTTGCGGGGTGGCTCCTCGCGGCCGCGCAGCACCGTGGTCGCGTAGACGGTCCCGGACCCGGAGCTGACCCGCCACTCCAGGGGGCCGCCGGTGCCCGGCGCGACCAGGCGGGGCGGGAAGACCGGGGCGCCGTCGGCGGTGACCTGATAGGCGAGCTCACCGCGGCCGTAGCGCGAGCGCAGGCCCTCGAGGGGGGACTCGTCGATCTGATCGGGGGCGTCCGGAGGGTTGGGGTGGCCGGCCATGCACGCACCCTATTTCGAAGACCCGAACTCGCGACCCCCGGTCGGCAGGCCGCGCGCGAGTTTTCAGGCGGCCGGTCTCAGTGGAGCTTCCAGATGTAGTCGCGGGGGTGGAGGCCCCTTGAGGTGTAGACGCCGGTGAGCGTGTCCACCCCGAACCCGAGCGGCTTGTTGACGAACTCCAAGGGGTCTTCCCCGGCCTTCGGGCCCTGGGTCATTAACGTCCCGCCACCGCAGTTGAAGAAGATCGGGTAGGAGAACGCCGGCTTGTTTCCAACGCCGGCCGAGTAGTCGTGATCCTGGTAGCGGAGGTACAGCTGGCCGACCGGCTTGGTCTCGATCCCCGAGCCGGTGTTGTTGCAGGAATTCGAGTCGAGGCCGGAGGTCGTGAAGTTGACGGTTGCGGCGGTGATCTCGTAGAAGAACTCGCCCGGGGCGACGTAGCGTTCGAACTTGAAGACCGCGTCCTTGGTGCTCCAGGCGGTGGCGTTGTCGTCGTCCGAACCGCTGAAGGACCCCGACCATTTCCTCTGGCCGATGTAGAACTGGCCGCGGTGGTCGCAGTTGTTGACTTCGTCATCCTCCTTCACGTCCTCCCGGGCATCGACGCAAAGGTGGACCTCGTAGGCGCCGAGCTTCGCATTGGAGGGGATGTGGATATCTGCCGTCGAAGTCCCCTTGCTCTTCTCGCCCGGGGAGAGCTTGCCCACCGTCCTCGTGATCCCGGAGAACTTCTCGGGGCCGTGGGAGAGAGTCAGCTCGATCTTGGACTTGCCGGCAACTGCCCTGCCGGTGTTCTTGACCAGGTCGCGCACGACGATGCTCGCCGTCTCGCCGGCGAAGGCGAAGTGCTTGCTGCCGGCCAGGTCGGAGTTCAAGAGGACGAGGTCGGGCCTCGGCTTCGGCTTGGCGCTCGTGGCGGGGGCGAGCAGCAGGGCCGCGGGCGCGGTGCAGAGCAGGGCGATCACGGGCACGGCGGCACGGAGTCTCATCGCTCTCGCTTTCTCCCTCGTTTGCGGCCGAGCCATTGGCCAGCTCCGCCGGTTGCCCGATCATAGCGCCGATTGTTACGAGAATGCGAGTTTTCGAACCCGGCACCTCCCGCGGGCCATGGGCGCGGCTTCTCCGGTCATGATCGCAGCAATGCAGACTGAAAGCATCACAACATCAAGACTTATATGTCATGATGCGCCAGTGCGGACCACTCTCACCATAGACCCGGATGTGGCCGCCGAGATCCAGCGCCGCCGCCAGGAAGGGGGCCGGGGGCTCAAGGAAGAGGTGAACCGGCTGCTGAGGATCGGTCTGCTGAACGACCGCGCCGAGCCCGCGGGCGAGCCGGTGAGGACGCGCAGCTTCTCGGTCGGCCGCCCCCTGGTGGCCGACGTCGATGACGTGGCGAGCGCCCTGGCGCGCGGAGAGGGAGAGGCCTTCCGCTGATCCTGCTCGACGCGAACCTGCTGATCTATGCGTCGGCGCAGGAGATGCCCCAGCACGACGCCGCCCGAGCCTGGCTCGACGAGCGCCTCGCCGGGATCGCCCGCGTGGGTCTTCCCTGGCCCTCGATAGTGGCCTACCTGCGGATCCTCGCCAACCCCCGGCTGTTCGAGCGCCCGGTTGCGGTCGCCGACTCCTGGGGCCAGGTTCGCGCCTGGCTCTCGGCCCCCGGCGCCTGGGCGCCGAGGCCGACCGAGCGCCACCCGGAGATCTTCGCGGAGCTGCTGCCCGAGGCCACCCGCCCCGAGCTGATCCCCGACGCCCACCTCGCCGCCCTCGCGATCGAGCACGGGCTGACGCTCTGCAGCACCGATGGCGACTTCGCCCGGTTCGAGGGCCTGCGCTGGGAGAATCCCCTGGGGCGCTAGCAGTGGCTCCTCATGCGAGCAGCTCGATCGCCATGTCCGACGGCCCGCCCGGCTGGAAGCCGACGATGTCCTGGGGGCAGGCCGAGACGATCACGACGCCCTCGTCGAGCAGCATGAACGTCGCCGCGTCGCCGGCCTTGCTGACGCACTCATCCAGCGTGAAGGAGCCATCCTCGTGAGCCCGGAAGTTCGCGAAGACGTTGATCGGCTGGGGTGCGCGCTGAACATCGATGCCGTACTTGGCGGCCTCCGCCTGAAGGTTCTGCTCGCAGGAGCCGTGGTCCGAGCCCGCCCCGAGCAGCTCGTAGCGGAACTGATCGCACGCGGCGGCCAGGCAGTCGTGCCGGCCGGGCGAGGTGTCCTCGGTGAACTCGAGCATCGGGCGGCGCTCGTTGCTGACGAACGTCCAACCTGCCTTGGGGTAGATCTCGCCCATGTGGACGCGTGTGTGCTGGGCGCTCACGTGCTCGGTCGGCTTCGAGGGGTTGTAGACGAAGAGGTCGGCCGCCTGGCCGCCCTCGGCGTCGATGATCCGGAACTCGCTGCCTGACTCCAGCTTGGCGCTCCAGCTCCCGCGTGCGGGGATCGGGATGCGCTCTGCCACCTCACTCATCTTCTGCTCCTCCTGATTCGACTGTTCTCTCTACCTCGACCACCTGCGGGCTCCACCCATCGGTGCCGAGCAGCGACTGCACGTGCCCGGCGATCTCGCCGAGCGTCGCGATCCACACATCGCCCCGCGACTGCATCGTCTCGATCATCCTCTCCAGGACCTCAAGCCGTGCCAGACGGGCCGAGATGCTCGGGTGGAAGACGCCGATCCACATGCCGCCGTGCCTGTAGGCGGCCTCGAACTCGGCCATGTAGACCTCCTCGGCCCGCTGCGGCGCCCTGACCTGCATCGTGTACTCGAGGTCCGGGACGTGCGCGTAGTGGGTCCAGTCATCGTTGGCCCACTCGCTGGGAAGCTCGATCAGGTCACCGGCGGGCGTGCGGAGCAGGTAGGGCTGATCGTCACCCATCAGCGAGGCGTCGTAGACGAAGCCGTGCTCGAGGAGCATCTGGGGCGAGCGGTCCGAGAGCGCGTAGAGAGGCGCCCGCCAGCCCGTGGGCGCCCCGCCCAGCACCCGCTCGGCGGCCTCCAGACCCCGCTCGAGGATCTCCAACTCGCCCTCCGGGACCTGCTCCCAGGAGACCTCGTGGAGGTAGCCGTGAAGCCCGACCTCGTTCCCGTCTTCGGCAACCGCGTCGACCAGTTCGGGGTAGGTGTCGATGCAGTAGCCGGGGAAGAAGAAGGTCTGCTTGATCCCGCGCTCGCGGTAGAAGCGAACCAGCCGGGGGACCGCGACGGACTCGTAACCCAGCCAGGACATGGTCGCTGCGCGGGCCGGCGCCTGCCCGCCGTAGGTCAGCCGCATCATGCTGTCGACGTCGACGTCGAAGGTGAACGCTGCGGCGCAGCGGGCGCCGCCCGGCCAGGGGATCGGGTTCTCGATCCAGCCGGTCGGTCGTTGGTCTTGGTCTGACAACTCTGCTCCTCCTATTGGGCCGTGTATCCGCCGTCGATGGGGAGGATCGCCCCGGTCACGAACGATGCCTCGTCGGAAGCCAGGAATAGGGCTCCGGCCGCGACCTCCGACGCGTTGCCTCCCCTGCCCATGGGTGTCATGGCGATGTTCTCCTCGACCGCCGCCGGGGGTTCGGACTCGGTCATCGCCGTGAAGATCAGCCCCGGGCAGATGCAGTTCACTCTGATTCCCCAAGGTGCCAGGTCCACGGCGGCGGCGCGAGTCATCTGCACGACCGCCCCCTTGCTGGCCTGGTAGCCGAAGTACGCGCGGGTTCCGGTCATCCCCCAGATCGACCCGGTGTTGACCACCGCGCCCCCACCTCGCGCCTTCATCGGGGTCTGGACCGCGCCGATCCCGAGGAAGACGCCCGTCTGGTTGACCGCCACGACCCGCGCCCACTCCTCCATATCGCAGTCGGCCACTGACGCCAGCGCCACGATCCCGGCGTTGTTGACGAGGACGTCGATGGCGCCGAACTCCCGCTCCGCGCGCGCGGTCAGCTCCTGCCAGTCCTCCTCCCGGGCGACATCGGCGCGGGCGAAGATGGCCTCGCCGCCGGCCGCGCGGATCTCGGCGGCCACCTGCTCTCCGCGCTGCTCTTCGACGTCGGCGAGCACCACCCGCGCCCCCTCTGCCGCGAACAGCCTCGCCTCCGCTTCGCCCATGCCGCTGGCCGCGCCCGTCACCACCGCCACCTTGTCCTGCAGTCGACCGGCCATGGCCGCGCTAGTCGGTTCCCCGGAAGAACGGCAGGCCGAGCGAGGCAGGCCAGGGGTGGCCGCCCCCCCGGCGGATCCGGATCGCGGCGAGGAGGTAGACCATCAGCAGGGTGCCGACGTAGGGGAGGGCCGAGAAGAACTCGGGCGAGATCGACCAGCCCTGCGCCTGCGCGACGTTCCCGAAGGTCCCGAGGCCGCCGAAGAGCAGGGCGCCGGCGATTAGAGGCAGCGGCCTCCAGCTCGCGAAGATCACCACGGCGAGCGCGATCCAGCCCTGGCCCGCCGTGATGTTTGGCAGCCAGCTGCCGACGATGCCCAGCGAAAGCACCGCTCCCCCGAGGCCTGCGAATGCCCCGCCAACCCCGACGTAGAAGATCCGCCACCCGTTCACCGAGAGCCCCGTCGAGTCCGCGGCCCCTGGGTCTTCCCCGATCGAGCGCATGTTGAGGCCGTGCTTGGTCCGGTAGAGCAGGAACATCACGGCGACCGGCAGCAGAAAGGCGAGATAGGTGACGCTGAGCTGCTGGAAGAAGGCCTCCCCCCAGAAGGGGATCTTCGACAGCCCGGGGATGTCCCAGTGCGGGATCGTCGCTGCCGCGGGTTGCTGGACATAGTCCTTCCCGATCAGTCCCGTCAGCCCGTATCCGAGGAAGACCAGAGCCAGTCCCCCGACCACAATGTCCGCCTTGAAAACCACCACCGCGACGCCGAAGATCAGCGAGACGAGGGCGCCGACGATCATCCCGACCAGCACCCCGATGATCACCGACCCGGTGTGGTCGGTGCCGATGAAGGCGCCGAGGGCGCCGCAGAGCATCGCCCCCTCGATGCCGATGTTGTAGATGCCCACGATCTCGGCCAGCAGCTCGCCGGTGGCGGCGATCAGCACGGGTGTGGCGGCGAGGATCGCGGTCGCGATCGAGGCGGAGATCAGGCCGTCCCTCATTCGGCTGCCCCCGCGACGCCCGGAGCCGGTCCTTCCGTTCCAACCCTCCCGGTGGGGCTGACGATGCGCAGGTAGCGCAGGCCCTGTCCCACCGCCGCGCAGATCAGCGTCAGCCCGTACATGGCGAAGACGAGCTCGGAGGGCGCTCCGGTGATCGAGAGCACCTCCCCGGAGACCGCGATCACCGCGAAGACGAAGGCCATGACCAGCAGCTCCGGCCCGAACCCCCCGGCCAGGACCGCAACCACCACGCCGGTGTAGCCGAGGTTGTTGGACAGCGCCGGCCCGTAGCGCTGCACGTTGGTGAGCATTTCGATCACTCCCGCCAGCCCGGCGGCAACCCCGCCGAGGGCGAAGACGATGAGGATGATCCGCTCGGCGGGCATCCCCGCGTAGGTGGCGGCCCGCGGGCTGGAGCCGATGATCGTCATCTCGTAGCCGAAGACCGAGCCGCGCAGGAACAGCCACACGGCCGCTCCCAGGACCACCGCGACGATGAAGCCGATCGGGATCAGGTAGTCACCGAACTGGATGGACTGCAGCAGCGACTGGGCCGGAACGTTTACCGACTTGACGCTCCCGGCCGATTTCGGCTCGCCCCACTTGGTGCCCGCCCAGTAGATCACCCACGAGGCGGCTATGAAGTTGAACATCAGGGTGCTGATGATCTCGTTGACGCTGAGGTAGACGCGCGCCAGGGCCGGGACGATGCTCCAGGCGGCGCCGCAGACCGCGGCGGCGATGAACATCAGGGGGATCAGCAGAGACCCGTCCATGCCCGGGAAGAGCTGGCCCATCGCGAACGCCCCCCAGGCCCCGAGAAATAGCTGTCCGTCGCCGCCGATGTTCCAGAGACCGATCCGCAGGGGGATGGCCGCGGCGAGGCCGGTAAGAAAGAGGCCGGTGGTCACCGAGAGCGTGTGCTGGAGGCCGAAGGAGGTGCCGAACGTGCTGTTCCACAGACCGTTGGAGAACTCCGAGAGGTCGGCCCCCGAGACGGCCAGCGCGAAGACCGTGGAGAGCACGACCCCGATCGCGACCGAGCCGACCCGGTAGCGGGCGGCGCCACCCGGCCTGGCGCGCCGCTCGATCCGCCACCCGGTGATTCCGCGCAGGCCCTCGATCATGCCGCCGCCTCCGCTCCGCTCATGATCCGCCCGACCGCCGCCCGGTCCACGTCGCCCTCGAAGTCGCCCCTGATCTCTCCCTCGTACATGACGAGGACGCGGTCGGACATCTCGATGATCTCGTCGAGCTCCTCGGAGATGAAGAGCACGGCCGTGCCGCCGTCGCGGGCGTCGAGGATGGTCTGGCGGAGCGAGGCAGCCGCGGCGACGTCGAGGCCGCGGGTGGGGAAGGCCAGGATCAGGACCCTTGTCCCGACCGCCAGCTCGCGCCCGGTCAGAAGCCGCTGGGCGTGCCCTCCCGAGAGCGCCCGGACAGGGGCGTCGAGATCCTCGGCCGAGAGCCGCACCGCGGAGGCGACCTCGCGGGCCATCTCGCGCGACGCCGGCCGGGAGAGGAAGGGGCCGCGCGTCAGCTCGTTGTCGCCGTAGCGGCGCATGATCGCGTTTCGCCAGATGCTCTCCGTCCGGGCCAGCCCGGTCCCGAGCCGATCCTCGGGGACGAAGCCCACCCCGGCGCGAACGAAGGACCGGCTGGAGCCTTCCTTGAGGGGCTTGCCGTCGACCAGGACGCGCCCCGACCGGGGCTTGCGGAGCCCGGCGAGCGCCTCGGAGAGCTCCCGCTGGCCGTTGCCGGTCACACCCGCGACTCCGGTGATCTGCCCCGCCGCGAGGCTGAGCGAGACGCCGTGCAGGGCGACCTGCCCGCGGTCGTCCTCGACGGTGAGATCCTCCGCCTCGAGGACGACGCGCTCGCCGCCCCGCCGCTCGCGGCTGATGGCGGGGACGTCGCGGCCGATCATCAGGCCGGTTATCACCTCGACATCGGCTTCGCTTCGGTCGAGGGTCTTGACCGTCTTCCCCTGGCGCATGACCGTGAGGCGATCGGAGATCTCGAGGACCTCGGGCAGCTTGTGAGAGATGAAGACGACCGTCTCCCCGGCGTCTCGCTGCTCGCGCATCAGCCGGAACAGGCCCTCCGTCTCGCTCGGCGTCAGCACTGCGGTCGGCTCGTCGAGGATCAGCACCTTTGCCCCCCGGCTGAGCGTGCGGAGGATCTCCAGCCGCTGCTTCTCGGCGACCGAGAGCTGCCAGACCCGCGCCTTCATGTCGACCTCGAGGTTGAATCGCTCTCCGATCCTCTCGGCCTCCTTGACCAGCGCCGCCCGGCCACCGAACAGCTCGGGAGCGTCCTCCCACCCCACGAAGAGGTTCTCGGCGGCGGTCAGGGCGTCGACAAGGCGGGAGTGCTGGTGGACCACCCCGATCCCCAGGCTCAGCGCGTGCTTGGGGGAGCGGAGGGCGATCGGCTCCCTGTCGATGACGATCTCGCCCTCGTCGGGAGCCAGCACACCCGAGAGCACGTTCATCAGAGTCGACTTGCCGGCCCCGTTCTCGCCGAGCAGGGCGTGGACCTCGCCCTTACGAAGCTCGAGGTTCACGCCGTCGTTGGCCCGCAGCTCGCCGAAGCGCTTGGTGATCCCCCGAAGGGAGACGGTCGTCTCGGCGTTCACGCTCGCTCCGGTTTCCGCGCCTCGCCCCTGGTCCTGCCGCAGCGCTCGAAGACCTCGTCGGGAATCGAATCGAGGCGCTTGTAGATCGTGTAGCGGCACTGCTTGGGGTTCTCGTGGCCGATGCCGTCCGCCGCGGTGGGCGGGTCGACCACCAGGAAGGGCACCCCGGAGCGGTCGATGGTCCATTGCTCGTAGAGCTGCTGGCAGTGGTTGCAGTAGACACACATGCGGGCCCTGCCGTCCGTCCACGGATAGGCGCCCTCGATCACAGCGAACCCGTAGGGGTCCCGCGTCCGCGACGGTGTCGCCTCGACGATGTCGCCGCGGAGGGCCCGACCGCCGGAGCCGCACGGGTCGAACTCGAATTCCCAGCGGTCGTCGTGCTCGACCATTGCGAGCGGCGCTCCATCGCGCCCGACCGTGGAGAGGTGGGCGCGCATCGCCTCGAGCGTGTCGAGCAGGACCGCCTCGGCGCCGCCGCTCTCCCAGGTGTGCCGGCACGGATCCCCCAGCTCGAAGAACTCCTCGAAATGATCCTGTCCGATCAGCCGGAACATCTCCGGCACGCTCTCCTCGCCGAAATGCTCGACCCAGGCGCTCATCCACCCGTAGCTGAGATCGACGGTGCGGTCGTGCAGGACCCGCCAGGCCTCGCATGCCGGGCCGACCGACCGGGCGGCGAGGGTCCAGTCCTCGCGCTCGACCGCTTCGGTGATCGCCCGCACGCTCAACTCCAGGCGCGCCCACCCCTTCGCCGGCACGAACGGCTCCCCGCCGGGGAATGAGAGGAGCCCGGCGAGGCGCCGGTCGCGCTCCGCGATCTCCGAATCAGGGACGCCGCGCTCGGCCAGCAGGCGCCTGAGCTCGGCCGCCCAGCCGGTCAGCAACTCGAATATGAAGCTGCACTCCGAATCCTGGGCGAAGGCCGCAATCTCCGCCGCGGCCTCCGCATCACGTTCGTCGATTGCCTCTTCGAGCTTTTCCCAGGTGGATCGGCGCTGGTCGGCGGGCTCCCCGACTCGCGCATTTCGCCCGGTCAGCGGGGAGTGTGTGACCGCCCGTGTCACCTATGCGATTGAAACAGTCTTTCCACCTGGTTGGGTCGCCGAGCGCGCCGCTACCCGGAGACGATCCCGTCGACGTACCACTTCCAGCCGCTGTAGAGGAAGTTGTTGCTCAACTTCTTCCCCGGTGGGACCCGAACGGCGCCGGAGGTGTCCTTGATCGGGCCCACGAAGGGGTTCAGCTTGCCCGATGCCAGGTCGTCCAGGGTCTGCTGGATCTTGTCCTGGACGCCCTTGGAGACCTTGGGCCCCCAATCGCGGAGGCTGAACGATGTCTTCGGGTCGAGCCATTCGAGCTGGCTGGAGACGAAGTCCCCCGACTGGATCGCCTTCATCTCCTTCGTGTAGTAGTCCTCGAAGTCCCACACGGTAGACACAAGGGCGGAGTCGCCGCACTGGTCGCCGTTGGTCCAGAACTCGCCGATGGCCAGCGCGCCGGGGTGGTCCTTGACCGCCTGGCAGTAGCCCTGGTCGTCGGTGTAGGAGCGGACCACGTCGGCGTTCGAGTCCAGAAGCGTCGACACCGCCGAAGCGGTCTTCGGGGGGTTGAAGTAATCGTTGGTGACCACGATCCGCACCTTGCACTGCGCGTTGACGCTCTTGCATCCCATCGTGAAAGCGTTGGCGGCGCCAATGATCAGCGGGATGTGGTAGCCGAGCACGTAGCCGACGGTGTTGTCCTTGGTCTCCAGGCCGGCCGCCACCCCGGCCGTGTACTCGATCATCCAGAGCTTCGGGAACCAGCCGGTGGTGTTCTTGCCGAGCTTCGTGGTCGGTGCCGTCTGGATGCAGTAGACGTCCGGGTGCTGGTTGCAGACGCTGGTGAAGATGTCGGCGAGGCCGACGGTGTCCACCAGGACGTTCGAGCCCGAGGTGGTGATGTACTGCTCGAAGACCTGCCCCGCGGCGTCGGTGTAGGGAACGTTGTCGGAGTTCTCGACCTGGAGCGAGTTGCCCAGCGCATCCTCGGCGGCCTTCTGGCCCGCCTGGTTGGCGACGTTCCAGCCACCGTCGTCGATCGGGCCGTACCAGACCCAAGCGGACTTAATGTCCTTGACTCCGCCACCGCCACCGCCACCGCTCGTCGAGGTACCGGAGGTGCCGCAACCGGCGAACAGGAGGATTCCCAGGGGGAGCGCGACGAGGAGCATGCGCCGCGCTGTGAGGCGTCTGCCGCGCAGCCAGTTGGATTGGCGGGGGAAAGCAGGGTTACGCCGACCGTCGGTCGCTCGTCGCAGCATGATCTCTCCAATCTCGACTCTGGTGCGAGGCCGAGCGGCAGACTATTGCACCGGGTAGCTTCCTGTCAAGCTTGCTGGAAAGCAGTTTCATCCTCTAGACTGGCCGGCCGTGGCTAGCGGGAGCGACACGTCGCTCGAACAGGCGCCCGGGGCTGGGTTGCCCGGCCAGAGCACCGGCGATCACGTGGACCGGATCGTCGTCGAGTGGGGCCGCGCAATTCCGGATCTCAACACCGACGCGATCGCATTGATGGGCCGCCTCGTGCGGGCCGCAAGACTCCTGCAGATCGAGATCGACAAGACCCTCGGTGCCTTCGACCTCACGATCAACGAGTTCAACGCGCTCTGCGCCCTTCGCCGGTCGGACCCTCCCCACAGGCTCTCTCCCAAGGCGGTGGGCGTCTCGCTCCTGTTCAGTTCTGGTGGCCTTACGAAGCTTCTCGAGCGGCTCGAGAAGCGCGGCCTGATCTCGCGCGAGCCGGACCCCAACGACGGGCGCGGCGTCCTCATCTCCCTGACCCCGTACGGGAGAGAATTGCAGGAGCGGGCGATGAGGGCCCACCAGGCGAACGAGGAGGAGCTGCTGAGCCCGCTGTCGATGTCGCAGCGAGACGTGCTGAACTCGACGCTACGGGATCTCCTGATCGCCTACGAGGCAAGCGCCGGGCGGATGAGGCCGATTGTGGCGCCGGCCCGAAGCGGCGAGCCGGACAGCACCGGGTAGACGTGGCCGCCCCCCTTTCCGAGGAGGCTTTCGACCTCGAGAGGATCCTGGTCGGGCTCGAGCGCTGGGTTTCCGTTTCGAGCCCGACGACGGACCCCGACGCCGTCAACCGGATGATGGATCTGGCTGGGGAGGAGCTCGAGGCCCTGGGAGCCGAGACCGAGCGCCATTCGGGCCGCGAGGGTTTCGCGGACGTGACGATCTGCAGGCTGAGAGGGCGGTCGGCCACGGAGGGGATTCTGGTTCTGTCCCACCTCGACACGGTCCACGCTCCGGGGTCCCTCGAGCACGACCTCACTTTTCGCCGGGAGGGGGAGAAAGCCTTCGGCCCCGGGATCCTCGACATGAAGGGCGGCACCTTCCTGGCGGTCGAGGCCTTCCGGCGCATCCGGGACGCGGGCTTGCGCACCCGCCTCCCCGTCACTTTCATGTTCGTGCCCGACGAGGAGGTCGGCAGCCCCTCGAGCCGGGGGCTGATCGAGGCCGAGGCCCGCCGGAACCGGTTCGTCCTGGTTCCCGAGCCTTCCCAGGAGGGGGCTGACGTGATCACCGGGCGATGGGCATTCCAGCGGTTCGTGCTGCTGGCCCGCGGGCGGCCTGCTCACGCGGGAGCGACCCTGGCATCCGGTCGCTCGGCTATCAGGGAGATGGCCGAGCAGGTGGTCCGGATCGAGGAGATGTCCGAGCCGGAGCGCAACCTGACGCTCTCGGTGGGGAGGATCGGCGGCGGCAAGTTCGTCAACGTGGTCCCCTGGATTTGCGAGGCCGAGGTGCTGGCCGTGACTGAGGATCCGGCCGACTTCGACCGGATTCGCGAGCGGGTGCTGGCGCTCGGCGCCCTCCACGAGGAGATCGAGCTCGAGGTCAGGCCTGGGCCGGTGCGCCCGCTGTTCACGCCGTCGGCGGAGAGCCTTGAGCTCTTCCGGCAGGCCGAGGAGATCGCGAGGGAGATCGGGTTCGACCCCGAGCCCGGGATCGTCGGCGGCGGCAGCGACGGCAACTTCACGGGAGCTCTCGGGGTCCCGACCCTCGACGGTCTCGGCCCGGAGGGAAGCGGCTTCCATACCGAGAACGAGCACGTTCTCGTGGACTCACTGATCCCGAGGGCGCGTCTGCTCTCGGGCCTGCTGCTCACCCTGGGCGAGAATCCCTAGGCTGGATCCCTCGCGATCGGGAGTGAGACGCACCGGACGGCTCCCCCCATCGAACTCAGGTGCTCGATCTCGAGGGGGACCGGCTCCATTCCCCGGTTCTCGAGTTCGCCGATGACCCGCTCGAAGCGGCGGTCGATGAAGTGCGTCCGTTCGTCGACGTTCATTCCCACCGACGCCAGATCGAGGGTCTCCTGCTCGGTCAGCTCGATGACCTCCCAGTCCGCGATCGGGTCGGGCAGCCGCCCGCCGAGCGCCGGCATGTGAGCCATCGCGAGCCCCTTGCGCAGCACGCACATGACGCCGAGCAGGTGAAGCCAGGTCCCCTGGACGTCAACCGGGTGAACGCGGATCCCGAAGGGCTCGAGATAGCGGGCGAGCCAGTCGCGGCCCGCCCTGTTCGAGGTCAGCTCGGTGGTGCCGCAGAGCACGTTCTCCTCGTCGAGGATGATCAGGTCGCCGCCCTCCAGGAACGGCCCGGGCCCCTCGTCGCCGGCGGGGTGGGGCCGGGCCCGGGGGCACGCGACGTGGCGCACTTTCGGGTCGGCGGCGATCCCCGGCATCAGCACGTCGCGCGTCGCCCAGGTCTCCTTGCGACGGAACGGCCGGCGGAAGCTGGTCTCGATTACGTGCTTTCCGAGCACGTATGTCGGATCGGCCGGGTAGAGCAGGCTGTGGCCGCCCTGGAGGTGGTCGAGATACCGCATCTCCTCGGGCAGGAACTTCCGCGGCCGCACCACCTCGATGCCACGGTCGGCGAAGGCCTTGACGATGCGCTCGATGTCCTCGGTGATCGCCTCCCACCACTGGGGGGCGTTCTCGAGGAGATTCACCGAGTTTCCCTTCGCACTGGAGAGGAGGTCGGCCACCTCGCCGCTCAGGTAGCGGATGTTGCGGCTCCACGCCGGATAGGCGAGGTCGTCGGTGCGCCCGACCATGACCACGCGCAGGCGGCCGAAGTCGCTGTAACAGCCGATATCCAGGGGCGGAAAATCCCCTATGCCGAGCTCGGACCGGGTCTGGTCGGCGGCCATGGGCAGACATCTTGACAGATTCCTTTCCCGGCAGTAATCTCGCCCGCCATCGCCGCCCCTGCCGAATCTCCCCTTGCCTCCCTGGCGTCCGCCCCCGAATTGAGCACTCAGGAGCTGGCGGAGTCGCTGAGCGCGCTGGTGCGCGTCCCCAGCGTCAACCCCGGAATCAGCGAGACGGCGATGGTCGCGGAGGTCGAGCGCCAGCTCTCCGGCACGAGCTGCGAGTTGACCCGGGTCGAGTCGATGCCCGGGCGCCCATCCCTGGCGGCCGTCCTGGAGGGCGGCTCAGACGGCCCCCGCCTGGTGCTCAATGGCCACATGGACACCGTCGCGATCGACGACCCCGACGGCTGGTCGGTCGATCCATTCGCCGGCGAGATCCGCGAGGGCAGCGTCTGGGGCCGGGGATCGGTGGACATGAAGGGTGGCCTCGCCTCGCAGATCGCCTGCGCTCGCGTCCTCGACCGCACACGAGACCGGATCAGGGGGTCGCTCGTCCTGCACTTCGCCGCCGGTGAGGAGTGCGGCGAGCCGGGGACCCTGTCGCTGATTGACGCGGGTTTCGTCGGGGACTGGGGAATCACCACCGAGCCGACAGACCTGGCGATCGCCACGGCGGAGCGGGGAACGGTCTGGGCGCGGATAAACCTGAAGGGGCGCTCGACGCACGCAGCGACCCCGCAGGCCGGGGTCAATCCGATTCCGCCGCTGGAGGCCGTGCTGGGCGCCCTCGCCGCCTACGACGCGGAGCTCCAGAAGCGCTCCCATCCGCTGCTCGGCCACCCGATCTGCACCGTGACCATGGTCTCTGCCGGAGCCGAGCACAATGCCGTACCCGACACCTGCGAGGTGACCGTGGACCGGCGCCTGATTCCCGGCGAGACCAGGGAGATGGTCCACGGCGAGCTTCGCGGGCTGGTCGCCGCCGCGGTGAACGGTGCCGCCGGTGTCAAGGCAAGCGTCGAGGAGATCCACCATCCCTTCGAGCCCGCCGAGGTGCCGAGCGAGAGCCCGTTCATCGATACGGTGGACCGGGCCGTGCGGCAAGTCACCGGCGAGCCCGGCCGGATAATCGGAACACCCTACGGGAGCGATGTGCGAAACCTCGTTAACGACGCCGGCATGGAGGCGATCACCTTCGGCGCGGGAAACGTCTCGATGTGCCACTGCGCAGACGAGCGCCAGTCCGTCGAGTCGCTCCGGCAGGCGACGATTGTGATGGCACTGGTCGCGGCGGATCTCCTGATTCCCGGCTAGCGGGCGGCGCGGTTTGGCGACCCGAATCGGAGTGGACGTCGGCGGCACCTTCACCGATCTGATCGCCTACGACGCCGAGTCCGGGGAAGTCCTCCTGGCAAAGAGCGCGTCCACCTCCGGCGCGCCCGAGTTGGCGGTCCTGCAGAGCGTCGAGAACGGACTTTCCGGGGACCTGGTCGCCCGCGCCGAGCACTTCATGCACGGCACCACGGTGGGGCTGAACGCCCTGCTGGAGCGTTCGGGGGCGCGGGTCGGGCTGCTGGCGACCGACGGGTTCCGCGATATCCTCGAGATCAGGCGGGGCAGCCGCGAGGAAATGCTGAACCTGTGGTGGCGCCCGCCGGCGCCGCTCGTCCCGCGCGAGCTGAGGATCCCTATTTCGGAGAGGATGCGCGCCGACGGCGAGGTGGTCTCCGGGGTGCCCGAGGACGAGGTCGCAGCCGCTTGCCGGGAGTTCGATCGGGCGGGCGTCGACGCGGTCGCCGTCGCCTTCATCAACAGCTATCGCAATCCCGAGAACGAGATCGCTGCGGCGGATGCGCTACGTCGCAACGGCTTCGAGGGAGAGATCACGCTCTCCCACCGGGTCTCGGGGGAGTATCGCGAATTCGAGCGGACCTCCACCGCCGTCATCGACGCCTACGTCCGCGGCGTCACCGGGGGATACCTGAGGCGGCTCGGCAAGGGTTTGCGCTCGAAGGGTTGCGACGCAGCGCTGCTGCTGATGCGCTCGGGTGGCGGTGCGATGTCCTTCGAGGAGGCGGAGGCCCGACCCTTCGAGACGATCATCTCCGGCCCCGTGGCCGGCGCCGAAGGGGCGGCGAAGCTCTCGGCCGAGCTCGGCCTCGAGCAGGTGATCTCGGCGGACGTCGGCGGGACGAGCTTCGACGTGTCGGTCGTCCTGGAGGGCAGACCCCAGTCGCTAAACGAGGGGGAGGTGATCGGCTTCCCCGTGCAGGCACCGTGGATCGACGTCCGATCGATCGGCGCCGGGGGAGGCTCGATCGCAGAGATCGATGCCGGCGGCCTGCTGCGCGTCGGGCCCCGGAGCGCCGGCTCGCGTCCGGGCCCCGCCTGCTACGGGCGGGGCGGGGAGGAGCCCACCGTGACCGACGCGGCCTTCCTCCTGGGCATGCTGGGTGAGGGGGTGCTGGCGGGTGGCCTGCGCCTTGATCGTGATCGCGCCGCGGTGGCCCTGGAGCGGGTCGCCGGACCGCTGGGCACCGACACCCGGGCGGTGGCCCGAGGCGTGCTGCGAGTCGCCTCCGCCCACATGGCCGACGCCATCCGCGAGATCACCGTCGAGAGGGGGCTGGACCCCCGCGACGGGGCGCTGATGGCCTATGGGGGCGCTGGCGGCCTCTTCGCGACCCTGCTCGCCAGGGAGTCGGAGATCCCGAGAATCGTGATCCCCCCGTTCGCGGGGAACTTCTCGGCCTGGGGCCTTCTCGGGGCCGATATCACCCAGACGGGGGCGCAGACCATGATCGCCCGGCTCGACGAGGGGAGCCGGGCCGCGGCCTCGGAGGTCCTCGCCCGGGTCTTCGAGGATCTGCGCGGGCGCCCGGGGGCCACCGGCGAGGGCACGCCGGAGGCGGCCCTCGACATCCGCTACCAGGGCCAGGAGTACAGCCTGACCATCCCCGTTCCCCTGGACCGGGAGGAGATCGGCGTCGGCAGCGACCGTGTGGCGGTCGACTTCGAGGAGGAGTACGAGAAGATCTTCGGCCACCGCATGCAGGAACGGATCGAGGTCGTCGCGGTGCGGGGGAGCCTTCGCAGCCCCACGGAGGGTGTTTCCGCCCCGGAGGGGCGGGGTCATGCTGCGAGCGCCGGCCCGGCGTCGAGGATCGATGCCTTCTCGTTCACGGCCGGCGAAGCGATCGAGTTCGGGGTCTACGAGCGGAGCCGGCTCGGGGCCGGCACCTCGGTCGAGGGCCCGGCGCTGATCGCCGAGGAGACGGCGATGACCTATCTCGACGCGGGGTTCCGGGCCGGGGTCGACCCGACCGGATCGCTGCTGGTCGAACCTGCGGAGGGTGCGGATGGATGAGAACGTCGACCCGATAACAACGGAGGTCGTCCGCCACAGCCTGCACTCGGCGGCCGAGCAGATGAAGCGGGCGCTGATGCGGACCGCCTTCTCGCCGATCATCTACGACGTCCTCGATTTCGCGGTAGCGATCTACGACCGCGAGAAGCGGCTCCTCTCCCAAGCTCCGGGACTTCCCAACTTCCTCGGCACCATGGGCTACTGCGTCGAGGGGGCGGTGGAGGCGGTCGGCGAGGAAACGCTGCGCGAGGGGGACGTGATCCTCCTCAACTATCCCTACGTTACCGGGTCTCACCAGGAGGACATGGCGGTCGTCCGCCCGGTCTTTCTCGGCGACGGCACGGCGGTCGGCTACACAGCCGTGAAGGCCCACTTCCTCGACATCGGCGCGAAGGACTACTTCTGCACGGACACCGTCGACTACCTTCAGGAAGGGACCGTGTTTCCCGGCGTCAAGCTCTACCGGGCCGGGGAGCTCCAAGAGGACATCCTGCGGATGGTGACGGCGAACTCGCGCGTCCCCGGCGCCGTGGCCGGTGACCTCAACGCCGAGGTTGCGGGGGCCCACACCGGCGCGATGTCGCTCCGTCGAATCGTCGAGCGCCACGGCGTGGAGACCTTCGACGCGGCGGTCGAGGAGATGTACGACAGGGGGGAGGCCGCGGTGCGGAGGTTCATCGCCGGGGTGCCGGACGGCACCTACGTAGGCCACGGCGAGATGGACGGCGACGGTGTGGCCGAGGGTCGCATACCCATGGAGCTGGAGGTCGTCGTGTCCGGCGACGGAGTCACCGTCGACTACACCCAGACCCCGGACGCGCGGCAGGGACCGGTCAACAGCCCGCTCCCCTCGACCGTCTCGGCGACGCGGGTGGCGATCACGATGCTCGCCAGCGCCGCCGACCCCGGCGGGGAGGGCCACTTCCACGAGGGCCACTTCCGCCCGATCGAGGTGAGGACCAGGCCCGGCTCGATGTTCCATCCCGAGCCCCCGGCGCCCGCGTTCTTCTATTACATGCCCGACTATCAGGCCATCGAGGTGATCTTCAACGCGATCGCCGACGCGCTGCCGGAGGCTGTTCCGGCCTGCAGCGGCGGCGACGTGACCACTCTGATCTGGTGGGGGGTGTACGCCGGGACAGGGGAGGCCTGGGCGGACGGGTCGGGGAATCCGGTCGGCCAGGGCGCGACCGCCCTCGACGACGGTCCCAGCGCGATCATGCATCACGGCGAGGCCGGCACGCGGATAACCCCCGTCGAGGTCTGGGAGGCGAAGAACCCGTGGATCTTCGAGCGGTTCCAGCTGCGGGTCGACTCCTGCGGGCCCGGCAGACATCGCGGCGGGCTCGGCGTCGACATGTTCTTCCACATGCTCGAGGACTGCTGGCTGACCTGCGGTGTGGAGCGCACCGAGAACCTCCCCTGGGGGCTTCAGGGCGGCCGGGAGGGCGACGCCAACCGAGCGGCGATCCGGCATCCCGACGGCAGCAGGGTGCCGCTGGCCAAGGCCACCGCCGCGAAGATCCCGAAGGGGTCGACGTTCGAGCTTTCAACCGGCGGCGGCGGCGGGTACGGGCCGCCGTCGGAGCGGGATCCCGAGGCGATCGCCGCCGACGTTAGGGCGGGCTACATCACCGAAGATCACGCCCAGACCCACTATCCCCAGTACCGGTCCGGGCAGGGGCCGCCCGGGGCCGGGAGATCTTCGTTCTCACCCTAGCCGCCTGGCGGGCCCGGTAGCCCGGAGATCCGGGTCCGCCAGGCAGGGAAGGTCCGTGGCCCGGGAGGGGCGTCCGATCAACTCGTTGGTGCCTCAGACGCGTTGGCGCGGGCCGGGTCGGGGACCGCGGCACTGAAGCCGGCGGTGGCGGAAGGTCGGGTGTCTTAAGGAATAGTCGTCCGCCGCCGGTATCGCTCCGGGGCTCCGGCCAGGACGACCTTGCAGTGGCAAGCGCCGCCCCGCCGAGGCAGGGGGATGAGGGAGGTGGCGAGTCCGGCGCGGCGGCGCATAGTAGGGCGATGGACCCAACCAGGGCCGGAGACAGGGATACTGACGGGGCGATGTCGGAGGAGAGGCTCGAGCTGGTCCGGGCGGGGTTCGCCGCGCACAACGCCGGCGACCTCGATGCGCTGGTCGAGTTCTACGACCCCGAGGTGGTGTTCGAGACCCTGCTGCTGGGCACCCATCACGGCAACGAGTCGATCCGCACCATCTACGCGGAGAACCGCAAGAACCTCGAGGGCTACGACGTCGTCCCCGTGGAGCTGATCGAGGTCGGCGAGAAGGTGGTGGCGGTTGCCAGGACGGTGGGCGCGGGGGCCTCGAGCCAGATCGCCGTCGGGGATCACTTCGCCTTCCTCTTCACCTTCAGGGGCGACCGGGTGATCCGCGAGCAGGCCTTCCGCAACCGCGAGGAGGCCCTGGCCGCGGCCGGGGCGGAGGGGTAGTCGCCGGCGAGAAGCGGCGGGAAGAGCCGGGGGCGGCGGGCGTAGTTTGAAGCCGCTAGGGTCCCCGCCGCCATGGACCGCCGGGTCATCACCCTGATCGTCGCCGCCGCGGTCGCGGTCGCGCTGGTCGCGGTCGTGCTGATCGCCCAGAACAGCGGCGGCGGGTCGAGCGGCGGTGGCTCGGGCGACATCACCGACACCTCCACCAAGCCGGATGTCGAGGTGCCGAGCGGCGCCCCGCCGAAGACGCTGGTCAAGAAGGAAGTCGTCGTCGGCGACGGTTCGGAGGCCAAGCCCGGCGACACGGTCAAGGTCCAGTACGTCGGCGTCCTCTACAACAACGGCAAGCAATTCGACGCCTCCTGGGACCGCAACCAGCCCTTCAGTTTCCAACTGGGCGGCGGCCAGGTGATCCCCGGCTGGGACCAGGGCGTCGAGGGCATGCGGGTCGGTGGCCGGCGGGAGCTGATCATCCCGCCCGACCTCGGCTACGGCGCCCAGGGCGCCCCGCCCGACATCCCCCCCAACGCGACGCTGGTCTTCGTCATCGACCTGCTCGCGGTGCAGTAGCCCCCTCGCTCGCCGCCCGCGCACGCCGCGCGCCCCGCCGCGCACTCCCCGCCTGCGGGCACCCGCCCTGCCCCCCAGCGGGTGGGACCTCTAGACCTTGGTATGCGACGGAAAACAGGTCCCAGGTCGGTGGGCGCCGGGTTACCGACCTGCGCGGGACCGGCAGCGACCCGACGTGGGACCTCCAGACCCCATGCATGGACGGAAAAAAGGTCCCACCTCGGGGGTGGGGGTGTTGGGATCGGTGCCGATGTCGGGAGGAGCCGTCACAGAGCGGCGCCGGCGGCGAACACCTACCCGGCGGAGCCGATGCCCTCGGCTGGGCCGATGCCCTCGGGGCGGCGGCGGAAGGTGACCTCCTCGGCGATCAGCTCGAAGCCGAGCTTCTCGTACATCAGGCGGGGCCAGTCGTCGGCCCGGGCGCCGAGGTAGGTGATCTCGTTGCCGTCGGCCGCCGAGGCGCGGGCCGCGGCGAGGGTGATCGCGCGCCCGAGGCCTCGCTCGCGGGCCCGGGGCAGGGTGCCGACGTCCTCGACCTGGCCAACCCCGCCGGCGGCCAGCAGGCGGCAGCAGGCGGCCGGCTCGCCCTCGTGGCGGGCAACGAACCAGCGGTCGCCGCCGGCCCGCGCGAGCATCCGGTCCCATTCGAGGAGCTGGTCGATCGTCTCGCCGGCGTCGTAGCCGCCGGGCGGGAGGGTGGCGGCGATCAGCTCGCGCCGCAGGCCGACGATCTCGTCCTCGCCGACCTCGGTCACCCCGACCTCGGGCTCGCGGTCGGGCACGCCGCGCCACCGCATGGTGGCGCCGCGCTCGACGTCCCAGCCGAGCGCCTCGAACTCCGGCACCGGCGCCCAGGCGACGACGAGGTCGCGGACCAGGACGGTGCGGTGCTCCATGCCGGCGCCGCCGATCACCTGATCGGCGATCTCGGCGATCTGGGCCGCCCCCAGCTCGGGGTCGGTGATCAGCACCCAGCTGGCGTCCCAGATCAGGGGGATCGAGGGGCAGAGGAAGGACTCCCCCCAGGGGTGCTCGCTCACCCGCTCGCAGGCCACCCGCTCGAGGGCGACCTCGAAGTCGAGGATCCGCTCGATCATCTCGACCAGCCTGCCAGACGCGCGTCCGGGCCGGTCCACGCCGCGGGTTGGAGCTGCACCGCCTGCCAGGGCCCGGCGTCGGCGCCCCGCCGGTCAACTGCGGCCTCGGCGCTCGGCCTCGACGCCCCGCCGGCCGCCGCCGGCCTCGGCGCCCCGCCGGCCTCCGCGCCGCACCGCCCGCCCCGGCCCCGGTAGCCTGCTCGCCGCCAAGCCAGACCCTGGAGGAATGACTGAAATGTTCGTTTTCAAGGCCGCCGTAGTCGGTGGAGGCACGATGGGCGGGGAGATCGCCCAGGCGATCGCCGCCGCCGACATCCCCGTCGTCGTCAAGGACATCGACCAGAAGTTCGTCGACGCGGCGCTGGAGAAGGCGCGCGGCGTCACCCAGGGCCAGCTCGGCTCGCTGGTCAAGAAGGAGAAGCTGACCCAGGAGCAGGCCGACGCGCGCCTCGAGGAGGTGATGTCGCTGATCACCGGCGCCACCGACTACGCGGAGTTCGGCGACGTCGACTTCGTGATCGAGGCCGTCCCCGAGAAGATGGAGATCAAGCAGGCCGTCTTCGCCGAGCTCGACGCGGTCACTCCGGGCCAGGCGATCCTCGCCTCCAACACCTCCTCGCTCTCGATCTCGGAGATCGCCGAGGCGACCCTGCGCCCCGAGCGCGTGGTCGGCTTCCACTTCTTCTACCCGGCCTCGGTGATGCCGCTGGTCGAGGTGATCTACGGGGTGGACCCCGAGGGCATGCGGACCACCTCGCCGGAGACCGCGCAGGCCGCCGCCAACTTCGCGCAGGCGATCCGCAAGCAGCCGATCGTCTGCGGCGAGGTGCCCGGCTTCGTCGTCAACCGCATCCTCAACTCGGCGGTCGGCGAGATCTGGCGCGCCCAGGAGGAGCAGGGCCTCTCGATCAAGGCGATCGACGAGGGCGTCGCCGCCGCCAACGCGGCGCCGATGGGTCCCTTCATCCTCGGCGACATGCTCGGCCTCGACACGATTCTCCACGTCGCCGAGCACCTGCGCGACTCCTACGGGGACTCCTTCTACGTCCACGAGGGGATGAAGAAGCTGGTCGCCGAGGGCAAGCTCGGCGTCAAGTCTGGCGGCGAGGGCTTCTACAAGGATGGCGAGCCGCAGCTTCCCGGCGAGGCCGAGCCCGACGGCGAGGAGCTGGCCGAGCTGTTCGCCTGCAAGGCGCTGATCGAGGCCTGCCTGCTGCTCGAGGAGGGGGTCGCCTCGATGCGCGACATCGACGTCGGGATGATGGCCGGCGCCGGCATGGACCCGCGGCGCGGCCTCTTCCCGCCCTTCTGGAAGGCCGACATCGACGGGCTCGACGTGATGCTGGAGCGGATCGAGGCGCTCGAGGAGAAACACGGCGAGCGCTTCGCCGCGCCGGTCACCCTGCGGCGGCTGGTCGCGCAGGGGCGGCTGGGGCTGAAGTCGGGCCAGGGCTTCTACCCCTACCCGCAGCCCGACGAGGGCGATCAGCCCGAGAAGGTCAAGCTCGAGACCCGCGGCAACGTCGCGATCGCCTGGCTCGTCAACCCGCCGATGAACGCGGTCTCCCCGCAGGTGATCAAGGACCTGGGCGCGGTCTGGGAGAAGGTCAAGGCCAACCCGGAGGTGGGGGCGATGGTGATCGCCTCCTCGATCCCCCTGGTGTTCAGCGCCGGCGCCGACATCAAGGCCTTCACCTCGATGACCGACGAGGCCTCCGGGCGCGAGCTGATCGACTCCGGCCACGCGCTGCTGCGCGACTTCGGCCAGGCCAGGGTGGCGACGATCGCGGCCGTCAACGCGCTCGCCTTCGGGGGCGGCTGCGAGGTCTCGATGGCCTGTGACGTGCGGCTAGCCGCCGAGGCGGCGACCTTCGGCCAGCCCGAGATCAAGCTGGGGATCATCCCCGGCTTCGGCGGCACCCAGCGGCTGCCGCGGCTGGTCGGCGACAACAAGGCGCTGGAGATGAACCTGATCGGCGACGCGATCTCCGCCGACGACGCCCTGGAGTCCGGGCTCGTCAACGCGGTCGTCCCCGACCAGGACCTCTTCGACACGGCGCTCTCCTGGGGGCGGCGCCTGGCGGGCCAGGCGCCCCTGGCGGTCGAGCAGGTCAAGCGCGTTTCCCACAAGGGCGACCTCGACGAGGGCATCGAGGCTGAGAAGAAGGGCTTCGCCGCCGCCTTCGTGACCGAGGACGCCCGCGAGGGCATCTCGGCCTTCCTCGGCAAGCGCACCCCGAAGTGGAGCGGGAAGTAGGGCCGAGCCCGCGCGGAACGGCCCGCGCCGAACTCCCACCCCCCGCGAGCGGCCCGCGCCGAACCCCCCCACCCCCGCGAGCGGCCCGCGCCGAACCCCCCCACCCCCGCGAACGTCCCGGAGTACCCCGGATAGCAACAACTCCGGGACGTTCGGTGGGTGTGGGGTGGGGGTTAGCGCACCCAGGCCGGGTCGTTGCCGTGGTGCAACACGACCCGGACGCGGCTGCCGTCGCGGCGCACGGTGCGGATCGTCCACTCCACGACCGGCAGGCGCTCCTGCTCGTAGACGAGGCTGCGGCCGCTCGGGGAGAAGTCCGGATGGAACTGCTGGGAGCGGTTGTGGATCAGGGCATGGGCGCGGCCCCCTCTGGAGCGCATGATCCAGGCGTGGTAGAAACCCCCCGGGCCGGCGTTGACGAAGGCGATCCGTCGCCCGTCCGGGGAGTAGGAGGGCTGCGAGGCGCTGGAACTGCGGAAGATCAGGTGCCCGCGGCCTCCCGAGAGCCTCACGGTGGCGATCCCGTCGTGGTGGCGCCCGCCGCCCTTGGTGTAGACGACCCGGCGCCCGTTCGGGGAGAACTGGGGATCGGTCCCGGCGGCCCGGGAGCGGGTCAAACGCCGCAGCCCGCGGCCGTTGACGCGCACCGTGTAGACGAACTGGGTGCTGTCGAAGACCCGATCCATCTTGCTGAACACCAGCCGCCGCCCGTTCGGCGAGATCTCCAGCGACTGGACGTCGAGGTCGATGAACTTGCGGACCAGCCGCAGGTGGCTGCCGTCGCGGCGCATCACGAAGAGGCGGTCGGCGGTGCGCGGGGGATTTGGCCCGCCCGAGTTGGTGATCACCGACTCGAGGAAGGCGATCCTGCCCCCGCCCCTGGTGGCCGAGGGGGAGAAAACGCGACCGCCGCCCCGCAGGCGGAAGAGGACGCGCCGGTCGCCCCCCTGCGGCGAGACCGAGACGATCGCCTTCTGGGTCGTGTAGAGGATGTGGCTGGCGGCGGCGGGGGAGACGGCCGGCGAGGCGGCGGCGGAAAAGCTCAGCATCGAGGCCAGCGCGGCGACCCCTGCGATCCGCTTCATGATGGAATCCTCCCAGGTGGACCCGTCGGCGACAAGCCCGGTGGACGAAGGTGGGCGCCCGCAGGGCGCCGGCGGCGGCCGCCCGCGCCCGGGGCCGGCGGAGGGGGCGGCTCGTGAGGAGGTCGAGCGCCTCGCCGAGCTGGTCTCCGCCTCCTCGCTCACCCTGGCCCTGACCGGGGCGGGGATCTCGGTGCCCTCGGGCATCCCGGACTTCCGTACCCCGGGATCGGGAATCTGGGAGGGGGTGGATCCCATGGAGGTCGCCCACATCGACGCCTTCCGTCGCGACCCGGCGAGGTTCTGGAGCTTCTACCGACCGCGCTTCCAGATGCTCGGCGAGAAGCGCCCGAACCCCGCGCACGAGGCGCTGGCGGCGCTCGAGGAGAGGGGGCTGCTGGAGGCGGTGGTAACCCAGAACATCGACCGCCTGCATCGCGCCGCCGGCTCGAGGCGGGTGATCGAGATCCACGGCTCGATCGAGACCTCCTCCTGCACGGTGTGCGGGGGCAGCTACGGGATCGGGGAGGTCGAGGCCCTGTTCAACGAGGAGGGCGTCGCCGAGTGCTCGATGTGCTGCGGCCTGGTCAAGCCCGACGTGGTGCTGTTCGGCGAGATGCTCCCCGAGCGGGCGATCCTCGAGGCCCAGGAGCTGGCGGCCCGCGCCGAGCTGACCCTCTGCGTCGGCTCCTCGCTGGAGGTCCATCCGGCGGCCGGCCTGCCCGCGCTGACCCGATCGGCCGGCGGGCGGATCGCGATCGTCACCCAGGGGCCGACTCCCTATGACCGCGAGGCCGAGGTGAAGCTCTCCGGCGACGTGGTCACCGAGCTGGGCGACCTCCTCGGCGCGCTGGGCTGACCGCGCCCGATTCCGCCCCCCGCCGAACTGGAGCCATTTGGGGCCGCCCAGGGACCAACAATGGCTTCAGCCGGGCCGGCGGGGTGGCTTCAGCTGGACCGGCGGGGTGGCTTCAGCTGGACCGGCGGGACAGCTTCAGCCGGGCCGGGGGATATGGCTTCAGCCGGGCCGGGGGATATGGCTTCAGCCGGGCCGGGGGATATGGCTTCACCCGGGCCGGCGGATATGGCTTCAGCCGGGCCGGGGGGCGCTAGCCAAGAGGCGTGCGCGGGGCGTAGCGGTGGTGGAGCATGAGGGCGTTTCCATCCGGGTCGCGGAAGAAGGCCATGTGGCAGACACCGGTGTCCATTGTCTCCGCCCCGAACTCGACGCCGCGCGACTCCAGCTCCGCTCGGGCCGTCTCCACGTCCTCGACGTGCAGGCCGATCGGGTGGCCGATCGGCCGGAACTCCATGCCGAAGGACTCCGACTCGATCACCGCCAGCGTCAGGTTCCCGGTCTCGAACTCCGCTCCCGGCCGCTGGCCGTAACGGGCCGACAGCGGCAGGCCCAGCACCTTGCCGTAGAACTCGACCGCAGCGTCGAAATCCTGGGTCGGGACGTAGACGAAATCGACGCCGCTGATCACGTGGGACTCTTTATCGCTGACCATCAGGGGAAAAAGGTCCCACGTCGGGTGGGGTGTGGAGGAGGTGACGGACGAGGTGACGGGACGCGCACGGAATGCTGACCGTATCCGAGTTCGGCGGCTGGCTCGGCCCCCGGCCATAATCGTCGCGTGAGCGAGCCAGGCGGAAGCGGCGGGGACAGCGGCGCGGCGCTGGTCGAGCGGGCCTACGAGGCCTGGAACAGCGCCGATCTCGAGGCCTTCCTTGAGACCCTCGACCCCGCCGTCGAGTGGCGGCCGGCCGGGGCCTTCCCGGGCATCGGGCGCGAGTACCTGGGCCACGCGGGGGTGCGCCGCTTCTGGGAGGACTTCCACGAGCCCTGGGAGCGGATCGAGATCGAGATGGAGGAGGTGGTCGAGGCCGGCGAGGAGATGGTGGTGAAGATCCGCTTCACCGGCCACGGCCGCGAGGGGATCAGCGTCGAGGCCCTGTTCGGGCAGCGCTACCGGATCGCCGGCGGCCGCCTGGTCTCGATGCTCGGCTACATGAGCTGGGAGGAGGCCAGCGCCGCGGCGCTGCCGCCGAGCGCCGTGATCTTCGACAACGACGGGCTGCTGCTCGACACGGAGTCGGTCTGGACGCGTGGCGAGCAGCAGCTCTTCGAGCGGCGCGGCCTCGAGTTCACCCTCGAGCACAAGCAGGAGATCGTCGGCTCTCCGGCCCACATCGCGGGGGCCATCCTGGAGCGGCGGCTGGGCGAGCCGGGCCGCGCCGAGGAGCTGATCGCCGAGCTCGACGAGCTGGTCATGGCTGAGCTGGGCAACGGGGTCGAGGAGATGGTCGGGGCGCGCGGCCTGGTCGAGGAGCTGCGAGCGCGGGCGGTCCCGATCGCGCTGGTCTCCAACTCGCCCCGGCCCTTCATCGAGAAGGCGCTCGGCGAGGCCGGCCTGGCCGATGCCTTCGGGGCGATCGTCAGCGGCCACGAGGTCCCCGCGCCAAAGCCCGAGCCCGATCCCTACCTCGAGGCCTGCCGGCGGCTCGGGGTCGAGCCGGGCCGGGCGGTGGTGGCGCTGGAGGATTCCCCGACGGGCGTCGCTTCGGCCCGCGCCGCCGGCCTCACGGTGATCGGCGTCCCCTCGGTGCCGGGTGTGGAGCTGCCCGCGGCCCACCACGCGGGGAACTCGCTCGAGGACGAGCCGGTGCTGCGCCGCCTCGGCCTCTGGCCGAGCCAATCCACCTCAGAGCCGGGTCGAGCTTCAAGTTCCCGCTGATTATCGTCGGGAAGTTGAAGCTCGGCGGGGGGTGGGGGGCTCAGCCGGCGGGTGCGAAGCGGGCGTCGAGCCAGGCGATCAGGTCACCGATCACCCGCTCGCGATCCTCGGGCCGCTCGTTGAACACCTCGTGGCGCAGGCCCTGGTAGACGTCCAGGGTCTTGTCTTCGGAGCCGGCCAGCCGGTTGACCGTGCGGCTTGCCTCGACCGGGACGAGCCGGTCCTCGCTGCCGTGCAGGCCGTGGAGGGGGAGGGCGAGGGTCGGGAGGCGGTCGGGGAAGGCCTCTATCGCCGCCGCGATCTCTGCGACCGTGCGGGCCGGGAGCCTGCCGTGGTGGACGAGCGGGTCGGCGACGTAGGCCTCGACCGCCGCGGGGTCGCTGCTGATCAGCTCGGCGTCGACCTCGAAGACCCCGAACCCGGGCGCGATCGCCGAGAGAGCCCTGCCCGCCAGGCGCTGCGCGGAAGATGCCGACCGAAGCGTCGCGGCGGGCGCGGAGAGGACGAGCGCGTCGAGCCTCGAGGGATCGCCGAGCGCGTAGTGGAGGGAGAGGCAACCGCCCATGCTGTGGCCGAGCAGGACCAGCGGGACCTCGGGATCCGGGGCGGCCGCGATCCCGATGAAGGCGTCGAGGTCCGAGGCGGCGTTGTCCATGCGGTCGATCACCGCGCGGCGCCCCTCCGAGCGCCCGTGCCCGCGGTGATCGAGCGCCCAGGCCGGGTAGCCGGCCACGGCCAGGCGCTCGGCGAGGTGGGCGTAGCGGCCGCCGTGCTCGGATACCCCGTGCGCGATCACGACGACGGCGCGGGCCGGCGCTTCCGCCCGCCATCCCTGCCAGTAGATCTCCAGGTCTTCTGCCCCCGCGAAGGTGCCCTCACGGTGGGTAAGGCCGGCGTCCGAAGCATCGCGGCCGCCCCCGGCGCCAACGTCCGCGGGATCCCCGCCGCGCCCTGCGCCCGGGGCCGCGGGATCCCCGCCGCGCCCTGCGCCCGGCCCGCTCGCCGTCTCCGCAACGGTCTCCTCGTCCCTCCCCATCGCGCCTATCCTCGCAGCACCCGCCGACGGCGCAGGACCCGCTCGCAGAGCTCGATCAGCTCCCGCACTCGCTCGCGCTCGGCCGCGGCGGGCTCACCCGCCAGCGCCGACTCGGCGGCGTGCGCGGCCTCGTCCCGCCGCGAGCGCAGCAGCTCCATGTCCTGCTCGTGGCCGGGGTCGGCGACCGCGCCCCCGAGCTCGGCCAGCAGCGCGTCGAGGCCGATGCCGAGCTGCAGGGCGGCCTCGCGCCAGCGCCCCGCGTCGAGGTCGGAGCGGGCCCGCAGGATCAGCGTCTCGCAGGCGTCGAGGCGCTCGCGGCCGCCCAGCACGGCGGCCACCCTCTCCTGGGGGCGCAGCTCGTCGCGCCGGCGCCGGCGCCGCTCGGCGCCCCCCCGCATGTCCAGCCTGCGGGCGACCGCGAAGGCGCCCTCGGCGACCTGCTCGCCGCTCCCGAAGCCGATCCGCACAGCGACCGCGTCGGCCGCGGAGAGCTCGGGGGCCGCCGGGCCGCCGCTGGTGACCGCGTGGACGTGCAGCGCCCGGTTCAGCAGCGCCATCCCCTCGTTGACCAGGAGGTCGGCGGTCTCCTCCGCCTCGCAGGCCTGATCGAGCCAGCGGGCCGCCTCCTCCTCGACGGGGAACGGCTCGAAGGCGCGGATCGCGGTGACGCGGGTCAGGGGCAGGGGCTCGGGGGGCGATTCCGGCTCGGCCTCCCTGGGGCGGCGCCGGCGCCGCCGGGGCGGGGGCGGCGCGCCCTCCGTGGAGACGACCAGCACCCGCTCGTCCCCCGCCGGCGGCCCAGGCGCCCCGGCCCCGGCCGGTGCCTCGCCGCCCGCATCGCCGGGCCCCGGGTCACCCTCCGCCTCGCGGGCCAGGTAGCGGCCGTCGGGCATGCCGATCGGCCCGGCCCAGTCGAACTGCACGAATCCGAATTGCCGGGCCAGGGGAGCTCTACCGCGAGCCGGCCGTCCGGGAGCCCTTCGACCCGCCGGCCCCCTGGCCGCCGCCCACCGCGGTCCCGGGCGGGGAGACGGGGACGCTGGGGTTGTCGATCTCGCCGAGCCGCTTGATCAGCCGGCGCCACTGCTCGGGGCTGAGGTTCTGCGTGCCGCCGCCGCCCAGCGCCGCCCCGTACTGCGGGTAGTAGCCGACGTGGACGTGGTCGTAGTGGTCGGGGAGCGCGAAGCTCTGCGGGCCCGGCAGGTCCTCGAGCGAGATGATCTGGTGAGGGGCCATCGTCCCCTGCAGCTGCAGAAGGCTCTTGATCAGGGAGTCGGCGAGGGAGCCCGGGCCCTGGTGGCCGGTCACCACCACCCCGTTGATCACCGCGATGTCCATGGCGTTGCCGGAGCTGTGCTCGGAAACGTAGCCGGATGAGGTCAGGAAGCTGTGGCCGCACTTCAGCGAGGTGATGGTCAGGCGGTACCCCTTCTCGACCAGGTACTCCATGGCGGCGAGGATGCGGCGGTCGATCTGCCCGGTGGCGATGTCGGTGCGCCCGCAGGAGTAGATCGAGAGGCGGGGGTCGCTGAGGACGCGGCGCTGGAGCGCCTCCTTGGAGAGCAGCAGCACGCCGCCGATGCCGAGCTGGTCCTGGAGGGAGTTCTTGCCGTTGGCCCCGTAGATCGCGGTCGCCTCGAGCAGCTTCCAGCCGTCGAGGATCGGCTTGGGGTCGATCGGCGGGCTCTTCTTGCCGGGCGGGCGGATCGAGAAGCTGATGTGCGGCTGCTCGGACTCGCCGGCCCCGGCCAGCCTGCCGAGGATGGTGCCGCCGATCACCCGCGAGCCGACCCGCAGCGGGCGCAGGTCGGCGTTGCCGGTGTTGCCGGTGTAGACGTCGTTGAAGTAGTTGCGGTAGCTGGCGTAGCCGGCGAGGCGGACCTGGGTGCCGCCGTTGACCTGGGCCGCCCGGGCGCGAATGTGGGGCCGGCGGGGCAGCGCGTAGAGACGTGGCCGCACGCTCGAGGCGTTGCGCGGGTTGCCGCCGGTGTCGGTGCTCGCCGGCTGACCGAGCGGCTGCGAGGCCCCTGTTCCGGGGGCGGTGACGCCGCCGGCGGCGTTCGGGATCGCCTGCGAGGCGCCGGCGGCTGGGCCGCTCCCCGCGCCCGGTTGGGCGCCGCCGCTTCCCGCCACCGATCCGCCCGAGACTCCGGCGCTCGGGCCGGCACCCGTGGAGCCGCCGCCTGCCGAGCCTCCGGCCACGGCCGCGCCGGCCGCGGCGCCGGCCGCCAGGCTGCCCTCGTGTTCGGGCCTCGTCCCGACCTTCACCGCGGGTCCCGCGGGTCCCGCGCTGTCGCCGCGTGCCGCGGTCTTCGGGTCGGTGGCCGGGGCGGTCGGCTTGCGGTCGGCCGGCGGCGTGACCAGCTTGAAGTCGGCGGCGGTCAGCTTCTCGGGGCGCGGCACCGGGTGCACCCGGGCGATCTCGCCGATGTGGCCGTAGGTGTAGCGGTTGCCGTAGGCGTCCTCGAGGACGATGTAGGAGCCCAGCGCCGCGGAGGTGCCCATCGCCCTGATCACCCCGTCGTTGACCGCGATCACCGGCGCGTCGGCGCGGGAGAAGATGTCGATCGCCTCGCGACCGGGCGAGGAGGAGACGACCTGGGCGGCGTTGCCGAGCTGGGTGCGGCCGGTCGTCGTGTCGTGCCGCGCCCGGCTGGTCGAGATCTGGTCCGCGTAGCGGGCGTTGGCGGCGACCGGGAAGTGGGCGCCCTCGGTTAGGCCCGTGAGCGATCCGACCAGCGCGTCGGGCAGCCGGCTGTAGGCCCGCGCGTAGAGCAGCACCTCCTGCACGTACCAGTCGGCGTGGTTGTAGGCGAAGATCGCGTCGTAGAGGTGGGCGCTGCCGCCGGCCGCCCGCAGGTAGCGAGCCGCGGCACAGATCGCGTCGACCGGGTTGTAGGGGTCCTTGCGGCGGTCGCCGTTGGCGTCCACCCCCCAGTCGGCCCAGGTCGCCGGCATGAACTGCATCCAGCCCTCCGCCCCGGCGGTGGAGACGTTGAGGTTGGTGCCGAAGGCGGTCTCGATCTTGTTGATCGAGGCCAGGACCTCCCAGGGGATGTCGTACTCGGTGCCGCAGGCCTGGTAGATCGGCAGCAGGAAGGGCGGGATCTCGAAGGAGTCGATGAGGAAGTTGGGGACGCCGATCGGGGCGATCCCGGCCAACCCTGCACCAGTGGTCGAGGTGTTGTTGACCGAGGGCGCCGTCGGTGCCCCGGAGGAGTTGGAGGGAACCGGGGAGGGGGTGCTGCCGCCGGTCTCGGTCTCGCCGGGGCTGACGATCCCGCCGGAGGGCGGCGCCTTGATGGTGTCGTTGGCGCTGACGCCGCCGGGGGAGATCGAGGGGCCGGTGACCACCGAGGGGCCGGTCGCGGCCGGCTGGCCCGCCGGGGTCGCTCCGGAACCTGTCTTCGGCGCCGCCGGGACCTCGGCGCCGGCGAGGCCCGCACCCAGCGCAGCGACAGCCATGAAGCCGGCGAGCGCGAAGGTCAGTGCGAGCTTCTCTCTCATCAGACGGCGACTCTCCTCCCGCTAGCCGGGGGAAGCCGGGGGGCCGGCGTTTCGCCCGTCCGGTCTCTCCCCGCTCGGGACGGCAACGCTATTTGTTCCTCTCTCCCTTTGCAAGAGGCACCCGTGCCCGAAAACCTACCCTCCGGGGGCGGACGAAGCGGCGCGCCCCGCGCGGGGTTAACGCGCCCACAACCTTGTCCGGCCGCTCGCTAGGCTGGGTGGGATGAGCGAGCACGACGCCGACACCGACGAGGGCCTGCGGGCGCGCGGCGAGCAGGCCGTCAGCGACCTCGCTCAGACGCTGCTCGACAACCCGGTGTTCAGCCAGGCCGTCTCGGCCGCCTTCGGGGCGCGCGAGCGGGCGATCGGCGCCCAGCACGCCGCCATGGATGCGCTCAACGTTCCCTCGGCCGACCAGGTGGAGCGCCTGGAGCGGCGCCTGCGCTCGCTCTCGCAGCGCCTCGAGGCGGTCGAGGAGCAGATCGACCGCCTCGCCGAGGACGTGGCGACGGCCCGCCGCGGGGACTCAACCTCGACCTGAGAGTAGGGCCAGGGCGATGCGACCGGCCCGCCGCGCCGCCTCCGCCAGCTCCTCCTCGGCGATCTCTTCGCCGCCCGCCTCGGCGACGACCAGCAGGGCACCGAGCTCGACGCCGAGCCCGGGAGCGGCGGCGAACAGGGCAGCGGTCTGCAGGTCGGCGACCGAGGCCCCGGTCTCGGGTAGGGGCGCGTGCCCCGGTGCGAGATCGAAGCTGGCGGCCCGCACCGCCGGCAGCGGGCCCTCCGGTGGGTCGGGGGGCGGGACCAGGCCGGGCGCCAGCGTCTCGCCGCCGCGTCCCAGCGTGCGGCTGACCCCGTCGCCCGCGTAGGCGGTCGCGACCGCGAGGACCTCGCCCAGGGCGTGCTCGCCGTCCAGGGAGGAGCAGGTCCCCACTCGCACCGCGCGGCGCAGCCCCAGCCCGGCGAGGTCGGAGAGGACGATGACCGCGCTCGGCGCGCCGGTCCCGGTGGACTGCACGGTGAGCTGCCGCCCGTCCGCCGTCCGCCCGACGTACCCCCAGAGTCCGCGGGCGTGGTTGCTCATCAGCGGCTGCTCGGTGAGCTCCTGGGCGAGCATCATCGCCCGGGCGGGGTCGCCGGTGAGGATCGCGTCCGCGGCGATCGGGGCGCTGGGCCGGAGTCGGCGGGGCATCGCGATGGGAGCCTAGATGCCAATAAGCTCTCATCCATGGAAGGTCAGGACCCAGCCGGCGGATCGGGCCCTACCAAGGGCCCCCCCGACGCCCTGCGCGAGGCGATCGAGCGAACCTTCGCCCGGGTCGGCGGCGGAGATCGCGGGCGCGAGCTGCTCGACGAGGTGACCCGGCGCGGCCGCGAGGCCGCCGAGGGCGTTTCCCAGCGCGGCCGCGAGGCCCGCGAGTCGGTCGCCCAGCGCAGCCGCGAGGCGGCGGACTCCGTGACCCAGCGCAGCCGCGAGGCGGCGGACTCCGTGACCCAGCGCAGCCGCGAGGCGGCAGAGGCCGTTTCCCAGCGCAGCCAGGAGGCCCAGGAGGCCTCGGCGGGAATCGCCTCCCGGGTGGTCGAGGCGATCGAGGGGATGCGGCTGGCCACCCGCGAGGAGGTCCGCGCTCTCGAGAAGCAGGTCGCCGAGCTCGCGAAACGGGTCGAGGCGATCGAGTCTAAGCCTAAGGCTGAGGGTTAGATATGGCTGCCGCAGGCGGCAGCCGAGTCGTGATCACCGGGGTCGCCAGTCACTGGGGCTCCGAGCTTGCCCGCGCCCTGGAGCGCGACCCCTCGGTCTCCTATCTGGCCGGCGTGGACACGGCGCCGCCGGCCGCCGACCTCGAGCGAACCGAGTTCATCGAGGCCGACATCCGCAACCCGGTGATCTCGCGGATACTCCCGGGCCTCGAGCCCGAGGTCGTCGTCCACTGCGGGATCGTCTGGTACCCCGAGCCCGGCAAGCCGGCCCGCGCGCTTCACGACATCAACGTGATCGGCTCGCTGCAGCTCCTCGCCGCCTGCGAGAAGGTCGAGGGGCTGCGGGCCGTGGTCGCCCGCGGCTCGGCGGCGATCTACGGGTGCGAGGCCTCGGCGCCCTCCTTCTTCGGCGAGGAGATGGCCCGCCGCTATCCGCTGAAGACGCGCTTCCAGCGCGACATCGGGGAGCTCGAGAGCTACTTCGAGAACTTCTCCCGCCGCCACCCCCAGATCACCTGCACGATGCTGCGCTTCCAGCCCGAGATCGGGCCCGGCCTCGACCAGCCGCTCTGCCGTTACCTCTCGCTCCCCGTCGTCCCCACCCAGCTCGGCTTCGACCCGCGCCTCCAGCTCCTCCACGCCGAGGACGCCACGGCGGCGCTCGCCGCCGCGGCGCGCAATCCGGTGCGCGGCGCGGTCAACGTCGCCCCCGACGGGACGATTTCGCTGACCCGCATCCTGCGCCTCGCCGGGCGGCCGACCCTGCCGGTGCCCCACCAGCTTGCCGCCGCGGTGCTCGGGCGTCTCGGTCAGCGGCTCGGTGCGGCCGACCTCTACAACGACGGTGTGCGGCTGCTGCGCTACGGCCGCGGCTGCGACAACACCCGGCTGAAGCGCGACGTCGGCTTCGCGCCCCGCTACGACGCCGAGGCCGCGGTCCGCGACTTCATCGCCAAGGGGCCCGCGAGCCGCCGGCTCTTCCCCTCGCCGCACCCGGGCGGGCGGGCGCCCCGGCAGGCCGGGGGCGCGGCATGGTGAGCGCCGCGCGGAACGGCGCCGCGGCCGCCGGGGATGCCGCATGGTGAGCGCCGCGCGGAACGGCGCCGCGGCCGCCGGAGATGCCGCATGGTGAGCGCCGCGCGGAACGGCGCCGCGACCGCCGGGGGCGCGGCCGATTTCCTGCTTCGTGTCCGGGCCGGGCTCGACGACGGCCTCGACCCGATGGCGGCGGCCGAGCACGCCGCGTCGGCGCTCCCCGCCAACCTGCGCGAGGCGGTGCGGCGGATGTCCAGCCGGCTGGCCGGCGAGTACCACGAGGACGAGTGGGGCTTCGACGAGGAGTTCGCCGAGGCCGCCTACCCGGTCTTCGAGTTCCTCTACGACATCTGGTGGCGGGTGCAGGCCGCCGGATTCGAGAACGTCCCTTCCCACGGCCGCGGGCTGATCGTCTCCAACCACTCCGGCTCGCTCTTCCCCTTCGACGCGACGATGATCGGGGTGGCGATCATGAAGGGCCACCCTCTGCCGCGCTGGACCCGGCCGCTGGTCCTCGACTGGGCCTTCGAGCTCCCCTTCCTCAGCTTCTTCATGCGCAAGTTGGGCGGAGTGCCGGCCAATCCCTTCAACGCCACCCGGCTGCTCGAGCAGGACGAGCTGGTGATGGTCTTCCCCGAGGGTGCGAAGGGGACCGGCAAGCCCTTCTCGGAGCGCTACCGGCTGCAGCGATTCGGCCGCGGCGGCTTCGTCGAGGTGGCGCTTCGCACCGGCTCGCCGATTGTCCCGGTGGCTGTGGTCGGCGCCGAGGAGATCTATCCCAAGCTGGCCGAGTCCCGGGTCCTCGCCAGACTCGCCGGGGCGCCCTTCGTGCCGATCACGCCGACCTTCCCCTGGCTCGGCCCCCTCGGGCTGGTGCCGCTTCCCTCCCGCTGGCGGATCGAGTTCTGCGAGCCGATCGACCTCTCCGGCTACGGGCCGGAGGCCGCCGAGGACAAGGCGCTTCTCTTCGACCTCTCCGAGACCGTCCGCGAGACGATCCAGGAAAAGCTCTACGAGAACCTCGTCAAGCGCGGCCCCGCCTTCGTCTGAGCCTCCGACGGGAACGGCAATCGGCCCGACCCGGCAACCCGGCAGCGGCTAGAGATGGACCCGGAGAGAGACATCGAAACGGCAGTGGACGGTCTCGTTCCCAACCTCCACGACCCTCGGGCTCACCTTCGCGAAGTAGTCGCCCTTGAGCAGCGGGTGAGCGACGTTCCAGCGTCCCTTTCCGTCGGTCAGGTCGCTGCCGATCCGCACCTTCCCCTGAGGCTGCGGCAGGCGCATGTAGAGCACTACCTTGCGCTTCGCCTTGCAGACGGCCCTCGGCGAGGTGACCTTCCCGTGAGCGCCGGTGGGGCCGCCGCCCGTCAGGGTCACGGTGGTGGGGGCCGACGACGCCTCCGCTACGGCGACGCCGATCGCCACCGTCGCGGCGGCGACCGCGCCCGCAAGCCTGATCGCCCTGATCGGTTCCTCCTTCCCTGGTTGGGTCCCAATCTTCCCCGGTCCCTCCTTCCGCGTCAAGACGAAGACCGAGGATCCTCGGCGGGCATCGTCTCGGGTACGGTCGCGGAATGAGGCGGGTCGGCTCGGCGCTGGCGGTGGCGCTGCTGGTGGTGATCACGGGCGCGCTGGCCGGCGGGCCGGCCGGGGTCCGAGCATCTGGCGATCGGTCGGCGGGCCCCGGCTCCTGGACTCAGACCGGACGGACGGTCCTGCTCGGCCACTCGGTGAGGGGGCGGGCGATCCGGGCGCTGCGGCTCGGTGACCCCGAGAGCCCCCGCAAGGCGCTGGTGGTGGGGGCGATCCACGGCGACGAGCCGGCCGGGATGGGGGTGGTCAGGGAGCTGCGGCGGCGCTGGGCCCGGCTGCGCGGCATGGACCTCTGGACCGTCTACACCGTCAATCCCGACGGGGTCGCGAGGGGGACGCGGCGCAACGCCCGCGGTGTCGACCTGAACCGCAACTTCTCCTTCCGCTGGCACGGAGGCGTGCCGCGAGCGAGTGGCTACTACCCGGGCCCGCGGCCGTTCTCGGAGCCCGAGACGCGGCTGGTCAGGCGGCTTCTCAGGCGGCTGCGCCCGCGGATCTCGATCTGGTACCACCAGCCCTGGGGCCAGGTGCTGGCCCCGTGCCCGGGTTTCGACGCCCACCTCGAGCGTCGCTACTCGCGGATCAGCGACGTGCCGCTGAAGCGCTGCCGGGGCGAGCACCTTCCCGGCACGGCGGTGAAGTGGACAGAGCACCACCTCCGCGGCGCCGACGCCTTCGTGGTCGAGCTGCCCGCCGGCCGCCTTGGTCCCGCCGCCGCCCGCCGCAACGCCCGCGCAGCCGTGGCGACGATGCGCGCCGCCTTCTAGCCTCGAAACCCCGATAGCGGCCTGACAAAGCCCCCCGGGAACGTCCTCCCGGCCCATGAGAATGCGGATTGCTGAAGTCCCACTCTCAAGACCTGGAGGACACCCGGAAGGTGAACGCTAAAGCGACTGCCCGAACCGTAGAAGTCACGGCGGACGGCGGCGGGCTCGTCTCCCACGCCGGCGCGTTTCTGCTCGCCGAGCTCGCCGACCGCACTGGTCTGACGAAGGCGCTCTCTGAGGCGATGGCGGCGACCCGCGAGCGCCGCTCTGCCCACGACCCGGCCGCGTCCTGCGCGACCTCGCCGTCTCGATCGCCGACGGCGGCGACTGCGTCCGACCTCGGCGTCCTGCGCAGCCAGGAGGTCCTCTTTGGCCCGGTCGCCTCGCAGACGACCGCGCACCGGGCGATCAAGTCGATCGACGCCGAGGGGCTCGACCGGATCAGGGCGGCGCGGGCAAGCGCCAGGGCGAGGGCCTGGGACGCCGGCGCCCGGCCCGAAACGATCACGCTCGACATCGACGCGACCCTGCTCGACGCTCACTCCGAGAAGGAGCAGGCGGCCGGCACCTACAAGCGCGGCTTCGGCTTTCACCCGCTGCTCTGCTACCTCGAGCAGACCGGCGAAGCTCTCGCTGGGAAGTTGCGCCCCGGCAACGCCGGCTCGAACACCGCCGCCGATCACTTCGAGGTCCTCGAGGCGGCGCTCGAGCAGATCCCCGAACCGGACCTCGACCGCGAGATCCTGGTTCGCGCCGACGTCGGTGGCGCCACCCACGCCTTCACCGCCGACTGCCGCGCGGCCTCAATCCGCTTCTCGGTCGGCTACGAGGTCGATGAGCGGGTCCGCACGGCGATCCTCGCGCTGCCCGAATCGGCTTGGGCGCAGGCGATCGACGCCGACGGGGAGTCCCGCGAGGGCGCCTGGGTCACCGAGTTGACCGAGGAGCTGGATCTCGCTCCCTGGCCCGAGCGAACACGACTCATCTGCCGGCGCGAGCGCCCCCACCCCGGCGCCCAGTTCGAGGTCTTCGACGCCGAGGGCTACCGCCATACCTGCTTTCTCACCGATCAGGAGGACTCGGAGATCGCCGCGCTGGAGCTTCGCCACCGCCGCCGCGCTCGGGTCGAGGATGAGATCCGCTGCGGCAAGGAGACCGGGATGCGAAACCTGCCCTTCGGCGCCTTCGCCGCAAACCAGGCCTGGCTCGAGCTCTCCCTGATCGCCCAGGACCTGCTCGCGCAGGCGCGGGCCCTCTGCCTCGACGGCGAGCTCTCGCTCGCCGAGCCGAAGCGGCTTCGCCAGCGGCTGCTCCACGTCGCCGGGCGGATCGTCCGTTCCGGCCGCCGGACGACGCTTCGCCTGGCGCGCAGCTGGCCCTGGGCCGCAGCACTTCTCACCGCCTTCCGGCGGCTGCGATCACTGCCACTGGCGGCAGGACCATAGATCACGCTTCGCCGCCACCAACCACGCGCGTCGCACCGGGTCGAGCGGTCGGCGTCAGCCTGCCTCAAGGACGGCGCCGCGCCTCGTGATCGCCGCAAGAGCCCATTCCGAGGGTCCCTCGGCACCGCACTGTTGACCCTCACCTGCCTAGAGCCAGGAGATCACACCCTCGCTTGCGAAAACGGCGGATCGAGGCTAGGGAAGGTCGGCACCGCCGTACCGGGCAAGCGCAAAGCGGGCGGGCCGTCCCGCGGAATAAACGCCGCCAGCGGTCAGGATGTTGGCGTGTCGGTCGAGGGCGATCCCGCCGGAGAAATATGCCTTGGTCTGCGCGCCAAGGCTGATGGGTGTCAAGCCCCGACGTCGTCCAAAGCCGCTGTCGGGCGTTCCATTCGGATTGAGGCGTGCGACGAAGCCTCTCTTACGGCCAATCGACCCCCCGATCACGATCCTGCCGCCGTGATCGATGGCCACACCTGTTGCACGTGAGGTGCCATTGACTTTGTTCTGAAGACCACGGGTCACAAATCCGCGGAGCCTGCGGCCGCGTTTGCTCAGTGCAAGGACGAAGGCGGTTCCCTTGGCGGAGCCCGCAGCGATGATCCGCCCGGCGTCGCTTAGGGCGACGGATTTGAGTCCCGCGTTTCTGTTGCGGAGGATGAAGAGGCCATCGCCACCCCCGAAGCCCGGATCGAGTGAGCCATCCGCGCGGTAGCGGGCAATAGCGACGTTGTTCGGGCCGCACACAGCTCCGCACATCGCGTTGGCGCCGTCTCCGGCAGCGATCAGCCTTCCTTTAGGGTCTGTGGCTAGTCCGTATACGGAACCGACGGCGGGATAAGTGGGCCTGGCGTTTGCGTTGGTGGTGACGATGCCATCCCCGCCCCCGAAGGCAGGGTCCAGTGAGCCATCGACCCTGTACCGGATCAGCGTGAAGCCGTCGGAGCTGGTCCCGGCGGCGACGATCTTCCCGTGCTGGAGAGTTACTGCATTGGCCGACGCTGAACC